>NZ_JBIWGK010000014.1:0-234288 GCF_044763565.1 Streptomyces sp. NPDC096013 | reverse complement strand
TGCGGGAAAGAGAACACGGACCGACCATCAGCCCACTACACTCACCGAAACCTCCCCTGAGCAGGGAAAACGTCAAAGTGCTGCTGGAGTACTAGTACTCCAGCTCTAGATCGTGATCTTCATGTCTGATTCGCGGCTTGTCGCCGGTAGTGACCGGTACGCGATCGGGCTTGATGACGGCGTCTCCACTCGGACCAGCTCAGGCGGTGAGCCGCGGTGGACAGGGGTCGGACGGCCAGCGCGATGAACAGGTGCTGGATCTCGTTGCACGTCAGCGGAATGAGGTCGTCGGTGGCTAGGCGGGTGTGTTCGTCGGCGCGGACGACGGCGAGGAAGGCGTGGACAAGCATGGCGAGGGTGACCCAGCGGGCCCAGGACGGGCAGCGGCGGAGCTGGTGCTCGTCCAAGCCGGCCAGCCCCTTCTCGGTCTGGAATGTCTCCTCCACCCGCCATCTTGATCCGGCGACCCTGACCAGGGTGGTCAGCGGGACCGGCCGGGTGGAATGGCACCGGTAGTAGGCCAGTTCACTGGTGCGACGGTTTCTGCGGATCAGCAGATGCCGGTGGCCCGGTCCGGTCTCGGCCAGGTCGATGACGGCCCAGTCGTAGAAGCGGTTGCCCTTGGCTCCCGCACCTGCTGACAGCTTCTGCCAGGCCCGCTTCGGTACCTTCGCCGCGAGCGTGTCGGCGCGGAACGCGCCAGCATTGGTGGTGACTTCAGCCGAGCAGGCCACCGCGAGGACATATCCCAGGCCACGTTCCTCCAGGGCGGAGCGCAGCTTGGGGTTGCCGCCGTAGACCTCGTCGCCGGCGACCCAGCCGACGCGGTGTCCGGCGACCAGGAACCGTTCGATCATCCTGCGGGCCAGCTCGGGTTTGGTGTACTGGCGCTGGACACCGCCGGTGTGGACACCCTTCTTCACATCGCCGGTCTCGTCCACGACCAGCACCGCCTCCTGGTCGCACAAGTGCTCAACAACGTACTCACGGACGGCGTCGGCATCCCACGAGGCCCGGCACAGCAGATGCTGCATGCCGTGCGGATTCGCTTCCCCGGCCCACTCCGCGATCGTCCAGCAGTTCTTGCGCGGCAGGTCCGACAACAGGCCCAGCACCAACCGCGCGGCCCGAAGCCGTGGCTCGAACCGGGAGAACCGGCCCGCGATCCGGCCCATGGCCACCTCGAAGGCCTCCCGCCAGCGAACGGGATCTATGCTGTGACCTGCGGCCACCGTCTCATCGTTACTCCACACAAGTCACGATGATCAACGGTGGCCGCAATCAGTTGCCTCGGATAGCCCGGGCACGCTGTCGGTGGCAGCTGCTACGAATGTCGCCATGACCAACGACGAGATCATCCACAGAATCCGAGAGCAGGATGCGGCCGGCGAGCTGCCACCGCCTGCGCCGCCCGAGGCCGTGGCCGAGCTTGAGGCCGCGGTGGGGCATCCGATGCCGCCGCTCCTCAAGCGGATCTATCTCGAAGTCGCCGACGGTGGGTTCGGCCGCTGGGGCGAGGCCTTGTCCCTTACCGATACGACCTACAGCTTCAGCGACAGCAGTCGGCTGCTGGAGGAGTACTTGGGCTGGCGCGGACGCCCCAACTACCCACCGTCTGTTGTGCCACTCTTGACGTGGGGCTGTGCGATCTGGTCCCTCGTCGACTACAGCACTCCAGAAGGCCGCATGTGGGGTTGGGATCCCAACGCCCGATGCCCTGAACACGGACACGCTTTGTTCCCCGAGGACCTCACACTGGCCGAACGGCTCTGCGGGTGGCTGGACGGACGCTCGGACTTTCCGAAGGCGCCCGCTGGTCCGTACTGCTCAGATTGCTGAAAGCGCGGCACTGAGTGCGACTGCATCCCAGTGGCCACTCTGCAAGGCACCCTTGCGCACCTCACAGGGCAGCCGAAGCGACCAGCGCAACAAGCAAGATCCCGATCTACGGCTGGAGTACAAGTGCTGTGACCACACAGGTTCCCGGGGTCGCTCGTTGTGCTGGTTGGAAGCGGTGTCGCTTCCAACTGGCAGGGGAGGAAGGCGACCTGGCCGCAGGTAGGAGCACCGCGGCGGAGCGCGACGCCTGGGTCGTTTTCAAAGATGAGGCCGGGCAGTCGGTGGCTCCGCCGCTGACTCCACCGCGCGTCAGAACCTGGGGCCGGATCGGCCCGGCCCCGGTTGTGAGGGTGAGGGGCCGTGGCTCCGGGCGGGTGTCGATGGCGGGCACGGCTTGCGACAAGCCGGGCGTGCGATCCCGGCTAATCTATGCGATCCGCGAGCACCTCGTCGGAGCGCGAGGACACACCGAAGGACTTCGCGTGGCACGACTTCCGCGACCTCATCGTCCGCGTTCGCATCCGTTCGCATCCACCTCGACGGCCCGATCCTGCTCGCATGGGACAACGCCCGCCCCCACTTCACCACTGGAATGAAGGACTTCATGGCCGCGAACGTCGCGCGGGGGTCAAGAACAGTCTGAGTGGTAGGCGAAGGGCCTGTCGGGGCAGCTGGTGCATTCGAACAAGTACATGCCGCCCATGTCGCCGAGCATGAGCCCAGGGGGGCTTTGGATCGCGGTGCGTTGTTCGTAAGGCAGGTCCCAGATGGTTCCCGTGGCCGGGGTGTCCTCGACGGGCAGCCACGTGCGCCAGCTCTCGCCGTCGAACTCGGAGCTGTTGACCGTCAGGAGATGCTCCATGCGCACACTGCATGTAGGACACGTCGGCCAGTAAGGGTCCTGCGTCCACGTCGGGTACCCGCCGACCTTGACGCCGTCCGACACGGACAGGTGGGACCAGTAGGACCAGCCGGTTTCCTCCTCCAGCTGTTCGAACCTGGCTTCGAGCGCCTCGGCGACCTCGTCCGGGAGGTCCCAGTTCGGGTAGTCGGTGACGCGCTCGGGGTGCAGGACGCATGGAGTGGGAAGGTAGTCGTCGTCCGGGCCGACCGGGCAGGGGGGACTGGCCGGCCGCAGGTCGCTCAGGGAGCTGTCCCGCCAGTACCTCTCGGGGCGCGGAACGTACCCCTCCTCGTGGTCGAAGGGACACCAGAGCACCTGCAGCAGATCGGCGGTGCCGGGGAAAGCCAGGTCAGGCACGTCTCTCGCGAATAGCTGGAGGACCGGGACAAGCGGGATCGGTCCCTGAACGGGAGGGGAAAACGCCGTGCGCGGGTGGTCGTCCTCGCAGTGAGGCCAAGGCTCCGAGAGCGGCCACAGCACGGGTCCGCCAAGCGAGCTTTCCCGCGCGCTCGGATTGCCAAGGCGCGGATGCAGGCAAACAGCCGTCTTCCGATAGGGGACCACCTCCGGGAACAGCGTCTCGACATCGAGCGGACGTGGCGGGGTGGTGCGAGCCATCGGACGTGCTCCTCACAGACCAAAGCGCTGGCTTGGCCACGACCGAGGCCGCGGTGGGCCGAGAGTAGCCGCACGGTCTGTCGGACCCACCAGCAGGCCCCGTCCTCGGCCACGGTAAGTTGCGGTCGGCCTCGCCAACCACTGACATCACGAGCTCAAGTTCAGTAGCTGGATCACGAAGTCACACGGGAGTACCAGAGGCCTTCGGCGGTCAAGTGCCGCGAACAGATGGAGGCGTCGAGGATTCGGCTCCGACGGCCATGAGTGACATGACTACCCCGAATTTTGGGTGAGCCGCGCATCCTCGCTGCTTCGCCCACCGATGGCTGTCGATAGGCGAAGCTCGGGGGCGCGGTACGCGTCGAGAAGCTGCGCAGAATTGGGGCGACCTACATACGTACACACACGACCTCGGTATCTGAGCCCTCGGCGCCGGCCGCCCACGCAGCACGGCACGGCACGCCACGGCACCAGTGCACGCTGTAAACCGACCTACTCCGTCGACGCCATGCCGGTCGTCGCCATCCTGGACGGCTCGGGCCAGCCCGGAGGGCCACCGACACGGTTCGTCGGGACACCGCTGCCCGCTGGACACGCCTCCGCCGTCTCGAGCCAGGCCGCATAGTAGGCCTTCATCGGTTGCCCGGCCAAGCTCTCCCCGTTACCGGCCACATGCACAGGCGCTTTACGGCATCGCGAACGCACCCCAGCCGCCCCACAGCCATCCGCCCTGGCGGCTCCGCCGGTGGTCGGTGGAAGACGCAGGGGCACGGGCTCCCTCTCCGTCCCACGCTGTAGCCACCCGGCGGGAGGAGTTGGCGCCTACGTATATCCAGTCGACCGTACGTACTCGTCGGCCTCCTACAGCACGGCAGTTCTACGTCTGGGCCCGGAGAGTGATCCGGCTTCCCAGCGCACGACCAAGCGCACGGAAGGCGCGTTGGGTTAGCGACAACGCGCCTGCGGCGACGGCTCCGCCGTCTGTGGCCACGGGGCCGCGTGGATCGCGCCAAGGTCGGAGACAGGGGGTTCCGGAAAGTGATGGGATGCGCCGCGAGTCGGAAGCTGCGGCCCGCCTCAAGCGATGAACTTGCAGGCGGAATACGGAAGATGGCGACACGGACCGCACTGGCGTCCATAGATCGGCTCTCAGCGGCGGTCGGCTGCGCCGACGTGGGCATGAGCGCACTGACAATTTCCTGTGCGGCCTCCCCGGAAAAGATCAGCCTTCGAATGGTAAGTGTGGGTGTCGGCAGGCAGAATCCGGGCCCCGCAGTCGCCCCGTTCTTGCCCATGGCCGTCCGACAGCCGCTGTGCCCCGCATTCTCGCCCAGGCATACCGCTGACGCTGCCACCACGGTTCAGACGCAGGCAGAGTCAAACGCCTCGCTGCTGTGGTTGGCGGCATGGCTGCGCGCGGAGACCGAGCCGCTTGTGACACGCCAGTTCCGCGCACGGGCCTGGGCCGCCACCTTGTCGGCCGGTGATGAGGCGAGTGTGTGCCGTCGCGTCGCCCACGTCGAAGGCCTGCTGGCCCCGGGCGACCGTGACCTGCGTAGCGCAGCCAGACACTTCACAAAGGCAGCGAAAAGCATCCCGGCCTACGCCCCTTGCAGCCAACCGGCATCCGCCACTCTTGCCGCCCACGCCGCCCACGCCGCCCAAGTCCAGGTCAACCTCGCACTGGTAACAGCCGTGCGCGGCGGACTCCCTCCGGGGCCCTCAGCCCGCCCCCGTAACGACGTCTGGGCCGGACTGCTCATGGGGCACACGCGGACGGCCGTGAAGCACCAGCAGGGTCCTGTCGGCCGGGTCTGGAGGAGAACCCGCGGCACCCCGGCCGCCCTGGATAACAATCATGACCGAATGCCTCCTCCCCTGGGCCCACGCGAACGTTTGCGGCCTGGTCACCGACCTCTGTGCCGACGGCCTGGCCACGCGGCCCACAGCACGGAGCCTCCCTCATCTGTTCGTGCCGCGGGCAGCACCACCGCGCCACCACACGAGGCGACGCTCATGCCAGCCAGGTGTCGCATCTCTGCCAACTCGTCGGCTCATCGCCCAGAGAGTCCACACGCACTCGCTCACGGCTGATCTGAACAACAGAGGACATCCCTTCATGTACGGGAACCCACAGGGGACCTGGGACTGCCGCACCGCTACGTCGAGCACCTCGCGCCGGGCGATCCTGCGCGCGCTGGACCTGCCATGCGCCACCGCCGTATCTCGCAGCCTTCACGTGGCCGGTCCCCCTACAGCAGTGGCGCCGCCTCTGACCGCCGGCGCTGCATTCGACGCGCTCTACATCTATGCCGCCCCGTCCCTGGTTCAGCAGGCATATCTGCTGACAGGCTGCCGCCGACTGGCGTTCGAATCCACCGAGCACGCCTTCCGCCGAGCCTGGGAACACTGGCCCGAAGTGGCCCGCGACCCTGACCCCGTGGCGTGGGTACGGGAGCACGCCCACGAGTACGCCCTCTCCCCCTGGCACCGCTTCCGCCCGGCCGTCACCCAGCCGGTTCCGGGCTTCATCGATCCTCTTCTGCGCGCGCTGTCGCAGATTCCGCCCTTTGCGCGCCGCGCTGTCCTGCTCTGCGACGGAGTGGGTTTGAGCGTCTCCGAAGCCGCCGCCGAAACCCAGGCCAGCACCGCCGCCACCCAGAACAGACTGTTCAATGCCCGCACGATATTGGACGGTTGTCTTCCAGAGGGTGATCCCACGGCACGGGACCGGCTCAAGCAGCGTCTGGAGCCGGCGCAAACAGCCACCCTGGCGCGGCCTGCCTCCGTACGTGACGACAGCGAACGGCGGGTTCGCGCACTCACTCTTCTCGTTGCCGCCGTGACGGCAGCGCTTGTCGGCCTGATTGTCTTCACCGTGGCCACCAGCGCCGGGCACTACGAGGTCCCCGCCCGCCATGGCGCCGCGGCCAGCGGGCCGAGCCCCGTCGATACCTTTCGCCGTGCAAGTCATCCTGAGCAGCGCGGCATGCCGCACGTGACCAGGCGGCCGCTCGCCGCAGGACGGCCGTACGACCAAACAGCGTGCTGCCTCGTGGAGTTGGTGGACCGCGCCACACCAAGCACCGCTCTATCTCCGACCCTGCCATCCGCGAGCGGGGAGAGCCCGAGCGGCCCCGCGCACTGAACCGGAGCCGGAGTCAGGCCACCGGAGAAGTCGGAAGGGACAAAAGGGACTCCGCCAACACGCTGTCACCCGACGCAGATGCGCACTCTCGGGAACGGGGGCAGGAGGCGCGTGCGGCCTGCCTCCTGCACCCTTCAAGCCTCGTTGCGCTCCCCTCACTTCGGTTCGCCAGGATCCGGCACGACACGAGAGGGGCAGTGATGAGCACCACGGAGAAAAGGTTTCTTCAGATGCCCGATCGACAGCGACACGAAGGACGGCAGCATGCCTCGCCACGTCACCAGACCCAGCGCTGGGCTGAAACGATGGCTTTGCACGGAAATCGACCCCGCAGGCCCGCGGCCCCTGCAGGATGCACCGAGGAGTCAGGTCTCCCTTGCCGTCTCACACCCCTGCCGGGCCAGGGCCATGCCATGCTCCCGCTGCCGGAGGCGACAGGTCCCTCCGCGAGGGGACGTAGACCCAGCGCCTGCCTTGGCGTGCAGGGCGGCATCAATACACTGCTGTCGGAACAAGTGAATGCGGGGCAATCGGTGGGCTTCTTATCCTCATGGCGCCGACCAGGCCGTCTGCCGACGGAACTGACCAGTTTCGTCGGGCGGGAGTACGAACTGCGCCAACTGGCACAGTTGTTCAAGCAGACACGGCTCGTGACCCTTGTGGGACCCGGCGGCGTCGGTAAGACCCGTCTCGCCCTGCGTGCTGCGGCTCAGGCGGCACCGGGCTTCGCCGACGGAGTGCGGCTGGCCGAGCTGTCGGGGCTGCGCGGCCCGGAGCGGCTGCCCGAAGTCGTCGCCGATGCCCTCGAACTAGCGGATCGGACACGCCCTTTCGCCTTCGACGCCGTCGTGGACCATGTCGCCGACCGAGAGCTGCTGCTTGTGCTCGACACATGCGAGCACATGGTCGACACCTGCGCCCTGCTGGCCGACGCACTGCTGACCCGATCACCCCGGCTGAAGATCCTCACCACCAGCCGCCAACCCCTCGGTATCCCCGCGGAGTACGTCATGGCCGTACAGCCGCTCGACCTGGCAAAAGGCGAGAACAGCGAGGCGCTCCAACTCTTCGAGCATCGTGCGGCATCCGCCGTTCCCGGCCTGGTCCTCACGCCCGAAGAGCGCACCACGGCAGCGGCCCTCTGTCGCCGCCTCGACGGCGTTCCGCTGGCGATCGAGTTGGCCGCGGTCCGCCTGCGCGCGCTGCCCATCGCCACCCTGACCGCCCGGCTCACCGAGAGTTTCGCCGTACTCGGCACCGGCCGCGCGACCGCTCATGCACGCCATCAAAGCCTTGCCGCCACGATCGGTTGGAGCCACGACCTCTGCTCCCCAGACGAGCGACTGCTGTGGGCACGGCTGTCGGTTTTCGGCGGTGATTTCGACCTGGCCGCGATCGACGCCGTGTGCACGGACACCCGGCTGCCGACAGGGTCGGTACTGGAACCCATAGTCGGTCTGGTCGACAAGTCCGTGCTCCTCCGGGAAGGGGACCGGTACCGCTTCTTGGACGTCATCCGTGACTTCGGCGCCCAGCAGTTGGACAGGATCGGTGAAACGGTCCCGATACGACGCCGGCTGATCGACTACTTCCACACGCGGCTGAGCGACTTCGAGAAGAAGTTCTTCACCTCCGCGCAAGTGCCCTTGTACACAGCCCTGCTTTCCGACTACCGCAACCTCACCGCCGCCCTGGAGTATGCCGACGCCGACGGCACACTGCTCGCTCTGGCCGCTGCCGTGTGGCCATACAAACTCTGCGCCAGCCATTCGGCGCAGGCGCTCTATTGGATGAATCGTGCCCTCGCCCAACAGCCAGAGATCACCGAAGACCGCGTCAAGGCCCTGGTATGGGCCACCACCTTCGCCGTGATCCAGGGCGACGCGGAGGCCGCTTCACGACTCTCCGCCGTACTTCAGGAGCAGGCCGCACTACTCGCCGATCGCAGACTCAACGCCCTCGCCCTGATGTGTCACGGCATGGCCTACGGCGTCACCGGCGAACACCACAAAGCAGTGGAACAACTCCGTCTGGCCCTGGAACGGCTCAAGAAGGATGGAACCGACCTCGACGTAGCGCTGGCTAGTCTGCGGCTAGGCATCGTCTACGCCCTCCATGACCGGGCCGATGCGGCGCTCAGCGCGTTCGAGGAGGTTCTCCGCCTCCTCGGCAACGACAGCCGTGAGAGTTACGTCCAAGGGCACACCTACGGCTTCATGGCGGTCGCCCAGCTGCAAGCCGGTCGCGCCGACGCTGCCGAACGGGCCGCGCGCCAGGCCCTGGAACTGCATGACTGCCGGGGAGACATCCTGGGCGTGGCAGTCTGTCTCGACTTCCTTGCCTGGGCCACGACCGAGCGCGGGTGCCACCAGCGCGCCGCCATCATCCTCGGAGGCGCGGACGCACTGTTCCGGCTCCTGGGCCGGGGGCGGGCCATGGAAAATGCCCAATTGATCCGTGTCCACGAACTCACTCTCGACGAATTGGATCGATCTCTGGGTGCGGCTACGAGACAAGAGCTGCATCGGACAGGGGCGGCCCTGCCACACGAACGACTCATGGCTTTCGCACTGTCGGACGACAACGGACTGTCCGTGCAACCCGACCCCCCAGCCTCTGGCTGCCTCACCCGTCGCGAGCGCGAAGTCGCCTGCCTGATCACTGAAGGAATGACGAACAGGGAAATCGCCGAACGTCTTGTCATTTCAAAACGAACGGCCGACACCCATGTCGAACACATCCTCACAAAACTTGGCGTCTCCTCCCGAACGCAGGTCGCGGCACTCTTTCCAGCGGAACAGCAACGGGAAGCAGAGAAAAGGAATTGAGCGCCCTGGATTCCGACGGAGATACACCCCCCACACGATCGGCCCGGAACCCGGACAGAGCTCACTCACCTGATACATGAGACACCCCCCTGCAGCCCTTCTCTATGCAGTGAGCACGGTCCGGACCGTCGACCTGCCCACGTCAAAATTCGATGCATCCTCACAGCTCCGAGCAGATACATTCACAACTTCCCCTAAAGCACCGGGACATATCCGCCTCGAAGGTGCGGTACTTCACCTGTTTCACTTGAACGAGTGAGCAAATTGGACGCCGGGCAGGTCGCCCGGCAAAATTGTCCGCCGACGGCCACACGGCCGCCGCGACTTCAGTGCCTCGGCACGCGTTATATCAGGAGTTTTTGGTGTTCAAAGGATTTCGCTCGTTTCTTCTGCGTGGAAACGTCGTAGATCTCGCGGTCGGTATCGTTATCGGCGCCGCATTCACCGCTGTCGTCACCGGCTTCGTCACCGCCTTCCTCACGCCGCTCATCGGGGTGGCAACCGGAGCGGTCGGCGACTTCAGCAAGCAGAAATTCACGGTCGCGGGAACCGTTTTTCCCTACGGCGCCTTCCTGAACGCCCTCATCAGCTTCGTACTTGTCGCCGCCGTGATCTACTTCGTTGTCGTGCTGCCCGTCGGCCGACTCCAGGAGCGCTTCAACCCGGTCAAGGATCACCCCGTCGCCAAGGTCGACTGCCCGGACTGCCTGAGCAGCGTGCCCGCGGCTGCCGTACGGTGCGCCTTCTGCACTTCCGAACTCGCCGGCCGGCCCGGATTCCCCGCGCAAGCGACCGCGTCCCTCCGCTGACGAAGCCGAGGCACGGTCCGCAAGTCGACGCTGCCCCGCAGTGCTGCCCGGCAGAACCAAGAGGCAGGCTGGAGCGGTCCCCGCGCGTTGCCCAGCGCGCAGGGACCGCGCTTCGCGCGCGCCTGCTCACCTCCGTCGTGCCTGTCCCGTGGAAGTGGGTGACCAGCCCCTGCGGCGCGGACGCCCAAGAACCCTCCCAGCGCATCAAGTTGCTGATCGATCGACGCGGCAGCGCGGAGCAGGCGGGGCAGGCAGGGCAATCCACTGTTCAGGACCCTCGCAGTACCAGGACGTCGCGCCACAACCGGGCACAGATGTGACGGGCTCCCACCACGGACGACGCACTGCTCGACGAGCTTCCTGACCATGAGGAACGCGATCCGCACGCCGGTCAGCGACGCCTCGACGACCTCCGCAGAGGGAGGCTCATCGCGATGTCGGGCGGGTCAGCTCACGCGGGTAGCGTGGCGCGGGGAGTAGTCCGTTCAGGCGAGGCAACACCTGAGCCAGGGAGACAGACAGGTCACCCAACGCTTCGGACAGGTCGGCGAAGCCGTGATGCCGGACGGCTTCCAGTGCTGTGTGGCACGCCCTCCACGAAGCAGCAACCCGGCCGTGCGCTTGATGCCGGACGGCCTGAGCGTAGAGCAGGTGGGTATGGGCCCATGCGTCCCGCTCGGTGTCGGTGGCGTCCTGGGCCCGATCGGCCGCGTACGCGGCTGGTGCGAGGTGCCCGCTGCGGGTTAGTTCGGCGGCGAGGTGGGACCACCCTTGTCCGGTCGACGGGCCGGCGGTCCAGTCAAGGTCCGAGCTGCCGATCAACAGGTCGGCGGTACGCAGCAGTTGGCGTGCCTGATCCCAGTCCTTGCGGGCGGTGGCCTGATACGCGTGAATGGTCAGTGAGGCGCTGAAGAGCGAGTCTGAGCCGTGGGCAGTCGCCGCGTCCCAGGAGTCTTGTAGCAGAGTCCCGGAAGCCTCATCTCCGCAGGCGAAGGCGAGATGGGCCGCCAAGGTCACCGCCTCTGTGTACGCGATGGACAGTGGCTCGACGTGCGGAAGGTGACGGCGGATCAGGTTCAACCCTGTCGCACACTGAGCGTGCGTCGCCCACCAGAACCACAGATTTACGCAGGTGCCGAGTTGCTTCTCGCAGGAGTGCGCCTCAAGGCATGGTGTCTCCATCTGGGCCTCCAGCAGCGGCCAGTTGTCCTCCACCGTGTCCAGTGCCTGGCGCTGGTGGCCCTGGTGCCACAGCTTGCGTGCCTCGGCGGCGATGATCTGCGCGTGCAGATTCATCCGGTGCAGCGCTTCATCTCGCTCGCCGAGCTCCTGGAGATGGTGCATTCCCCAGATGCGAGGGGAGGAGGTGAGACGGAATCGTGGCGGCCGTACCGCGCCAGGGTCGTGATCGGCCGCCAGTACGGAGTGCTGAAGGAGAGTGGAGACAGCACCATCCACGTTGATCTTCGAGGCACGGCCGGCCTGAGCGGACACTGCATGCGCCGTGGCCAGATCGAACGACGCAGGCAGTACAGCCAGCCGTGCCCACACGGCTCGCTCGGTCTCCTTCAGTAGATGGGCGCCTGCGTCTTCCGCCTGGTACATCGAGGTGTGACGTTTCTGCATCCCGGTGAAGTCCGTCCCGGCGGCGAGGACGATCGCCAGGGGATTGTTGTCCAATGCCGTGCACAGCCCCGCTACGCCGGAATCGTCCTCCTCGTACTGACCGCTGGGTAGCCGCGACTGGTACAGCAGGACGGCGTCCTCGGTGGCCAGAGGCCCTAGTCGAAGGATCGTTTCCTCGCCGAGTCCGAGCGGCGCACGAGAGGTGGCGAGCACCTGGATCCGCGGTTGCACCATCAGTAGATGCTGTACCAGTCGCGCCACCGACGTCCGGCACGGGTCCACGTCGTCGAAGAGCAGTAAGGTCCGCTCCTGGCTCAGATACGCGCCGATGTCCTCCAGCGCTGTAGAGTCCGGCAGACCGGCCGCCTCGCACAGCCGCTGCCGGATGCCACGAGCGGAACCTGACTGCCAGCACTGGGCGATGATCAGCCGACCCTGCCACAGCCGGGCCGTATGCGTCAGGGTGTGCGCAGCGAGCATGCTCTTGCCGATTCCTGCGGGACCTGTGATGGTCGTCAGACGGCCCTCAGCCAGCATCCGTCGAAGGATTCTCTGTTCGGCCACCCGCCCGATCAACTGTTCCGGGTGTGCTGCCGCTGTATGTGTTCCGTGGCTCGTCATGGTTCCCCCGTGGACAGCTGTAGTACGAAAAGCGCAGGAATCAGCGGACACACCGCAGATGCGGTGCTCCGATGAGGGGCGCTGGCCGGTCCCTCTTTGAGCAACCTCACCCTGCCTACGCTTCGGTGGGCTTGATGTACGCCCGCCGGCCGAAGAACGGCTCCCTTCACATCAAGCAAACGAGCCGAACGCCCCTCCGTCCGAGGCCCTCAACGGTTCTTCACTGATCCTTTACGCCACGCGCGCATCCGCTGGTGGACGGGGCCAGGAAGCCACAGCGCGGGCATTTTTGTCCGGGAGGGGACGCGGCGATGCACGGAACGCCACACGAGTGAATCCCGTGAATCCTGGGCCGGTCACCGTTTTCCGCGTCCGGCTTCACCGGTCCTGAGACGCGGCGTCGTCGTCCTGGAGGTTGCGCCAGTGGTCGACCTCGAACGTGACCTGAGGGCTACGGGTCTGGTGGTCGGCGCGGTGGACGGCGGCGGCGATGTTGATCGTGAAGGCGTCGGCGGTGGTGGTCGCGCCACGGTCGTGGAGGAGGGTGGCGATGCGACTGCGCAGTTCGTCGCGGATCCTGCCGGCCATGGTGAGGTCACGGTCGAGGTTCGTCGCGCCGCCGCCGTGGCCAGCCAGCCTGACGGACGGCAGCCGCAGCCCGTGTGCCAGGTTCCAGAGGCCGGTGCGGACGATGTGCTCGGCGAGATGGTCGAGCTTGTAGCCCGCGCTGTCCGCCAGTGCGCCGGACTCCTCGAACGGGATGAAACGGTGCTCGGGCGCGGACACGGCGTGGCCGTGGAGGACGACCAAGGTGAGCGGATTCGCCTCGGCCGAGGCGTGGTCGTCGGAGAGCAGTTCCGCGTGGGACTCGTGCATCGACTCCCCGGGGCGTCTGCTGTACGAACGGAAGTACCACTGGTGCTTTCCGTCGATCATGGAGGCGGCCTGCGGCACGGCTCTGGCGGCCTGCTGGAACGTGCGGTTCTGCTCCTCCTCGGGGGCGCCCCGGTCGCGGGCCTCCCTCGCGGTGACCAACAACTCGGCGAGCCGGGCCCTGGACTTGAGTGCGTCCTGCCACGCCGGGTCCGCTCCCACCCGTTCGGCGAAGCGCGCGCGCTCGCGCAGCCGGGTGGCGAGCGCGCGCAGACGGGGAGCGGTGCTGCGCAGGTTCGCCTCGACGGCGGCGTTCATCTCCGCCTTGTTCCTGCTGACCCGGGCGTGGTTCTCCAGGGTGAGCTGGGACTGGCCGTCCTCGCTGGCCAGGACGACGGTCGCGAAGTGGTAGCCGAAGTGCGAGCTGTTGCTCGCGGTGGGCTTGGCGTAGTTGACCGCCAGGGTCGGCTTTCCCTCGGGGTCGGCCGCGCTGATCGACTGGACCAGGTAGCCCTCGCCGACCTCGGCCCAGGCTCCCTCGTTGATCCCGGTCTGCCGCGCCGCCCGCGTCACGGCGTCGCGGCGCGGGTCGTCGACGTACTCGTAGCTGAGCGCACTGCCGTACTCCCGTCCGGGCAGCGGTGCGCCGCCCTGACCGCCGACGCCCCGGTTGTCCCGGGCGATCTGCGCGGCCGCCCAGGAGGGGCCGGTGACGGCCGGGTCGGTCAGCCCGTCGGCGACCTCGGCCAGGGACTGGGCGAGGTGGTGTGTGCCGGTGACCTCGGCTGTGTCCAGGGCGCTGATCCGGCCGGTCGAGACTCGTCCCGGCACCCTGAACACCACGTGCGAGGCCCGGAGTTGGCCGGACACCATCTGCGCGAAGTCGCGGCAGGTCTCCTCCTCGGACTTCTTGGACCGGGTCAGGAACTGCGGGGTGACCTGAAGGAGCGGCGGAGTGGGCAGTGTGTCGCCCCGGGTGAAGGTGAGGGAGATCTCCGGATCGGCTTTCAGCCGCACGCTGCTGCCCGCGGCCGCCAGCTTGGCGTTGGCCTGGTCGACGGCCTGCTCGGTGGCGTACGCGTGCTGGCTGAGCCCGCCGGCGTCGATGGCCAGCGTGTGATCCTGCGAGACGTGGATCGTGGGAAAGTCCCTGACGGGGACCATGCCGAGTTCCTGGGTGGGCAGGTACAGCGGAGCCGCCCCGGAGTCGACAGGGTCGGCCGTGAACTGCGTCGCGGGCAGCCGGTGGAAGAGCACGGCCGCGTCGTCGGTGAACCGGACGGAGTAATCGTCGGTGGTCAGGCGCTGCGGCCGCAGGTGCGCGAAGGGGTCGGGGGCCGCCACCGAGGGGGTCGCGGCCCAGTGCGGGTCGCGGCCGGACAGTCGGAGACGCTCCATCTTCACCTTCCCGCTCACCACCCGGGTCAGGTCGACGTCCCCGCCCGACGGTGACCAGACTCGGTTGCCCGTGGCGGCGGAAACGGCTTCCGGAAGGCCGAAGCCGTCCGGTGAGAGGCCGCGCACGGCCAGCACGATGTCGGCCTCCGGCGGACGGTGCGGATCGTTCACCAACAGGTGGACGAAGTCCTCGACGTGCTCCAGCCGGAAGTTTCCGCCCGGGGTCTCCAGGGTGATGTGGCCGTTTCCGGCCCGGGCCAGGACGACGTAGGAGCCCTCGGCCCACGGCATGGCGTGCCGTGTCCGTTCCCCGCCGTCCTGCTGGACGTGGTAGTAGGTGGGGTCGAACGCGGGCCGCCCGATGCCCCGCCAGTTCCGGCCACCGCCGGTCAACTCGGTTGCCTCGCCCCAGACTTGACGGGTCAGCTCCCTGACCTCCGCGTCGGAGAGGCCGGCGAACGGCGCGGCGGCGGGGGGCCGGGCCGGGGCCGACGTATCTGTCTCCACCGCGAGCAGTGCCTCTCGGGCGGCGGCTCCGGTCAGCCCCGGCGCGGCGACGCCCAGCTTCCCGTCCTCGCCGGTGTACGGCAGGTCACGCAGGACCGGCCCCGATTCGGTGACCTCGGCGATCGTCCGAAGGTACGTGTCGGGTACGTCGATGGTGTCTATGTCCGCCATGAGGCCGGTCCGGTCGGTCTGCCCTTCGAGGCGGCGGAAGAGCGTGGTGACGTCGTGGTAGCGGTCGGGCAGACCGCTGTAGTGCAGTAGTTCGTGGAGGGCGCGGGCATCGTCCCGGACGCCTTCGTGATCGCCCAGCGGGAAGGTGAACTGGTCCCACGCGCTCAGCGGCGCTTCGCTCCGGCTGATCTCGACGGCCTCGGGATGGTCCGGGCGGTGCTCCAGGTCCACGTCGATGTGCAACTGGTCGCCCGAGCCGGGCAGTCGGCGCCCGTCGTTGACGTGGGTGTCGAGCAGCGACTGGAGCCGTTCGCGGTAGGAGGCCAGGTCAGCGGGGCCGAATCCGTGGCCGAAGCGCACCGGGAGGTGCAGGGAGAGGTTGCGGACCCAGCGGCCGTCGTCCGCCTGGATCCGGGCGACGGCCGCGCGGACCACGACGTCTCGTCCGGCCAGCAGCCCGGGACCGGGGCGGTCCGCCAGGGGGTCGCGGGCGGGGTCGTACTGCTCGGTCCTGAGCACGGCCCAGGCAGCTTGCGCGCGCCGGGCTCGCCACTGCTCGGGGCGCAGGGGCGGCCGTCCGTCTGCGGGCGGTGCGGCGGATGCGGGGGCCTGCGCCGCGCGGGACGGAACGGGGGACGCCGTGCCGTGGTCCGCCGGATGTTCGCCGGCGACGGACGGCTCGTGTTCCGTGGCCTGGGGGTGGGTGACCGTGATGACCGCCCGGCGGCGGGCCTCCGGAGTGTCCTGGTCCGTGCCGTGCGGGAGGTCCGGGCCACGGGACTCGGCGGTGATCGTGAACGCGTCCGACGTCAGCGGGGAGCCCAGGTCCCGCAGGTGGGCGTCGAGTCGCCGTGCGAAGAGGGCGCGGACGCTCTCGGCCCGCTCGGCGCCGACCTGGACCGCCCTGCCGAAGTGGGGCAGGCCGGATACGGATGCGGTGCCGTGCCCGGTGACCAGAACCGCCGGCAGGCCGAGCCCGCTCGCCACCCGCCGTACCGCATCGTCCGCCACCTCGGCGGCCAGCGCGCCGACGTGGGCGGTCTCGGCGGGGCCGGGCGTGGTGACGTCCTCGGCGGAGAACGCGATGCCGCGTGTGAGCGCGGGCGCGGCGGCAGGAGCCATTGGCTCGGTGTGGGCGGTGGCCGTGGGCTCGGTGTGGGAGGGGTGCGGTGCGGCTGGCACGGCACCGGGGCGGGGGGCGCGGGGGACGAACTCGGGAGAGCTGGCTTCGGCCGGACGAGACACACGGGAGGCCGATTCGGAAGAGGTGGCCTCTGTGGGGCGGGAGTTGGGCGGAGAGAGGCGGGAGGTTGGAGCGGCGGCGGGTGCGCGGCGGGGCGGGCCGAGGGGGGACGGGGTATCGGAGTTGTGCGTGGATCCGGAAGGAGACGGAGCGTCGAGACGGCGGGACGCGCCGAGAGGGGACGGAACACCGGGGCGGTGCAGGGAGCCGGCGTGGGACGAGGCGGCGGGACGGCGCGGTACGCCAAGGGGCAACCGGTCGACAGAACTTGAGGCCGACGAGGCAGCGGTACGGCGAGCCGATGCCGGAGTCGGCGGGACCACCGAGCTTGAAGCCGACGACGCGCCCGGACGGCGAGTCGACCCCGAAGCGAACGCGGTCGCCGAACCCGAACCCGACGCCGAGGCCGACGCCGACGCCGACGCCGACGCCGACGCCGACGGTGTGGCCCGGTCGCGGGGTGTCGTCCAGTGGAAGACGTGGCCGGTGACGGTGCGCGGGGTGCCGTAGGGGCCGGAGTCGTCGTGGGCTCGGACGGTGAATCTGACGGGCTGGCGCATCAGCGAGGCCGCGCCGGTGAGCTTGGCCTTGCCGGGTTCCGTGGCCGCGATGCCGTGCGGCGGCTCCACGTTGGGGGTGGGCCTGCTCGGTGTGCCGGGTGCACGGGTGACGGGGCGGGTGGAGTCGAAGGTCGCGTCCCGGGTCATGCGCGCGGTGGACAGGGGGATGCTGCCCACCGGGTCCTCGGTGAGGACGGCGAGGTCGAGCGGGGAGACGGACCAGTTGTAGGTGTTGGTGGCGGCGGTGGCGGACTCGCCCGTGACGGCGACGGAGAGTTCGTCGTCGGCGGTGTCACGGTGGCCGACCTCCTGCGGGGGCCCGATGGCCTCCATCGACAGGGCGACCGAGGTTCCGGGCACCCGGTACTCGGCGCCCGGCGTGTTGAGCCGGTGGAACAGGGCGGGCAGCGACTGCCCGGAGAACACCTGCCGGATCGCGAACTGCTCCTCCAGGGAGAGGCGTTGCTCCTGGCTCAGATCGTGCTCGTGTCCCAGCCGGGGATCGGCCGTGAAGGTGTCCACGAAGCGGGAGGCGGTGTCGGTCAGCTGCGCGGGCAGGGTGGAGCGAGCCGCCCACCGGGTCAGGTCCGCCCCTTGGGAGAGAGCCCACGAGTAGTACGAGCCCAGGTGTCCGAGCACTCCGTCGCCCCAGGGGCGTGGGGTCGCCTGGATCTGGACGGCGGTGTCGCGCAGGGACTTGGCGTTGTCGAAGCCGACCAGGTCGTGCCCCTCGCGCAGGGCGTTGTGCCAGCCGGCGCGCTCGGCCGGGCCCGTTCCGGGCCTCGGGTCGAGCTCGATGGCGAAGGGGTGCTCGGCCAAGGGGGCGGGGCGGGGGGCGTCGCCGGGGGCGTGCGGGTGGGGCGGGGCGGTCGCGCTCTCTGTGAGGGACTCGGGCACCCAGGCGCTCGCGCCGTAGGGACCGATGGTCCGCGGCTCCTCCGGGAGGTGGACGAAGCGGCCCGTCTCGGTGCGCCGGGTGACCGTCACCTCGTAGCTCAGGCCGGTGGTGAACCGGGCGTTGGTGTCGCCGTAGCCGGACGTCTTGTGGCCGACGGTGGTGGTCACGCCGGATTCGGCGCTGCTGCCCCGGCCGCCTTCGAGTCCGGCGGCGGGGGTGATGGAGATCGAGTTGAGGTGGGGCACCGCCGGGGGGCGCACGGAGGCCCTCAGGTTGGCCTCGACGCCGAGGCTGTTCTTGGCGCCGGCCTTGCCCTTGACGGTGTGGGCGGCGGTGACGTCACGGGTCAGGGGGCGATCCGAGCGGGAACCGTCGTCGCGCCAGCCGTCGGTGATCCCGCGCACCAGGACCTCGGTGACGACGTGTCCGGCGCGCGTCACCTCGACGTGCCGTTCCAGGATGCCGGGGCCGACGAGTTCGTCGTACCGGGCGGCGAGCGTGTCCGGTGAGTAGGTGTCGGCGAACGGGAGGGCCGAGAGCGGGACGGTGCCGGCGTCCGGCCCGCGCAACTGCCGGTCGATCTCCTGGAGGACGGCATCGGTGCCGGCCAGCTCCACCAGGGCGCCGCCCGAGATGCCGAGGTCCAGCAGGGTGGCACGGCGCTCCGGAGGCAGGGCGGCCGGGTCGGTGAGGGCCGCGCCGCGCAGGCGGGTCACGTCCTCGTCGGAGAGGAGGACGTGGAGGTCGTGGTGGTGACGGATCGGGCGGCCCACGTGCGAGGCTCCGGACGCCTCGGTGAGGCGTCCGGCGATGCTCACCTCGGCCGTGGCGCGGTAGACGTGCCAGGTTCCGGTGTGGCTGACCTTGCGTGTGGTGGCGGTCTGCTGCTTGAGGGTGTCGGCCTGGTCCCACTGGCGCCCGATCTTGCCCTTGCCGCCGCCGCGCACCTGGAACGTGGTGGTCAGCGCGCCGGTCGCGGTCTCGGGGAACAGACCGAAGTCGGGTCCGAGGCTGCCCTTGAGGGACGACGACGTCTGGTCGGCGACGGTGGTGGCTCCGCTCGCCTTCAGCTCCAGGTCGAGGGTGTTGTCCCCGGACAGCGTCTCCTCGTAGTGCAGGTCGATCAGCCTGGTGCGCACCGACAGGCCCACGGTGTCGGGGGCCCGCCCGGTGCCGACGTGCCGGTCGAGCGTGTTGGCCCAGCCGGAGTGCGAGGCGGACACCAGACCGGGCAGCTGGGCGCGGCCGGCCAGTGACGTCACGGTCTCGTCGAGTTCGGGGACCCGCGGTGGTTCGACATCGGGCTCACGGGACCGGTACGCGGCCTCCAGCGCGGCCCGCGCCTGCCGTTGGAAGCCGGCCTCGTCGGTGACATGGGTGACGGCGTGCGACTGCGGCAGCCGGGCAGGCCGCAGATGGCGGGGTGCGGAGGCCGACCGCTCCGACCGGCGCACCTCGACCCGCAGCCTGTCGTCGCCCGCGAGGGGCACCTCGCGCACGGTGTCCGGTCCCTGGCCGGGGGCCGGGCGTTCGGCGGGCAGGGTGCTGTGCGGGGTTCCCTCCCGGTGCGGGGCGACCAGGACCCGGTACGTCACGGGGTAACTGAAGGCGTCCGCGGGCCCCTTGTGCTGGAACGTCCGCTTGGCCTGGGTCTCACCGGACGCGACGGTCTGCCGGGACGGGCCGTAGGAGCCGTCGAAACCGAGGTTGCCGAACGCCCGGACGGTGTCCGGCGGGTTCAGCGCTCGGCGCAGATTGCCCGCGAAGCCCAGGGTGTGCTTGCTGCCCCGGGTCACCGCCTTGTCGGCGGCATGGCCGCGCACCACCGTGTCCTTCGCGGTGCCCGCCGCCCCGTCGTGGCGGCCCGCGCCGATGTCGGCCCGCACGACCACCTCGTACGTACGACCGGGCAGCCCCGGCAGGTGAGAGGTGTCCAGGGTGATGCGGAAGGTGCCGTCGAGGAGTTGTCCGCCGTCGGCGCGCAGCCCGGACCGGGAGAGGCGCTCGCGCAGCAGGCGCTGGTTCTCCATGGCCTGCGGAGTGATCCGTCCCGCCGCCGCGCCGTCGGGCGGTGGCAGGGTGCCGGGGGCCAGTTCGTGCAGCCGGTCGGTGATGTGCCGCTCCAACTGCCGGGCGCCGGGCAGGTCGACGAAGGCGGTGCGCGCGGCGGTCAGGGGTCGCCGCAGGCTGTCGGCGGCCGGGGCGGGAGTGCGGCTCCCGGGGGCGTCCGCGGCGGGTGCGGACGGGTGGTGAACGACCCGGACGACCGTGCCGGTGCGTGGGGCGGGCGGATTCTCCGCGTCGCGCGGGGCCTCGTCACGGGCGGGCGCGGGGGTGGGTTCCGCACGGACCGCGTGCAGGCCGTCGGTGCCCGGGGAGAGCCGCTCGCGGAGTACTTCGAGCCGGAACCGTACGTCCGTCCTGACCAGGTCGCCCGTGCCCTGGTGCTCCAGGCTCCGCTCCAGGGAGAAGGTCTGCTTGCCCTTCTCCTGGTGGGCCTGGCTGTACGCGTAGGAGTAGCCGCCGGTGGCCGTCAGCCAGGACGACTCCTTCGTCGTGCTGCTCTGCCACACCCGTCGTGCGCCGCCGCCGTTCAGACCGAGGCCCCAGCCGGAGGTGTCGGTGCGGCCCGTGGCGTGCTCGCCGGTCTCCGCGCTGGTGACGGTGTCCTTGTCGGCGACCGTGCCCTCGCGTGTCGACGCGCCGGGTTCCAGGGTGAGCCGGAGCCAGGCGTGTCCGCGGTCGCTGAGGTCGAGCCGTTTGGAGGTCAGACCCCAGCCGGCGGCGTGCTCGAATCCGTCGACGACGTTCTTCGGGGACAGGAACTCCAGGATGTCGTTGTGCGCGGTGCCGTTGGGGCCGCGCTCGTCGGGCAGAAAGCGGAAGACATCCTCGTGCAGTGCGTCCAGCCCGGTGATGTCGAGCGGGCTGCCCTGCGCACGGTCGGGGTGGTCGCTCTCCCAGCCGTTCCAGCGGGCGGCACGACCGTCCGCGGGGGCCGGGTCCGTGCGGGTGACCTCGGCGGTCACGTCGGCGATGAGCGGCGCGCCGGCGGGGCGAGGCCGCGGGCGGCCGTCGGGGCCGGTGACGGTCGACTCGTAGTGGAAGGCGGAGACATAGGTGTCGGTGGGGCCGGTGAGCGAGGTCTTGGTGCCCGTCTCGGTGCCAGTGTTCACCGAGGTGTCGGTCGCGTGGGTGCTGCCGCCCGCCTTGATGGAAGGGGTGATCAGGCCCAGCCGGTCGCCCCCGGAACCGTCCGGGAGGATCACGGTCGGTGCCAGGTCGAGGCCCGCCTTCGAGGTGGTCAGCGCGGTCTTCCTCGGCTCGGCCACGCGCTTGGCCCCGGCGGACCGGTCGAAGGTCTTTCCCTCCTTCTCCTCGGCCGGTGCCTGGTCCGCGCGCAGCAGCCAGGGTCCGGGGCGGGCCGTGAGGACCACGTCGTGCAGGGCGCCGCCC
The DNA here is from genome assembly GCF_044763565.1 of Streptomyces sp. NPDC096013. NCBI lineage: Bacteria > Bacillati > Actinomycetota > Actinomycetes > Kitasatosporales > Streptomycetaceae > Streptomyces > Streptomyces sp. NPDC096013. Next base: position 212,789 of record NZ_JBIWGK010000014.1, on the reverse strand, counting down.
GCCCGGAGCTGGAAGCGCCAGCCGCCGTTGACCATCTGCTCGTGCCGGGTGCGGAAGGTGGCCGGATCGAACTCGACGTCGAGCTTCTGGACGACCTGGCGGTCGGTGCGGTGCGCGGCGGGCAGGGACGCCACCACCTGTGCGCGCAGGGCGTCGGGGCCGGGGGCGTCGGTGATCCGGATGCCGGCCAGCGACCGCTGGTGCCGGCCGCCCAGCCGAGCGGGCGGGCCAGGCGGCTCGGGCGGCGGCGCGGGAAGGTCCGCGGGCTCCGGGTCACCGGCCCGGTGCTGGTGGTCGACGGGCGGAGGCGGTGACAGCGGGTCTCCCTCCGGCTCCACGGTCTTCGGCTCCGCCTCCGCGGCCTTGACCGGAGCCGCGGGCTTGACCTGCTCAGCGGGCGGCTCCGTGTGAGGTTCCGCAAAAGGCTCTGCCAGGTGATCCGCGAGGGGGTCCCGGGCGGGCGGTGTCCCGGGCCGTACCTCGGGCAGCGCCTCGGGGTGGCCGAGGCGCGCACCGGGCGCCGGCTCGGACTCCGGTGCGCGCAGGGCGGGTTGTTCGACACGGGGGTGCGACGACGTGTGCGTGACCGGCGCGCCGGAGCGGACCAGCGAAGGCTCGGCGAGGGTGGTCGCGGACTCGGCGGCCGTGGACACGGACGGCCCGGCCGGTCGCGGAACGGATTCCTCGGCGGGCCGAAGGACGGAGCCGGAACGCGCGGGGGCGATGTCGGGGCGTGGGAGAGGCGAGCCGTCGTGCCGGGTGCCGGGCTCGTCGGGCCGCGCCGGTTGCGGGCCCTTGATGAGGAACTCCGCGGGGGCATGGACGAGTTCGGCGTCGTTGATGCCGGGACGGAAGCGCAGGAGGGGTTCGCCGCCCTCCTGGTGCGACTCCACGATCTTGCTGAAGATGCCCTTGCTGAAGGGCGTGGTCGGCTCCCAGTCCATGTGCGCGCCGTGCATGACGGCCATGTCGGTGGTCACCATGGTGTTGACGACCTCGTCGTACGGCTCCCCCGCCAGCCGGGTGCCGCCCGGCGTGTTGATGTCGAAGACGTCGTGATCGCCGGTGATCTCGGTCCACTCGTCCTGACCGTTCCGGCCGTACACCAGGCCGTCCTCGACCTTGAACCGGTCCTCGGCCACGAGGCGGGCCATCACCGGTGCCAGTGTCTCGAACTCCTCGGCGCGCTGCGCGAACCGTCTTTCGAGCCGCTCCCACGTCAGGTCGTCGAGGTTCCCGCGTTCGGGCCGGACCGGCTCGAAGTACCCGATCAGACCGCGGTGTTCGGCCTTCGCACCCAGCAGCACGTCCAGGTCGTTGACGGACTTCGCCTTGATGTCCTTGGGCTTCGGCAGCTTCCCCTGATCGAGCCATGCCGGGGCGGCCGTGTTCGTCGGCCGGACGTCGATGACGAGATTGCGCGTCCGCGCCAGATCCCTGAACCTGTCGAAGTTCTTCTCCGGCATCCCGTACTGCGACCGGGCCACGGACGGGGCCACCGTCCGCGAGGAGCCGGCTGCCAGGTCCGCGTCCGTGTCCGACGGCGCGTGCGCGGAGGGCGGTGCCTGATGCAGTGCCTGATGCGGCAGGGCGTCCGAAGAGCTCGACGGGCTCGTCCGGCGGCTGGTTCCGTCGGCCACCGGGGCACGGGGGACGAACTCGTCGGAGCGCGGAGCGGACGCCTCACGGGTCACGTTCAGCACGGGCGGCAGGTCCGTTCCGTAGAAGACGGCCTTCACATCGTCCGACATCGCGAGGAACTCGTTCTCGGTCTCGTACAGGAAGAGGGTGTGTTCGGGCTCGTCGGGGATCGGTGCCCTGCGCTGGAGGTACGTTCCGAAGACCTGGTGCAGCGGGATCTCCTGCGAGGTGACCCAGAACGCTCCCAGCGTGTGGTTCTCGGTGTCGTTCTGGTCCTTGTACGGTGCCAGCAGGCTGTACGAATCCGCGGGCCCGCGCCGCAGATTGATCTCGGCGCCGATGTCCGGCGGGTGCCCGTTGTTCGTTTCGTCGACGACGGATCGCTTGTCCAGGCGCAGGAGTCGGACGACGCCTCGCCCCGGGTCCACGTTCGGCATCTTCACCCGGTTGAGGATCTCGTGGGTGAAGACGTGCTGGGCCACGATGCTCCGCACGTATTCCGGGCCGAAGTTCAGTACCGGCATCGGGTCGTCCTGACCCGGGAAGTGGGCCTCGTCGTCCTTCACCCGCGGGCCGTCCAGGCGAGCCATGTAGAAGCCGCCCTCACCCCGTGCCGGACGGAAATGGCTCATCAGCACCTTGAAGCGCTGCGCCGGCCTGGTGTTGGAGCCTGCCGACTGGCCGGTGGCCCAGTCGGCGAGCCAGTCGCTGTCGCCGCCGTTCTCGTTCAGCCAGGTGTGGAACCGCGCCGACACGCCGTGCGGGCCACCCAGCGAACCGCCGATCCGTCCCATCGGATCGTCAGGGGAGACCAGGGCCCACGACGTGACGGCGTCCGCGTCGCCCCCGGTGCGGTCCCCCCATTGCTCGTTCACGACCAACTCCGGCGGCAGCTGGTCCAGGAAGTCGCTCTCCCCCATCAGCATCTGTACGCGGAGGAACTCGCTGCGGTACTCGGGCCTCCAACCGCCGCCCTTCAGGGACCTCTCGGTCTTCAGCAGGCGCACGGCGCGCTCTCGTTCCCGAACGCTCGTCTCCTTCGAGCCGATGACCTCCTGCGCGCGTTCGGTGATCAGGCGAAGCCGGTGGTCTGCCGCACGCGCCATGGCCTCATGGGCCCTGTTCCGGAATGCCCAGAGATCCTCGTTGCCTCTCTCGCCGTCCGTCGGGAGGCGCGTCGCATCGCCTTCGTGCGAGTAGGCCGCCGGCAACGTGACGATCTTCTGGGACCGGTCCTCGTGCACGACCAGCCCGAGGGGGAAGGAGGGCTCGTCGGACCACAGGGTGTGTGCCTCGAACGGCCCGGCGGGCAACGCCTCCAGCAGCGGTACGGACGGGGGCGGCACTGGCGCCTCGTCCGCCTCCGTCTGCTGTCCGGTGGCGTCGGTGTGACCCGTCAGCTCCTCGGGCTCGGGCGACGCGGAACGGTCCGGGCTCCCCGCCCAGGCGTCCGTCCCGTTGCCGTGCCCCGCCGTGTCGTGGGCCGGAGCCGGTGCGGGGGCCGCGCCCATCCAACGGGACGGTCCGGGCAGAGCGGTGGGGACACGCCTGGCCGGCGTGTCACTCTCCGCCTCGCTCCACTCCGACTCCACCTCCTCGTCGGAGTCCTGCTGCTGCCGCCTGTCCAGGGCGGCTTTGAGCGCACTGGCGAGGTCCGCCGCGGTCGTGGTGCGCGGTTCCACATCCGCCGACGCCTTCTCCCCGGGGCCGTCGAGCGGCTCATAGCGCGAGGGCTCGGAGACCGGGTCGACCCAGGTGTGAGCGCGCTTGTGGGGCGTCGCGGCGAGGCGCACCTGTTCCCATTCGGCGTCGTGCGAAAGTCCCGGGTGCTCAAGGCGGAGGTCACCGACGACGGCGGCGCTCAGCTGTAGATGGCGGTCACCCAGGCCGCCCCTGCGCAGCCCCTCGGGCGATGCGGTGTGGAAGTCGCCCATCAGACCGCCCTTGACATCGGGGCGGTGCGGCACAGCCTGGTCACGGTATTCGTCACGCAGGTTGAGCACCTGATGCCCCAGCTCGTGCGCGTACACGATGGGCTCCGCGTCCGTCCGCCATCTGCGCTGGTCCATGACCCCGTCGCCGTCGACGAGGTCGACCGTCAGGTGCGCCTCCTCGCCGGGCGTCGCACGCACCACGGTGACATGCAGCCGGTCACCGGTACCTGGACGGTGGTCCGGGCCGGGCAGGTGGTACTCCGGCGCGTTGAAGTACGCCTCGACACCGGCCGTCACCTTGGCCCAGACCGAGTCCGTGTCGTGCCTTGCACCGCCGTTCCGGAAGGCGATCCTGACCGTCAGATCGGTGACCGGCTCGCCCCGGTACAGGAACCGCCGGGCCTCGAAGGCGGACCGGACGACGATGCGCGGTGTGCGGTCGAGCTTCATCCGAGGGGGCGGCGCCGATCCGGCGGGGTGTCCGCCGGGGGGCGGGGTGGGGTCCGGGACAGGCGCGGCGGCCTCCTGGCGGGGTCGGCCGGCGGGCGCAGCGGTCTCCGACTCCCTTACGGGGGCGGCGGTTTCGTGCGCGGTGGCCCCGGCGCCCTCCTCGGGTTCCGTGACACTCGCGGTGGCGGTGGACTCCGTCGGCCCGGCAATTTCCGGTCCGGCGTGCGTGCGCGTGTCAGCGGCTGACGGAGTGCCGGATTCCGCGCGGACGGATGACGCCGGGCCGGTCGCGCCGGTGCCGCGGTCGGTGCTGGTGCTCACCGTCGACGGACGTGTATCAGCGGCCGACGGAGGGGCCGGACTCCGAACGGACAGACGGTGCCGGACCAGTGGCGCCGGTGGCGCGGTCGGTGCCCGTGCTCACCGTGGACGGACGTGCGGAAACGGTGGGGGTGGCGGTGCCGGAACCGCCGGTGGTCGTAGGACGGCCCACGTTCGCGGCCGTGGTGCCGGTGCCTACCGCGCTGCCGCCGCCCGTCGTGACGCGGGTCGGTGTGACGCCGCCCGTCCCGGTGCGGGTGACGGTCGAACCACCGGCGCTGGGCGTCGTGTTCGACGCGGAGATGACGGTGGTGGTGAATCCCGGCAGGCCGTTCTCGTGCCCGGCGGTGACCGGAGTGGACGCGGCATGGGTCGTCTCGTGCACGGCGGCGGAGCTGCCGGTGCGGAAGGCACCTTGCTCCATCCCGGCGGTGGCGGTGCCCGTGCTGGTCGTGGCCGCGGTACCGGTCGTGTGTCCGGTCCCGTTCGTGCCGGCCGTCGCCGTGCTCCCCGCCGGTTCCTTGAAGGTGTCCGTGCCGGGCAGGTCGGTCTTGGCGGCCGACACCACTCCGGGCAGGTCGATTTCCAGCGCCTTCGGCAGGTTCACGTGGACGGGGTCCACCGTCACCGTGTCGCCCTTGCCGCCGAACCGCCGTTTGCCTCCGCCGCCCAGCGCGCCCAGCGCACCCGCGCTGATGGACGTGCCGAACTCGTCCTCCCCGCTGTGGTAGACGCCGTACATGATCCCGGAGGTGCCGATGCCGGTGGCCGCGCCGAGGAGGCCCTTGCCGAGCAGCGAGTGCGCGAACTTCGGTGCGAGGACGCTGCCGACGCCGAAGAAGAGGCCGCCCACGGCGCCGCCGATGGCGCCCGACACCACGGCGGAGACGGTGTTGTCGGTGGACCACTCGGTGCGGTCGCCCTTGAGGAACTGGATGGTCTGGACGGCGACGTCGAGGCCGACGTTCATGGCGACGCCGGTCGCGACCGAGATGAGCAGCCGGCGCAGGATCATCTTCACCGCGACCCGTGCGGCGGTGATGGCCAGCGGGATGACCTCGGGCGCGAAGAAGATCCACTCCGCGATCTGCGCGGCCAGCAGGATGAGCTGGCCGATGATCATGTACTTGGAGTACTCGACCTGTACGGCGGTGTGCTTGCCGAGCTTGCCCAACTGGTTCGCGGACTCGGCCATCTCCGGGAGGCTGGACTCCAGTTGGGTCACGAAGGCCTGGAACTCGTCCGCGACCTGCCCGCCCACGCTCTCCAGGACCCCGTTGCCCGACGCGCCGATCTGCCCGCTGATGCCCTTGAGTTCCTGGGCCGCGTCGTTCCACGCCTGGCCGAGGGCGTGCAGGTTGTCCTCGTCGCCCTTGGGCCAGGCCTGACCGACGGCGAGCCGGGCGACCCAGGCCAGCTCGGGGGGCATCTCGACGCTCATACGGGGCTCAGCGCCGGGTGTGGTGCGACGACGAGCCGCTCGTCGTCACGGAGTCGGCCGCGGGTGTGACGGCGCGCAGGGTCTCCACGTTCTGTTCCTCGGTCCGCGCGAATCCCCTGGCCATGGTCCGGACGCCGTCGACGGTGCTGTCGAGCACGTTGCCCGCGCCGGTGATGCCGGCGCTGAGCTGCCGCTTGGGCTCGGCGTACTGCTCGAGGAACTGACGTCCGCTCTCGTCGTCGCCCCAGCACGCGCCGAGGGCCTCCAGGCGGCCGTCGAGCTTCGTCGCGATGGACCTGATGCGTCCGGCCAGCTCCTGCATCTGCGGGGCGGCCTGCTCAAGCCGTTCGGTGTCGACGGAGAAGGTGCCGTCACTCATCGGGGCCTCCCTTGAAGCCGTGGTCCACGTAGTCGCGTACGGAGTCCGGCATGGCCGGGTCTTCGGGCAGTACGGCGGCCGGGTCGACCCGGCCCTGGAGTAGGTCGGGCACGGTCACCCCGGGCGGCAGCCGGTCGGCGAGCACGCCGGAGACGCCCTCCAGCGCCTCGGCCCTGGCCTGCCGCAGGGTGGTGAGCAGCACGTCGGCCAGTTCCTTGGGCGCCATCCGCCGGTAGGCGCCGGTGGGGAACTCGATGGCGGTGACCTCCCCCTGGGCGCCGACGGTGATCTTCACCGTCTGCCGGGGGGCGGTCACGGTCGACGTCGTCTGGTTGATCCGGCGCCGGGTCTCGGCGGCCTCGTCGCGCTGGCGGCGGTACTGCTCCAGCAGGTCCTCGATCTGCTGGTCGTACGGACCGGGCATGTGAACTCCTCTCCTTTCAGGCAGTGTTGGGCAGACGCGTGGGCCGGTCAGAGGGTGGCGGCGGAGTCGCCGGGTGCGGTGCCCCAGGTGCTCTCCGGCTGGACCAGCAGGTCTGCGATGCCTCGGGGTGCCGACTCCTCCTCGGGCTCTTCGGGCTCCTCGGTCTCCTCCGACGACTCCTCCAACTCGGGGCCGCCGTCGCCGCAGAACGCCTCACCCAGGGCGCCGGTGCCCACTCCGGCCACCGCCACGGCGCCGGTGCGGTCCGGCTGCCACGTACTGCGCGGCTCAGCGGACTCGCCCGGCGCCGTCGCGACGTTCTCCGCCTCCCCCTCGTGATCTCCGCGCACTGCCCACAGCAGCGGTACGAACGCGCCCGCACCGGCCTCCCACGCGGAGAAGTCCTCCTCGCCGTCATCGGCCGACGGTTGCGGGGCTACGACGCTGTCGGGAGCCGGCAACGGCATGCCGTCGGACCCGACCGCGACCGGGGCCTCGGCCGTGGTCGCGCCGTGTTCCGCCGAGCCCTCTTCCGTCGTGCCTTCCTCCGCCGGGACCGCCTCTCCCGTCTCTCCCGTACGTTCGCCGCTCCGGGCGTCCGTGCGACGCGTCGCGGCGCCGCTCGTCCCGGGTCCGGCCGTACCGAATCCGGGCAGGAAGGGCACCCCGGGCAGAGCCCCTGTCTCCGAGCCCGCCTCGTCGTCGCCGGCCTCGTCGTCGCCGGTCCAGGGCTCGGTGCTCGGGTCGAGCAGCCCGGATGCGTCGGTACGTTCGTTCGTGCCGTCCCGGCCCGCGCCGGAGGCGCCCGCACCTCCCATTCCCGGCATATAGGGCATCCCGGCCGCGCCCAGGCCCTCGCCGCCGGCCGCCGTGCCCAGTTCCGAGCCGACCTCGTCGCCGCCGGGAATCTCCTCGCCGTCCCAGGGGTCCGCACTCGCGTCGAGCAGCCCGGAGGCGTCCGTCGGCTCGGCCGTCTGACCGCCTGCGCCGGCCCCTGAGCCGCCCATCCCCGGCATGTACGGCATCCCGGAAGACGTCGCGAGCTGTGAGGGCGCGAGCGAGCCGGCGGACAGGCCGTCGCCGAGGCCGCTGTCCAGTCCGCCGGTGAGGCCGTCGGCGATGCCGTCGCCGAGCCCGGTGTCACCGAAGGCGGCCGGGTCGGCCGTGGACAGGCCGCCGAGGGAACTCTCTCCCTCGGACCCCAGACCGCCGGTGCCGAGACCGGCCAGGCTGCCGAGTCCGGGGAAGGAGAGGGGGTTCAGCGCGCTGTCCATGGCCGACGGGTCCAGGCCGTCGAGGCCGAGGTCCCCGAGTCCCGTGCCGTCGAGGGCGGACGGGTCGAGGCCGGTCCCGCCGAGGTCGGAGAGGTCACCGGGAAAGGCGGTCGGGTCGGCGGACCCGTCCAGGCCTGCGAGGTCTCCGACGTCACCGATGCCGTCACCGGTACCGGCTCCGCTGTCCAGGCCCGTGTCGGGATAGCCGGACAGGTCCGACAGGCTTCCGGTGTCACCGATGCCGTCGCCGATCCCACCGTCGGACCCGCCGAGACCGGGATCGTTCACACCGGCGTTCGGGTCCGGGAGGCCTTCGTCGTTCCCCGACCCGTCCGGGTTGTTGGTCGGTGAGGTCACCGGGGTCGGGTTCACGATCGCGTCGGTCGTGACCTGGTAGGAGTGCGCCAGGCTCTTCAGCACGGCGCGCATGTCGTCGGTCATCATCGCGACCAGCTCGGGCTTCTGACTGATCGGGATCAGTCCGTCCGACATCGGGGTGACGCCCATCAGGACGGCCTGATGGGCGTACCAGACGTCGATCTCCGCGAGTTTGTTCTGCGCGCTCTGGAAGGCGATCGCGTTGTTGGCCAGTTGATGGGGGACGGAGTGGTCGCCGGTCGAACCCCCGGACAGGACATCGGCGTTGGCCTTCACCTGGCGGGAGAAGTTGGTCATCATCGTGAGGAAGGAGTCGGCCGCGCTGCCGCCCCAGGGCCCGTTGTCGCCGGCCAGGGCCTTGGCCTGGTCGACCAGGCTCTTCGTGACGCCCTCCAGGATGCGCTGGACGTGGAAGAAGGCGTTGGCCGCGTCGAGGAGCGACTGGGGGTTGGCAATGGACCGGGCGTGCGCCAGGTTGGCGTCGGTGCTGACTCCGGACGACATGCCGTAGACGGCCGCCTTGATCTGCTTCCAGTCCCAGTTGTCGTAGTCCGTGACGCTTCCGTTGGAGGAGCCGTCGGGGTTGCCGAAGATCGTCCCGTCTTCGCCCTGATGGAAGCCACCGCTGTTGTAGTCCGGCACTTTCGCTCTCCCGCGCAGCGCGCCTAGGTGGTGGTGGTGTTCGGGTTACCGGTACCGGTGTTGCCTGTCATGCCGGTACCGCCGTTCGACGTCATCACCGTGTTGAAGTCGGCCGTGGTGGTCGTGAAGGCGTCCGCGAGGTCCTGGGCCGTCATGCCGTTGGCGTCCTCGGTCGTGGCGTACTTGTGGCTGAGCCCATTGACCCCGTCCCGCAGGTCCGTCAGACCTCGGACCAGTGCCGCCAGAGCGTCGCCGTAACTCTTCTTGAGACCGGCGTCGGCGTTCGGTCCGTTGACCGACGTACGCATCACGTTGGCGTGGTAGAAGGCGCCCGGTGCGACCGAGACATCGGTCAGCGCGGTGGCCACGTCGCGTACCGGCTGGATCAGCAGGTCGATGTTGGAGGCGAACAGGTCGAGCGACGGGGTGCTGACCGAGGTCCCGTTGTGGCCGTCGCCGCCGGGCACCGGCGGGGGGACGAAGGGGTGCAGGTCGCTCAGGATGCCCGGGACGTGCAGGACGTCCGTGCCGCCGTGGTAGTGGTGGTCACCCGTGTTGCTGTCGCCCGTAGTGCCGTTTCCGGTGCTGTTGCTGTTGCTCTCGGCGCTTATGCCGTCCGTCATGTCACTGCTCCCAGAGGCTCACGCCGTGCCGCTCACCCGCGTAGTAGGACTCGTTGATGTGGCCGAGGGAGTTGGTCGCGTTCTGCGACTGGGTCACCATGTCGGCGGCGGCCGTGTCCCACTTGGCCTTGGCGACGTCGTAGGTGGCGCGGGCGTCGCTCGTCCACTCGCTCAGGTGCACCTTGGCGCTGTCGTCCAGGTCGGTCAATGCGGCCTGGATCTTCCCGCTGATCGCGGTCATCTCACCGACGACGTACTCGATCTGGTTCATGTTGACGGTGTACGTGGGCATGGCTCGCTCCTCGTGTGCGGGGTGGTCGGGGGTGGGGTGGCTCAGAAACCGGGCAGCGGGGTGGTCATGCTCTTGTGGAGCTGGGTCGCCGTGTCCGAGGTGGCCTGGTGCGTGGTGTCGTAACTCCCGGTGTTGGCCTGGAGCTTCTGGAGCATCAGCTCCAACTGCTGCTTGACGGTGCCGAAGTCGCTGAGCCAGGTGTCCATGGCGCCCTGGAAGGTGGTGGCGGCATCACCGGACCAGTTGCTGCGCAGCGTGTCGATCTGGCTCTGCATCTGCGTGTACGTGGCGTTGACCTCGTCCAGGGCGGTCTGGAAGCTGCCCTGGGCGATCTTCATGCCCGAGGTGTCGACTGATGTGTTCACGTTGCCGGCCATGCTGTTCCTCTCGTGACGGGTTCCTAGCGGTCCTCGTCCGTGATGGTGGTCCGGGCCGGCGCCCGCGACGGACCGGAACCGGACTCCCTGCCCCATCGACCGTGATTCTCTGTCCCTGCGACCCGCCCACCGGCCCCCGGCGTTGCCGGCCGAGGGAGTTCGGCGAGCGGATCGATCACCTCGGCCGGCCCGGGCGACGGTCCGCTACGACCGCTCACCCCGCCACCAGCGCGTCTCCCAGCGGGAGTTCGCCGGTCAGGTCGGCGGCGACCAGTACGGGGGCACCCGCACGCGCGGCGATGCGGTCCGCCAGTCGGTGCGCGCCGTACGCGCCCTCGGCCGGGTCCTGTGCGGCGAGCGCCGAAAGGACGTCGTCGGGCACCTCGAAGCCCTGCGCCGTGAGACGCCGCCGGGTCAGCTCGGCGAGACCCGTGCCGGTCCAGGCGGGCAGGCGCAGGTACTCGGCGAACGCACCGGCCAAGTCGGCGCGGGTGCGCAGCAGTTCGCCCAGGCTGGGGGCGCTGCCCGAGAGCACCAGGACGGTGTCGTACGGGTCGCGGGTCGCCGTCTCCGCGGCCAGCGCGTCGAGGACCGCGTCACGTTCGGCGTCCGGCCGGGCCACGAACGCCGGACCGGCCTCCAGCAGGAGCAGGCCGCCGGCCGCACGGCGGAACACGTCGGCGAGGAATGTGCCGGGCTGCGCCGCCCAGCGCGCCGGGACCTCCGAGAGCGAGACGCACGTGAGCGCGCCGGACGGCAGGATGCCCAGCTCCCCCAGGTCTCTGCCGTACGCGGCGGCCACGGCCCGTCGTCCGCTGCCCGGCGCGCCCTCCAGGACGACGTCCGCGAGCCCCGCGGTGCCCTGACCGAGCTTCACCAGCGTGTGCAGGCGCGCGGCCAGCGCCTCGGCCACCGGGCCAGGACCGCTGAGAGCGGCCAGGTGACGGGCGGCGGGAGGTGGGGGCGCCGAGGGTGCCTCGGGGGTCGGTGCGGGAGGCGGTGGGGTGGCATGGGCCGTGGGCGGCGGTGAGGGTTCGGGTGAGGGCGGCGGCGCCTGGGGAGCCGGGGTGACGTCGGCGGCGGTGAGCAGGCTCAGTTCGCTGTCGTGTCCCGGGGACTGGATGGCGAGCCGTGAGGCCTGGGCGCCGATCATCGACTCGAAGACCTGGCGGGCGACCCGGCCGTTGCCGAAGGTCGGTCCCTTGGGGACGGTTTCGAAGTAGCGGGACAGCGCGTCCACGGTGTCGTCGGACAGCTCGTAGTAGTGCTTGGCGCACAAGCCCCGGACGATGGTGACCAGTTCCTCCGGGGAGTAGTTGGGGAACTCGATCGTGCGGGCGAAACGGGACGCCATACCGGGGTTGGAGGCGAGGAACCGGTCCATGTGCTCGGAGTAGCCGGCCGCGATGACGACGATCTCGTCGCGGTGGTCCTCCATCATCTTCATCAGCGTCTCGACGGCCTCCTGCCCGAAGTCCGGTCCCGTGCCGCGGGACTGGTTGGTCAGGGTGTACGCCTCGTCGATGAAGAGGACCCCGCCCAGTGCCCGGTTGAAGACCTCCGTGGTCTTGATGGCGGTCCCGCCGATGATCTGGGCGACCAGGTCGGCGCGGGCTACCTCGACGATGTGGCCCTTGCCGAGGATGCCGAGTTCGGCCAGCACCGCGCCGTAGAGCCGGGCCACGGTCGTCTTGCCGGTACCGGGCGGCCCCGCGAAGACGAGATGGCGGCTCATGGGCGGCATCGGCAGGCCCATCTCGGTGCGCCGCTTGGTCACCTTGTTGAGGTTGATCAGTCCGGTGACCTCCAGCTTGACGCTCTCCAGACCGACCAGCGCCTCCAGTTCGGCCAGCGGCCCGGTCCCGGAGCGGGAGACGTCCCTGCCCGCCGCCGGTCCCGGGTCCCCTTCCTCTCCCCCGGTCGTGTCCCGGCCGGTCGACCCGGCCGCGCCGAAGCCCTCGCCGTCCCCGTCGAACCCGTACTCCGCCCGGTCGGCCGGAGGGTCGCCCGCGTTGTCCTGGAGCGCACAGTTGCTGAGATCGGTGCGGGCATCGGCGTGCGCGTTGACACCACGGCCGCGAGCCCCGGTCATCCGGCACCCGACCGCGGTGAACGAACCTCCCGCCCCGACCCGCACGGCGTCGCCCGGCGAACCGGTGAACTCGCAGTCGTGCGCGGTGAGTTCAGCGTCCGCACCGACCACCGCACCGCACTCGCGCAGCACGGAGCCGGACACGAACGCGCTCGCGGACCCGGCCAGAGCGAGTCCCGTCCCCCGGCCCGCTCCCTGGTCCGTCGGCCGGTCCCCGCCGCTCAACGCGATCTCGGCGCCCCGCAGGGTCACCCGTGCACCGCCCTCGGCCCGCACCCCGGCGCCGGTGGTGCCGGCGACGGTGAGCCGCTCCAGTTCCGCCGTACCGGAGTCGGCGGCCTGCACCGCGGTGGTCGAGGCGTCCCGCACGACGAGCCCGGTGGCGGTGACGAGGGTCGCCGCGCCGGTGACATGGAGGCCCACCGGGGTGCCGGTGACCGTGCAGTCCTCCAACCGGGGCCGGGCGCCACCGGTGGCCTGGATGCCGCTGCGGGCCGCGCCGCTGACCGCGCAGCCGCGCAGGTGCGGTGCGGCGCCCTCGGCGATGTGCACGGACTGTCCGCCGGAGCCGGAGAACGCGCAGTCGGTGAGCGTGGTCTCGCCCCGGCTGGTCAGATACGCGTCCAGCGCGCTGCTGCCTGTCACGGTGACCCGGAGCAGCGTGGCGCGCGCCTCCTGCTCCACGGCGACGGCGGGTTTGCCGCTGCCGGTGATCAAGGTGGCCTCGACGGTCGCCGAGGCGTTGCCGTTGACGCAGACGCCGTTGCCCCGGGGTCGGTCGAGACGGCAGTCCCGTATGTCGAGACGGCCGTGCTCGGCGACCACGACCGCTGAGGATCCTGCCTCGGTGACTTCGGTGTCGGCCAGTACGTTGTCGCCGTGCGAGGTGACCACCACCCCGGCGCCGCGCGGGTTGGTGACCCGGCAGCCACGGGCGACGAGGGTGCCCTCGTGCCAAGCCAGTACCGCCGTCCACGCCTCGCCCTCGATCCGGCAGCCGTCCAGCGCCGACTGCCCGCGCCGCAGGTCGAGGACCGGTGCCTCCCGGTCGGCGCCGGAGAGGACGAGCCCGGACAGCTGGACCGCCTCGGCGTCCACCACGACCGTGCTGCCCGCGGACGCGTGGACCTGCACGGTCCCGGCGCCGCCCTCCGCGGCCAGGGTCACGGGCCGGACGATCTCCAGCGACTCCTCGTAGCGGCCGGGGGCGACCGTGATCAGCGCTCCCTCGGCGGCCTCGGCCAGCGCCTGCGCGATCGTACGGTGGGCGCCCGGTCGGTCCGGGGAGACCAGCAAGACCTGCCTGCTCACGGCTTGGCTCCTTCTGTGCGGTCCGCACGGGGGGTCACGATCAGTCCGGGCGGATCGGCGCTCTCGGCGGCGGCGTCGGTGCCGGCCCGCTCCAGCGCGTCGAGGATCTTCTCCAGTCCCTTGACGGCGATCTCGTCGAACTTGGCGGGTACATCGCGCTGACCGCCTTGGCTGCCGGTGTTGTTCGGGCCGTCCTGGGTGGTGCGGCTGTCCTGAGTGGTCTCGGACGGCGACAGCTCCCGCATCAGCACGACGGAACCCTCGGCGCGCAGCACCTTGAAGGCCGTGCCGGGCACGAACAGCACCCGATCGGGGACGGCGGGGTCCAGCGAACTGGTCCGCCGGGCGGTCATCGACCAGATCAGCACGTCGGTGGCGCCGCTGCCCCGAGGGCCCGGGTGCAACGACGTACGGGCGTGGCAGAACGCCCACTCGGTGGCCAGCCTGCCTTCGCGGTACCACGCACGCTCCGCGTCACCGAGGCGAGTGCGCAGCAGGGCCGGCCCACGGTAGGAAGGCAGCCGCCGCAGTCCCGCCGTGACACACCGCGCCAACGGCACGTGCGGCCCGGCCACCGCCTCGCGGACGACCGCGTCGGCCTGACGACTGTCACCGGACAGGTACAGGCGTACGGCGACCAGATCGGTCAGCGCGTCCGCCACCTCGCTCCGGGACCCGCCACGCAGGCCCGGTGACTCCGACATCACCCGCGAGACGGAACCGGCCACGGCGTTGTACTGCTCGCTCAACGTCCGCCGCAGCCACTCCCGCTCCTGCGCGATCCCCCGCTCCGGCGGCAGCGCACAGGCCGCGGCCCGTGGCACGGGTTGCACCCGGACACCTGGCCCAGCGCCCGCACCACCGATGACGGGGGTGGTGCCGGGCGCCGGGCCGGTGCCCGTGGCGGCGGCCGGGGTGTCCGCGGCCACGGAGGTGCCCACGTCTCCGGCCACCGAGGGCTCCGGCTCGGGGGCGCCGGACTCCAGCCGAAAACGGGGAGCGATGGGCGGGGCGAGCCGCTGGGCGGGGGCAGGAGAAGGGGTGGGTGCGGGGGCGGAGTCGGGCTGTGGGATCGGCGATGCGGCGAGGGCCGGGGTCAGGACAGGGGCCGGGGGCGTTACCGGGGCCTCAGCCGTAATCGGGTTCGGGGTCGGGATCGAGGTCGCAACAGGGGCCGGCGTTCGCGGAGGCTCGGATTCCGGCTCGGGTACTCGTGCGGGGTCGGCCGCCGGCGCCGGTGTCGGGTCCGGGGTCTTGCCGGCCCTGGTCCGGCGGGTGTTCCGGATCGTGGGGGCTTCTTCCAGATCTGCCGCGCCGTCGGAGGTGGGCTCCGGGGCAGGCAGCTGCGTCTCGACGTCGTTGCGGACGGTGGGCGCCTCCGAGAGATCCGAGTCGTCGGAGTCGGCGGAGTCGGCGGTTTCGTCGGGGCTGGTGCGAGCCTCGGGGAGATCCGTGGTGCCGGTTCCCCCGTGCGGCGCGCCGACGCCGGACTCCGTGCGAATGGGCGGCGGGGACTGCGGGGACGGCACGCCGGGGGCCGGTTCCCGCTGCGGCGCCGAACCCGGCGTGGGTGTCCCGGAGGGCAGGTAGGTGGACTCGGCCGGGACGGGCCGGCCCTCGGGCTCCGCGTAGGGCAGGGCGTCGTACAGGGTGACTTGGTGGTTGAGAACGTCGGCGAGGGTCTGGCCCGGTGCCTGGTCGTCAGGGGTGTCGAGGCTGCCGTGGAGGACGAACCGGGCTGCGGGGCGGACGCCGGGGAGCACGGTGTCCCAGAACCGCGCCACGTCGTCGAGGGCGAGCGGTGGGGTGCCGGGGCTGCCGAGGACGATCAGGAAGAGGTGCGGGTCGGTGGGGACGGCCTCGACCGCGCGACGGTGACGGGCGGCCAGGGGGTCGTGGTCGGTGTGGCGCAACCACACGCCCGCGGGCACCGGTTGGGCGACGGTGTGTGCGCCGGCCGGGCCGGTGCGGGTCGGCGCGGTGAACTCCCAGTGCGGTTTGGGGTAGCGCTGTGCCACTGGCTCGGGGTCGCGGCCCGGCCGGAATCGCAGCCAGGCGGCGCCGTCGTCACCCGGTACGAACAACCCGCCGGTGACGGTCGGGACGAGGTCGCCGTCGGGGGCGAGCACCTCGCGTTCGAGCCGTTCGGCGAGGAGGCGGCAGGCGGTGCGGATGTCGTCGCCGGTGCCCCGGCCGAAGACCAGGCGCGGGCTGCCGTGCCGGGGGGACGACAGCAGCCGGGCCACCCCCTCCCACTCCGTGGCGAGGGCGTCGGCGGGCAGATCCACCACGACGAGGGTGTGGAGCGGGTCCTCGGCGATGCCTGAGGCGAACGCGGCGGCCCGGTCGTCGTATCTGCCCTTGGGATGGATGAGCAGGACGTCGCCCACGGGTGTCGAGCGAAGGCGGAGCCGGGCCATCGGGTTCAGTCCTTCGCGGCGGCGGCGCGGCTGAGTACCGGACCGTCCGGGACGAGAGCGAGGACGCCCGCCGGCAGCGTGAGCCGGTGCTTGGTGTCGCCGAACCCGAGGGCCCGCGCGGCGTCGGTGTCGGCGATGCGGTACTTCAGGCCCTGCTCGGTGATCAGGTACTCGGTCCGCCCGCTGTCCGGGACGGCCAGTACGCCGCCGCCGGGCGGCAGGACGATTCCGCCGGTCTCCGAGGCGGCCACGGTGATCCGGGCCCGGTCGTCGGCGAGATCGGTCACGCAGACGGTGCCGCCTCCCAGCGGACGGACACGGGTCAGGTCCGGCACCCGGCCGGTCGTGGCGTGTTCCGCCGAGACCGGGGCCACGGCGATGTCCGCCTGCCCGACCTGACGTGGAGCGGGGGCACCGGGGCGGGCGGCGAGCAGGGCGTACTCGGTGGCGTTGACGAGGGCGAGCCCGTCGGAGCGCATCACGTAGTAGTGCTCGGTGCTGCCCGTAGTGGTGCGGAAGACCTGTCCGACCTCGGTGCTCTGCCCGGCGACCTTGGCGGCGGCCTTGCCCGCGCCGGACGGCACGGGCGCGGCGAGGGCGGTGCCGGTGGGGACGGCGGCGAGCCAGTCGGCGGTGGCGGGGAGGGCCGTCTCGTCGTCCAGGCCGAGGGCGATCAGCGTCGGGGTGCCGGGGACCGGGTACTTGACGCCGTTGAGCAGCAGATACCTGGTCTTGCCCGGCCCGCGGAGCAGTACCTGTCGATCGGCTGGCAGCGCGGCGAGCGCCGTCGCGGAGCTGCCGAAGACGAGGCTCTGCCCCTGGCCGGCGGAGCCCTTGGCCTTGGCCCCCGTCGTCGTGGCCGCGGTGCTGTCCGCTCCCTGACCCGGCAGGCAGCGCGCCCAGGCTCCGGTCGCCAGTGCGGACGCGTCCGGCACGGTGTCCGGCGCGCCCTGGATGCCGACGGGGGTGCCGTGCGGAACTCCGGCCAGGGACGTGGCGGACACCGTCTCGGGTGCGGTCCGCGCCCCCGCGATGAGCAGTGCGGAGGCGTAGTTGCGCACAGGGCGCAGCTCGCCGTTCGCGTAGACGTAGCGGTTGCCGGTGTCCTTCTCCAGGACGATCGTGCCGTCCTTGCGCCAGTCGTCCTTGGCGACGGGTGAGATCAGGCCGTACACCCCGTACCCGGCGCACAGCAGGACGACCAGGCCCACTCCGAAGACCGAGCCGAGCGCGGAGCGCCGGGTGGGGCTGTCGCCCCGGCCCGGGTCGCCGCTGACGAGGGCGGAGGCGAGGCGCCCCATGGCGAACTGGTAGGCCTGCACGTGATCGCGTCGTGTCTGCATGGGTGCCGCTCCTAGCCCGCGAGACCGCGGAAGTAGGCGTAGGCGTGCAGCACTTGGAGGAGCAGCGGCAGCAGGGCGATCGCCGTGACCGTCTCCAGCAGGTCGCCGAGGTGTCCCCACACCGGCAGCAGCCGGGCCCGCGGGAGCCGCCAGGCGCCGACGAGCAGCAGCAGCGCGGCGGCCAGCAGTGCCGCGAGGACGGAGGCCCGGCCGATGGGGCCGGTGGGCGCGACCCGGACGATGAGCACGAGCCCCAGGCCGTAGGCGCCGGCCAGCACGGCCGGGACCCGCTGGAGGGTGCCGTTGGTGCCTCGTGCGCGGAGCAGGACGGCGAGGCTGAGGCAGAGGGGAAGGAGCCAGCCGGTCCAGCCGTGTTCGCGGTCGGCGAGCAGCCACAGGGCCACCGCCCACACCAGCGCGGAGGAGATGCCGATCGTGTCGAGGCAGGCGGTGGCGACGGTGACGCGGCCGGTGACCCGCTCGCCGGGTTCGGGCTCGATGTCCTGCTGGAGTTCCTCGGCGTCGTGCGGGAGTTGGGGCACGCGCAGCCGTGCGGTGCGCAGGGCCAGCCGGGGGGCGAGGTGGCCGAGGACGAACAGGCCCACGGCGACCACCGAGGCGGCCTGGAAGCCGTGCAGTCCGGCGGTCTCGGCGAGGCCGGCCCCGACGGCGGCGGCGACCGCCGTGAGCAGGACGGTCCCGGGTACGACCAGGGGCAGTGCTCCGAGTGCCAGCAGCCCGCCGGCCAGGGTGACGACGCATCCGGCGGCCACGAGGATTCCGGTGGTGCCGGGGGCGAAGCCGCCGGCCGGACCCTCGCGCAGGGTCGTCCCGGCCAGTGCGGCGAAGCCGAACGCGCCGACGCCGGCGACGAGGATCGCGCCCGGGACGGCGTGCATGCGGGCGGCGCTCGCACAGGCCGCGGCCAGGACCAGCGCGATCACTCCGGCGGTCACGGCGGTGAGCGGGCCGGGGCCCGCGCCGAGCAGGGCGGCGGCGAGCGCGGCCAGCGCCAGGCAGGCCAGGGCGAGGCCGAGTTTGCGGGTGAGTTCGGGGCGCCAGCGGCCGGGTCCTGTGCCGACGGTGTGGGCGACGCCGTCGGAGACGTCGTCGAAGTGCAGGGCGGGCAGCGCCGCCTCGGCCGGACGCAGGTGCAGGACGTCTCCGTCGCGCAGCCCGGCGCTCTCGGGGGTCGCCTCGGGGTCGAGGGGGTCTTCGCCGAGCCGTTGCAGGGTCCAGGGGGTGCCCTGGGTGTCGGGTCCCGCGGCGGTGTGGCGCAGCAGCACCGGCAGCAGGGCGGAGACGGGGGTGGTGACGGGGACGGCGAGGTCGGCGCGGCCGTCCGGTGCCTCCACGGTGAGGCGGCAGACCTCGGCGGTCCGGGCGGGCAGGGGTACGGCGGTGGTCATCGTGCTCCTGTGGGGAGGGGGGCCGCCGACACCAGGCCGGTCTGGACGAGCTGGACGGTGCGGCGGGTGACGAGCTGGGCGCGGCCCGCGGGCAGGGTGCGGGGCTTGGCCTCGCCGATGAACTTGCCCTCCTCCTTGGGGTAGGAGAACAGCAGCGCGGGGTTGCCCAGCTCCCACATCCGGCGGATCAGCGGGTCCATGACGGACCGCATGGCGCCGGAGGTGGAGCGGGCGACGACCATGTGCAGTCCGATGTGCGCGCCCTGCGCGAGGAGCGGCACCAGCGGCAGCATCGGTGACGGGGTGCCGGGCGCGCCGGAGAAGAGGTCGTAGTCGTCGACGAGGACGAACAGCAGGGGTCCGGTCCACCAGTCGCGCTTCTCCAGCTGCTCCGGGGAGACATCGGTGCCGGGCTGTCGTTTGGCGACGGACACGGCGGCGCTGTCGGCGAGTTTGCCGAGCGCGTCGCTGTCGACGACGTATCCGACGCGGTACTCCTCCGGTACGTCCTTGAGGAGTCCGCGGCCGGGGTCGGCCAGCAGGATCCTGGCCTCCTCGGGCCGGTAGCGGGTGGTGATGGCTCGGATGGCCAGCCGCAGCGCGTTGGTCTTGCCGGTCTCGCCGTCGCCGTAGACCAGCAGGTGCGGGGTGGCGCCGAAGTCGTGCCAGACGGGGGCGAGGCGTTGCTCGTCCCAGCCGACGCAGAACTTCAGGTCGCGCGTGTCGGCCGGTGCGGGCAGCCTGCGGGCGTCGAGTCTCGTCGGCAGCAGGCGTACGCCGGGAGCGCGGGGGCCGGTCCAGAAGGTGTCGATCTCGGCGACCGCGGCCTTGGTGGCGGCCGTCAGGTCGTCGGTGCGCGAGGAGCTGTCGAGGCGGGGCAGCGCGGACAGGAAGTGGTGTCCGGAGCTGGTCAGTCCGCGTCCCGGCCGGTGCGGTACGCCGGCCGCCGCGCGGGAGCCGACTTCGGACTCCATCGAGTCGCCGAGCCGCAGTTCGAGTTTGGTGCCGAGCATGTCCCGCAGCCGGGGCCGTACTTCGGACCAGCGCACCGCGGAGGCGATGATGTGCAGCCCGAACGACAGGCCGCGCGCGGCGAGTTCCATGATCCGCTGTTCGAGGTCCTCGTAGTCCTGGCGGAGCGTGGCCCAGCCGTCGACCACGAGGAACACGTCGCCGAAGGGGTCGTCGATCGTGCCGTCCGCGCGCAGCGCCCGGTAGGCGGCCATCGACTCCAGGCCCCGGGAGGTGAACAACTGCTCGCGCTGTTCGAGGAGTTGGGTGAGTTCCTCGACGGTGCGCAGGACCCGGTCGCGTTCCAGTCGGGTGGCCACGGAGCCGACGTGCGGGAGTCCTGCGGTGGAGACGAGGCCGCCGCCGCCGAAGTCGAGGCAGTAGAACTGAACTTCGGCGGGCGTGTGGGTCAGGGCCAGCGACAGCATCAGGGTGCGCAGCAGGGTGGACTTGCCGGTCTGCGGTGCGCCCACCAGGCCGAGATGGCCGTCGGCGCCGAACAGGTCGGCGACGAGCAGTTCGCGGAGCTGCTCGAACGGGCGGTCCACCATGCCCAACGGGACGCGCAGCGCGCCCTGGACGCGGGGGTCGGCGGCGCCCATGCCGCGGTCCGGGTCGGGCACGATGCCGGGCAGCAGCTGGTCGAGGCCGGGCGACTCGGACAGCGGGGAGAGCCAGACCTGCCGGGCGGGCGGACCACTGTCCTCCAGCCGCCCGACGAAGACCTCCAGCAGGCTGTCCTCGCCGCCGTCACCGCCGTCCTGCTCGGGTCCGGCGCCGGCGCCCTGGTCGCGCAGGGCCTCCTCGGCGAGCGAGACGAGCCGGGCGGCCTCCTCCGTCTCGCGGTCCGCGGCCGGCGGCCCGTGCCGCTCCAGCCCGAAGGCGGTCACCTCACGGGCCGCAGCCGTCCGGTGCGCCGTCTCCTCGGGACCGGCCGGCGCGGGCGCCGCTCCGGAGACGTAGGCGGCCTTGAACCGGACGAGGTTGGTGGTGTCGACCTTGAGGTAGCCGTTGCCGGGGGCGGACGGCAGTTCGTAGGCGCTGGAGGTGCCGATCACGCTGCGCGACTCCATCGAGGAGAAGGTGCGCAGGGCGAGCCGGTACGAGAGGTGGCCCTCGACGCGGTGAATGCGAGACTCGTCCAACCGCTGGGAGGCCAGCAGGAGATGGACGCCCAGGCTGCGGCCGAGCCGGCCGATGGAGACGAACAGTTCCACGAACTCCGGTTTGCTGGCGAGCAGTTCGGAGAACTCGTCGACGATCACCAGCAGCGAGGGCAGCGGAGCCAGGGTGCTCGCGCCGGCGGCGCGCGCCTTCTCGTACTCGAAGAGCGAGGCGTATCCGGCTTCCCGCAGCAGTTCCTGACGGCGGATCATCTCGCCGTTGATGGAGTCCCGCATGCGGTCGACGAGGTGGAGTTCGTCGGCGAGGTTGGTGATGACGGCGGAGGTGTGCGGCAGCCGGTCCATGTTGAGGAAGGTGGCGCCGCCCTTGAAGTCCACCAGGACCAGGTTCAGGATCTCGGAGGAGTGGGTGGCGGCCAGGCCGGTCACGAGGGTGCGCAGCAGTTCGCTCTTGCCGGAGCCGGTGGCGCCGATCAGCAGGCCGTGCGGGCCCATGCCGCCCTGCGCGGACTCCTTGAGGTCCAGCTCGACGATCTCGCCGTCCTCGGTGACGCCGATCGGCACCTTGAGCCGGGCGTCCTGGGCCAGCCGGGGACGCCACTTGGCCGCGACGTCGAAGGCGCGTACGTCCCGGATGCCGAGCATGGTGGCCAGGTCGAAGTCGGACTCCAGGGGCCGGTCGACCAGGTCGACGCCGCCGCCGGTGCGCATCGGGGCGAGGGCCCGGGCCAGTTGCTCGGCCTCGACGGGACCGAGCCGGTCGGCACGGCCGCTGACGTTCTCGGTGCCGCTGGGGAAGCCCACCTCGCCGGCGCGGACGGTGAGCCGCAGCACCTTGGGTCCGCCGGGCATCGCGCCGGTGAGGTCGAGCAGCACCACCCCGCGTATCCCGGCGCCCAACAGCCTTGACGCCGGGGGCAGTTGTACGCCCTGGGCGACGATGACCGTGAAGGGCTCGGCGACGCTGGGCGAGGAGGTGACGTCGTGGTCGGGACGGTCGCGGACATCCGGCCCGAGCAGATCGAGGAGTTCGTCGTGATCGCCGGCGGCCAGCCGCACCGCTCCGGCCGCGTCCTCCTCCGCCGGATGGGCGTTGTGCGGCAGCCACTTGAGCCAGTCCCAGTCATGGTGGGCCGCCTCGTCTCCGAGGACCGCCACCCGCAGTTCGTCCGGGGAATGGAGAACCGCCAACTGGCCGAGCATCGCGCGGACGAGAGCCACCGCCTCGTCGATGTCCCCGGTGAACTCGACGCTGGTGAAGCGCTGGAGGGAGACCGGCACCGGCAGCAGGGGCACGGTTTGGTGGGCCTTGGTGAACCGGCGCAGCGAGATCGCGCACAGCGGTTCCAGGTCCTCCACCGGCTTGGTCTGCGGCGGCAGGAACTCCAGTGCGGCGCGACGGGTCGCGAGACCGATGCGGATCCGGCCGAAGTCCTCGTGCCCGGGCCGGCGTTCCCACAGGCGGGGGCCGGCCGCGAGCGCCCACAGGTCGGACGGGTCGGGGTTGTCCCACAGCAGCGCGGCCCGCTGGTCGTCGGCCGCCTGGCGGGCCTGCACGCGCTTCTGGGCGAGGTAGCGCAGATAGTCCCGGCGTTCGGCGCGCATACGGCGGCGCCGGTCCGCGCCGGGTCTGCCGACCTGGGTCAGCGTCATGCTGATCATGGCGACGCCCATCATCCCGGTCATCATGTACATGGACGTACCGCCGCTGCCGACCGAGTACATCAGCACCATGGCGCCTGCACCCAGGCCCATCGGCAGGTACGTCATCACCGAGCCGAAGTCGGCGGTGGCCGGTTCGCCGAGCACCGGAGGCTCGGCGAGTTCCACCTGGCCCTCCGGCATCGGGGGACCTTCGGCACGCGGCGAGCGCTTGGCGACGACGGTGCTCAACGTGCTCTCTTCTCTGCTTCTGCCGGCATTCCCGCAACGGGATCCACGACCGGATCCGCGCGTGGAGCGTAGGCAGAGGGCCGCCCGCGACCGCGGCGTACGGCCGGATGTCCGCCCGCGCGGGCAGCGAAGCCTGGCCGCAGGGGCAGCTTCGCCAAGTACACGCCAAGTCGGCCTTAAGGCCGCCCGGTGACGATCGCCGCCCGCCCTTCCAGGGCGACGGTCCACGCCCGGAAGGAAAGCAAGAACGTTGGGAACGATCTCGATAGCAGTCCTCGCCAGTGACCCGATCACCGGTGAGGGGGCCGTCTGGTGCCTGCGCAGGTATCCGGATCTGACGGTGCTGCCGCAGGAGGAACACCGGAACGCGGACGTGGCGCTCCTGATCACACCGGAGGTCACCGAGGACACCATGCTGCTGATGGAGTCGGTGGCCGAGCGCTCGACCCGTCCCGGCCCGGCGATCGTGCTGGTCACCGGGCACATCGGGGAGGCCCATCTGCTGCGGGCGGTCCGGTTCGGCCTGCGCGGGGTGATGTGGCGTCAGAACACCACGTACGACAAGGTCGTGGAGTCCGTGCGCGCGGTGGCCGAGGGCGGGGCGGCGCTGCCGCACCCGGTCCAGGGGCAGCTCCTCGACCACCTCATGACGGTCGAGCGCGATGTGCTGGGGCCGTTGGGGCTGACCGCGTCCGGCCTGGAGACCCGTGAGGTCGATGTGCTGCGGCTGCTGGCCGAGGGGCTGGAGACGACCGAGATCGCCCAGAAGCTGAACTACTCGGAGCGGACCATCAAAAGCATCGTCAGCGTCATGATGAACCGGCTCGGCCTGCGCAACCGCACCCACGCGGTCGCGTACGCGCTCCGCACGGGGACGCTGTAGCCGGTGGCGCACCTCGCGGGGGTACGACACCCCGGTCGCCCCGCCCGCAGGGGAAGGGTTTGCGGTCCTCCGGGGCAGAACCGGCGCCTCCCGGCGGGTGTCCGCGACCGGCGCCCCTAACGTCGCCCGCCGGGGAACATCGAGTACGCAGACGGGCAGGCAGACATGGAGCACACAGCGGGGCAGCCGGAGACACCGGAGGAGCCGGCCCTCTGGGAACGGCCACTGCCGTGGCTTCGGGAGACCGAGCCGACGTCCGAGCCGGGGGACGCGTCGGCGGAGGAGCCCGCGTCGCCCTCCGAGGACGGCTCCGCCCCGGACGGCGAGACCACGCCCGACGGCACACCGGCGACCACGACGGCTTCCGGCCCCGCGCCGGGGACGGACGAGACCTCCTCCGCGCCGGGCACGTTGTTCCGGCCGAGGACGAGGCGGTCAGACGATCCCACGCCATCGTCCGCTCCGGCCTCCAGCCCCGCGGCCGAGCCCGCCGCACCGGGCGGACTGTTCCGCCCAAGGGCAGCACGGCCGGACAGCCCGACGCCCGCTCCGGCATCCACCGCACCCGAACCCGCGGCACCCGGCGGACTGTTCCGTCCCCGGGCGGCACGGTCGGACAACCCCGCATCGGCATCGGCATCCACCACCGCATCCGAACCCGCCGCGCCCGGCGGGCTGTTCCGCTCCGGGGCGGCACGGTCGACCGATCCCACACCCGCGTCGGCATCGGCGGCCACCACTGCGGCCGAGCCCCGTACCCCGGAAGTGTCCGCCGCGCCGGGCTCGCTGTTCCGGCCGCGCACGACGGGGTCGGGTGACTCCGGCGGACAGCGCGGGACGGGTGCCGGGGACGCACGCCCGGAGCGGAGCGCGCGTGCGGTCGGAGTCGCGGTCGCCGGCTGTGCCCTGCTGGTCATCGGCATCGGCAGCGCCGCGTTCATCGCGATGCCGGACCACGACGACTCCGCTCCGCGAGCGGCGAACGTCGGCGACGGCGCCGTCCCCCAGCTCACGGCGGGCGCCTCGGTGGGACAGACCGGCTCCCCCTCGGGCAGCGGCCGGCCGACCCACCGTGCGAAGGGGTCGAAGGCCGGTACGGACAAGGGCCCGCACGCGGAGGGGAGTTCGTCCCCGGTCGCGGACGCCGCCCACCCCGACAAGGCGTCCGGCACCAAGGCGGCCCACGCCGCCAACGCCGACGCACAGAGCGGAACCGGATCGGGCGGCACGACGACGAAGACCCCGACATCGAAGCCGGCCGCTGCCGCCGCTGCCGGTGACGAGATCGTCGGCTACGGATCGTCGAAGTGCATCGAGGTGAGCGCCCATTCCGGTGTGGACGGCTCCCCGCTGCGGCTGTGGGGATGTGACGGCGACGCCTGGCAGAAGTGGGTGTTCAAGTCCGACGGCAGCGTGCGGTCCATGGGCCTGTGCCTGGACATCGCGAACGCCTCGGAGTCCGACGGCGCGGCCATCCAGCTGGCGACCTGCAACGGCGGCTGGGCCCAGCGCTTCAACCTCAACGGCTCCCACGACCTGGTCAACACGGTGATCGGCAAGTGTGTGGACGCCAAGGACTCGGGGACCGGCAACGGCACCCGGCTCCAGCTGTGGAGCTGCGGCGGGACGTCCAACCAGAAGTGGCACCTGGGCTGACCCCGGCCGCCGTCACGTCACCTCCGGGCCGCCCGCTCCTGCGAGGCGGCCCGCGCCGCCTCCGCCAGGTGTCGCGAGCCCCAGCGCCGCGCCACGTCCTCGGCCTGGGCGAACTGCCGTAGCGCCTCGTCCTCGTCGCCCAGAAGCCGGTGCAACTCGCCCAGGGAGTGGGCGAAGGGGCGGGTGGCGAAGGAGATGCTGGCGGCGCCGGCCAGCTGGGTGCGCAGCGGCAGCAGGAGCGGGATCAACTCCCGCGCGGTGGTCATGTCGCCCAGCAGGAAGGCGAGTTCGGCCCGGAGGGACAGGGCGATGCCGTACAGGTGGTCGGGTACGACGGGGACGACCGTCGGAGTGTGCCGGCCCAGCAGGTGGGCCTGTTCGCGCTCGCCCTGCCGGGCGAGAACGACACCGAGGGCGAGTTCGGCGATGGGCACCGATCCCGGCAGCAGGGTCCGCAGCAGGGGCTCGGCCTCACTCGGGCGGTCCTGGCCGAGCCTTACCGATGTCAGCCCCACGACGTACACGAAGTCGCCGAACGGTGAGCCGTGGTAGCGCAACCGGTCGCGTACTTCCGTGTAACGGGCCTCCGACTCGGCGAAGCGGCCCTCGACGTTTGCCAGCATGGCGAGGGTCAGCAGGTTGATCGCCTCGGCCTCGACCAGGCGGTGCCGGCCGGCGATCGCCCGCCCGTGCCCGGTGTGCCGGCGAACCTGCTCGACGTCGTTGCGGGCCCCGGCCGCCATGGCCCCGGTGTGCTCGCGCACCCAGTTGTTGGCGGGCAGGTCGTGTGCGTAGCCGAGGACACGCAACTCCGATGCGAGCAACGCGCGGCGGTCCGAGAACCCCTCCGGCTTTACGGCTGCCGCCACCGTCAGCGCGCAGGAGAGCAGCAGCGGATCTCCCACGGCCCGGGCCACGACCAGGCGGCGATCGGCCTCGGACCTCTCCTCCGCCGTTCTTTCACCCCACGCGTCCACCCCACCCGCCGACGGCGCGCCGCGATGCGCGAGCCGCGGCCCGGTGGCCTCCGTCCCGGCTTCGGCACGTAGGGCATCGTGGCCTACGGCGGGTGCGCCACCTGCCGTGCGGCCGGTCCGGTCGTCCGCGGGGGCCGGCGGCAGGATGCCGAGGACGGCCGGGTCCAGGTCTGCGCGGGCCGTCAGGACGTCGACGAACGCGTCGATCGCCGCCGGTTCGGCGAGTCCCTGCGGCCCGCTCAGGGCGGGCCCCTGTCCGCCCCACACACCGAGCGCCGCCGCGGCCAACTCGTCGTGGCCGACACCCTCGGCCGCCTCCAGGGCGCGCTGCCGGGTGTGCCGTGCGGCAACGATCGCCCCGGCCCGTATCTCGGCCCGCAACAGGCGGCCGAGCAGCGCCACCAGCCGTCCGGAGCGGCCGTTCACCGTGGCGCCGTCCGCGTCGGCGGGGATCAGGGCGAAGGACTCGATGGCCTGCGTGAGCAACTGGACCGCGGTGTCATGGGCGTAGCGGCGCTCGGCCTGGTCGGCCGCGCCGAGCGAGTACGCGACGGCGAGCGACGCGGTCTGCTTGCTCGCGGCCCGGGCGAAGTGGTGCGCGAGGGCCGCGAGGTCGTCCGGGCGGCGCCTGCGCAGCACCTCGGCGAGCCGGGCGTGCAGTCGGGCCCGGCGCACGCCGACGAGGTCGGTGTAGAGGGTGTCGCGGACCAGCGCGTGCGCGAACCGGACCACGCCGGGCGCCGGTTCGGTCAGCAGCCCGGCCACCACACCCGCCTCGACGGCGTCGAGCACGGCGTGCTCGTCGTGCCGGACGGGGTCCGCGGCCTCCACGAGCACGCAGATCTCTATCTCGCGGCCCACCACGGAGGCCAGTTGGAGGACGGCCAGCGCACCCTCGGGCAGCTGCCGCAGCCGACGCCGCAGCACGTCACGCACGCCCTGCGGGACCTCGGACACCGCCACGAGGGCGCCCTCGCTGGCGAGCAGCCGCGCGCTCTCCCGGACGTAGAAGGGGTTGCCGTCGGTCCGGTCGGCGAGCGCGCCGACGGTCGCCGCGTCGACCTCTTTCCCGCACACCGCCCTGACCAGGGCGTCCACATCAGGTAAGGGCAGTCCGCCGAGCGCCAGCCGGTACGGCGAACGGTGGGCGAGTTCGGCGAGCGTCTTCGTCAGCCTCTCCCCCGCGTCGGCCGGGCGGTACGCGGCGATCGCCAGTACCGGCGATCCGATCAGCTCGGCGGTCCTTTCCAGCAGGGCCAGCGTCTCTCCGTCGGCCCGGTGCAGATCGTCCACGACCACGGCCAGGGGCGCGTCCGCGGCGGCCTCCCGCAGCCAGGTGCTGAACGCCCGGTGCAGCCGGAACCGTCCGACGGACGATGTGTCGTCCCGTCCCGGGAACCCCTCCGCCATGCCCCCGCCGGTCGCGTCCTCGCCCTCTTGCCGCTCGCCGTAGCCGGCCTCCTGGAGCAGGGCGTCGAGCGCGGCGGGGTCGGTGGGAGGGGTCCGGCGGGCGAGCGCGCCGAGCGCCTCCACCCAGGCCCAGGCGGAAGGGGCGCCGTCGAACTCGGGGCAACGGCCGACCACCACGGTCCACCCCTGCTCCCGCAACCGCCGTTGGTACCGGCCGAGCAGCGCCGACTTTCCGGCGCCGGCGTCACCGGTCACCAGGACCACACCGCCGCCCCGCCGGGCCTCGCGTGCCACTTTCTCCAAGGCCCGCAGTTCGTCGTCCCGGCCCACGAACAGGTCGTCGTCCGGCAGGACGACGACCGCCGAGTCCCCAACTCCGCCGGACGGCACGCCCCGATCCGACGCCGATGCCCAACTCCCCCGCGCCGACAGGTCGGTTGCCAGCGGTTCCACCGCTCCCGGCACCGCGGGCTCCGCCGGGACCGCCGCGCGCAGGAACTCGGTGCGCCCCGCCAGCACGGCCCTCTCCAGCTCGGCCAGCGCGCCGCCGAAGCCCAGACCGAGTTCTTCGGCCAACACACCGGCAGCCCGCCGCAGTTCGGCCACCGCGTCGGCGCGGCGTCCACTGGCCCACAGCCCGAGGGCCAGCAGCCGCCAGCCCTCCTCCCGCAGCGGATGCTTGCGTACGAGTGCCTCGGCGGCCGGCACCGCCTCCCGCGCGGCTCCCGTGGCGAGGGTCGCGGTGATGGCCATCTCCCGTGCCGTCAGGTGCAGTTCATTCAACCTGGCGGCCTCGGCCGACGCCCACTCCTCGTCCGCCCACTCGCCGTACGCAGCTCCGTGCCACCACCCGAGCGCCTCCTCCAGCAGGTGCCGGGCCTCGGCGCCCGGTGCCGTGCGGGCCCGCCGTACCGCCGCCTCGAACCGCCAGGCGTCGACCGCGTCCTCGGACAGCCGCAGCGCGTACCCGGGCGGGGCACTGACCAGGACGCCGGCCGGGGTGCGGGGCGGTCGGCCGGGTTCGAGCGCGCGCCGCAGGTTGGACACGTAGACGTGCAGGGAGGCCGGCGCCTTCTCCGGGGGCCGCCCCCGCCACAGACGGTCGATGAGTCCGTCGACGGACACCACACGACCGCGGCCGGCCAGCAGGAGGGCGAGGACGGCCCGCTGCCGGGGACCTCCCAGGTTGACCGGCGCACCGTCGATGTCCGCGCCGATGGTTCCCAGGACCTTAACGTTGAGCATGACCCGTCAATCTACAGCGCGAACTCCTTACCTTCGGAGGAGCTCCGTCGCGTGTCAGAGGCGGAAAACAGGCCACAGCCGGAGGCGTCCGCACCCCTCACAACGGGACGATCCAGGACCCCAGCCGAACGGCCGCCCGCCCGCCGATGCCGATGCCGATGCCGATGCCGATGCCGATGCCGATGATTGTCCGGCGCCTCAGCCCGTGCCCGTCAACTTACGGCTGCCCGCCGAGCCGACGGATTGTCACGACCCGGACGCCCGTGCGGCAACGCGGAAGCCTCCCGTGAGCCCTGCTACGGCAATCGCCTGAGCCACACCATGGCAAGGCCGTGGGCGACGGCCGACACAGCGAATCCCGCGAGGACCGTAGCGGTGTACGCCCGGTCGGGCAGCGCCTGCCTGAAGAACCCGAACGTGGCGTCGCGGGTGATGAGAAACGCTGCGACCGCGGCGAACATCGCGCCCGCCGACTGCCGGGTCCACCGTCCCGGCTTCGACGCGACGCGATCTTCCGGGCGAGGGGCAAGAGGCTCTGTCACTCGTCCCTTGTACCGGTCCCGATGCGACTCATCAATCGCGGAGCGCAACCGACCCGCGCGCCTCCGCGCGAAGGGTGAGCGCGGACCGCCCTGCCGCTGCTGTCGCACTCACCGCGTACCTCGTACTGTCGGAGGCCGCCTGGCTCGCGTATGCCCTGGCCTTTGTGAACGTGGCGGTTCTTGCCTACTCCACGCCAAGCCAGGAAGTCTTCCAGCATCAGACCACCCTTGCCGGCTTCGTTCCCGGCGCGTGGCTGCACTGGTCTCGGGTATCCAGTGCCTACGTGTTTTTCGCTTCTCCTGGGACCTCATGTTCGCGTATGGTGCGCCGTTGCATGGCTTTCAGCCTGCGAGCCGACGTGATGCTGGCGGTCGGGAGCGCCAAGGCCGCTCGGTCTCGGAGCCCGCATTCAACGGCGGCCTCGCCGCGGTCGCTCGTCACTCGGTCCCGCCGATCGCTGATTCAGCGTCGCTTTCCGGTCTCGGGGGCGGTGACGCTCTGGCTGGCGCGACGCATGGCCTCGTACAGCGCGGCGTCGTCCGGCGGGTCCGGCAGCTGTCCGCGGGCCGGGGCCTGGAAGGACTGGATCATCCAGGCGACCAGGCGGCGCCAGGCGTCCGGGGCGGCGTCGCCGGTGGCGCTGAGGACTCCGGCGTTGGCCATCAGCAGCAGCACGAGATCGCGGCTGGTGAAGTCCTCGCGCAGTTGCCCGCTCTCCTTGGCGCGGCCGATGAGTTCGAGGAAGCCCTCGTACGCCCGGGCGTGGTGCTGTTCCAGTTCCGGGACGCCGGGGAAACTCATGGTCAGGACGTCGGCGAAACCGCGGTCGGCGGCCTGCATCGCGCAGACGGCCTCGATGTAGCCGGTGAAGCCGTTCCACGGGTCGGGGTCGACCAAGGCCTCGGTGGTGGCCTGTGCGTACGCCTTCATACGGTCCGCGAAGACCGCGGCGACGAGATCTTCCTTGCGGGGGAAGTGGCGGAAGAGGGTGGCGATCCCGACCCCGGTCTCCCGCGCGACCGAGGCCATCGACGCGTTCAGCCCGTCGCGCCCGAAGACCGTGCGCGCGGCGGCGATGATCCGCCCCCGGTTGCGCTCCGCGTCGCTGCGCTTGGACTGACCTGCGGAATCGGCCGTGCCGACGTCGGCGTCGGCGTGGGGATCTCGGGGGCTCATACCGGCCAGACTAGCAAACCGGAATGACCTATCCAGTTCCCGTGTTACGGTGGACAGCGAAACGGAAAGGGCTTTCCGCATCAGAAGCGGATAGCCCTATCCGCCGATACTTCCCCGAAAGGTTCTCCCATGCCCACCATCGCCATCGTCGGCGCCGGCCCTCAGCTCGGCCTCGCCATCGCCCGCACCTACGGCACTCACGGCTACAACGTCGCACTGACCGCCCGCAACCGGGCCAGGCTCGAAGATCTGGTCGGCGAGCTGACCGCAGAGGGCATCAGCGCCGACGCGTTCCCCGCCGACGTCCTCGACCGCGCCGCGCTCACCCAGGCACTCAAGGACGCTGCGGCACACTTCGGCGGCATCGACGTTCTGGAGTACTCCCCGGTCGCCGGCCTCCAGACCGTCATGACCACCCCGGCCGCGACCGAACCGGCCGACGTGCAGCACGAGATGGACTTCCAGCTCTACGGAGCCATCGCCGCCACCCGCGCGGTGCTGCCCGCCATGCGTGAGGCCGGCGCGGGCACCCTGCTGTTCACCACCGGCGCCGGGTCCGTCGACCCCGTGCCACAGGTCGCCAACGTCAACGCCGCCGCCGCGGCGCTGCGCAACTGGGTGATCAACCTGCACAAGGAGCTGGACGGCACCGGTGTCCAGGCCGCGCACGTCGCCATCGACGTGTCGATCGGCACGCCGGCGATCCCCGGATTCCCGGCCGCCCAGCCCGAGGAGATCTCCCCGGTCTACTGGGACCTCCACACCACCAAGCGCGACGAGGCCGAACTCGTCTTCAGCCTCTGACGTCCGTCAGCCACCCGCCTTCCTGTTCTCCCGGCTTCCCGGTGTCCACGCCGCGCACGTCGCCGTCAACACCTGACTCGGGAGGGGGCATCGGCGGCCACCCTGGTCCCTCGCCAGCGAGGGACCCTGGTCGCCGTGCACTACGGGCGCGACAAGCAGGCCGCCCAAGAGGCCGGCGGCCTCATCGCAACGTCGGCGTCCTGACGCCACTGGCCGCTGTCGGCACTGGCCCGATGGCATGAATCTCCGACGCGGGCGGCCATCAAAGTGGCCGCCCGCGCTGTCCGCGCTCGTGCCGTCGGGTCAGGCGGTGCGGCTGTTGCCGTTGGCGGTGCAGGGGAGTTCGGTGGTGGGGTGGTTGGCGGTGAAGTCGCGGGTGGCCTCGTGTTCGGCGTCGGCGATCGCTGTGGGGGCGACGTTGATGATGCCGCCGAAGGGCCGGTCGACGTCACGGATGATGCACAGCGTGGTGGTGAGCAGCGCGGTGATCACGACGAGGGTGATCAGCTGGCCTCGGTTGTTCCTGCGGGGGATGCAGGTGCCCAGCGCGATCACGGTGATGGCGAGGGTGGCCAGGAGGAACCAGAGGATGGCGCTGGGGATGCTGGCCGTGGCCTGGGTGAGGCGTTCCTCGCGCTCGTCGGAGCGCTTGTTGTCGGCGGCGATCAGCATGCCGAAGACGGACTTGCCCTCCAGGGCGCGAAACGTCCGGCGGAAGCTGGTCGACCAGACGCTGGGCGCGGATGATCCGTGGCCGTCGGCCATGGCGGGCCATTCCTGGGTGCGTACCGCACGGGCATAGCAGACAGCGGCGCCCTGGATCTCGGCCCGCTGCGCTGTGGGCGCGTACTCGGCGGTCTCCACGAGCTGGTCCAGGGCGCGGGCCTCACCGCGGGAGGAGACCTCGGCCTTGCCGTAGGAGCCGTTGGCGGTGACCAGGACGAAGGCGAGCAGCAGGACGGTCAGGGTCAGCAGGGGGCCGACGAGGTCCTTGACGGCCATGCCGCTGTCGTCGTCCTCACTCAGCAGCCGGGGTCGTAGGAAACGGTTGGCCGCGAGTCCGGCGAGGAGGGCGAGGACGGCGACGACGATGACGAGGATCACGGGCGCGCGCCTCCGACGACGGAGGAGGGAAGCAGTACTGAGGACATGCCACGTTCCTTCCTGCCCGTCGCCGCATCAACAACAGCGGAAACGTTCGCTCGCCTCCGTACGGAGGATTCGCCTTGCTCCAAACGGCACCAGGCGTCCCCGTACGGAGCACGGCCCCCCAACACGGTCCGGGCCGGCGGTCGAGTCGCGTGCGTGAGGTGCGCGAAGTGCCTCGTCTCGTACGCGGTCGGGTCGTGCCGCCTGGAAACGTCCGTGTCTCTACGAGGTTCAGGTTCACCCAGCTGTCCGGCGCGGCGAAGAACGGTGTGCCGCCGCCCACCAGGACCGGCGCGGTCGTCAGCACCTACTAGTCGTCGATCAGCCCGCCCCGCACAGCCGTCCCGGCGAGGGCCGCGCCGCCGGTGTCCATCGGGCCGCCGTCCTCGGCCTTGAGCCGGGTGATCTCGGCGACCGCTTCGCCGCTTACCAGGCGGGTGTTCCAGTCGACCTTGTCGACCGTCGAGGTGAACACCACCTTCGACAGGTCCCGCCAGCGGCACGCGAAATCGATCCCCCCGGGGTAGCGCCGATCTGCACCGTCTCGATGTCGGTGCATGGCCCGGTCCGGGCCGGGTGGGGCGCAGTTGTGCGGTACGGCGTCACCCGGGCTGCACTCCGTGGTCACCGGCTCACGTTGGGGTCGTCGAACACGGCATCGCGCACATCGTCCCCCGCGAGAACGCGACCGGTTCCGGACGCTGACGTCCGGGGCCCGGTTGGAGGACCCGCTGGGTATCCGGGTCCCCGGTGAGCACTCGCCCTTCTCATCAGGTCGGTCAGGGAGGGCCTGCCGGGCCCTGTGCCGGTGACTGGGGTTGCACCAGTCCGCTCTGGTATGCGATCACCACGAGCTGGGCGCGGTCGCGGGCGTCGAGTTTGGTCATGGCTCGTTGGATGTGGCTGCGCACGGTGAGCGGACTCAGGACCAGTCGCTCGGCGATCTGGGCGTTGGACCACCCGTGCGCGGCCAGGGTCACGACCTCGCGTTCGCGGTCGGTCAGGGCCTTGACCGCCTCGGGAAGGGCGAGCAGGTCGTCGGTGTCCGGGGTGGCAAGGAAACGGGTGATCAGAGCCCGGGTGGCAGCCTGCGAGAGCAGGGCCTCGCCCACCGCGACGGTACGGATGCCCGACAGCAGGGTCTCGGGGCTGACGCCCTTGCCGAGGAAGCCGCTCGCGCCGGCGCGCAAGGCCTTGGCGACGTTCTCGTCGTTCTCGAAGGTGGTGAGGACGAGGATGTGAGTGTCCGCCAGCTCCGGCCGGGAGCAGATCGCGGCGGTGGCCGCGACGCCGTCGAGGTGCGGCATCCGGATGTCCATGACGACCACGTCGGGCCGCTGTTCCTCGGTGGCCTCGACGGCCTCCCGCCCGTCGGCAGCCTCTGCGATCACCGTCATGTCGTCCTCCGAGTCGATGAGGATGCGGAAGGTGGCCCGGAGGAGGGCTTGGTCGTCGGCGAGCAGGACGCGGATGGTCATGGGGCGGTGCTTTCGTCGGGGCTGTCGAGGGGCATGTCCAGCGGCAGGGTGCAGACGACCTGGAATCCGCCTCGCGTGCGGTGTCCCGCATGGAAGGTACCGCCCACCGACGTGGCACGCTCACGCATGCTGATCAGGCCGAACCCGCCTTCCGGGCCCGGTGGTACGGGGGCGCGGTCGGGTGCGGTGTCGTTGGTGACCGTCAGGGTGAGCCGCCGGAACGTGTAGGCGAGCCGTACCTCGGCGGTGCGCCCGGCGCCGTGCTTCGTGACGTTGGTGAGCGCTTCCTGGAGGACCCGGTAGGCCGTCAGGTCGAGTACGGGCGTGAGCGGGCATCGCTCCCCCTCGACCGTGACGTCGACCTGGAGGCCGGTCGCCGCGCAGGAGTCGACGAGGTCGGGCACTCGGTCCAGTCCCGGCGCGGGGGCCAGGTCGTCGGCGGTGTCGGTGTCCTGCCGCAGGAGACCCACCGCGGACTTGAGTTCGCGCAAGGCGGCGGCCGTCGTCTCCGGAAGCCTGTCGATGATCTCCTGGGCCCGGTCGGGACGGGTCCGCAGGAGGTGTTTCACGGCTCCGGCCTGGGCGTCGGCCAGGGTGAGGTGGTGGGCGACCACGTCGTGCAGTTCACGCGCGATCCGCATGCGCTCCTGGACGACCCGGTGCCTTGCCTCCTCCTCACGCTGCCGGTCGGCGTGCTCGGCGCGGGCCACGGCGTACTCGCGGCGCACCCTCCGGTAGCCGCCGAGGGCCGCGCAGAGCAGGATCCACGCCGTGGGGTTGACGACGGCGAAGACCACCGAGTCCAGGAAGGAGGGGAAGACCAGGCCGCTGACCACCACGCAGCCGGTGACGATCAGGGCACTGTTCCATCCGGTGCGCCGGGGCATGCGCAGGCTCGTCGCGTACTGCGCGACCAGCAGCGGGCCCATCAGCAAAAGCGTCAGGAGGTAGCCCAGGGCGCCCACGGTGATCGCGCACGACGCGGTGAACGCGAGGACGGGCAGAGGGTGGTTCCGTCGCCAGTGCAGGGCGGCGCAGGCAACGGCGGACAGGGCGATGCCCGGCCACAGCGCCAGCGGGCCGGATGCGAGTGCCCAAGTGGTCAGGACGCCGGCGACGGTGACCGCGAACAGCAGGACCAGCACCGCGAGGTCCAGAGCCTTCGGGTGGGTCGCCGCCCGGTGCCGCCAGCTGGTACTCATCACGCTCCGAAACACTTCAGGGAACAGCCATGCTCACACAACGGGTGGGTCGCGGCGCCGTGGTGTCCGGTGCCGCGACCCACGATCCGTCAGACCCGTATGGGCTCCTGCGGCACGGCCTCGCCGCCCGCCACCGGCGGCGGGGTCGTGAGCCCGGCCCCCTCCACGTCGACGCGGGGCAGCAGCCTGTCCAACCACTTCGGCAGCCACCACGCCTTGTCACCGAGCAAGGCCAGCACGGCGGGCACCAGCGCCATCCGTACGACGAAGGCGTCGAACAGCACCGCCACCGCGAGCCCGAACCCGATCGTCTTGACCATCGACTCGCCGGAGCCGATGAACCCGGAGAAGACCGCGATCATGATCACCGCGGCGGCGACCACCACCCGGGCGCTGTGCCGGAATCCCGAGACGACGGCGTCGGGGGCGCGGTCGCCGTGGACGTACGCCTCCCGCATCCGGGCGAGCAGGAACACCTCGTAGTCCATCGCCAGTCCGAACACGATGCCCACCAGGAAGATCGGCATCAGGCTCATGATCGGTCCGGCCTGCTCCACGCCCAGCAACTCCGCGCCCCAGCCCCACTGGAAGACCGCCACGACCGAACCGAGGGCGGCCAGCACCGACAGCAGGAACCCGAACGCCGCCTTGACCGGTACGAGCACCGAACGGAAGACGACCAGGAGCAGAAGCAGAGCGAGTACGACGATGACGGCCAGGTAGGGCACCAGTGCCGCCTGGAGGGCTTCGGCGATGTCGATGTTCATCGCGGTGCTGCCGGTGACCTCGAAGGTCGCTCCCGTCCCACGCTCCAGGTCGGCGCGTTCCGCGCGGATGGCGCGGACGAGGTCCTTGGTGTGCTCGTCGTTCGGGCCGGTGGCCGGGACCGCCGAGAACAGGGCGGTGTCGCCCGCCTTGTTGAACTGCGCCGAGGAGACGGACACCACCCCGTCGGTGGCGCCGATCTCCTTGGCGATCCCCTTCACAGCCGCCTTGACGTCGGCCGCGCCCTTGGCGTCGACGACGATGGTCAGGGGTCCGTTGAAGCCGGCGCCGAAGCCGTCCGCGAGCGCGTCGTAGGCCCGTCGTTCCGTCGAGGAGACCGGCTTGGACTCGGCCCCCGGCATGCCCATCTCCAGGCTCGCAGCGGGCAGAGCCAGCACGCCCAGGCCCGCGACGGAAGCGACCAGCACGGCCACCGGGCGGCGCAGCACGAAGCGCGCCCAGCGGGTTCCGCCGTTGTCGGCCGCCGCGCGGACCGGCCGGGCCTTGCGCGTACGGCGGGACAGCACCGCGTTGGGCCACATGCCCAACAGGGCCGGTACGAGGGTCAGGGCGACCAGGACGCCGACGACCACGGCGCCCGCCGCGCACAGGCCCATCTTGGTCAGCATCGGCACGCCCACCACGGTCAGGCCCGCCAGCGCGATGACGACGGTGAGACCGGCGAAGACCACGGCGGAGCCCGCCGTACCGACGGCGAGCCCGGCCGCCTCGTTCGGCGCGTGGCCGTTCGCCCGCTCCTCCCGGTAGCGGGAGACCACGAAGAGGGCGTAGTCGATGCCGACCGCGAGTCCGAGCATCGAGGCGAGCGTGCCCGTGGTGAGGGAGAGGCCGAAGACGCTGCCCAGGGCCATGATCGCGGCCATGCTGGTGCCGACGCCGATCACGGCGGTGAGCAGGGGCAGTCCGGCGGCCGCGAGGGAGCCGAAGGTGATGAGCAGGATCACTGCGGCGAGGCCGATGCCGATGGCCTCCTCGCTGCCGGCCGCGGCGGGCTGCTCGGCGAGAGCGGTGCCGCCGACCTCGACCGTGAGACCGGAGGCGCGCGCTTCGCCGATGGCCTTTTCCATGGCGGCCTTGTCGGCGTCGGTGAGGTCGTCGGCCTTCACCTTGTAGTTCACGGTGGCGTACGCGGTGGAGCCGTCCTTGCTCACAGCGCCCGCGGTGAAGGGGCTCACGGCGTTCAGGACCTTCGGCTCGTCGGCCGCCTCCGTCACGAGCGCGTCAATGGCGGCCCGGTTTCCGGCGGCGGTCACCTTCTCGCCGTCGGGCGAGACGAACACGATGCGTGCGGTGGCGCCGTTGGCGTCCGAGCCGGGGAAGCGCTCCCCGATCAGGTCGAACGCCTTCTGCGCCTCG
Organism: Streptomyces sp. NPDC096013; assembly: GCF_044763565.1. NCBI lineage: Bacteria > Bacillati > Actinomycetota > Actinomycetes > Kitasatosporales > Streptomycetaceae > Streptomyces > Streptomyces sp. NPDC096013. The sequence goes on along the minus strand of NZ_JBIWGK010000014.1, from coordinate 175,345 downwards.
ATGCCGGGCATGAACGACGTGCCGTCGTCGGAGGCGGCCGGAGCAGTGACGGCGCCGGCCCCGGCACCGCCGAGGATCACCGCCCACAGCAGCACGACGAGCCAGCGGCGCCGGAAGGCCGTGCGGCCCAGACGGTAGAGCAGGGTAGCCACAGAAACGGGTCTCCAGGTCAGGTCTCGGGTGGATGGCCAGCCTGACGGGACAAGGGGTGCCGGGACATCGTGCGGGTGCTCGCAATCCGCCTTGGTGCCCCTGCATGAGCCACCGCGCCGCTGTCATCCTCCGGGAGGAGGAGCGGTTACGGCCCCGGGATGAATCCGCGTACTGATCCTGCGCGACGAACGGGGGTGAGCTGGAGCGGTGGTGTCCGGCTGGATGGGCGCTGCACGACCCCGTGGCGGTCCGTGCTGGCGGGGCTGGACCTGGAGATGCCCGGCCCCTCCCCCCAGAACACGCGGCGTGGACGCCGTACGCGACGGCGAGTTGGTCACGCCCCGCTATGAGGCCAGCAGCGGCTCGCACCTCAAGCCGACCCGGCTCGACAACGCCCCTGACGCGATGCGGGAGTTGGCAGCTCACGGCACCGGGCGCCGCCGAAGTCCACTCACAAGCCGCGGCCAACGACTGACACACCATCAAGAAGGCAGCAGGAGTCAGCCAGCGGACTGCCACAGCTACCGCACACGGCCACACCCTGGAATCGGCGCCTCACACACTCCAAGCTCTCAGCCCGACCCCGCATACGACCTGCGCCTGCCCGCACCGGCACGCGCGGGTCAGGCGGTTGCCGCGTCGCTGTCGGAGCTGATGACGAAGATCTGGTCCAGGCCGACCGTGCGCAGCACGCGCCGGGTATGGGCGGGGACTGCCCTCAGGACGAGGCCGGCGCCGACGGCCTGGGTGTGATTGTGGGCGATGATCAGGGCGGTGAGACCGCTGGAGTCGCAGAAGGACATGCCGCCCAGGTCCAGGACAAGGTGCTCGCCGGATTGGAGCGTCAGACTCGTGATCAGTTCCCGCAGTTCGGAGGCGGTGGCGTAGTCGAGCTCGCCGACGACCTCGATGACGGTACTGGTCGCGGCTGCATGCACGGTGAGGTTCAGGGGACTCATGGGTACGGGCTTCACTCCTGTGGCTGAGGGGCGGGCACGCCGAGTGCGAGCAGGGCTGTGTCGTCTTCCAGTCCGTCCGCGAAGTCGTCCAGCAGCCCGATCAGTGCCTCTACGACGGCCTGGGCAGGCCGGCCGGCGTGGCGGGCGGTGAAGCTGCGCAGGGCCTCGTCTCCGAAGAGGGTGGTGCGGTCCTCGCCAGTGCGGGCCTCGGTCAGACCGTCGGTGTAGAGCAGGAGGGTGTCGCCGGGGTCGAGGGTGGCGGTGGCGGTGGCGAAGTGCGGCGACGGAAGGATGCCGACGAGGAGACCTCCCGGGGTGGGCAGGAAGTCGGCGGTGCCGTCGGCACGCAGGACGAGCGCTGGAGGGTGGCCGCCCGAGGCGAGGTGGATGGTGGCCTGTCCGGTGACGAGGTCGGGTTCGATGGTGCCGAAGATGGTGGTGCAGTAGCGCGGGTCCCCGGTGGTGTAGCGCTCGTAGACCGCCTGGTTGAGGGTGGACAGCGCGGAGATGGGATCGGGGTCGTGCAAGGCGGCGGCGCGCAGGGTGTAGCGGGCCAAGGAAGTGACCGCGGCGGCCTGGGGGCCCTTGCCGCACACGTCACCGAGGAAGAAGCCGAAGCGTTTGCCGTCGATCGGGAAGAGATCGTAGAAGTCCCCGCCGAGGTGGTCGGGGGAAGCGGTGCGGTAGTGGACGGCTGTCTCCACACCGGGTACCGGGGGCAGTCGGTCCGGCAGGAGGGACTGCTGGAGCGCGGCGAGGGCGTCCTGGAGGCGGACACGGTCGGCCTCGGCCTGACGGTGGGCGGTTTCGGCCGCCTTGCGGGCGCGCAGGAGTTCCTCTTCGTAGGCGCGGCGGTCGCGGGCGTCGAAGACGGTGGTGCGGATCAGCAGGGGCCCGCCGGTGGCGCCGTGTTTGACGACGGAGGAGACCAGGACCGGCATCCGGCCGCCGCCGGCTTGTTTGATCTCCAGGGCGATGCCTCCTATCTCCCCGCGCATCTGTAGGAGCGGCGCGAAGTGCGTCTCGTGGTAGAGCCTGCCGCCCACGGTGAGCAGGTCGGTGAACCGCATGCGGCCCACGACATCATCCTCCGCCAGGCCGAGCCATTCGAGGAGCCTCGTGTTGATCTTGGCGATGGTGCCGTCCATCAGGGTGGACAGATATCCGCACGGGGCGCTTTCGTACAGCTCCTCGACGCTGTCCTCAAGGAGCGCCGCGAATGCCACGTTGGAGGTCTGCTCGTCTCCGCTGAACTGCTGGGGGTCGGGCTCCTGGTCGGTTCGGCACGTCATCGCAGGCCGTCCAGGAAACTCAGGATCGCCTGGTTGGTGGCCTCGGGGGCGGACAGGTGCGGGCAGTGTCCGGTCGCTTCCAGGGTGACGAGGGTCGAGCCCGGGATCGCCTGGTGGACGAAGGCTCCGACGTCGCGGGGAGCGATGGCATCCTGGCTGCTCTCCAGCACCAGCGTCGGCACCTGCACGCTCTTCAGCTCGGCGCGCGAGTCGGACAGGAACGTGGTGCGGGCGAAAACGCTCGCCATCTCAGGGTCGGTGGCACAGAAGCTCTGGACCAACTCCTGCCCCAGTTCGGGCTGTTCCGCGTTGCCCATGATCACCGGAGCCATCGCGGCCGACCAGCCCAGATAGTTCGAATCGAGCGACTCCAGGAGTTCGTCGATGTCCTCGGCGCTGAATCCGCCGCGATAGCCGTCGTCGTCGATGTAGCGGGGGGACGGAGCGACCATCACCAGTGCCCCGATGCGCTCTGGGACGCGGGCGGCGGCCAGGACGCCGATCATGGCGCTGACGGAGTGGCCCACGAACACCGCGTCCCGCAGGTCGAGCGCCTCGCAGATCTCCTCCACGTCCTGGGCGTAGCCCTCCAGGGAGGAGTAGCGGGCCTCGGAGAAGGCGGAGAGGTCGGAGCGGCCCGCGCCTACGTAGTCGTAGAGCACCACCCGGTAGTCCGGGGCCAGGGCCGGCACTGTCAGCCGCCACATGTTCTGGTCACAGCCGAAACCGTGCGCCAGCACCACCGTGCGCCCCTCGGGGTTCCCGGTGATGGTGACGTTGTTCCTGTGACCGATGTCCATGCCCACCACTTTCTCAAAGCACGCTCGCCCATTCCGGCACAGCGGCGGTCACGTTCGCCTACCCCCACAACGCCCTCACAAGTGCGGGCGTCCGATTCTCCCGCTATCCCACCCAAACGGCTGTTGTCGGCCGCACCGGTGTTCCCCTCTCGCACGTATCCCAAGGCGCTGACCTGCTGCTGCGGCCGAACACGATGGGATTTCGCTGGCTCCGACGCGCACGCGGGCGACCTGCCCGCATCCCGTCTCCCCGGAGCCACTGCCCACGGTCGACAGGCGAAGCCGGGTCGCGGCAGCCGACGAAACGGCTGGTGCAACCCGGCAGTGCCCTCAACCGATTTCCGCCTACACCGCTCGATCGGCAGGTCCAGGAAGTCGGGTGGTCCTGTTGGCTCGCCCCAGGCGGAGTGCGGAGATGAGGAAGAAGACTCCGCCGAGGGTGGCGTAACCGGCGAGGCTGCTCAGGGAGGCGTTGTCCTTGCCCGCCTGGGCGATGAAGGAGGCACCGGCGAGAGTGGAGATGGCGCCGCTGACGATCATCGGCCACTGCCCTCCCAGTCCTCGGCGCAGGACGCCGACAACCAGTTGGACCAGCCCTGCGGTGACGGCCCAGACGCCCCAGACCCGCAGGGCGGCCGGAATTCCGGATGCCGTGGCAGCCACCAGCCCGGCGGCGGTGAGGGTGCTCAGCGCGATGTTGGCGTAGAGACCGCGTACCGGCGCGCGGCTCGCCCTGGCGGACCTGACGTCGACGACCGCGCAGGCCGCGTCGAACAGGGGATAGATCACCAGCAGGGTCGCGCTGAGGGGACTCAGGTCGTCGGCGGAGGCGAACAGCAGGGCGGCCCACACCACGGCGAACGCGAAGCGTACGAAATACAGGCGACGCAGCGCCGCCGCGTCATTCACGGCGAGACCCGGGGCGGATGCGGGGGCAGGGGCTGTGGATGAGGTGTTCACGAAGGTCCTTTCGGCGAGGGCCAGTGAGGCGGCGAACGGCGCGCGAACGACGGATGGTTCGCGACGAGGGAGAACGTTCGGTCTCGTCACTCATTCAAAGGGCTTCCGCTTGCGGCTGTCAAGACCGAACGTTCTCCCTCGTCGGTTGGTAGGGTGACGGCATGAGCGTGAGTACAGAAGCCGAGGGCACCTCCGCGGCGCGGGCGCGGCTGCTCGGCACGGCGACCCGGATCTTCTACGCCGAGGGGATCCACTCCGTCGGTGTGGACCGGATCATCGCGGAGGCCCAGGTCACCCGCGCCACGCTGTACCGGCATTTCAAGGGGAAGGAGGAGCTGATCGTCTCCTACCTCCAGGAAGCCGACCGCGGCATCCGGGCCCAGGTGGAAGCCGCCCGGACCGGGGACCTGTCCGCGGCCGACACGGTCAGGGCCGTGAGCCGGTCCATCGGGGACGGCATCCAGTCCCCCGGTTTCCGCGGCTGCGCCTTTCTGAACGCGGCGGCCGAGTACCCCGACCCGGCGCACCCCGTCCACCAGGCCGTGCTGGCTCATCGGCAATGGTTCCTGGACACCGCCACACAGCTGCTGGAAGACGCGGGGTGTGAGCCCTCCGACGCCGCGGGCCGGCACTTCGTCATGCTGCGTGACGGCGCCATGGCCGCCGGCTGCCTCTTCGACCCGACTCTGATCCGCGAGACGTTCCTTGACGGTGTCGAGGGCATCCTGCGCACGGCCGCCACGGCGACAGCCGCACAGCACGCCCCGGGAACCCTGCCCGCGTAGCCCCGAGGCAGTGCCCCGCGCACGACGTGCGGGTGCCGGGCCCCCTCTCCGGAGGAGGACCCGGCACCCGTGTCCTGTCAGTGGGCGGCGTCGGCGGTCAGACCGGCGTCGCGGTCACCGTCAGGGGAACGACGTGATCTTCGAGGGAACGGTGTCCGTGCCCGACGTGGGTGCGCCGGTGTTGTTGACGACGTGGGCGTACTGACCCTTGCCGCCCAGGGAGATCACCAGGATGTCGTGCAGTTTGATCCCTGTCTTGACCGGCACCTGGAAGCCGTGGGCCTGCACGATCGACGGGTCCGAGGTGAAGTTGCAGTAGCTGCCCAGACCCCATGCCTCGTGCACGTTGACGGAGTCGGCGACCTTGTAGGCCGCGTAGCCGACGATGCCGTCATGGGTGATGGCGGCGGCGTTCGGGACGTCGTAGGCCTTCTCGTTCTGGAAGAAGATCGTGCGTCCGCGTTCGCCGTTCCACAGCACGTCGTACTTGTTGAAGTGCTCGACGAACAGACCGGTGGTGAGGACGTCGTCGCCGTTGACCACGAGACCGTAGTCGGCTCGGTTGGTCTCCCAGCCGACGCCTTCGCCGTGGTCGGCGCGCCAGAGCCAGGTGTGGTCGACGATGACGTCGTCGCTGTTGACCACGACGGAGTTGGTGGCGAGGCCGGGGCCCGCGCCGCCGATGCGCACGAACACGTCCTGCATGGTGGTCGGGTTGGCGGAGTGGTCGGCGGAACTGCCGGCCGGGCCGATCTGGAGCAGGGTGTTGGAGTTGGTGCGGCCGGCGTCGATCAGGAAGCCGGCGAGCTTGACTCCGTCGACGTCCGCCACGTGCATGGCGTCGACGCCGTTGTCCGGAATGATGGTCGCCAGGCCGAGACCGAGGACGACGGTGTTCGCCCGGGTGACGTTGATGGTCTGGTCGAGGTGGTAGACGCCCGGGGTGAAGAGCAGGTTCAGGCCCTGGGCGAGGGCGGTGTTGATGGTGGCCGCGGTCGCGCCGGGCTTGACCACGTAGAACTGGTCCAGCGGAATCGACGAACCGGCCGTGTTGGGCCAGGAGACGCCGCGTGCGTTGGTGCGCTTGGCGGGCACGAACACCTTGTACGTGCTGCCGTCCAGGTAGAGGTACGGCTTCTCGCGCGAGACGGGGGTGTTGTCCAGGGTGGTGTACGGGCCGGAGTCGAAGTTGGTGGCCGGGGCGCCCTGCACACCGGAGAACGTCATGTTCCAGACGCCGTTGGTCCAGCCGCCGACGGAGCTGTCCCGGGTGTACCACTGCTGCTGGGAGTACGGGCCGACCGTACCGTCGATCTTGGAGTCGGCGATGTAGCCGCCGGAGGCCCAACCGTAGCCGTTCGGGGCGAGGTTGAGGCCGCCCTGCACGTGGATGCGGCGGAAGGGGGCCGCCTGGGCCACGGCCCAGCGGTCGGTGCCGTTGGAGGGCGTGATCGACAGGTTCTCCGCCGAACGCCAGAAGTTCTGGGTCGCGTTGCCGTTGAACCAGCCCGCGTCGACGGTGATGTCACCGTTGATGTGGACGTCGTCGGGGTTGAGGCCGAGGCCCGAGATCGAGGTGTAGAAGCCCACCTGCGCGTTGATCCCGTTGTAGGTGCCGGGCTTCATGAGGAACTGGTAGCGGCCGGTGCCGAACTGGTTCGACTCCTGCTGCGCGAAGACCTGGTCGAACTTCGCCTGGAGGTTGGGCGTCGAGGGGTCGACGACGATCACGTTGGGGCCGAGGTCACCGCCGCCCTGTACCGGGCCGCTGCCGCCGCCCGAACCGGTGTGGACGGCCACCTCCCAGAGCGAGTACCCGTAGGCGGTGCCACGGGTGGTGCCGTTGATCCGTACGTAGCGGCCCTGGCCGGAGACGTCGTAGGACGTCGAGCCGGCGGTGCCGTCGGTGACGGACTTGAGCGTGGTCCATGTCTGGCCGTCGGCCGAGGCCTGGATCTGGAAGGACTTGCCGTAGGCGGTCTCCCAGTTGAGGTCGACCCGGCACAGGCTCTGGGACGACCCGAGGTCGACCTGGATCCACTGCGGGTCGGAGGCGGCGCTGGACCAGCGGGTGCCGGTGTTGCCGTCGAAGGCGGCCGATGCCGGGGTGCCGGCGTTCTCGGTGGAGGAGGCGGTCGCCGTCTTGCCCTGCGCGGCGTTGGCCGTGTCGCAGCCCGCGGGCGGGGTGGTGCCGCCGGTGCTGCCGAAGACCTGGAACTCCCAGAGGGAGTAGCCGTACTGGGTGGCGCGGTGGACGCCGGACATGCGGACGTAGCGGCCCGTGCCGGAGACGTCGAGCGTGTCGGTGCCGCCGTCGCCGCCGGTCACGGACTTGACGTCGGTCCAGGTGCTGCCGTCCGCGGACGTCTGGATCTTGTAGTCGCTGCCGTACGCCGTCTCCCAGTTGAGGACGACCTGGGTGATGGTGGCCGTGGAGCCGAGGTCGACCTGAAGCCACTGGGCGTCGGTGGCGGCGGAGGACCAGCGGGTCGCGGTGTTGCCGTCGACGGCGTTGGCGGCGACGGTGCCCGCGTTCTCGTCGGAGGACGAGGTGGCCGTCCTGCCCTGGGACAGCGGCAGGTCTGCCGCCGCGGCCGGGCTGCTGTGCAGGGGCAGGGTGACGAGCGCGGCCATTGCGGCCAGCGCGACACCCAAGGATCTGAGTTTCATGCCGTGACTCCATGCGGGTGGGGTGACGAGCGAAGCGGACACACGGAACCGGAACGCCGGGCAGGCTCTACCCAGCGCTCGGCGTCCACGAACTGGCCTGACGCGATGCTTAGTTCACGGTTTGATTTAAGTAATGAACCATTGGGGTGGCAAGAGTCGTGACGCGAGTTTCTTTAACTTCCCTTCACGAAAGTCGAGTCGGCACACCGCTACGAACGGCGTGACATGGACGAAAAGAGGGCGAACGAACCGGACGCGGTGCGGCTCCCGTCAAGCCTTGAAGGCGAAGCGAGGCGAGTCGGCATCGCGTGGGTGGCGCAGTCCGGCAGCGTCACCCCGGCCGGAGTCGGCGCCACTTTCCCTCCGCTCCCTCCCCCGAGCTGGGCGGGTCGATCAGCCAAGGCCTCACCTGGCGCGCTTAGTTCACGTCTTGATTTAACCCCTGAGTCTCAACTTCCGGCAGCGCCACGGGAGTTGAAAACCATCGGGGTCCACTTCTGCCGGATCCCTTGACACCTTGATGACATGGCCCCAACACTCCTCGGCGGGAGAGCGCTCTCCCATCGTCTCCCGGCATCCCCTCGCACCAACGCGTCCGACGTCACCTCATCTCGTCCGACGTCACGTCATGAGGGCACCGGGCGACCACCTCTGACACCCCCACCGTTCAGGAGGAGGTCTCCATGTCCAGGAGATCGAAAGGCCTGTCAGCCACGCTGATCACCGGCGCGCTCCTGCTGACCTCGCTCGGCCTCGGCGGCGTCGCCATCAGCGCCGGGGCACCCGCACCGCACACCGCCGCCGCGCAGTCGTTCGCGGCCACCCACTCCGGTCACGCCATGGCCGCGTCCACGGCCAACTCCCCGGAGGACCCGGACGGCGACGGCTACATCCCCGCGAACCCTCCGGTCACCGGCGTGACGCCGTCCACGCAGAATCCGCCGCACCGCTACTTCCACGAGTTCCAGGCCAACTGTTCGGTCACGCACACCCGGCCGGACGACCCCATCGTCTATCCGCAACAGCCGGGCAAGTCCCACGACCACACCTTCATGGGCAACACGACGACCGACGCCAACAGCACCACCGCCTCGCTGTCGGCCGGCGGCACCACGTGCAAGGCTCCCGGCGACCTGTCCGGCTACTGGATGCCCACGCTCTACAACGGCAGCCAGCAGATCCTTCCCGTCGGGCCGCAGGTCATCTACTACAAGGCCGGGGTCACCGACTACACGAGCGTCCGGCCGTTCCCCAAGGGCCTGCGCTTCGTCGTCGGCAGCCCCATGCAGAGCGCCGACGACTTCCGGCACCACCCCGGCTTCGTCGAGGGCTGGGAGTGCGGTGACAGCTTCTTCAACGTCGAGTTCCCCGCGACCTGCCCGAACCGCGCGGACGTCCAGCTCAACATCCGCTTCCAGGCGCCCAGTTGCTGGGACGGCAAGTACCTCGACACCCCCGACCACAAAAGCCACATGGCCTACCCCGTGGTGAAGCCCGGCACGAACGACAACATGTGCCCGGCCGACCACCCGGTCGCGCTGCCGATGATCGAGTTCAAGATGGCCTTCCCCGTGAACGGCGACATGTCGCAGGTGCATCTGTCCAGCGGAGCGGGCCACACCTTCCACTACGACTTCTTCAACGCCTGGGACGCCCCCACGCTCAAGGCACTGGTCGACCACTGCGTGGTCGGCGGGCTGCAGTGCGACGCGCGCGGCTACGACCAGACCCACCCGGAGGCGGGCGCCGCGCTCGACGAGAACTACCGACTGCCGTAAGGAGCCCGCGCATGCCCCCACGCACCCGCATCCGTACACGAACGCGAACCCGAACACGCCGCATCGCGGCACCTCTCACCGCCGGCGTGCTGACGGCCGGACTCCTCGCCGCACTGCCCGCCGTCCAGGCCCACGCCGCGGGCAACGTCGTCAAGGTGACCGGCAGCCAGGGCGCCTGGCAGCTGACGGTGAACGGGCAGCCGTACCAGGTCAAGGGACTGACCTGGGGCCCGAGCGTCGCCGACGCCGAGAAGTACATGCCGGACCTCCAGTCCATGGGCGTCAACACGATCCGCACCTGGGGCACCGACGCCTCCAGCAAGCCGCTGTTCGACTCGGCGGCGGCCCACGGGATCAAGGTCGTCGCGGGCTTCTGGCTCCAGCCCGGCGGCGGACCCGGCAGCGGCGGCTGCGTCAACTACCTGACCGACACCGCCTACAAGAACCAGGTCCTCACCGAGTTCCCCCAATGGGTCCAGACCTACAAGGACAACCCCGGCGTGCTCATGTGGGACGTCGGCAACGAGTCGGTCCTCGGGCTCCAGAACTGCTACAGCGGCGACGAGCTGGAGCGACAGCGCGACGCCTACACCACCCTCGTCAACGACATCACCAAGAAGATCCACGCCGTCGACCCCAACCACCCCGTCACGTCCACCGACGCGTGGGTCGGGGCCTGGCCCTACTTCAAGAAGAACGCGCCGGACCTCGACCTGTACGCCGTCAACTCCTACAACGCGGTCTGCGACATCAAGTCCGCCTGGCAGCAAGGGGGTTACACCAAGCCCTACATCGTCACCGAGACCGGACCGGCCGGTGAGTGGGAGGTCCCGAATGACGCCAACGGCGTTCCCCTGGAGCCCTCCGACCAGGCCAAGGCCGACGGCTACACCCGCGCCTGGAACTGCGTCACCGGGCACAAGGGGGTCGCGCTGGGCGCCACGATGTTCCACTACGGCACCGAGTACGACTTCGGCGGCATCTGGTTCAACCTGCTGCCCGCAGGCCAGAAACGGCTGTCGTACTACGCGGTGAAACGGGCCTACGGCGGCGACACCAGCCACGACAACACCCCGCCGGTCATCTCCGACCTGACCGTCGAGGGCGGTGCGGGGCAGGTGCAGGCCGACCGCGACCTGGTGCTGTCCGTGCGGGCCACCGACCCCGACGGCGACCCGATCTCGTACGAGGTGCTCGACAACAGCAACTACATCGACCAGAGCAAGAACCTGGTCTCACTGCCGTCCACCAACCTGGGCGGCGGTCGACTGAGGATCACCGCACCGGACCGTCCGGGCGTCTGGAAGGTGTACGTCAAGGCGACGGACGGCCGGGGCAACGTCGGCGTCGAGACCCGCTCGATCCGGGTCGTCCCACCGGTGCCGTCCGGCACCGACGTGGCCCGGGGCAAACCCGCCACCGCCTCGTCCTACCAGGCGAGTTACGGCGACTGCCCCTGTACCGCGGCCAACGCGGTGGACGGCAACCAGACCACGCGGTGGGCCAGTGACTGGAGCGACCCCCAGTGGCTCCAGGTCGATCTCGGCACCCGCACCACGTTCCGGCACGTCCAGTTGTCCTGGGAGGCCTCGTACGCCAAGGCCTACACGATCCAGACCTCCGACGACGGCCAGAACTGGCAGACCGTGCGCACCGTTTCCGACGGCAACGGAGGGATCGACGACTTCGACGTCACCGGGACCGGCCGCTACGTCCGCGTCAACGGCACGGCGCGGGGCACGGGTTGGGGGTATTCGCTGTACGAGTTCGGCGTCTACGCCTGACGGACGAGCCTCTCCCGGAGTGTCCTGACCGCTCCGGGAGAGCGCTCTATTGCCGCGCACCGCACGTCCGTTAGGGTGCCCGCATGAGCAGACAGGCCCCGACACTGGAGGACGTCGCCCGGGAGGCCGGCGTCTCCCGGGCCACCGTGTCCCGGGTCGTCAACGGCATCCGCAACGTCGATCCGGAGATACAGGAAGTGGTCCGACGGGCCATCGAGCGGACGGGTTACGCGCCCAACAGGGCCGCCCGCTCCCTGGTGACCCGGCGGGCCGAGACCGTGGCCCTGGTGGTGTCCGGCGCCGGGGACATCACCGAGGCCGGCCAGGACACCTTCGCCACACGGGTGTTCGCCGATCCGTTCTTCGGACGGGTCGTCGGCGGGATCGTCGGCTTCCTGCGCCCCCGCTCGATGCACCCCGTCCTGATGTTCGCCGAGTCGGCCGAGGCACGGGAGGAGGTGCTGACCTATCTGCGCCAGGGCCGCGCCGACGGCGCCCTGGTGGTCTCCACCCACTCCGACGACCCGCTGCCCGCCCTGCTCGCCGACGCCCGGCTGCCGGCGGTGCTCTTCGCCCGCCCCTCCCGTCCGGTCCCGCTCAGTTACGTGGACCTCGCGCACCGGGACGGCGGGCGCCTCGCCGCCGAGCACCTCCTCGCCCGCGGCTGCCGCCGGCCCGCCACGGTCTGCGGCCCCCTGGACGTGGCGGCGAGCCAGGAGCGGCTGGCCGGGTTCCGCGACACGCTCGCCCGCCACGGCCACCCCCATGTCCCCGTCGCCGAGGGCGAGTTCACCCTGGACAGCGGACTCGCGGCGATGTCGGACCTCCTGACCCGCCGGCCCGGCCTTGACGGTGTGTTCGCCGCCAACGACCTCATGGCGCAGGGCGCCTGCCAGGCAGTACGGCAACAGGGACTCCGGGTGCCCGAGGACGTCGCGGTGGTCGGCTTCGACGACTCCAGCGTCGCCGTGACCTGCCACCCCCGGCTGACCACCATCCGTCAGCCGGTCGAGGAGATGGCGGCGGAGATGGCCCGCCTGCTCGACGAACACATCCACGGCGTACGTACCGAGGCGACGTCCGTCGTCTTCGACCCGGAACTGGTCGTGCGCGAGTCGGCTTAGCGCAGGCGTCCCGTCCGGGCTCCCGGCCAGCTGATCGACACCGGGTCGACGCGACGACGTCCCTGTGGGGATACGCGTACACCCAGGGGGCCACCCCGGCGAGTGGAGCGGGCGGCGCACGCGTCATTGGGCAACTGGAAGGCGCCCTCCAGCAGAACCGAGCCGGTGACGGTGGCTGTGGCGGGGATGTCGGTGAGCGCCCGGTGATCCGCTGCTCCGCCACGATCAACTCGCGTGCCCAGCCTCCACCATGGCCAGTTCAACGAGCTTTCGGCACTGAGCCACGGTCGACCGTGCACACGATCGCCACGCGGCCTACGCGGTGGTGGCGATCCCGCCGTCGACGGGAATCACGGCACCCGTCAGGTACGCGCCTGCCCGGCTGGCGAGGAACACGGCGACACCCGCCATGTCGTCGTCGCGGCCGATCCGGCGCAGTGGGGCCGACGCCGCGATCGCCTCGCCGAGTTCGTCGAGGGTCGCGGCCATCATCGACGACGGGAACGGGCCGGGCGCCACGGCGTTCACGGTGACGTGCTGCGGTCCCAGTTCCCTGGCGAGCACTCTGGTGAGCTGATGCAGCGCGGCCTTGCTGCTGGAGTACGAGTAGTTGGGCCGATGGGGGATGTGGATGGCGGCGATGCTGCCGATGTTGATGATCCGCGCGGGATCGTCGGCGGTGCCCGCTCCGCGGAGTGCGGGCAGCAGCGCCTGCACCAGCCAGAACGGCGACTTCAGGTTGAGGTCGACGACCGTGTCCCAGGCCTCGTCCGGGAACGTCTCCAGCGGCTCGTCCCACATGGCGCCCGCGTTGTTGACGAGGATGTCGAGACGCTCCGAGTCGGCGGTGACGAGGTCGGACAGTCGCCGGCACTCATCGTGGCGGGAGAGGTCGGCGGGGATGGCCCGCACCTCACCGAACGCGGACAACTCTTCCTGCGCCTGAGCGCACGCTTCCGCGTCGCGTGAGCTGATGACCACGCGGACGCCCGCCTGGAGAAGACCGCGCGCGATCATCATCCCGATGCCTCTGGTGCCACCGGTGACCAGCGCGCGCTTTCCACGCAGATCGAACAGTTCCGCATGCGTTGTGAATTGACTGCCTGTCACTTGCCGCCCATCTCATTGGTCGTGCGGGATGCTGTGTCCACGCGGGGGGTTGGTTCAGCTGTCCCGACGCTATGGCCTTGCAGTGCACTCCAAGCAAGCGCAGCGCGCTCCTGGTCCCCGCGGCCTCGGGCAGACGGCTCACCATGATCCCCTTGGGCACCATGGCCGGCGGTGCGCTGGGAACCGTACTGGAACTGCGCGAGGCGCTGCGGGTGGTGCCCGGTGCGATGTTGTGCGGGTCGCTCGCGATCATCTGTTCACCCCTCCCCGCAGGCAGGCGCTGCCGACTGACGGATCGTCAGTCAACCGCACCCGCTGGATCGTGCGCGCACAATCCAGCGAGCTGGTCTCTCATCCCCCTACGTCGTGAACGTGCGCCGTCGTGCACGGTCCGCGGCGAGGTGTGCCGCGGCCTCGCGGGCGCGGGCGGCGAGGTGGGCTGAACCCCAGGCCAGCGCCGTGTGTTCGGCCAGGGCGTAGTTGTCGGCCGCGGAGCGGTCCTCACCCAGGAGTCGGTACAGGTCGGCGAGGGCATGGGCGAGGGGGCGGGTCGCGTAGGCGGCTCCGGCCGCGCCGCCAAGCTGGTCGCGGACCGGGAGCAGGTGCGCGACGAGTTTCGACGCGGTGTCCGTGTCGGCGTGCAGGACGGCGAGTTGGGCGCGGTAGTCGAGTTCCAGGCCGTGCAGGTGATCCGTCACCGGCTCGGGTGGGCACCGCACCTCGAGTGCCTCGTCGAGCCTGCCGAGGCGGGCCAGGATGAGGGCGAGCGCCACTCCGACGGGGGCGCCCACCGTCTCGTAGACCGCGCGCATCACGGGCTCGATCTCGGCCGGGCGGTCCTGGGCCAGCCGGATCGTGGTCAGGCCCAGTATCCGCAGCCCGCGGGCGTGACGGGAGCCGACGCGGCGCAGGAGGACGTCGGCCTCGGCGTATTCGGCCTCGGCGACGTCGAAGCGGCCGGCGACCGTCGCGAGCATCGCCGAGGTCGCCGCCCCCAGGCCCTGCGCCCACACCATCCGGTAGCGGCGGGCGAGTTCGAGTCCGCGTTCGGTGTGGCGGCGTACCGCGGCGGGGTCGTTGAGCGCGGCGGCGGTCATGCCGTCGAGGTGTTCGCACACCCAGCGGTAGGCGGGGAGGTCGTGGGTGCGGGCGATCCGGCGCAATTCGGTGACCAGCGGAGCCCGCACGGGGGCCTGCGTCTCATGCGGCAGCAGTCTCGCCGAGGTCATCAACGCGGCGGCCAGCAGGCGCGGTTCGCCGTTCGCGCGCGCGAGAGCGAGCTGGCTGCGGGCCGCTTCCAGGGCCCGGGGCGCGTCCTCCACGGCGACCGCCTCGACGTAGGCCTGCAACACCCGGGCGCGGGTGGGGTCGTCGAGGCCGGGATCGGCGACGAGTCGCTCCATGCGCTCCAGCGAGGTGCGGTCGTAGAAGCCCTCCAGTCTGCTGCGCCAGGGTGAGGGTTCGGTCCAGGCGCCGTAGGCGGCGGCCACCAGGTCGCCGCGGTCGGCCAGTTCGGCGAGTTCGACCGCGCGTCGGCGGGTGTGCCGGGCCGCGTCCGTGGAGCCCGCACGGATCTGCGCACCGAGCAGCCGCACCAACAGGCGCACTGTGTCGTCCGGTTGGGCGGCCTCGGTCGCCGCGCCGGTGGCCGCGGAGTGCACCGCGATCGCCTGCTCGATCAGGTCCACGGCGACCTCGTGGGCGTAGCGCCGCTCCGCGGCCTCGGCGGCCCGCAGCGCGTAGTCGACCGCGAGGGAGGTGTGCTCGGGGCTGCCCGAGCGGGCGAAATGGTGGGCCAGGGCGGCGAGTTCGTGCGGGCGGTGGTGCCGGAGCACCTGCGCGATCCGGGCGTGCAGCCGGGCCCGCCGCAGACCCGACAGGTCGGTGTAGACGGTGTCGCGGACCAGAGCGTGCACGAAGCGGACGCGTCCGGGGCCGGACTCGGTCAGCAGGTCCGCGGCGAGGGCGGCGTCGAGTCCTTCCAGTACCGCGTCCTCGTCGGTGTCGGCCGCGTCGAGCAGAACGGCCACATCGGCCTCCAGGCCGACCGCGGCGGTCAGTTGTACGGCGGAGCGGGCGCCGGCGGGCAGCAGGGCCAGCCGTCTGCGCAGCACGTCGCGCACTCCCTGGGGTACCTCGGAGACGGCGACCAAAGCGCCCTCGCTGGCCAGCAGGCGTGCGCTCTCCAGGACGTAGAACGGGTTGCCGCCGGTGCGTTCGGCGAGCGCCGCGACCGTCGTCGCGTCCACGGGCTCACCGCACACGGCCTCGACCACGGTGGCCACGTCGTGCGGCGCCAGTCCCCGCAGCGCGATCCTCGCGGGCGCCGACGGAGCGAGCTGGGCGAGGGTCTTGACCAGGTGCTCGCCCACCTCGGCGGGCCGGTAACTGGCCACGGTGAGCAGCGGGACACCGGTCACCGCTGCCGCCGCCTCCAGCAGGGCGAGGGTCTCGCCGTCGGCGCGGTGGAGATCCTCCAGGACGACGGCGAGCGGGGACTCGCCTGCCGCCGCGCGCAGCCACGCGGCGAAGGCGCGGTGCATCCGGAAGCGCCCGACTGCCGCCTCGTCCCGGGTCGCCACGGCCGCGCTGTCCTGATCCCGCAACAGCACCGCCAGTTCCTCGGGCCGCGCGGGCGGCGCCTCACGGGCCAGCGCGCCGAGGGCCTCCACCCAGGCCCAGGCGGGCGGTGCTCCCTCGTACTCCGGGCACCGCCCGACCACCACCGTCCACCCGCCCGCCCGCAGCTGTCCCTCGATCCGGCCGAGCAACGCCGACTTGCCCGCCCCCGCTTCCCCGGTGACCAGCACCACACCGCCCTGCCGACGGGCGGCGTGCGCGGCGGACGCCACGGCGTGCAGTTCGTCGCCGCGGCCCACGAAGAGGGCGGGTGCGGTGCGTGGTTCACCGTCGTGGCTCGTGACGACATCGACCTCCGTGCCCGGTTGGGCACGGCCGCCGCCGAACGCGTCGGGGCCGCCCGGCAGCACGTCGACCCCGCCGCCCGGCGATACCGCGACGACGGACGACGGCCCGGTACTCCCCGGCACCAGCGCGCGCAGCACGTCGGCTCTGCCCTCCAGCACGGCCGACTCCAGTTCGGTCAGCGCCGGACCGGGGGCGCAGCCGAGTTCGTCGCGGAGCACGCGCGCCGCACCGCGCAGTGACGCGAGGGCGTCGGCCTGGCGCCCGCAGGCCCACTGGGCGAGGGCGAGCAGCCGCCAGCCTTCTTCCCTCAACGGGCTCTCCCGTACGAGGAGTTCGGCCGCCGGTACCGCCTCCGCCGGGCGCCCGGTGTCCAGGTCGGCCGCGACGGCGAGTTCGCGGGCCTCGGCGAGCAGTGCGGTCAGACGGGTCACCTCGGGCCGGGCCCACGTCTCGTCCGCGTGTTCCGCGAAGGCCGGTCCCTGCCACCAGCCGAGCGCCTCGGCGAGCAGGACACGGGCCTCCTCCGCCGGGGCGGTCCTGGCGCGCCGCACCCAGGTCTCGAAGCGCCAGGCGTCCACCGCGTCCCGGGAGAGCCGCAGGGCGTAGCCGGGGGCCGCGGTGACCAGCACGGTCGCCGGTGCGCGCGACGGCCGACCGGGTTCGAGGGAGCGGCGCAGGTTGGACACATAGGTGTGCAGGGACACCGTGACCCGGTCGGGCGGAGCCCCGCGCCACACGGCGTCCGTGATCCGGTCGACGGGCACGACACCGCCGTGGGCCGCGATCAGCAGCGCCAGCACGGCCCGTTGGCGTGGAGGGCCGAGGTCGATCGGCCGCCCCCCGTCATCGGCACCCAGTGAACCCAGGACTCGAATACGCAGCACGGCGCGGGAATCTACCCGAGCCATGGGTCCGAGCCGTCAACAGACGATAAACGCGCCTCCCGCGCAGGCCCGCGGGGATCGCAGCGGGCCGGGGCGCCAAGCCACCGCCAAGTGGCGCGCCAAGCGGATGCCAAGAGGGGCGCACGACCCTGGGCGACTGTTGTCGAGATCCGAGCGTTGGAGCAAGCAAGCGTGTCCCCCAGCAGCACCACGGACGAACTTCCCATGGCCGAGCGTCCGTACACCCACGAGATGGTCGTGGTCCATCGCGTCTTCCGCCGCGAGTCGGCGTATCTGCCCCGCCTGGTACGCGCCGTCCGCGACGGCGACACGGCACGCGCGGCGAAGGTCGCCGACCACCTGCGTGAGTACGTGTCGGGCCTGCACAGCCACCACTCCCTTGAGGACGAACTCATCTGGCCGCACCTGCACACCCGTGCCGCGGACGGCCGGCTGGTCGCCCGCATGGAGGAGCAGCACCAGCGCATCGACGTGAGCCTGACGGTCGTGGCCGAGTGGATAGCCGCGTGGGAGCGGGCGGCGGACCACATCGCCGGGGAGGAACTGGCTCTCGCGCTGGAGCAGCACCGCACCGCGCTGCTCGAACACCTCGACGACGAGGAGCAGTTGGTGCTCCCGCTGGTCGCCGAGCATCTGACGGTCGCCGAGTGGGATCTGGTCGGACGCCGTGGGCTGGAGCGGATACCCAAGAACCGGCTCCTGATCGCGCTCGGCGCGATCCTGGAGGACGCCGCTCCCGAGGAGCGGGCCTACTTCCTGCGCAGGACCCCGCTGGTGGGCCGGCTGCTGTGGAAGGCCGTGGGCCGCCGCCAGTACGCGACCGCCTGCCGGGCGATGCGCGGGCCGCTGGACGGGGAGCAGGGCCGATGACCCTTCTCGACTCCGCGCCGCTCGACGTCCTGGACGCCTACCGCACCTGCGAGTTCGTCACCCTCGGTCGCGACGGCACACCACTGGCCTGGCCGACCGCGGTGCGGCGGCGCAAGGACGGCACGCTGCTGCTGAGCACTTCCCTGGCCTTCAGCCAGAAGGCGGTGAACATCCGCCGCGACGACCGCGTCGCCCTCCTCTTCTCCGACCCCACCGGCAGCGGCCTCGCCCACGCGCCGCAGATCTTCGTCGGCGGCCGGGCCGAGTGCCCCGACGAGATCATGACCGGACCTGAGGGAGCCGAGGACTACTGGCGGATGCTCTTCGAGCGACAGCCGCACAGCAGGGCGTATGTCACCCCTCCCCTGCGCCGGTTGATGGACTGGTACTACCTCCGGCTGCTGATCACCGTCACTCCGGACCAGATCGTCGTACGGCCGCCCCTTCCCCCGTCGGCCCCGCGGGACCCGGAGGGACCGCATCCGCTGCCGGGCGCGGCCCAACTCGCCCGTTTCCCCTCGGCGGTGCTCGCCGCGCGCGACGCCTCCGGGGCGCCGGTGCTCGCCCGGACCCGGGCCGTCCCGACCGACGAGGGCTTCGTGGTGGAGGTACCCGACGACTGCGCGGCGACCGCCGGTCCCACCTCGCTCCTGGTGCACCGGCATGACGAGCAGCTCAACCACATGCACAACGCCCTTGTGCGCGGCACCCTGACGGCGGGCGACCGCCGGCTGCTGGTCCCCACGAGTGTGGTGGAGCCCATGGGTACGGGTCGCCCGACCGACGCGATCCGGGTCCTGCGCAGCACGCGCCGCGCCACCGCCCGCTATCTGGAGCGTCGCGGGCTCGACCGCCCCCGGGTCCGATGGGACGAGTTCAAAGCCCTGGCGGTGTCCGCGAAGCGGAGGTGACGAGCCGTCGATTCGCGGCGTACATCAGAACGAGTGCGCTCGGCTGCCGGGCCGCGCCGGTGGAGTCCGGCGGCTGAGCGCCCGTTTGAGAGGATCGGGGCATGGCGGACTCACCTATGCGGATCAATGCCCTCATCGTCGACGCCACGGACCCCGAGCGGCTCGCCGCGTTCTGGTCCGAAGTGCTCGGTCGACCGGTCGTGGGCCGCATGGGCCCCTATGTCTGGCTGCGCCGGGAGAACGGCCTGGGCCTGGGCTTTCAGCGAACAGGCGAACCCAAGTCGGGCAAGAACCGGATGCACTTCGACATCTCCGCCGCCGATCCCGCCACCGAGCAGCACAGGGTCGAGATGCTCGGCGGTCGCAGGCTGGAACACTACGCCGACGGCGGGTTCCTCGTGATGGCGGATCCCGAGGGCAACGAGTTCTGCGTCATCCCTGAGGGCCCTTTCGAGCTCGACGACGACGGGCGGGCGGACTACCTCGACTGACCGTCAGTGGCTGTCGCAGGTCTCACGGACGTAGCCGTCGTGGCCGGCCGGGGTGACGTCGAGGTCCCGCCGTACGATGCTGATCCGGTCGCCCCAGCCCGCGCAGGCCTTCTCCATGCCCTTCTCGGTGTACTCGACGACGATGACGCGGTCGCCGAACGCGTCGACGTAGGACCCGCATTCGTCGTACTGTCCGCACTCCTCCACCACCGCGAAGTCCAGGCCGACCCGCTTGCGGTCCTTGGCGAGTTCGAGGGTGTTCTTCTGGGCGATGGCGAGGTGCCGGGCGTGCGCGTGGCGGGCCAGCAGGGTCTGGAACGCCTCGGCGTCGGCCGCGGTGAGCAGTCCGTGCGGGGCGCGGGTGTAGCTGTCGTAGTTGTCCGGCTCGACGGCGTCGAATCCCTTGTCCGCGCATGAGTCGATCCAGTCGTCCACCTTCTCCGCGATCCGCGCGCGCTTGGCCGGGGTGCCGATGTCGAGCATCGCCTCGCCCCAGTCCTTGTCCATGACGACCTTCCCTGAGCGGTCCCGCAGCAGGAGGTCGGCGGCCCAGTCACCCTCCGCGTCGGGCTGGGCCTGGAACGCGTTGACGTAGCAGATGTTGTAGACGCCCGGGGCGGGCGAGGCCGTGTGGTCGCGGGAGACGACGGAGACGCCCTTCGGCGGGGTGTACGCGCCGCCGAGTTGGTAGTCGACGCCGGCGTGGACGGGCGGGGTGGAGACCTTCGCCGTAGGGGACTTCGGCGGCGGGCTGTCGGCGTCGGTTCCGGTGTCGGAGCCGGAGCAGCCGGCGGCGGCGAGGGCCGTCGCGGTGAGGACGGCGGAGAGGGGCACGGTGACGCGGCGGGAGCCGGCCCGGGACTTGCGCATGACGGTCTGCCTCTGGATGCGAGAGCATGCCCCGCCTCGGACACGCTGGATCCTGGCGACTGGGGCCGGACTGACGGCTCGAAGGCCTGGGTTACCGGCTGGGAATGCCTTGGTGGTGCGGACCGTGGGGGTGCGGGGTGGTCCGGTGCCGTGACGATACCAAAGCGTCCGCGACCGGTTCGTGCCGCCCGAGGACCTGGTCGCCGGGTTTCCAGGCGTCGGCGAAGGGGGCTGCGGTCATCGGCAAAGGGGCCGCGGTCAGGCGGGGGCGCCGCCGGTGCCGTGCGGTGCGCGCGGCAGGGTGACCAGGAAGGCCGCGCCGCCCGACGGGGCCTCGGTCACGGTGAGGTCGCCTCCGTGGTTGCGCACGACGTCCCGCGCGATGGCCAGGCCGAGGCCGGCCCCGCCGTCGTCGCGGCTGCGTGCCTCGTCGAGGCGGACGAAGCGCTCGAAGACCCGGGGCCGGTCGGCGGGCGCGATGCCGTGGCCGTCGTCGGCGACGGTGAGTACGACGTCGTCGCCCGCGCGGGCCAGGGTCACGGTGATCGCGGTGGCGGTGTGCCGCTGGGCGTTGTCCAGGAGGTTGCCGAGGACGCGGGCCAACTGACCTCGGCTGCCCAGGACTTGGGGCAGGTCATCGTCCTGTGCGCGTACGTCCGGGACCACCCGGTCCGTCGGGGCGCGCCGGGCGACCTCCTCCCGTACGAGTGCCGTCAGGTCGAGGACGGCGTGGCCGGGTTGTTCGCCCGCGTCGAGCCGGGCGAGCAGCAGCAGGTCGGCGGCGAGGTGCTGGAGGCGTACGACGTCGTGGTGGAGGTCACCGGTGTCCAGCAGCCCGGGGTGCTGGTCGGCGACCTCTATCTGGGTGCGCAACGAGGCGATGGGGCTGCGGAGTTCGTGGGAGGCGTCGGCGACGAAGCGTTGCTGGCGTTCGACGGACTGCTCCAAAGCGGCCAGGGTCTGGTTCGTGGTGCGGGCGAGGCGGCCGATCTCGTCGCGGGAACGGGGTACCGGGACCCGCCGGGTCAGGTCGCCGCTGCCGGTGATCGCGGCCATCTCGGCGCGGATGCCCTCCACCGGGCGCAGGGCGCGCCGGGTGACCAGCCAGGTCACACCGGCCACGACGAGCAGCAGGAACGGCAGGGCGGCAAGCATGGTGCGGGTGACCTGGTCGAGGGTCGCCTGCTCGTCGGCGAGCGAGGTGCCGGCGTAGACGGTGTAGGTGCGGCCGTCGTAGGTCGTGCCCTGGACGGCGGCGAAGCCGTAGTCGTGGCTGCGGTCGCCGAGCCGCACGGACAGGGTCTCGCGGTCCACGTCGGTGCTGACCTTGCCGCGTGCCGGAGCGCCGGTCGCGCTGTCGTCGGTCGAGGTGTCCTCGGTGCTGGTGCCGTCGGTCTCGTCGCCTCCGTGTCCGCTGCCCCGGCCCCTCCCCCGCCCGCCGCCGTGATCGTCCCCACTGTCGTCGTCGGTCGGCGTGGCGGTGGGGGCGGCGGAGGGGGTGGGCGTGGTGCTCGGTGTGCCGGTCGGGGCGGGGGCGGGGGCGAAGTCCGTGAGGGCGCCGCGTCCGTGGAGTGCGTCCCCGGCGGCGAGGACCCGGCCGCCGGAGTCGACGACCTGGACGAGCCGGTCCCGGTCCTCGGGCAGGTCCAGGGCGGTGAAGTCCCCGGTGAGCGCCGCCTGGGCGCCCGCCACCGTACGGGCGGTGACCTCGGACTCCAGGGCCGCCCGGTCGGTGAGGTTGTGGCGCAGTACGGCGATCACGGCGATGCCGGTGACCACGAGGGCGAAGGAGACGACCAGGGCCGCGGCGAGCGCGGCGCGGGCGCGGACGGAGGCGAGCGGCCTAGGCAAGGAGACCGCCGTCGGGCTCCAGCCGGTATCCGGCGCCCCGTACGGTCGTGATGGTGCGTCGGCCGAAGGGTGTGTCGAGTTTGCGGCGCAGGGCGCTGACGTGGACCTCGACGACGTTGGGGTCGCCGTCGTAGGCGAAGTCCCAGACCTGGGCGAGGATGTCCGTCTTCGACACCACCTGTCCGGCGTGCAGGGCGAGGTGTTCCAGGACCGCGAACTCCCGTGCGGTCAGGGCTATGTCGGTCCCGGCCCGTTCGACGCGGCGGGCCGCCTGGTCGACGGCGAGGTCCCCGAAGCGCAGGACGGGGGGGGTGCCCGCGCGGTTGCGGCGGCGCAGCAGTGCGCGGATACGGGCCTGGAGGACGACGTAGGAGAAGGGCTTGGTGAGGTAGTCGTCGGCGCCGGTGTCGAGGCCCTCCGCCTCGTCGTACTCGCCGTCCTTCGCGGTGAGCACCAGGATCGGGGTCTCGTCGCCCTCGGCCCGCAACCGGGCGCAGATCCGGTAGCCGTTGAGGCCGGGCAGCATGATGTCGAGCACGATCAGGTCGTAGTCCCGCTCCTGCGCCAGGCGCAGACCGGTGAGCCCGTCGTGGGCCACGTCGACGACGAACCCCTCGGCGGACAGGCCGCGGGCGAGGGCGGCGGCGAGGCGTCTTTCGTCCTCAACGATCAGCAGGCGCATGGGCACAGGGTCGCAGAACGTTCCTGAAGCGGTCTTCAGGAAGCTTCAGCGTGGCTTCAGGGTCGCTCCCGCAGGGTGGTCGACATCGGGCCGGGCGTGCTCCTCCGGGGCACGTTCCGGCCATGACCGAGGGAAAGGACCACGCATGATGAACGCTTCCCAGGGCTCCCCGACCGGCCGTCGGCGCACCGTGGCGGCCGTGCTCGCGGCGACCGCGGTGATCGGTGGCGCGGGGGCCGTCACGGCGGTGGCCGTCGCCGACGACGGCGGTCGCCACGGCACGTCGCCGGCCACCTCCGGCACCCACCACCTCGAAGGCGCGGACGACTCCCGGTCGACGGGCACGGCGACCGACCTCCTGCGGGCCGCCGACGCGGGGGTGGCGGAACTGCCGGGTACGGTCACCGCCGTCGAACTCGACGAGCACCGGGGTCGGACCGTCTGGAAGGTCGAGATCGTCGCCACCGGTGGCGCACGGCACGAGGTCACCGTGAACACGGCCGACGGCAGGGTCACCGGCAGCAGGCCCGACGGCACCGACGACGGCGAGGCCGCCCTCGCCCGCTCGGCCCGTACGGGTCTGGCCGCGGCGGTACGCACCGCGCTGGCCCTGGTCCCCGGCTCGGCCACGTCCGTCGAGGTCGACGACCTGGGCAGGTCGGCCGCCTGGGAGGTGGAGATCGCGGGCGCGGACGGCGCCGGGCACGAGGTGACGGTCGCCGCCGCCTCCGGGAAGGTCACCGCCGTACGCGCCGAGGACGTCCACCACCACGGCCGCTCCACCGACGGAGCGGACGACGACAGGGGCCGCCACGGCACCGACGACGACCTGACGGGCCGGACCACGGACGACAACACGACCCGCCACTCCACGCCCGAGGACCGTCCCGACCGCCACGCGGACGAGACCGGTCGGAGGGCGGCGGACGACGGCACGGCGGGTCACCACCGGTCGCACGAGGGGTCGGATGACGGGTCGGGTCGAGGTTCGGGGCGCGGATCGGACGACGGGTCGGGACACGGTCGGGGGCATGGGTCGGACGACGTGTAGCCCGAACTGCTCTGCCGGCCACCGGAGTTCGCACAGCGCGCGGGACGTGTGAGTCCGCAGGCCAACCGGCGCGACGGGGCGCGGCCCCAGTCCCTGGTCGTCCGGGTCGTGCCCCTCAGCGGTCCGTCACCCGGGTCGCGTCGGACGGCCAGTTCCCCGCCCGCACGATGTGGCTCGCGAGGGTGAGCGCATCGGTGAGGGGCACGGTGTCCGCGTCCGGATAGGTGTCGTGCTGTCCGGACGTGAGCACGAAGCCGTAGCTCCAGCCTTGGGCTCCCGAGGTGACGGCGTGTTCACCGGGGTCGCCCTCGTCGTCGAGCAGCATGACCATCGCGCGGCGGGTGTTGGTGACGAGGGCGAGCGAGCGCCCGGCGCTGCTGGTCAACCAGATCTCCAGGTAGCCTTCGGCGATCCTCGCCCGGAGGGCCCGCGTCACCGTTTCGGCGGGGATGGGGGTGCCGGGGCCGTCGTGGTCCAGAGTCCAGGATTCGTGCACGGTAGGACCGTCTCACGGCCGGGACGAGCTTCTTGCCGAGGCTCGCGCCGAACCGGTCCGGCGGACCGACCCGACGGGCACCGGACCGACGACGGTCCCTTCCGACTGGCCGTACAGCGGGCGGAGTCAGCGTGATCCGTCGCGACTCCATGTCGGCCTCGACTGTCTCGGGATTCCCGGCCGCGGTGCGACGGGCTGCCCGGTGGCTTGGGCGAGCCGGAGAGGGGTGAGGTCCAGCACCCGCAGCAGGGCTGTGGTCTGTCGTCCGTCACCGCTCCAGCTGTTCGTCTCCTCGTCCCGCTCGTACTGCGCGGTGTCCATACCGATCGAGCGGGCGAGTCTGTCCGTGCTGAACTGCCGTACCAGCCGGTGTTCCGTCAGGGTGCGCGGGGACTCGATCCCCATCAGGTCCTTGGTCCGGCACCAGAGGACGTCCGCGAGGGCGAACAGCTCGTCCTCCGTGGGGCGGTACTCACCGGCCTCCCATGCGTGGACCATGGAGATGTCGACGCCGACTCCGTAGGCGTTCATCTGTTCCGTCACCTGGTGGGGCGACAGTCCCAGGTCCTGCCTGGCCGACCTGGCGGTGTCAGGGGAGAACGGCGGTCGGTTCACTGGTCGGCCTCTCTGTCGCTGATGCCACGGACCGCGCCCGCGCGTCCACAAGCCTCCGGTTGGAGGTCGGGGAACGGGGGTGCAGGGGTGAGCCCCCGTACGGGCACCCGGACGGTCGTGATCTTGGAAAGAGAGTTTCGCCGCCTGACCCCCGGGACCGTGACGTGTGCGCCGACTGCTGCCCTGCCGTCCCCCAGGCCTGCCTGTTCGGCCGGCGCGACCGTCCGGTCGGCCTGTCTCAAAGGGCATCAGCGCTGCCGCGGTCCAAGGGGACGTTCAGACGGTCGCGACATACGTCCAGAAGTCGGCCATCCACGCGGGGAAGGTGGGGCCGGGCAGACCGCAGGGGGTGAAGAGGACGGTGACCGTGTCGGCCGACGGGTCGATGTACGCGGCGGTGCCGGTGCCGCCCACCCAGCCGTAGCGGCCGGGGCTGTTCCACAGCTTCGCGGAGGTGACGTCGACCGAGCCGCCGTAGCCCCATCCCTGGCCCTGGAGGAAGAGGTCGGCCTCGGCGCGCTGGTCCGCGGTGAGGTGATCCGTCGTCATGAGGCGTACGGAGTCCGGGGAGAGGACGGTGCCGCCGCCGGCCAGCAGCATGCGCCCGAAGGCGTGCCAGTCCGCGACGGTGGACACCAGGCCTCCCGCGCCCGATGCGAAGGCGGGCGGGGTGGACCATGCGCCGTCGGCCGCGTCGGCCAAGGTGTGGGTGCCGTCGGGGGCTGTCAGGTAGTAGGGGGTGAGGCGGTCGCGTTCCGACGCCGGTACGGCGAAGGCCGTGTCCTTCATCCCGAGCGGCTCGAAGATCCGCTCGGCCAGGAACTCCGGCAGCGCGCGCCCCGCGGCCCGTGCCACCAGCACGCCTTGCAGGTCGGAGCTGGCGTTGTACAGGAACGCCTCGCCGGGCTGTCGCAGCAAGGGGATGCCGGCGAGGGCGGCGACCCACTCGTCCGGGGTCAGTGGCGACCGCGGGCCTCCGTTGTACACGGCCACGTCCGCGAACAGGGGCTGAAGGGCGGGTGCGGTGAAGTCGGCCCCGAAGCCCCATCCGGAGCGCGAGGTCAGGACGTCCTCGACGGTGATGGGACGGGCGGCCGGCACCACGTCGTCGAGTGCGCCGGCGGGAGTGCGGACGACCTTCGGGGAGGCCAGTTCCGGCAGCCAGCGCGCGATCGGCGCGTCCAGGGTGAGCACACCGTCGTCGACGAGTGCCAGCACGGCGGCGGCGGTCACGGGCTTGGTGACCGAGGAGAGCCGGAACAGGGTGTCGGCCCGCATCGGCGCCGAGCCCCCTGGCTCGGTCGACCCCACGGCCGCGACCTCCACCTCGCCGGAGCGGTCCACCAGGGCGACCGCTCCGGGGAAGGCTCCCTCGGCGACGTATTTCTCCAGCAGCGCGGTCAGATCGCTCATCAGGTTCTGCCCCTCGTGTCATGGCCGACAGCGGATACGTCTCTATGACCGTCCGCCGGGCCGAAACTCATCGGCGCGGAACCTCACTCCTCCTCAGCTGCCGTGGGTCGAGGAGCTGCGGTAGTCGGTGTACGTGTAGGGGTTGTCGAGGACCTTGGTCTCGGGGACGTCGGGGTTCATGCCCTTGGCCCAGGCTTCCTCGCCCATCGTCGACCGCAGGTGGTCCACGGTCCGCTCGACGGTGCGCCGCACAGCGGCCAGGTCGGTGTCGAGGAGACGGTGCTCGTGCTTGACCACCCGGCCGTCGACGATGACGGTGTGCACGTCGCCCCGCTGGGCCTGGAAGGCCACATGGCCGTACGGGTTGAGCAGCGGGAAGGAGACCGGTGAGTGGTCGTTCTTCAGGAGGACGAGGTCGGCCTTCTTGCCCTCCTCGATGCTGCCCAGGTCGTGTTCACGGCCAAGTGCCCTGGCACCGCCGCGTGTTGCCCACTCCACCACCTGGTCGGCGCGCAGCGCGACGTGGGTGACGGTCTCGCCCTGGGCGTGGGCTTCCAGGTGCTCGCGGGCGCGGTCGGCGCCGAGGGTGGTGCGCATGGCGGAGAAGAGGTCTCCGCTCCACCACACGCTCGTGTCCATGGAGAGGGAGACGGGGATGTCGTGGGAGCGGACCGCCCAGGTCGTGGGATAGCCCTGGCCGGCGCTCTGCTCGCTCTCCGTGGACACCGAGACCGAGCCGCCCGTGGCCGCGATGCGGTGGTAGGAGTCGGCCGACAGGGTGGAGGCGTGCACGTAGACGGTCTCGGGGGTCATGAATCCGTGCTCGTGCATGAGCCGGATGCCGTCGTCGTTGGTGGCGCCCCAGACTCCGGCGTGGGTGGTCACGGCGATGCCCAGGTCGCGGGCGACCTCGAAGGCGGGCTTCTCGGGGAAGGCGGGATCGCCGGTGACGTCGAAGGCGATCTGGAAGCCGAGCATGTCGTCGCCGGTGATGCGGCGGCGGACGAAGTCCCGGAACTGTGGTGCAGCGGTCCATTCCGCCGGAGCCTGCTGGATGTTGCCGTAGGCGAGGACGAAGCGGCCGGGCACGGCCTGGAGCGCGTCGACCGCCGCGTCCGCGTGGTCGACGGTCTGGAGACCGTGTGACCAGTCGACGACCGTGGTCACTCCGGCGTCCAGCGCTTCGACGGCGGCCAGGAGGTTCCCGGCGTGCACGTCCTCGGGCCGGAAGGCCTTGCCGTGTTCGAGGTAGTACCAGACGAAGTACTGGGTCAGGGTCCAGTCGGCGCCGTAGCCGCGCATGGCCGTCTGCCACATGTGCCGGTGCGTGTCGATCATGCCGGGCATCACGATGCCGTCGGACGCGTCGATCTCGGCGGTCCCCTCGGGTACGGCGAGCCGCGGGCCGACCGCGGTGATCCGGTCCCCCGTCACCAGCACGTCGGTGTCGCTCAGCACCCGCCGTGCGCGGTCCATGGGCAGTACGGTGCCGCCGCGCAGGACGACGGGGCGCCCCGCCTGGAATGGGGTGGCCTGGCTCATCACGGAATCTCCCACTCGACAGCGGACGACTGTCCGTATGGCGGCTCTCGGTTGGTGACCGATCGTCGTCAGGCTGTTCACCGGTGTCAATACTCTGCGGATTCCGAATTCCGCCCGGGAATGTCCCCAGCTGTCCGCTCTACGGTCCCGCTCGGGTCGCCGCGCACGAGCCGTGGCGACGGAGGCCGTTCCTGCTGCGTAGAGTGCCCTCGATGAGGTGTCCGTAGGGCGGACACCCGTGAGCGAAGCCGACGGCGATCAGAGGAGCCACCATGCCGCGCGAAGGAACCGGACCCGATTTCATCGAGGCGCTGGCCCGGGGCCTGGAGGTCATCACCGCCTTCCGGCCGCGGCAGCCGGTGATGTCGCTGTCCGACGTGGCGAACGCGACGGGGCTGGCCAGGCCGACCGCACGCCGGATCCTGCTCACGCTGACCGAACTGGGCTACGTGCGCCAGCAGTCCGGCGGTTTCGTGCTGACCCCGCGCGTGCTGGACCTCGGCGTCGCCTACGTCCGCTCGACGGGACTGTGGGACGTGGCCCGTCCGCACCTGGAGTGGCTGGTGGAGCGCACGAACGAGTCTTGCTCGATCGCCCAGCTCGACGGTTCGGACATCGTCTACGTCGCCCGGGTGTCGGTGCCCAAGATCGTGACCCTCGCCGTGCAGATCGGCACCCGCTTCCCGGCGCTGCCCACCTCGCTCGGCAAGGTGCTGCTGGCCGCGCTCGCGCCCGACGAGGCGGCCCGGGTCATCGCCGAGCCCAGCCGTTCGGGCCTGGAGTCGGTGTGGCACCCCGGCCGGGCCGAATGGGAGGCGGAGTTGCGGGAGGTGCGCGCGCGGGGCTGGGCGGTGACCGACGAGCAACTGGCCAGGGGCATCCGTTCGGTGGCGGCCCCGCTGCGGGACGGCTCGGGCCGCGTCGTCGCGAGCGTCAACGTGAACGCGCATGCCGCCGAGACCTCGATGGAGGTGCTGCTCGACGAGCATCTGCCGCTCCTCCTCCAGGCCGCCGGCGAGATCAGTCTGGACTTCGCCCGGCTGGAGTCCGCGCCCCACGCGGTCCGGCCGTCCGGCGCGATCGTGTCTTGACGCCTCCCTCGTCCGGGACAGAGAATCACTGTCCGGACGACTGTCCGGTGTGCGGACAGAAAGGCAAGGTTCATGTCGCAGAGCGCCAAGCCCACACCGCCGGGCGCCGCGGGCCCGCTCTCCGGGGTGCTCGTCGCGGACTTCTCACGGATCCTTGCCGGGCCGTACGCCACAATGCTGCTCGCCGACCTGGGGGCCGACGTCGTCAAGGTCGAGGGACCGGGCGGCGACGACACCCGCGCCTGGATGCCCCCGACACGCGACGAGGTCTCGACCTACTACCTCGGGGTCAACCGGGGAAA
This sequence comes from Streptomyces sp. NPDC096013, assembly GCF_044763565.1. Taxonomy (NCBI): domain Bacteria; kingdom Bacillati; phylum Actinomycetota; class Actinomycetes; order Kitasatosporales; family Streptomycetaceae; genus Streptomyces; species Streptomyces sp. NPDC096013. The sequence goes on along the minus strand of NZ_JBIWGK010000014.1, from coordinate 145,912 downwards.
GCGTTCGATCGCCCTCGACCTGCGCGACGAGGAGGACGCCCGGGTCGCCCGGAACCTCGCCCGCCGGGCGGACGTCCTGATCGAGAACCTCAAGCCCGGCGGCATGGCGAAGTACGGACTGGACTACGACTCGGTCCGGCAGGACAACCCCGGGCTGATCTACACGTCGATCACCGGCTTCGGCGCCGGACCCGGCCGGCACGTCCCCGGCTACGACCTCATGGTGCAGGCCATCTCGGGGCTGATGAGCCTGACGGGCGACCCCGACGGGCCGCCGTACCGGGCAGGGATCTCCGTGTTCGACGTGATGGCCGGCAACCACGCCACGATCGGCATCCTCGCCGCCCTGCGCCACCGCGACGCCACGGGCACGGGCCAGCTCGTCGAGGTGAACCTGCTGTCCTCGGCCCTGACCGGACTGGTCAACCACAGCTCGGCCTACGTCGCCGGCGACACCGTGCCCTACCGCATGGGCAACGCCCACCCCAGCGTCTTCCCCTACGAACCGCTGCCCACCGCCGACAACGACCTCATCGTGACCGCCGCCAACGACGGCCAGTTCCGCAAGCTGTGCGAGGTCCTCGGCATACCGGACGTGGCCGACGACCCGCGGTTCGCGCGCAACGCCGACCGCACCGCCCACCGCGACCTGCTGCGGCCGTTGCTGGCCGAGAGGCTGAAGACCCGCGGGGCGACCGAGTGGTTCGAGGCTTTGGTGGAGGCCGGTGTGCCGAGCGGACCGATCAACACCATCGACGGCGGCTTCGCCATGGCCGACCGCTTCGGACTCGACCCGGTCGTCACCGTGGGCGAGGGCAAGCGCGCGGTGCCCACCACACGGCACCCGATCCGCTTCTCCGCCACCCCCGCCTCCTACCGGCTGCCGCCACCCGAACTCGACGAGCACGGGGCGGAGTTGCGGACCTGGCTGTCCGGACCCGAGGAGGCCGACCATGTCTGAGCCGACACCGCGCCCCGCCTATCCCACGGCCCTCGGCGCCGCCGACCTGCGGACCATCACCCTGCTCGGGCACGACCTGGCCGAGGACATCATGGGTTCGGTCGGCTTCGGTGAACTCGCGTTCTGGCTCGCGACCCAGCGGCGGCCCACACCCGGCGAGACCCGTGTCTTCGAGGCGGTGCTCGCGGCACTGGCCGACCACGGCTTCACGCCCACGGCCATCGTCACCCGCCTGACCTACCTCTCCGCCCCGGACTCGGTCCAGGGCGCCCTGGCCGCCGGGCTCCTCGGCGGCGGCTCGCGCTTCCTCGGCGTCACCGAGGACACCGGCCTCTTCCTGCACGACGTACTGGAGTCCCTCGGCGGAGACCTGCCCACCGACGAGGCCGGCTGGGACGCGGTCGCGCTGCGCACGGTCGAACGGCGGCGCGCGGCCGGGGAGTTCATCCCCGGACTGGGTCACCACGTGCACAAGGAAGGCGACCCCCGTACGCCGCGACTGATGCGGATCGCCCAGGAGGAGGGTGTCTTCGGCCCGCACCTGAGCCTGTTCGCCGCCATCGGCCGGGTGCACCCGAAGGTGCTGCACCGGACGCTCCCCCTGAACGGAGCGGGGGTGTGCGGCGCCGCCCTCGCGGACCTCGGCCTCCCCCTCCAACTGCTGCGCGGCTTCGCGCTGTTGGCCCGCACCGCAGGCCTGATCGGCCAGCTCGCCGAGGAACTGCGCCATCCTGTCGCGCAGGACGTCTTCCTGTCCGTCGACCGCCACAACATCCCGGTGCCGCCGGAGCCCTACAGCACGGACCCGCTCACGAAGGACCGGCGCGAGGACTGACCCCGCGCCCGCCGTCCCGCCATCCACCCGCACGCACGCAGACCAAGGAGCCGCAACCGTGTTCGTCGACGAGGACAACATCACCGAGCTGGCCGTCGAGCGGTGGGCCACCGCTCACTCCCCGCGGCTGGGCGAGCTGATGACCGCGCTGGTCCGTCATCTGCACGCCTTCTCGCGTGAGGTGCGGCTCACCGAGGACGAGTGGATGGCCGCGATCCAGTGGCTGACCGCGGCCGGCGGGATCAGCGACGACAAGCGCCAGGAGCTGATCCTCACCTCCGACGTGCTAGGACTGAGCACGCTGGTCGTCCAGTTGAACAACGAGTTCACGCCGCGGGCGACCCCCGCCACGGTGCTCGGTCCGTTCCACATCGACGGCTCGCCGACCGCGCCCCACGGCTTCGACATGTCGGACGGCATCCCGGGCACACCGCTGTTCTTCACCGGGAAGGTGACCGACACCGAGGGCAAGCCGCTGGCGAACGCCGTGCTGGACGTGTGGCAGGCCGACGCGGAAGGCGCCTACGAGGCCCAGATCCCCGAGATCGACGAGGCACGCCTGCGCGCCAAGTACCGCACCCGCGAGGACGGCACCTACTGCATCCGCACCATCGCCCCGCGCGGGTACGCCATCCCCATGGACGGCCCCGTCGGCGACCTGATGCGCAGGACGGACATCAGCCACTTCCGGCCGGCCCACGTCCACTTCCTCATCGACGAGCCGGGCTACCGGAAGCTGATCACCCATCTTTTCCAGGCGGACAGCGACTATCTCGACTCCGACGTCGTCTTCGGCACCAAGGACGAACTGATCATCCCGTTCACGGAACGACCGGCCGGTACCGCGCCCGACGGCGGCACACTCGAAGTCCCGTACCTGCACGCCGAGTACGACTTCGTCCTTCAGCCCAGCTGACCAACTCCCCGACTGCGCCCTGCGCAGAGTTCGAGGACGCGGGGCTACGCCACATCCGCGGGAGCACTCCGACCCGGTCATGGAACCGATTCCCGGCTTTCCGGACGTTCCGATTCCAGATTCCACGACTCATGGATTTTCTGTGCGGGAGACCTGTCTAAACTCTGGAGCCTGCACGGAGAGGGAACTTGGGTGAGTGAACCGACAGCCCCCGTCTGCCCGGAGTGTGGCGCGCCTCGCGCGGAGGACGGCACTCCCGCCTGCTCCTGCACGCGCCGCGCGTCCGACGCCCACCGTGAGTCGCGTACGGCGGAGGCAGCGGCCGCGGAGGACTTCGACCCGCTGCGCATCCGGCCGTTCGTGGCGGTCGGCGACGCCTCTGAGAGCCCTGCCGACTCCCCGCCCGAGGCCGCGAACGCGCCTGCGGGCCAACCGGCCGTCTCTTCGGAGGATGTCGGGAAGCAACAACAACCCAGCTCCTTAGAGGAGTTGGGCAGCGCAGCCGCCGCCACGGCCGAGTTGGGGCCGGGACCCGCCACCTCGTTACCCCTCGACGAAACCGCTCCGCAGCCCTCGGCCGACAGTGGCCCGCCGCACCGAAGGCACCGGGTGGTCCTGCTCGCAGGGACCGGAGCCGTGGTGGCAGCCCTGGTGACGGGAGGACTGGTCGCAGGGCTCTTCCAGTACCAAAGCCCTTCGCGGGACGGCTCGATGTCGGACGGCCCGCGTGCTGGCCTTCCGCGGAATCAGCGATCCGCTGGCGCCTCCTCCCCCGCAACACCGTCCGGTACCGCATCCCCGGCGCAGCCGTCCGAGACGACGGCCTCCTCTCCCGGAGCGACCCCGACCCCGACCGCGACCACGAGCCCGATCACCGCGACCGGCTCCACCGTCCCGACCGGGAGCCCCTCCAGCGCTCCGACCGCCCCCTCACCGAGCGCGTCGAACGGCCAGGCCCCCGTCCTCCGCTTCGGCGACAAGGGCCCCGAGGTCGTCGAACTCCAGCTCCGCCTCCGGCAGACCGGCCTCTACGGCGGCGCCGCCGACGGCGACTACGACCGCGAGGTCGAGAGCGCGGTCCGCAGCTACCAGCTCACCCGACTCGTCCTCCAGGACGAGTCGGGCGTCTACGGGACAGCGACCCGGACCGCGCTGGAGTCCGAGACCTCGGAGCCGTGACTCACGGCCGTCGATGGATCTCCCGAGTCTCATGCCTCTTGCCGGGAGTCGGTATCAGACGATGATGCGGTCGAGGTTGGGTGCTCCGGCGGTGGGGTTGGAGAACTGGATGGTGTTGTTGCCGGCCTTGAGCTGGACGGTGACGTCTTTGGTGACGACGGTGTTGTAGTCGGGTGTCTCGGGGAAGCTGACGGTCTGTTTGACGCCGTTGACCGTGACGACCGCGCTGCGGGCCTGGCCGACGCTCAGGAACGAGACGCTCATGGTGTAGCTGCCCGCCGCGGGTTCGGAGACGTTGGTGAAGGTGGCGGTTCCGCCGTTGCCGAGGTAGCTGAGTTTCTTCCCGCCCGAGCAGTGCGCGCAGTTCGTGACGGTGGTGCCGCCGGCCAGGGTCGCCCCCTCGGCCTCGTACGACACGTTCCCTCCGCTCGGCGGAGGAGTCGTGGTGCCACCGGTGATCTTGTTGAAGATCCGGGAGTAGGCGTATCCGGTTCCCTTGTCGTAGCCGTCGACCTCCCAGAAGGACAGCTCCTGGACGCCGTTGGTGGCGGCGAAGGATTCCAGGGTGGTGGCGTTGGCCTGGGTGAAGTTCTCGTCGTCGTCGTTCCGGCCGGCGATCGGCGTCAGTCCCATGCGTCCGTAGGCCTGGGCGGTCGAGATGCCGTAGAGGCTCGCGAGTTGCGCGGCGGTGCCCTTGGCTGCGGACAGCGCGTCGTTGAGGGCGTTCTCTCCGTCGCCGAAGTCCATGGTCATGATGTTGACGAGGTTGACCTTGACGCCCTTGCTCTTGGCGTCCTTGAGCAGGTTGAGCGTGTCGGACTCCAGGCCGGACGGGTCGACGGCGAGGGTGTAGTCGACTTCGACGTTCGGATTCTGGGCCTGGAGGGCGGCGAGGGCCTGGTTGCGCCGGGTGTTGGCCGCGGTGTTGCCCAGGGTGCCGCCTTCGATGTCGAAGTCGAGCCGTGTGATGCCGTACGTGTTGACCACGCTGGCGTAGGCGGCGGTGAGGGCCGAGACGGACGTGCAGGTCTGCGCCAGTTCTCCGCCTTCCGCACCGCCGAAGGAGATGATGACGTTGCCGCCGGCCGCCTTGAGGCTGTTGACCTGCGAGGTGAAGGCGCCCAGTGCGCTGTTGCCGGCCTCCCACTGCGGAGTACAGCCGGACTTGGGGATGAGGAAGGCCAGGGTGTAGTTCTTGAGCCCGGTGGCTCCCATGTCAGCCGCCATGTCACCGGCGGTGCCGCTGGAGAGCTCAAGGTAGGGCGCGGCGTAGTGGGCCGGGAACGCGTTGGCCGCCTGAGGACTGGCACTGGCGGTCGCGCTGATGCCCACCGCCGCCACTGCCACCGGAAGTGCGGAAGCGACAAGCCCCTTGGTAAGTCGTGACCATGTCACGGGTGTCCTCCAGTTGGGATGATCCGGGAGCGGGACGCACAGCGGGGTGCCGACGCGGAAGAAGCTGCGGGAACCGACACCCGACAACAACTGCCGGGCTTTGAAGCGCAGTTCGAGTGCCGTGAGCCGCGTCGAGGTGATGCGGACGCGAGCGGGGGCGTGGGGATGTGGTGACGTTCCGTCGGCGGCGCCCGCAGTCAATCTCTCGGTGGCGGGCCTCGTCAAGACAATGGAATGGAAAGTTTCCTAACAGAGGAACTCAGCCCAGAGGCCCGCGCCAAGGCGACCGGAAGACGACCAAGCCGCCCTCCCCCGGGGCCAGTTGACCGGCCGCCCACACCCACGCCACCGCAAGCATCCATTGACCTGCACATTTAAAGAATGACGCGTCACCAGAAGGGAAGCCCGACCGGATCACTAGAGGTATGGACTTAGTAAAGCTACTTAACGAGACGATTGTGTGACTGCGGTCACCACTGCTTCCGTCTGTTAGGAAAGATTACTAACGAACGATGGAGGCCCAACACCGCCATGTCATCGATCCGTACGCGCCTCGCTGTGGCAGCCGCCTCAGCCATCGCGCTCGCCGCACCGTTCGCCGTCGGCCACGCCGACGCCGCGACGACCCCCACAGCAGTCGGGGCGGCCCCGGCCGCCACCTCGTACACCGCCGCTCAGGTCCTGGCGGGCGTCCAGCAGAACTCGACGGCCGCGAACCAGGTCAACTCCAAGCCCCACATCAACACCATGACGCGGGCTCAGAACGTGAACGTGTACCAGGTCGCCCCGGGCGTGTACTCCTACACCTCCGGCATGGCCATCGACACCGACGGCAGCGACTCCGATCCCGACCCCGACCACCAGGGCGAGACGACCTGGCAGGACAGCAACGGCCAAGCCCTGGGCGCGCATCACGTGCCGTTCTACGTGCTGGGTGACGACTGCTGGGACCGCAAGAGCCCCTGCCCGCACTTCTACTACAAAGAGCGCGGCATGTCGGGCCGGCAGTTCGCGCTGATGTTCTACAACGGCAAGGTCATCGGCTCGATCTTCGGCGACACCCAGACCGCGAACAGCCAGACCACCTCGGACAACGACTCCCGCGAACTGGGCGAGGCGTCCGTGAAGGCCGCCCAACTGCTCGGCATACCCAGCAGCGGGACCACCGGCGGTGTCGACAACGGCGTGACCGTGGTGATGTTCTCCGGTTCGAAGTGGGTCGTCAACGGCACCAACTCCAACCTCAACACCAACACCCAGGCCCTGGTCCAGACGGCCCTGGACAGCCTCGGCGCGAGCATGAACGGTGGTACGACTCCGCCGCCGACGTCGCCTCCGCCGAGCGGGGGGAACGTGTCGTACGAGGCCGAGGCGGCGACCCTGGCCGGTGGCACCACCGTCACGAACTGCGCGCACTGCTCGGGCGGGAAGAAACTCAGCTACCTCGGCAACGGCGGAACCGCCACCTTCACCAACGTCTCCGAACCCGCGGCGGGCAGCTACACCATGAGTGTCTCGTTCATGAGCGTCGGCCAGGCCCGCAGCGCGGTCGTCACGGTCAACGGCGTCAAACAGACCGTCAGCTTCCCCGAGACACCCGACTACAACACCGTCGTCACCAAAGACGTCACCGTCCAGCTCAAGGCCGGCAACAACACCATCCAGTTCTCCAACCCCACCGCCGGAGCACCCAACCTCGACCGCATCATCGTCTGACCACCACCAGTCCCTGTCGTGACCGGTGACCTCACAGGCCGCCGGTCACGACACACAGCGCAAGGGAGCCACCGTGAACCGACCCGGCTTCGCGGCCTGTTCGGGTCAGGCCGGGTCGGACGGCAGATAGCTCGCGAGGCCGCGCAGGATGATCTCCAGGCCGATGTCGAACCGCTCGTCGGAGGAGTCCGTCACCATGACCCCGGCCAGGGCGCGCAGATGGGGGAAGTCCGCGGCCGGAAGGGACGCGAAGTAGTTCTGCATCTCGTCGGCCATCTCACGCCAGTCGGGGCGGGCGGGCGAGGAGGTGTCCGCGTTCTGCTGGGCGGCCCGGTCGCGCCACATGCCCTCCTCCAGGACGAACCCGTCGATGTACGTCGAGATGAGGTCGCTGGCCTCCGCCGCGATGCGGTCGGGCAGCCCTGCGGTACGGAACACTCCGAGCAGCGCCTCGACATGCGGCAGGAGTTCGGCGGTGAAGGGGACATGGGCCATGGAGATCCTGGCCATGTCCCGGTGCGCCAGAAGGCGCCGCCGCCCTTCGAGGGCGTACTCGCGCACCTCCTCCTGCCAGCGCTCCGGGTCGGCCTCGGGCGGCTTGAAGTCGTCGAAGAGGCGGGTGTACATGAGCTCCAGGACGTCGTCCTTGGAGCTGACGTGGGCGTAGAGGGCGGAGACCGTCACCCCGAGTTCCGCCGCGACCTGACGCATCGACAGGCCGTCGAGTCCCTGACGGTCGAGCACGGTGAAGGCGGCGTCGACGACCCGCTCGCGTGACAGGGGGGTGCGGGCCGGGGTGACACGTGCGGGTGCCGGGCGCTCGCGATCCCAGGGGGAGATCGGTGGCGGTGCGGGGGTGTCGGCGTCCGCGTCAGTCATGGAGACAGTCTAGGCGCCGGGAGAGCGGTGTTCTCTCCGGGTGAGCAGCGTTCACCCCGAGAAACGCGATATATCTTGTCTCCGCCTCCCGGTTGCGCTATATCTTGATGAACGCCGTTCTCCCGGTGAGCACCGTTCTGTTAAAGTGAACAGTGTTCTCCGGCGTACGGTCGCGCCTTCCCGCCCTCACCTGGGAGCCGGGCGGTCGCATCCACCCGTCCCACCGCGCCCGCAGGTCCTCACTGCGCGCGGACCCTTTCCGAGGAGTTCCGATGTCCACCACCGGTGTCGCGTCCACCGAGACGCCCATCGACTCGCCAGCGCCCTACCGGTGGCGCTGGGCAGCGCTCTTCGTGATCCTGGCGGCCGAGGTGATGGACCTCCTCGACGCCGTCGTCACGAACATCGCCGGCCCCTCCATGCGGGCCGACCTCGGCGGCGGCGCCTCCACGCTGCAATGGCTGGCCGCCGCCTACACCCTGTCGATGGCGGTCGGGCTCGTCACCGGCGGACGGCTCGGCGACATCCACGGCCGCCGCCGGATGTTCCTGGTCGGAGCCGCCGGATTCACGCTGGGCTCACTGCTCTGCGCGATATCCGTGTCCCCCGAGATGCTGATCGGCGCGCGGATCGTGCAGGGTCTGTTCGGCGCGGTGATGCTGCCGCAGGGCCTCGGCATGATCAAGGAGATGTTCCCTCCGAAGGAGTCGCAGAAGGCGTTCGGCATGTTCGGTCCGGTCATGGGGCTGTCCGCGGTGTGCGGGCCGATCCTGGCGGGCTGGCTCGTGGACGCGGACTACTTCGGCACCGGCTGGCGCATGATCTTCCTGATCAACCTGCCGCTCGGGGCCGCGGCGATCCTCGGCGCCCTGCGCTACCTGCCGCGGGGGCGCTCCGAGACCAAGCCGCGCCTCGACATCCCGGGCATGCTGCTGGTCTCGCTGGCCGCGCTGCTGCTCATCTTCCCGCTGGTCCAGGGGCGTGAGTACGACTGGCCCGCGTGGACGTTCGTGATGATGGCCTCGTCGATCGCCGTCTTCGCCGTATTCGCCCGGTACGAGTCGAACCGCAGCAGGAACGGCCAGGACCCGCTTGTCGTCCCGAGCCTCTTCCGCAAGCGCGGCTTCAGCGGCGGCATGGTCCTCGGGCTGGTCTTCTTCTCGACCATGCAGGGCTTCATGCTGGTCTTCAACCTCTACACCCAGATCGGCCTCGGCTACTCCCCGCTCAAGGCGGGCCTGGTGATGGTGCCCTGGTCCGGCGGCATGATCGTCGGCTTCGGGATCGCGCAGGGTGTCGTCCGCTTCGGACGCGCCGTGCTCCAGGCGGGCACGGTGGTCATGGCACTCGGCGTGTTCGGCGTCTGGCTGACTCTCGACCAGGCGGGGTCCGGCGTCGGCCCCTGGCAGCTTCTGCCGGCGCTGCTCGTCACCGGCATCGGCATGGGCCTGCTCATGGCGCCCTTCTTCGACATCGTCCTCGCCAGCGTCGAACAGCACGAGACCGGTTCGGCGTCCGGCACGATGACCGCGATGCAGCAGCTCGGCGGCGCCTTCGGCGTGGCCATCCTCGGCACCGTGTTCTTCGGTCTGCTGGGCGGCGGGATCGCCGGAGCGGTCGACCACCGCTCGGACGATCTGCGCGGCCGGCTGACCGCGGCACACGTCGCTCCGGCGACGCAGGACCGCATCGTGGCCGACCTGCGCCGGTGCGCCTCGGACCGCGCCACCGCCAAGGACCCCGCGGCGACCCCGGCGTCCTGCGCGCTCCTGGGGAAGGACACCCGGGCCGCGGTGACCGCGTCCGAGGCAGGCGCACGCATACCCGCCGCCCTGGAGGCCACCGCGTCGTCGGCCTTCCGCAGCGGTTTCGGTTCCGTCATGCAGACGCTGCTCTGGATCGTCGACGGAATGCTCGCGCTGACCTTCCTCCTCTCCTTCCTCCTGCCGCGCCACGCCCGCCCCGAGGAGGCCGCCGGGCACTGAGCCCCGGTCCCCAACGAGCGCGCTCGGGACGGTCGTAGACCCATTCGGGAGGGCTACGACCGTCCCGTGTTCCGTCATGAGGTCAAGGGCGTACAGGGCGCCACGGGAACAACGACATTCACCCCGGTCAGGCCCGAGCGGGGCGCGCCGCGTAACGTGCGGGCCGGCGGGAACGCGTGCGCGCCGACCGGAAGGGGGCAGGGCACCGCTCGCCGGACACACTCGCCGTAACCCCGCGGCCCCGCGCCCTCCCGGAAGGACGTGCCCCGTGCTCACGTCGTACGCAGACCACTTCGACACACCTGCGGGCTATCTCGACTTCGCGCGGTTCGGCCCGCCGTCACGGGACGTCGTGGCCGCGACGGCGCAGGCCCTGGAGGAGTCGGCTCGTGCCGACCACACCACCGTGGACGGCCTGATGGACGCGGAAGCGGTGGCACGCGACACGGCCGCCCGCCTGGCCGGTACCGACGGCCGCCACACGGTGCTCCTCCCGAACGCGTCCACCGGGCTGTTCCACGCCGCCCTCGGCATCCGTGCGGGCGTGGTCCTCGCGCCGCGCACCGACTTCCCGGCCAACCACTACCCGTGGCGGCGCAGCGCCGGCCTCGGCCGGGCCACACCGCGCTGGCTCGATCCCGCACCCGGCGAGGGAGTCACTCCCGACCTCGTCCGCGCCGCGCTGACCGACGACGTGGTCGGCGTGTCCGTCAGTGCCGTGGACTTCCGCACCGGCTTCCGTGCCGACCTCGCCGCACTGCGCGAGGCGATCGGACCGGACCGGCTGCTGATCGTGGACGCCATCCAGGCGTTCGGGGTGGCGCGGATGGCGTGGGACGCGGCCGATGTGGTGGTCGCGGGCGGTCAGAAGTGGCTGCGCGCGGGATGGGCCACCGGCTTCGCGGCGCTGTCCGACCGGGCCCTGGAATCCCTGGAACCCGTCCTCACCGGCTGGACGGGTGTCGAGGACGTCGGTGTCTTCGACGGAGACGAGCACGTGCCGGCCGTGGACGCGCGGCGCTGGTCGATCACCAATCTCAGCCCGGTGACGGCCGCCGCGTTCGCTGCCGGTCTCGGGCTCGTCGAGCGGTACACGGTCGCGGCGATCGAGGCCGAGATCGCCCTGCGCGTCGCCGAGTTGACCGAGGTGGTGCGGGAACACGGCGGTCTCGTCCTCTCCCCCGCCGACCCGGCGCGGCGGGCGGGCATCCTCTCCTTCACCGTGCCCGGGCACGATCCGTCCGTCGTCGCGAAGGCGCTGCACGGCGAAGGGGTCACCCCGACCGTCCGCGCGGACTCCCTCCGGTTCTCCCCACACGCCTCGACCCCACCGGAGGCGTGCGCACGAGTGGCGACGGCCCTTGCCTCACTGAGGAGTTGACCCCGCTGAGCATCGCTGAACCCGGACCGGACCGTCGCGGTCGTCGCAGAACGATCTCGAACACCCTCGTTGCCGTCTCCACGGGCACCGCTCGCATCACACCGCCAGGAGGACCCAGTGTCATATCCGCATCTGCGTACCCCCGAGGGGAAGCTCGCCGACGCGAAGAAGCTGCTGAACCTCCCGCTTATCGTCGTGATCTGCGGTTCCACCCGCTTCATGACCGAGATGAACGAGGCCGACCTGCGGGAGACCAAGGCCGGAAGGATCGTCGTCAAACCGGCCTGCGACATGAAGTCGCCGCACGTGCTCCGGTCCGATCCTGTCGAGGCCGAGGCGTTGAAGGTTCGACTCGGCGATCTGCACCGGGCGAAGATCCGGCTGGCTGACGAGGTGCTCGTAGTCGGCGACTACATCGGAGACAGCACCCGAGCCGAGATCGCCTACGCCCGGTCCTTGGGCAAGCCCGTGCGGTTCACGCATCCCGAAGTCGACCCTGACGCCTGACTGTCTCGGGGCGGAGCCGGTCCTCACGGCTCGAAGCGGCGCACCGTCCCGTCGTCGGTGATAAGTGTCAGGACGATTCCCAGGTCGCGGACCGCCGTGCCCGCGGCGGTCTCGGTCAGAAGGTCGTCGCGGTCCGCCCAGCGGCGCAGCAGCCGGTAGCGCTGGGCGAGGGTCAGGGTGAGGTCGGCGAGCGGAAGTGCGCCGGTCAGTGCCGCGAACGCGGCCTGGTCGGGTGTAGGGGCCACGCCCACGGCGGCGAGGTCGTCGAGCGAGACCGTGGTGTGCGCCGGGCCCGCCCAGTCGGGAGCGGCCAGGCGGGGCGCCCGCGCCGCGGCGTCCGGGGCGGCGAGCCGGAATTCCGTCCAGCGGTGCAGCGCGTCGGTCGGGTCCGGTCCCCCGAGAAGACCGCCGAGGCCCGGTCGGCCGAACGAATCGGCCCCCCTCTTCCTCAGGGCTTCGACCAGCGCGGCCGGCAACCAGTCGCCCCCGCCTGCGGGCTGACGGAGCATCAAAGGCAGGGGCGCGGACCGGTTTTCGGTGTCGCCGGGCTTCGGCTCGGGGGCCTTCGTGGCGCTCGACTTCACCTGTTCCGGGGTGACTTGGACGCCGAGGCGATCGGTGAAGAGTGCGGCGACGTTGTCAAGCCAGCCGGCCGCGACCGCCGGGTCGACGTCCGGCCGTACCGACTTGCTCATGTAGCGGCCGGACTTGTCGTTCACGGTCCACGTCCGCAGGCTCTCGCTCCAGCGGAACTCGCCCGACACCCGGCTCGCGCCGGGCCGGGTACGGCCGCCCTCCTCGAACACGGCGGCGATGCCCGTGTGTCCGAGGCCGTCGATCTCCGCCCGCAGCGACTCCGCCGTCATGTCGGGCCGTCGGGCGCGGACACCGGCGAGCAGCGCGTCGAACTGGTCCCGCGCCATCACCTCCGAAGGCGCCTCGCTGCCGAGCAGCACACGGCCGTCGTCGGTCACCGTGTACAGCCACACCGCATCGTGGTTGCCGGTGATCAACAGGTCGGGGTCCACCTCTTCGAGCGGGATCCACAGCGGGTTCGCCCGTACGTCGCCCTCGTCGTCGCGCTCCTCGTCCTTGACCCGCTTGGGCATCACGGGGTCGCCGAAACCGGCGGTGAGGTCACCCCTCGGACCGGGCTGCGGCGCCGTCGGCAGCAGCGTCTCGTAATGGTCGACGCCGTTGTAGGCGACGTACACGGTAGGCCCGTTGGCGTCCTCGGAGAGGCGGTGCAGGACGGAGCCGCCGTGGCCGTCGGGCTGGACGACGACGAGGTCGATGCCCAGCGACTGGGTGAGCAGCAGGGGTACGTCGTCGTAGAAGGGTGTGTGCCACAGTTCGGGCGAGCGGATCGCGCGGTCGACAAGGCCGCGCTCCCCCATCGTGACGGTCTGCGCCGGGGTGGCGGGCACGACGGTCGGCAGGTGGCTGCGGATCTCCCGCCACAGCGCCCGCGACCTCGACGTGGCCGGGCCGTGCAAGGTTCGCAGGACCACTTGGCGCACGTTGTTCCCGTGCGCCTGGTCGGTCAGCGCACGCCGTCGGGCGATCGCCTCGGGCGCCGTACCGTCCGTCAGCCCTTCGGTCGTCAACTGGGCCTGGATGCGGGCCTGTTGCGTGGGGGTCAGCGGGAGGTGGGTCCGCAGGCCCAGCAGGGCGAGCAGCGGCCGCAGGCTGCGGAGGTCCGGGTACCTGTCGTGGACGATCGTCTCCAACGGGTCGCGCGTGGCGTGCTGGTGGGCAGCGGCGGACGTCCGGTACCAGTCGGCGGTGTCGTTCCGCAGGTCGGCGACCGTCATCGTGTCCACGGCCCTGCCGCGCACCGTGTGGCCGGGATGCTGGGCGCCGAGCCCGGCGATGATGGCGGTGAACAGGCAGTTGCCGTCGGGAGCCACGTTCTGGACGGTCATCTGCCGGCCCTCCACGAGGACACTCCGGGCGGCCGACGGCTGCTGCCGCTTGTCGCCGCCGGACTTGCCCTGTGCGTCCGAGCCGGGCTTGTCCTTGGCCTTCGCCCCGTTGCCCTCGGTGCCCTTGCCCTCGGTCCCCTTGCCCTCGGTGCCCTTGCCCTTCGTGTCCTGGTCGCTCTTGGCTCCCTTGCCGTCGACGCCCTCGCTGCCCTTGCCCTTCGCAGTGTCGGCGGCCTTGGTGTCTTTGGTGTCTTTGGCGTCCTTGTCGCCCGGCGGTTCCGCGCCCCGAACGGGCGGCGCCGGCACCGGTGTTGCCGACCGTGGGCGGGCCGACAGGTAGCTGTCACCGCGCCGGTAGACGGTCACCTGCCGGAGCGGGCTGGCCGTCGGATCGGCGGAGCCCGGGAAGAACCGGTAACTGCCGTCCTCTCCCACGACCGTGAGGTCCACCCCGAGAGAGCGCGCCGTCAGGTCCGCCGCGAGATTCGCCGTCGCGTCGTCCCACCGGCGGGCGCGCTGCACGTGCAGCCGTACGAGACTCTGTCGCTGGGCGGGGGTGAGTGCGGTGAGCAGTGCCTCGGGCAGCCGGCCGCCGTTCTCCTCCACGGTGGCGGACAGGGCAGGGTCTCGCCGGAAGTGCTCGCCGAGACGGCTGGTCAGTTCGGCCGTACGGAACACCGCCTGCGGGTCGAGCGTCGCGTCCGGGGGCATGTCGACGCTCCGGGCCACGCGGCCGGCCAGTGCGGTACGCCGGGATTCCGACACCGCCGTCGGCCCGCCGCGATCCGCGACACCGAGGATCGCCGTGAAGAACCCGTTGCCGTCGCCGTCAGGTTCATGCAGGTCGTAGACCCAGCTGCGGCCGTCGGGATCGGTGGCGGTCAGGGTGCGGTGGTCCTGGGCCGCGTCGAAGCGGCGCAGCGACGGGTCCGGGGCGCCGTCCGTCTCCCACGGCGGGCGGCTGAACGCGGGGCGCGGTTCGGCGTTGCCCGCCGCCTCGTCCTGCTCCCCACTGTCCTTCTTGCCGCCGTCCTTCTTGTCGCCGCCCTTGTCGGTGGTCGTCTTCTCCGCGTCCTTCTTCTCGGCGTCCTTCTTTTCGCCGTCCTTCTTCTCCGCGTCCTTGCCGGTGGTCTTCTTCTCGGTCACCGGTGCCGGTGGCGCCCGGAAGACGACCTCGTCCGGCTCCGGGGTGGTGCCGAGCTGGGCGCGTCCCGCCGGAGTGGCCGCGAGCTGGTGCCAGCGGGTCAGGCGGTCGGCGGCTTCGCGGACGCGTGCGTACTCGTCGGCGAGCGCCTCGGCGAAGGCACGTCGCTCGCCCAACTCCGCCGTGAAGTCGTCCAGTTGGCCGCGTGCCGTGTCGCGGGCCGCGCGGGCGGCGGTGACCTCGTCGTCGGCCGCCCGCAGCAGGGCGGTCACTCGGTCCCGCGCGGCGTCCCGTTCCGCGTCGTGGAGTTCCGCCCAGCCGTCGTGGGCGGGTTCCGCTCCGTCGTTCTCCTGTTCCAGACGGGCGAGTTCACCCCGTGCGGCGATCACCTGGGGCAGGGTCTCGGGGTCGCGGGCGGTGAGGGTGGTCAGCAGGTTCTCGGCGTCCGTGAGCGCGGTCTCGCGGCGCGGGCCCTCGTCGCGGCGCAGCTCCCAGTACTTCTTGTCGGCGGCCGTCCACTCCTTGTCGGCCTTGGTGACGGCGTCCCACGCCTTGGCCGCCGCCGGCGGGAATCCGTCGTCCTCGATGAGGCCCAGTTCACGGGCGACGTCCTCGCGGACCCAGGCCAGGACGGTGGTCTCGGTCTCGCGTGCCTGCGGGGCGCGCTGCGGGTTGCCGAACGGGCTGCGCATCGCCCGCACGGGCGCGGAGTCCTTGACGTGGTGGTGGACCGCGGCGACGCTCAGCCAGGTCGTGGGGATGGCGAACAGGAACGTGCGGGTGGTGTTCGGCTTGACGTTCACCGACGCGAGGCGGTCGCCGGCCGAGGCGAGGGTGTCGGACTCGGTCGAGACGTCGCCCGGCCCCGAGGCGCCCATCTGGTTGGTTCCGGTGGCGGAGGACGAGGTGGCGGGACCGCCGCCGATCGACGACTCGGTCTGTCCGAGGCGCCCGGCGGTCGCGCCGCCGCCCTGCACATGGCGCTTGGGTGCCTCGTGCTTCATGCCGTCGGTGACGGCGAGAAGGCGGGCCTGCCGGAACTGCGGCCGGGAGTAGAGCCGGAGGTCGGCGTCCGCGCCGCCGAAGAAGCCGCGTTCGGTCAGGCCGGCCACCTCGTAGCCGCCGGGGTCGAGGGTGCGGTCGTAGAAGGCGCTGAGGGCTCCGTTGCCGGTGCCGTCCTCCAGGTTCTGGGCGGGCCCGGTGCCGGCACGGGTGAGCGGGGTGTCCTGGGCGCGGGCGATCAGGTCGTCGTCGACCGTGTCGGTGAGCGGGAAGGACGTGTCGTAGGCGGAGGCGAGGACGAGGGAGTTGGCGGTGTGGAGCTGGTCGACGCCGACGATCCGGCGGACCTTGAAGCCGTCCGGCGGCATGGTGAACGGCTTCATGCTGTCGTCGGGGTGGAGCGTGTCGAGCCAGCCTCCCGGGCCGGTCGTGGCCGGCGGTGCGACGCGGCGGGAGGGTCCGGGGGCGTCGAGGGTGGGCGGGGCCAGCGGGTCGTCCCGTTCGGCTGTGGGGTCGGCGGGGTCGGGGCGCATGAGGCTGAGCGGGTAGTGCTCGACGAGTTCTCCGACGTCGCCCTCAGAGCTGACGCGCAGCAGTCGCCGACCGGAGACACCGCGCCAGGTGCGGTGCGCGGCCCGCTTGACCCAGGCGGAGGCGCCGGTGCCGGTCTGCGGGTCGCGAGTGTCGGTGACCTCCAGGGTGAGGCGCATCCGGTAGCGGGTGACGTACTCGGCATGTCCCTGGGTCGTCGTCGCGGTGGCGATCCGGACGCTGCCCTCGGACTGGTTCTGGGCGGCGGTCTGCTGGGTGGAGCCGACTTCGGCGTACGTCGGTCCGGCCATCCGCACGGTGTCGTTACCGGTGTGCGCGCCCTGGGCGACGGTGGTGCCGACGCTGGCGCCCGAGGCGCGGCCGCGGCCCTCCTGCGTGGTCTCCACGGCGTGCCGGTGCTCCTCGAACTCCACGCTGTGGCCGAGGCCACCGAAGCCGCTGCCGTCAGGTGCGGGTCTGCCGACGGGCACCTTCACCGGGATCAGCTCGGCGCGCGCCCGTACCTTGCGGCCGCCGATCCACAGGTTGGCGGTCGAGGAGCCCCAGCGGCCCACGCGGGCGGGCACGGAGGTGCTGCCGCCGGTCATCTCCTTGCCGAGGGCGCGCACGACACGTTCCGACATCAGCCGGTGCACGGTGTCCCGGTCGCTGGACGTCAGCCCGAGCGGCCTCAACTGCCGGTCGAAGTCGTTGAGTACGGTCGCGGTGTCGAGGGCGGTGAGCGGGAAACTGCCGAACGGGTTGTCCAGGAGCCAGGGTTGGGGCGACCAGCGGCGCCGGGTGTAGAGCGGGACGTCGCCCCAGCGGTCCCGGAGCAGTCCCATCCGGTAGGCGCTCTTCTCCGGGACGTGCCCGACCCAGCCGTCGTTGACGAGGACCCGCCGTCCGGACGCGCCGGCGAGCCAGCGGGGCAGCCGTCGTATGCCCGTCGCGCGTTGACCGACAAGGGTGGAGGTGGCGGCGATCTCGTGGTCGACGTCCGCGGTGACGAGTACCTGCCGGCCCTGGTCCTTGCGGTTGATCTCGGCGAGCGCGGTCCGGGAGACGGCCCGGAAGCGGGACTTGTCGAGGCGGTAGGGGCTGGCGACGAGGCCGTAGTTGCCGGTGGTCCCGGTGCCGGTGTCGTGCGAGTGGAGGTAGACGAGCTGGCCGCCGAAGAACAGCGTGCTGGTGCTGGTGTGGCGCCCGGAGGCCTGGGTGGCGCCGCCGATGGTCGTCTCCGCCTCGATCGGGATGGCGCCGGTCACGGCGGTGAGGCTCCCGGGGCGCAGGCGGCTCCGGTGGGCGAGGACCGAGGAGCGGTCCAGGTAGGGGGCCTTGGCCCACAGACCGGAGGCGCGCCAGCCGGTCGGGGCGGACGACTGGTCGAAGTTCGCGGTGAGGAACTGGCTCTGGAACACGCGCAGCGCCGCGTCGTGGACGGGGGCACCCTGCTGGGTCAGCATCCAGGAGTTGCCCGACGACTCCTTGAGGACGTCCTCGGCGGCCTGGCCGAGGGCGGGGTCCGCGACGACCGCGAGGGTGAGGTGCGGGTGGCGCCGGTACTCCTCGCGGCCCCGGCGGCCGGCCCGCTCGAACAGACCGCGGGTGGCGAGCGCCAGGTCCCGTGCGGCCTGCGTGGTGCTCGCGAGGGGCACTCCGTGCAGGGGGTGGTGCGGGCGTGCGGTGTCGCGGGCGGGCGTGTGCTCGACGGGTACGCCGAGCAGCACCCGTCCGACGGAGGGTCCCTTGGCGGCCGGTCCTGGGCCGGCCGGGCCCGGCGCCGGCGCGCCGGTCGGGCCGATGAGGTTCTTCTCCCGCTCGGTGAAGACGAACGGCCGTGTTCCGAGCAGGTTGAGGAAGAGGACACCGCGCAGCAGACCGCGGAACCGGCGGAAGCCGCCGCGCCGCGCGGTGAGGGTGACCTCGTAGCTGTACAGGTGGGTGCCCTTGGTGCCGATCGACATGGCCTCGTGTGTGGCGGAGGCCCCGTAACCACTCTCCGAGTCGCTACGGCCACCCCAGCGCACGCCGAGCGAACCGGTGCCCGCGTGCAGCGGGCCGCCCGCGCTGTCGGTCGCCGCGTCCCGCAGGGACAGCAGCCCTTCCGCGCCGATGTGCGCGCCGCGCGCGCTGTTCTGCCGTCCGCCGAGGTTCTCGCTGCCGGGTGCGCTGAACCGCAGCCGCAGGTCCTTCTGCGTGCCCTCGAACCGCCGGTCGGTCAGGGCCGCGTCGATCCACACGTACCGGTGTGCGCGGGTGGCGCGGCGGGAGTCGACCAGGGAGATCCGCAGCCCCGTGGTCATCATCGTCTCCAGGTTGCCCGCCATGCTGTGGAAGGCGAGGGTGTTGAGCACCTCCAGGGTGTTGGAGACCGCCATCTGGAAGTGGTCGGCGCCGCGCCAGCGGGGATTGGCGGGATCGAGTTCGGACAGCGGTGCGACGAGGTCCGGGTAGGCGCGCGCGACCTCTTCGAGGACCTGGTCGCTGAAGTGGTCGAGGAACGTGCGGTCCTCGCCGTCGATGTCCCGTACGTAGGAGCCGTCGGCGAACGTGAACTCCTCGACCCTGCTCATGCCGAGGGTGGGCGGCGCGTCCTGGGTGAGGTACGGCGGCACCCTGGGCGGTGTGCCGGGCGCGGGGCTCGCCTCCCCGGCGAGGCGGCGGGCCTCGGTGCGGGTGAGCCGTTCCACGGCCCACGTCTGGAACGTCTGGGTCCGCGGTGCCTCGCTCCAGGTCCGCGGGGGGTTCTTGCGCAGCTTGCCGGGTGTCGAGCTCGCGTCGTCGCGCCTGCGGTCGGGCAGCGGTGCCTTGGTGTCGGGCGGCGCGGTGACGGTGACGGTCTTCTGGACGAGGTAGAGGCCCGTGGGGTCGCCCTTGGCCTGACCGGCCGACTTGACGGCGCCGGTTCCGCCGGTGACGGAAGCGCGGTTGCGGGAGGCGCCGTAGCGGAAGTTGAGGCCTGCGAGCAGCCGCAGGTCGAACTTGCCCTGGTCGATGCCGAGAAGCTGGAAGGCGGGTCCGAGAGCGCCGCCGATGTCGACGCCCGAGGACCTGCCGGTGGTCCGCTCGTTGCGGACCGTCGTCTGGGAGATGTCCCGGAGTTCGGCGGCGGTGGTCTCGCTGATGAGGACGGCCTCGCCGGGCTCCACCCGGACCGAGAACACACCGAGCGGTTCGCGCCCCGAGTCGTCCTTGAACAACGGCGGCGACGTGACCGTCCCGGCGGCCATCACCCGGCTCATGCGATGGAACCCGTCGGTGGAGAAGAACGAGCTGACCTGCTTGCCGGCCATGCTGTCGGTGTCCGTGCCGATCTGCTGGAGCGCCCAGTCCCTGATGTGCGCGACGGGGCCGAAGCTTTCCGTGTTCATCATGCGGTAGTTGGAGCCGCGGTCGAGCCGCATCCGCGGCGGCAGCCGGTCGGCGGGCGGCTTGGGCCGGGTGAGGCTGTCGGCGATGCGCACGAACAGCCCGTCCCTGACGGCGAAACCGAAGGCGACCTGATCACGCGTGCCGGACGTGGACCTGATCGCCTTGCCGGTCCGGTCCACGGGCCGGCCGGCCGGATCGGTGACCTTGAACTCGTACCAGACGTCGTCGAGATGGGCGTGCGAGCCGTCGGTCGTACGGGTCTCGTTCTGGTTCACGACGAGGTTCTGCAGGTTGTACTCGACCCGCTTGGTCCACGAGAACTGCGCGAAGACCCGTCCCCAGGGCGCGAACAGCGTCTTCACCGGTCCGAGCGGCGCGGTGGGCGCGAGGGACGTCGCCGTGCTGTTCACGGCGACCCTGCCGGTGAGGGCGGTGTTGCGCTGCATCGTGTCGATCTTGACGGGGTTGGCGTAGCCGAAGGTGAACCTCTCCCACTGCCCGTACGGGCGGGCCGTGACCGTGAGCACCCGCGACTTGCCGTCCACCGTGCGGTAGTTGAACTGCTGCCCGTCGCCGAAGAAGCCGCTCGGGTTGTGGACGAGGGCGTGTCGTACGTCGTCCAGGAGGCCGTCGCCGGCACGGTTGCCGCCGGGACGCGCGGGACGGGGGCGGACGCCGGGCGGCTGCCGGAGGCTGAGGTCGAGCTGCTCGACGACGCGGTCGGCGCCGCGCAGGACACGGTCCCCCTGGCCGAGGGCGTAGGAGCGGCGCAGCAGATTGCGGGGCAGCCCGCGCAGCAACTCGCCGATGCCGCCCATGTAGACGGGCAGTTTGGCGCCGTCGGTGAACGACGCGGGTCCCCCGCCGCTGTACGGCGCGGGAGGCAGGTCGAGGTCGACGCGCGGCGGCCGACGGGAGTCCAGGTCGTGCACCACCCAGGTCGGCCCCGGCGTGGCGGGCTTCTTTGCCGGCGGGGCGGTGAACTCGGCCTCGGCGTCCTCGTCGATGGGTTCGAGCAGGGGGGTACGGCCGTTCGGCGGGGCGCCCTTGCGGGGCGGGCGCTGTCGGCGGGGCTTCTCCGGGGGGTCGTCCGGGCCGCGGGGAGGCAGCGAAGTCGACTTGTCGTCCGGGGACTTGAGGAGTCCGTCGATCGGCACCTCGGTGATCGTCGTCGTCGAGCCGGTCGTCGAGTCGGTCGTGGTGGATGTCGTCACGACGAGAGGAGTCCCGCTGCTCACGGTGACGACGGGCTGCGGAACGTCGGACGACTCCCCGGACTTGGGGGCACCGCCGCGCAGCCGCTGCGGCAGCCCGAGGCCCCTGCGGAGACCGTCGGCGAGCGAGGTCGCCTCCGCACGGGTCCCGCCGGCGGCCAGCACGTCGGCGACCTGGCGTACCGCGCTTCGGTACGACTCGATCGCGTGACGCGAGTCCGCGAGCACCGGGTGCAGTTCCAGGGGCAGCACGAGCGCGGTGGCGGTGTCCCACGACTGGCGTGCGGTGTCCGTGGCCGATCCGGGCGTGCTCAGCGCGAAGTCCGTGAACGCGTCGTCCCACAGGCGCCGGCTGGCCGTGGCGGCCGCGGTGTCGAGGTGCCCGGACCACGGGCCGGGTTGCAGCATCAGCGCCTTGGCCTGCTGCAAGGGGGTGAGTCCGGTCTCCAGCAGGGAGAGTTTGCCGCTCCCCATGACCGCCTGGGTCTGCTGCTCGACGGTGAGGGCTGTTCCGGTGGAGGACAGGGCGGCCGCGTCCACGTCGACATCGGCGGTCGGGAGGGCGGTGGAGAAGTCGTGAGGCAGGTCATCCTCGGTCAACTGCGAGGCGATCCAGTGCCGTTGGGCTGCGGAGCGGTCCACCACGGGGACGATGGCGGCGGGCTGTGCCGACGGGTCGGAGCCGAGGTCCAGGACGGCGTCGGCGTCGGTACGCGGCACCTGGCCCAGCTCACGCAGCCGCGTCTCCGTCCGGGAGAGATCCTCCTGCGCCTGCCGCACCCTGTCGTCCGCGTCGTGCAGCGCGGTGGCGTCGCGGCTCGTCCCCTCCCCGGCCTCGACGCGCACGCGGAGCTGTTCGGCGGTGTCGACCGCGTGCCGCAACGACCGTACGGCGTCGGCATGGGCGTCGTGAGCCGCGCTGACGAGCGGGGCGGGGTGGGTGACGGTACCGGGGTCCGGGTCAGTGGCGTCCGTCGCCGGTGATGCCACGGCCTTCCCCTTGCCGGTGCCGGTGCCGGTGCCGGTACCCGTACCGGTGTCCGTGGTCGGGGTGCGGGTCGGTGCAGGGGCAGGAGCAGGGGTTTGGACAGGGTGCGGGGTCGGATTGCCGGTGCTCGTGCCGTTGCTCGAACTCCCCTGCTCAGGAACGCCGTTGTGGGTGACCGCAGGAGGGACGGTGGTCCCGACCGTAGGCGTCACGGGGGTCGACGTCTCCACGGTCGGCGGCAACTCCGTGGGGGGCGGCTCGACAACAGGGTGCTGGTCCGGGGGCGGGGGTGAGGCCGGGGCCTGCTCCACCTCGGGGGTGTTCACGTCGTGCGTCTGCGGCGGGGGTTCGACGGTGTTGTCGTTGCTGTTGCTGTTGCCGCCGTGCGTGACGACGGGCGGTGCGGGGGTGGCACCGCCGCCGGTGACGGTCGGGACGGTCGGCGGGATCGGTGGCGCGGACGACCCAACCACTGGCGGAATGAAGGGCGTTGATGACCCCACCACGCGCGGAACGACCGGGCCGACCGGGACAGACGTGTGGGGCGGTGGTTCGACGACATGGACCGGAGGCGCCTTCGTAGGTGTGCCGGTGTCCGTGTCGATGGGGTTGCCCGTGTCCGTGTCGCTGGAGTTTCCGGTGTCCGTGTCCACGGGCGTGTGCGGGCCGCCTCCCGTACCGGACTTGCCGTCGGCCTTGCCCGAGCCAGTGTTCGGACCGACGTCGGTGCCGCCGGTGCGGGTGTCGGTGCCGTCGCCGGTGCCGGTGTCGGTGTCGGTGTCGGGGACCGATGTGGAGATCGTCGGCGGGTTGCCGAAGTTCTTGAGCCAGTCGGCGCTGTTGGTGATCGCGTGCTCGGCCCCCGCCTCGAATCGCTCGCTCAGTCCCGACCCGACGAACGTCTGCCAACTCGGTGTGAAGTCACCGAAGAACGCGCCCATCACGAGGGACTCCGCCAATGTCTCCGAGGCGCCGTCCGCGATGAATTCACCGCTTTGGTCGAGTGCCTTGTCGGAGAAGCTCTGGTCGCCGTGGGGTGTCGGCGTCACATGCGGGGTGACGGTGGGGGTCGTCTTGGGGACGTGGGCCCCGGTTCCCGGCGTAGGACCGGGCTTCGGCCTGTTCTTCAGGTTCAGGTCGGTGGTGTTCGGCTTCGGTCCCTTCGGCCCGCCCAGGTTGATGTCGTCGATCTTCTTCCCCAGGTCACCGAGGTTCTTGAAGTTGTTGAGGTTGTTCGTGACGTTCTTCATCGTCTTCGCGAAGATCGGCGCGAGGAACCCGGCGACGGCGCCGAACGCGGCGCTGAGACCGATGTCGCCCCAGTCGATCGACTTCGGCCGTTGCCCCTTGGGGGCGCCCACCATCATGGCCAGCCGGACCGCGAGCGTCATGAAGGCCTCCTCGGCGGCCTCCAGGAAGCTGGGCAACAGGTGGGTGCGGCGCGAGAGTTCGAGCAGGACCTCCAGGATGAAGACGCGGCTGCGGGCACGTGCCACCGCCGCCTCGCTGGCGCTGGCGCCGCCGGTGAAGAAGGACATCACCGCGAGGATCGCGAGTTCGATGAACAGGCGGATGAGTTCCGCGATGATGTTCCACTTCGCCTCGCGGATCTGCATGGCGATGTTGACCTGGTTCTTGGTCATCTTGTCCAGGTCGGCCTCGAACTGGTCGAGGTAGGGCAGGACTTGGTTGATCGCCGCGATGAACTGGTCGGCGGTTCCCTTGGGTAGGCCCTCTCCCACGGCCAGTACCGCTTGTTTCGCCCGTGCCTTGAGCGCGCCGACGTGCTGGTGGAGCTGGTCGAACGACTGGCTGGTGTCGTAGGCGCGGTCTTCGTTGGCCTCCAGGAACTTCTCCCCGATGAGGATGAAGAACAGCCAGTTGAGCTTGGGAGAGACGACGATGGCCACGTTACGGTCGGCTCCCGGTCCGGCCTTGTTGTTCGTGGATGGCGTCGAGGATCCCGGCCTGGTTGCCGCGGATCGAGCGCAGGTTGTCGAGGGTCCCGTCGCCCACGGCCGAGATGCCCGCCGCGATGGCGTCGATGGTGGCGAGGACGGTGTCGCGGGTCTGGACGAACTCCTTCCTCAGCTGCTGCCCGTAGCTGTCGTCGCCGGTCCAGCTGGTGTCGGCCAGGGCGGCGTGGGCGGACGCGCCGACCTCGCCGGCATACCTGCCGAGGTCCTCGATGACACGGCTGCCGCCGACGATGGCCGCCGGGTTCGATGTGTAGGACGGGCCGGTCATCGGGTGCCTCCGTCTTCCTCGTCGTCGGCGATCTCGTCGTGCAGCCGCGTGCGTTGGGCGGGCCTGGCGGAGCTGCTCCGGGCGGGGGCGGACGGGCCCGTGAACCGGGCCCAGTCGATGTCGAGTCCGGCGAGTTCGGGCACGTGCGGGCCGGGGGCGTCGAGCGGCCGTAAGTGGCGGGCCGCCTCGCGGCGTGCCTCCGCTCGGCCCGTCTCGACCGCCTCGATGATCGCCGCGCCCAGTTCCGCGCTGGACATCTCACGGAACTTCTCGCCCAGGAACCGCAGGTCGCTCAGTTCGCCCCGGGGGCCGACGGTGACTTCGACGGAGCCGTCCTTGGAGACCGTGGCCGCGGAGAAGTCGGCCATGCCCGCCTCCGCGCGTGCCGCGTCCCGCTCGGCTGCCGTCAGTTCGACTCTGGCCCGGGCGAGGCGTCGCTCCAGCTGCTCCTCGTAACCGTCCGGGCCTGACTCGGGCTCCTGGGTCATCCGGTCTCCATTTTCGTCGTACTCCACTCACCGGAGGCGGCCACGGCGCGGACCGACGCGAACGCCGGGCCGCCCGTACCGGCGGGGCCCGCGTCGGCAGCGCGAACACATGCCGGCTGCGGTCACGTCGGCGCGCACCGGAGGTCCCTTCCGTACGCACCCGGGGCCCGCATCACTCGCCCTGCGACAGGACGCGCGCGGCTCGGGCCCACAGATGCCCGATCATTGCCGGGGTGGTTGACGTCCGGCCCAACGGCACGTGACGTGCAATGGATGAAGATCCGCACTTGCATTAACTTCGCCTGTACCAGGGCGACTTGACGTGGGGGTGCGACCGGAGCGGAAACCCGGTGACGGACCGGCCGTAAGAAGGCGATCGCCTCGCCGTTCCTGGGACGCGATCCCGGTCCCTCACAGGTCCACGCGTACTCCCCAGCCCTGTTCGAGCGCCACGTCGTGGGCGACCCTGACCGCCGCGACGTCGAGGGCGGCGTGGCCGGTGGACTTGAAGACGGTGAGGGCGTCGGTGTCACCGGCCCGGCCCGGGTGGCCGCCGTCGAGGACGGACCCGAGGAGGGTCACCGGGCGGCCGGGGGCGAGGGCCTGGAGTTCATGGGCGCCCGCCGGTGGCGGCGCGGTGGCCGCGCCGGTCCACTCGGCGAACAGGAGCGCGTCCCGGATGGTGCCGGGGTCCAGTTCGGGTCCCTGGGAGCCGCCGACCGACGAGACATGGACGCCGGGAGCGAGCCATTCGCGGCGGACGACGGGCGCGGTGGCGCCGGTGCAGCAGAACACCACGTCGGCCCCGCGCACCGCTCCCTCGACATCGGCGGCGACCCGCGCGCCGGGATGCAGCGCGGCCGCCGCGCCGGCCCGAACCGGATCGCGGCCGGCCACCGTCACCTCGGCCTCCGGCCGCACCGTGGCGAGCAGCGCCAGCTGGGCGCGGGCCTGGGCGCCCGTCCCCACCACCGCCACCCGGCCGAGACCGGGGTGGACGGCCAGGGCCAGCGCGCCGCGGGTGGCGACCGCCGCCGTGCGGACCTCGGTCAGCGACTCGCCGTCCACGAGCGCCAGCGCCCGCCCGTCGTGTTCGTCGAACAGGGCCACCAGCCCGCGGTGGAACCCGCGCCCGGGGTGCCGTGGATCGGCGGTCACGGTCACCAGTTTCGCGGCCAGCCCGAGTCCGGGGACGTAGCCGGGCATGGCGCCCAGCAGGCCGGTCGGTGTCAGTGCGGCGATCCGCGGCGGGACGGAGACCTCGTCACGGGCGACGGAGATCAGAGCCTGGCCCACCGCGTCGAGGACGGCGTCGGGTCGCAGGGCGGCGGCCGTCTGCCGACGGTCCAGCACCAGCAGGCCGGTCACCGGCCGGCCTCCGCCGTACCGGCGGTCAGGGCCGTCCCCAATTCGTCAGCCGCCGCGCGCAACTCCCGCTCCACGGAAGCCAGTTCCGGCCCGGCGAACTCGGAGTCAGGTCCGACGACGGTCAGCGCGCACACCGGGGCGCCGGGGTCGGGCACCACCGCCCGGCTGACGGAGGCCACCAGTTTGTCGTTACGACCGCGCTCCACGGCGACACCGGTCCGCTCCACCTCGGCCAACTCCCGTGCCACGAGGGCCGCTTCGTCGCCGAGTCCGGCCAACCACCGTGTCCTCGCGTCCGGTTCGAGGGCGGCGACCAGGGCCAGCGGCCCGGCGAACCGTCGTACCGGCAGCAGTTCGCCCCGCAAGTGGCTGATCATGGCAAGCCGTTCGGGCCTGACCACGTCGATCACCCGGGCGCCGCCCTCCTCCAGCACCTGGAGGTTGACCATCATCGAGGTCGCGGCGGACAGCCTCTCCAGCACCGGACGGGCCAGCGCGGTGAGCGAGTTGCCCGCGGCCGAGGCCGACATCCGGAGCACGGCGGCACCGGGCAGATAACGGTCACCAGCCCGCAGCACCCAGCCCCGCCGGACCAGGTCCAGCAGGATCCGGTAGGCGGTGGCGCGGTGCAGGCCCACCTCGGCGGCGAGATCGGTCAGCCGCACCGGGTGCGGTGCGCGCGAGACGGCCTCGACCAGGTCGAGCGCCTTGTCCACGGCGGATCTGGGCGGCGCCGGGGTACGGGGGGCGACGGGCATGGCGGCGGTTCTTCCCTTTCGTCCACGGTGCGGCCACGGACCGGGGGTCCGGGAGCGGTGGCCTGTCCGGTTCGGGTCCTTGCGGTGATCCACCGGTCACGGAGTACAGTATCGGCGTTTTCATCACACGATACAGATGTTACCTAGAGCGTAACAACATAGGATCTCGCGGACCGAAGGTGACCATGACCGATCTGCCCCCGGGTGCCCCGACCCCCTGGGCCGCACCGCCCGCCGGAACCGTCACGGTCTACCGCGGCGCCACCCTCTTCGACGGCACCGGCGACCGGCCCCGTGCGGACACCACGATCGTCACGGACGGCGCCCGCATCCACGCCGTCGTCAGCGACGGCGACCCGTTGCCCCCGCTCGCGGCCGACGCGCCCCGCGTCGACCTCGACGGCAGGTTCGTGGTCCCCGGCCTGATCGACACCCACCAGCACCTGGCCACCCCGCCCGACCGGCCCGTCGCCGAGGCGGTGCTCCGACGCCTGGTGCACAGCGGGGTCACCGCCATCCGCGACATGGCCGACGACCTACGGCAGATCGGCGACCTCGCCCGGGCCACCCTGGTCGGCGAGATCCCCGGCCCCGACATCCGTTACGCGGCGCTCATGGCCGGACCCTCCTTCTTCGACGACCCGCGCACCCACGAGGTCTCCCGGGGCGCCACGCCCGGTGCCGTCCCCTGGATGCAGGCCGTCACCCCCGACACCGACCTCACCATCGCCGTCGCCCTGGCCCGTGGCACCCACGCCGCCGCGATCAAGGTCTACGCCGACCTGGACGCCGCGACCGTCGCCGCCGTCACCGCCGAGGCGCACCGCCAGGGCATCGCCGTCTGGGCACACGCCACCGTCTTCCCGGCCGCGCCCGGCGAGGTCGTCGCCGCGGGCGTGGACAGCGTCTCCCACGTCACCCTGCTCGCCTTCGAGAACCCCACCGAGCCGCTGAGCAGCTACAAGACCAAACCTCCCGTGGA
Organism: Streptomyces sp. NPDC096013; assembly: GCF_044763565.1. Classification (NCBI taxonomy): domain Bacteria; kingdom Bacillati; phylum Actinomycetota; class Actinomycetes; order Kitasatosporales; family Streptomycetaceae; genus Streptomyces; species Streptomyces sp. NPDC096013. The sequence goes on along the minus strand of NZ_JBIWGK010000014.1, from coordinate 118,136 downwards.
CCACGGCCGCTTCGCCGCGGGCGACGACCCGCGACTGGCCGCGCTCTTCGCCGAGATGCGCCGCCGCGGCACCGTCCTGGACGCCACCGCGTCCATGTGGACCAGCGACGAACTCCGGGGCGACACCGCCGAGTCCGCCGAACGAGCCCGCCTCAACACCGAGTTGGCCGCCACCGTCACCGCCCAGGCACACCGTGCCGGAGTCGGCGTCTGCACCGGCACGGACTTCGAGACCGGCCCCGACGAACCGTTCCCCGCCCTCTACGGCGAACTCGCCTTCCTCGTCGACCGTTGCGGGATGTCCGCAGCCGATGTCCTGCGCTCGGCGACCCTGGTCGGCGCCAGGGCGGCCGGCACCGAGGCGGACATGGGCAGCGTCGAAGCCGGAAAGCTCGCCAACTTCGCCGTCCTGGACGAGGACCCGCTCCGGGACATCGCCAACCTGCGCACCATCACCCTCACCGTGAAACGCGGCCGCCGCTTCGACCGCGCCGACTTCGAGAAGGACGCCCAGTGACCACCGCCGCCCACCCGATGATCGTCAACGCGCTGGGGCAGCTCGACAACCCCAACACCCCCGCCGCCCGGGCCGCCGCCACACAGCTCAACCCCGACAGCGCCCAACTCGCGGTCGACGCGCGGGCGATCGCCGACGCGCGCGCCTCCGGCCTGACCGCCGTCAACATCACCCTCGGCTACACCATGGGCGACCTCCCGCCGTACGAGCACACACGGGACGAGATCGCGGTCTGGGACGGCATCCTCGGCGCGCATCCGGCCGACCTGCTCAAGGTCCGTACGGCCGACGACATCCGGCGCGCCCACCGCGAGCGGCGGATCGGTGTCATCTACGGCTTCCAGAACGGCGTCGCCGTCGGCGAGGACCCGGCCCTGGTCGACAGCCGCGTCGCCGGGTTCGCGGAGGCCGGCGTACGGGTCGTCCAGCTCACCTACAACCAGGCCAACCACCTCGGCGACGGCTCCATGGCCACCGCCAACCGGGGCCTGACCCCCTTCGGCCGCCAGGTCGTCGAGGCCCTCAACGACCATCACCTGATGGTCGACCTCTCCCACAGCGGGGAGAACACCTGCCTGGACGCGGCCCGGCACTCCCGGCAGCCCGTGTCGATCAACCACACCGGCTGCCGTGCCCTGGCCGACCTCCCGCGCAACAAGACGGACGAGGAACTCCGCCTGGTCGCCGACCGCGGCGGGTTCGTCGGCATCTACTTCATGCCGTTCCTCAACCCGACCGGCCACGCCACCGCCGCGGACGTCGTGGACCACATCGTGCACGCGGTCGACGTCTGCGGCGAGGACCACGTCGGCATCGGCACCGACGGCAGCGTCACCGCAGTGGACGACCTCGACGCCTATCGCGCGGCTCTCGCCGAACACGTCGCCGCCCGGCAGGCGGCCGGCGTCGGCGCCGCGGGCGAACGGGCCGACACCTACCCCTTCGTCGTGGACCTGCGCGGCGTCGACCAGTTCCGCGACCTGACCCGCCTCCTGGAGAAGCGCGGCTACCGCTCCGGCCGCATCGAGAAGATCCTCGGCCGCAACTTCCTCGACTACGCCGAGCGCGTCTGGACGCCCTGAGAGCCCGCGCCCGCGTTCCCGGTGCGGATGTCAGCCCAGGGGCGGGACCTGCGTGCGGTCCCGCACGATGGTCTTGCCGGTGTTCCGGCCGTGCAACATTCCCAGGAACGCGTCCACGATGTGCTCGAACCCGTCGACGACCGTCTCGTCCAACGCCAGCCGGCCACTCTGGAGATGCGGTACCGCGAAGTCGTACAACTCATCTTGCACGTCACGGTAGTTCCGCACCAGGAAGCCCTCCATGCGGAGGCTCTTCTCCACGATGTCCGCGTAGTCGAAGTGGGGCGGCGGCGCGTCGGGGGTGTTGTACTGGCTGATCGTGCCGATGCGGACGACGCGTCCGAATTCGCGCAACTCCCCCACCGCCGCTGCCAGTTGCCGACCGCCGACGTTGTCGACGAACACGTCGATGCCGTCCGGCGCGGCCTTGCGGAGCAGTTCGGCGGCCGGCCCCTCGTGGTAGTCGAAGACGGCGTCGTAACCGACCTCACGCGTGAGATGGTCCGCCTTCGCCGCCGAACCGGCGCTGCCCACCAGCCGTCCGGCGCCGAGCAGCCGGGCGAACCGTCCGGTCGCGGTGCCGACCCCGCCCGCGGCGGCCGACACGAACAGGTCCTCGCCCTCCTGGAGCCGGGCGATCCGGGTCAGACCCACATAGGCGGTCAGGCCGGTTCCGCCGAGGATGCTCAGGTACGCGGTCAACGGCACCCCCTCGAAGCGCGGCAGGCGCCGGATCTCCTCGGAGGTGACCACCGCGTGGGTGCGCCAGCCCCGGCGGTGGAACACGATCTCGCCCTCGGCCAGCCGGGGCGTGCGCGAGGCGATGACCCGTCCGATCGCGCGCCCCTCCAGCGGTGCGCCGAGCGCGAAGCCGTCGGGGACGTCGTCCATCATCTCGCGGTGGTAGGGGTCGACGGACCAGTAGAGGTTCTCCACGAGCGCGCTGCCCGCCGGGGGTTCGGGGAGCGCGGACTCGACGAAGGCGAAGTGCTCGGCGGTGGGGAATCCGTGCGGGCGGGCGGTCTGGTGCACGGTGAGCGCGGTCTCGTCCATGACGGGACCGTAGGCCGGGAATGTGCCTGGTGGGCAGCCGGTTGCGCTCATGTGACGGCCCGTTCCATGAGCAGTTCTCATACGCCGAGGTGAGCACCCCGTGGCCCGTACGACCGACTCCGATCTGGCTCCGCACGAACTGCGCGTCCTGGTGGCGGTCGCGGACACCGGCGGCTTCTCGGCCGCGGCCGGGACGCTCGGCCTGACGCAGTCCGCGGTCTCCCACTCGGTGCGCGGCAGCGAGCGCAGGATCGGGGCGGTCCTCTTCGAACGCGGCCGCGCCGGCGCCCGCCCGACTCCCGCCGGAGAGAAGGCCGTCGCGTACGCCCGCCGCGTCCTGCGCCTGCTGGACGTCCTGACCGCCGAGGCGCGCGGTGCGGCCCGGTCCGGGGCTGTGGAAGGGCCGCTGCGGATCACGGCCTTCCGCAGCGCGGCTCTCCATCTGCTGCCGCCCGCGCTCCAGCGGCTGCGCGCCCGCCACCCCGCCGTCGAACCGCGGGTGCGGATCGTCCGCGAGGTGGGGCGCGGTACCGCCGGCGACGTGGCCGACGGGAGAGCCGACATCGCCATCGCCACACTGGGCGGCTCCGCGCCACTGCCACCGGGACTGGTTGCGAGCGGCCTCTTCGAGGAGCCGTATGCCCTGGTGCACGCGCCCGGTCACGCGGCACCGCGCTCACTGCCGCTGGTCGACTGGGCCGAGAACTGCGGCTCCCACACCCGCGGCTGGTGGGCGGCGCAGGACTGGATCCCCAAGGCCACCGTCGAGGCCGAGGACGACGGAGCGGTGCTGTCCTTGGTGAGCGCGGGCCACGGAATGGCGATCATGCCCGCGCTCTCCCTGGCCGGAGCACCGGCCTCGGTCAGCGTCGCCGATCTCGGTCCCGACCGCCCGACCCGCCAGGTCGGCTACGTCACCACCGCCGAACTGGCGGGTTCCGCGGTCGTACGCGCCTTGGTGAGGGGACTCCGCGCCACGCTCCCCCACGGTGTGCGCCTGCTTGGCGGCGAGGCCGCGCCCCAGCGGACGGGGCCGTGACTCCGCGGCCTAATGGTGTTCTCCCGAACTGTCAGGGTCGCGAATCTGTCGTGACGGGGCGGATCGGGGGAACCCCACCACTATGAAGACAGGTGTGACGCTCGGCGTCGAAGAAGAGTTCCTGCTGCTCGATCGCGTGACGGGCCTGCCGACTCCGCGCATCGGCGAGGTCCGCGCCGCCGCGGGACAGGAGCCCGGGGTGCGGCGGGAGGACATCGACACCGAACTGCTCCAGGCACAGGTGGAGGTCGCCACGCCGGTGTGTTCCGACCTCGATGAGGTCGCCGGACACCTCACCCGGTTCCGGCGTGCGGTGGGGGGCGCCGCCCGCCGCGCGGACTGTCTGCTGGCGGCGACCGGTGGCGCGCCGCGGACCGGCGCGCCGCGGGTGCCTGTCACCGAGCAGGAGCGCTACCGGACCCTGCGGGCCGAGGCGGCTCGGCTGGTCGACGAGCAGCTGATCTGCGGCATGCACATCCATGTCGCCGTACCCGACCGGCAGGCCGGTGCCGCCGCGCTGGGCCGGTTGAGACCCTGGCTGCCGGTGCTGGTGGCCCTGGGCGCCAACTCCCCGTTCTGGGAGGGGCGGGACACCGGTTTCGCGAGCTGGCGCACCGTGGTGTTCGGCCGCTGGCCGGTCAGCGGCCCGCCACCGTTCTTCACCGGCGCCGCGCACTACGAAGAGCTGGTGACCTCGCTGCTGGCCACCGGCGTGGTGTCGGACCGGGGACAGCTGTACTGGCATGCCCGGTTGTCCGAGGACTACCCGACGTTGGAGGTACGCGCGCCCGATGTCCAGCTGGATGTGGAAAGTGCCGTCACCCTCGCCGGGCTCACCCGCGCGCTGGTGGTGACCGCGCTGCGCGAGGACGGTCGCCGACTGCCTGCCCTGACCCCCTCGCCCGAGATACTCCAGGCCGCCGGATGGCACGCGGCGCGCCGCGGCCTGAGCGCGGATCTGGTCGACCCCTGTACCGGCACGTCCAAGCCTGCGGCCGCGGTGGTGGGCGCCCTGCTCGACCGCCTCACACCCGCGCTCGATGAACTCGGGGACGTCGACCGGGTGACCTCGGGCGTTCAGCAGCTGCTCGACCACGGAACGGGAGCCGCACGGCAGCGTGCCGCGCTGGCGAGAGGCGGCACGGAGGCGCTGTTGGACCTGATCGCACCCCAGCCCGCGCAGCCCGGCGCCGCGGTGAGCACCGGGAGCTAGCAGTCGCCGTCGCCACCCGGCTGCCCGCCCCGCCACCGCCGGCTCCGGTGGGGCCGGCGTCACCTGTCAGGCGTCGCCGCCGGTCTGCGGCTGAGACGTCGTCGGCACAGGCTCCGACGAGGTCCGGGGCGGCGAGGACGTGATCAGGGTGGAGCTGCCGGTATCGCGGTCCGTGAAGCCCGCGAAGAGGGCGAGGCCGAGGCCGGCGGCGGCGAGCGTCGCGCCGACCAGGGCCGGTGAGGCCCAGCCCCAGCCGGCGGAGATGGCCAGGCCGCCGAGCCAGGCGCCGCCGGCGTTGGCCAGGTTGAAGGCGGAGTGGTTGGAGGCCGCGGCCATCGTCGGGGCGTTCTTCGCCTTGGCCATGAGCAGCATCTGCACGGGGGTGGTGACCAGGGCGCCCATCGCCCCCATGAAGGCGAGGGTCACCAGGGCGGGGACGGTGCTGTGGACGGTGAAGTAGAACGCCACGAGCGTCGAGCCGAGCAGGAAGAGGCCCCCGTACAGCGTCGGGCGCAGGGCCCGGTCCGTCAGCGGACCGGCGATCAGTGTGCCGAGCGTCATTCCGATGCCGTAGAGCGCGAGGACCCAGGTCGTGGAGCCGTCGGAGAGACCGGTCAGGTGGGTCAGGATCGGCACCAGGTAGCTGTAGACGGCGAAGAAGCCGCCGAATCCGACGACGGCGGTGGCCAGCCCGAGGGCGACCTGCCGGTTGCCCATCGCCCGCAGCTCGTGCCGGATGCCTGCCTGGCCGGTGCGGGGCTGATGGGGGACGAAGGCGGCCAGCGCGGCGAGCGCGACCAGGCCGATGACGGCGACGGCGCAGTAGGCGTAGCGCCAGCCGAGCTGCTGCCCGAGGGCGGTGCCGGCCGGGACGCCGACGATGTTGGCGACGGTGAGTCCGAGGAACATCCTCGACACGGCCCGCCCGGCTCGTTCGGGGGCGACCAGCCGGGAGGCGACGACAGCTCCCACGCCGAACAGTGCTCCGTGGGGCAGGCCCGCCAGGAACCGGGCGGCGAACAGCAGGCCGAAGTTGGGCGCGAGAGCGGAGGCGACGTTGCCGATCACGAACAGTGCGGACAGCAGGAGCAGGAGCCGCTTGTGGGCGATGCGCGCCCCGATGCCGGTCAGGACGGGCGCCCCGACGACGACACCGAGCGCGTAGGCGGAGACGAGGTTGCCGGCGTGCGGCACGGACACGCCGACTCCGTCGGCGATCTGAGGCAGCAGTCCCATCGTGGCGAACTCGGTCGTACCGATACCGAACGCGACGAGGGCAAGGGACAGCAGGGCCAGTGGCATGGAGCGCGAGTACCTTTCGGGGGCGGTAGTCTGCGTGCGGATGCGGGTGGAGCGGGCAGGGCCGTCGTACGTCCCGTCGCCCTGTTTCTGTAGCCTGTCGCGTCGGCCACCGTTGCCCGATGCGCCCTGAGGGCAGAGAAAGTCTACGGGCGCTTCAGCCGCCGCTCGCACGCACGCACGCATCGCGACATCGGACGACGCGAGGCATGGCCCGCGTCACAGCCGTCCTGCCGCCCTGCCGTCCCGTCGCCGGAGAGCGGAGCGCCCCCGCCGGTCTGCGGAGCGGTGTTCACGCGCCGGCGTTCCCGCTGCTCCGCTCGATCGGGACCCACAGCTGGGAGTGGGTCTCCTCGCCGGGCTCCACCGGCTGCGTCAGCAGGAGTTCCGGGCCGGGCCGGCTCGTGTACGGGTTCGAGGGGAACCACTGGGTGAACACGTCCCGCCACAGTTCCTGGAGCGCGGTCGGGTAGGGCCCCTCGTTGTCGAAGACCGCCCAGGTCCCGGCCGGCACGTCGAGGGCGTCGAGTTCCCCGGCGGCCGTCTCCGGGCCGGTGGCCACGCCGATCCAGTAGTCCGCCTCGTCACCCTCCTCCCGGCCGTCGGTCAGGTACACCGCCGCCGACAGAATCCCCTTCGGTTCACGGTCGGTCAGTTCCTTCATCCGTACGATCGCCCACTCGTCCAGGGCTTCCAGGTGTCCCGCGGCGGCCTCGTTGACCCCCTCGTGCACGAGCGGGACCCGGGCCTTCCTGCCGACGACCCGAAACGCCTCCTTCTCCACGATCCGGTACCGCATGGTCGTGCTGCCCTCGACGACGACGCGGAAGGACATGCGGGGCTGTGCCGTGAGCAACGCACCCGTGCGCCGGGCCTCGCCCGGCCCGATGCCGTGCACCGACCGGAACGCCCGGGCGAAGGCCTCGCCCGAGCCGTAGCCGTACCGCACCGCGACATCGAGCAGCGTGCGGTCACCGGCCAGCACCTCAGCCGCGGCGAGCGTCATCCTCCGGCGCCGTACGTAGACCGGGAGCGGCATCCCGGCGAGGGCGGAGAACAGCCGCCGGAAGTGGTACTCCGACACCGCGGCGATCCGGGCCGCCTCGGCCACGTCGACCTCGCGGTCGAGACCGGCCTCCAGATGGTTCAGCGCCTCGTTCAGCCGCTCCAGCACGTGTATCCGTCCCTAGGTCTGGAAGTGAGGGTGGCGTGACCCGTCCGCGCCCGGCCCGACAGAAGCCGTACGGGAATTGTCGGGCCGCGGGCGCCGGCCCTACCCGAGGCTTGCCCACATGACTGATCTCAAGGGCTGGTGCGACCCGCGGTTCGCCGCCGTCGAGGCGGCCCTCGCGGCTTCGCTCGGCAAGGACGACGTGGGCGCCTCGGTCGCCGTCTGCCTCGACGGCGAACCGGTGGTGGACCTCTGGGGCGGCTACGCCGACGCGGACCGCACCGTCGGCTGGGAGCGCGACACCCTCACGGGCGTGAACTCGACGACCAAGAACATGACCGCCCTCTGCGCACTCCTCCTGGCCGACCAGGGCCTGATCGAGCTGTCCGCCCCGGTCGCCGCCTACTGGCCCGAGTTCGCGGCGGCGGGCAAGGAGAATCTCCTCGTACACCACGTGCTGTCCCACACCGCGGGGCTGCCGGACCTGCCCGCGCTGACGGCGGTCGAGGACCTCTACCACTGGCAGCGCGTGACGTCGGAGCTGGCCGCGCGGACCCCCGCATGGGAACCGGGAACCGCCGCCGGTTACCACGCGCTCACCTTCGGGTTCCTGATCGGTGAGATCGTCCGCCGGGTCACCGGCCGCAGCATCGGCGACTTCTTCGCCGAGGAAGTGGCCGGACCCTTGGGCGCGGACTTCCACATCGGCCTCTCCCCAGACGACGACCACCGCGTCGCACCGCTCATCCCACCGCCGTCACAAACCGCCGAGTTCACCGCCGGCGCACCGCTCGGACCGGACGGCACACGCCGGGAGCACACCGGTGTCATGGTCCGGGTCAGGGATGCCAACTCCGCGGCCTGGCGCCGCGCGCAGCTCCCCGCGGTGAACGGCTTCGGCAACGCCCGGTCCGTCGCCCTCGTCCAGTCGGTCCTGGCGAACCGGGGTTGCGCCGGTGGCGTGCGGCTGCTGTCCCCTCAGGGCTGCGAGCCCGCGTGGCAGGAGGTGTTCCGCGGCGAGGACAGGGTGCTGCGAACCCCGATGTCCTGGACCGTGGGCTTCGGGAAGTTCGGCAACACCTTCGGCTGGGGCGGCTGGGGCGGCTCACTGGTCGCGAGCGACCCTGACGCACGGCTCACGGTGGCCTACGTGATGAACCAGATGATCGACCGGGACCAGCAGGAGGACAACCGCGGCATGGAGATCATCATGGCCGCGTACAGCGGACTTCGGTGACAACTCACGCCCCTGAAGCCGCGATCGGTCCGGACGCGTCCTTCACGGATCTCCTGACGCCGCTGAATGCTGTCATGCACACACCTTGACCTTATTGGTCTAGACTTTTACCTTCGAGTGGTCAACTCCCCTCGGCGCACACCCAGTTGAGACTGCGCCCTCTTGTGCGCGCGCCGAACTGCCGACGCGGACGCCGGACACATGGTCGTCACCCAGACGGTTCCGGGCTGACGACCGCGGCCCGCCCGGCTCGCGTACCGGACGGCCGACGCAGACCGACCGCCCCCGTCCGCCCCTACGACCACAGGAGCAAAGCCGTTGCCGAGGCCGTAGTCAGGTCTCAGCATTCCGGGCATTGCGGCCCGGAAGGTCCGTCTCGTCACCAGAGCGTGAGGGCTTCGGTTTGAGGACGGTCTCCCGTTTCTGTCTGCCGCTGCTGCGGCAGGGTTGCGCCACCTGCCCGCCCCGCCTCCGCCTTGCGGCGGGTGCGGGTGGCGCGGGTCTTGTGGTCGGCTCCACGAGGCTTCGACACCGCCGGGGCGGTGTCCTGGTCTCCGGCCACTCCGGTACCAGTTGCTGCGGCTGCGGCTGCGGCTGTCGCGAGGGCGGCGAGGTTGAGTGCGGCGTTGTCGTCCCGGTCGATGACCAGACCGCAGGCGTCGCAGTGGTAGGTCCGGACGTGCAGTGGCAGCTTGGCTTTCACTGTGCCGCACCCGGAACAGGTCTTCGTGGACGGGTACCAGCGGTCGGCGACCACAAGGCGGGTGGCGTGGCGCTGGCTGGTCTTGTAGTCGAGCCGGCGTCGGATCTCCCCGAATCCGGCGTCGGCGATCCGGCGGGCCAGGCGCCGGTTGCGGAGCATGCCGGCGACGTTGAGGTCTTCGACCACGACGGTGCCGTACTCGGCGGCCACGGCGGTGGTGAGCTTGTGCAGGGCGTCCTCGCGGAGGTTCGCCACCCGGTGGTGAACCTTGTTCCGCTGGGCGTTGGCCTTCTCCCACCGCTTCGATGGCTTCTGTCCGGTGCGCCGGTCGGGGCCCTGGCGCCGGGACACGACCCGGGAGGCGCGGCGCAGCTGCTTGCGCGCCCGGTCGTAGTGGTTCGCGTGGGGCGCGGTGCGGATCTCGCCGGTGCTGTCGGCCATGACCGCGAGGCTCTTCACCCCGAGGTCGATCCCGACCGCCACGTCCGGCCGCGCCACGTGTTCGAGGTCGCGCTTGACCTCGGCCTGGAACGAGACGAACCAGCGTCCGCGTTCGTGCCGCACGGTCGCGGACAGGATCCGGGCCGTGCCGGCGTGGACGCGGTCGAGGAACTTCACCGCGGGTTCGTGGCTGCGGATCGTGCCGAGCCGGGGCAGCGTGACATGCCGGCCGTCGGCGTCCACGCGGATCGTGCCGGTGGTGAACCGGCAGGCGAGACGCGCCTTCCGCTTCGACTTGAAGCGGGGCATGCCGACTCGTTTGCCCTTGCGCTGTCCGCGCTTGGACTTCGCGTAGTTGTCGAACGCGGCGGCGGCGTTCGCAAGGCCAGTGGAGTACGCCTCCTTGGAGTTCTCCTCCCACCAGGCGGCGAACCTGGGGTCGGTGTGCTTGGCCTCGTTGAACGCCTTCCGCAGCGCGGGCAGCGACCACGGCCGCCACCGCGTCAGCTGCTCCTCGGCGATGCCGTAGGACTCCTCCGCGCGGCGCTGCCACCACGACGCGGTCACCCAGGCGACCGCCCAGTTGTAGGCGGCACGCGCCGCGCCGCAGTGCGAACGCAGCGCGGCCTCCTGGGCGGCGTTCGGGTCCAGAGCGAACCGGAACGCCTGCACCACGAACCCGGGCTGCGCCTGGAACTTCTTCACTCGCCAGCCTCGCCGGTCGCCACGGCCACCGCGCGGACGGCCCGGATCTTCGCCGCCCGCCGCCCGTACAAGCGGGCGCACATCGACGTCAATACCTCGGTGATGTCGCGCACCAGGTCATCGGCGGTCTCGGTGGGATCGAGGACAACCAGGCGCCGCCCGGACGCAGAGAGGACTGCCTCCAGATGCTCCACGCCGAACCGGGCCAGCCGGTCACGATGCTCGACCACGATCACCGCCGTCTGCGGGTCGGACAGCACGCGGTGCAGTTTGCGGCGCCTGCCGTCCAGCCCCGAACCAACCTCGGTCACGACGTCGGCGACGGCCAGGCCCAGCCCGTTCGCGCCGGCCACGACCCGGGCGGCCTGCCGCTCAAGGTCGGCCCTCTGGTCGGCGGACGACACGCGGCAGTACGCCACCACCCGCCCCGAGGCCGTAGAGACGGCCGCAGCGGGCTCAGCGACCAGCCACGTTCCAGACGGCGCCTGACGGACCGGAACGGGCATCTTCCCGTCCCTCACCCATCGCCAGGCGGTCTGGTAGCTCACGCCCTGCTGCCGCGCCCACTCCGAAAGCTTCACAAGCCCAAGATATTCGAGATGTACGACAAGAAATGACTATGCATGATGAGAAAACCTGTAGCAGCTTTCATCCCCACGCCCACCCCTACTGGACACCGAGTCGCCACAGACTCACCGCTCCGAGCAGACCGACCCTCGTCATGCTGCTCGCCGCAGAACGACTCGGCCGTCGCCTGGAAGACCGGCCTGTGGTACTGGAACACCCAGTCCGGCCCGGGCACGATGACCCCTCACAACGCGATGGTCAACGGCGCCGGCTTCGGCCAGACCATCCGTTCCATCAACGGCTCGCTGGAGTGCGACGGCCGCAACCCCGCGCAGGTCCAGAGCCGCGTCGACGCCTACAACCGCTTCACCTCCATCCTCGGGGTCAGCCCCGGCGGCAACCTCTCCTGCTGACGCTCGCCCTCGAACCCGACTGACCCGGGGGCCTGGTTCATCCGTGAACCAGGCCCCCGCGCCACACCCGCGGCCAGGAGCCCGGCCCAGCGGCACCTGCCCGGGCACGTCTCGACGGACGGGCTCTCAGCGCAGCCGACGCGCCCGCAGCACCACGTCGTCGGTGTGGTGCGCACCGGCGCCGCCGTCGGGTGCCTCCCGCGGCCGCTGCTCGTCCACCTCCACCCTCCAGTCGTCGTCGAGCAGAGCGGCGACCATGGAGGGCCAGACGTAGTCGGCCGGGTCGAAGGCGGCATCGTGTTCATGCCGGGTCTCCATCCCCGCGTGGTGCACGAGCAGCAGTACGCCACCGGGCGCGACCGCCGCGATCAGTGCTCGCTCGGCCGCGGCGTCCGGTGTCCGCAGCAGCGCCGGGTACTGCGCGGAGACCAGGTCGAAGGAGGCCGGGGGAAGCGCCGCCTCCACCAGTCCGGCGTGTACCCAGCGGACGGTGACACCGGCGTCCCTTGCGTGCCCCGCGGCCCGCTCCAGTGCCACGCCCGAGACTTCGAGTGCGGTCACCTCCCAGCCGCCGCGCGCGAGCCAGACGGCGTCCGCGCCCTCGCCGCAGCCGACGTCCAGTACCCGTCCGCGGGCGAGCCCGGCGACCTCGGCCACGAGCGCGCCATTGGGGCGGCCGCTCCACAGTTGCTGTCGGTCCGCGTACCGGTTGTCCCACTCCACCCGGACCTCGGGGTCTCCGACGTATCCGTCGGCGGGTACAGGCATGTCGGGCGCGGACGATCCTGCGATGTTGTCAGTCACCGGGCCACGGTCACCCACCAGGTCCTGGTCACGCCACTCTCGTTGCCGCTTCGGCAAAACGTCGGCTCCGAATTCGCGCGAGCGCCGCCTTCAGAGGAACCCGGCATCCTGACCGGGCTCGTACCGGGCCATCGCACTGGGCGCTTTTGTCCCGTCGACGGGTCCGCGGGCCGCGGGTAATCTCCCACAGGCCGCCGCTCCCCCACGGTCAAGGAGCGCCGCCATCTGCCGGTCTCAGCACGGAGGGCACCCCATGGCCAAACTTGTCCGGTACCTGACACTATTGGTGATGGGTGCCTCCCTCCTGTTCCCGATCACCGCGGCGGCCTCAACGCCTCCGGCAGCCGGTACCGCGCCCGCCACCACCGCCGGCACCTGGCAACCGCCTCTGTCCACGCGCGGGCGCTACATCGTCGACGCGAACGGCAACCGCTTCCGGCTCAAATCCGCCAACTGGGACGGCGCCCAGGGCTCCTGGACGGGCAGCGGCAGCGAGGCCGACAACGCCAACCACCACGCCGGGCAGAACTCCTACGGCATCCCCCTGGGACTGGACCGCGTCCCCCTCGCCCACCTCATGGCCGACTTCCGCGAGTTGGGCATCAACAGCATCCGGCTGCCGTTCTCCAACGCGATGATCCATGACACCGCCGCCGTACCGGACGCCGCCGTGGCGGCCAACCCGCAGTTGCGCGGCCGTACGCCGCTCGGGGTGTTCGACGCCGTGGTCTCCGCGCTGACCTCGGCCGACTTCGCGGTCATCCTCAACAACCACACCAACACGTCCCGTTGGTGCTGCGGGGTCGACGGCAACGAACGGTGGAACAGCAGCCAGTCGACCACTCAGTGGGCGGACGACTGGGTGTTCATGGCGCGCCGCTACGCCTCCGACCCCCGTGTGGTGGGCGCCGACCTCTACAACGAGGTGCGCCGTGACGTCTGGGACGACCCGAACTGGGGCGGCGGCGACGCGCACGACTGGTTCGCCGCCGCCCAACTCGCCGCCGACCGCATCCTCACCGAGGCCGATCCGAATCTGCTGATCGTCATCGAGGGCATCAACTGGACCGGCCTGCCCATCGACGGATTCGCCCACGGACGCCCCCTGCTCAGCCCCGCACGCACGCTGTCGCACACCCTGGTGGCCACCCACAAACTCGTCTATTCGGCCCACTTCTACGGCTACACCGGCCCCCACCACAGCGGTGCCACCGGCATCGGCGAGACCAGCGACCCCCGATACCAGGACCTCAGTCGCGACGTGCTGTTCCAGGCTCTCTACGACGAGGCGTTCTTCGTCTCCCAGGACGACGGCAAGCATTACACCGCTCCGGTGTGGATCAGCGAGTTCGGCATCGGAGCGGGCGAGACCGGCGCCGCGGCCCGCGCCTGGTTCGGCAATGTCACCGACTACTTCGCGGACCACGACGCCGACTTCGCCTACTGGCCGCTGGTCGGCTGGCAGGGCCACGACGACTGGGCCCTGCTGCGCTACGACACGGACGGCACCCGACACGGCCTGCTGGACGACGCGGACTGGCGCGGCGCCGGGTGGCAGCGGCTGATGTCGGCCACCTCGCTCACCGGTCCGGTCGCCTCGGTCCCCGACTGGCAGATGCTCGACACCGACCACGGCGACTACGTCGAGTCCGTACGGGTGCGCGCGAGTGGCGACTGGGACCCGGGAGCCACCAAGGCGGCCTGTCCGGACGGTCTGCGGCTGATCGGCCTCGGGCACACCTCGGGCCGGGGCCTGTGCACGGACGTCACCGCCGGTGACCTGCGTGCGGCGGACGGCACCCAGTCGGTCGTCACCGACGAACGCAACGTCCCACCGGGCGGCGACTGGGCCTCGGGATACACCAAACTCCAGTGCGCCCAGGGCCAGTTCCTCATCGGCTACAGCCACCGAGGTGTGCGGACGTCGGCCGCCCTCTGCGCGCCCGCCGGTGTCGCGGTGGCGGCCACGGGACGCACCGTGTGGTTCGACCGGTCCGACAACCGGTCCGTCGGCGGGGGTGACTTCGCCAGCGGCGACTACAAGGGCCAGTGCGCGGACGACGAGTACGCCGCGGGGATCGCCTACACCTCCCGCGTCGGCAGCTCGCCCGGCCCCGCGGCCCTGCTCTGCCGCCAACTGGCCCACTGACGGTGGCCCTCGGGGCGTGCGGGATCAACACTTTCGGCGTCAACTCGCTTCCACGAACGCGCAATTGGTCTAGACGAATCTTCCCCGGATCTCTTGACGCGAGCCGACGCGGCCCGCCACGCTTCGCTACGCGGGCAGAAGTAAGGAAAGTTTCCGATTGACTTCGCGACTCGCCGTTCGACGGTTTCCCCCTGCCCACCCTGCCCTGATCACGTCGCACGGCCTCTCCCCACCCACACCTCTCCACCGTGCGACGGGCGTGCAGGGCACCGCAATCCGCGTACCGGCGCGACGCCGTGCGCGGCCTCGCCCCACGGAGGAGCATCCGTATGAGACGTGCGTCGACGCGCGCCGCGCTGACCGCCGCCCTGATGGTCGGCGGCATGGCCACGACCGCCGCCCCGGCCGCCCACGCGGCCGACAACACCGGTCTGATCGCCTCCTTCGGCATCACCTCCACCTGGGGTACCGGCTTCGAGGGCGGTTACACGGTCACCAACAAGTCCACCCACACGGTCACTTCATGGACCATCACCTTCACCCTGCCCGCCACCGAGACCGTCACCAGCTCATGGAACGGCACGGTCACCCACAGCGGGACCCAGTACACGATCACCTCCCCCACCTGGGAGGCCCCGCTCGCCCCCGGTGACTCCGCGCCCGTCGTCGGCATGGACTTCGGCTACAGCGGCTCGGTCGTCCAGCCGAGTGCCTGCCTGATCAACAACGGCCCCTGCGCCGGCGTCCCCGCCGACACCGTCGCACCCTCCACGCCCTCCGGTCTCGCCGTCCGTGACACCGGCCCCGGCACCGTCACACTGGGCTGGAACGCCTCGACCGACAACGTCGGCGTGGTCGGCTACCGGGTCTACGAGGGCAGCAACGTCATCGCCACCACCTCCGGCACCGGCACCACGTTCAAGGTGATCGGCCTGCTCCCCGGCAGCAGCCACAGCTTCACGGTGACCGCGCTCGACGACTCCACCAACGAGTCGGCGCACTCCGCGACGCTCACCGGGACCGCCGGCAGCGGCACGACTCCCGGCGTGGCGGCCCCCTTCATCGACCTTGGCGCCTACCCGACGCCGAACCTCACGCAGATCGCCACGAACACCGGGCTGCGGCAGTTCTCGCTCGGCTTCATCACCGCCGGGTCGACCGGGTGCAACGCGAGCTGGTTCAACTCCTTCGACCCGGGCGCGGCCTGGGACCGGGCGGACTTCGACTCGCTGCGCGCGATGGGCGGTGACGTGCGGCCCTCCTTCGGCGGCGAGGCGGGCACCGAACTCGCCCTCGCCTGCACCAGTACGACCGCGCTCCAGGCGCAGTACCAGAAGGTCGTGGACGCCTACGCGCTCGACCGCGTGGACTTCGACATCGAGGGCGCCGCGACGGTCGACCACGCCTCGATCGACCGGCGCTCCACAGCGGTCGCCGCCGTCCAGGCCGCGCAGCGCGCCAAGGGCCGCGACCTCAAGGTCACGCTCACCCTCCCGGTACTGCCCAGCGGCCTGACCGCGGACGGCCTCTATATCCTCAGCTCAGCCAAGTCGCACAACCTGAACGTCGACACCGTGAACCTGATGGCCATGGACTACGGCGACAGCGCCGCGCCGAGCCCCTCCGGGAAGATGGGCACGTACGCGATCCAGGCCGCGACCTCGACCCGCGCCCAGATCGCCTCGGTGTGGCCGAGCCTCACCACCGCCCAGACCTGGGCCATGGTCGGCCTCACCCCGATGCTCGGCCAGAACGACACCGCCGGCGAGGTGTTCACGGTCGCCGACGCACAGCAGGTGCTCACCTTCGCCCGCCAGAACCACCTGGGCGAGCTGGGCTTCTGGGATGTCACCCGCGACGGGAACGCCTGCACAGGTGGCCTGAGCGAGTGCACGAACATCCCGCAGACCCCGTACCAGTTCTCCAAGCTGTTCGCGGCCTACGCTGGCTGAGCCCTCCCCTGCTCCCATCCGTGACGGCTCATCAAGTACGCGACTCAGATAGGGCGTTGGTGCCTATAGCGGATCAACTCATGGGCGGGTGAGGTGTGTTGTCAGTGGGTCCCGATACGTTCTGCACGTGCCACGGACCGCAAGGCCGTGCCACTCACACCACAACCGGTCACCCCGGTATGCCCGGACGGCACGACGTAGGGACACGCATGGAACCCGTATTCGCCGACTTCTCCACCACCCCGGCCCAGCTCTCGAACGCCGTGGTCACCCACCACCGCTGCGGCATCGCCCCCTCGCACCTCGCGCTGGGCGCCGGCGGTCACATCAAGGTGGACTTCACAGTCGACGGGTGGAAGGAGGACGAGGAGGCCGTCGTCACGGTGACCGTTCTCGGTACGGGCGCTCCGATGGACGTCCTGCTCAACGGCAAGACCCTCGCGGAGCGGATCGCGATACCGGCGGACGGGGGCCACAGCGACCCGCGGGACACCGTTCTCAGTGCGCCGGGCGAGCTCCTGGTCACCGGCACCAACATTCTTGACATACGCAGCCCCGAGGGATCGGACACCCTTCTGCGGTTGCGTGCCGTCACCATCGCCCCCGCACACGCGCAGGACCAGGCACGGCACGCCTTGGCCGCCCGGGCGGCCAACCGGTCCGTCGTCGCCTTCAGCGCCGAGGTCCGTGCTCCCGGCACCACCGCCTGGCAGCCCGCGCCCCGGTTGCTCCTCCACGTCGACCTCGGCGAATCCGCCCTGCCCTCGCACCTCTCCTGGCGCACGGCGGACGGATCGGAGGCGGCGATCGGGCTGCGCGCCGACTTGACGGGCTTCCTGGGCCACCGCAGGGCCGCCGACGGTACGGTCACCGAATACCGCGGCTCACTCGCCGAACGCTGGGCCTACCCGGCGGGCACGGCCGGGGCCCGGCTGCACCGGTTCTCCACGGAGTCGGGGCACGACAACGCCTGGTCCCCCCCGGGCGAGCTGCGGCTGCTGCTCGACGACGGAGGGGCCTCCCTGGAGCGCGTGTCCTGGACGGACCGGCGCGGCACCACCGCCTCGATCGCCCTGAGCGGCGTGAGCTCGGTCGGTACACCCGCCGTAGGGCAACCCGGCGCCGAACTGCGGGACATCACGCGCACGGTCGAGGACGTCGAGGCAAGCGACGAGTTCGCCGAGTGGGGCGAGGTCGCCGAGAACCTGCTCAGCAAGTCCCACAACAAGTGGCTGGCGCACGAGGACACGGCCGAGCTGACGTTCACCTTCACGCAGCCCGCCGCCGTGGCCGCCTACCGGCTGACGTCCGCGAACGACTGCCCGGACCGGGACCCGCGTGACTGGAAACTTCAGGGTTCGCGCGACGGCAGTCACTGGACGACCCTGGACACCCGCACCGGTGAGTCCTTCCGCCGCAGGCACGAGACGAAGGAATACCCCGTCGCCTCCCCCGCCCCCTACGCCCGTTACCGACTGAGCGTCGACGGCAACAACGGCTCCGACATGACCCAGCTCGCCCGGACCCAGTTCCTCGCCGACGACACCCCGCTCCCCGGCCCGACGCACGGCGCCACCGACTTCACCGGCTACCGCACGACCCTTGGGGGCGACCCCGTCGGCTACCGGGGTACGACCGTCCCCGGCCCCTGGTCGGACACTCCCGGTGAGCAGGAGGGCCAGGAAGGGGGAGAAGCCTTGCGGAAGCTGCTCGCAGGTGACCTGGGCGAGACCGCCCGCGGCCTGGACGAGGCCGCCCGGCTCATCGGCAAGCTGGCGGTCTACCTGAAGAGTTCCTGACGGCCCGGTGCCGCGGCGGCCGGTTGATCCGGCCGCGGTGGTGCGGACAGCCGCTCGGCCGGGGTGCCCGGCCGAGCCTGGCTCTCTCGCTGACGTGTGGGGAGGTCGGCCACCGGCTCAGGTGTCGGCCTGACGTGGTGCGGGGGTCATCGCCCAGCGGATCATCGAGGTCAGGGCGGAGCCGAGCGGGCGCACGCACAGCGTGTCCACCGCCGCGAGCCGGGGCAGTCGTAGTTCCGCCGCCGCCCAGCGCGGCAGGAGCGAGACCGCGCCGGCGGCGAGCGCACCGTAGGGGAGGCGGGCCGCCAGAGGGAGGGGCGGGTTCAGGAGGAGGAAGCGTGCGGCGTCGCGTGCCTGCGGGGTCGCTTCCAGGTCCGGACGGTAGGCGAGCAGGCGCTCGGTCAGCTCGGCGCGGTTCCGCGGTGGATCGGGCACACCGAGCGCCATGGCGACCTTGGCGGTGTTCTCCACATACCCGTCGCACTCCTCGTCCGTCAGCGGATTCGCCCCGTAGCACTGGTGAGCGCGCAGGAAGCTGTCCACCTCGGCGACGTGGACCCAGCACAGCAGCTCTGGATCGGCGGCGTGGTACGCCTCTCCCCGTTCGGTCTCGCCCCGAACTCGCTCATGAACGGCTCGGACCTGGTCGCAGGCCTGCTGTGCCTGGGCGGCGGTGCCGTATGTCGTCGTGGCCAGGAACGTACTGGTCCGTTGCAGCCGCCCCCAGGGGTCGCCGCGGAAGCCGGAGTGGGCGGCCACGGCCGCCATGGCCAGCGGATGCAGGGACTGGAGGAGCAGGGCGGAGAGCCCGCCGATGAACATCGAGGCGTCGCCGTGCACGCGGCGGACAGGCTGGTCCGGGCCGAACCAGCGCGGGCCGGGGGTGTCGTGGATGCTGGCGCGGTTGCGCGGGCCGTCCGGTCCCGCGACACGAGCGAACAGGGCGGCGCCCAGCCGTTCACGCGGACCGGGCCGCCCGGCGCAGGTGGGTTTCATGGGTCACTGCCTTCCGCCGACCTGTCTTCCATTCTGCCCGGACCCTCCGTGGCCGCCGCCGGAGGGTCCGGGGGAAGCGCCGCCCGCCGGTCCCGGTGCAGGGGGACACGAGCGCGCGTTCCGCACTCCTTTCCGGGCCGGACGCGCCGTTGGATGCGGATCGCGGGGGCCGGTTTCTCCGACGGCGCGAAACCGGCCGTAGGGCTGCGGGGCGAGTCCGTGGTCCGGCGCGCCGGGGAAGCGGACGACGACCGCCCGTTCGTCGGTGGTGTTCGTCGATGGTGAAGCAGTCGGCATGACCGGCCGGTCGGCGAGGGAGACCCGGCAGGATGAGCCGCCCGGGAGCCTGTCCTCGGAGTACTCCGCGCGGACTCCGATGCTGGTCCTGAACTCCACGGTGAGGGGCGGGTGTTGCGCGAGGGCTGGACAGCGGTCCCGAGGACTGCTGTCATCCCTGAGTACCGCGCTTTCCGTCAGTGGAAGGCGAGTTGGCACAGCACCCGCATGCGGCGGCCCGCCCCACCCACCGGGCCGTCTGCCCCCGGCGCTGTCGGCACGAAGCACGTTCTGCCCTGGCACCCCCGTCAGCTTGGCGCGCTGACAACGATGTCGAACGCTCGTCGCCCGTCGAAGGAGCCCCCATGCCCCACCCCGAAGACGACCACCGCCCTCTCCCCGCCCCCGGACTGCCCCCTCTGTCCAGACGCGACCTGCTGCGCTGGGGAGGGGTCGCCGCCGCAGGTGTCCTGGGCGTCCTCGGCATCGACGGAACGGCGGCCCACGCCACCCCCTCGGCGGTGCGGGACGCGGCGTCGACGTTCAACCCGTTGCGCCCACCCGCCACTCCGCTCGCCGTACGGTCCCCGTACCTGACCACCTGGCTGGCCGGGGACAACCTGGCCGGCACCTGGCCCACCTTCTGGAACGGGCGGATCACCGCGCTGGCCGGCATCGCCCGGATCGACGGCACGCCGTACGTCTTCCTCGGCGCCCCGGCGCTGCCCGGCGGCCCCGCGCTCGGCACGATGACGCAGACGTCTCTTCAGCTCACGGCGACCCGGTCGATCTTCACGCTCACCGGGGGCGGCGTCACGCTGACGGTCACCTTCTTCTCGCCCGTGGACCTCGGCAACCTCCAGCGGCAGTGCGTGCCGTTGAGCTACATCAGCGTTCAGGCCGCCAGCGGTGACGGGGCGAGCCACACCGTGGACGTGCATGTCGACGCCTCCGCCGAGTGGGTGCACGGCGACAGTTCCACCCAGGTCACCTGGGCCAAGCAGGCGACCGGGAGCATGACCGCCCTGACCTGCCAGCCGGCCTCCCCGGGCGTGCTGGCCGAGAACAACGACCAGGCCTCGTGGGGTTCGCTGGTGCTGGCCGCCCCCACCGCGAGCGGGCTGACCTGGCAGATCGGCCAGGACACCGTCGTACGGGCGGCGTCCGCCGCGAACGGGACACTGGCCGGCACCTCCGACACCGCCCAGCCCCGGGCGATCAACGACCGCTGGCCCGTGCTGGGCCTCCACCAGAACCTGGGCACCGTCACCGCGTCCGCCCCCTCGGCGGTGTTCCAGGTGGTCGTCGGCCATGTGCGCACCCCGGCGGTGAGCTACCTCGGCAGCCGTCTGAACCCGTGGTGGACGCACTACTGGAGTTCGTGGACCGCCATGCTCGACTGGTTCAACGGCGACCGCGCCGCCGCCCTGACCGCCGCCGTCGCCTTCGACAAGGCGATCCACGACGATGCCGCGAGGGCCGCCGGCGGCGGTGACACCGGCGAACGCTACGCGGCCGTCTGCGCCCTGGCGGTGCGTCAGGCCGTGGCGGGGACGGAACTCGTCGACCGGAACGGCTCGCCGTGGGCGACGCTCAAGGAGATCTCCTCCAACGGCAACTTCTCCACCGTCGACGTCCTCTACCCGGCGTCCCCCGCGTATCTGCACCTCTCGCCCGCGTATCTGCGGCTGCTGCTCGAACCGCACTTCGACTACGCGGAGAAGGCGGGCTGGCCCAAGCCGTACGCCGAGCACGACCTCGGCTCCAGCTACCCGAACGCGACCGGACACCTGGACGGCAACGAGGAGGCGATGCCGATCGAGGAGTCCGCGAACATGCTGATCATGGCGGCGGCCGTGGCCCAACGCCTTCCGGCAGCCGACGCGGCCTCCTTCGCGACCACGCACTACGCCATCCTCCGCCAGTGGGCCGAGTACCTGGTGGCCAACACCCTCGACCCCGAGAACCAGAACCAGACCGACGACTTCACCGGCTGGATCGCGCACAGCGCCAACCTCGCGCTCAAGGGGCTCATCGGCATCGGCGCGATGAGCGTGGTGGCCAAGGCCGCGTCCAACTCCTCCGACGCCGCGCACTACGAGGCCGTCGCCCGGGGCTACATCAGCCGCTGGGTCACCCTGGCCCAGGACTCCTCGGGCACGCACCTGAAGCTCGCCTACGACCAGGACGGCACCTGGAGCCTGAAGTACAACGGCTACGCCGACCGCCTGCTGGGCGTGGACCTGGTGCCGACCGGCGTGGCCGCGCAGGAGGCCGCCTGGTATCTGTCCAAGGCGGGCACCTACGGCGTGGTGCTGGACCCGCGCAACGACTACACCAAGACCGACTGGGAGGTGTGGACCGCGGCCTGGCTGGCCGACCACGCCGACGTCCGCACCATGCTGATCAACGGGGTCTACGGCTTCGCCGACAGCACGCCGTCGCGGGTGCCCTTCACCGACTGGTACGTCGTGGCCACCGGCGCCCAGCGGGGCTTCGCCGACCGGCCCGTGATCGGCGGTGTGCTCGCCCTGCTGAACGCCCCGGCGGCCGACTCCGTCTCCTGGAAACGTATCCAGAACAGGAACTCCGGCAAGCTGCTCGCCGTCAGCGGCATGTCCCTGGCCGACAGCGCCGAGGTCACCCAGTACGAGGACAACGGCAGCGCCGACCACCTGTGGACCGTGGTGGACAACGGCGACGACACCGTCAGGATCTACAACCGCAACAGCGGCAAGCTGCTCGCCGTCCACAACCAGAGCCTCGACGACGGCGCCCACGTCCAGCAGTACAACGACAACGGCACCCAGGACCATCTCTGGCGCTTCGTCGACAACGGCGACGGCTGGATGAAGATCGTCAACATGCACAGCGGCAAACTCATGGCCGTCGACGGCGCCTCGCAGGCCAACAGCGCCCAGGTGACGCAGTGGAACGACAACGGCACCTCCGACCATCTCTGGCGGCTCGTCTGACCCACCCCCACGAATGTCATGAGCACACCACACCGGAGACCGGCGCCGCACAGATCCACCCCTTTCCCGCCCCCCACGGAAATGAAGGAGCGTTCCATGAGAAGCCCGACGAAACTCTGCCTGGGCCTGTCCGTCCTGCTGGCCCTGGGCACCGGAGCCCTGGGCCTGTCACCCGCCGCCGCCTCGCCCTCGCGGCCGGCGCCGTCGGCCAAGACCCTCTCCCCCGGGCTGACCACCGCCCTCCAACGGGACCTCGGGCTCACCTCGTCGCAGGCCCGCACGCGGCTGACGCGGGAGGCCACCGCCACGAAGCTCGCGCCTCGGGCCGAACGGGCCGCAGGGCAGACCTTCGGCGGTTCCTGGTACGACTCGGCGCACGGCACCCTCGTCGTCGGGCTCACCGACACCGGTGGCGCCGCGGCGGACTCCGTACGGTCCACCGGCGCCACCGTGGTGCGGGTCGCGCACAGCGCACGCGCCCTGGACGTCACCAAGTCGGCACTCGACACCGTCGCCAAGGCGGACGGCGCCCCCACGGCCGTCCGGAGCTGGCACGTCGACCCCCGCACCAGCAAGGTTGTGGCAGAGGTCCGCGAGGGAGCCGAACACAGCGCGGCCGTGACGAAGTTCCTCGCCCCGGCCCGCAAGGCCGGACTGCTCACCATCAACAGCGTCGCCACGGCACAGAGGCCGCAGACCTTCGCCGCGGGCACCGTCGGCGGCGACCCCTACTACATCAACGGCAACACCCGCTGCTCCATAGGCTTTTCCGTCGTCGGCGGCTTCGTCAGCGCCGGGCACTGCGGAACGCCCGGCAGCTCGGTGGCCGGCTGGGACGGTTCGGCGATGGGCACCTTCGCCGGCTCGTCCTTCCCGGGCAACGACTACTCGTACATCCGGATCGGCAACGGGTGGTGGACCGTCCCGGTCGTGCTGGGCTGGGGCACCGTCAGCGATGTCCTGGTGCGCGGCTCCGGCGTGGCACCGGTCGGCTCGTCGATCTGCCGCTCCGGCTCGACGACGCACTGGCACTGCGGCACCGTCCTCACCCAGAACGAGACCGTCAACTACAGCCAGGGATCGGTCTACCAGCTGACCGGCACCAACGTCTGCGCCGAGCCCGGCGACTCCGGCGGCTCGTTCATCACCGGCGACCAGGCCCAGGGCGTGACGTCCGGCGGCTGGGGCGACTGCACCAACGGCGGCCAGACCTGGTTCCAGCCGGTCAACGAGATCCTCAGCACCTACGGCCTGACCCTCGTGACCGCCTGATCCAGCGGGCAACTCCCGTGCGCCCGGGCCGCGCGGACACACCGCGGCCCGGGCACATGGTGCGAGAACGTGTCCGCGGAGCGCGCGGGCGTTCGGGCGTGAACGCCGGACCCGTCACCCGAAGGTGCGAGGCTCCCCCCGGGTTCGGCGCCCAGCGCATGTCCGGCCGCCGGGCCGGGCAGCACTGCGGCACTCGACTCCGTGTCCGCCACCGAGGGAGCCGTATGTGAGCGATGTCGTCTTCACGGCCGATTTCACCTCCACCAGCCAATGGGTGGCGGGCCGTTCCTGGGCCTATCCCGACGGCGGTCCCACCAACCCCGGCGACAACAAGCTGGACCACCTCACCGCCGACCCGGCCTACTCCCGTACCGGTACCTTCCGCGCCACCCCCAGGACCGACGGCTGGTGGGACGCCGGGCTGCTGACCACCGAGGGAAGCGACGAGGCCTTCACTGTCCGCACCGGGGACCGGCTCCAGGTCCGTGTGTGCCTGCCCACCGGACTGGGTGCCTGGCCGGCGGTCTGGACCTGGCGCGACGGCGGCAACGAGGTCGACGTCTTCGAGTACCACCCCGACAACCCCGACCTGCTGGAACTCACCAACCACGTACGCGAAGGACAGTCGTACCTCCGCCACCCGGCGGTGAGTCCGGGCGCGGTGGTCGACCTCGGAGTGACCTTCGGCCGACGCAGTGTCGACTGGTCGCTGAACGGCACCCAGGTCTTCGCCGACGGCCGGGGCGTCGGGTCCGGCTGGTACGCCTACCTCGTCGTCAACCTCTCCGTCTGCGCCGGCCGCTACCACCCCGGCCCCGACCCCGAGACCACCGAACTGTCCTACCGCGTCGAGAACTTGACGGTGCGTCGGCGCGTGATCCCGGACCCGACGAAGTCCCCTGACGACGACGTGGCGACGACGGGCACGGGGGCGTAGCCGAGGCCGTCACCGCCACGGGCCGCAGGTGGCCCCTCCGCCGGCGTCAGCCTCCGCTGCTCTCCCGGACCACGATCCGGTGCCCGATCACCTCGTCCCGGTACGGGATGCCCGAGTCCGGGGTGTCGATGCGGTTCAGCAGCAGAGACACCGCCGTACGGGCGATCTCCCGCTTGTCGGGCGAGACCGTGGTGAGGCTGGGCACGCTGAAGCCGGTCGCCTCGATGCCGTCGAAGCCGACCACGTCCACCTCGTCCGGCACCCGCACCCCGGCCTCGTACAGGGCTCGCAGGGCACCGAGCGCCATGTTGTCGTTCAGGCACAGCAGCGCGTCGGGCCGGTCGCCGTCCCGCATCAGCCGGGCCGCCGCCTCGGCGCCGTCCCGCCAGTGGTAGGCCTCCACCGGCACCACGAGCCCGGCGTCGAAGGGCAGGCCCGCCGCCGCGAGCGCCTGGCGGTAGCCGTCGGTGCGCAGCCGGTCGGTGCCCTGCTGGCCGCGTACCGCGCCGCCGACCACCGCGATCCGACGGCGTCCGCGGGACAGCAGATGCTCGGTGGCCTCGCGCGCCGCGCGGACGTTGTCGATGCCGACGTGGTCGGTGTGTCCCTCGGCGGAGCGTTCACCGAGCAGCACCACGGGCATCCGGCGGTCGCGGGTGGCGAGGTCGCGGGGCAGCAGGGAGAGCGGGCTGAGGATGACGCCGTCGCAGAACTGGGTGTCGAAGCCGTGCAGCGCGGCGAGTTCCCGGTCGCGTTCCGCGCCGGTCTGGTGGATCAGCACGGTCCGGCCGTTGCTTCCCGCCGCCTCCATGACGTGCCGGGCCAGCTCGGAGAAGTAGGCGACGTCGAGCTCGGGCACCGCGAGGGTGATCATGCCCGTACGGCCCTGGCGCAGCTGTCGGCCGGCGATGTTGACGCGATAGCCGAGGGCGTCGATCGCCTCGCGGACGACCGTGCGGGTCTGCTCCGAGACGTGCTCGAAGTCGTTGATCACATTGGAGACGGTCTTGGGCGAGACGCCGGCGTACTCCGCCACGTCCTTGATCCTCGGTCTGGCCGCCACGCTGCCCTTCCTTCCGAACTTGCCTGATCGTACCGACCGTTGTCCGTCGCTTTCCGGCCAGTCGCCCGCACACAAACTGCGTCCGAGCTATTTACATCGATGTAATCGACATGGTGCCATGACCCCGCACGACCTCCACCCCGCACCGACCTGCACTCTCGTCACGAGGAGCACCATGCCCGACCCGTACCTCCCGGACGCGCCACCCCGCCCCGAGTACCCCAGGCCGCAGTTCACGCGGGACGCCTGGCTCAATCTCAACGGCGAGTGGCAGTTCGAGACCGACCGGTCCGACAGCGGCCTGGAACGCGGCCTGGCCGACCGCGAACTGACCGGCCGCATCCTCGTCCCGTTCTGCCCGGAGTCCGAGCTGTCCGGCATCGCGGAGACGGACTTCCTGGAGGCCGTCTGGTACCGGCGCACGGTGACCGTGCCCGCCGAGTGGGCCGACGCCCGGGTCCTCCTGCACTTCGGGGCGGTCGACCACGACACCACGGTGTGGGCGGGCGGCCAGGAGGTCGCCCGGCACCGCGGCGGTTTCACCCCGTTCACCGCCGACCTCGGCGACGTGGCCGTGCCCGGCGAGGAACTCACCCTCGTGGTGCGCGCCCGGGACAGCCGGCACACCGTGCAGGCCCGCGGCAAGCAGGCCACCTGGTACGCCAACTCGCACTGCCACTACACCCGGACCACCGGCATCTGGCAGACCGTGTGGCTGGAGCCGGTCCCCCGCGCCGTCGCCCTGCGCCGTCCCCGCATCACACCCGACCTGGCCACCGGGTCCTTCCTGGTGGAGCTGCCGCTGTCGGCGAACGTCGCCGGACACCGGGTGCGCGCCACGCTGAGCGACGCAGACGGCACGGTCGTCGCCGCCGAGGGCCGCGCGGACCTGGACCTGTGCCCGCGCCTGGTGCTCACCGTCCCCGAGAGCCGTCTGCGGACCTGGTCGCCTGCCGACCCGCATCTGTACGACCTCGCCCTGGAACTCCTCGGCCCGGCCGGCGAGGTGGTCGACACGGCCGGGTCCTACGCCGGCCTGCGCTCGGTGTCCGTACGCGGCAAGGAACTCCTGCTCAACGGCGAACGCGTCTTCCAGCGGCTGGTGCTGGACCAGGGCTACTACCCGGACGGGCTGATGACCGCGCCCAGCGACGCCGCGCTGCTGCGGGACATCGAGCTGGGGATCGCGGCCGGGTTCAACGGCGCCCGGCTGCACCAGAAGGTCTTCGAGGAGCGCTACCTCTACCACGCCGACCGGCTCGGCTACCTGGTGTGGGGCGAGTTCGGCGACTGGGGCTGCGAGACCGGGGTCCGCGACGACAACCAGCGGCCGGACGCCTCGTACATCACGCAGTGGCTGGAGGCGCTGGAGCGGGACCACTCGCATCCCTCCATCGTCGGCTGGTGCCCGCTGAACGAGACGTACCAGAACCTGCACGACCGCATCACCGTGCTGGACGACGTCACCCGGGGCATGTTCCTCGCCACCAAGCAGGCGGACCCGACCCGGCCGGTGGTCGACGCCTCCGGCTACGCGCACCGGGTGCCGGAGACCGACGTGTACGACTCGCACTGCTACGAGCAGGACCCGGTGGCGTTCGCCAAGATCATGGCCGGGCTCGCCGAGGACCGGCCGTATGTCAACACCGGCCCCGAGGGCCGCACTTGGTCGGTGCCCTATCGCGGACAGCCTTATTTCTGCAGCGAGTTCGGCGGGATCTGGTGGGACCCGGAGACCGTCACCGCGGCCGGTGACGACACCTCCGACTCCTGGGGATACGGCGAACGGCCGCGCACCGAGGAGGAGTTCGTGGAGCGGTTCAGCGGTCTGACCGGCGTGCTGCTCGGCGACCCCGGGATGTTCGGCTACTGCTACACGCAGCTCACCGACGTCTTCCAGGAACGCAACGGCGTCTACCGCTTCGACCGTTCCGAGAAGGCCGACACCGCACGGTTGCGCGCGGCCCAACTGCGCCCGGCCGCGTACGAGGAGGGGCCTTAGCACCGGGGGCGCCGCTCCCGAGGAGCGGACACAGCGCACTCCGCACAAGTTTACATCGATGTAAGCACGCAGGGTGGGCGGCACCGCCGCACGGACCGCGGTGTCCGACGCGTCGCCGCCCACCGGAAAGGAAGCACATGACCGGCACACCCGCCCAGGTCCCGCGCCCCGGACCGACCAGACGCCGTGTCCTGACGACGGCACTCGCCGCCGGCGCCGCGGCCCTCGGCGCCGGGGCGCTCAGCGGCTGCGGATCGGCGCTCGCGGCCGACGCCGGGTCCAAGGTCCGCCTGTGGGACCTGTTCAGCGGAGCCGACGGCGGTCTGCTCAACGAGATGGTGGCCAAGGCGCGGCCCGACATGCCGGGCACGCACATCGAGCGCACCGTCCTGGAGTGGGGCACCCCCTACTACACCAAGCTCGCCATGGCCTCCGCGGGCGGTCGCGGGCCCGACGTGGCCGTCTCCCACATGTCCCGGCTCGCCGGGTACGCGCCCACCGGCCTGCTGGACCCGTGGGACATGGACGTACTGGCCGAGTACGGCATCGGCCGGCACGACTTCGCGGACGCGGTGTGGTCACGCACCCAGTTCGACGGACGGACCTACGCCGTCCCGCTGGACACCCACCCCTTCATCGTCTTCTACCACCAGGAACCGGCGAAGAAGGCGGGCCTGCTCACCACCGACGGCACGCTGGACGCGGACGCGTTCTCCTCCCCGGCCGGCTTCCTGGCCGCGGGGAAGGAACTGGCCAAGGCGTCCGGGAAGCAGGGCATCGCGTTCGGCTACGTCACCGACACCGCGCAGTGCTGGCGGCTGTTCTACGGCCTGTACCGGCAGACCGGCGGCCGGTTCGAGCTGCCCGCGGGCGGACCGGCCGAGGTGGACGAGGACCGGATGGCCGAGGTGATCGCCTTCATGGCCAAGGTCGTCGACGGCAAGGTCAACCCGAAGAGCCTCGACTACGCGTCCGCCATCGCCTCCTTCGTCAACAACCAGACGGCGATGATCCTCTCCGGCGAGTGGGAGCTGGGAACCTTCCGCACGGCCGACAAGAACGTCGGCGCGGCGCCCTTCCCGACGGTGTTCGGCACCCCGGCCGTCTACGCCGACTCCCACTCCTTCGTCCTGCCCCACCGCGACCACCCGGACGAGGAACACCGCCGACGCACCCACCAGGCGGTGGCCGCCCTGCTGAAGGCCGGTCAGATCTGGGCCACCGCGGGCCACATCCCCGCGTTCCAGCCGGTCACCCGGACCGCCGCCTACGCGGCACTCCAGCCGCAGGCGCACTATGCCCAGGCCGCCGGTCATGTCGTACTCGACCCTTCGGTGTGGTTCGCCGGGGCGGGCTCCGACTTCCAGAACGCCATGTGCCAGGTCCTCCAGCAGGCCCTCCTCGGCGACACCAGCCCAGGCCACGCGGCCCGCGCGATGACCCGGCGCCTCAACACCTTCCTCTCCAAGCCCAGCCCGGCCTGATCCGGCCGCGAACCATCCGCGCAGGAGGCACAACGATGTCCTCTCCTCTTCCCCCGTCCCGGACCGGGACGCTCACGGCGCGCCGGATCCTCTCCCCCGGCCTGCTGTTCGCCCTCCCCTTCCTGATCCTCTTCGCCCTCTTCATGGTCTGGCCGCTGGTCCAGGGACTGTGGATGAGCCTCACCGACACCTCGCTGTCGGCCCACGCGCCGAGCTTCGTCGGCCTGGACAACTTCTCGGAGGCGCTGCGGGACGCCGAGATGTGGCGGGCGCTCGGCCACACCGTGTGGTTCACCGTGCTGTCGACCGTCCCGCTGGTCGTCGTCGCGCTCGGCATGGCGCTGCTGGTCCACACCGGACTGCCCGGCCAGTGGGTGTGGCGGCTGGCGTTCTTCGCGCCGTACCTGTTGCCCGTCGGTGTGGTGAGCCTGCTGTGGGCCTGGCTCTTCCAGGGCGATCTCGGCCTGTACAACCAGCTGTTGAACGCGGTGGGCCTCGACTCGGTGGCCTGGCTGAGCGACACGTCGGTCGCGATGTGGGCGATCGTGCTGACCACCCTGTGGTGGACGGTCGGCTTCAACTTCCTGCTGTACCTGGCGGCCCTCCAGTCGGTGCCGGACCACCTGTACGAGGCGGCGGCGATCGACGGCGCGGGCGCCTGGCGGCGGCTGTTCTCCATCACGCTGCCGCAGCTGAGCCGGATCACGGTGGTGGTCACCGTGCTCCAGATCCTGGCCTCGCTGAAGGTCTTCGACCAGATCTACCTGCTGACCAAGGGCGGTCCGGACAACTCCACGCGCCCGGTCATCGAGTACATGTACGACGTCGGCTTCACCGGTTACCGGCTCGGCTACGCCTCGGCGATCAGCTACGTCTTCTTCGCCCTCGTCATCCTCGCCTCCGCGGCGCAGTACGCCGCCCTCCGCCGCCGGGAGAAGTGACCATGACCTCCACCACCCAACTGCCCCTGCCCCGGCCGGAGTCCGCGCCCCGCTCGCCTGTCATCCGCGAGGTCGCGGCCCGCCGGTACCGCGCCGAGGCCCGCCGTACCCATCTCTCCCTCGGCGAGAGCCGCACCGCCCGGACGCTCACGTTCACGGTGCTGACCGTCCTGGCTCTGCTGTGGCTGCTGCCGATGGCCTGGGGACTGCTGACCGCGTTCAAGTCCGAGCAGGACGCGAGCGATCCGGTGCACTGGCTGTGGCCGAAGCACGGGTTCACCCTGGCCGGGTTCCGCAGTGTGTGGGACCGCGGGGAGCTGCCGCTGTGGATGTTCAACAGCTTCCTGGTCGCGGCCGTCGTCACGGTGATCACGGTGGCGGTCTCCGCCATGGCCGGCTACGCCTTCTCCCGGACCCGGTTCACCGGCCGCAGATGGCTGTTCACGATCACGGTGGCGGCCGTCCTGGTGCCGCCACAGATGCTGATCGTGCCGTGGTTCCAGCAGATGCTGACTCTGAACCTGCTCGACACCTACGCGGCGGTGATCCTTCCGCAGACGGTGGCGCCGGTGATGGTGTTCATCCTGAAGAAGCACTTCGACTCCCTGCCCAGGGAGTTGGAGGAGGCGGCCCGTATCGACGGTGCGGGGCATGTCCGGATCTTCTGGTCCGTGCTGCTGCCGCTGTCCCGTCCGATGCTGTCGGCGGTGGCGATCTTCGTGTTCATCGGGGCCTGGAACAACTTCCTGTGGCCCTTCGTCTCCACCTCGGACCCCGACCTGATGACCCTGCCCGTCGGTATCACGTCGGTGAAGGACGCCTACGGCGTCCAGTACGCGCAGTCGATGGCGTCGGCCGTGCTGGCCGCCCTGCCGCTTGTGGTCGTCTTCCTGTTCTTCCAGCGGCACATCGTCAAGTCCGTCGCCACGACGGGCCTCGGCGGCCAGTGAGCCGGCCCCCTTCCTGAAAGGCGCGACCACCCCACTCACCACCACGATCCGTTGGAGCCGCACATGAGTTCGTCCCCCCGCACGGCACGCACGGCGGCGCTGCTCGCCCTGCTGCTGGCCGTGGTGTTCTCGCTCGTCTCCACACCCACGTCGACCGCGGCGCCCCAGGCCGCGGCCGCCACCAGCACGACGTTCCGCAATCCGCTGAACACCGGACCCGACCCGTACCTGACGTACTGGAACGGCTCGTACTACATGACCACGACCCAGGGCGGCAGCATCCGCATGTGGCGCTCGGCGTCCCTGGCCACCCTCCTGGACTCGGACCCGGTCACCGTCTGGACCGACACCGACTCCTCCCGCGACCAGAACATCTGGGCGTCGGAGTTCTACCGCTTCGGCAACCGCTGGTACCTCTACTACACGGCGGACGACGGCGTCGACGACCACCACCGCGTCTACGTCCTGGAGTCCGACGCCGACTCCCCCACCGGCCCCTACCACTTCAAGTCGGCGCTCATCCCGCCCAACCACACGAACGACTTCGCGATCGACCCCAGCGTCTTCACCCACAACGGCCGCCTGTACCTCGCCTACAGCGGCATCAACGCCTACCAGCACAACGGCCTGAACATCGCACCCCTGTCGAACCCGTACACCGTCTCCGGCGACGCGGTCGCCATCGACGCGGCGGGCGGCTGCGCGGAAGTGCGCGAGGGACCGGAGTTCCTGAACCGCAACGGCCGTACCTGGATGACGTACTCGACATGCGACACCGGGAAGCCCGACTACCAGCTGTGGATGATGTCGTTGGCCGACGGCGCCGACCCGCTGGTGGCGTCCGACTGGCAGCAGCACGCCGGGGCGGTGTTCACGCGCAACGACGCGGTGGGTGTCTACGGCCCCGGCCACCACGCCTTCTTCAGGTCCCCGGACGGCACGGAGGACTGGATGGTCTACCACGCCAAGTCGACGTCCCAGTACACCTACACCGACCGCACCAGCCGGGCCCAGAAGATCGGCTGGAACGCCGACGGCAGCCCGAACCTGGGCACCCCGCTCGCCATGGGCGCCACCCAGAACCTGCCCTCCGGAGACCCCGGTTCGGGCAACCACTGGATCAACGACGACGGCCGCTCCAGCGCGGACGGCACCATCGCCTACACCGGGACCTGGAACTCCGGCACGGGCTGCGGCACACAGTGCTTCTGGGGCGACGACCACTGGAGCGACCGGGCCGGCAACACGGCGACCTTCGCCTTCACCGGCACCCGTATCGCCCTGCTGTCCGTACGCGACACCGGGAACGGCATCGCCGCCCTCAGCATCGACGGCGGCGCGGAGACCCGGGTCGACTTCTACGGGGCGATCCGCACGGGTGAGACCGTCCAGTACGTCAGCCCGCGACTCGCCCCCGGCCGGCACACCCTGCGGATACGGGTGACGGGCGAGCACAACGCCCGGTCGACCGCCTCGTTCGTGAGCGTGGACAGGGCCGAGGTGTACACCGACTGACCGGCCGCCTCAAGGCTGTCGTGATGCGCCGGGCCGCGATCTCTCCGGACGTCATCCGGATGTACGGCGGCCTGGCGCAGCTGCGTCAGACCATGTCGTCCAGGGGGCGCAGTTCGTCGGCGTAGGAGACCGAGGTGCGTCGAAGGATTCCGTTGCGCGCGACCGTGTACTGGCCCATCCGCCCCAGCGGCGGCGAGTAGGTGTGGATCGACACGCTGCCCGCATCCCGTCCGGTGAGCCGGTGGATGTGGTCCGGGCCGAAGCAGAAGACCTGGCCGGCCGGAACCTCGGTCGCCAGGCTCGGCACGCCGACGGCCAGGTTGTGTTCGACGAGTGCCCCCTCGGCCACTGCCACGGCGCCGGACGAGACATCGTGATCGTGCCAGCCCGTGTCGTTCCGGGGCGTCCAGCACAGCACCCAGACATCGACGTGGGCGTCCCGGTACAGCGAGACATAGTGCCGCTTGTCATCGTCGTAGGCGACGTGCTCGCGCCAGGTGTCGGGGTCCGCGGCTATCGACGAGGCCAGTTCCAGCAGCTCCCGCTTGTCCAGGTCACGGCCCGGGAGCGCGTCGAGGGTGACGGCCGCCCGTACGCGATGCCACGGCTCGGCATCGCGGGCGGCGGCGGTGTCGAGGTCGTGGGACGGAAGCGGTGCGGTCACGGTCGTACTCCTTCGAGCGGGTGGGAGGTATTGCTGACGCGTACGCCGGGTGCCGCCGCCGCGCCGAGTTCGGAGTCGGCCGGGGCGGCTCAGGGCCGTCGCGGCCCAGGACCGAGGCGTCGACACCCGGGCGCTAGCAACCGCGTCCTGCGCCCGGCGGCCGTACCGGCGATGCGTCGCGGAGCGGGGTCCGGGCCGACCCGTCATGGCTGCTCGTGGTCCTCCGGCCTTGCCCGGAAGGGCGGTTCACCGGCCAGGTGCGGCATCCCGTCGCCGGAGCGGGGCGGGTGCGGGTGGATTCCCGATCGCTCGACGGGGGCTTCCGGGCACAGGGGTCGGCGAAGGTCGGTCGCACCGTGTTCGCACCGCCGTCTCCTCACTTAAGCGGTTCAGTGATGCGATACAGTGAAGCGCTTAAGCTGAGCCGGTGTCAATGCTCGCCCGGAGGCCGCTCCCCTCCCCGGGCAGCAGGAGCGGCTCCCGGTTCATCGGGTCGTTACACTGACGAAGTGCCAAAACAGCCGCGGCGGATCACCCTGCGCGACATCGCGGAGGAGACCGGGCTCTCCGCCGCCGCGGTCTCGTACGCGCTCCGCGGGCTTCAGGTACCCCCCGAGACCCAACGGCGTGTCCGTGAGGTGGCCGACCGGCTGGGTTACCAGGCCGACCCGATCGCCCGCGCCCTGGCCTCCGGCCGTACGGGGTACGTCGGAGTGCTCTGCGGTTCGCTCGCCGACGTCTGGCAGCAGGACATCGCCGCCGCCCTGGGCCGCAGGTTCCTCGGCGTCGGCCGGCACGCCCTGATCGTCGACGCCTCGAACGACCCCGAACTGGAGGCGACGCTCGCCTCCCAACTGGCCGACCAGCGGGTGGACGCGCTGATCGTGCTGCCGGTCGACCCGGCCGCCGCCCATTGGAAAGAGGTCGCCCGGCGGACCGTACTGACGTCTATCGGCGACGGGTTGCCCGGTGCGGCCACCGCCGCGGAGGTCGTCTTCGACAACGAGGCCGGGGTCACCGACGCCCTCCAGCGACTCGTCGACTGCGGTCACCGGAGGATCGCGGTCATGACGCCGAGTCGGCCCACCACCCCCGACCGTCCTGCCGAGGTGATCGCCCATCAGGTCGCGCAGCGGCTCGGGCTGGACGTCACTCTCCACCCCTCCCCGCACGACCTGGACGGCGCGACGGCGGTGGCGCGGACCGTGCTGAGTTCCGCGAATCCACCGACCGCCTTCCTGTGCCTGGCCGACTCGATGGCCTACGGCGTCTACGCCGGGGCCCGGGAATTGGGGCTCGAAGTGCCCGACGACGTCTCGGTCATGGGCTTCGACGACCACCCGCTGTCGCGGCTGCTGACGCCGCCCCTGTCCAGCTACCGGTGGCCCGCGGACCTCCTGGTGGACCTCGTGGTCAAGCGCACGGTCAAAGCGATCGACGAGGACAAGCTCAGCCGCCGCAAAGTGCTGGCCCCGGAGGCGAAGCCCCGTGGTTCGGTCGCTCCACCGAGGACCGCGCGCTGGTAGGGCCACGCTCCCCGGCCGGAGCCTCCGAAGGTGAACCGGCCCGGTGCGCGCGCTGAGGATCAGCTTCCGGGTGTGCCGACGGCATCCAGATCCTCACCCGTGGAGAGTTGGGCCCGGACGGTGACGCGCGGTGTGCGGGGAGCGGGTACGGCGAGGGTGCGGGCCTGCTTCGTGACCGTCACGTCTCCGCTCACCGCGAGACGTGTCACCGCGCGGCTGCCGGCGGCCAGCGCGTACCAGTGGCCGTTCGGGGACCGCCAGCCGCTCGCGACCACCACATGCTGGCCGAACCGGCTGCACGCCGCGGTCGCGTGGGCCCGGGCGACCGTCCGCGCGGGTTCGCCGGGCGCGTACCGGCTCGTGCGGAGGGACACCGTCACGTCACCGGCGCCGCGCCAGGTGTCGGCGCGGGCGCAGGTCCACACGGCGTGTCCGCCTCCGTCGGGCAGGTCCTGTTCGGCGAAGTCCCAGTTGTTGACGGCGCGTACGCCGGTGTCGCGCAGGGACGTCAGGGAGCAGGCCTGGTGGGCCCAGGCCAGCAGTGCCTGAGGGCCGGTGGCCTCACGGGGCGCGCGGGCGGGCGGTGTGCCGTGCCCGGGCAGCGGAGTGTAGGTGAGGTGGACCGGGGACAGGTCGCCCAGGGGGGCGAGCAGGAACGCGTGGTGTTCGGCGATGCGCTGCGAGGACCGCAGTTGCAGCACCGGCCGGCTGTCGCAGTGCTCCGACGCGGGCATGGCCGGCACCGGGTCCGTGACCCCGTCCTTCGAGACGTGCAGTGCACGGGCGAGGACATCGGGGCGCAGCAGGTCACGGGTCTGTGCCTCGGCGACCCAGGGGGCCAGCAGGTAACGGGCGGTGCCACCCGCGGGCGTGAGGGTGACGGCCGCCGCCGTGGTGACGTCAGCGTCGTCGGCACGGGCGACGCTCATCTGTGTGTCCCGCGCGGCGGATCGGGTCTCGCTGTAGCGGGCGAGGCGCTGTCCGTCGTAGAGCAGCACCACCGCACGGTCGTCGACGTCGCCGGCGTAGAGCAGTTGCGGTGCGGTGGCCGGTGGGGTCGCGGTCGTGGCGGGGGCGAGGACGATGCGGGACCTCGGGTGGGTCCATGCGGACAGGGCGCGGTCGAGGAGGCTCCGGTCGTGTGCGCGGGAGCCGCGGGCCGGCCATGCGGTGAAGTCGACCCGCGAGGTGTTGTCCCACGTCCCGGCGGCCGTGCGCACCAGATCCGCCGTGCTCGGGAGGCCGTGGGCCGTCGGCACTTGGGAAGCCGTCCGGTCTGTCGTGCCGTCCCTGGCCACGGCCAGGGTCACGACTGTGACCAGACCGAGCGCGGCCACTCCCAGGACCAGACGGGCCCGCCTGGTGCGGCGCAGTAGGTCGGTGGGGCCCGCCTGGAGGGCGCAGGCGTCGAACTCCTGTGACGCGAGCAGCGCGGCGGGCGATCTGCGCGACTCCTCCTCCAGGATGCCCGCGGTGCGCAGGGCGGCGGGGACATCCGGCGCGTCCGCCGCCTCCAGCAGGGCCTGGACGGTGTCATCGGAAAATCCGTGGACGGCACGCAGCAGGAACGCCGCGCGGGCAGCGGCGGGAGCCGCGGACAGCCGTTGCGCCAGGGCGAGTTCGTCCACCCCGCCCGAACGCGGGAACAACCGCAACCCCCAGACCAGGGGCAGCCGAGGGCGCAGAGCGCCCGGGTGAACCCATCCCGCGGGCCACATCCGCGGCAGCCGGCCGTATGTCAGCGCGGCGCGCAGCACCTCCACCAGAAGGCGTCGCTCGACGGTGTCCCCACCCCGTGACTCCGCGCGCGGAGAGGGGACGGCGGGTGCGCCGTGTGCCGTTCCGGCGCGGCGCAGCGCGCGCTGGACGAGGGAGTGCGCCACGAGGACCCGCTGGTGCCGGCCCAGCGAGGCGGGCAGGACGAGGTGCGCCAGACGGACCAGGTCGCCGTACTGCTCGACGAGGACGGATTCGGCCTCCCGAACCCGGGACCTGAAGGCGCCGGCATCGGGCCGGAGCGAGCGAAGATGCATGGAACGGGACGCTTTCCGGGAGGAACGTGGCGAGATGCTGTTGCGTCAAACGAGTGAATGCCGGACAGGTCACCGTTACCCGCCGCGGAACCAGACCTCCGCCCGGACCGGTCCGGGCGGCTGATGCCGTGAGCGTGAGGGTTCGCCGGGTCGGTCAGGGTCCGAGCAGGTGGCGAAGTGGATGGCGAGAAGCACCCACGGCGGAGCCGCAGATGGCTTCTGCCTCAGCGACTGCCGTGAAAGCAGGGGGAGTTGACGGCGCGCGTATGGTGGAGGGGAAACGCATCAACGCCCGCCCCGGGCTGTGAGCCGGGCGGCCGAACGGGGGAAGAAGGGTGCGTGCCCGATGACGGTCGGGCTCCTCTCCACGATTGCTGCCGTGTTCTACGGCGGCACGGTCTCGATCCTCGCTCTGACGGCGACCTTCGCTCGGCGCCGCACGCTGCGGCATGAAGCGCGCAGCACTCTTGCCGTCCTGGTGCGGGGAAGGGCGGTGGAGCCGCACCAGGCGGACGGACGGCAGTAGGCCCGAACAGAGTTGAGCGGCTGCGCGGAATCAGCCGGCCACGACCACCGACCCGGCGAGCCTTCCCGGTCTGAGCACCGGGAAGGGCCTGTCCCCCAAGGGCGTCGACGGCCGGTTCGGTGATCGGGCAAGGTGATGCGGTGAGCGACGACACGACCGCACCGGCCCAGCAGCCCACCTCCGAGGAGAACCGGCACGCCAGTTGGCTGGAGCTGTTCTTCGACCTGGTCGCCGTGGCGGGCGTGGCGCAGATCGCGCACCTGCTGCACGGTGTCCCGGACCTGTCCGACCTGGGTCTGTACGCGCTGCTGTTCCTGGCCTTCTGGACGGCGTGGATCTGCTTCACCCTCTACGCGAACGTGGCCTACGAGAACACCCACATCCGTACGGTGCTGGCCGCGATGTTCGGCATGGCCGTCATGGCGGCGGCGGTGCCGGGGGCGCACGAGGGGGACGACCAGCACGCTCGGGTGTTCGCTCTCGCCTACGTGTTGATCCGGGCGCTGGCGAACCGCGCCTGGCAGAAACGTCGCCAGATCCTGGTCGACTGGCCTGCCGCTCAGATGTCGCTCGGCGTGATCCCGTGGACCGTCTCCCTCTGGGCGCACGGCCCGACGCGCTACTGGCTCTGGGCGCTCGGTATCGCCCTCGATCTGTACGTCACGTTCGCGGTCTCGGCACGCGACATCGCCGAGCACCAGGAGGCACGGGAACGCCGCGGCGACCGTACCGCCCGGCGCGGCTCCGCAGGGGGCCCGTCGCTCGCGCGGTCGCAGACGGAGCACCTGAGCGAACGCCTCGGCCTCTTCGTCATCATCGTGCTCGGTGAGGGGGTCGCCCAGGTGGTCGGTGCCACGTCCCAGGAGGAGTGGGACACCGCGCTGTACATGCTCGCCGTCGCGGCGTTCTTCCTGCTGGCCACCCTGTGGGGGTTGTCCTTCCGGCACGGCTACGCGGGGGTGCCGCACCTGGCGGCAGGGGTGTTGCCCGCCCGTGCGGCGCTGCCCCTGCACTGTTTCGTGTCGGGCTGTCTCGCCGCGCTGGCCGCCGGGCTGGGAGCCGCGGCCGAGCACCTGGAGACACTGCCGGACGCCACCCGGTGGCTGCTCTGCTCGGCTCTGGCCGGGTACTTCCTGCTCAGCGGACTCGCCTGGCTGGGCCGAGCCGGCCGGGAGCGGCGGTGGCTGCTGTGGGTGGCCCTCCCCTGCTGCGCACTGCCCCTGGTGCTCGCGGGGTTCGGCGCGCATCTGCGCACCGTGGCCGTGGTCTGGCTGCTCGTCCTGATCGCCCTGTGGCCGATCGGCTACGAACGGTGGGCGTCGAAGCGGGCGGGGGGGGAACGGGAGTTGAGCCATGGGGCCGGGTTGTCCCAAGGGCGCGGGCTCGGGCAGGCTGGCTAACCCGTCACGAGGAGAGGCGGGGCGAACAGAAGGAGTCCCGGCATGATCGATTGGGTGCCTCTCCGTACCGGAGCACGGCCCGTCCCGTCGCCCATGGCCACGCCGCTGGTGTGGGCCGTGGCATCGGGTGGAGCGTTGGCCCTGGTGGCGCTGTTCAATGTCCTGCTGGGGCCGGGTCGACCTTCGCCCGCCCTGGCCGCGCTGTCCCTGCTCTCCGTGCTGCTCGGCCTGTGCGCCCGCTTCGTGGCGGCTCCCGGTACCGCGGTGCTGTGCTGGCTCTTCCTCAACGGCTTCGCCGTCCCGCCCGCCGGCACCCTCACCTGGACGGGCCAGCGCGACGCGTTCTGGCTCGCCTGTCTGTGCACCGCCGCCCTGGTGGGCACCGCCCTGGGCCGCCTCCGCCACGCGCGGGCCGCCTACCGCCGTGTCACCACGGATGTCGGCGGCTCGACGGAGACCGGATCATGACCGAAGCGGCCGTTCCCCGGCTTCTACCATCATCCGGCCGTCCCAGGCGGGTTCCCCGAGCAGGCCACTCGGTCGGATGACGCCTGACCGTATCGCCGCTGGTCATCGAACCGAAAAGAGCTGTTTCCGGGCTTCGTGTCCTGATCTCTCCTATCGTGGAACCAGGTAGTGACCCACGGCGGCGAAGCGAGCAGGCCATGCAGGATCCGGAGATCGACCACGCAGCGGTCTTCCGGGCTCTGCCCGGCATGGTGGCGCTGCTCACCCCCGAGCTGGTGTACATCGACGCCAACGAGGACTTCGAGCGCCTGTCGGGACGCACCCGCGAGGAACTGGTCGGCCGCTACATCTTCGATGTCTTCCCCGAGAACCCGGGCGAGCCGGCGGCGGCAGGCATGCGCGAGACCCGGGAGTCGA
Organism: Streptomyces sp. NPDC096013; assembly: GCF_044763565.1. NCBI lineage: Bacteria > Bacillati > Actinomycetota > Actinomycetes > Kitasatosporales > Streptomycetaceae > Streptomyces > Streptomyces sp. NPDC096013. The sequence goes on along the minus strand of NZ_JBIWGK010000014.1, from coordinate 78,547 downwards.
TGCTGCGCGCGGTGACCACCGGCGAGCGCGACACGATGGCTCTGCTCCGCTACGACATCGAGGACCCGCTGCGGCCCGGCCGATGGGTGGAGCACTTCTGGAGCCCGGTCAACGCACCTGTGTTCGGCCCGGACGGAAAGGTGACGCTGATCATCCACCGGGTGGAAGAGGTGACCGAGTTCGTCCGGGCAGTCGGCGGGCGGGTGGACGACAGCCGGGCCCGGGTACTGGAAGCTGAGCTGTACACCCGGGCACGCGAGTTGCAGGAGGTCAACGAGCGGCTGCGCAAGGCGCACGCCCGTGAGCGCGAGGTGGCCCTGACCCTTCAGGCGGCGATGCTGCCCCCGCCACGGCCTGTCGGCCACCATCGGGCGGCCGTCCGCTATCAGCCCGCCCTGGACGCCCTGAACGTGTGCGGCGACTGGTACGACCTGGTCGACCTGCCCGACGGCGGGATGGCGGTCGCCGTCGGTGACGTCGTCGGGCACGGACTGGCGGCGGCCTGCGCCATGGGTCAGCTGCGCAGCGCCCTGAGCGCGGCCTGCCGGGTCGCCGACGGTCCGGGCTCCGCCCTTGAGGCCCTCGGTCTGTACGCCCGTTTCGTCGAGGGTGCCGAGTCGGCCACCGCGGTGACGACGTTCATCGACTGGGACGACCACACCATCACCTACAGCTGCGCGGGCCACCCTCCTCCGGCGCTGCTCGACCCGGACGGCACGGTGACCTTCCTGGACCGGGCCACCGACCCGCCGCTGGGAGCCAGGCCCGAGCATGTCGGCCGGCCGGAGACGAGCGTCCCCTTCGCCGAGGGCGCCACCCTCGTGCTGTACACCGACGGACTGATCGAACGGCGCACGGAGGACATCGACCGCGGCCTGGCCCGCCTCGCCGACTCCCTCGTCCACCACCGGCACATGGACCCCGAGCCTCTGGCCGACGCCCTCCTGGCCGATCTGCTCCCCGCCGAGGGCAACACCGACGACACGGCCCTGGTCGTCCTGCGCCTGTGACGGCGACCCCGGCGGACAGTCGGAGGCCCGGGGGCCGTCGCGCCGGGGCTCGGGTAGGGCGGGCCCGCATATCGCGTTGTGGATCACTGGGTGCCGCCGTAGGGTCACCGGCATGTCTCTACGTCTTCGGATGCGTCGCGCTCTCCCCGAAGCGATGCGCGCGGGTGACAAGGCCGCGGTGAGCGCCCTTCGCACAGCCCTTGCCGCGCTGGACAACGCCGAGGCGGTGTCCGTGGCGGAGATCGAGCCGCGCGGCCCGGCCCTTGAGCAGTCGCCGCTGGGTGCCGGTGCGACCGAAGTGGCTCGGCGTGAGCTGACCGAGCACCGCGTGGTCGAGATGGTGCGGGCCGAAGCCGCGGAACGGCTGGATGCCGCGGCGCAGTTGACCGCTCCCGCGCACGCCGACCGAGCCGCACGGCTCCGCGCCGAGGCCGACGTGCTGCTTCGCCTCCTGGACGGTCCGGACACCGCGTGACGATCGGGGGCCGAGGCGAATGCCCCACGCCCTCGATCAACGCTTCGGCGTCCGCGCCCGGTTGACCGGGTCGGCGGCGCCGAAGCCCGGACCCAGTCGGGCAGAACGGGCTCGCCGACGCCGGGCAGGTCACCGGGCCTGACGCGCGAGGACGTCACAGGGGTTGACAACGATGTCGGCCAGGGGCAGATTCCACCCGGGCGCGAAGGCGAACCGGCACACCCCCACCACAGGCCCATGTGGCCCCACTTCCAGGACGGAGCCGTCCGTGAGAAGACGATCGGCGATACACCTCACCCGTTCACCGCGAAGACGCGTCACGGTCCTCGCCCTCCTCAGCACCCTGGCCGCCATGCTCGTGACCGGCACCGGAACAGGCGAAGCCTCGGCGCACGCGGCGGCGAACCACCGTGCCGCGTCGGTGACTTCGGGCAACGCACGCTTCCAGGTCCTGTCCCCGACCCTGATCCGCACGGAGTACGCGCAGGACGGGAAGTTCACCGACAGCGCGACGTTCAACGCGATCGGCCGCTCCGCGTTCACGCCGCCCGCCTACACCTCGAGCACGTCCAACGGCTGGCTGACCATCACCACGAGCGCGCTCACCCTCAAGTACCAAGTGAATTCAGGGCCGTTCGACGCGCAGAACCTCTCCGTGCACCTGTCGGCCGGCGCTGCCGCCGTCGACGCCAGCCCTTGGCACCGGCTCACCTGCGGCCTGGGCGCCCTGTGCGAGGCCGAGCAACTCGCCCACAGCGGCGTCGGCGTCGCCTCCGACCACACGGGCTACACCGGCTCCGGGTTCCTCGCCGGCTTCGAGGGGACCGGCGACTCGGTGTCCGCCGACGTCGACGTGGCCGCGGCGGGGACCTACACGTTCGACGCGCGCTACGCCAACTCCGTGGGCGGAGACGGTCAGAACACCGCCCGTACCCTCACCCTCTCTGTCGACGGCGGCGCGAGCCGGACCCTCAGCCTGCCGACCACCGCCAACTGGGACACCTGGAGCCTCGCGAGCAGCTCCGTCCAACTGGGCGCGGGACAGCACACATTGACGCTGACGAGGACCGCCACCGACTCCGGTGACGTCAATCTCGACAGTGTCGCCCTGGTGAATCAGGGCGGCGGCTTCCCGGCCACCTCCGCCACCGCGATCACGAGTTGCGGGTACGGCGTGAACTGCGAGGCCGAAGCCGATCGCGCCTCCGGCACCGCGGCCGTCGCCACCGACCACACCGGCTACTCCGGCAGCGGCTTCCTCGCCGAACTGAACCAGGGAGCCGGCGTGTCGACCCACGTCGTCGGCGTTCCGGCCGACGGCACCTACGCGTTGCAGGTGCGCTACGCCAACGCCACCGGCCGCGACGGGCAGTACCAGACCCGTACGGCCACGGTGTCCTCCGGCGGCACCACGCGGACGCTCTCACTGCCCGTCACCGGTGACTGGAACACCTGGAGCACCGCCTCCGTCCCGGTCACCCTCAAGGCCGGAGCGAACGACATCGCCATCGGCTGCCCGGACGCCGCGAGTTGTCACGTCAATCTCGACACGGTCTCCGTCACCGCGTCCAACTCCCCCGCCCCGCAGCCCCACTTGGCGCTCGGCGGCTACCGCCGCAGCCTGGACGGCGTCAACGGTGACAACGGCGCGCCGGCCACCACCCCCGGCCTGCTCTACAAGGACGGCTGGTACCTCCTCGACGACACCTCCTCAGCCCTGTACGACACCGGCACCCACCAGGTCACCCAACGCCCCGCACGCGGCGGAGCGCCGTACCAGGACGGGTACGTCTTCGGCTACGGCCACGACTACCAGCGGGCCCTGACCGACCTGGCGACGCTCACCGGGCCGCCCGAGCTGCTTCCGCAATGGGCGTACGGCGTCTGGTACTCGGAGTACATCGACCGCACCGCCGCCGACTACGAGAACCGGATCCTGCCCGCGTTCCGCTCCGAGGGCGTGCCCCTCGACGTCCTCGTCACCGACACGGACTTCAAGTCGCCGAACACGTGGAGCGGTTGGGAGATCGACCGGTCCAAGTTCCCCGATCCGAAGGGGTTCTTCGACTGGGCGGCTGCTCAGGGGCTGCACAACACGCTCAACATCCACCCGAGCATCCTGAGCAGCGACCCGCAGTTCGCGCAGGCGCAGGCGACCGCCAAGGGCAAGCTGCACAAGGGGGGTTGCGCGCCGGCCGCGAGCAGCGGCGCCGGTGACTGCTACACCTTCGACTGGGGCGACCCCGACCAGCTCAAGGCGTACATGGACCTGCACCAGACCATGGACCAGCAGGGCAACGACTTCTGGTGGCTCGACTGGTGCTGCGACGACTCCCAGTCCTCGCTGCCCGGTGTGACTCCCGACGCGTGGATCAACCAGCAGTACGCCACGGACGCGGACAAGACCATCGGCCGCGGCTTCGCCGTCTCCCGTGCGTACGGCTCTCTCCAGGCGGGCGGTTACAGCGGCCAGCAGGGTCTGCCCACCGGGCCGTGGGCCGACAAGCGCACCACCGTCCACTTCACCGGCGACACGTCCTCCACCTGGGGCACCCTGAAGGCCGAGGTCGGCTACACGCCCGGCGAGGCGGCGGCCACCGGCATGTCGGCCATCAGCCATGACATCGGCGGCCACAACGACACGACGAATCTGACCGGTTCGGAGACCTATACCTCCGACGGCGCGACCCACACCACGCGCAAACTCCCCGACGACATGTACGCCCGCTGGGTCCAGCTCGGCACCTTCCAGCCCATCGACCGGCTGCACAGCAACCACAGCGACCGGCTGCCCTGGCAGTACGGCACGGCGGCCCGCGCCTCCGCCGACAAGTTCCTCAACCTCCGCGAGAACCTGGTGCCTTACACCTACTCGCTCGCCCAGCAGGCCAACACCACGGGTGTCCCGGTCACCCGCCCGATGTACCTTCAGTACCCCGACGAGCCCCAGGCGTACGCGACGTCGGGCAGCGAGTACTTCTACGGACCCGACATGCTCGTCGCCCCCGTCACCACCCCCGGCAGCACGACGACGACCTCGGTGTGGTTCCCGCCCGGCAGCCAGTGGACCGACTACTTCACCGGGAAGACCTACGCCGGCGGCACCACCCAGAACATCACCAACGGCCTCGACACCATGCCGGTGTTCGTCAGGGCGGGCGCTGTCGTCCCGACCCGCACGGACAACGTCACCAGCAACGACAAGGCCCCGCTGACCAAGGTCACGCTCACCGTCGCCGCGGGCGCCTCCGGCTCCTCCAGCCTCTACGAGGACGACGGGACCACCGGCACCGGGCGCGGCCACAGCGCCGTCACGAAGATCCGGTACCGGGAGACCGGCGCCCACCGCACGGTGACGATCACTCCGCCGACAGGAACCTTCCGCGGCCAGATCCGCAACCGGCAGTGGACCGTCTCCCTCCTCGGCGTCACCGCCCCGAGCACCGTCCGAGCGGGCGGTTCCCGACTCCCCGCCCACGCCTACCACTTCGACAGTACGACCCACACCCTGACCGTCACGCTCCCGGCGCGGAGCGCCCGCACGCCGATCACCGTGACGTGCGACTGACCGATCCGAACCAACTCCCCTAGCCCAGTGGGCAGGGCGTCGAACCCCGGCGAGTCCGTCTCGCGCCGGGGTTCGACGTGTCTGCTCCACGGAGGACCACCCTGCGTCATGCCGACCCGTCCCGCGCGGTTTCGTGGGCCGGGAGGTCGTCCGCGCGTGCCGGACTGGTCAGCCGAAGCGTTTCGCCCCTTCCGTCACAGGAAGCCTCCGCCCAAATCGTCGCTTGTTCCGATCAGTTACGACCGTTTTCGTCGAGAGGGTTTGGCCCCGCGTGCGGGCCGTGCAGGATGGGACCGTGTTAGGCAACCTTCCCGTCATGACGACCAGCTTTGTCGGCCGTGAGAGCGAACTCGCCGCGGTCGAAACAGCGTTGACCAGGTATCGAACAGTCACCCTCACCGGCGGCGGCGGAGTAGGGAAGAGCCGTCTGGCGCTGCGCGCCGCGGAGGAGATCCGGGAGCGGTACGCCGACGGCGTCTGGTGGGTCGACCTGTCGAACCTCTACGACGACCGCCTCTTCACCGCGACGGTCTGCGACGCCGTGGATCTGCTGGACCACAATCCGCGTGCCCCGGTCGAGGCGCTGTGCGAGTGGCTGACCGGCCGGGACGTCCTGCTCGTCTTCGACTGCTGCGAGCGCGTGCTGTCCTCCTGCCACCTCCTGATCAGTGAACTCCTCGCCGCGGCACCGAAGTTGACGGTCCTCACCACCAGCAGACAGCCCCTCGGCGTCAGGGGCGAACACCGCATCGAGGTGTCCCCGCTCTCCACGGACGACGGCGGCAACGGCGCGGCGGACGCCGTCCGTCTGTTCCGCGAGCGCTGCGCCACGGCCGCCCCGGACGTGTCTCTCGACTCGCCCGGCTCCGCCGAGGTCATCTCCGACATCTGCCGGCGCCTGGAAGGGATCCCGCTCGCCGTCGAACTCGCCTGCGCGCGCCTGAGGGACAACAGCCTGACGGAGATCGCCGAGCGCCTCCGCTCACGGCTCGACACGCTCGTCGACGAGACGGTGTGGCCCCGGCGCCATCGCGCGCTGCGCACGGCGATCGGCTGGAGCCACGAACTGTGCTCCCCCCTCGAACGCCTGCTGTGGGCAAGGCTGTCCGTCTTCCGCGGCCCCCTCGAAGTGGCCGACGCCGAGTCCGTCTGCGCGGGCGGCCCGCTCGACGCCGACGACATCCCGCCCCTCCTCGACCGGCTGGTGGACCAGTCCGTCCTCCAGCAGACGGGCACCCGCTACCGCATGCTCGACACACTGTGCGAGTACGGCGCCATGTGGCTCGCGGAACTGGGTGAGGCGGACGTCCTCGTCCAGCGCCACGCCGCGCACTTCGCGACCGTGCTGGCCGACTCCGAGGCCGGCTGGCTCAGCGACCAGCAGGTCTCCTGGTACGGGCGGATCTCGGCGAGCCACAGCGACGTACGCGCCGCGCTCGACCACCTCATCGAGGTCGACCCCGACGCGGCCGTCGAGATGGCCGGCCGCACGGGTCTGTTCTGGCCCTGCTGCGGACACCTCCACGAGTCCCGCGACTACCTCGAACGCGTCCTCGCCCTCGACACCCCCAAAGGCCCGTCCCACACCCGCGCCCTCTGGGCCCTCGGCATCACGCTCACCCTCCAGGGCGACCACCGCAGCGCCCTCCGCATCGGGGAGGAGTGCGCCGCCGCCGCACACGCGGACGGCACCCCGCAGTCCGAACTCTTCGCCGCCCACACCCTCGGCCTGACCCACCTCATGGCCGGCCGCCCCCAGGCCGCGTACGACGTGTGCGACCACGCCCTGATCGCCCACGGCACCTCGCCGCCCTCGGGCGCGCCGCAGCTGTGCTGCATGGTGATCCGCACCTTCGCCCACTCCGCGCTGGGCCGGCTGTCCGAGGCCTACGAAGCGGCCATAGCCCTGCGCCGCCTCAGCGTCCGGTACGGCGAGCACTGGGCCCGGTCGTACGCGTTCCACCAACTGGCGTTCATAGACCTCCTCCAGGGGCGTGCGAACGACGCCGAGCGACACGCCCGGGCCATGCTCGCCTGCAAGCACAACCTCAACGACAACCTCGGCATCGCCCTCGCCCTCGACCTCCTCACCGGAGCGAACGCGGTCCAGGGCAACGGCATCGCCGCCGCGCGCACCTCCGGCACCGGAAACACGTTCTGGCGCATGCTCGGCCACCCGAACCACGGCACACCGGAGCTCTCCGAGGTTCGCGACGAATGGGAGCTGCAAGCCCGCAAGGCGGTCGGCGACGACGCCTACGAGAAGGCCTTCCGCAACGCCCTGAACCACGACGCCGAATACAGCCTCGCCCTCGTGATGCACGGCCCGCTCCCTTCCTGACCGTCGACTGCACGGTCGGGAGGGGCGGACGGCAGCCGGCCGCCGCGCCCGCGGGCAGCGGTCAGTGCCGTTGCCCGGGCGAGGCCGACGGCCGCCGCCGTGGTGCCGTAGAACAGCGCCGCGGCACGCTGTGCGTCAACGCGGCGCTGAGAGCGTCCGCCATCAGGAGTCGCACGATGGTGTTCTCCGCGCGGCGCGGCGCCCGCCGGACGAGGGAGCGCGCCATGAGGGTCCGCCGGTTTCGTACGAGCGACCCGGGGAACTCGGGATGGGCGAGGTGTACCGAATCGGCGTCCCGCTCGACGAGATCGGCCCACCCGGCCGAACCCGGGGCCTGACGCCCTGCGACCGGCGCCGGAGCGGGCGAAGTCGCAGGTCACGGGCGCCTTCCGGAAGGAGTCCGGTGTTGCGCTGGCGCGTCGAACGAGTGAGTCCGTCGGGCCACTTCGGCGACGCCACTCCGGGCTCGCCACGGCGCGCCGTGTACCCGGTCACCCGCCCCGGCGAGACGGGGGGCTGGTTGCGGGGGAGGCGGGATGTGCGGGATGGTTGCCTGACGGCAACGTTTCTACGAGTGGATGAGGTGAGGGATTCGCCCAGCGAGTCCTCGACTTTTGGCCCTGACCCAAGCCCAGACCGACGCCACACCGTACGGCTCTCTATGGGATCACGCGCCCTACCCGGCCCTGGTGGTCGACACCGAGGGCACGATCGTCCTGCGCAACTCCGCCGCCGGCGCGCTGCTGCCCGCGGCCCGGCCGGGAGCACGGTTCGCGGAGACGGCTCCCGCCTGGCTGTCGGCGGCGCACCCCGCGGTGCGGCTGCCCGGCCCACGGTCGGAGCGGACGGCGGGCGCACCGGTCTCGGGCCTGATCGGCGACTGCGTCTTCGAGGCGCATCCGAGCCTGCGGGGCGACGGCACGGTGGTGTGGTGGCTGGCCGACGACACCGATCATCAGCTGGCGCGGGAAGCCCTGCGCACGGAGCGTGAGCGGACGTCGTTCCTGGCGACCGCGTCCAGCACCTTGCTGTCCTCCCTGAACCTGGGGCGCTGCATGGACGCGACCGCACAGCTGGCGGCCGAGCACCTCGCCGACGCGGCGCTGGTGATCTCGCCGATGCGCGGGTTGCGGCTGCCGGTGGTCTCCTGTGTACGCGGTGACGGCCCGGTCTCCTCCGACGCGCCCGCGACCCCGGAGGACGTGCCGGGTCTCGCGGAGGCGCTGCGCGGCTTCCCGCCCGTACCCTCCCGCTGGATCGATCCCGCCACCGCCCCGGACTGGATGGTGCCCGCGGGCTTCGGTCCGGTCGGTTCGATAGTCATCACTCCCCTGCCCGGCCACGGTGTCGCGGCCGGCGCACTCGTCCTGCTGCGCCGTTCGGACACCGCGCTGTTCACGGAGGGCGAGGAGGTCTTCGCGCGGCTGTTCGCGGCTCGCGCGGGGGCCGCGATGTCGGCCGCCCGTCTCTACGCGGAGCAGTCGTCGATCACCGAGGTACTGATGCGGGAGCTGCTTCCCCCGTCGCTGCACCAGGTCTCAGGGGTGGACTTCGCCGGCGGCTACCGGCCGTCCGCGGACCACGAACGGGTCGGCGGGGACTTCTACGACGTGCACCCGGCCGCGGTCGAGGGCGAGGCATCGCTGGTCACGCTCGGGGACGTGTGCGGCAAGGGGCTGGAGGCGGCCGTCCTCACGGGGAAGATCCGCAACACCCTGCACGCGCTGCTTCCCATGGCCGACGACCACCAGCGGATGATCAGCCTGCTGAACACGGCGCTGCTCAACTCGCACACCACCCGCTTCGCGACCCTGGTCCTGGCCTCCGCGGTGCGCAGGGGCAGCACGGTGAGCCTGCGGCTGACCAGCGCCGGGCATCCGAGCCCGTTGATCCTCCGCTCGGACGGCACGGTCGAGGAGGCCGACACGCGCGGCACCCTGGTCGGCGCGATCCCCGACGCCATCGCCCGCACCACGGACCTCACGCTTGCGCCCGGCGAGTCCTGTGTCCTGTACACGGACGGTGTCACCGAAGCGAAGGGCGGCCCGCTGGGCAACACGCAGTTCGGCGAGGAACGCCTCCAGCGTGCCCTGTCGGAGTGCGTGGGCATGCCGTCCGAGAGCATCGTGGAACGCATCCAGATGCTCGCCTCCCAGTGGGTCGGCGCAGGACACCACGACGACATGGCCGTCGTGGTGATCTCGGCGCCCCGGACGCACCACCTCAGTGCGGTGAACGGCCATACTCGGGGCAGGTTCACCGCATGAGCACCCGTACCGAGCAACGCGTTCCCGTCGGTCCCTCGGCCGAGCATCGCGCGGATGAGCTGTGGGAGGCCGTCCTCGCGGCCGACGAGTACACGGCCACCTCCGTGGTGCTGGGCGCGCTGGAGGACGGCGTCCCGCCCGAGGACGTCCTGCTGGGCATGATCGCTCCGGTGCAGCGCAGGGTCGGCCAGGAGTGGGCCGCCAACCGCATCAACGTGGCCCAGGAACACGCCGCGACGGCCATCAACGAGCGGGCCGTCGCGGCCCTTTCGCTGCACCCCGCCGCCCGCACCACTCCCACGCGCGGCGGGATCACGGTGGCCTGCGTCGACGGCGAGTGGCACGCGCTGCCCGCCCGTCTGCTGGCCGAGGTCCTGAAACTGCGCGGCTGGCGCGTGGACTACCTCGGCGCCCAGGTGCCCGCCCCGCACCTCATCACCCATCTGCACCGCGCCGATGCCGACGCGGTCGCCCTCTCCAGCTCGATCGCGACCCGGCTGCCCACGGCGCACGCCGCGATCACCGCCTGCCAGGCCGTCGGGGTGCCCGTTCTCGTCGGCGGCGCGGCCTTCGGACCCGACGGGCGCTACGCCCGTCTGCTCGGTGCCGACGCCTGGGCGCCCGACGCCGGTGCCGCGGCCGACCGGCTCGCCGATGGTCCGCTGTGCCGCCCGCACCCCGACCACCAGCAGATCGACGACCTGCCGCATCTGGCCGACCAGGAGTACACCGTGGTCGCCCGCAGCAGCACCTCTCTCGTGCGCACCGCCCTCGCGGGCCTGGAGGACGCGTTCCCCGCCATGCGCACCTACGACGGCCCACAGCGGGAGCGTGTGGCGGAGGACCTCGCCCACATCGTGGATTTCCTCGCCACCGCCCTGTACGTCGACGACACGGACCTCTTCACCGGGTTCATCACCTGGACCGCGCAGATCCTCACCGCCCGCGGTGTGCCCGCGCGCAGCCTGCCGCCGACGCTGGACATCCTGGCCCGCGAGCTCAAGGACTTCCCGCGGGCCACCCGCATCCTCGAACACGGCGCCACCGCGCTCGGTCCCGTTCACCGCATCACCGCCAGGAATCCCGCATGACCACGACGCCCCCCGCCCATCTGCGCCTGACCACGGTCGACACCGAGACCACGGTCCGTATCGAACTGCACGGCGATCTCGACTACGACAACGCCGACCGCCTCATGACCACGGTGAGCGGGAAGCTCGCCGCGCACCCGCGCCTGCATGATCTGCACCTGCACTGCGGCGGCCTGGACGTCGTCGACTCCATCGGCCTGTCCGTCCTGCTGATGATCCGCCGCAGGACCAGCGAGGCCGGCGTCCGCCTGCACCTCGACGCCCGTAGCGAGAAACTGGAACGGCTCCTGACCGTCACGGGTACGCTGGAGCACCTGACGGCGCCGCCCCACGGCGTCACGGACTCCGCCCGCAGCACCGCGAAGACCTCCCTGCCGGGCAGGGGACCGTCGGCTCGCCCCACCGGACCGGACAGCACCACCTGACGCCATGCCCCCACCGGGCATGCACGAGTGCCAGAAACGGACGGGGACGCCCATGCCACCACAAGACCTCGTCCCGGGCACGCTCTCCCACGACGCCGCCCGGTCCGCCGGTGGCGTGGTCGAGCTTCTCGACGTGCTGTGGCAACGCGCGAGGGAGTCCACGCCTGCTCCCGCGTCCGTCTCGCAACTGCGTCTGATGTACGTCGTCGACCGTGCCGGCGCGATCCGTATGCGGGCCCTGTGCGGACGGCTCGCCACCGCGCCTCCCTCCGTCACCCGCATGTGCGACCGCCTCCAGGCCATCGGCTTCCTGGAACGGCTGCCGTGCCCCGACAGCGGGCGCGAGGTCACTCTCCGGCTGACCCCGGCGGGGCAGGCCCACATGGGCCGTATCCGCGAGGAGCGCGAGGAGATGCTCCACCAGGCGATCGACGGCATGTCCCAGGCCGATCGGCATGCGTTGGCCAAGGGACTCGCCGGCCTCCACGCCCAGCTCACCGCGACCGCCGACGAGCACAGCGGTTCCGGCGGTGTCTCCGCGGCCTGACCCGTCCACCGCCGGGGAGACGAAGCCGGGAACACGAAGCCTCGGTGCATCCGGCAGTGCGTCTCCCCGCGAAGAGGCAGTGCGGTCCGGTGACCTCCGGACCGACGGTGCACGACCCGAACGAGGGACCCGCGCCCGGAGGCGTGGCCGGGGTGTCGGCGCGACCGGGTGGTGCGGCCTCCGCCGATCCGCCCCGGCCCGCGTCGCCGCGACGGGCACGGCCGGGCCGTTGCGGTCATGATCGGACGACGGGGGCACCGACGGCACACGAAGCGCGTGGAGGCACCATCGTGAACACGGACGACCAGCGGAACGCGCCGAACACCGCGGAGGTGCGCGGGGGCCACGATTCCGAGGGGCTGCACTGCCTGGTCACCGGAGCGTCCGGCTACATCGGCGGGCGCCTGGTGCCGGAGCTGCTGGAGGCCGGCCACCGCGTCCGGTGTCTGGCCCGCTCGCCGGACAAACTCCGTGACCACCCCTGGGCCGGCTCCGTCGAGTCGGTCCGCGGGGACGTCACCGACCCCGACTCGGTCGCCGGGGCCCTGCGGGGCATCGACGTCGCGTACTACCTGGTGCACTCCCTCGGGTCCGGCTCCGGGTTCGAGGAGACGGACCGGCGGGCCGCGCGCGTGTTCGCCGAGCAGGCACAGGCCGCCGGTGTGCGGCGGATCGTCTACCTCGGCGGGCTCACCCCGAGAGGTGTGCCGGAGGACTCGCTGTCCGCGCATCTGCGGTCGCGGACCGAGGTCGGGCGCATTTTCCTGGACGCCCCGGTGCCCGCCACCGTGCTGCGGGCCGGGGTCGTCATCGGCTCGGGGTCCGCCTCCTTCGAGATGCTGCGCTATCTCACCGAGCGACTGCCGGTGATGGTCACCCCGAGCTGGGTCCACACGCGCACCCAGCCCATCGGGGTGCGGGACGTACTGCGCTATCTGGTCGGCTCCGCCACGATGCCGGACGACGTGAACCGCACGTTCGACATCGGCGGCCCGGACGTCGTCACCTACCGCGAGATGATGTGCCGCTACGCCGTCGTCGCGGGCCTGCCCCGCCGGCTCATCGTGCCGGTCCCGGTGCTCACCCCGAGGCTGTCCAGTCACTGGGTCGGTCTCGTCACCCCCGTGCCCGCCTCCATCGCCCGTCCGCTCACGGAGTCGCTGCGCCACGAGGTCGTGTGCCACGAGCACGACATCGCCCGGTACGTGCCCGACGCGCCGGGGCGCCCGCTGCCGTTCGAGGAGGCGCTCTCCCTGGCGCTGCGCCGGGTGCGGGAGGCGCAGGTCGTCACGCGCTGGTCGTCCGCCGCCGTGCCGGGGGCGCCCAGCGATCCGCTGCCCACCGACCCGGACTGGGCGGGCGGCAGCCTCTACGAGGACGAGCGGCAGCAGTCGGTCGATGCGTCGACGCGGGCGCTGTGGAAGGTGATCGAGGGGATCGGTGGCGACAACGGCTGGTACTCCTTCCCGCTCGCCTGGGCGGTCCGGGGCTGGATGGACCGCTTCGTCGGCGGCGTCGGACTGCGTCGCGGACGGCGTGACGCCGAGCATCTGAGGGTCGGCGACTCCCTGGACTTCTGGCGGGTCGAGGCGATCACGCCCGGACAACTGCTGCGGCTGCGGGCCGAGATGAGGCTGCCCGGCCTCGCCTGGCTGGAGATGTACGCGGAGACGGCGGACGACGGCCGCACCCGGTACCGCCAGCGCGCCCTGTTCCACCCGCGCGGACTGCTGGGCCACATCTACTGGTGGTCCGTCTCCCCCTTCCACGCGGTCGTCTTCGGCGGCATGGCCCGCAACATCACTCAGGCCGCGGCCCAGGGCACCACCGGACGACGGCGTACGTCCCGCCGCGGTCGGCTCCGACACCCCCGCCGTGCGCCGGAATCCCCGGCGTAGACCGCGCACCCCGTCACGGCGCTGTCTTTTTGAGGGCTCGGGCACCGGCGCTCAGCCGGGCGGGGAGGTGAGGTACTCCTGAACCCGGCCGAGCGGCCAGACCTCGCCGATCTTGTGCCTGATGTCGAAGAGGTTCGCCGCGTGGACGTCCGGGTCGCGGTCGCCGACGGCCTCCTCGACGACGATCGGTACGAATCCGTGCTGCATGGCGTCCAGCGCGGTGGCGCGGACGCAGCCGCTGGTGGACAGTCCGCCGATGATCAGGGTGTCGACGCCGTGGGCGGTGAGGTGGGCAACCAGGGCGGTGTCGTGGAAGGCGCTCGGGGACTGCTTCGTCACGGCCAGCTCGTCCGGCGCCGGGGCGAGACCGTCGATGAACGCGCTGAAGGGGCTGTCCTCCGCGAACGCCCGTAAGGCGGGCACCTTGCGCAGGAAGAGGCCGCCGTCGCTGCCGTCCGCGCGCAGCAGCACCCGCGTGACGATCACAGGAATCCCGGCCCGGCGTGCGTCGGCCAGCAGGAGCCGCATCGCGTCGGCCGCCTGCTCGACACCGGCGTAGAGCGGGCAGCCGGGGTCCACGTAGGCACGGGCCGGGTCCACCAGGAGCAGCGCCGGGGAGGTGCCCGGGGTGAGGTGCCCGTCGAACCCGGCGCGCTCGTAGTCCTCCTGCGGGGAACGGGAACCAGTCATGGCGACGCCTTTCGTGAAGTGGCGGGCTCCGGACGGCCGTTCGCGGCGGAACGGACATCCGCGCTGTCGGCGGTACGGGCCGTCCGCAGCGAAGTCGGCAGTGCCAGGCACACCGCTCCCCCGATCACGGTGATGCCCGTGAGGACGAACCCCGTGACGCGGATGTTGGCGACGAAGCGGTGCAGTTCGCCGGACGCGAGGACGTTCAGTGTGCCGTCGTAGGCGGCCCGGCGGGCCGGTTCGCTGAGGCCTGTCGTCGTGAAGGCGAGGGCGAGGGCCGTGCTGAGGAGGTAGCCGACGTTCTGGGTGGTGGAGCGCAGGCCGTTGGCCATGCCGCGTCGGTCGGCCGGGGCGCTCAGCATCAGCGCGCTCGTGCTGGGCGTCATGAACAGTCCGGTGCCTGCCCCGACGAGGAAGAGGAAGGGGGCCACGGTCCAGAAGGGGACCGCCGTCGTCGAGAGGGTCAGGGAGAAGCCCAGCAGGCCGCACGCCGTCGTCGCCATGCCCGTCGTCGTCAGCGCTCGCGGGGTGAAGCGGTCGAAGAGGGAACCGGCGGCGGCCGAGGTGATGAGCGTCCCGGCCGCGACCGGTGTCACCAGCACCCCCGCCTCCAGGGACGACGCCCCGCCGACCGCCTGCTCGTGCAACGACGCCAGGAGTACGACGGCGTAGCTGCCGACCGCGCCGGCGAGTACGGCCGCGAGCACGAGGGCGATCGCGCGGGTGCGGAGCAGCGCGACGTCGACCAGCGGGTGTGCGCGCCGCGCCTGGAGGATGACGAACGCCGTGAACAGTGCGGCGGTCGCTCCGCCGCAGGCCCACGGCAGCCAGTCGGCGACACCCGCCGTGACCCCGGGTGTCAGGGTGAGGACCAGGGTGGTCAGCATCGCCGTGGACAGGAGCGCGCCCGGCAGGTCGAACGGTTCACGGGTCCCGGCGTCGCGCTTCCTGTGTGCCGGAACCGCCAGCACCGACGCGCCGATCGCGATCAGCCCTATCGGCACGCAGACGATGAACAGGCCACGCCAGCCGAGGAGTTGGGTGGCCGCGCCGCCTACGACCGGACCGGCGACCTGGGCCGTCGCCGCCACCGTGACGTTCCAGCCGAGGGCCCTGCCCAGGGTGCGTACGGGGAACACGTCGGTCAGCAGGGCCGTGTTGTTGGTGATCACGGCGGCGGCACCGACGCCCTGCACGATCCGTGCCGCGATCAGGAAACCCGCCGAAGGGGAGAGCGCCGCGAGCCCGGTCCCGGCGGTGAAGACGACGAGCCCGGTGAGATACAGGCTGCGGCGGCCCACGATGTCGGCGAGCCGGCCGAAGACGAGGATCAGCGCGGTGGTGACCAGCATGTAGCCGAGCAGGATCCAGTCGGCCTGCCCGGGGTCGGCCCCCAACTCCCGTGTGATCGTGGGCAGCGCGACGGCGAGCCCGCTCATGTTCAGGAACACGGCGACCACTCCGACCGCCGTGGCGGCGAACACCCGCCACGGCCCGCGCACGGCACGCCCGGTCATCGGCGCATCCCGTCAGGACCGCCGAGAACCGCCACGCCGACCCGCTCCCGCACCCGCTCCCCCTCGCGGCCCGCCGTCACCGCGACTGCGAACGCGACTTCATCAGCGGCTGGATCCGCGTGCCGAAGTTCTCCAGCCCGACGAGGAAGTCGTCGAAGACGAGCATGATCCCCTTGGTGCCCTCGACCTCGGCGACCTCGTCCAGCATCTTCGCGACGGTCTCGTAGGAGCCGACGAGCGTGCCCATGTTCAGGTTGACCGCGCCCTCGGGCAGCACGATGGTGCGGGCGGTGGAGGTGTCGTCGGCGGTGGTGTCGGTGGCGGATTCGCCGGCCATGTACGCCAGCGCGGCCAGGTCGGCGTTGTCGTGGTAGTCCTGCCAGGTCGCCTGGGCGGCCTCGTCCGTCTCGTCGGCGATGACCATGAAGAGGGAGAGCGCGCCGACGTCCCGGCCGGTCCCGGCCGCCGCGTCGACGAGCGTGGCGGTGGTGTCCGACAGGGCGAGGGGGGTGTTGACACCGCTGCCGAGGATGAAGTTGTACTCGGCGTGTTCGGCGGCGAACCGGATGCCGGTGTTGCTCTGTCCGGCGGCGACGATGTCGATGTGCCCGTCCGCCGGGCGGGGTGAGAGCACGCAGTCGTCCATCTCGTAGAACTCGCCCTTGAAGTTGCTGACGCCCTCGCTCCACAGCTCCTTCATCACGGTGACGTACTCGGCGGCGCGGGCATAGCGGTTGCCGAAGTGGGCGTCGCCGGGCCAGAGGCTCATCTGGGAGTACTCGCCGGGGGCCCAGCCGGTGACGATGTTGATGCCGAAGCGGCCGGGGGCGATCGAGTCGATGGTCGCGGCCATGCGCGCCACGATCGCCGGGGGCAGGACGAGGATCGGGGTGGAGGCGTAGAGCTTGATCCGTTCCGTGACGGCGGCCAGGCCTGCCATCAGCGTGAACGACTCCAGGTTGTGGTCCCAGAACTCGGTCTCGCCGCCGAAGCCCTTGAGCTTGATCATCGACAGGGCGAAGTCGAGTCCGTGCTCCTCGGCCTTCTGCACGATCGCCTTGTTCAGCTCGAAGCTCGGCAGGTACTGGGGTGAACTCTTCGATATCAGCCAGCCGTTGTTGCCGATGGGGATGAAGACGCCGATGTCCATGCCGCTCCTCGTGAACGAGTGGGGGTCGTGCGGGGGTGAACCTGACGGGGTGACAACGTGGGGACGTGATCAAGGGGTTCCATACCCTGATCGCGACCTCCCGTTCCTCCGGATGCCGAGTATTGTCACCGGAGGGAACACCAGTGGACCTCCGACACAACTCGCGCTGGAATGCTCGCAGTTGAGAGCCGTGTGCGGTGATCGGGGACGCAGGTGTGAGTCCTGCGAAGCACGGCGTCGTCTGAGGCGGGAACGGTAAAATTCACGGTATGAACGCGCGTCTGGCACTGCTCGCCGCCGTCGACCCCGGTGTCACCGAGAGCGAGGTCTTCCGGCTGGCGCTCCAGCACGCGGTCGCCGAGCTGGGTGCCCTGGGCGGTGCGATTCATCTGCGCGGCCCGATGTCCGCGCTGCGGCTGGTGTCGTCGACCGGTCTGCCGCCCGCCCTGGCCCGCCCGTGGGAGATCATCGACCAGGAGGGTCCTACGGCCCCGGCCCGCGCGCTGCACCACGGCGGCGGCGTGTGGGTGCCGGTGCGGTCCGCGTCCGCGGGCCAGGTCCCGGCCTGGCCCGGCACTGGTCTGGCCGCCGTGCCGCTGTCCGGCGGGGACCGCAGGATCGGGACGCTCACGGTTCTCATGGGGGATGAGGGCGAGCCCACCGCGGAGCGGTGGACGTTCCTGCGGGACCTGGCCGCCTGGACCGAGGAGCGCATGCGCCAGGCGCCGCCGCCCTCGCGTCCCTTCCACCCTGAGCCCGGCGGCAACCGCGACCGGCTCCGGCAGGCTCTGAAGGAGGTCAGTGTCGGCTCGTGGGACTGGGACATCCGCGGCGGCGAGCTGATCTGGGACGAGGCGGCCCTGGAGCTCTACGGCACCAGACCTGAGGACTACACCGCCAGGGTCGAGAACTGGATGGCGTGCGTCCACCCCGACGACCTGGCGCCGACGCTGGACGCGGTGGACCGCGCGATCCGCGAGCACGGCGTGTTCGAGGCCGAGTACCGGGTCCGGCGCCTGGACGGCACGTACGGCTGGACGCGGGCCCGCGGGAGGGCGACCTACGACGAGCACGGCGAACCCCTCCGGATGATCGGCGTGGGCTGGGAGAGCGACGAGTCCCGGACCGCCCGCGACGCGCTGAGCCGCGCCCTGCGCCATATGAGCGACGGCTTCCTCGCGGTGGACGACGAGTGGCGGATCACCTTCGCCAACCTGGAGGCGGAGCGCACGCTGGGCCTCTCCGAGGAGGAGCTGTTCGGGCGCCTGCTGTGGGAGCTGCCCTCGGCCCGTGAGGTCCCCGGACTGGAGGACCGCTGCCGGAAGGCCGCCGCCGAGGAGAAGCCGGTCGGTTTCGACGCGCGGGTGGGCGACACCGGCCGCCGCTACCACTTGCGGGTGGTCCCGGGCCCCGACGGCGTCACCCTCTACTTCACCGATGTCACCGAGAAGCGGCAGCACGAGGAGGAGCGGCGGGCGTCCGAGCGTTCCGCCGCCCGGCGTGCCGCCCGTATCGCGGAGTTGACGGCGGCTCTCGCCAAGGCGACGACCTCGAAGGACGTGGTGGCCGCGGTCGCCCGCCGGGTGCTGCCGCCGTTCGCCGCCACCGGGCTCCTGGTGCAGGCCATCGAGGGCGACCGGCTGTACAACGTGGGGGCCGACGGCTACCCGGAGGACTTCCTGACGGCCGTCGAGGGCCGCCCCCGGGTGCCCGGCGACCCGTCCTGGGACGTGGTCGCGTCCGGTCTGCCGATGTTCCTCTCCTCGGTCGACGATTACACCGCCCGCTACCCCGACCTGGCGGGCAGACCGGCCCGGGCCGGGAAGCAGGCGTGGGCGTTCCTCCCGCTGACGGCGTCCGGGAAGACCTTCGGCGTCTGCGTCGTCGCCTTCGACCGGGCCCGGCGCCTCACCGACGAGGAACGCACGCTGCTGACCACGATCAGCGCCCTCGTCGCCCAGGCCCTGGAGCGGGCCCGGCTCTACGACGCCGAGCACACCCGGTCCCGCGAGCTCCAGCGCAGCCTGCTCCCCCGCGCCCTGCCCGACGTGCCGGCGTGCACCGCGGCGGCCCGCTACCTGCCCGCGGGCCAGGGCATGGACGTGGGCGGCGACTGGTACGACGTCATCCCGCTCTCGGGCGGTCAGGTGGCCCTGGTGGTGGGCGACGTCATGGGCCACGGCCTCCCGGAGGCGGCGACGATGGGCCGCCTGCGCACCGCGCTGCACACCCTCGCCGACCTGGAGCTGCCGCCCGACGAGATCATGAGCCACCTGAACGACCTCGTCGCCGGCATGGGCGAGGAGTCGTACGTGACCTGTCTGTACGCGCTCTACGACTCGACGACCCAGATCTGTTCCATCGCCGGGGCCGGTCATCCGCCACCGGCGGTGGTGTACCCGGACGGCACCGTGCACTTCCCCGAACTGTCGGCCGATCCGCCTCTCGGTGCGGCTGAACCGCCTTTCGAGACGGTCGAGTTGAAGGTGCCGGAGGGCAGTCTGCTGGTGCTGTACACCGACGGTCTCGTGGAGTCGTCGAAGCGCGAGATGAACGAGGGCATGGCCGACCTGGCCCGGCTCCTCCGTACGGCGTACCGCACGGAGTCCGGTGGGGAGGCCGACCTGGAGCAGCTCTGCGACACCCTCACCGAGGGGCTGCTGCCCGCCGAGCACCCGACGGCCGACGACGCCGCTCTGCTCGTGGCCCGGCTGCACGCCCTGACCGGGGACAGGATCGCCTCCTGGCCGCTGCCCGAGGACCCGCGAGCGGCAGGCCAGGCCCGCCGCCATGTCCGCGAACAGCTGCGCACCTGGGGCCTGGAGGACCTGACCCCGACCACGGAACTCCTCGCGAGCGAGCTGGTCGGCAACGTCGTACGCCATGCGAAGGGCCCGGTCAGCCTGCGGCTGCTGCACGGCGCCGAGCTGATCTGCGAGGTCTTCGACGGCAGCCTGACGATGCCCCGCATCCGCCGCGCCACGGACACCGACGAGGGCGGTCGCGGTCTCCAGCTGGTCACGGCCCTGACCCAGCGCTGGGGCACCCGTTACACGCCGACGGGCAAGTGCATCTGGACGGAGCAGTCGCTCACCGGCCCCGGAGCCCGGCCCGAACTCCCGGACGAGGCGCTGGAGTTGATGTTCCCGGACGCGGCGGACTTCACCGGGGACCTCGACTCCCTGCCGTTCGGGGAAGACGACTGAACCGTCCGGGGACGAGCACCGAGGTGCACGGGGTCAGGCGTGCAGGCGGCTGCCGTCGACCGCGATGCGGCGGCCCTCCCGGGTGTGCGGGAAGTAGTCCCAGACGGCGTGGTGTTGGACGCTGCGGTTGTCCCAGAGGACGAGGGTGCGCTCCTGCCAGCGGACCCGGCAGTGCAGCATCGGGGTGCGGGCGATGTGCGCGTACAGCATGCCGAGGAGTGCGTCGCTCTCGGGGCGGGACAGCTGGGTGATGTGCGAGGTGTAGGGGGCGTTGACGAACAGCAGCTTGCGGTCGGTCTCGGGGTGGCGGACGACGACGGGCTGTTCGGTGCGCGGCACCTCGTACTCGGGCGGCGGGGTCTGTCCTGCGGCGGTCCAGGGCAGGGCGCCGTCATGGAGGGCGGTGAGGGTTCCGAGGAAGGCCTGCATCGCCGGGGAGAGCAGTTCGTAGGCGAGGTGCATGTTGGCGAAGACGGTGTCGCCGCCGCTGCCGCCCTCGGGGATGGTGGTGATGTAGAGCAGTGAGCCGAGGGAGGGTTCGGGGTCGGCGGTGCCGTCGGAGTGCCAGCCGTTGCCGGCCACCGCCCGGGACTCCTTGGTCGCCTTGATCTCCAGGATGTACGGGTCGGACCCCTCGGGGGCGAGGGCCACCGGGTGCAGTTCGCCGAAGACGCCCGCGAACCGCTTGTGTTCCTCGGGGGTGATGTCCTGGTCGCGGAAGACGAGGACGTGGTGGGTCTGGAACGCGTGCTTGAGTTCCTTCTCCTGCTGGGGCGTCAGCTCCTGGGACAGGTCGAGGCCGCTGACCTCCGCGCCGAGCACCGGGGTGATCGGCGCGACGGACAGGGTCTCGTAGGGCTCGGCGGGACGGGTGGTGAGCCGCTCGACGGCCTTGAGCGCGTAGTCCTCCATGAGGGACCTCCAGGGTGTGTCGGTGTGGGGTGGGGGGTGAGCTGCGGTTGCCTACGGGCCTCGGTCGAGGAGTTCGGACAGGACGAGACGGCCGCCGTGGATCGTGTCGTCGGCCCTGGAGAAGTCGGGGCGCTGTAGTCCGGTGACATCGGGCTCGGCGACCGCCGTACGCGACGAGGTCCGCTCGGGGAGACGGGTGTGGGCGTACTCCACGGTGACCTCCTCACCCTCTTCCGGCGGACTGGGGCAACGCGGTCCGCGCCCCCGCTGCGAGTACGTCGGCGATCGCCCGCACGTGGGGTTCCGCGACGAGTTCGTAGTGTGTGGCGTCGACGTGGTGAAGCCGGACGGGGCGAGGCAGATGAGGGTCCCAGGCATCGGGCACGGTCGGGTCCGGCCCCAACGCCCCGTCCTCTACGGCGCGTTCGGCGATCCATATCTCGGCGGGCGTCCGGTCGAGTCGCGGGAGCCGGTGCTCGGCCATGGCGGCGAGGTTGGTGCGGCAGCAGTGGGCGAGGCGCTCCGCGTAGGCGCGGCCGGACTCGGACAGCCGTCCGTCACCGCCGCCGTTGCCGCTCAGCTCACGGGCGAACACGGCGTCCACCTGCTGGTCGTCGTAGGCGGCGAGTCGTTGTCCGGAGCCGGGTGGCGGTGGATCGAGGAGGTGGACGCCTTCGACGGGTCGGCCCTCGGTCTCGGCCTGTGCCGCCATGGACAGGGCGGTCCAGGCGCCGAAGGACCAACCGGCAAGGCTCAGGCGGACGTCGGGGTCCGGGAAAGCGGCCCGGACGGCGTCCAGGTAGTGCGCGGCGCGGTCGGTGATCGAGCGGGCGGGCTGTGCCGGGTCGCGCAGCTTCGGGTCGGCGATGAGGCAGACGGTCAACTCGTCGGGCAGGGCCGCCACCAGGGGCCGGTAGGCCTGGATGTCGCCGCCGACGGGATGCACCAGGCACAGCACGTCCGGGCCGGCACCGCGCTGCCACACCTCGACGTCCACGACGGCGGACGCGCGTGTGCCGGTGTCGAGGTGGCCGAGGATCTCGTCGAGGCTCACCCGGTGGCTGAGCCGGGAGAGGTCGATGTCGGTGCCGAAGCGGCGTTTCACCTCGTCGATGAGTTCCAGGAGGGTGAGTGAGTCGGCGCCGAGGTCGTAGAGGGCGGCCTGCGGGTCGACGGTGTCCACGCCGAGGAGGTCGAGGAGGATCTCGGTGAGTTCGGCGGTGGGATCGGTGGGGACGGGCTGCGCGGACGGCTCCGAGTGCGCATCGGGCGCGGAGGGCGCCGAGGACACAGCTCGCTCGTCGGGTGCCTGTTCGTAGAAGTAGCAACTCTCCGACAGGGGTGTGGTGTTGACCATCAGGTGCGGCAACTGGAGATGCAGGGCCCGCTCGAAGACGGCCGCTCCGTCCTCGGGGGTGAGTGCCACCTTGAGGTGTTCCTGGTGGCGGGCGTCGGTGGTCAGGGCGTGCTGCGCCATGCCGACGTCCCGCCACGCGTCCCAACCGATGCTCATCCGGACGGTGGTGGCGTCGTCGCCAGAGGGAGCGTGGTGCGCGTAGGCGTCCAGGCAGGCGTTGGCCGCCGCGTAGTCGAACTGTCCGACGCCCCCGAACCGGGCCGCCATCGACGAGCAGTAGGCCGCGTAGTCCGGGTCGTGCTCGGCGATGAGCCGTTCGACGAGCAGGGCGGCGCGCAGCTTCACGACGGTGGCACGCCGTGCGGTGGCGGGGTCACGGCGGGCGAGGAGTCCCCCGGCGGCCGTTCCGGCGGCGTGGACGATGCCGGCGAGGCCGTCGAGGTGCGGGGCCAGCCGGTCGGCGACGGCGGTCAGGTCGTCCGTGGCGAGGTCGGCCGGGACCAGGGTGACGCGGTCCTGGTGCGGCCGTAGCGCGGGCGGTGTCTCGGTGCCTCGGGCGACCAGGACCACGCGGTTGCTGGGGTGTTCGAGGAGGCGGGCGGCGAGGGTGGCGCCGATGCCTCCGGTGCCGCCGAGCACCAGATGGGTGCCGGGTGCGGCCGAACGGACGGCGGCCGAGGGGGACTTGGGGACCTGGACCGATTGAAGGGTGCGCCGCCACCAGAAGCCGTCCCGCAGCGCGGTCGCCGGTTCGGTGGTCGTGTCGTCCAGGAGCAGGTCGGGGAGGTGTGCCGCCCAGTCGGCCGGGCGGGGTCCGGGCAGGTCGATCCAGCGCAGCGTCACGCCGAGTTCCTGCCGGGGCACTTCGAGGGCGGCGGCGAGCAGGCCCGCCTCGGGGGTGTGTACGGAACCGGTGACCGGCTGTGCGCCGTGGGACAGCAGCCAGGCGCGGGGCCTTACGGCGTCGGGGACGTCGGCCAGCGCGCGGGCGAGCGCGGCGACCGTGTCCAGGCAGGCGAACTGAGCTGCCTCCAGGGCGTGTTCGTCGAGGCTGCCGTCGAGAACGAGCGGCAGTGCGTGCAGCCAGTCGACGCCGGGTCCGGTTTCCCGGGTGAACTGCTCCAGCAGCGCCGCGAGTTGCCCGGAGTCGGCGGGATCGGCCTCGTAGCGGTCCTCGTCGAGACGAGTGAACGTCTCCCCGGCTCGCACGGTCACGACGCGGGCGTAGTGCCGTTCCAGGAACCGCCACGAGGTGTCGCCCATGTCCGCCGGTGCGACCACCACGGCGGTGCGCCGCGGCTCGTGCGTTCCGATACGGGCCCGCCGCAGGCGCGTCCACTGCGGCTGGTGCAGCCACTGGTCGGCGGGCAACCGCCGCGGCCCGACCGGCGGTTCGGGCTCGTCGGCCGGGGCCGCGATGGGCTGGCGCGGGAAGTCGTACTCCGCCGTCTCGAAGGCGGGTGGCGGAAAGTCCCAGGGTGCGGAGGCGGGGCCTTCGGGCCGGACGAGGGTGTGCCCGGACGTCCAGGCCTCGGCTCGGTCGTACGCGTCCCCGGCCTTCGCTGGCCCGGTCTGCGGCTGTGTGGCCACGACTTCCGGCGCTTCGAGCCACGCGACGGCGGAGGTGACGTCCGGGCAGACCGCCGCCGCCCGGTGCGCGAGCGCGGGCCGTCCAGCCTGGAGATGGCGCAGGACCTGCGGATAGGTCTCGGGGTGCGCCTTCAGGTAGGCGGCGATACGGCGGCCGTCCGCGCGTACGGCGGCCTCGGAGCCGGCGGACAGCACCAGGCACGGGACCAACTCGTCCACGTGGTCGGCGACTTGCTCGGCGTCCTCGTTCTCCAGCAGAAGATGGGCGTTGGTCCCGCCGATGCCGAAGCTGCTGACGGCGGCCACGCGGGGACGGTCCCGCGGCCAGGGTTCGGCCGTGACCGGGATACGGAAGGGGCCGTCGTCGATCTCCGGGTTGAGCCGGTCGAAGTCCGCCGTGGGCGGGACGATTCCGTGGTGCACGGCGAGCACGGCGCGGACCATGCCGACGACGCCCGCGGCGGCGCCCAGATGTCCGATCTGGCTCTTCACCGAGGACAGCGCCACGCGTGAGTCGTCGGTCAGGCCGTACGCCTGGCGCAGTGCGGCCGTCTCCACCGGGTCGCCGAGGCGGGTGCCGGTGCCGTGGGCCTCCACATAGCCGATGTCGGCGCCGGTGCGGCCGCTGCGGTGGAGGGCGGTGCGGAGCGCGGCGCGTTGTCCGGCGAGGGCTGGGGCGCTGTAACTGAGCTTGTCCGAACCGTCGTTGTTGATGCCCGAGCCGGTGATGACGGCGTAGACGGTGTCCCCGTCCCGGCGGGCGGCGGAGAGTGGCTTGAGGACCACGACGCCCGTTCCACTGGCCCCGACGGTGCCTGCGGCGTCCGCGCTGAAGGGCCGGCAGTGGCCGTCCGGCGAGAAGATGTGCTGAGGCCGGTAGGTGTAGCCGTCGGTCAGGTCGGTGTCGACGAGGACACCGCCGACGAGCATCACATCGGCGTCTCCCTGCCGGAGCAGCCCGGCGGCGACATGCACGCCGACGAGCGAACTGGAGCACGCGGACTGCACGGTGAACGCGGGTCCTGTCAGGCCGAGATGGTAGGCGGCCTTGGTGGCGAGGAAGTCCTTCTCGTGGTGCAGGGCGAGCCGGAAGGTGTCGGGCAGGGCGGTCCGGTCGGCCTCGCGCAGCATGTTCTGGAAGTAGGTGTTCTCCCCGCAGGCGGCCAGCAGTCCCACGCGGTCGGCCGACGGGTCTCCGATGCCGGCGTGGGCGAGTGCCTCGACGCAGTTCATCAGGAGCTGCCGCTGCTGGGGGTCCATGAGCCGGGCCTCGTGCGGGCTGATGGTGAAGCGGCCGGGATCGAAGTCGAGCATCCCCGCCAACTGGCTGCGGGCGCCGACCCGTTCGTCGGAGGTCGGGAAGTGCTCGATGCCCCGTCGGCCGGAGACGACCAGATCCCAGAAGGCGGCCAGGTCGGGGGCGCCGGGCAGCCGTACGGCCATCCCGACGACGGCGATGGGCTCGTCGGCCCGCTCCCCCGCCGGTAGGTGGGCGATCACGGCGGTCGCGCGCGGGCCCGCCGTCGTGCGTTCCTCGATGAGGCGGGCCAGGGCGCGGAGGCTGACGTGCTCGAACAACTCCGGCACGGTGAAGGCCAGTTCGCCTTCGCCGGCGCAGCGGAGCTGGAAGCGCATCAGGTCCAGGCTGGTGGCGCCCGCGTCGAAGTACCGCTGGTCCACGCCGATCGTCTTGCCGGTCACCGTCTCGAACAGCGCGGCCAGTCGCCCTTCGAGCGGTGTCAGGGGCGGGGCGGTCGCGCCGGCCGGGCGCAGTTCGCGGCCCTGGGCGGTGAGGGCCGCCTGGCGGTCCAGCTTGCCGCTGGGTGTGCGGGGCAGTTCGGTCAGGCGGCGGAAGCGGCCGATGCGCACATAGGCCGGCAGCAGTCGGGCCAGATGATCCGTGAGATCCGCCAGGTCGGGGTCGTCGCCCCGGCATTGCAGACACGCCACCAGCCGGCCGTCCTGCACCGCCGCGACCGCGTGGGTCACCCCTGGGTACAGCAGCAGCGCGGCCTCGACCTGTCCCAACTCCAGCCGGTGACCGCCGAGTTTGACCTGACTGTCGTCACGGCCCGCGTAGTGCAGCAGGCCCTGTGCGTCGAAGCGGGCCAGGTCGCCGGTGCGGTAGAAGGTGCCGAGGTCGGGGTCGTCGGTGAAGCGGTCGGCGTGCGGTGCGCTGTCGCCGACGTAGCAGCGGTGGGCCATGAGGCCGCCGATCCGCAGCTCGCCGGTGACACCGGGCGGGACCGGGTGTCCGCCTTCGTCGACGACGCGCAGGATGGCGTTCGAGACCGGCCGTCCGATCGCGGGGCGCAACGGCCAGGCGGCCGGATCGCCTCCGAGGCAGAGGCTGCTGACGACGTGCGTCTCGGTGGGGCCGTAGTGGTTGAACAGGCGGGCGTCCGGCAGGCCGTCGAACCAGCGGCGGATCGCGTCGGTGCACACCAACTGCTCGCCCGCCGTGATGACTTCACGCAGCCGGGACGGGAACTGCCCGGTGCGCACTCCGTGTTCGGCGAGGAGTTGCAGGGCGACGTACGGCAGGAAGATCCGCTCGACTCCCCCGGTCTCCAACTCCCTGAGCAGGGTGGGGACATCGTGCCGCCAGGCGGGTTGCACCAGGCGCAGGAGGCCGCCGGAGCAGAGGGTGGTGAAGATCTCCTGGAAGGAGACGTCGAAGGACAGCATGGAGAACTGCTGGGTGACGGCGGGCCCGGCCAGGCCGCCGTCGGTGCGCTGCCAAGTCAGCAGGTTGCACAGGGTCAGGTCGGAGACCTGGACGCCTTTGGGCGTGCCGGTGGAGCCGGACGTGAACAGGGTGTAGAGCGGGCGGAGGCCCTGGTGCGTGCGGAGTCGGGGTGCTGTGGCGGTGGGGCTGTCGGCGAGGGTGAGGAGATGCCGGGGCAGGGACGCGGGCGCGATCGCGTCGAGGATGTCTTCGTCCTCGGGTGCGACGAGCACGCACAGGGGGTCCGCCTGGTCGAGGACGTGCCGCAGCAGGTGCGGCGGGTAGGCCGGGTCGAGCGGTACGACGGTGAGGTTGAGGCGGGCAGCCGCCAGGAGCGCCACGATGTGTTCGGCGGAGGGCTGGAGGTAGAGCGCCACGGCCGCCGGGGTGGCGGGGTCCGCCGGGAGGCGGGGGGCGAGTGCGGTCGCCAACTGGGCTGCCTGGGCGTCGAGTTCGGCGTAGGTGAGGGTGGATTCGCCGGTGGTGACGGCCGGGGCGTGTGGGGTGTCGGCGGCCTGTCGGGCGAAGGCGTCGGCGACGGTGGTGAAGTCCGGTGTGCGCGTGGGGCCTCGGCCGTGGTCGGGCAGGGTGCGGCGGTAGTCGGCGACGAGTTCGTGCAGGGTGATGTCGGCGTCACCGGTCAGGTGGTCGAGGGTCTGGCGGAAGAGAAGGGTCGCGGCCTGGGCGCGTTCGGCGCCGATGTCGTCGCGGTACTCCCACCGGCAGTCGAACCCGCCCTCGTGTTCCACGACCGACAGCGTGAGCGCGCACTTGGCACCCAACGGCTCGGGCCACACCGGCCGCACCTCACAGCCGTCCAGGCGCAGTGCCGAGAAGTCGGTGTTCTCCAGGACGAAGAGGTAGTCGAACAAGGGGGTCCGCTCGCGGAAGGCGCCGTCCGCGAGGACGTCGGCGAGGGCGACCTCCTGGTCCTGGAGCACGGCGTGAACGGCATCGGCGTGGACGGCGAGTTGTGCGCCCAGGGAGCGGTTCGGGTCCGTCGGAAGGTCCAGGAGCACGGTGTTGGCGAACATGCCGACCGTGTCCGCGAATTCGGGCCGGGGCCGGTTCACCACCGGTGTGGCGACCAGCGGACGGCCTTGTCCGGTCACGCCGTACAGGCTGGCGGCGAACGCGGACACCAGCAACTGGAAGCGGGTCAGGCCGAGTTGTGCGGCGCGTCGGTCCAGTGCGCCGCGCCGGACCAGGTCGAGCGAGGTGCGCAGTAGGCGGGCCCGTGGCACGAGGGGGGCCGGCAGTGCAGGGGACGGTTCGCCGTCGCGACCGTAGTGCGAGCGCAGGCGTGCGCGGCGGCCCTCGTAGCCGGGGCTCGTGTGCCATGTGCGTTGCCAGCGGGCGAAGTCGAGGGGGGTGAGCGCGGGTGACGGCTGGGTTCCGGCGGCGGCGCGGGCGTCGGTCAGGTCGTGGAGGAGGAGGTTGAGGGACCAGCCGTCCACCGCGACGTGGTGGAGGTGCAGGAGCAGGAGTCCGCCGTCGGGCTGTGTCACCCAGGCGGCCCGCAGCATCCGCGCGTCGCCGAGGTCGAAGCGGTGCGCGAAGAAGCGGTCGGCGGTGTCCTGCCACTCCTCCCCCGGGCGGCCTTCGAGGTGTTGCCACGGGTCGTAGGGATCGCCGACCTGCTGGACCAGCCCCTCAGGGGTGGGGACCAGCCGGGTGCGCAGGGCCACATGCCGTTCCACCATGGCGCGCACCGCGCGGTGCAGGCCGGCCGTGTCGACGCTGCCCCGGACGCGGAAGGCGAGCGGCACGTCGTAGGCGCGGTCCTCGGGATTCCGCTGATGGAGCAGCCAGAGGCGTTCCTGCTCGCCGGTGGCCGGAGCCGACGGCTCACCGGAGGGGCCGGGCACGGGCGGGTGTTCGCCCACGCCCGCCCCAGGGGCGTGTACGGCGTCGGCGAGGGCGGCGAAGTCGGCCCGCAGGACGAGGTCGTGCGGGAGGTCGACGGCGAAGCGGCTGAGGATCTCGAAGCGGAAGCGCAGCGCCTTGAGGGAGTCACCACCACTCGCGGCCCAACGGTCGCCGGGGCGCAGGCCGTTGACGGCGAGGATGTCCTCCGCGACGGCCAGTACGCGCCGTTGCTCGGCGCTGACGGGCGCGTCGTCCTCGGGCGTGCCGCGCCACGGGGCACCGGCGTCGCGCAGGAGGGCCGCCCGGTCGACCTTGCCGTTGGCGTTGCGCGGCAACTCGGGGACGAGGTACGTGTGGTGGGGCCGCATGTACGAGGGCAGGGCGGCGGCGAGGTGGCGGTCGTAGGCGTCGTAGGAGAGGTCGTCGTCCGGGACGAGGAAGGCGAGCAGTTCGCTGCGGTCCGACGTGTCGCGGCGGGTGCAGACGTAGGCCTGGCGGACGGCGGGTTGGGCCAGGATCTGGCGCTCCACCTCGCCGGGTTCGATGCGGAAGCCGCGCACCTTGACCTGCCGGTCGGCCCGGCCGACGTAGGTGATCCGGCCTTCCGTGTCCTGGCGGACGAGGTCGCCGGTGCGGTACCAGCGCTGTTCGCCGCCGCTCTCCTCCCGCAGGCGTACGAAGCTGCGCCCTGTCTGTTCCGGGAGGTTGCGGTAGCCGCGGGCCAACGCCGGTCCGGACAGCAGGAGTTCGGCGACCTCGCCGGGCTCGGCGGTGCGGTCGTCCTCGGTGCGCAGGAGGGTGCCGGTGCCGGGGAGCGGGGTGCCGATGGGGATGGTGTCGCCGTCGACGTCGCGTGGGATGGGGCCGCAGAGCGCGAAGGTCGTCGCTTCCGTCGGGCCGTACACGTTGTGCAGGACGGTGGGGGCGGCGGGGTTGGTCGCGTACCAGCGGCGGATGATGCGGGCGTTGAGCTGTTCACCGCCGACGAGGACCTGTCCGATGGTGGCGAAGCAGTCGGGTACCTGCTCGACGACCGCGTTGAACAAGGCCGTTGTGATGAACAGCGTGTCGACGCGGCGCTCGGTGAGCGCTTCGGCGAGCCGGTGCGCGCTGTGGGCCTGGGTGTCGTCGAGCACGACGCAGACGCTGCCGGTCAGGAGCGGGACCCACACCTCGAAACTGAGCGCGTCGAAGGCGGGGTTGGCCAGGCAGGCCATGCGGGCGCCGGGCCGCAGGTCCAGGTATCCGGGGCGGGCCAGGCGCAGTATTCCGTCGTCGGTGACCTCGACGCCTTTGGGGTGTCCCGTGCTGCCGGAGGTGTAGAAGACGAAGGCCGTGGCGGTGTCGCCGGGGTGCACCGGCGGTACAGCGGGCAGGTCGGTGTCGTCAGCGCCGAGGAGCAGGTGGGAGTCCAACGCGGTGATGCGGCCCGGCAGTTGGGATGTTTGCCCTCGCTCGTGCACGACGGCGACGGCTCCCGAGTCGTCGAGGATGTGACGCTGCCGGTCGGGCGGGCTGAGCCGGTCGAGGGGGACGACGGTGGCTCCGGCGCGGCGGATGCCGAGCATGACGCAGATCAGCTGCCAGGAGCGGGGCAGGTGTACGGCGACCGCGTGACCGGGGCGAACTCCGGCCTCGTGCAGCCGGGTTGCCACTCGGCCGCTGAGCTGTTCGAGTTCCGCGTGGTCGAGGGTCCGGTTGCCGTCCTCGACGGCGACGGCGGAGGGGGTGCGGCGGGCCTGGGCCAGCACGGCCTCGGCGAGGGAGGCGGATCGCGAAGGGGCCGGGGAGATGCCGGAGGCGGGGCGGAGGTCCATCACGCCTCCCGTATGGAGAGGGTCGACTGCGCTTCGTGGTGGGCCAGTTCGGCGGCGAGCAGCGTGGCGACCTGGGCCGCTCCGGCGCCTTCCAGGATCTCCCAGTGGTCGCACTCCATCGTCTCGACGCGGTACTCGCCCTCGGCGCGGCGCCGCCAGAACGCGCGGACCTCGCCGTGGAAGGGCGTGTCGTCGCCGTCCGGGACGGCCTGGGCGAGGATCAGCCGGGCCAAGGAGGGCGCCGGGAGGTGTTCGCGGGCGGTGAGGCGGTTGTGGTTGTAGAGGTGGAAGTAGCGGTCGACCTGGGCGTCGTCGATGCCGGGGTACATCCCGTTGAACCTCACGAGTTTGTCGCGGAACTCGGCCGCGTCGACGGCGCCGATCTCCGCGCGGGCGGATGCGTCGTCGGTGGCCTGGGTGTCGAGGAGGACGACGCTGACGGCCCGGTGTCCGGCGCCCGCCAGCAGGCGTCCCATCTCGTGGGCGACGAGCCCGCCGTAGGACAGGCCGGTCAGGACCAGGGGTTCGTCGCCGAGCGGTTCGATGAGGCGGAGGTACTCCTCGGCCATGGCTTCGACGCTGGGCAGGAGGTCCTCGTCGGGGTTCACGCCCGGGGACTGGATGCCGTACAGGGCGACGGTGTCGGGCAGGAGGGTGGCCAGGGGCAGGTAGCAGAAGGCGGTGCCGCCCGCGGGGTGGACGCAGACCACGCGCGGGCCGCTGCCGTGGCGGAACTCGATGAGGCTGCCGGGGGCGGGGGCGGTGCGGTCCTCGCGGAGCAGGGCGGCCAGGGTCTCGATAGTGGGGCGGGTCATCACCTCGCCCACCGGGAGGCGGCGGCCGAAGGTCTCGGTGACAGCGTGGGCCATCTTGATGGCCGAGAGTGAAGTGCCGCCGATGTCGAAGAAGTTGTCGCTGACGCCGATGTCGGGGTGGAGCAGGATCTGCTGCCATATCCGGTACAGGCCGTGTTCGATGTGGTCGCGCGGGGCGGCCGTGTTGACCTGGGTGGAGGTCGACTCCTGGGCCAGGCGCAGGAGTTGGGGCCGGTCGAGTTTTCCGCTGCGGTTGAGCGGCAGGGTGTCGAGGTCGAGGAAGGCGGCGGGGATCATGTAGTCGGGCAGTCGGCGGGCGAGGGCGGTGCGCCAGTCGTGGGCGGTGCGGGTCGGCGCGGTGCCCCGGCCGATGCCGGCGATCAGGCGGGGCTGGCCCGTCGCGTCCCGGTCGACGAGGACGGCGGCCTCACGGACGCCGGGCAGGGACATGAGCGCGGCCTCGACCTCCGCGGGTTCGATGCGGAAGCCGCGGAGTTTGACCTGGTCGTCGGCGCGCCCCAGGTAGTGGGTCTGGCCGTCGGGCAGGCGCCGGGCGAGGTCTCCGGTGCGGTAGATCCGTTCGCCGGGCATGAACGGGTCGGCCAGGAACCGTTCCTTGGTGAGGTCGGGGCGGCCCAGATAGCCGCGGGCCAGCGAGGCCCCGCCGAGGTACACCTCCCCCGCCACGCCGGGCGGGACGGGTTCCATGCGGCTGTCGAGGATGTACATACGGGTCCCGGGCAGCGGACGCCCGATGGGGCACGACCGCTCCAGCGGGCCGGGGTCGTAGTAGGCGGTGCTGTAGAGCGTCGCCTCGGTGGGGCCGTAGCCGAAGCAGATCCGCAGGCCCGGGAGGTGCTGTGTCATGCGGTGCAGCGCGGCTTCGGTGAGGGACTCGACTCCCGTGAGCAGCTTGCGCAGCGGCAGTCCGCGCAGTCGTACGGCCGGGTCCTCGTCGATCCACTTGACGTAGGCGGGCGGCAGGAACGCCTGGGTCACGGCGTGTCCACGCATCCACGCCAGTAACGCCTCGGGGTCGCCGCGCAACTCCTCGGGGACGATGTGCAGTTCACCGCCGGTGGTCAGCGGCAGCAGCAGTTCATGGATCGAGGCGTCGAACCCGATGCTGGACCAGGCCGAACCGACCTCGCCGGGGGCGGTGGCCATGCGGGCGTGCCAGCCGGCGAAGAGGTTGAGGACACTGCGGTGCTCGACCGCGACGCCCTTGGGCCGTCCCGTGGACCCGGAGGTGAAGATCACGTAGGCGAGCCGGTCCGGCGCGTGATCGACACCTGTGGGTGGCCCGTGCCGGGTCGCCCCTTCGGCTTCTACGGCGCTCAGGTCGAGCCATTGCGGTGGGCGGTCCGCGCTGTCGTGGTCGCTCAGGACGACGGGGCAGGCCGCGTCCTCGACCATCGTCGCGAGGCGCGCGGCGGGCTGGCCCGGGTCGAGCGGAAGGTAGACGGCGCCGGCCTTCAGGATGCCCAGGATGCCGACGGCCAGGTCGCGGGACCGCTTCGCGTGCAGGCCGACGACGTCACCGGGGCGGACGGAGCGGGCGGTGAGGGCGTGCGCGAGGTGGTTGGCCCGGCGGTCGAGAGTCGCGTAGTCGAGCGAGTCGTCGCGGTCGACCACGGCGGTGTGTGCGGGGCGCTCGCGGGCCTGGGTCTCGAAGAGTTCGACGAGTCCGGTCGCGGTGGGCGGGAAGGGACCGGAGGGCGTCGGCTGCGGGACGGCACCGTGGTGCGGGGTGCTCGCGTTCGGGGCGGCGCAGTCGTCGGGGGCGATCGGCTGCGTGGCGTCGCCGTCCAGCAGCACCCGTCCGCGTTCCTGCGGCGTCATCAACTCCAGCGCCCTGACGTCCCGTTCGGGATGCCGGGCCATGTCCGTGACCAGATGCCGAAGATGTGCGGCCCAGCGTTCGGCCGTGTCGTGATCGAGGAGCGCCGCCGCATAGTCGAGGTGCCCGGATATGCGGCCGTCGGACTCGGTCGCCGAGACGGCGAGGTCGAACTTGGCCGGGGCGTGGGCGATCGGCAGTGGCTGGGCGTCCACTCCGGGCAGGTGCAGCAGGTCCCGGCGTTCGGGCACCCAGGCCATCATGGTCTGGAAGAGGGGCGTACGGGAGGCGCTGCGGGGCGGGTTGACCAGTTCGACGATGCGCTCGAAGGGCAGGTCCTGGTGCGCGAGGGCCTCGCGGACGGCGGCGCGGGTGCGGGTGAGGGCCTCGGACACGGTGAGGGAGCCGGACAGATCGATGCGCAACGGGAGGGAGTTGACGAGGAAGCCGATGAGCCCGGCCGCTCCGGGGCCGCGCCGGTTGGCGAAGGGGCTGCCGACAACGATGTCTTCCTGTCCGGAGAGACGCGACAGGAGAATCACCCAGCCTGCCAGTACGGCGACGAAGGAGGTCGCCCCGTGCCGCCTGGCCAGGCCCCGGAGTGCGGTGGTGGTCTCGGCGTCGAGGCTGAACTCGGCCCGCCCGCCCGCGTAGTGCTGTTCCGTCGGCCGTGGGCGGTCGGTGGGCAGTTCCAGGACGGGCGGCGCGTCGTCCAGCGCGCGGAGCCAGTACTCCTCCTGGTCGGCGAGCGCACCGTCGAGGACGGCCTGCTCCCGGGTCTGCGTGTGGTCGGCGAACTGCACCGCGAGCGGGGGCAGCGGGTCCGGGGCGCCGACCGCGAACGCCCCGTAGAGCACGCCCAGTTCGTCCATCATGACGTTCATCGAGGCGCCGTCGTAGATGCTGTGATGGAACGTCAGCAAGAGTGCGTGGCGTTCGGGGCCGAGGATGAGAAGGCGTCCGCGGCCGAGTGGCCCGGTGTCGAGGTCGAACGGCCTTTGTTCCTCGTTGAGTTGGCGGGCCGCCACCCCCGCCTCGGGGTCGTCGTCGGTGGTGAGGTCCTCGACGGTCAGCGCGAATCCCCCGCCCGGTGGGTCGATGTGCTGGCGTACGTCCCCCTCCGCGGCCACCAGCCTTGTCCGCAGCGTCTCGTGACGGTCAGTCAGGGCGTCAAAGGCGCGGGACAGCAGCACGGCATCGAGCCGGCCGGTCAGGGAGAAGGCGATCGTCTCGTTGTACGCGGTGTTCGCGCCCGGGAGTTGGGCCAGGAACCACAGTCGCCGCTGGCCGAAGGAGGCGGGCCGGATGCGGGGCGCTCGCTCGGCGCCGCCCGTGGCCGTCCCGGTGGACGCGCGTGGAGTGGGGACAGGGTGGGGGGTGGTGTGCACCGGCGATACCTGACCTTCCCATCGGTGTGGGGCGGGGTGACATCGAGCGCGCGGAGCCGGGATCACCGGACTGCCGTCGGCCGTGAAGGGGCGGGCTCGCCATCGAGCGCGCGTCGTGGTGGGGGGCGGGGCGCGGGCCGACGGCCGGGATGCGCGGGGCGCCGACACCGCGGAACCGTCACCTCGGGACGGGGCGACACGTCAGGTGGTTGACAGGGGGCGGGTCCACGGAGCGAAGAGGCCTGTGGCGGCCAGGCGATTCGATAATTCGATTCCTGAAATTACTGGCCAATTACCTGGTCACGTCTTTTTTCTGCACTCCCGGATTCCTTTCCGGGACTCCGTGACGTGGTCGTAATCATCAATCACGGGCTCAGGACATGTCAATACTCGACATTCCGCAACACCTCACAGAACACCCACATCGAAAAAGAGGCCCATGAAACTCCCATATGGGAATAATGGTTCCACAACCTCACACGTTTTCCCCTGGAGTTCGACGAAACACCATTGCGCGCAAAGAGTGCTCCATGTTCCGGCGGACCTCACCCGGTCAAGGGGTACCGGCCTGGGCTTCCTCTTGCGGTACGGCGTATCCGGGCACGGAAGGCCAGCGCACAGTCAGTACCACGGACTCGTCCTCCGCGGTCCAGGAGTGATCCACTCCGTGGCCCCAGACGACATAGTCGCCCTGTTCTTCCAACAGCACGCTTCGACCGGGGAACTCCAGACGGAAGCGACCTGAGATCAGGACCAGGAGAGCTGCGCGCACTTCGCCCTTCACCCACTGCGCCCGCTGTTCGCCACGCGGGTGTACGCCCCATTTGACCTCCACAGCATCACTGTGGAGGGGACTGCCTTCCTCCTTGAAGTGCCCTAGCAGCCACCCCCGGTCCAGTGCCGCGTCTTTGCCCGCATTACCCACGTACACGCCGTCTTCCATGCGCCGGAACGCTAGCAGCCAGCCATCGCGGCGGTGACAGGGTGCCAGGCACCTGTGCGCGCCTGCCGGAGTTCCCGCCGCATTCCGGCCGGCCTGGGCTCCTTCTCACCCGGATCAGTCGGCGCGATCCGCCTCGGCCTCGCGACTCCCATGCGGTGGCACCGTCCCTGGTCGGCGGACAGGACCTGCCCTGCTCACCGGATGGCGTCGACCAGCAGATTCCCGGCCACGGCCGCTCCATCGGTGCGGATTCTGGCGCCCAGAGCCTTGGCCCGAGCCTGTGTCTCAGGTGCCAGGGCCGTCTTGAACGCGACACTCAAGGACTCCGTCGTCGGAGTCGGACTGTCAAGTGCCGCACCGAGGTCCAGCGCTGCCACCTGACCGGCCCAGTAGGGGTTGTCCGCCAAGGGGAGAGGTACCACCACCTGCGGCGCACCCGCCCG
Source organism: Streptomyces sp. NPDC096013 (assembly GCF_044763565.1). NCBI lineage: Bacteria > Bacillati > Actinomycetota > Actinomycetes > Kitasatosporales > Streptomycetaceae > Streptomyces > Streptomyces sp. NPDC096013. The sequence continues at coordinate 42,660 of NZ_JBIWGK010000014.1, read as the reverse complement.
GGCGGCCGTCTGTGTCGTGCCCGCACCGCCGTGGTGGACCACCGCGGCCACCCTCCCGAACAGACGCTGATGGCTGACCTCGCCGATGGCGAAGCAGTCGTCCCGGTCGTCGCCCAGGTCCAGGTCCGCCCAGCCACGTGAGACGAGTACGCGGTGACCCTGGGCGCGGATCGCCTCGACCGCCCTGCGGGCGATGTCGGGGGACGGGCGGATGCTGCCGAAACCCACGTAGACCGGCGGTGCGCCCGCGTCCAGGAACGCCACCAGGTCGGCCGGCAGCGGGCGTTCGTCCGGCAGCGTCCACGCGCCCGTCTGGATCACGTCGAGGCCCGGGGTCTCCCGCCACGGCCCCAGGACCGGATCCGCCGCCAGCCAGGGCCGGTCGGTGAAGACGTGATCACGGACGTTGTCCACCGGCGGCAGACCGAGGGCTGCCCGGTGGCCGTTGAGCGGCTCGGCGAACTGCGCGTTCACACTGGCGGCGTCCAGCTCCCACAGCGTCGGATTGTCGTTCGCCTCCGGCTCCGGCCAGCCCGGCCGCGGTGGCGGCGCGTGGTACGGCGACGGCAGATTGACCGCCGAATAGCTCGTGTACACGTAGGGGATGCCCGCGGCCTCGGCCACGGACCGCGCGGCGATCTGCGCCAGGCCCGCCACCACCATCGCGTCACATCCGTCGAGCGCCGCAGGGAAGATCTCGAACTGCGCGTCGAGCATCTCGGTCCGGTACCGGGCCAGATCCGCCGCCGACGGCAGAGTCGTCCCGCTCATCAACGCGCGCACCGGTGGCCCGACCGGCACCAGTCGCACCCCGAGACCTGCCAGCCGCTGGGCGAACTCCTCGTCGGGCGGGGCGCACATGCGCACCTCCACGCCGAGTTCCCGCAGCCGCACCGCGAGTGCGACCAGCGGTTCGACATCGCCCCGCGTCCCGTACGTGGACAGCAGCACCCGCATTCGGCGTCCTCTTTCGTTCGGTCTTCCCGTACGTTTCGGCCCGTGCCCGCCCGGGCTGCGAGCGGTCCTCGCCGACGGCGAGGGTTCGGCGGCAGCGGGTGCGCGGCAGCAGTGTACGTCGCGTGATCCAGAACGCGGCAGTAGTCCTCGGACGCGGGGGCACCGTGATCCGCGCGCGCCTCGTCCTCGCCCGGACGCACAAGCAAGTAGGCCCCGCCGTACCGGACTTGGCAGCGTTCTGCACCGGCCGGGCGCCCATTCCGGAGCGCCGTGCGGTGGTCGGTCCGCCGCCTGGTGAAGGGGGGTCCCCTTCGAACGTCGGTGACCGGCGGCCGGCTTCATCCCGCTCATGGGTCAACTCGGCTGTTTCGACGCCGACTTCTTCTTTGTCGGCAGCGACGAATACCCACGGGACACCTTGGGGACAATCTCGTCGATCAACGTTCGCTCCCTCTCCCACGGGGCCGTCCCAGATGGCTACGGTGAGCGCCGGCGTTCCTTCCAGACCGACGATGTGTGCGGCGTCGATCTTGGGCCGTCCCCACCCGTACGCGGCGAAGTGCGCAAGGTTCCCGATCGTCAACCCAACCTGAGAGCCCCTCAATGCATAGTTCGTCCGTGCCCATTCCCGACGTTTCGATCATCTTGCCCTGCGCCGGATTCGCGACGCGCTTCGGGGCGCCCTACTCGAAGGAGCTGCACTGCCTGGCTCCCGGGGTCACCGTGCTGGACCGCAGCCTGGAGACCGTCGTCGATCTGGCCAAGAGCGGACTCAACGTGCGCCTGGTCGTCGTGTTCGGTGCACACAAGCTGGACACGGTGAGTTATCTCGCGCGGTACGCCGAGACCTTTCAAATGGTCTTCGTCTACCAGGACCATGCGCTCGAACCCGATCTTGACGGCGCGATCCGTTCTGCCCTGCCGATGACGCAGGGGCCGGTGGCCCTTGTCCTGCCCGACATCGTTGTCTCCGGTGCGGGGAGTGCCGGCAGTCTCCTCGCCGCGTTGCGGCAGGCGGAGGTCACGGGTTGGAGCGTTGTGGCCGCCGAGGAGCGTGACCCCGACACCCTCCGGCAGATGGGGGCGCTGGCCGTGGTCGAGGGGGACGGCATCATGACGGTCCGGGCGGCCACCGACAAGCCATCGGATCCGTCGGGGTACAACGCGTTCTGGGGCATGGTGGCAGTCGCCGAAAAGGAGGCACACCGGTTGCCCGACGTGGCGAGCAAAGGTGCGGACAGCCCACTGCCCGGTGCGGCCGCCGTTCTCGTGGAGCGAATAGTCAACTACAACACCACCACGGCCTGACTCCCGGGGCGGCGGCGAACTCGTGCGTGGGCGGCGCCGCTTGCGCTCGGCTCTCCAAGGAGTGGACCGACGTGGCCCGATCCACGCGGGGGACGACCGTTTCATCGTGGGCGAGTGCATCGGGAGCACTGTTCGCTCGGGTTGCCGCCGCCGTGCGTCACGGCGGGGCGAGCACCGGGACAACGGCCGTGTGCTGACCCGCGCCAGATGACGGACAGCCCTGCGGGGTCGACCGGGCGGCTCCGCAGGGCATCGGTGGCGCAGCCGGGTGCTGCCCGCCCCTGGTCTTCGTGTCCCTGTCGGCCGCGTACGCGACATCCCCGACCCCCGGGACTCGCGCACCAAGCGGCTCGGCGACCCCCGCAATTCAGCACCGGTGACGCCGACGCCGCTCGACTCGGTCGGCCGGGAGCATCCGCCGTGCTGGGTGCGAACAGCACGGGTTCGTCGGGTCAGGCAACAACTCGTACCGTCGCCCCGGCGCCTTCAGCGCCGATGGGCCCGCGCGGGGTGATCGCCTCCTCGGCCGGACCAGCCTGACCAACCCACCCCATCACCGCGCCCGGCGATCACCGGGGTTTCCTGCCACGGTCGCAGCGATCCGTCACACCCTCGGGGCGTCCCCGCTCTCCATCCGGATGAGCCGCTCGTCCGGGATGACCGCCACGCCCAGGATCTCGATCATCGCCTCCGGCTGCCACAGCGCGGTCGTGCCGATGCCGGCCATCGCCGGGTAGACCGGGCCCGCGAGCTCGCGCCAGACCTTGCCGATCTCCTTGCCGTGGGCCTGGTAGTCGGGGATGTCGGTGAGGTAGATCGTCAGGCTCACCAGGTCCTCGGGGATGCCGCCGGCCGCCCGCAGTGTGGTGAGCACGTTGCCGAACGCCTGCCGGAACTGCTCGACGATGCCGCCGGGGACGATCCGCATGTCCGCGTCCAGGGCCGTCTGCCCGCCCAGGTAAAGCGTGTTGCCGCTCAGCGTGCCGTGCGAGTAGCCGCTCGGGGCGGGGAGCGAGGGCGGGTTCACCGGGATCGGAGTCATGGCTGGGTGCTCCTCGGGGTGGGTCGGACGGGCCGGAGGAAACCGGCGGATCAGCGGATCAGGTGGGTCTGGTGAGCCGGGTGAGACGGGTGGATCCAGCGGACCGACTGGCTGACGCGGCCAGCCTAACTCATCTATTGACTGTTTTCGACGGTCGTGAAAATGTCGCTATACAGCAGCCCGGTCACACGCACGGCCAAGCCACCGCCGCAGCCCGGCCGCCCCGGATGGCACAGTCCGCCTCCACCCCGAGGGAGACCACCCATGAAGCTCGCCACCGTGTCCCACGGAGGCCGCACCACGGCCGCCGTCCTCGACGGTGACCGCTGGCGGGCGCTGCCGGCCGACGACCTCTCCGCGCTGCTGGCGACCACGGCGACCGACCGCATCCCGGACCTCGCGGGGGCCGAACTCCCGGGCGCCACCGCCGTGTTGCCGCTGCCCACGCCACGCAAGGTCGTTTGCTGCGGTCTCAACTACGCCGACCACATCACCGAGATGGGTCGCGAACTGCCGGCCCACCCGACCCTCTTCGCCAAGTTCGCCGACACGCTGACCGGCCCCGAGGACGACCTGTTCCTGCCGCCCGGCGTCGACGTGGACTGGGAGGCGGAGCTCGCGGTCGTGGTCGGCGCCGAGATCCGGGACGCGGACCGGCATACGGCCGAACGGGCGATCGCCGGCTACACCATCGCCAACGACATCAGCGTGCGCGACTGGCAGAAGCGCACTTTGCAGTGGTTCCAGGGCAAGGCATGGGACCGCACCACCCCGATCGGACCGGTGGTCGTCACACCCGACGAACTCGACCCGGTCGCGGGCGTCGACGTGATCTGCCGGGTCGACGGCGTCGAGCGGCAGCGAGGAAACACGCGCACGCTGGTCTTCGACGCCGCCGACCTGCTCGCCTATGTCTCCACCTTCACCGTCCTGCGCCCCGGCGACCTCGTCCTCACCGGCACCCCCGGCGGCGTGGGGTCGGGCATGACCCCGCCGGTCTTCCTCGCCGACGGAGATCTCGTCGAGACGGAGATCCCCGGTATCGGCACCCTGCGCAACCGCTTCCGTCTCACCGACTCCAGGAGCTGATCATGGAACCCGATTTCTCCAAGTACGTCCTAGAGGGCGACAACTCGTCGTACGCCAACGCGTCAGGCCTGGTCGTCCCGGTCGTGACGCGCGGTGGTCTGGAGGTCGGCGCCACGGGTCAGTCGGCGGGCGCGACCCGGATCTCGGGCGTCTCCGCGCAGCACACGCCGGCCACCAGGCTGTGGTTCGGGAAGGTGAGCAACGAGTCGGGCTACCGCTCGGTGCCGCATCACCACGGCGAGGCGGAGACCGGGGGTTATGTCCTCTCGGGCCGGGCCCGGATCTATTTCGGTGAGCGCTTCGAGGACTATCTCGACCTCGCGGAGGGCGACTGGGTCTTCGTCCCGCCGTTCATGCCGCACGTCGAGTGCAACCTCGACCGCAACAACCCGCTGACCTGGATGACGACCCGTACGCCGGAGAACATCGTGGTCAACCTCGCCGAGGTGCCCGACGCCGAGCTGCGCGACTGGCTGGACCGGCCGTGACCGACTCCCGCGCCACCGGCGCCGGCCTCCGCACCGTCCCGACCTCGGCGGCCTTCACCGCCGCGATCACCCTGACGCCCGCCGAGCCCGAGCACTTCGACCTCGCCTTCACCGCGACCACCCAGCCCTGCCCGTGGCCGAAGGCCTACGGCGGTGACATGGTCGCGCAGGCCACCGCCGCCGCGATGCGCTCGGTCGAGGGCAAGACGCTGCACTCGATGCACTCCTACTTCCTGCGGCCGGTCGACATCGGCGCCGAAGTCCGTTATGAGGTCGAGCTGTTGCGCGACGGCCGCGGCTACGCCACCCGGCAGGTCCGCGGCTTCCAGAACGGCAAGCCCGTCTACACCTGCCTCGCCAACTTCGCGGCGGGCGAGCCGGGTGCCACCTTCGCCGCCGAGCCCCCGGCGGGCGTACCGGACCCCACCGAACTGCCCAGCTCCGCCGCGTACTTGCGCGACACCACCGCACCCCGGGGCACGATGACCGAGGCATCCGAGGAGTACTGGAGCGGCGGCCGCAGCTTCGACATGCGGCACGTCCCCGGGCCCGTCTACCTCACGGTCGAGGGCGAGCGCGTCCCCCAACAGGCGCTGTGGGTAAGGCCGTTCGACGCGCTGCGTCCCGTCGAGGGCCTCACCGACGAGCAGCGCGACCTCGCCGCGCTCGCCTACGTCTGCGACTACACGATCCTCGAACCCGTCCTGCGGATGCTGGATCTGCCGTGGGCGCTCCCGGGACTCGTCACCGCGAGCCTCGACCACGCGATGTGGTTCCACCGGCCCGCCCCGGTGGACGGCTGGCTCCTCTACGCCCAGGAGGCCGTCGCCGCCGACGCCGGTCGCGGTCTCGCCGTAGGGCGCTTCTTCACTCCCGCCGGTACGCACCTGGCCACGGTCGTCCAGGAAGGCCTGATCCGCAGCTCTTGACTCCCGCGCAGCTCCTGCTCCCTGCACGGCCCGCCGCCGGCCTGCGGAAAGGAACCTCCCGATGGACCAGCTGGACCAGATGGGTCTCTCGCCCTCCGCCTATCCGGACACGTTCGCCCGCGACCACCTTCCGCCGCGCGCCCAGTGGCCGGTCCTGGAGTTCACCACCGACGAACTCCGCTACCCCGAACGCCTCAACGCCGGCGCCGAGTTGATCGACGTCCCCACCGCCACGTTCGGCGCCGAGCGCCCGGCCCTGCGCACCCCGGAGGGCGAGGTGTGGACCTACGGCGAACTCCTGCGCCGCGCCAACCAGATCGCCCACGTCCTCACCGACGACCTCGGCCTGGTCCCCGGCAACCGGGTGCTGCTCCGCTCCCCCAACAACCCCTGGGTCGTGGCGTGTTGGCTCGGCGCCCTCAAGGCCGGAGGCATCGTCGTCACCACCATGGCGGCGCTGCGGGCCCGTGAACTCACCCCGGTGGTGGAGAAGACCCGCCCGGCCGTCGCCCTGGTCGACCACCGGTTCACGGCGGACGTGGAGGCCGTACGCGACGACGTCCTGCCGGACCTCAGGATCGTGGCGTACGGCGGTGCGGCGGCCGACGACCTGACGCGTCAAGTGGATTCGAAGCCGGGGGAGTTCACCGCGGTCGACACGGCCGCCGACGACGTGGCCCTCTTCGGGCCGACCTCGGGCAGCACCGGCGTACCGAAGATCACCACGCACTTCCACCGGGACATCCTGTCGATCGACAACACCTTCGGCCGGCACACGCTCCGCCTGCGGCCGGACGATCTGGTGTCGTGCACCGCGCCGCTCGCGTTCACGTTCGGCCTCGGCATCCTGGTCGTCTGCGCCCTGCGGGCGGGTGCGTGCGCACTGCTCACCGAGGCCGTGGCGCCGGAGCCGCTCGCGGAGCTGGTCGCCGAGGCGGGGGTGACCGTGCTGGCCACCGCGCCGACGGCGTACCGGCAGATCCTCAAGGCCGGGAAGGCGGACCGGCTGCACGGTCTGCGCGGCGCGGTGAGCGCCGGGGAGCACATACCGGAGGAGGTGCGGGAGCAGCTCCGGGCGGAGACCGGGATCAAGGTCATCGACGGCATCGGTGCCACGGAGATGATCCACATCTTCATCTCCGCCGCAGGTGACGACATCCGGCCCGGCGCGACGGGACGGCCGGTGCCCGGTTACCGGGCCACCATTCTCGACCTCGACGGCGAGGAGGTCGGCCCCGGTGTGGAGGGGCGGCTCGCGGTGATCGGCCCGGTCGGCTGCCGCTACCTGGACGACCGGCGCCAGGAGAACTACGTGGTGGGCGGCTGGAACGTCACCGGGGACACCTTCGTGCGCGACGAGGACGGCTACTTCTACTACCGCACCCGCACGGACAACATGATCGTGTCCTCCGGCTACAACATCGGCGGTCCGGAGGTCGAGTCCGCGATCAACACCCACCCGGACGTCGTCGAGTCGGCCGTGGTGGCCAAACCCGACCCCGAACGCGGCTCCGTCGTCTGCGCGTTCGTCGTCCTGACCGCGGGAGTCGTCGGTGACGACGCGAAGGCCAAGGACATCCAGGATCACGTGAAGGCGCAGCTCGCGCCGTACAAGTACCCCCGGGCGGTGCGCTTCTGTGACGCGCTGCCCCGCAACACCAGTGGAAAGCTTCAGCACTTCCTGCTGCGTCGGCTCGTCGAGAGCGAAGAGGAGAGCCAGGCATGAGGATCGCGATCGTGGGCGGCGGGCCTGGTGGGCTGTACCTCGCCTCTCTGATGAAGCAGCTCGACGCCGCGCATGAGATCACCGTGTGGGAGCGCAACGCCCCCGACGACACCTTCGGCTTCGGCGTGGTCTTCTCCGACGAGACCCTGGGCGGGATCGAGAACGCGGACACCGTCGTGCACGACGCGATGGAGAGCCGGTTCGCCCGCTGGACCGACATCGACATCGAGTTCGACGGGCACCCCTTCACGGTCGGCGGCCAGGGCTTCGCGGCGATGGCCCGCAAGGACCTGCTGCACATCCTCCAGGAGCGGGCCGCCGAACTCGGTGTCACCGTGCACTACCGCACCCTCGCCCCGGACGTGGACGAACTCCGCGCGTCCTACGACCTGGTGGTCGCCGCGGACGGCATCAACTCGGCGGTGCGCACCAAGTACGCCGACGCGTTCGTGCCCTCCTTGGACGAGCGGACGAACAGGTACATGTGGCTGGGCACGGACCGGGTCTTCGAGGCGTTCCAGTTCATCGTCAAGCAGACCGAGTTCGGGACCATGCAGATCCACGGCTACCCCTACTCCGACTCCGGTTCGACCTTCATCGTGGAGATGACCGAGGACGTATGGCGCAAGGCGGGCCTGGACGCGACGGAGGGCACCCGGTTCCCGCCCGGAGCGAGCGACGAGCGGTCGGTGGAACGGGTCCGCGAGATCTTCGCCGGGGAACTCGCCGGGCACAACCTCCTTACCAACAACTCCCGTTGGCTCAACTTCACGACGGTCCGCAATGAGCGCTGGCACCACCACAACGTCGTCCTGCTGGGCGACGCGGCCCACACCGCGCACTTCTCCATCGGCTCCGGCACCAAGCTGGCCATGGAGGACGCCCTCGCGCTGGCCGCGTGTCTGCACGAACACCCCACCGTGCACGAGGCGTTGACGGCGTACGAGACCGAGCGCCGCCCGGTGGTGGAGTCCACGCAACGCGCCGCCCAGGCCTCGCTGGAGTGGTTCGAGAACATCGGGCGCTACGCCGACCAGGACCCCGCGCAGTTCTGCTTCAACCTGCTCACGCGCTCCCGCCGGATCACCTTCGACAACCTCAAGGACCGCGACCCGGGCTTCGCCGACCTGATCGAGCGCGGCTTCGCGGACGCCCAGGGCTCTGCCGAGGCCGTCCCGGCGATGTTCCAGCCGTTCACCGTCGGCGGGCTGGAGCTGAAGAACCGGATCATCGTCTCGCCGATGGACATGTACTCGGCCGTCGACGGAGTCCCGGACGACTTCCACGTCGTCCATCTCGGTTCCAAGGCGCTCGGCGGGGCCGGCCTGGTGATGACCGAGATGGTCTGTGTCTCCCCCGAGGCCCGCATCACCCCGGGCTGCACGGGCCTGTGGAACGACACACAGCGCGACGCGTGGACCCGGGTCACCGACTTCGTGCACGAGCGCAGCACCGCCAAGATCGGTCTCCAGCTGGGCCATTCGGGCCGCAAGGGCTCAACTCGCCTGATGTGGGAGGGCATTGACGAGCCCCTCGCCGAGGGCAACTGGGAGGTCATGGGCCCGTCCCCGCTGCCGTACGGCACGGGCTGCCACCAGCCGCGCGAGATGACACGGGCCGACATGGACGCGGTGGTCGCCGACTTCGTGGCCGCCGCCCGGCGCGGCGCCGACGCAGGGTTCGACCTGCTCGAAGTGCACGCCGCCCACGGCTACTTGCTCTCCTCGTTCCTCTCCCCCGTCGCCAACCACCGCACCGACGAGTACGGCGGCGACCTCGCGAACCGGCTGCGTTTCCCGCTGGAGGTCTTCGACGCCGTACGGTCCGCGTTCCCCGCCGACCGCCCGGTGACGGTCCGGATCTCGGCCACGGACTGGGTCCCGGACGGGAACACCGAGCACGACGCGGTGGAGATCGCGCGGGCGTTCGTCGCGCACGGCGCGGCGGCCGTCGACGTGTCCTCCGGGCAGGTCACCCAGGACGAGAAGCCGGCGTACGGCCGCTCCTACCAGACCCCGTTCGCCGACCGCATCCGGCACGAGGTGGCCGCTCCGGCGGGCGCGGCCGTGATCGCCGTAGGAGCGATCTCGTCGTACGACGACGTCAACTCGATCCTGCTGGCCGGGCGGGCCGATCTGTGCGCGCTGGGCCGTACGCATCTGTACAACCCGCAGTGGACGCTACAGGCGGCGGCCGAGCAGGAGTACCGGGGTGCGGGTGCCGACTGGCCGGTGCAGTTCGCGGCCGGGCGCCGCAAGCCGCCGACCTCGCGGACCGACGCGGTCCGGCCGCGTCTCGCGCTGCTGCGGGAGACCCCGAAGGACGCCGTGCATCTGCGGTGGACTCCGGGCGGGGCGGCGGAATGAGCGGGCCCGTCGGCGTGCACCGGGCCCGTGTGGAGTGGATCGACACCGACGCGGCCGGGATCTACCACAACACCACCGTGGTCCGGTTCGCGGAGGCGGCGGAGGCCGAGCTGATGCGCGCGTACGACATCCCGGGCTACTTCCCGGTGGCGCCGAGGGTGCGCTACGAGGTGGAGTTCGAGGCGTCGGTCCGATTCGGCCAGGAGGTCGAGACGCGGGTGGAGCTGATCCGCCTCGGCCGGTCGTCGATGACCTTCGGCTTCGAGGTGTGGCGGACCGCCGGTGACGGCGAGCCGAACTGCCGTGCCGCCCGGGGCAGTTATGTCACCGTGCACGTCCCCGACAAGGAGAAGGGCGGCAGCGCGCCCTGGCCTGCCGCCTGGCGTGCGGCACTGGACAGCCGGGCGGGATCGGACGCCGGACATGCGCACTGAAATACTACGATCGTGACGGCGAGCGACCTCGAAGACGACACCCCGGGCCAGCCGGCCCCGCCGCGATCCCTGATCGTGACGGTGTACGGCCTCTACGCGCGCGAGGTCGGCGGCTGGATCGGTGTGAGTACCCTGATCCGGCTGCTCGCCGAGCTGGACGTCGACGCCCAGGCGGTCCGCTCGTCGATCTCCCGGCTCAAGCGCCGCGAGATCCTGGTGTCCGAGCGCCGGGACGGCCGCGCGGGGTACGCGCTCTCGCCGTACGCCCGTGCCGTCCTGGAGACCGGTGACCGGCGCATCTTCGAACGCCATGCTGTCACCGACGACGGCTGGGTCATCGCCGTCTTCTCGGTGCCGGAGAGCGAGCGCCAGCACCGGTACCAACTCCGTTCCCGGCTGGCCTGGCTGGGCTTCGGCACGGTCTCGTCCGGGGTCTGGATCGCCCCGGCCCACGCCCTCGACGACACCCGCGACCATCTGCTCCAGCACGGCCTGGAGCAGTACGTCGACCTCTTCCGCGCCGACTACGTGGCTTTCGGCGACCCGGCCCAACAGGTGGGCCGCTGGTGGGACTTGGCCGCGCTCCAGAAGCTCTACGACGACTTCGTCACCGAGTTCACGCCGATGGCGGCGCGCTGGACCGGGACCGGCGCCAGGGTGTCGGACCGGGAGGCGTTCGTCGACTACGTCCATGTCCTGACCGCCTGGCGCCGGTTGCCCTACCTCGACCCGGGCCTGCCCGCCGCCCTCCTCCCCGCCACCTGGTCCGGCACGACGGCGGCCGACCTCTTCTCCGCGCTCCGCGCCCGGCTGGCGGACCCGGCGCACGCGTTCGCCCGGAGTCTGCTGGACGATCCCGCGTGAGCGGGCGGGGTCACTTGGCGAAGGCATGGCGGAACTTGGCGATGGTCTCGGGCGAGGCGCCGTTCGCGCCGCACGGCGGGACGACGCCGTCCTTGGCGCCCAGGATGTAGTGCTCGCCCTCCGAGAACGTCAGTGTCTCCGGGACCGTGGTGTCGGCGACGAGCACGACCGTCTCGGCGCCGCCGCCCTTGAACCACTCGTCGACGTGGAACGTGACCGCCGCGTCCTTGACGGAGGTGACCGTGCCCGCGAAGAGGGTCGGGTACGCGCCCAGTGTCTCGGGGGTCGGCTCCATGCACTTGGCGGAACCGCCCGCGGCGGTGAGGCGCAGCGCACCGGCCGGGGCCGAGGTACTCGTCGCGGCCGAACGGCCGTTGCCTTCACCGTTGTTGGCCATGATTCCTCCCGCGACGCCGCCGCCGAGGACGAGCAGCGCGCCGGCCGCCGCGAGTCCGACAAGGTGACGGCGTCCCCATCCCGCGGTGGTCGCGGCGACGGCGGCGGTCGCCGACTGAAGTGCGGTGTCGGTGTGCAAGGTGGCCTCCACAAGGCGGTCGATGTCGGGCGGCGGAGCAAGGCGGGTCCGTGCCGGGTCCGCGGACTTCAGCCGGGCCAGCAACTCGTCGTCATTCACTGACTGCTCCTTCCTTCATCCCCTGTGTGTCCGGGCCGTCCGGCATCCTTTCGCTCCAGCTGTGCGGCGAGTCGCGCCTTCGCCCGGTGGAGCCGGATACTCACCGCGTTCGCGGTCAGCCCGGTCGCCTCCGCGATCTGCCGGGGCGCCAGCCCCTCCCAGGCCCACAGCCGCACCACCTCGCGGTCCAGTGCCCCGAGGGCGTCGAGGGCGGCATGCAGCTCGCTGTGATCGGCGTCCGCCGCCGGAGCGTCCACCTGGGTCCGGATCAACCGCTCCACCAGCCGGAGCCTGCGGCCGTCGGCTCGGCGGGCGTTCGCGAGACACCCGCGCGCCACGCCGTAGCACCACGGCAGCACGTCAGCGGGATCAGGCACCGGGTCCGCCCCGAGCCCTGGCACGTCGTCGATCCGGCGCCACAGCACGAGCATCGTCTCCGACAGGACGTCCTCGACCAGGTCGGCGCCCGTGCGGCGCAGCAGATACCGGTGCAGCGGTTCCACCACCAGGCGCGCCAGTCCTTCGAAGCGCGCCCGCCGCATCCGGCGCGCTTCCTGTTCCGTCATGGATTCCACACCCCGTACTGTCCGGCAGCGGCCGGTTCCTTTCAGCGTCCGGCGCGGACAAGGCGGTTGGTCACAGGGGGCTGGGCCAGCTTGAGCGCGCGTTCCCCTGTGGTCGCTGGCCGCGTAGGGGCGACAGCACGAGGAATCAGCTCAGCGTTTCGGTAAGAGCGTCGGCGGACAGGCGGTGCCATGCGTGGGCGCAACCGTCGGAACAGAAGCGTTCCCGTCGGCGCCCGTCGGCGACGGCCAGCACCGCGATCAGCAGCCGGAATGACTTGAGGCGCTCGTCGTGGGGAGTGAGGCCGGCGATCTTCCCGAGTTGCTCGTCGATCCGCCCTCGTGCGATCAGAACCGCCGGTGTGTGCGTGGCGCGAAGTCCGGCACGTCGGATACCTTCCCGGCCGTCCTCGGTGGTGGCGCGGGCCTGAAGGCAGAAGTGCGACAGGAGGCGCAGGGTGGTGGACTGCTCTTCGGCGGAGAGGCTCTCGAACCACTCGATGCCCTGTGACATCGGCCGAAGGTCCTGGACGAGTTCGTTGAGGGTGACGTGCGGATCGGCCATGCGCATACCCCCGTTGCGCTCGGATCGCCGTCGTCCATGATGCCGCGATGTGGAAAGCCCCGAACCCGCCCTCACCGCTTCGGATCTGCACGTGGTGATGTGCTGTGCGATGTGCACCTTTACCTGTACGCCGTGCTGAGCTGCGCTGTTGATGGGGAGTCGAACCCCGCGTTGCTCTTCACGCACCAGGAGTGGGCTGGAAAACCGCCGGCCCTCGGTGTGTGCACGCCTCCGAAGCGGCTACCCGCTCCACATCGTCGCTGTCTGCCGGACTGCTCAGTCCAGCAGATCCACCTCCCAGTTCGTGCGCTGGATCCGCACATCGACCTCGCGGATCTCCCGCGCGAGAACATCGGCCTGACCGCGCAGTTCCGCGACCGGAAGCGCGGAGAGCATCATCAGCTCGGATCGGAGTTGCCGACCGTATCCCCGCTCGCCGCTACCGGCCGCCGCGTCCGCCGCCGCAGTGACCACAGAGTGACGCAACCGCAGGACATCCCGGCGGGCGAGAGCATCGGTGAGCGTGCCGTCGGCGCCCATGTCCACGGTGGCATTGGTCCGGTTGATCCGCCGGATCAACGATTCCAGATCGCCCAGCACCTCACCGACCTCGGCCAACAACTGAGCGGCGTCCTCGGCGGGTACCTCACCCTCCTGATACCGCGCACTGCTGACGACGCGTGCTCTCAACTGCTCCACACGGCGCGTCGCTTCCGCACGTTCTGCCAGTGCCTCGGCAAGCTTCACTGCGTCCCCTCCCCTCCATGAGTTCGCACGAGTATACGAGTGCGAACCAGCTCGTCCGCACCTGGATTTCGCTCCGAAGGAGCCCTGACCAGCCACGGGAGTGAGAGCGGACAGCCGCCCGGAGCGCCACGAAAGAGAGTCCGGCGCGACGGGACGACGATCCACGCCGACATCTTGTTTCAATCTACATCTAAGTACATAATGGCGTTATGCATAAGCGGGTTATGAATCCGGCGCCCCCCGAGACCTCGCCGGAGGAGCTGATCATCGCTGTCGAGCGGATGGTCCGTTACGTCCGTCGGAGCGCCGTCACCGGTGGTCTGAGCATGGCCGCCTCCGCCGTGCTCGGGCGCCTCGGGCGTGAGGGACCGTGCCGTCTGACCGACCTGGCCCGGGCCGAGGGCGTCTCCCAGCCGAACATGACGCAGCTCGTCACCCGGCTGGAGCGCGCCGGTCTGGTCCGGCGCACCGCGGACAGCAGCGACGGCCGGGGCGTCCTCGTGGAGGCGACCGGAGCGGGCCTTGAGGTCTCCCGGCAGCGGCGCGCCGAACGCGCCCACGCCCTCGACCTGCTCATCGAGGAACTGAGCGAGCCGGAACAAGAGGCGGTGCGGATCGCCCTCCCGGCCCTCGCCCGCGCGATCCAGGACCGTCACGACCGGGCCTGACGTCGCCGCATCCCCCTTCAACTCCCTGGAGGACAAGCACACATGAGCGCACCAAACGGATCTGCGGCCGGCCCGTTCCGGCAGCCCAAGGCTGTCTGGGCCGTCGCGTTCGCCTGTGTCATCTCGTTCATGGGCATCGGGCTCGTCGACCCGATCCTGCCCGCCCTGGCCAAGAGCCTGCGTGCCACGCCGAGCCAGGTCTCCCTGCTGTTCAGCAGCTATCTGATCGTGACGGCGGTGGCGATGCTGTTCGTGGGCTGGTTCTCCAGCCGCTTCGGCGCCAAGCGCACCCTCGTCACCGGCCTCGCGGTCATCGTGGTCTTCGCCGCCTTGGCCGGCACCTCTGGTTCCATCAACGGAATCGTCGGCTTCCGCGCCGGCTGGGGCCTCGGCAACGCCCTGTTCATCGCCACCTCCCTGGCCGTCATCGTCGCGTCGGCCAGCGGCGGGTTCGGCGGCGCGATCATCCTGTACGAGACGGCACTCGGCCTCGGGATCGCCGTAGGGCCGCTGCTCGGCGGCGAGTTGGGCGGCATCAGCTGGCGCGGCCCGTTCTTCGGCGTCGCGGTCCTCATGGCCGTAGCCCTGATCGCCACGGTCCTGTTCGTGCCGGATCTGCCCAAGCCCGCGCGGGTCACCTCGCCCCTCGCCCCACTGAAGGCGCTGCGCCACCGGGGTCTGCTGACGATGGGCGTCATGGCGCTCCTCTACAACTGGGGCTTCTTCACGATGCTCGGCTACGCCCCGTACCCCATGGAGCTGGACGCCCACCGGCTCGGTCTCGTGTTCACCGGGTGGGGTCTGCTCGTGGCCGCGTTCAGCGTGTTCTTCGCCCCGCGCCTCCAGGCCCGGTTCGGCACCGCGCCCGTCCTCTACGTCAATCTCGTCGGCCTCGCCGTGGTGATGGCGGTGATAGCGGCGGGTGTCGCCACGCCGACCGTGGTCATCGTGGCGGTCATCGTCAGCGGCGCGTTCATCGGCATCAACAACACCCTGACCACGCAGGCCGTCATGCTGGTCTCGCCGGTGGACCGCCCGGTCGCCTCCTCCGCGTACGGCTTCCTGCGCTTCATCGGCGGCGGCCTCGCCCCGTACGTGGCGGGCAAGCTCGCCGACGCCACCGATCTGAGCGTGCCCTTCTATCTGGGCGCCGCCACCTTCCTGCTCGCCGTCCCGGTGCTGGCCAGCGGCGACGGACTGCTCCGGCAGGCCGAACAGCACGGCGGCGAGGGCGAGTCCGTCGCCCCGACGCTGATCCCCGTGGGCCGCGCCGCCCGGGACACCACACCTCCCGTCATCGTCGCCGTGGCCGCCCACGAACGGGCCGCCGCCATCGTCGACGCCGCGGCCCGGCTCGCCCGCGACACGCACAGCCCGCTGGAGGTCGTACATGTCCAACTGACCGCCGTGGTCGAGGAACAGGCCTCCGACACGGAGACCCAACACGAGGCCCGCGCCGCCGTCACCGCCCACCTCGACCGCCTCGCAGGACAGGGCGTCATCGCGAGCGGCCAGATCCTCACCACCGTCGGCGACCACACCGCCGCGGGCCGCGTCCTGGCCCGGCACGCCGCCGACACCGGCGCCCGCGCGATCGCCGTAGGCCGCTCACCGCACGGCCCTCTCACCCAGTTCGCGGAAGGCAGCTTCACCACCGCCCTCACCCACGCGGCCACCTGCACGGTCGTCCTCGTCGCCCCCGACACCGCACCCCGCCCCCTGACGTCGGCGACCCTGCCTGCCCTGCGCGACGGGGCGGCCTGAGCGACACCCCGCCCGGGCAGCGACCAACGGGCCCGCCACACACACTCCTTCGGTGTCCCCGAGACCGCGCGGTCGCCCGGCGACCAGCGGTGCCTCGCCACGATCTGCCGGGGAACTGACCGCCGTGAGCCGTCGTCCGAATGGCCGCCCGAGTCTGAACGCAGCATGAGAATGTGTGTGAGCCCCGCAGACCTGGGCAGACGCGGCCGATATGAGCACCCTGGAGCGGAGCACGGCGGACGACGTCACGGAACAGAGCCCTGATGTGCGGGCGGCGGCGCCGCTCGAACCCGTGTCGAGGACACGGGGCAGAGGCGGCGGGCGGGGCTTTTCGTCGGTGCCGCGCGGTGGTGGGCGGGTGGCGGGGCTCGACGGGCTGCGGACGGTCGCCGTGGTGCTGGTGATCGTCTATCACGTGCGGCCGGAGCTGATCCCGGGTGGCTCGATCGGCGTGGACGTCTTCTTCACGATCAGCGGTTTCGTCATCACGCGGGTGCTGGTCGGCGAGTACGCCCGTACCGGTGGCATCGGACTGTGGTCGTTCTACAAGCGCCGCTGGCAGCGGCTGATGCCGGCCCTGCTGGTGATGTGCGCGGTGACCGCCCTGCTGTCGGTGGCGTTCGCGCTGCCGTTGTTCCGCGGGGCCTGGGTCGCGGCGGCGCTGGCGGCGGGGTCGGTGGTCAATCTCGTACGGGCCGGGAATTCCGGGACGTACTCGGATCTCACCGCGCCGCTCAGCCACACCTGGTCCCTGGGCGTGGAGGAGCAGTTCTACTTCGCCTGGCCGCTTCTGCTGCTCGTCCTGCTGCGGCGCGCGACCGCTCGCGCCGTCCTCGCCTGGGTCGGGGTGCTGTGCGTCCTGCCGGTGCTCTGGCGGACGGTGCTGTGGGATCCGTCGGCCGCGCACCGGATCTACAACGGCCCCGACACCCGCGCCGATCAACTCCTCGTCGGCGCACTGCTGGCCCTCGTCCTGGCCCGGCTCCGCGCCGACGACCCCCGCCTCGCTGCGCTGCGCCGCTGGGCGGGCCGCCTGTGCTGGCCCGCCCTCGCGCTGCTGGGGCTGATTGCCTGGCAGGTCCCGATCACCGAGGTGAGCGCATGGAACCCCGTCTGGTACACGGTCGGTTTCCTGGCTGCCGCCCTGCTGACGGCCTGCGTCGTCGCCGCGCTGGAACTGTGCCCCCGCTCCTGGCCGACCCGCCTGCTGTCCCTCTCGACGCCGGTCTGGATCGGACGCAACCTCAGCTACGGGATGTACCTGTGGCACTACCCCGTCATCCGTCTGCTGCACGACCTCGGTGTGGTCGGCGACGCCCTGCTCCCCGCGGGTCTCGCGGCCACGTTCGCCGCGGCCCTCGCCTCGTACGCCCTCGTCGAACGGCCTCTGCTACGACGCGGCCGACCGTCCCGCACCGTGAAGGCGGACCTCGCCGCGACGGCCGTCCGGCCTATGCAGGGTCCGCCGCCGCAGTACTTGGCGCTTCCGTCCCCGTACTGCCGAACCTGATCCCCTTGGCCTCCTTGCCGATCGCGCTCAGCACAATCACCAGTGCCAGCGCGGGAGTCACGGTCCACGCCATCGCCACCGGATAGCCGTGGTGCTCGGCGATGGCTTCCTGGATCGGGAGGTTGAGGGCGGCGATCAGGTTGCCGAGCTGGTAGGTGACCCCGGGATAGAAACCCCGGATCGTGTCCGGGCTCATCTCGGTCAGGTGCGCGGGGATGACACCCCACGCGCCCTGGACGCACAGCTGCATCAGGAAGGACGAGAGCATCAGCCAGCCCACGGCGGTGGACAGCACGAAGAACGGAACCACGACCAGGCCGGCCGCCGCCGCGATCATGATCGTACGGCGGCGCCCCAGCCGTTCCGAGTACGCCCCGAGGACCATGCCGCCGATGATGGCGCCGATGTTGTAGACCACGGCGATCGCGATCGAGGTGTCCGGGGACAGGCCCAGGCCCTTCTTCACGAAGGTCGGGTAGATGTCCTGAGTGCCGTGCGACATCCAGTTGAAGGCGGTCATCAGCGCCACCAGGTACACGAACCGCCGCAGTACGGCGGGGTTCTTGAACACCTGGTAGGGCGGGGTGCGGTTGAGTTTGACGCTCTTCTCCCACACCTCGCTCTCCTCCACCCGGGAGCGCACCCACAGCGAGACCAGCGCGGGCACCAGGCTGAAGGCGAACAACCCCCGCCAGCCGAAGGCGGGTTCGATGACGAAGAACGCCACGGCCGCGAGCAGATAGCCCAGCGAGTAGCCGCTCTGCAGCAGGCCCGACCAGAAACCGCGCCGGTCGGCCGGAATCTTCTCCATCGCGAGCGCCGCGCCCAGACCCCACTCGCCGCCCATGCCGATTCCGTACAGCAGACGCAGCACCAGCAGCACGGTGTAGTTCGGGGCGAAGGCGCAGGCGAAGCCGATGACCGAGTAGAAGGCGACGTCGACCATGAGGGGGGTGCGGCGGCCCTTGCGGTCGGCCCACAGGCCGAAGAGGAGGGCGCCGACCGGTCGCATCATGAGGGTGGCCGTGGTGAGGAAGGCCATGTCGGTGAGGGAGACATGGAAGTCGTCGGCGATCTCGCTGTAGACGAGGACGACGAGGAAGTAGTCGAAGGCGTCCATCGCCCAGCCCAAGTAGGCGGCGACGAAGGCGTTGCGCTGATCCCTGGTGAGTCCCGCTGCCTGCTCCCGGACGGTGTTCAGCATCCCGGCCCTCCCTCGGTCCGCAGGTCAGGCTAGGTGCGCACGGCGGGGCGGGCAACGCAAGGACAGGCAAAACACCCGCCACAACCAGCCAAAGGAGCACCCTGTTCACGGGCCCCACGCCAAGTCCTCACAGACGGCGCCGCCCAGGAGGGTTGAGCCCGATGCGCCCGCCGGCAGCGAGCGCGTCAAGGCACCATACGGACAAGGTCAGTTGCCGCGCCGCTCGGCTACGAAGCTGTGGTCCCCGGCGCCCAGTCCCGACACCGTGACCGTCCCGTCCACCACGCCCACGTCACGGCTCGACGCCCGCCGGCCGTCCCAGAGCGTCTGCCGGCCGCGGCTCACCCGCAGACCGCGTGCGTCGCCGGGAAGGACGACCACGCCCTCGGTGTGCCGGGGCACCCGGACGGTGAGCCGGAAGACACGGGCACCGTTCTCCCACTCGACACCCAAGGGGCCCTGCGGGGTGGGGAGTTGGCCCGTCGCCCAGTCGACCCCGGCGGGCTGCGGGCGTACCTCCCAGGTGGCGAATCCGGGTGAGGTCGGGCGGGCGCCCAGCAGGTTGTTGGTCAGCGCCGGCAGGACACCGGTGGACCAGCCGTGGGCCATGCTGGTGTACGCGTCCTCGTACAGGGACCCGTTGGGGCCGATGCCCTCCCAGTGGGTGATGCCGGGGTCGTTCTTGTCCATCCAGCCGTACGTACGCCGGATCTGGTCGAGCGCGGACTCGCCCTGGCCGCTCAGGAAGCGGGCCTCGATCTCCGGGTAGGAGGTGAAGGCGTAGACCCGCTGGGAGGCCTGGTCGAAGAGGGTGTCGTTGTCCATGAAGGCGTTGCCGTACGGCCGTTTCGTCGTCGCGTCGAGATGCGCGAGCGCGGAGGCGGCGCGGGCCGGGTCGGCGATACCGGTGACGACGGCGAGGGAGTTGCCGTCCTGCGCGTGCCGTACCGCGCCCGTCCCGGAGTCGAGGTAGGCGCCCGCATCCGCGTCCCACAGCAGGGAGTTGACGGCCTGCGCGACCTTGTCGGCCCGCGTGCTCCAGCGTGCGGCGTCGGCCTTCTGCCCGAGCAGGCGGGCCAACTGGGCGGCGTTCCGCAGGGCTTGGACGTAGAGCGCGTTGTGGTAGGTGACGCGGCCCGTGCGGCCCAGGAAGGCGTAGTCGCCGTAGCCGCCGGTGCCGTTGAGGCCCTTGCTCAGCAGGCCGGCGTCGTCCGTGACGCTCGGGTACCAAGTGTCCAGCACCTTGAGCAGGTTGGGGTAGTAGCGGGTCGCGTACTGCCGGTCCCCGGTGTAGAGGACGTAGTCCCAGCTGCACGTGACCCAGTACAGGGGATAGTCGAAGAGCGGCAAGGTGTAGTTGCCGATGGAGGCGGGCGGGATCCAGCCGTCGGCGCGCTGGTGGTCGGCGAGATCGGCCAGGACGTTGCGGGCGGCGTCCGCCGCGTCGTCGTGGGTGAGGTAGAGGGTGCGCGCGGAGACCGCGAGGTCGCCGACGTACGGGTCGCGGTCGCGCTTGGCACCGTCCTGGAGGACCAACTTCCCTTCCAGCGTGACGCTCCACGCGTTGCGGGGGTCTACGTCGTCCTGACGGAAGGTGTCGGTGACGAGTTCGTTGGTGTACGCGGCGCCGTACCAGTAACGATTCAACTCGTCGTCGGAGCACAGGAACCAGCCGCCATAGGTGCTCGGCGTGCCGACGTAGGCGGTGAACTCGAGTGCCACGGAGTCGATTTCGACCATGCCCCAGGGCTGGGCGGCGGGGCTGTCCGCGGCGAGCGCGTCGAGGCTGATCTTGAGGTAGCGGAATCCGTGCAGGCCGTCCGCGAAGACCTTGTCTCCGGCCTGGAAGCCTTTGTGGTCGGTCCAGTTGGCTCCCTTGGCCGGCACCGCGAACTGGTCCGTGCCCTGTCCCGCGCCGCCCGCCTGGTCGGAGCGGGTGAAGTCCGAGCGGTCGGTGAGGAATTGGCGGGTCTCGGAGAACGCGACGCGTACGCCCGGGGAGTTGGCGGAGGCCGAGGTGAACTTGATCCGCGGGTAGCCGACGACGACCTTGCCGAAGTCCACGGTGACGCTCGGCACGGGTATCGGTTCGACCGGCGCGGGCCAGACCTCGTTGACGCGGGTGAAGTTGCCGTGCGAGGTGTCCTGCGCGTGCGTCACCGTGATGCGGACGCGGTCGGTGCTGACCTTCTCCGCGAACGGGACGGCCTTTTGCACCGCGTCGTTGCCGGTGACCGTGGCGGCGGTGTGCCAGTCGCCGCCCGTCCACACGTCGACGGTCCAGTCGGTCGGGACGCCGTCGCTGTTGGAGATCACGGTGATGCCCTGAAGGGCCGTGACCTGGGGCGTGGTGATGGTGAGGACGTCGGGGAAGACGCCGAGCGTGTCGTCGTTCCAGAAGGTGTCCGGGTTGCCGTCGATCGCGTTGGAGGCGTCGTAGGTGCGCGGCTGTCCGTCGTTGCCGTTGTTGCCCGCGTGCGCCGACGAGGCCTCGGCCGTGGTGCCGGCGGGCCAGGCCGGAGCCGCCGCGGGCTGCGGGCGCCGCAGGACGGATCTCGCCCCGCCCGGCTTCAGCAGCCCGTCGGCGTTCTTCACGTCCCCGGTCGTCGTGACGATCCGCACCGGGCGGACCGTACGCGAGGACGGCCCCTGCACGTACCGGTGCCAACCCTTGGAGCGGAGCGGTGAGTTGCCGTTGCCGGAAGCGGAGTCTCCCGCTGCGGGAAGCGCCACCGCCGAGGGAAGTCCGGTGGAGAGGGACACCGCCGTGAGTCCCGCGGCACCCGCAGCGGCCAGGGTCGTGCGACGGGAGATGCCCTTGTCCGGTGTGCTGTTCGACGACATGCTGTCCCCTTGAGCGGCAGTGGATTGAATCGTTTCACTCGGCAGCTGCGTGGTGACGGTATCTCGAACACCGGATGCCCGTACAGCGTTGGGACAGAAGTAGGGGCGGGAGCCGAACTGATCCGCCGGGCTCTCCGCACCCGCCCGGGGCTCATCGCCCGCCGGGCCGGGCGCCCGACCTGTGCCTTCGCCGTGACCGACCAGCACCCTCGACAAGCGCTCCGGCTTGCGACCCTTACGACTTCAGGCCGATGTGGCCCACGGGGCGGGCGGGATTCAATGGCGCATATGTCCAACGAGGTCGCATGCCCGCAGTGCCATCAAGCCTTCGACACCGGCGCTTTCGGTGATTCAGGCGATCCCGGTGACTCCAGCGAGGTACGCCCGGTCGATCCCGGCGTGGTGCGCCGGTGACCAACTCCCCGAACAGGTAAAGGAAGATGCCCGAACTACAGTTGCTCCGCGCCGAGCACGCCCCGGCGGTGCTGGCCTTCGAGTCCGCGAACCGCGCCTACTTCGCCACCACGATCTCCGACCGCGGCGACGCCTACTTCGACCAGTTCACCGCCGGGTTCGAGGCGCTGCTGGCCGAGCAGGAGGCCGGCGTCTGCGCCTTCTACGTGCTCGTCGGCGAGGACGGTTCGGTCCTCGGCAGATTCAACCTGTACGACATCGGCGAGGAGCACACGGCGGACCTCGGCTACCGGGTGGCGCAGCACGTGGCCGGTCAGGGCGTGGCGACGTCAACGGTCAAGGAACTGTGCCGACTTGCGGCGACGCGGCACGCCCTGCGCACGCTCAGAGCGGCCACCTCCCACGACAACATCGCATCCCAGAAGGTGCTGACCAAGGCGGGCTTCACGCCGGTCGGCCCCGCCGACCCGTCCGACATCGGCGGCAAGCACGGCATGTGGTACCAGCGCGATGTGCAGGCCGGGAAGCGCGATGCGTAGGCCGGGAGCGGTCACCCCGGTGACCAAGTCACCGATGCCGAGCCCGAGTCGACGGGCCCGGCGATGCGCTGTGGGCACGGGGGCGACACCACCCGTGCCCTGACGATCCGTACGGCCGCGCGGTCGGTCAGCCCGCGGCGAGGAGTTCGAGCGTGTCGATCACGCGGTTGGAGAAGCCCCACTCGTTGTCGTACCAGGCGACGACCTTGATGTGGCGGCCGTCGACGCGGGTGAGCGCGGAGTCGAAGATCGACGAGGCCGGGTTGCCGGTGATGTCGGAGGAGACCAGCGGGTCGTCGGAGTACTCGAGGACGCCCGCGAGGGGGCCCTCTGCGGCGGTGCGGTAGGCCGCGAGCACGTCCTCGCGGGTCACGTCGCGGGCGACGGTGGTGTTGAGTTCGACGATCGAGCCCACCGGGACGGGCACGCGGATCGAGTCGCCCGACAGCTTGCCGTCGAGGTTCGGCAGCACATGGCCGATCGCCTTGGCCGCGCCCGTCGTGGTCGGCACGATGTTGACCGCGGCGGCACGGGCCCGGCGCGCGTCGCGGTGCGGGCCGTCCTGGAGGTTCTGCTCCTGCGTGTAGGCGTGCACGGTGGTCATGAACCCGTGCTCGATACCGGCGAGTTCGTCGAGCACCGCGGCGAGGGGTGCCAGCGCGTTGGTGGTGCAGGAGGCGTTCGAGACGATGGTGTGCGTGGCCGGGTCGTAGGCGTCGGTGTTGACCCCGTACGCGAGTGTGACGTCGGCGCCGTCGGAGGGCGCGCTGACGAGGACCTTGCGCGCGCCCGCGTCGAGGTGGGCCCGGGCGGCCTTGGCGGAGGTGAAACGGCCGGTGGCCTCAAGCACGAGGTCCACCTCGAGCTCGGCCCACGGCAGGTCCGCCGGCTCGCGCTCGGCGAGGACCTTGATGCGGCGGCCGTCGACGACGAGGGTGTCCCCGTCGACGGTCACCGGACGGCCGAGCCGGCCGGACGTCGTGTCGAAGGCGAGCAGCCGGGCCAGCGTCGCGGGCTCCGTCAGGTCGTTGACGGCGACGACCTCCAGGTCGCTGTCGCGCTCCAGCAGGGCGCGCAGCACATTGCGTCCGATGCGGCCGAATCCGTTGATGGCAATGCGAGTCATGAGTGATGTCCCTTCGGTATGCCACCAGGCTCGCGCACGGCGTCCGGGCCGGACAGTGGCGTGATCGCCATGGTTCAAAAGGATCCCGCCACGCCGTGGGACAGGTGGGACAGAGCGCGGCTACTCCCCCTGGGCGAAGGTCCGCCGGTACTCGCTCGGCGTCGTGCCCAGGAGTCGGTGGAAGTGCAGGCGCAGGTTCGCGCCGGTGCCGAGGCCGACGTCGGCGGCGATCTGCTCGACGCTGCGCTCGGAGCGTTCGAGCAGTTCGCGGGCCATGTCGACGCGGGCGCGCATGACCCACTGCATCGGGGTGTAGCCGGTCTCGTCGACGAAGCGGCGCGAGAAGGTGCGCGGTGAGACGGCGGCCTGCCGGGCCAGTGTCTCCAGGGTGAGAGGTTCGCCGAGCCGGTGCAGCGCCCACTCGCGGGTGGCGGCGAACCGTTCACCGAGCGGCTCGGGCACGCTGCGCGGCACGTACTGGGCCTGGCCGCCGCTCCGGTAGGGGGCCGCGACCAGGCGCCGGGCCGCGTGGTTGGAGGCGGCCACTCCGAGGTCGCCGCGCAGGATGTGCAGGCACAGGTCGATGCCGGAGGCGGCGCCGGCCGAGGTGAGCACGCTGCCCTCGTCGACGAACAGGACGTTCTCGTCGACCCGGACGAGCGGGTACTTCGTGGCGAGCGCCCGCGTGTAGTGCCAGTGCGTCGTGGCGCGCTTTCCGTCGAGCAGCCCGGTGGCGGCGAGCGCGAAGGCGCCGGTCGAGATCGCGGCGAGCCGCGCGCCCCGCTCGTGCGCGGCGATCAGGGCGTCGAGCACGGCCTGCGGCGGGTCCTCCCGGTCCGGAAACCGGTAGCCGGGCAGGAACACGATGTCGGCCCAGGTCAGCGCGTCGAGACCGTCGGCGACGTGGTACGAGAGCCCGTCTCCCCCGGTCACCAGTCCCGGGGCCGCGCCGCACAGCCGCACCTCGTACGGCATGCTCGCCCGCGTCGTGAAGACCTGCGCGGGGATGCCGACGTCGAGCGGCTTGGCGCCTTCGAGCACGAGGACGGCGACACGACGCAGACGGGCGGTGGACACGGGGACAGCCTACGCAGGACGCCCGGGGTGCCGTACCGCCCCGCCGCAGGTCAGACCTTCCACGAGCGCAATTGGTCGGCCACGGCGAGCACCCCGACACGAGTGTCGCGGATCTTGCGCACGAGGTCGGAGAGGGCGCCGTAGGGCGGGTCGATGCCCTCGCCGGACTGGCCCATGTACTGCGCGGCGACGAACGCGGCGTAGAGGCTGTTGCGGTGCGGCAGCGGTTCCAGGCGCACGATGGTGTGCATGAGCGCGGCGGCCCGCCAGGCGGCGTCCGGGTCGGCCGCGGCGAGGGTCGGCAGCTTCGTCCTGTGCCGGGATACGGCGGCCACGAGCGCGGAGTAGTCCGACACGGACATGTCCTCGTGGCCGAGGGCGGCCTCCTGGACGTCGAGCAGCCAGGAGACGTCGATGTACAGCTGCATCAGGCGGCCGCGGCCCCGCCACGCTCGGAAGGCGGCACCTCGTCGGGAAACGCGTCGTCGAACTCCCCGCGCAACCGCTCGGCCCACGCGGACGCCCCCGCGACGAACCGACCGCGCTGCATCTCGCGCACGCCGAGGTCGTGCAGATACTGCTTGAGGCTCTTCCCCTCAGCCGCGGCGGCGGCCCGCACTCCCTCGAGTTCCTCTTCGGTGAAGGACACATTCAGCGATGGCATAAGGCGATGGTACCTAGTTGGTGCCGCCGGGGGGAGGGGTGGGGCGGCGGAGGGGTTCCGGCGGGGGCGGGGGTCGGCCGTCTGCGCCCGGTGAGGGGTACGAGGGGTGCCCGTTCGCGACCGGCGAGGGGAACGAGGAGTGTCCCTTCGGGTCCGGCGAAAGAAGCACGGCGCTGTGTGCCCGGTCCGGTGGCGAGGTACTCCGGCCCAACGCACCGAACCGCCCACCCGCCTCCGACCAGGGGCCCCAGGGGCATCCGCCCCAGCCGCCGCCTAGGCTGCGGGGATGATCTCTCGCGACTACCTCTCCGAACTCTTCTCCCTCGACGGCAAGGTCGCCGTGGTGACAGGCGGCAGCTCCGGCATCGGGCGGGCGGCTGCCGGGGCGCTCGCGCGGGCCGGGGCGAGTGTCGTCGTCGTGGCGCGCAGGGAGCGGGAACTGGCCGCCACGGTCGACGAGTTGACGGCTGAGGGCTGCCGGGCCGCGTGGGTGAGTGCCGATCTGGGGACACGGGACGGCGTCCGGGCGGCGGCGGACGCGGCGGCCGAGGTGTTCGGGGAGCCGGACATTCTCGTGAACAGTGCCGGCATCAACCTGCGCCCGCCGCTGGGTGAGTTGAGCGAGGACGTGTGGGATACCACGATGTCCCTGAACCTGGAGGCCCCCCACCTGCTGAGCCGGCGCTTCGGCCCCGGCATGGCCGAGCGCGGCTTCGGCCGGATCATCCACATCACCTCCCAGCAGGCACACCGCGCGTTCGCGCAGAGCGGCGCGTACGGCGTCTCCAAGGGCGCGTTGGAGTCCCTGGCCCGCTCCCAGGCCGAGGCGTGGTCCCCGCACGGCGTCACCTGCAACACCCTGGTCCCGGGTTTCGTAATGACCCCGCTCAACGAACGGCTGTCCTCCGACCCGGAGATGGTGGCGTCCCTGGCCGCCCGAACCCTGATCGGCCGCAACGGCCTCGCCGAGGACTTCGCCGGTGCGACGGTCTTCCTGGCGAGCCGCGCCTCCGCGTACGTCACCGGGCAGTCGATGTTCGTGGACGGTGGATTCTCCGCGCACTGAGGCCAGTTGGGAACGGCATGGTCGTAGAAGGCGCGCCGCGGGACTGCAAGGCAATGAGGTTCGCGGTCCGGGCCCCCGGCGGTACGGTCACCGGGACGCGGGAACTGGTTCGCTACACCACGGGAGAACCGACGTGACAGACGCAGGCTTCGACGCGGCCGGATTAGACACCGGCAAGCCCCAATCGGCCCGTATGTACGACTACTTCCTCGGCGGCAAGGACAACTACCCCGTGGACGCGGCCGCCGCCGAGAAGGTCATCTCGTTGTTCCCCGCCGTCCGGGAGATGGCGAGGGTGAACCGCGACTTCATGCACCGCGCCTCCCGGTCGCTGGCCGAGCGGGGAATCCGCCAGTTCCTGGACATAGGCACCGGGATACCGACCCGGCCGAACCTCCACCAGGTGGTCCAGGGCATCAACCCCAGCGCCCGCGTGGTCTACGCGGACAACGACCCGATCGTCCTCCGGCACGCCGAGGCGCTCCTCCACAGCACACCGGAGGGCAGCACCAGCTACATCCAGGCCGATGTGCGCGAGCCGGGAAAGATCCTCGCGGCGGCCAAGGACACCCTGGACTTCGCGCAGCCCGTCGCCCTGTCCCTGGTAGCGCTTCTGCACCTGGTCGCCGACGAGGACGATCCCCGACGCATCGTCGCCGAACTCCTCGACTCCCTTGCCCCCGGCAGCTATCTGGCTCTCTCCCACGCGACCGGGGACTTCGATCCGGAGACCTGGCAGCGCGTCGTCGAGGTCTACCGCCAGGGCGGCACCACCGCACAGGTACGGTCGCGCGACGAATTCGCCGGTTTCTTCACGGGACTTGAGCTCATCGCCCCCGGCATAGCACTCGCCGCGGACTGGCACCCCGAGCCGGGTGGACAACCCGGGCGGAGCGACCGGATCCCGTTGTACGTCGGGGTGGCCCGGAAGCCGTAGGACTACTCGGCCCGGTGCGAGGAGCCGTTCCCGGCGGGCCTGCGGAGCAGCCACTGCCCGAACGTCCGGCGGGGCGGCCGTACCACCACACGGCCGTGTGCCTTCAGCCCGACCAGTTCCACGCGCAGGAGGACCGGTGTGTCCGGACTCACCGGCGTCCGGCGGTACTTGACCCCGCTGTGCACGAGTTGCAGACCATCGGTGTCGACCACGACACCCGGCCTCGTGATCAGCGTCAGGGTCTTTCCCGTCATGCCCACTTCGATCCGCAGGGTGTCGTGCGTGATCACCGCGTCGGTGAAGTCGAGGGTCACCTCGCAGTAGGTCACGGCGAGTTCGAGCTTGCGCGGTACCACCCAGCGGCCCACGCGCTCGATCGGGCCGCTGTGGACCTGCTCGATCCTGACCACGTCCTTGGCCGCCGCTCCCGTGCCGCCGACCGTCGCCGACACGGGCGGAAGGTCGGCGGTGAGCCCGGCCAGTTGACCCAACGTCCGTGCCGACAGGGCGACTTCCAGCCGCTCGTCCAGCTCGTCCGCGGTCAGCAGGCCGTCCCCCGCCGCGACCCGCAGCAGCTCCACCACCCGGTCCCGGTCCGCATGCGAGGCCCGCAGCTCGGGCGACGGGCCGGAGCCGCTGCCGGATTCCCTCCCGGTGGGCGAAATCTCTCCCGACATGCTTCCGTCCCGCTCCTGTCCGACGACACCACGCACGCGGTCGGCGGCGCGAGCAGAAGACTAACGCCGTATCCCGGCACGTGTCCGGGCCGGTCGACCCAACTGCCGTGGCCCTACGGCGAGAACGGCGGGCGCGGTGATCTCGTCGATCACCGCGCCCGCCGTGGAAGGGAGTTCGTCACGCCGGAACGGGGTCCGGCTCCTGTGAGGGGGTGTTCGCGCCCGGTCGCGCGGGGTTGAGAAGGCGCTCGGCGAGGGGGGCGAAGATCAGGCCCAGGGCGGTCCAGAGGATCAACTGCGCCGCGAGTGAGTAGAAGCGGAAGGTGTAGAGCACGTCCGCCGGGAAGCCCGGATAGACGATGTTGCCCTTGGAGTCCTTCAGCGGGAGCGGCGTCTCGGTGGCCTGGTTGCCGAAGTTGGCCTTGTTGTATGAGAGATGGCCCAGCTGCGGCAGGAGCAGCATCACGATCCCGATCGCGACGACGAACGCGGCGCCCGCGAGCAGGGTCGCGTTCCAGTTGCCGTAGCGCTTCTGAAGGTGCTTGCCGAGGTAGACGGCGCCCGCGAGGAGGGCGACCGAGCAGACGACCATGATCAAGTAGAGGGCGCTGCGCTGCTTGATGGTCTCTTCGTGGCCGATCGCGGGCGGGTTCGCCGGGTACTTCAGGAACGGCACGAGGTACATGCCGAGGAAGCCGCCGCCGGCGACGAGGAGGGCGAGGTTGCGGGCCCTGATGCCTCCCGTGCGGCCGAGGCAGACCGTGTACGCGACGGCGAACAGGGCGCCCATCGCCATGCCGAAGAAGACCATGCCGACGCCGATGCCGACGTTGGCCTGGATCGTGCGGCTGAACAGGTCCGGCTCCACCGCCTCGACGGGGAGGCCGGCCGACTTGTCCAGGGCGCTCTGCGCGGCGTCACGGCCGCTCTCGTAGTCGATGGCCTTCGCGATCTGCGGCTCGGCGAATATCCGCGCGAACACGAACGCGAGCAGGCCCGCCACCGCGCCGGCGAGTATGCCGCGCAGGATGAGCTTCTTTTCCATGTCGAGTTGTCCGAACGTCCAGGTGCCGGCGGAGTGTCAGTGGCAGGGGAAGCCCAGGAAGTGCCGGGCGTCGTGGACGAACTCGTGGACGTGCGTGTCGTTGCCGAACACCGACACCGCACCCTGGTCCACACCGATGAAGTAGTAGATCGCCAGCGCGACCAGAGCCGTGCCGACCAGCCAGAGAATCGACTTGGACACCGGCAGGACGACCGGCGTGGACACCGGACGGGATGTGGAAATGCTGCTCACAGTGAGCCCTCCTTCGGGATCGTGCGTCCCTTGCGTGTACGGGCGAGTGAGGGCTCAGTGTCTGACTCGCCAGCCACCTCGCGGCGGCGGGCTCACAGTGGCGCGACCGTGCTGGAATCTCACCAGCTTCCTTATGCCTTCACTACAGGGGGAGAGTACGGCGCGTCTCTCCGCACCGTCAATCAGGCCTCTTCCCTTTGAGGCTCCGACTGCCGCCGCGGCCACGGCTGTTGTCGGGCGCCCGTGACCCGAATCGCGGTGCTCACCGCTTGCTCGTGAGCCGCAGGTCGATCTCCTGTTCCTGGTCTCCCGAGGCCGTGCCCCGCTCGTCCACGGCGAAGGTGACGTTCAGGGCTTCGCGGAGCTGGTCGACGGCGACGTAGCCGCCCTGGATCGTGGCGGAGACCGAACCTTCCAAGGGGAGGGGGTCGGTGGGGATCCACTCCTGTGTCGGCTCGAACTCCGCGGTCCATACGGCGGTGTGGTCGCCCGGCTGTTCCTGGGGGACGTCGTCGGCGGGCCGGTCGGTGGGGAACGCGGTCCGCAGCACGCCGAAGACGGTCGCGGCGTCCTCCTTGGACGCTCCGGTGAGGGACACGGTGACCATGGGGATCACTCTCCTTGAGGTGGTGCGGCGGGGGCGGGTCAGCGGCCGAGGGCGCGAGCCAGTTGCTGCTTGTTCATCGACGAACGGCCCTCGATGCCGCGCTTCTTCGCCTCCGCGTACAGCTGGTCCTTCGTCGGTCCCTGCGCCCCGCGATGGGAGCGCTCACCGCCGCGCTGCGAGGCGGACTTGGGGTCGCGGGTGGACGTCCTGCTCGCCGTCGCGGACTCACCGGCGCGGGCCCGCTCCTTGTTCACGGTGCGCGCGGCGATCTCCTTCGCCCTGCCCTTGGAGACGCCTCGCTTCTCGGCACCTTCCTTGATGTGCTCGTACTGACGCTCTCGCTTCGGGCTGGAACCTCGCGGCATGATGCTCTCCTTTTCTCTTCGCTCGGGAACGGCATCCGACGTGCTCGGCCGTTTTCCGGCGGTTTCCCAGGTACCCGTCGGAGGCCATTTCTCACTCGGGCCCCCCGACACGGGTCGCTCCCATCTGATGCGCGGCCCGTTCGGTGTGCGAGCAGACGGCCACCGAACGGATGAGGGTGCGCACCGCGTCGGCCGTCGGTGCGGCGGGCCGGGGTCACACGGGTGGCGTACTCGCGTGGCGGGGCGGCGGGCGGACACCTAGTAATGGACTGGATCAGCTTGTTCATCGCACTTCGGGGGGCGATAGCAGCATCAGCCTCTTCATGGAGCCGAGCATGACCACCCGCTCTTTCTCGCCCAGCCCGGACCAACCCGAGATATCTCACGGCGCCGCACCCCATCCGCTCGCGTCCTCCGACGCGGGACCGGCCGACGGAGCGCCGCCGACGTCACGTCCGTCGCAGGAGGCTCCCGCCCGGTCCGGCCCCGAGGGCGAGTACGCCGATCCGATGCACGGCCTGCTGCACGCCGCCGTCGCCGACCGGCCGCTGGAGGAGGTGCTCCAGCTCATCACCATGCTGGAGCAGTCACCGAAGTACGCGCAGGCCACCGTCGACGCCCTCCGGGCGGTCGGGGTGGACCGGTCCGTGGAGGACGTCACGCGCCTGGTGACCCTGCTGACCCGGCCACCGCGCAACCCCGACAGCGCCGACGAGGCGATCCGCGCGGCGGCCGAGCACCGTCCCGTGGAGGACGTCACCCGGCTGATGGCCCTGCTGCACCGGCCCCCGCTGGAGCCGCACTGCGGCGAGGAGGCGCTCCGGGCCGCGGCCGGCCGTCCCGTCGAGGAACTCGTCCAGCTCATCGGCCGCCTGGCCGAGGATCAGGACGCGACCGCCCGGGCCACGAGCCGGTCCGTCGCCGCGACCGCCGCGGACTACGAGTCGCTCGGCCGTGACCGGCCGGCGGCGAGCGCCCCGGAGCCGGAGGCCGATGACCGCCCCGCGCGTCAGCACCGTCCGCGCCGTCCGCGTGCGACGGCACGGCGCACCGCTCCCCCGGTCTGGCCACGGCTGATCGCGGCGGTGGCGCTCCTGCTGTGCGGGCTGTCGTACTTCCCGCTGCACCGTGACGGAGCCTCCGCCGCCGCCTACGGCTGCGTGCTCGGGGTCTCGGTCCTGTGCGTCCTGCTGGCACCGGCGCTGGTGCTCCTGGGCGGTCCGACCGTGCTCGGCGTGTCCGTGGTGGTGCCGGCCGTGCTGGCCGCCCTTCAGTTGTTCGACGGGCGGTTCCACTCCTCACGCGTCTCCGAGGCGCTGCGGATCACCGCCGCGCCGTCCTGGTTCGCCGGGCTGATGGCCGTACTGGCCGCGCTCGCGGCGCTCACGGCCCTGCTGGCGCTGCTGGCGTCGCGGAGGTTCGGCAGGCAGGTGGACCTCGCCGGGCTGCCTGATCCTCGGGCGCTGGCCGACGCGGGCCGGTCGCCCCAGTAGGGCCTACGCCGTTCAGTGAGCGGTGGCGCCGGAGCCGATCCCGGCGTCACCGCTCGCGGACGGCACGCTCGACGCCGGTGCCTCGGGGCTGGAGGCGGCGCTGTGGCTCGGGGTGGCACCGGAACCGTGGCTGGTCCTCGGCTCCGGGCTCGCGGACGGCGATGCGGTACTGCCCGCATACGATCCCGCGCTGCTCGACGTGAGCGGCGTGGGCGTCGGGCTGTGCGTGGGGGCATGCGTTCCGGTCGAGCCTCCGCCGAACGACGTGCCCGTGCCGGACTCGTTCCTGACCGCGGCCGCCAGCGGCTTGCCCATGATGAGCTCCCCCGCGGTCACCGTGACCATCCCCAGGGCGAAGATCAGTCCTGTCGCCAGGGCGTACTTCTTCCAGCCGATGGACTTCCAGAACGAACCGGTGCGGTGGCCGCCCACCGTTTCCGACGCGCTCTCGGAGGAGTCGGGGGAATCGGCGGGCGATGTCGCCGTATCGCCCGAGGAGTCGCCCCCGAACGCCGCCCGCGCGTCCGCGCGGTGCATCGCCCGCTCCTCGCTCGGTGTGAGCGCCATCGCCACCGACGGGACTCTTCTCCGGATTCCCTCTCCCGTCCGCCGGAACGCGTGCTGGAAGACCGCGGCGCCGGTGGTCGCGCTGGCGCTGACCACGGCGGCGCCGACGATCGTCCCGGTCACCCCCAGCAGGGACGCCAGTACCGCGCCCACCACGGTGGCGAGCGCGCTCGCCACCACCTGGACAGCGGTCAGATCGAGCACCTTGCGCTTCGGCTCCCGTTTCTTTTCGTCCTTCTTGTCATCCTTTGTGTGACTCTCCATCAACGTCCTTCAATATCCTGTGACAGTCCCGGAGCACGACAGCCGTCGAAGAGGCATGTGCAAGGTGTCGACTGCCCTGTCGGCGCTGTTTCACCTCAACTGGAGGGAACAGGACCGGACTTCACCGGTTCCGTCATGTCGACGACTGCTCCCGGAGCGCGTTCGTGAAGGGCGTGACCGGCCGCTCCAGGGGGTCGCCGTCCACGACGATGTCGACCGCCTCGTTGTAGAAGGCGAGGAGGTCCTTGACGGCGCCGACCGCGGGCAGGGGCTGCGGATAGCTCCAGACGATGTTCGGCGGGACGGCGGGGACACTGTCCTCGCTCCGCCACGACCAGTAGGTGGCGGTGCCCTTGTAGGGGCAGCCGGTGCTGTGGTCGGTCGGCTCGAACAGGTCCAGGCGGACGTCCTCGCGCGGGAGGTAGTACCGGGTCGGCAGGCCGGTCTCGAAGACCAGGACCGGGCGGTGGCTGTCGGCGACGACCGTGCCGTTGATCTCCACCCGGACGTGACGGCTGCTGGGGATGGCGTCCACGCGCTTGTGCGGGTCACGGGGGTGGATGAAGATCTCTTCCTCTTCCTCGTACCAGTGGTCGAGCCCCCGGCCGACCCGCCGGAACCACTCGAACGCGATGTGCCCGGCCAGGTCGTCGGCGGGGTAGGTCCAGGCCGCGTTCTCCGTCGACTCCCCGTCGATCAGGAGGTCGTAGAAGATCCGGGAGCCGGTGTGCGCGCCGGTCGGCGGGTTCTTCGCCGGGCGGAGGAGGTCCTCGCGGACCTCGTCGTGCGGGAAGGCGTAGAGCGGTACGGGGAGGCCGGGTTCCCAGACCAGGACGGGGTGGCGGCTGTCCACGACGGTGGTGTCGTTCTTCCGGCCGCGCACCCAGCGCGGGCTGGGCTCCCAGAGGAGTCCCTCGGGGGTGGTCCTGACGTCCTGTGCGGTGGGGAACGTGCTCATGACGATTGCTCCCTGGCGGGTGGGGCGGCCCGGGTGGCCGCTGTGGCCGATCGTCGCGTGCCCGTTGCTTCCGACGGTGGTTTCCCGCCAGGTGTCGGCGGCGGGAGTCCACTGGACGGGTGCAGACCCCCGCCACCACGCCGACGGGCTTCGGGCCCTCACGTCAGTTGCCCGCACCCACCCCACCAGTGCGTCAGCCGATGGGCTCCGGCAGCGGCCGCACGTCGTAGGCGAGGCCGATGACGTCCCCGCCCGCCGGATCGGCCAGCTCCACGCGCCATCCGTCGGCGAACTGATCGACGCCCGCGGCCATGGGAATGGTGCCGGAGATCAGCACGGTCCCCGGCACCAGGTCACCACGGGAGCGCAGCACGTCCACCCAGTAGCCCGGGGTGAGCAGTTCGGCGAGCGTGCCGGCCTGGATCTCGGTCTCGGTGCCGCCGTGGCTGACCCAGGCCCGCAGGGTGAGTTCGTCGATACGGGACTCCACGTCGGCCAGCCGCCAGGCGCGGCGGGCCAGGACATCGGGGCCCGCGTTCTTGCTCCACGCCACCCCGTGCACCTCCAGGTCACGGTCGGTGTGATCACATGCGGCGGTCAGCAGCAGCTCCCCGTCCGCCGCGACGACCAACGCCCACTCGGCCTCGCCGGAGGTGCGGCCGTGCTGGACCGCGACGCGCTCGGTCTGCTGGGCGAGGTACGGGGAGACCGGGTACAGCGCGGGCGTCACGGACGGTCCCGGCACACCCAGTTCGGCCAGCTCCGCGACGTGCGCGGCGACATCGTCCTGGCTGCGCCCGGCGTATCCGGCGTTGAGAACCTGGACGACGTCGACCTCGCGCGTCGATCCGTCGGGCAGTTCGAAGGTCAGCACGGCCATGAGGGCACTCCCAGTGATCGGGGAAGGGGGAAGGGGGCACGGAGAGCGAACCCCTGCGGATCCTGATTTCTCCGCGGTTAACTTCCGGCGCGGGGCTTGCGCATACGACCTGTATACAAGAAGTATGCCGGAAGGTCGATGTCTCCGAGCAAGGATGGGCACCATGCACGACACCCCGAAGAGCGACACCGGCGCCGCGGAGAGGCGCTCCGGCGTCCGCCGCGCCTTCGTCGCGAGCCTCACCGGCACGGCCCTGGAGTGGTACGACTTCGCCGTCTACTCCGCCGCCGCGGCGCTGGTCTTCGGCGATCTGTTCTTCCCGTCGGAGGACCCGCTCACCGGCACGCTCCTGGCGTTCTCCACCTACGCCGTCGGCTACGTCTCCCGCCCCCTCGGCGGCTTCGTCTTCGGCCGGCTCGGTGATGTGATCGGCCGCAAGAAGGTGCTGATCGCCACACTCGTCCTGATCGGCGTGGCCACGTTCGCGATCGGCCTGCTGCCCGCCTACGGCACGATCGGCGTGGCCGCGCCGATCGCGCTGGTCGTGCTGCGCTTCGCCCAGGGCGTCGGCGTGGGCGGCGAGTGGGGCGGCGCCGTCCTGCTGTCCAGCGAGTTCGGCGACCCGCGCCGCCGGGGCTTCTACGCCTCCGCCGCCCAGGTCGGCCCGCCCGCGGGCAACCTGCTGGCCAACGGTGTGCTCGCCGCCCTCGGCGCGCTGCTCACCGAGTCGCAGTTCGAGTCGTGGGGCTGGCGGGTGGCGTTCCTGCTGTCCGGCGTCCTGGTCGGCTTCGGCCTGTGGATCCGGGCCAAGCTGGAGGAGACCCCGGTCTTCAAGGCGATGGAGGCCGAGCAGTCCCGCCCCCGGACCCCGATCCGCGAGGTCTTCACCACCCAGCCCCGCGCGCTGACCGCCGCGATCCTGTGCCGGGTCGGCCCGGACGTGCTGTACGCGATGTTCACGGTCTTCGTGCTGACGTACGCCACCCAGGAACTCGACATGTCGCGCGGCTCCGCCCTCGCGGCCGTCCTCATCGGCTCCTCGGTCCAGGTCTTCCTGATGCCCCTGGCCAGCGCCCTCTCCGACCGCGTCAACAGGCGCCTGCTGTACGGCGTCTCGGCGATCGCCGCCGCCGTGTGGCCGTTCGTGTTCTTCCCGATGGCGTCCGGCGGCTCATGGCTGCCGCTCGCCGCCGGAGTCCTGGTCGCCCTGGTCATCCACTGCTGTCTCTACGGCCCGCAGGCCGCCTTCATCGCCGAACAGTTCTCGCCCCGGCTGCGCTACACCGGCTCCTCACTCGCCTACACCCTGGCCGGCCTCATCGGCGGCGCGATCGCCCCGCTGCTCTTCACCACCCTGCTGAGCGCCTACGACAGCTGGGTGCCGCTCGCCCTCTACATCGCCCTCGCCTCCGCGATCTCCCTGGCCGGCGTCCTCCTGGGGCGCAACCCCGAGGCAGCCGTCGACGAGGACGCACAGCTCGCCGCGCCGAAGACCCCGGTCGCGGCCGACCTCCCCCTGTCCCACTGACCACGGCCCCCGACAAGGAGGCACCGCCCATGCGGATCGCCCTCAGCCAGCTCACCACCGGCCCCGACCCCGACAAGAACCTGCGCCTCATAGACGAGTGGACCCGTCGCGCGGCAGACGCCGGAGCCCGTGCCGTCGTCTTCCCCGAGGCGTCGATGGCCTGCTTCGGCACACCCCTCGCCCCGCTCGCCCAGCCCCTCGACGGCCCCTGGGCCGACGGCGTCCGCGAGATCGCCCGCACGACCGGCACGGTCGTCGTGGCCGGCATGTTCACCCCGGCCGACGGAGGACGGGTCGCCAACACCCTGCTCGCCACCGGCCCCGGCGTCGAGGAGTCGTACGACAAGATCCATCTCTACGACGCCTTCGGGTTCCGGGAGTCCGAGACCGTCGCCCCGGGTTCCCGCACCGCCGTGATCGACGTGGACGGTGTCCGGCTGGGGCTGGCCACCTGCTACGACGTCCGCTTCCCGGAGCTGTTCCGGGCACACGCCGACGCCGGGGCGGTGGGCACCCTGCTCGCGGCGTCCTGGGGCGCGGGGCCCGGGAAGCTCGACCAGTGGGAGCTGCTGGTGCGGGCCCGCGCGCTGGACGCGACCGTGTGGGTCGCCGCCGTGGGCCAGGCCGATCCCGGCACCGGTCCCGGTCCGGTGCCGACGGGTGTCGGACACAGCCTGGTGGTGGGCCCCGACGGGACCGTACGGGCCGCTCTCGGCGCCGAGCCGGAGCTGCTGGTGACGGACCTGGACGTCGACGAGGTCGGCGCGGTCCGCGAGAAGACGTCCGTGCTGGCGAACCGGCGGCCGGAGGTGTGGGGATGAGCGGGCCCGAGCTGGAGTTCCACCGCCCCGACGGGCCCTGGCGCGCTCCGGCCGGTGCCGGGCCCGGTGTCGAGGAGTGCGTGCTGGCGGAGGACCCCGAGAGCGGCCGGCGCACCGCGCTCGTCCGGTGGGCGCCGGGCACGGACACCTCGGCGGCGGGCGTGGCCCTGCACGACGTGTGGGAGGAGGTCTACCTAGTCGAGGGCGCGCTGCACGACCTGACCCTGGACCGGACGTTCACCGCGGGCATGTACGCCTGTCGCCCACCGGGTATGCCGCACGGGCCGTGGACCGCGCCGGACGGTGTGACGATGCTCGTGATCACCTATCCCGGAGCCTGACGGGACGCCTCAGCCGTCGAGGAGCACCTTGAGGGTCGACTGGAGGTGGTGGTCGATGGCCGCGCACGCGGCTTCCGCGTCACCGGCGGCGAGGGCGTCGACGATCGCCTCGTGCTCGTCGAGCACCGCTTTCTGCCGGCCCTGCTGGTTGAAGACGGCCACGACCCCGGCCCGGACCTGGCGGCTGCGCAGGCCGTCGTAGTGCCGGTCCAGGAGGGTGTTGCCGACGGCCGACACCAGCAAGGCGTGGAAGCGGTGGTCCACGGCGATGAACTCCCGGGTCTCCTCCTCGCCGGTGAGCGCGCGCTGCTCGTCCAGGAGGGCGCGCAGCTCGTCCAGGGGGACCCGCCCGGCCGCGACGAGGCGCTCGGCCGCGTACCGCTCGACCATGCCGCGCAGCTCCATCAGCTCGCGCACCTCGCGGCCCGTCAGCGGTGCCACGCGGGCTCCGCGCTTGGGGACGAGTTCGACCAGGTCCTCCGCGGCGAGCATCAGGAGCGCCTCGCGGATGGGGGTGCGGGAGACACCGATACGATCGGCGAGGTCCTGCTCCGACAGGAAGGCCCCCTGCATCTCGGGGTCGGTCAGCACCGTGTCCTTGAGATACGCGTAGGCCTTCTCCCGACCGGACGCCACGGCAACCCCCAGACATCGCATACAGTTTGTATACCGACGCTACCACGGGGGTTTCCGCACCACACGGGTCCGTCGGCAGGCCCACTCCCCCGGCACCGACCGTGAGCGCTCCGGTCTGTGGATAGAGTTCAGAGAACTGGACTCCGATCAGGGTTCTTTGACGTAACGGCCTGACGCACGGCACACGGCCACGCCAGGCAGAGTGTGCAACACACCGAAAGTGAAGAATTGATCATGAGTAACGTCTACTTCGACATCACCATCGACGGCGCTCCCGCGGGCCGCATCGTCTTCAACCTCTTCGACGAGGTCGTCCCGAAGACCGCGCGCAACTTCCGTGAGCTGGCCACAGGGCAGAACGGTTTCGGCTACGCGGGCTCCGGCTTCCACCGCGTCATCCCCCAGTTCATGCTCCAGGGCGGTGACTTCACCAACCACAACGGCACCGGTGGCAAGAGCATCTACGGTGAGAAGTTCGCGGACGAGAACTTCACGCTGAAGCACGACCGCCCGTACCTCCTGTCGATGGCGAACGCCGGCCGCAACACCAACGGTTCGCAGTTCTTCATCACGACCGTCGTCACCTCGTGGCTCGACGGCAAGCACGTCGTCTTCGGCGAGGCCGTCGAGGGCCAGGAGATCATCGACAAGATCGAGTCCCTGGGCTCGGACTCGGGCGCCACCAAGGCGAAGATCGAGATCGCCGCGTCCGGCGTCGTCGACGCCTGACCTCCACCCGTAGCGGGTCGGGAACGGTACCGCGGGCCCCGGGGACGGAACGTCGTCCCCGGGGCCCGCGGTGTCGCAATCCTGAAAAGAAGCTGTCACACACGGACCGGAATCCCCCGCCCGGCCGTCGCGGTTGGCATTGTCACGACCCCGTTGCGAGGCCGGGCCTCGTGCGACGAAGGAGTGACCATGACCGTTGACCTGACCACGACGGACCTGCGGGCCTTCACCGAGGACTGGCTGGAGTGGTACCGCGGGCAGGAGGAACGGCTCGCCGCTCCGCACGGTTTCCTCGCGATCACCGGCCTGCACTGGCTGGACGAGCGCCCGCAGCGCTTCCCGGACGCGCCCGGAGCCTGGTGGACCGACGTCGACGGGGTCGCCGTGGCGCTCGACGACGGCGAGGAACTCGTCGTGGCGGGAGAGACCGTGCGCGGTGAGCACCGCTTCGGTGTGCTGCCCGAGCGGGGCGGTGTCGACGCGGTCTGGGGCGATGCCGTGATCGAGGTGGCGAAGCGCGGCGGGAGCGACATCGTGCGGCCCCGGCACCCGGACGCGCCGCTGCGCACCGCGTTCGCCGGTACGCCCGCCTACGCGCCCGATCCCCGCTGGGTGGTCCAGGGGCGTTACACGGCGTTCGACGCGCCGCGTCCGACCACCGTGGGCGCCGCGGTCGAGGGGCTGGAGCATGTGTACGACGCGCCGGGCCGTGTCGAGTTCGAGCTGGACGGGCAGTCGCTGGCCCTCACCGCGTTCCCGGGGCGTGGGCCGGGCGGCCTGATGGTGCTCTTCACGGACGCCACCTCCGGGGTGACCACGTACGCCGCGAACCGCTCCCTCACGCTCCCCGCGCCGGCCGCCGACGGCACGGTCGTCCTGGACTTCAACCGCGCGACGAACCTGCCGTGCGCCTACACCGACCTCGCGACCTGCCCGCTGCCGCCGGCGGAGAACCGGCTGCCGGTGTCCGTCGAGGCCGGACAGAAGATCCCCCGTGAGCGGGGCGGAGCGGCCTGATCCACGCCCCTGACATCACCGGGCCGGCACCGGCGCCTGATCGGCGCCGCCGGCCCGGTTCGGCGTTCGGTCCCCGGCTCCGAACCCGACAACCATGCGTGCCTCTCAGTCGTCCCCTTTAGTGCGCGCAGGTTTACGCGCGGTCGCACCCCCCACAGAGTCCGCGCACGGACGGTGCGCAGGAAAGAGGCCGCATGCTCCGTATTCACTTCACGTCGCACGATCTGCAGAGCGTCCGGGTCGCCCGCCAGCCCCACGCTCTCTGGGAACTCGTCTGCGGTGTCTGCCGGTTGGACACCCGGCAGGGGGCACTCGAGTTCGGACACTGGCGCCGGTCCGTCCGTGAGGGGCTCGCGAGGGACCCGCGGGCCCGGCGGGCGCTGCTGCCGCTCCAGACCCTGATTCCGCCGGTGGGCTACATCCCCGACTTCCTCACCCCGTCGGTCACGGGCGGCGGGCTGGCCGTCGGGCTCGAAGAGGTGCGGTCCACGTCCCGCACCCGGCTGACCCGTGAGCTGTCCCGGCTCGCGGAGTCGCGTCCGCTGCCGTCCTGGGTGTCCAGCCTCAACCGGCCGGGCGTCAAGGCGCTGGGAACGCTGACGCGGGCGCTGGAGCTGTCCTGCAAGACGCTGCTGGAACCGTACTGGCCGCGCATCCAGACGGCGATCGGCAACGATGTCGAGCTGCGTTCACGGGCGCTCCTCGACGGCGGCACGTCCGCTCTCCTGGACGCGCTGCGCCCGCACGCCCGCTGGAACGCTCCGGTACTGGAGGTGAACTATCCCGTCGACCGCGAGCTGTACCTGGAAGGGCGCGGTCTGCTGCTCGTCCCGTCGTACTTCTGCTGGCGCAGGCCCACCGCGTTAGCGGACCCGACGTTAGGCCCCGTGCTCGTCTACCCGGTCGCCAAGCAACCGTTGGAGGTCGCCCGCGCCAGCAAGGACGGCCTGGAACGGCTGCTGGGCCGTACCCGTACGGTCGTCCTGGCGCATCTCGCCAATCACGGGGCGCGCACCACGTCCGAGGTCGCCTCGGCCGCCAACATCGCGCTGCCCAGCGCCAGTTACCAGCTCGGCGTGCTGCGCGACGGGGGCCTGGTGGCCAGCCACCGGGAGGGCCAGTTCGTACGCCACTCGGCAACAACCCTGGGGCTGCGGCTGCTTGACCGGTGAACGACGGAGGCAACGACGAAGTGGCGCCGCGCACACCTCGGCCGGCGCCACTTCGAACCGCTTCGAATTCATTGCCGTCCCATGGCCCTCCCGGTCATCGTGTGAGCAGATCGCGCACGAACACCACCAACTGGACGGCCG
Organism: Streptomyces sp. NPDC096013; assembly: GCF_044763565.1. Classification (NCBI taxonomy): domain Bacteria; kingdom Bacillati; phylum Actinomycetota; class Actinomycetes; order Kitasatosporales; family Streptomycetaceae; genus Streptomyces; species Streptomyces sp. NPDC096013. Next base: position 1,642 of record NZ_JBIWGK010000014.1, on the reverse strand, counting down.
GCGTGAGCCGTTGCCGGTGACGGACCTGACCAGTCCACCACGCCGGCGGCGTGTCGACGCCGTGAGGCATGGCGCGACCGGGCGCGGTGGCCACCGTGGACAGGGGGACGGTGGCCATCGCGCCCTCGGCGTGTCCTGCGCGGGTCAGCCCGCTCGGCGCCGGTCCGCCACGGCGCGGTGGGTGAGGGGCTCGCGCAGGGCCAGGTGCTCGCGCAGGGTCGTGCCGGTGTACTCGGTGCGGTAGACGCCGCGTTCCTGGAGTGCGGGGACGAGCAGGTCGACGATGTCGTCGAGGCCGTCGGGGATCAGGTACGGCGTGACGTTGAAGCCGTCGATCGCGCCGTGCCGTACGAAGTGGGCGAACTTGTCCGCCAGCCCCTCAGGGGTGCCGACATGGCCACGCTGGGGGCCGAGCGCGATGACGGTCTCACGCAGGGACCAGCGGTTCGCGTCGGCCTTCTCGCGCCATTCGGCGACGACGTGACGGGGGTCGGCGATCCGCCGTGCCCCGAAGGAGCCGTCGTTCTCGGCGACCACCGGGTCCTCCTTGGGCAGCGGCCCGTCGGCGTCGCGGCCGGAGAGGTCGATGCCCCACAGGAGTCCCGCGATGCCCAACGCCGTTGCGGGGGTGACCTGTTGGAGGCGTATCCAGCGCTTCTTCTCCAGGGCCTCCTCTTCCGTGGCGCCGATGATGATCTCGGTGCCGGGGAGGATGCGCAGGTCGTCGTCGGGTCGGCCGACGGCCCGCAGCCGGCGCCGCAGGTCGTCGGCGAAGGCGAGCGCGTCGTCGAAGTCGTTGCCGTGCGCGGAGAAGATGACGTCGGCGTTGCGCGCGGCGAAGTCCCGTCCCTCGCCGGAGTCCCCGGCCTGGAAGATCACCGGGTGCCCCTGGCTGCTGCGCGGCAGGGTGGGTGCGAGGTCGACGTCGAACTGCGGTCCCTGGTGCCGGACTTGGCGTACGGCGCCGGGTGCCGCCCAGGCCGGGGCACCGGCCGAGCCGGAGACGGCCGAGTCCTGCCAGCTGTCCCAGAGCGCGCGGGCGACGGTGAGGAACTCCTCGGCGCGCCGGTAGCGGTCGGCGTGGTCGAGGAAGCCGCCGCGCCGGAAGTTGGCGCCGGTCCAGGCGTTGTCGGTGGTCACCACGTTCCAGCCCGCGCGGCCCTCGGAGAGCAGGTCGAGGCCGGACAGGCGGCGGGCGAGGTCGGCGGGTTCGTTGAAGGTGGTGTTGGACGTGCTGACCAGGCCGATGCGGTCCGTCACGGCGGCCAGCGCGGCGAGTTGGGTGATGGCGTCGGGCCGTCCGGCGATGTCGAGGTCATGGATCTGTCCGTCGACCTCCCGCAGCCGCAGCCCCTCCCCGAGGAAGAACGCGTCGAACAGGCCGCGTTCGGCGGTCTGCGCGACGCGCCGGAAGTTGGCGGGGTCGATCTGGGAGCCGCTCGCCGGATCGGACCAGACGGTCCAGTGGTTGACGCCCTGGAAGAAGACACCGAAGTGCAGTTGGGCGTCGGGGCGGGGCACGTCGAGGGGGTCGGTGCGGGTCATCGGGCGTCCCTAAGAATGTTGGCGGTCCGGGAGGACCGGGTGTGGCTGATCGGGCGTTGCCGTTGATGGCTCCGGAGGAATGGCCGCCTGGTCCTCC
>NZ_JBIWGK010000013.1:0-246821 GCF_044763565.1 Streptomyces sp. NPDC096013 | reverse complement strand
AGTCGACGTCCTGTGGGCGATGCTGCGTGACAAAAGGCTGTTCACCTCCGCCCCGCCCGTCACGCAAGCAGCTTGACACGATCATTGAGATTCCTCCTGGGCGGCCACGGCGGCGTAGCGGTTGGCGGGCCGGTCCAGGCCCAGGTGGGTGCGCAGGGAGGCACCGGGCAACGGCCGTACGGCGTACCGTCGTTCGACGAGCTGCGGCAGGACGAGCCGGGACAGCTCCGGGAGGTCCTCGTCCAACACCAGGGGGTGCAGGCGCACTCCGTCGACCACTCCTCTCAACTCCCCCAGCAGCGCGGCGAGTCCGGCGGCGGAGCCGACGTGGCACAGACGTCCCCGGTCGCTCCAGGGCGCGTGGCGTTCGAGGTCGGCGACGCGTTCCTCGGCCGTGGCGTCGGCGGTGTCGAGGGCGATGTCCACCTCGGCGAAGGTACGCGGTGTCCCGGCCGCGGAGGCGTTCGCGGTGACGGCCGCGAGGTCACGGCCCTCGACGAGGGCGATGTCGAGCTGATCGCCGGGCACCCGCTCCGGGCTGCCGAGCACGACGAGTTGGCCCTGCGGCGGACGTGGCACGATCGCCGGGCCCTTCACCGCGAAGGTGTCGCCGGTGAAGTCGACGTAGTGCAGCCGGTCGCGGTCGAGATAGCGGCTGGTGGCCACGGAGCGGATGACGGCGTCGTCCTCCCAGGAGTCCCACAGCTCGCGGACCACCTGGACACCGTCTCGCGACTCGCGGGCACGGGCCACGTCCCCGTCGACGAGCGGACGCCCCCAGACGGACGCCGCTTCGGGCCGCGCTTCCTCGCTCACCACCCACCCGGCGCGCCCGGCCGAGATGTGGTCCAGGGACGCCAACTGGCTCGATACATGGAAGGGTTCGGCATAGGTGAGCGGCGCGACCGGTGCGATGCCGACGACGCTCGTCGACGCGGCGAGGAACGCGGCACGCTCCACCGCGCCGATCCGCCCGACCACGTCGGGCGCGGCGCCCGGCGGAAGCGCGCCGTCGTCCAGGGTGAGCAGGGTGAACCCGGCGTTCTCCGCGGCGGCGGCGACGCGGGCCACCCGGCGCGGACTCAACAGGTGGTCGGGCGAGTGGGCGGCGCGGCGCCAGGCCGCGGGATGGGCGCCGTCACCGTCGATTTCGAGGGCGAGCCGCAGGGCGGGGCCGGACATGGGGGTTCCTTCCGAGAACACGTCGAGACGGCCGGCCCGTGGGGCCGGCATGGGTCAGGGGCGTGTGGAAGGACAGACGGCGGAGGCGGTACGGCAGTAGTCGACATGCCGGCGGATGATCAGCCGCGCGCCCGGACCGGCACCACGAGGTGCGGCGTCGCACACGCGCATCGGGGCCTCCACCCGTCCGGGACCGATCGCCTCAACCTTGGTCGCCACCCCCGGAAGATGTCAAGAACATTAGATGTACGCGCATGCAGCGGAGGTCGGGGCGGAAAAAGCGTTGGCTTCGACGGCGACCGAGCCGCTACCTTCCCGGAAGCCGTGAAAGACCGCGAGGAGGTGGGACCCATGAACGCAGTATCCAGGTGGGTGCTCCCCCTTTTCCCCACGGTCGGGCCGGCGGCATAGGTGTCGCCGGGAGCGCCTCACACCAAGGCGATCCCGAAAGGCACCACCATGAAACTCTCCCCAGACCCAGTGCGGTTCACCGCGGAGACATCGTCGAACGGTGTCCTCGTCCGCGACTTCACCGTGGGCGGCCTGACCGGAGCACTCTGGTCCCCCGCCCACTCCCCGTCCGTACGCGCTCCCCTGGTCCTGATGGGCCACGGCGGCGGCACCGACAGCAAGGCACCGGCCATGGCGGGCCGCGCAGACCTGCTCGTGAACGGCTGCGGCTTCCACGTGGCCACCCTCGACGCCCCCGGCCACGGCGACCGGCCGCGCACCGCGCACGACGATCGGGAGATCGCCGCGATGCAGCGGGCGATGGCGGCGGGCGAACCGGTCGGCGAGATCGTCGTCCGCTACAACGCCCACCTCGCCGAGCGAGCCGTACCGGAGTGGCTGGCGACCCTCGACGCCCTCCAGGGACTCCCGGAGATCGGCACCGGGGGGCCCGTCGGCTACTACGGCCTGAACATGGGCACCGCGATCGGCGTCCCGCTGACGGCGGCCGAACCCCGCATCACCGCCGCCGTGTTCGGGCAGTTCTGGTACGACGACGCCCTCGCGGAGACGGCGCGGCGGATCACCGTGCCGATCGAGTTCGCGCTCCAGTGGGACGACGAGCACATCCCGCGCGCTTCCGGTCTCGCGCTGTTCGACGCCTTCGCCTCGCAGGAGAAGTCGCTGCACGTCAACTCGGGCCGCCACAAGGAGCTTCCGAGGTTCGAGGCGGACAGCGCGGCCCGCTTCTTCGCCCGGCACCTGACCCGGGCCGACGTTCCCAGGGCGGCCTGACGGACACCGGCGTCCGGCCGACGGCCGGGCGCCGGTCCCTCAACGCGACCGCGGCCCGGTGCCCGCTCCGAAGTCCATGCCCGTCATGAGTTCGGAGAAGGCGCCGCCCGCGGCAGCGGACGTGAAGAGCCGGTCGAGCTGGGCGCGGGCCAAACCCCTTTGAAAAGGACCGGAGTTGGAGGCGTCACCGGCGTCGTGGAGCATGCGCGTCATCCAGTGGGAGAACTCCTGGTCGTTCCAGACCCGGCGCAGGCACCGCGCCGAGTACGTCCGCAGCCCCGTGTCGTCCTGGTCCTGGACGGCGTCGCGTACGGCGCGGGCGAAGAGGTCGGCGTCGTAGAGAGCGAGGTTCATCCCCTTGCCGCCCATCGGCGAGACGATGTGCGCGGCGTCGCCGACGAGGTGGAGGCGGCCGTACTGCATCGGATCGTGGACCAGGCTGCGCAGCCGGAAGATCTCGCGGTCGGTGATCGGGCCGGAGACGAGGGCCGGATCGCCGAGCCGGGTGCGCAGCGCGTCCCAGACACGGGCGTCGGACCAGGCACCGGGCTCGTCGTCCGGCGGGCACTGGAGGTAGTAGCGGCTGGTGTGCGGGCCGCGCGGGAAGTGCGCGGCGAAGCCCTGCTCGCTGACGGCGAGGAGCGGGTGGGCCGGCGGCGGGGCGTCCGCCAGGACCGTCAGCCATCCGATGCCATGATCGAAGGCGTACGGCGTGAGGGCCCCGTCGGGTACGGCGCTCCGGCTGATGCCGTGGTCGCCGTCGCAGCCCGCGACGAAGGAGCAGGTGAGCGTACGGAGACCGCCGCCCGGGGTGCGGTAGCGGACGGTGGGGCGCTCGCCGGTCAGGTCGTGCAGGGAGACGTCGGCGGCCTCGAAGCGAAGGTCGCCGCCGTCCTCCAGGTACGCGGCGGTGAGCTTCTGGACCAGCATCTGCTGGGGGCAGATACGGGCCGTGGGGCCCTCCGAGCCGTCGGAGTCGGACACCATGTGGGGCTCGCCGTCGACCCGGAGCTCCAGGATGCCGTCGTGCGGGACGCCGCCCAGGACGCGGTCGGCCAGGCCCCAGGAGTCGAACATACGGACCGCGCGGGTCTCGACGATGCCCGCGCGCTGACGCTGTGCCACGTACTCCCGGGTCTGCCGTTCCAGGACGACACAGTCGATCCCGGCGCTCCGCAGCAGGTTCGCGACGGTCAGCCCGGCCGGGCCCGCGCCGATGACCACCACGGTCGTGGATTCCGGGGGCTCGCTCAACTCCCGCACGTTGTCGGTCACTTGACCACCTCCGGAATCACCCTACCGACGCGGAGCGCCCGGTCGCCGGGTCACGTGACCTGGATCGTCGCCTTCCAGGTCTCGACGATCAGGGGGCAGAGGTTCCCGGGGTCGGGTACGCAGTGCCTCTGTGCGCTGACGGTGGCGGTGCCGGCGGCTGCGACGCGGTAGACGGCAGACGCGTCACCGGCCGGGTTCGTGGTGTCGGCCCTGTGACCGAGGACGGCCGAGTCGCTGGAGTTCAGCGCGGTCCAGGTGTAGGTGAGTCCCCGCTCGCGGTAGTGGGTGAGCCGGACTTCGAGGTCACCGCCGACGCTCGCGGGGATCGTCCGGCCGTTGTCCACGTTCGTGAGCACGATGCGCCCGGCGCGCAACGCGTGCGCCGACGCCGGTGTCGCGACGGTTGTCGTGGTGGCGGCGAGGGCCAACCCAGCGGCCCCCAGGGCCGTAGACCACTTTGCAGTTCCCATGACGCACGCTCCTCGCACTCTGCGGCGGCAGCGGATGTGCTGCCCAGCGGGGTCAACGTGGTGGTGGAGGGCGGGTCACAGGCAACCACTCGATCGTGGGCCGGAGCGCGGCGGGGACGCCTCGGGGCTACCGCGGGTTCGCACCACCTGTGCGTGTGTTATGAATCTTTCCGTATGACCGATAGGAAAAGCACGTAGACAACCGTTCGACCGGCCCCACGGGTGAGGACCGGTCGGGGTCGCCGATGCCGGGGTCCGCTCCCCGGGCTGCGGTGATCTTCCTTCTCAGGAGGACCTCCCGCATGTTTCGACGTATTGGCAGTGGGGTCGTCAGACATCCCGTCTGGACGATCGTGGCATGGCTGATCGCGGCCGTGGCGATTGTCGCCACGGCGCCCAGCCTGCCCTCCAACAGTGACGAGAGCAGTTTCCTCCCCAAGAGTTACGAGTCCATCAAAGCGGCGGATCTCCAGACGAAGGCGTTCCCCAGCACCTTCACCCCGTCCGCGATCGCGCTGTACCAGCGCTCCGACGGCGGCAAGCTCACCGCCGCCGACCAGAAGGACGTCGCCCGGATCACGACCGAGCTGGGCAAGAAGCACATCGACCAGGTGCAGAAGGTGGTCCCCGGCCAGCCGTCCAAGGACGGCAGGTACACCATGACCCTGGTGCAGATGGACAGCAAGAACGCCGGCCAGCCGGTGCAGGCGGATGCCGCGAAGGTGCTGCGCGACGACGTCAAACAGCTGGCCAAGGGCACCGATCTCGACGTGAAGCTCGGCGGTTCCGCCGCGCAGGCGCTCGACCAGCAGGACTCGTCGAAGCGTGGCGAGGCGCTGATCGGCATCGGGACGTTCCTCATCATCCTGGTGACGCTGCTGATCATCTTCCGCGCGCCGATCCTCGCCGTCCTCCCGCTGGTCCTGATCGGCGTGGTGGCGTCCATCGCCAACGGGCTGATCGCGTACGCCACCAAGCTGTTCGGGCTACAGGCGAACAGCTCCGTGTCGTCGATCCTGATCGTCGTGCTGTTCGGCGTGGGCACGGACTACTTCCTGTTCCTGATGTTCCGGTACAGAGAACGCCTGCGGGCGGGTGACGAACCGAAGCAGGCCATGATCAACGCGGTCGCCCGGGTCGGCGAGGCCATCGCCTCGGCCGCCGGCGCGGTCATCATCGCGTTCCTCGCGCTGGTGCTGTCCACGCTGGGCTTCCTCAAGCAGATGGGCCCGGCGCTGGCCATCTCGGTCACCGTCACCCTGATCGCGGGCCTGACGCTGATCCCGGCCGTGGTGTCGCTGATCGGGCCGAAGGTCTTCTGGCCTTCCAAGTCCTGGCAACAGGAGCCGCAGAACGCGCGCTTCGCCGCCCTCGGCCGCGGTGTGCAGCGCAGGCCCGCGCTGACCGCCGCGCTCTCCGGGCTCGTCCTGATCGCCCTGTCGCTCGGCACCCTCGGCTACAAGGCCACCTTCGACCTGGCCTCGGGCTCCATGCCCAAGACCAAGGAGTCGATGGTCGTCCAGGACGAGATGCAGAAGGCGTACTCGGCGGGCGCCGCCGCGCCCACCGACGTCTACCTCTCCAGCACCGACGGCAAGCCGCTCGACAAGTCCGTCTTCCCGGCCTACGCCGAGAAGCTCGGCGCCGTCGACGGTGTCGCCAGCGCCCGGATGAGCCAGGTCAACCCGGGCGGTACGACGGCGGACTTCACGGTCACGCTGAAGTACGAGGCGTCCACGGAGAAGGCGATCGACGCGGTGGGCCGGGTGCGGGACGTCGCGCACGCCTCCGCGCCCGACGGCACGAAGGCGCTGGTCGGCGGCATGTCCTCGATCTACAAGGACATCAACGCCGCGGTCAACCACGACTATCGGACCGTGTTCCCCGTCGCCGCCCTGCTGATCATGCTGATCCTGGGGCTGCTGCTGCGCAGTGTGGTCGCGCCGTGGTACCTCATCGCCTCGGTGGGCCTCGGCTTCGGTGCCACGCTCGGTGCCACGGTCTGGATCTTCCAGGACGCTCAGGGGCATCCGGGGCTGATGTTCATGCTCCCGGTGATCATGTATCTCTTCGTGGTCGCCATCGGCACGGACTACAACATCCTCATGATCGCCCGGCTCCGCGAGGAGGCCCGCGAGGGCCGCGATCCGCGCGAGGCGGCGAGCATGGCGCTGCGGCACGCGGGGCCGACCGTGGCGGCGGCCGGGTTCATCCTCGCGGCGACCTTCGCCACGATGATGCTGGCGGGCAACGCCCTGCTGACGGAGATGGGCTTCGCGGTCTCCTTCGGCATCGCCGTCGCCGCGTTCGTGATGGCGATGTTCTTCACGCCGAGCCTCACCGCCCTGATCGGCCACGCGGCCTGGTGGCCCGGCCACGCCGACCGCACCCAGGAAACGCCGGGCGGCCATGGCTCCGACACCTCGGGGTCGGTCTCCGGCACGGGTGACGAGGAGTCGCTCACCCATGACCCCGCGAGCCGTCGGGGCTAGCCATCCGCACGCGGGCCCTGTCCACCAGCCTCCCCGGCCGGTGGACAGGGCCCGCGCTCTTTTGCCTCCGGGGCCGACGAGCCCCCGTATCTCCTCCTACCGGTGACCCCACGGAGCCCTGAGGGCGTACGCCGGGGCCCGTTCCCGGAACGCGCGTGACGATGTGACGGCCGGGCCGGGACTACCTCAACAGGTCGGCGGTGGGCGGGCCTTGGCCGTGACGGCGCCGGAAACAGGGCCCGTTTCGGATCGTCCGGACGGGGCACTAGCGACCGCAGCCCAGTGCTTCGGTCAGCAGGCACGCCTTCTTCCCTTTCGAGGAGTGTCACTGTGCCCTTTTCGTCCCGTCCCCACAGCGAGCCGACGAGTGCGGCTTCCGCCGAGAGCGTGGAGGTCTGACGTGATCGTGCCGAACCCCGCCGTTCTGCAACAGGCGGTCGACCGTTATCGAGCCCTGGCGGCCGACGGGAGCATCGCCGTCGCCGTCCCCCTTCAGAACGCCGCCTACACCCTGTGCGTGCTGACCGGCACCCGCACGGTCGAGGAGGCCCTGACCGCCGCGGACCGGCTGTGTTCACGCGCCACGGCACCCGGCTCCACACACCGCCGGACACTCACCCTCTCCGCTGCGTCCCTCGGCTCCTCTGACGAAACCGCCTCCGGGGAAAAGGAGTTGGTGGCGTGAAGGAGCGCTCGGGTGGCGTTCCCGTGGGAGTCGGCACGTCAGGCTTCGCGTCGCCGACAGAGGACTAGAGGACGCTTGACGCCGCAGAGTTGGTGCACCGGCCCGACACCTACCCCGTCGTACGGCTGGTGTTGGTCGGGCCGGACAGCTTGAAGGCACCGCACGAGAAGAACATCGGCCGAGTGAGCCCAAGTCGGCTTCGGCCGATGGTCGTTGAGGCAGCGCCCGCCTGGCTGGGCCTTGACCACGCGCTCGGGCGCGGCACGGTCAGCGCAACCAGGCGTCGTGCTGGCAGCATGGCCACCCCGTCCTCCACTATCTGGGTGTGGATATCTGGTCCCGATTCATCACCCGTCGTCAGGCGGAGCGGGAGACCGAGAACGAGAACGCCTGGCGCCGCTACGTCCTCCTGCGTGTCCATGAGATACCGGGGCTCACCGCACAGGAGCGCGGAGCGATCATCCCGGCCGCTTACCATGCCTGCTCGGACGGACAACTGCCGCTGTGGAGCCGGGAACGACGCTCTGCCGCCGCCATCGTGTTCGCGCTGCTGTTCGCCCTCGTGGGCTGTGCCGGTCTGCTCTGGTTCGTCAACAGGGGCGTCCGCACCGAGCTGGGCAGCTGGCTCGTGTCCCACGTGCCGGCGGAGGGCCTGGGTCTGGCCGTCCGTACTCAGGCGCTGATCACCGTCCCGCTCATCGGCCTCGGGGCCCTGCTCATCCGCTTCACCACGTCCATACGCATACTGCGCTCCGCCCTCGGCGACGGCAGCCGGGTGGCCTGGGGCCTTCCCTACGCGACTATCCCGCTGCTGGCCATCATCCTGGTGGGCTGCCCATGGGCCGCGGCGACCATGGCCGACGTCTACGCTTCATGGCCCACCGGATGGAACATCCTCATCGTCCTGGCCCTCGTCTTCGGCGCGGTGCTGGTCCGTCTGATGCTGGTCGTCGACAACTGGATGCAGTCCGTCCGCCCGGCCCCGTGGAACCGCAGCGACGACGAAGCGATCCGATCGCTCTTCCTGAGCACCGTCAACCTGTACCAGTCACGCGACTACTGGGACGCGCCGTCAGAGATCGCCTACCTGCGCAACCACATCGATGCGGGTGCCCGGCGTGTCGAGAACAACAGGGTGCCGCTCCGTGCAGTCCGCTTCCGCGAGCGGGGTCTGCGCACCGAAATCCGCCACAAGCACGGCAGGTTGGCCGAACAGCTCCGTCTGCACAGTCGCTCCCTCGCTCAGGTCCACTCCCGGTCCGACTACGACCGTGTCTGCGACTCCCTGCGGGCGGGGCTGCTCGCCGCGGTCAGCTCCGACTGGGACGAACTGCTGCGACACGCACCCGAGTTGACTGCCGCCTCACAGTTTCGGCGTACCGCCAACAGGCTCACAGGCCCGGCCGTACTCGTCACGGCGGGGCTCCTCATCCCCTTTCTCCCCGGCGTCGGACCCGTGCCCGGCGACAGCGTACGCATCCTCCTGCTCGCCTCCGGAGCCCTCGCCCTGCTCCCGGCCGCCACGACCGATCTGGCCCGCAGCAACGTCCAAGGCGCCCTGGACAGAGCCCTGTTCAGCAAGGACCAGATCTAGGAAGGCACCACCGACGGAGCTGAGGTCTCCAACGGCACATCACCGACGCCGGACCGGCCACGCCGGAGTCACACCTGGCCGGCGCATATCGTCGGGCAGGCCCTGGTTGGCATTGGTCCCCGGCATCGGGTTACGCGATGTCCTCGGGGGCGAGGTCGGGGCGCAGCCGGTGCCAGGAAGGGTGGCGGAGGTAGCCGGCCTGAGTGCGGGTGGCGTAGGTGACCTCGCTGACCAGGCGGGGCAGCACCCAGTGGGCGCCCGTGACCGGGGGCACCGGGGTGAAGGGGCAGTCCGGGGAGGCGGCCACGCGCAGGAGTGCGGCCAGTTCCGCCCGTTCGCGCTCGCTCCAGCCGGTGCCGACGTTGCCGATGTACCGCAGCCGCCCTTCGTACCGCTGGCCGAGCAGAAGCGCCCCGGGCAGACCGGCCAGGCGCCCTTTCCCTGGCATCCAGCCGCCGATGATCGCGTCGGTCGTGACCAGGTTTCTGATCTTGACCCACGACCGTGAGCGCACCCCGGGCTCGTAACGGGACGTCAGACGCTTGCACACGATCCCCTCCAGACCCGCCGCACGGGTCGCCTCCAGTGCCCGCGCACTGCTGCCGACGACCACGCCCGGCACCGACCAGCACGTCCCGGTCGGCCCCAACGACTCCAGCGCCTCCCGTCGGCCGGCGTACGGCTCCGCCAGGAGACTGTCGTCACCGAGGAAGACGACATCGAACAGGACCAGGTGAACCGGCGCACGCCGGGCGGCCCGACGGATGACAGCGGCCGGTGACTGCACCAGCCCCATCCGCGACGCCAGCCGCCCGAAGTCCGCCCGCCCCTGTTCGTCGAGGGCGACGATCTCGCCGTCCAGGACCGCCGGCGTTCCCCGCAACTCCTCTCCCAGGGATTGCAGCTCCGGGTACGCCGAGGTGATGTTCTCGCCCGAACGGGAACGGAACAACGCCGTCCCGTCCCCCGGCAGATAAGCAAGGACCCGCTGACCGTCCTGCTTGGTCTCGGCCGCCCACCGGTCGTCACCGCCCGGCAGCGGCAGTCGGCCAGGAGACGCGAGCATGGGCGCGATCAGCGGCAGGGTGACCATGAACCCCACCCTCACCCCTCCGGCAGACCCCGGCACGCCGGGGCACACCGACTCCCGACGGGAGGGGTTGTCCGGCAGGCCCTAGACGGCCGTGCGTCCCGCGTCGGCCGCGAGTGTGACGCCGGTGAGGTAGCTCGCGCGGTCCGAGGCGAGGAAGAGGATCACCTCGGCGATCTCGCGGGGAGCCGCGAGCCGGCCGAGCACGGTGGTCTTCGCGAACTGCTCGGCGTTCTCCTCCCCCATGGTGGCCAGGACCATGTCGGTCCGCGTGGGCCCCGGCGCGACGGTGTTCACCCGCACGCCGGCCGGACTGAACTCGGCCGCCCAGGTGCGCGTCAGCGACTCCAGCGCGGCCTTGGTGGCGCTGTAGACGGACAGCCCGGGAATGCCGATCCGGGCGGCCATGGTGCTGACGTTCACGATGCTGCCGGAGCCCTTGGCGATCATCGCGGGAGCCAGCGCCGCGGTGAGGAGGTACGGGGCCCGGATGTTGGCCGCGAGGGTCTCGTCGAGCGTGCCGGGGTCCTGGTCCACGGTCGGCGCTCCGGGGAAGATCGCGGCGTTGTTGACCAGGATGTCGACGGGCCCGGCCTCCTCGGCGAGACGGCGCAGAGCGGCCGGGTCGGTGAGGTCGGCGGCGACGAAGCGCGCCCGGCCGCCGGTGTCCGTGATCGACCGCACGGTCGCGGCCCCTCGCTCGGCGTTGCGGCCGGAGACGACGACCTCGGCGCCCGCCGCGGCCATCAGCCGGGCGGTTTCGGCGCCGATACCGCCGGTCGATCCGGTGACGAGGGCGACCTTGTCGGAGAGTTCCATTCCGGTTCCTTCCGGGAGTCCGGCCGCGCACGACGGCCGGAGTGGGTTAGGTGACCCACAATCGTCCGTTAAAAATGGGTTGTCCAATCCAAAACCTGTTAACGTTGCGAGCATGACGACCGAGACCCGCCGGCCCGCCCAGAGGAAGCTGACCCGCAAGGGGCAGGAGACCCGGCGCCGGATCGTGGCCGCCGCCGCGACGCTCATGTACGAGCGGGGCGTGACCGAGGCGACGCTGGAGGACGTACGGGCGGCCGCCGGGGTGAGTGGCTCGCAGATCTACCACTACTTCGCCGACAAGCAGGAACTGCTGCTGGCCGTGATCGAGTTCCAGACCGAGGCCGTGCTGGACATGCAGAAGCCCCTCTTCGCCGGACTGGACACCCTGAAAGGCCTACGGCAGTGGCGGGACGCGCTGGTCGAGTACCAGCTCCGGTTGCAGTGCCGCGGGGGCTGCCCGATCGGCTCCCTCGGCAGCGAGGTCGCGGAGACCAACCCCGAAGCGCGGCTCGCCGCGGCCAGCGGCTTCCTGCGCTGGGAGTCGGCGATCCGCGACGGCCTCCAGAAGATGTACGACCGCGGTGAACTCGACACCGACCCCGACGACCTCGCCCTCGCGATCCTCGCCGCACTCCAGGGGGGCCTGCTCCTCACCCAGATGCAGCGCCAGGTCCGGCCGCTGGAGGTGGCGTTGGACGCGATGCTCGACCACGTCGCAGCCTGCGTGAAGCGCGCGTGACGGGCGAACGCAGCGGCCATTGAGGCGCAGCCCGTCCACCACCGACCGAGATGGGCGAGCGTGTCACCGGCGCCGCGGTTGAGGCTCCCGGTCCGCTGGGCCGTGGCGTTGCCGCCGACGGCAAGGAGGGACGGGCCGGCCCGTTGGGTCGGTGGACGACACGGCGCGGGAAGGTCGCCGCGTGCGTCGCGACCGACGCCAGGAGCGCGGGGACGCCCGGCCGTCCGCCTGTGCGGTCGTCACCGGGGAGTCCGACCCGGAGTACCCGAGGCGCTCCCCCCGTCACGCCTACGCGCTCGGGTCCCAGGCCAGAAGCAGTTCGAAGAGGTTTCCGTCGCCCTCCACCTCCAGCGAGTCGACCGGGATACGGCCGTACAGCGCCAGGACCAATTCGCCGGCCGTGCCCCGGAGGGAGGCGTCGGCGCCCGGGGCGGATGCGGGGATACGGGTGGCGCGGGCGCCGTCGGCGGAGAGGGTGAGGCGCCAGGAGCGGCCCTCGGTGGCGTGGTAGTCGACGGTGGCGGGCTCGTGCGGCCAGGGGTCCGTGCCCGCACAGCAGGTGGTCAGGAACTCGTCGACGCCGTCGAGTGCCGCTTCCTCAGGCAGCGGCTGCGGCTGCGACGCACCCACGGTGAGCTGGGCGTCGTAGGTGTGCACCGAGGCCTCCTGGACCTGGTGGCGGGCTACGGCGCCGGAGGTCTGCGGCGACTGCGAGCCGCCCCACCACGTCCAGCAGCCACGATCCGGACCGAACTCCCGCAGCGTGTTCAGCAGTTGCTCCGTGGACTCCGCCGACCAGGCCAGCAGTGCCTCGGGCTCCTTCGGCGCCTCCGGGACGGTGCCGGACGGGCCGTCGGCCGGTCCCGCGGCGACGTTGGCGGCCCAGCGGCGATGTACCCCGCCCAGGTGCTCGACCAGATCCCGGAGTGTCCACTCGGGGCAGGTCGGCACCTGGGTGTCGAGGCTCGGCGCGGCGGCGACGGCGGCCCGGAACGCGACCGACCGTTCGTCGATCAGGCGCAGCAGGGCGGGGAACTCCAGGATCTCTGTCACGCGGACTGTCTACCACCGAGCGCCGACGACCTGACAGCGAGTCTCACGCCCGCCGCAACGGTCAGCGCCCGAGGGCCTGTTCGACCGTCGGGTGACACTGGATGATCCCGTCGATGCCGACGAGCTGGATGATGCGCAGCACGGGCGGGGCCGCGCCGGCCAGCCGCAGCCAGCCGCCCGCCTCGGCGAGCGTGCGGTGGACGGCGATGAGAATGTTGATGCCGCTGGAGTCCATGAACGTGACTTGGCGCAGGTCGATGACGGCGCGCGGGGCGAGGCCGTCCGGCAGGTCCAGCGCCTCCCTCAGCAGGCCGCCTGTCTCATGGTCGATCTCTCCGGTCAGGGCCACGACCAAGGTGCCGTCGACGACGTCGGTCCTCACCGACAACCGCCCCGGCTGCCCCGCTTGCTCGGTGTCCACCATCTGTCCTCATACACAAGTCGGTGAGCGCTACTGATCAGGATTCCATCCGAAGTGCTGCCCCGCATCGTACGGTTGATGCCCAGGTCCGGTGGAGCCTACGGACATTGACGAGTGAGCGCTATCTCACGGGGTATGCGCCGGGCACGCGGAAGGCGGTGAAACGATCCTGATGGAACCAGAGTCATCGGACGACGACGACACAGCACCGCAGGCCCGGGACCAGCCCATACGGTCCACCGTGGCACTGGACGGTCACGGCTCATACATCAGCGAAGCCCGCCACATGGCCGCCACGTTTCTGACCCGGGCCCGGGCTGAGTTCGGGCTGCCGGTGTCGGCCCGGGCCATGGATCTCACGCAGCTGGTGGTCAGCGAGCTGGTCACCAACGCCCGTAAGTACGCGCCCGGTCCTGTGCTGATGGATCTGCGGATCGTCGGCAACCTGGTCGAGGTGGAGGTGTGGGACTCCGACCCGCGGCTCCCGGTCCCCCAGGGGGCGGATGCCCAACGCGTGGGCCAGCACGGCCTGGAGATCGTACGGGCCGTGGCACACGCCTTCGAGGCGCGGCGCGAGTCGGTGGGCAAGCGCATCACCGCCCGCATACCTTTGACGGACGTTCCGGACGAGGCCGTCGCCGACAAGTCGCCCGTCAACCCACCAAGTTGAAACAGCGATACCGATACCGAGACGGCTACGGCTACGGCTACGGCTACGAGGCCAGCGGGATCCGGTAGACGGAGACATGCGAACGCGACTCCGCGGTGAACTCGCCGCCGGACCAGTCCCCATGCCTGCTCTCCAGCGCGAACCCGGCCAGCTGCGCCATGAGATCGAGTTCGGCCGGCCAGATGTAGCGGTGCGGGCTGCGGTACAACCGCGCCTGCTCGCTGTCGTCGAAGTGGAAGTGGTGCGACACGACATGCTGGTTGAGAACGTCGTAGGTGTCCAGACCGATGTAGTCCCGGTCGGTCTGCCAGACGGTGGCCGTCCGCCCCGGCGGCAGGCTGCGCAACTCCGGCACCCACAACTCGATCACGAACCGCCCGCCCGCCGTGAGATGGCGCGCGGCGTTCCGGAAGCACTCGACCTGCTCGGCCTGGGTGAGCAGGTTCGAGATGGTGTTGTAGACGAGATAGACGAGGCTGTACGTCCCGGGCGCGACGGTGGTCGCCATGTCCCCGATGACGACCGGGATCGTCACTTCGTCGGCCTTGGTGCGCAGTTGCACCACCATCGGCCGTGACAACTCGATCCCGGTGACGGGAACTCCACGCTCGGCGAGCGGCACGGCCACCCGCCCGGTGCCGATCGCGAACTCCAACGCGGGCCCGTCCCCGGCGAGTCGCGCGAGCCGCTCCACGGTCGGCCCCAGCGTGTCGGGCGCGAACATTCCGGTGCCGGGCGTGTCATACCGCTGGGCGACCTCGGAGTTCCACATCTGCTCCTGCTGCATCAGGCCAACGCTGTCCGCAGACACGGGAGTTGTCCAACGAGTTTCCCGATGTCGGCGGTGCCGTGCGCGACCAGGACGGGCACCCACAGGGACCGCGGGCGTTCGGTGCGGTCGCCCGTGGCCAGTACCGAGAGGTCCTGGCCTTGGATGCCGAGGGGGTCGTAGCCGCGGTCGAAGGCGCGTCCGGACCGTTCGGCCGCCGCGGTCTCGTCGAAGGGGTAGGCCGCGGGCGCGGCGGGGCGGAGGGCGCGTACCTGCCACGCGGTGAAGGCCGCGCGCTCCCGCGCTGGTGACGCCGAGCGCGTCGCGTGCAGGCCACGGTCCACCAGTTCCTGGCATAACCCCGCCGCCCAGTTGATCAGCTGCGCCCGCCCCCATGATCAGGAGGCCCGGCGGCGCCCCGGGGTCACCGAAGCTTTCATCTGACCTGGCCGAAACGGTAGCCGTTGCACGGGGGCGGAAGAATGAACCCCACTCTGACGCTTTCCGCCCGCCCGGGTTACGGTCCCCGTGGCGGAGGAAGCCGTTCGACACGCTGAAGTTCCGCACTTCGACTAGAGTGGCGTCGACGACGTGCTCATTCCGGTCGCCTCTCGCTGCTGACCTTTTCCGTCAATTTCCCGTCGTACGTCCGCTATTGGTTTCGTGGCGCGGTGTTCACCGTCCGGCTTGGGTACCAGCACTCGGTTGGAGAGGAAATCACCATGCCCTTCGCCACGACCTCGGACGGCACACGGATCTTCTACAAGGACTGGGGATCCGGGCAGCCCGTCGTCTTCTCCCACGGTTGGCCGCTGACCGCCGACGCGTGGGATCCCCAGCTGAAATTCATGGTGGACAACGGCTTCCGGGCCGTGGCCCATGATCGGCGCGGGGGCGGACGCTCGGATCAGCCCTGGGACGGCAACAACCTCGACACCTACGCCGACGACCTCGCGTCGGTCATCGAGGCCCTGGATCTCCGCGACGTGATCCTCGTCGGGCACTCGACCGGCGGCGGCGAGGTCACCCGCTATCTGGGCCGGCACGGCTCCGGCCGGGTCGCGAAGGCCGTGCTGCTCGGCGCGATCCCGCCGCTGATGCTCAAGACGGACGCGAACCCGGAGGGCCTGCCGATCGAGGTGTTCGACGAGATCCGCAACGGTGTGGAGAAGGACCGTTCGCAGTTCTACAAGGATCTCAGCGCGTCTTTCTACGGCGCCAACCGCGACGACTCGACCGTCACTCAGGGAACCCGTGACGAGTTCTGGCTGTGGAGCATGACCGTGGGAATCAAGGGCGCTTATGACTGCGTCAAGGCATTCTCCGAGACGGATCTCACCGAGGATCTCAAGAAGATCGACGTCCCGACATTGATCGTGCACGGTGACGACGATCAGATCGTGCCCATCGTGGCCTCCGGCGACAAATCCTCGAAACTCGTCAAGGACGCAGTCTACAAGGTCTATCCGGGTGCTCCGCACGGTCTGTCGATGGTGCCCAGGTTCGCCGAGCGGTTCAATGCCGATCTTCTCGACTTCGCACGGAGTTGATCGCCGCGGTCTTGGCGCCGAATGTCCCGTAACGCGTTTGAGTCCCCGCCCGACGGGGACCCGAACACCAGCACCAGGGACCGCACATTTCTGACGCAGAGAGAAGTTGAAGCGCTGTGACCGCGCGCACCGCGAAGAAGGAAGACCTGTACCTGCCGCCCGAGACCGGTTGGGCGAAGGCCCGCCGCCGGGGCGGGAAGGCCGTACGGACCTGTGTCCCGCCCGTCGACGACAGCGGCGTGACACCGCCTCCGCAGACACTGATCGAGGGCAACATCGTCAGAGGGGACGACTGACGAGCCAGAGGAACAGCGCCGACAGCCGGGCCGGATGCCGTGGGCTTCCGGCCCGCGGCATGTCGTCACCCGGAGACGGCGAGGAAGGTCGCCTTCCGGGGTACCCGTAGGCCCGTACCGGACGGACACCCCCACCGGAAGGACCCCGCCCATGTCCACCACAGTCGCCGATCACGTCCTCCAGCGCTTGCGCGAGTGGGACGTCACCCATGTCTTCGCCTACCCGGGCGACGGCATCAACGGCCTGCTCGCCGCCTGGGGCCGCGCGGAGGACAACCCGCGCTTCGTCCAGTCACGGCACGAGGAGATGTCCGCGTTCGAGGCCGTCGGCTACGCCAAGTTCTCCGGCAAGGTCGGTGTCTGCGCGGCGACGTCGGGCCCCGGCGCCATCCACCTCCTCAACGGTCTCTACGACGCGAAGCTCGACCACGTGCCCGTCGTCGCGATCGTCGGCCAGACCAACCGCAGCGCCATGGGCGGCAGTTACCAGCAGGAGGTCGACCTGCTGAGCCTCTACAAAGACGTCGCCTCCGACTTCTGCGAGATGGTGACCGTCCCCGAGCAGCTGCCCAACGTCATCGACCGGGCGATGCGCACCGCCATGGCACGCCGCTCGGTGACCGCGGTGATCATCCCGCTGGACGTCCAGGAACTCGCCTACACGCCGCCCGAGCACGCCTTCAAGATGGTGCCCTCCAGTCTGGGCATGCCGCACTACACGGCGGTGCCGGACGACGACGATCTGCGGCGGGCCGCCGATGTCCTCAACTCCGGTGGAAAGACGGCCATCTTGATCGGTCAGGGCGCCCGGGGTGCCCGCGAGGAGGTGAAGGCGGTCGCCGACCGGCTCGGCGCCGGGGTCGCCAAAGCCCTGCTGGGCAAGGACGCGCTGGAGGACGACCTGCCCTATGTCACCGGCTCCATCGGCCTGTTGGGCACCCGGCCGTCGTACGAGATGATGCGGGAGTGCGACTCGCTGCTGGTGATCGGCTCGTCGTTCCCCTACTCGCAGTTCCTGCCGAAGTTCGGGAAGGCGCGGGGTGTCCAGATCGACATCGATCCGCACATGGTCGGGCTGCGCTATCCCTTCGAGGTCAATCTCGTCGGTGACGCGGCCGCGACGCTGCGCAGGCTGCTGCCGTTGCTGGAGCAGATGGAGGACCCGTCGTGGCGGGTCAAGATCGAGGCGAACGTGGCCCGTTGGTGGGAGGTCATGGAGCGGCGGGCCGCCGTCGAGGCCGATCCGGTCAACCCCGAGCATGTCGTGCACGCGCTCAGCGGACTGCTGCCGGACGACGTGATCCTGTCCGCGGACTCCGGCTCGGCCGCCAACTGGTACGCGCGGCACCTGAAGTTGAGGGGCGCGATGCGCGGTTCGCTGTCGGGGACGCTGGCCACGATGGGTCCGGGGGTGCCGTACGCCATCGGGGCGAAGTTCGCGCACGGTGACCGGCCCGCCATCGCGCTGGTCGGGGACGGGGCCATGCAGATGAACGGCATGGCCGAGCTGATCACCGTCGCGAAGTACTGGCAGGAGTGGGCGGATCCGCGGCTGATCGTCGCCGTGCTGAACAACCGGGACCTCAATCAGGTGACGTGGGAGATGCGTGCCATGGAGGGCGCCCCGCAGTTCCTGCCCTCGCAGTCGCTCCCGGACGTCGCCTACGCCGACTTCGCCCGCTCGCTCGGTCTGACCGGCACCCGGGTGGAGAAGCCGGACGAGGTGACCGGCGCCTGGGAGAGCGCGCTCGCGGCCGACCGGCCCTGCGTGCTGGACTTCGTGACCGACCCCGCCGTACCGCCGATCCCGCCGCACGCCTCCCTGGAGCAGATCGAGGCCGCCGCGTCGTCCGTCCTCAAGGGCGACAGCGATCGCGCGGCCATGGTCAAGCAGGGGTTCAAGGCGAAGATCCAGGATCTGCTGCCCGGCGGCCGGCCCACGGGCCGATCGTGACGTATCACGCAGAAACGGGATGTCTGACCTCGCCGGACAGGGGCACCCGTGATCAGGTAAGGAACCGCACGCCCTACCGAACGACCAGAGGTGAACCATGACCGCGGAGATCAAGGACCTGACCCCGAAGTACACCGTTCCCGGCATCGACCGCGAGGCCGCCGGCCGACTGATCGGTGTGCTGCGCCAGCGGCTCCACTCGCTGAACGATCTCCACCTGACGCTGAAGCACGTGCACTGGAACGTCGTCGGGCCGCACTTCATCGCCGTGCACGAGATGATCGACCCGCAGGTCGACCAGGTGCGCGAGATGGCCGACGACGTGGCGGAGCGCATCGCCGCGCTCGGCGGGGTGGCACCGGGCACGCCGGGCGCGCTGGTGGCCGAGCGGACCTGGGACGACTACTCCATCGGCCGGGCCGACGCCATCGCCCATCTCGGCGCGCTCAACCTGGTCTACACGGGGCTGATCGAGGACCTCCGGGCCGCGGTCAAGGAGGCGGGCGACATCGATCCCGCCACCGAGGACCTGCTGATCGGGCAGCTGCGCGACCTGGAGCAGTTCCAGTGGTTCGTGCGGGCGCACCTGGAGAGCGCGGGCGGCACGCTGGCCACCGATGACGCGCACTCCGAGTCCGAGGCCGCCGCCAAGGGCGCCGAACTGGGCTGACCGGCCCGCACTCTTCACCCGACTTCCCCTGCGCGATCACATCTTAGCACTGGCACCCGCGAAACTTGCCGTTTGACAACTATGGCCATGAGGCAAGAAAGTAGCGGGTGTCATCGCAGCAGGGGAAGGATCTGGGATGCCCCGGTCGGCGGAGACCACTCCGTGCGCCGGCCACGAACAGCGAACAGCCGCCCAGCGGACGGCTGTCGGTCGGCTCTGTCAGGCGGTACGGCTGCCCGAGGAGTCGTCGTGGTCGTGTATCTGCGCCGCCGCCACCGCACAGAACGCTTCCAGGCCCGTCAGGAGCGCGTTGCGCCCGGCGGTCGGCATCTGTTCGAGCACCGCCCCGAGCGCCTCCTCGCGCCGGGCCCGCAGGTCCGACAGGAAGGCCCGGCCCAGGCTGCTGAGGTACAGGCGTACCTCGCGCCGGTCCGTGGGACTCACTTCGCGGTCGACGAAACCGGCGGCCTGCAACCGGTCGCAGAGCCTGCTGGTCGACGGCGGGGTCGAGGCGAGGTGGTCGGCGAGGGTCCGCAGATTGATGCCCTCGTGGTGCTCCAGGATGAACAGCACACGCAGCTGGGAGGCGGACGCGGGCGCCGTCGAGGCACGACCCCACAGGACTTCCAGCAGTTCCGCGGCCGTAGAGGTGACGCGCGCGACCTCGTCGGGCTCGGGGCGGGGGTGGAAGGACGTCACAGTCACACTCTCGCAGGCACAGGGACGAGCCCCAGCCTACTAGGCACGCGCAACGGACACGGATGGACGAGACGACACGCGGCGCACGGGCCGTACGGCCCACCGCAGGAGCGGGTGACGCGTGCCTCGGGTGAGAGATTGGCATACCTACGATCGTGAACAGATTCCTGGCTGTCGAGCGGGCGTTGCGCACGGCGGCCCCCCATGAGCTGCCCGACGTCGTCGGCCGCGAGCTGGGCCGGCTGTACGGGGCGGACTCCGTGGACCTGCTCATGGCCGACTACGGCCTGACCGTGCTCCAGCCCGTGACCGAACTGCCGCACACCCTGCCGCCGGTGTCCGTGCACAACACCCCCGCGGGCCGTGCCTTCGGCGCCCAGGAACCCTTCGTGGAGGGGAACCTCGGGGACGGCAGCGTCCGCGTCCATCTGCCGATCACCGTGCGCGGGGACCGTCTCGGTGTCCTCTCGGTGACGCTGCCCGGCGGCGATCACGTACGCGACTGTCTGACCGAACTGACCGAGCTGGCCGAGGTGTTGGGCCACGAGGTGCTGGTCGCGGAGCGGGACACGGACCTGTATCTGCGGGCCCGGCGCAAGGACCGGCTCACGCTGGCGGCGGAGATGCAGTGGCAGCTGCTGCCGGGCCGTTCGTGCTCGCGCTCCGAGTTCGACCTCGGCGCGCAGCTGGAGCCCGCGTACGCGATCCACGGGGACAACTTCGACTGGTCCGCCACGGCCGACCACCTCACGCTCTACGTCTCGAACGGCATGGGCGAGGGCATAGAGGCGTCGCTTCTGACCAACCTGGCGGTCAACGCCCTGCGCAACGCACGCCGGGCCGGTATCCGCCTCGGCGACCAGGCGGCCCTCGCGGACCAGGCGGTGTACGCGCACTACCAGGGCCGCAGCCACATGTCGGTGCTGATGTTCGACTTCGACCTCACCACCGGACGGGCCCGGGTGGTGGACGCCGGTTCGCCGCAGACGATGCGGCTGCGCGACGGCGTGGTCGAGCGGATCACCTTCGACGCGCAGCTGCCGCTGGGCATGTTCGAGGAGACCGACTACGTCGAGCAGGACTTCCGGGTCGAGCCCGGCGACCGGCTCCTCTTCGTCAGCGACGGGGTGTACGCGGTCGCCTCGCCGAAGGGTGAGGCGTACGGGGAGGCCGCGCTGGCGCGGGCGATCCAGCACACGAGGCTGCTGCCCGCCGCCGAGGTGCCCCGGGCCGTGCTGCGCGAACTGACCGGCCACCGCGGCACGCCGACCCCGGACGACGACGCCTTGGTGGTGTGCCTGGACTGGCGGGGGCGGTGAGGTGCGTCCCGTTCCCCGCGCCCACCCGGGTGGCGCTAGTGTGAAGACACTGAGCCGGAAGGGTGAACGCCGTGAGCACCTCTGAGTCGCTCCCCTCTATGGAGAGCGAGCTGCGGTCGTCGCCGCCCAACGCTCTCGTCGGGACGGCCCGCCGCCTGCTCGCCGACCGGGCCGGAGCCCGGGACGTCGGCCTCTTCCTCGCCGACTACGGCCTGCGGGAGCTGCTTCCGGTCACCCCGCCGCCGGACGCCGCCGGCGAACCCCTGTCCGCCTACGACGGCCCCGCGGGACGCGCGTTCACCCTGCAAACGCCCGTCGTCGAGGCGCACGAGGACGGGACGGTCACCGTGTATGTGCCCGTCACCGTGCGCGGCGACCGGCACGGCGTGCTCTCCGCCCGGCTGCCCGCCGCCGGCGCCGACCCGGCCGGGGTGCGCGGGCTCGCCGAGTTCGCCACCGCGCTGGGCCACGAGATCGCCGCGGCGGAGCGCGACACCGACCTGTACCTCCTGGCCCGCCGCACCCGGCGCCTCACGCTGGCCGCGGAGATGCAGTGGCAGCTCCTGCCGGGGCGCGGCTGCCACCGCCCGGAGTTCGTGATCGGCGCCCATCTGGAGCCCGCCTACACCGTCGGCGGCGACAACTTCGACTGGAGCACCGACGGCAACCGCGTCACGTTGACGGTCACCGACGGCATGGGCCGCGGCATCGACGCCTCCCTGCTGACCAGCGTCACGGTGGGTGCCCTGCGCAACGCCCGCCGGGCCGGCGTGAGCCTCGCCGACCAGGCCCGGCTCGCCGACCAGGCGGTGTACGCCCAGTTCGGCGGCAAGGTGTACGCCTCGACGCTGCTGCTCCGCTTCGACCTCGCGACCGGCACGGTCCAGGCCGTCGACGCGGGCTCCCCGCGGCTCTACCGCAGGCGGGGCGACACAGTGCGGCAGATCGAACTGGAGGCGCAGCTCCCGCTCGGCATGTTCGAGGAGACCGCCTACGAGGAGCAGATCTTCACCGTACGGCCCGGGGACCGGCTCGTGGCGGTCAGCACCGGCGTCCACGGGACCCGCTCACCGGAGGGCGCCCTGTTCGGCGTGGACTCGCTGCGCCGCGCCCTGGACACGGCGCCGACGCAGGCCCCGCAGGAGGTCGCACGCTCGGTGGTGGCCAGCCTCATCGAGCACTTCGGCAGCACGGAACTGACCGCCGACGCGGCCGTGGTCTGCATGGACTGGAACGGACGCGACGCCGGCACGCCGTGAACCGAGGGGGTCACCCGCCCCGGGTGAGTGTCGCGACGAACGCCCGCAGCCCGCGTTCCAGCGCCTCACGGTCGTCCGCCGCCATGCCGCTCACGACCTCGCTCAGCGCCCGGGACCGCAGCCGGGCCACCTCCGCGAGCACGTCCCGGCCGTGCGTGGTGAGCCGGAGCTGTATCTCCCTGCGGTTGTGCGGCGCGGCCTCCCTGAGCAGCAGCCCGGCCGCCTCCAGCCGGTCGCAGAGCCTGCTCACCGTAGGCAGGCCCGCTTCGAGCCGCTCGGCCAGCAGGGTCAGGTTCGCTCCCGGCTCGGCCTCCAGGGCGTGCAGGGCGCGCAGTTGATGCAGGGAGAGCCGTACCGACGCCTCGGCCGCCGCCGCTGTCCACAGCTCGGCCAGGCCGTCCACGGCATCGGCGATCCGGCCCGCGACGGCGTCGCTGCCATCCGCCTGCGCCGGTGTCCTGTCCGCCTCCCCATGAGCTGCCAAGAGTTCGACACCTCAGGGAAGTCGGCAGTGTGGTGATTCGCCGCTCATGTGGTTGGCCTACCCGAGATTCCCACTCGCAAGCCGCCCCGTTTGCGGGAGCCTGGCCGGCCGCTCAGTCGCGGTCGGGATACAGCACGGACGAGATCCGTTGGTGCAGGTCGTGCTGGGGGCGGCCGGGTGCCGTGGGCGCGGCCTCGCGCACGGACTGGGCCAGGGCGCGGAGTTTGACGTTGGCGTGCTGCGAGTGGCGGCGCAGGACGCGCATCGCGACGTCGGCGTCGACGCCGTAGAGCGCCATGAGCACTCCGCGCGCCAGGTCGATGTCCTCCTGGGAGACGCGGGCCCGGTCGATGTCGGAGTCGGCGGTGCGCCGTGCCTCCTGCCGTACGGAGGCCGTCACGTCGACGGCGAATCCGCGCAGCACCACCACCTCGCCGTCGTCATCGCTGCGGCCGTCGCCGACCAGGACGACGTTGCGTTCGGTGTCCGTCGCGCCGACCACGCGGAGGTAGCAGCTGAAGGGGTGGCCGGTGGTCCTGCCGTGTTCCAGGGCGCTGTCGAGGCCGGCCTGGTCCTCGGGGTGGACGTGGCCGCGGAGCAGTTTGGCGGTGGGCGTGACGGCGTCGGTCTCGTAGCCGAGCAGCCGGAACATCTCGTCCGACCACCACCAGGTGTCCTCCGGCAGCCGGTGCAGGAACACTCCGGTGATCTCGTCCGCGTGGTCGTCATCCGACTGCATGGTCCTCACCACCCCGACGTCCGGTTCGTCACCTTGTACGAAACCCTAGCGCCTCAGCCGAAGCGGTGGGGCAGCCGGACGACCTGCACGAAGAAGTCGTCGATCTGCCGGACCGCGGCGATGAACTGGTCGAGGTCGACCGGCTTGGTGACATAGGCGTTGGCGTGCAGTTTGTAGCTGCGCAGGATGTCCTCCTCGGCCGAGGAGGTGGTCAGGACGACCACGGGGATGAGTGCGAGCTCCGGGTCGGACTTGATCTTCTCCAGGACCTGGCGACCGTCGTACTTGGGGAGGTTGAGGTCCAGGAGGATGAGGTCGGGCTGCGGGGCGTCGGTGTGGTCGCCGCGCTTGTAGAGGAAATCGAGGGCCTCCTCGCCGTCGCGGACGACATGGAGGGTGTTGCCGATCTTGTTGTCCTCGAAGGCTTCGCGGGTCATCAGTTCGTCGCCGGGATCGTCCTCCACGAGGAGGACGTCGATCGGGGTCGCGTCGGGGAGGGTCATGTAAGGGCCTTCTCGTCGGTGGTGGTGGAGGTGCCGGTCCCGTCGGCGGGGTCGACGGCCTCGGTGGCTTCGGTGGTTTCGATGTCTGCGGCGGCAGGGGCCTCGTCGGCGGCTTCCTCGACGCACGGGAGCGTGAAGCAGAAGCGGGTGCCCTCGCCGACCGTGGACTCGATCCAGATCCGGCCGCCGTGGTGTTCGACGATCTTCTTGCACAGGGCGAGTCCGATGCCGGTGCCGCCGTAGGCGTCGCGGCTGTGCAGCCGCTGGAAGATGACGAAGACCTTGTCGGTGAACTCCTCGGGGATGCCGATGCCGTTGTCGGCGACGCTCAGGCGCCACATGCCGGGGCTGTCGGGGTCGGCCTCGCAGGTGACGGACACCTGCGGGGCGCGGTCCGGGTGGCGGAACTTCAGGGCGTTGCCCACGAGGTTCTGCCAGAGCATCGTCAGCAGGGTCGGGTCGCCGACGATGGCGGGCAGGGTTTCGGGCCGGTCGATCCGGGCGCCCGACTCCTCCACGGCGGCCGCGAGGTTCCGCAGCGCCTTGTCCAGCGTCGAGCCGAGGTCGACCTCCTCCCGGGTGTCGTCGAGGCGTCCGACGCGGGAGAAGGTGAGCAGGTCGTTGATGAGGACCTGCATGCGCTTGGCGCCGTCGACGGCGAAGTCGATGTACTGCACGCCGCGGTCGTCGAGCTTGTCCCCGTACCGCTTCTCCAGCAGCTGGCAGAACGAGGCGACCTTGCGCAGCGGCTCCTGGAGGTCGTGCGAGGCGACGTAGGCGAACTGCTCCAACTCGGCGTTGGACCGGCGCAGTTCCACGGCCTGCGCGTCCAGCTCGGCGGCCTGTCGGCTCAGGATCTCCTGCTGGTCGCGGGAGGCGTCGAGTTCGGCCACGATCCGTCTGCGCATGCCCTCGACGGCTCCGGCCACCGCGGTGAGGTCGGCCGGGCCGTCCCCGGTGATGTGGTGGGCGAAGTCGCCGCCCGCGACCTTTTCCGAGGCCTTGGTCAGCGCCTCCAGGGGGCGGGTCACCAGCAGGCGTACGAGGACGGCGAGGGCGACGCAGGTCAGCAGGAAGGCCGCGATCATGCCGCTGAGGACGCTGTTGCGCACCGTCCGCTGGTGGGCGAGGTGGGCCCGGCCCTGCTTCACGGCCGTCGCGAGGTCGCTGTTCTGCTTCGCCCAGAGGGCGCGCAGGTGGTCGAACTCGTGCTTGCCGCTGTCCACGGTGGCCTGGTCGACGGCTCCCGGCCGGCCCGGGGTGACGGCGGCGGCGAGGGGCTCGGCGTAGTTCTGCCGCCAGGCGGCCGCGCCGCGTTCCACGGCGTTGAGGTCCGCGAGCAGTTCGGGCCGGTCACTGAGGTGTGCGCGCAGTCGCGCGGCGGACCGGGCCTCGTCCTGTTTACCCGCGGTGTACGGGGTGAGGAACTGCTTGTCGGCGGCGATCGCGTAGCCGCGGACGCCGGTCTCCTGGTTGACCAGCGCGGCCTGGAGCCGGTACGCCTCGATCTGGGAGGGCTGGACCCGCAGCAGCAGGTCGTCGGTCACCCGGGCGGTCTGGCTCAGCAGGCCCGCGCCGATCGCGGTTCCGATCACCACCAGCAGCACCATCAGCGACAGTGCGAGGAAGAACCACCTCTGCACTGTCAGTCGGCGCCCGATCCCTGTTCCGCCCGTCATGTCCTTCACCGTTCTGCTCGTCCCGACTTCCTCTCGCCCGCCTGCTCGGTCCCGGCGCAGTGAATCACGTCCGGGGCAGCCGCATCATGTCCAGTGCAGATGCATCACGGCCACGTCGTCCGCCAGCCCGCCCTGCGCCTCGGCCAGGCGCTCGGCGGATGCGATCAGTTCGTCGACGAACGGCTCGGGGGCCAGTGCGGCCTTCTCCCGCGCGAGACTCAGCAGTCCGTCCTCCCCCAGCCGCTCGGAGCCCCGCCCGACATGGCCCTCGAACAGCCCGTCGGTGAACATCACCACAGCGGCGTCCTGGGGCACGGCCAGTTCCTCGACGGGCCACTCCGCGAGGCCGGGGACCACCCCGAGCGCCGGGCCGCCCGCGACCTCCACCCACTCCACGGCGCCGCCGTGCCGCATCAGCAGCCCGTGGTGTCCGGCCCGCACGACGGTGGCGGTGCGTTCGCCGGGTGCGGCGGAGAGGCTGACGAGGGTGGCGAAGACCTCGCTCCGGGCGCGCTCGGCGACCAGGAGTTCCTCCAGCCGGGCCACCTGCTCGGCGCCCGTGACGCCGCTGAGCACCAGGGTGCGCCAGGCGATCCGCAGGGCCACACCGAGGGCGGCCTCGTCGGGCCCGTGCCCGGACACGTCACCGACGACCGCGTGGACGGTGCCGTCGACGCTCTGCACGATGTCGTAGAAGTCGCCGCCGAGCAGCGCCTGCGCGCGCCCGGGGCGGTAGCGGGCCACCGCTTCGACGCCCTCGCCGCGCAGCAGGGGGCGGGGCAGCAGGCCGCGTTCCAGGCGGGCGTTCTCCTGGGCCTGCATGCGGCTGGCCTGGAGGGCGACGGCAGCGCGCTCGGCCTGCTTGCGCTGGATCGCGTAGCGCACCGCGCGTCCGAAGAGGCCCGGTTCGACGCGGCCCTTGACGAGGTAGTCCTGTGCTCCGGCGGCGACGGCGGCGAGGCCGGTCTCCTCCTCGGCGAGACCGGTGAGGACGACGACGGCCGCCCGCTCGGCGCGAGAGCGGACCTGGGAGAGCGCCTCGAGTCCCTGCGCGTCCGGCAGATGCAGGTCGAGCAGCACACAGTCCGGCACGTCGACCGCGAGCACCTCGGCGGCCTCGGCCATCGACCGCACCCACTGCAGACGTATCTTCAGCGCGCTGTCGGCGACCAGCTCCTCCACCAGGAGGGCATCACCGGCATCGTCCTCGACCAGCAGGACAGCGGGCTGCCAGGCCACCCAGGCTTCCGGGCCGGCCCCTTCGCCACCCACCGACAGCAGGTCGTCGGTCCGCGGCTGTGGCACCGCCATGGTCCTGCCCTCCCCACCGCACGGTTTCTCGAGACCATAGTTGCCGTCAGACAACAGTCGAGAGCATACCGGTAGGCCGGTACGCCCCGGACGCACTAGGCGCGACCGCAGGCGGAACTTCCCAACAAGCCCTGGATTCCGCTTTGTTGAGGGTACGACGACCACCTGTGCGGGCGCGCGGAACCCTCTTCCTCAGCACCCTGTCACGACGCGTGCACGCCCCGCCACACGACGGATGCGGCGGATCAGGAACCACCGTAGGCGTGACCGGAACGTGAACATTCCATGGGGGTGCCATGACCGAGCCGGAAGGAGGAGCCCGGACATCCGATTCCCCGGCACGAGATCGGGACGGCCCGGGCTCCGCACTCCGGGAGGTCCAGCGCAAGCACCCGGTGCGGGGCTAGTCGTCGGGCTGAGGGTTCCGGGCGACATGGTCGTCCCTGGGTCGGATGTTGTTTGAACCGGCCTCAGCCCGGTAGTCCGAAGAGGACGGCCAACTGCCCAGCCGCTCCCGGGAGGGTTCGGCAGTGAGCCCGCCACCGGCCGCCCCGGGACCAGTCCCTGGGGGCGGCCGGCCCTCACTCCCCGAGGAGGTCAGGCAGCGTCGGCGAGCACGCGTTCGCGCACCGTGGCGCAGGACGTGCTGATCAGCCGCGAGACGTGCATCTGCGAGACGCCGAGCCGCTCCGCGATGCCGCTCTGCGTCATGCCCCGGAAGAAACGGAGGTACAGGATGACGCGTTCACGCTCGGGCAGCCGCTCCAGGACGGGCTTGACCGCCTCGCGGTCGACGACCCGGTCGAACCCGGCGTCGCACTCCCCCAGCAGCCCGGCGAGCGTCATACCGGCGTCCTCACCACCGGGCGTCTCCGCGTCCAGCGAGAGCGCGGTGAAGCTGTCCAGCGCCTCCAGACCGGCCTGTACGTCCTCCTCGCTCAGCTGCGCGTACTCGGCGATCTCGGCGACACTCGGGCGCCGGTCGGAGCCCGTGGCGGACAGTTCCCGCAGGGCGATGCGCACCCGGTTGCGGAGTTCCTGGACGCGCCGGGGTACGTGCAGGGCCCACATGTGGTCGCGGAAGTGCCGCTTGATCTCACCGGTGACGGTCGGCACGGCATAGCTCTCGAAGGCGTGGCCGCGCCCGGGGTCGTAGCCGTCGACCGCCTTGACGAGACCGAGTGCCGCGACCTGGCGCAGGTCCTCGTACGGCTCGCCCTTTCCGCGGTAGCGGCCGGCGATGCGTTCGGACATGGGAAGCCAGACCCGGACGAGTTCGTCACGCAGGGCGGCTCGTTCGGCGCCTGCGGGCAGGTGCGACAGACGGTCGAAGGCCTCCGCGGTGCGGGGCGCGTCGTTGTGCGGGTGGCGCTTCCTGGTGGGTGTGCCCATGGTGCTCACAACTCCCTCGTGGGGTTGTCGGAAGGACGGTCCCCATGGGTGGTGAGCACGCGTCGACCAGGCAGGACACACCCGCGATCCGGCGTACACCAGCTCCCACGGACGTGCCTCCTGTCCGAAGCACTCTTAGGGCGCCTTCCCGCGCGAAGCGACCTGAAACCCCTGTACGAAGCCGCTGGCTTCCAGCCGCCAAATCATGACGAATGGTGAGGAAAAGGTGACCGGGCGGACGGACGTGTCAGCCCCATGGCCCCGGGTAGGCGCCGGACTCCCCCGACAGACATGGAGCGAGTGATGGAACGCGGAAGCGACCGACTGAGCGTCCACCGTGACGAGGAGATGAAGCACGAACTGCAGGGGCTGCTGCGTTCCGGGCGTTCGACCCGGACCGAGGAGTGGAACGACCCGGAGCCGACGCCGACGACGACCCGGTGGTCGCGGGCGGGCCCGTGACACCGGGCGGCGGGGCGGTGTCGCTGGAGGCGGTCCGGCTGGAGCTGGCGAAGATCCTGGGCCGCACCTCGTTCCCCGCGGGGCCGCGTGAACTGGGCCGCGTCCTGCGTGAGAAGTACGCGCCGGACAGCCTGGTCGACCCGGTGGAACGCCTGCCGCGCGACGCGCGCTACGCCTCGGCGCGGGAACTCGCGGAAGCCGTGGTGGAGGGCGAGCGGACCGGACGTGGCGCCATGTGACTCATGACGTACGGCCGACCGTGAGACACGATGGCCGGCGAACCGGCACCGGTTCGCCGGCCATCGGCGTCGGTCAGCTCCCGCCGTCACGCGGCGGGTCCGTCGGCGCGGCGGACTGCTCCTGCCGGTCGTCGCGCCGCGCGTCGTGCTGCGCGAGGGCGGACAGCAGTGCCTCCACGGTCATCCCAGCCTCGGCCGGGTGCCGCAGGATGGTTCCGGGCTGGATGCGGTACGCGTTGGTCCGCCCCTCCCGCGTGTGGGTGAGGTAGCCGTCCTGTTCGAGATCGGAGATGATCTTCTGGACCGCCCTCTCGGTGAGCCTGCACCGCACGGCGATGTCACGGATACGAGTGCGATGGTCCTCGGCGATAGCGGCCAGCACGCGCGCGTGACTGGTGAGGAACGTCCACCCCGTGTGTGTCTCCGATACTCCGTCCATGACCCCAGCATAGGGCCCGCCTTTCACGTATCTTGAGACACGAAATAGATTTCGTGTATATCTTGACGCGTCACATGCGCCGGGCAACACTTGAACGGGCAGAAAACAGGGCGGATGCCTCAGGAGCGGCAGCCATGGTGGATCACGAGCGTCGCGTCTTCTCCGGAAGCGGGGTCCGGACGGTCTGTGCGGTGCCCCCCGTCCCCGCGGCGGGGACTCCGCCGGCATCCCTTCCCCTCCCGGCCTCCGCCTCCCTGAAGATCGCGACGCGGCCGGCCGGGACCCGGGTCGTCGTCGTGATGACCGGGGAGATCGACATCGACACGGAACAGACGGTGCAGACCGCCCTGCGGCTGGCACTCGCCCGGTCGTCCGACGGCCTGGACCTCGACCTGTCCGGGGTCGGTTTCTGCGACTGCTCCGGGCTCAACGCCCTGTTGCGCGTCCGCCTGCTCGCGCTGGCGGACGGCAAGACGGTCGCCGTCCGGGCGCTCAGCGAGGAGGTCGACAGGGTGTTCACGCTCACCGGCACGTCGTCACTGTTCGACCCCGACCGTCCGCCCGTCGACGGGGTGGTCAACGCCTGGCGCGGACCTTCCGCGACGACGCACGATCTCAAGGAGGAGTACGGGGTGTCCGACGAGGCCGAGGAGCTGCGCGTCGAAGTCGTGCAGCTCAAGCGCGCGATGCTGACCCGGCCGGTCATCGATCTGGCCCGCGGAGTCCTGATGGCCTCCTTCGGCCTCAGCCCCGAGGACGCCTGGAACGTCCTGGTCTCCGTCTCCCAGCACACGAACACCAAACTCCATCACCTGGCGGAGCAACTGGTCGACTCGGTCAACGGAGCGCCGCTGCCCGCCCATCTGCAGCGGCGGATCTCCCTGGCGGTCGCGGAGATCCCCCGCCCGGCGTAGCACGGAAGGGCGCCGGTGCCGCCTACCCGCCGACGGGCGCCGGTTCCGGCATCGGCGCGATCCGCAGGGCGACCGCGCTCATGGCCTGCGCGTCGTCGCTGATCCGTGTCATCTCCTTCCACCACGACCCGCCGTCCTCGATGTACCGCAGCAGCACGCCCTCGCGGATGCCCCAGGGGCAGACGGTGACGGTCTTGATGCCGGTGAGCTTCATGGCCGTGTGGCCGACCACCGCTCCGGCCAGGCTCTGCGCGGCGCGCGGTGCCGAGACACCGGGCAGCCGGGCCCGCTCGGCGGACGCGAGGGCTGCCAGCCGGTCCAGGCCCACCCGCAGCTCCGAGCGCGCCAACCGCCGTTCCACGAAGGGACCTTGGCGTCCGGGAGCGGCGCCGCAGAGCCGGGCCAGCTGCTGGAAGGTACGGGACGTCACGACGGTGGTCCGGGGGCCTTCCCAGCGGATCCGGGCGGCCACGTCCCGGAGTTGGTGCCGGACCTCGCGGCGCAGAGCCTTGACCGCGCTCGCGGGCGGCGGGTCCTGGCCGTGGAAGAAGTCCCGGGTCAGCCGGCCCGCGCCGAGCGGCAGGGACGCGACGAAGTCGGGCAACCGGCCCCGGCCGAAGGCGACTTCGAAGGAGCCGCCGCCGATGTCGAAGAGGGCGAGCGGTCCGGCGCGCCAGCCCATCCAGCGTCTGGCGCCGAGGAACGTCAGTTCACCCTCGACCTCTCCCGGGAGGGTGCAGAGCCGCACCCCGGTCTCGGTGCGCACCGCGCGGAGCACGTCGAGCCGGTTCGGCGCGCCCCGGACCACCGCTGTGGCGAAGGCGAGTGTCCCTGCGGCGCCCCAGCTCCGGGCGGTCTCCGCAGCGGCCGACACCGCCTTCACCAGCTCGCGTACGGAGTCTTCGGGGATCTCCCCGTACGGCTGGCCGACGCGCTCGGAGAGCCGTAGCTTCCACTTGGCGGTGTGCACGGGCAGCGGTACGCCGTCGCGGAGATCCGCCACCACGAGCCGCACCGTGTTCGACCCCACGTCCACCACACTCATTCGCATGCACCGCTGAGTACCCCGCGGACGAACCGTCAGTCGTCTCGGGATGATCTTCGGGTTCGGCGGGTCGGTGGATCAGCCGCGCAGAGCGTCCAGTCGTCGCGCCGCCGGAGTGAGGGAACGTCCCCGACTCGCCAGTCCCGCCCAGGGGTTGGTGCGGGCCTGCTCCACGGCGTCGGCGATGGTCCAGCGGCGGGCGTCGAGGTCCGGGTCGTCGAGTTGGTCCCAGCTGATGGGGACGGCGACCGGTGCCCCGGGTTCCGCGCGGACGGCGTAGGGGGCGACGGCGGTCTGCGCGTACCCGTTGCGCTGGACATCGAGGTAGAGGCGCTCCCCGCGGTCCTTCTTCCGCGCGGCGGTGGTGAGTCGGCCGGGGTGCGCCTCGGCGAGGTGGTCGGCGACGTCCTTGGCGAAGGCGCGTACGGCGTCGAAGTCCTGCCGCCCGTCGAGGGGCACGACCAGGTGCAGACCGCGCGATCCGGTGGTCATCGGCGCGGACGGCAGCCGCAGTTCGTCAAGCAACTCCCGCAGGAGCAGGGCGGCTTGGCGTACGGCGGGGAAGTCGTCCCCCGTCGGCGGGTCGAGGTCGAAGACCAGGCGGTCGGGCCGGTGCTCCTTGCCGGCCCGGGACAGCCATCGGTGCGGGGTGACGCAGGCCTGGTCGGCGAGGTACACGAGGGTGGCGGTGTCGTCGCACACGAGGTGCGTGACCGTGCCGCCCTCCTTGGCGACCTCGACACGTTCGATCCAGTCCGGGTAGTGCTCCGGGACGTTCTTCTGCATGAACCGGGGGCCGTCGATCCCGTCCGGGTGCCGCTCCAGCATCAGCGGGCGTCCGCGCAGGTGCGGCACCATGAAGGGGGCGACGGCGCGGTAGTACGCGACGAGGTCGCCCTTCGTGTACTCCTTGCCGCTCCCGTCGGCCGGGAACAGCACCTTGTCGGGCCGGTGGACGGTGAGGCTTCGTCGCCCCGCACGCACGGTCCGGGTGTCGGCCATCAGGAGCCGCCGGACCCCGCGTCCCAGCGTGGGCGGTCCTGGTTGTCGCTGCGCCTGCTGCCGGACTGGTGGACCTCGTGCGGCCTGAGCCGCTCACCACCGTCGCCGGGCTGCGGCACCT
The DNA here is from genome assembly GCF_044763565.1 of Streptomyces sp. NPDC096013. NCBI lineage: Bacteria > Bacillati > Actinomycetota > Actinomycetes > Kitasatosporales > Streptomycetaceae > Streptomyces > Streptomyces sp. NPDC096013. Next base: position 214,240 of record NZ_JBIWGK010000013.1, on the reverse strand, counting down.
CGTCCGGCTCCCGCTGTTCCTGCACCTCCCGGACGGCACCGGTCTCCGGCAGCCGGGGCTGCTCCTCCGGCCGCGGCGGAGCCGGCTCCCGCTCCCGCACCTTGATCCCCAGCCGCACGGCCCACACGAGCAGCGCGACGACGACGAGACCACCGGCCACGGCTACCACCACGCCCATGGCGGCGCCGGACACTGCGAGCTCCATGTGTTCTTTCTCGGCGATCATCATGGGGGCCGGGTACCCCCGCGCGCGGTGACCAATCGGACCCTCGCCCGCGGTGCCCGCCCCGGTGTCGCGGTCGCGCCTAAGGGGTCCCCTGGGCGGCCACCGTCCGCAGATACGCGCCGAGGCGGGCGATGGCCGACGGGTTGCGGGGGCTCTCGACGAGGTCGACGTAGTCCAGGACGAAGATCCGGCGGTGCTTGATCGCGGAGACGTCGCGGAGCGGGGCGTAGGAGAGGAGGAACTTCTTCTTCTGCTCGGCGCTCACGTCGCCGTAGTCGCAGATCACGATGACCTCGGGGTCGCGCCGCACGACGCTCTCCCAGCCGACCGTGGTCCAGGAGTCGTCGACGTCATGCATGACGTTGACGCCGCCGGCCTCGCTGATGATCTGGTCGGGTGCCGCGTAGCGGCCGGAGGTGAACGGGGAGTCCTGGCCGCTGTCGTAGAGGAAGACCTTGGGGCTCTTCGCCGGGGCCTTGGTGTGGACGGCGGCGATCTGCTGCTTGAAGTCGGCGATCAGTGCGGCCGCGCGCTTCTCGACGCCGAAGAGCTTTCCGAGGTTGGTGAGGTCGGTGTAGAGGGCGCTCAGGGGCGGCATGATGCCGCGGGAGCTGTCCGTACGGCCGTTGCGGCAGGACTCGGTGAGAAGGTACGACGGGATGCCGAGCTTCTTCAGGGCGTCGGGGGTGAAGCCGCCGTCGTCGCGGAAACCGTAGTTCCAGCCGGCGAAGACCAGGTCGGCGCGGGCGTCGAGGACGTTCTCCTTGGTGAGCTGGTCCTTGGACAGCCACTTCACCTTCTTGTAGCCGTCCCTCCAGGGCACGTCCGTGAGGTCGCCCTTGTCGTCGGGCATGGCGAACCCGGCCATGCGGTTCTCCAGTCCGAGGGCGAACATCAGCTCCGTGATGCCGACGTCGTTGGTGACGACCCGCTCGGGAACCTTCTCGTAGGTCACTTTCCGGCCGCAGTTGGTGAGGGTGACGGCGGACGGCTCTGCGGCCTTCGGTGAGGGCTCGACCGTGGCGCCGCACCCTGCGGTGGCGGTCGCGGCGAGACAGAGTGCGGCGGCAAGCAGCTTGCGCATAAAGGGAGTTGTCCTTCAGACGGTGGGCGGAAGCAGGTCGAACAGGAGCTGGACTGCGCCGGTCTCCGGGTGCCGCACGGGATGCGCGCGGACCCCGAACACCTCGGCGAGCAGGGCCGGTCGGAGGACGTCGTGCGGTGGTCCCGAGGCGACGATCCGGCCGCCGGAGATGACGTACAGCAGGTCGCAGTGGGCGGCGGCGAGGTTCAGGTCGTGCAGGGCCGCGAGCACGGTCAGGCCGCTGCCGCGGACCAGGGACAGCACGTCCAACTGGTGGGCGATATCAAGGTGGTTGGTGGGCTCGTCGAGGACCAGGACGCGAGGCCGCTGGGCGAGCGCGCGGGCGATCAGGACGCGCTGCCTCTCACCGCCGGACAGGGCGAGGAAGCCCCGGTCGGCGAGGTGGGAGACACCGGTGCGTGCCATGGCTCCGGCGCAGATCTCCCGGTCCGAGGCGGCGGTGCGGCCTTGGTGGGGCAGCCGTCCCATGGCGACCACTTCGGCGACGGTGAAGTCGAACTCGGCCGACGACTCCTGCGGCAGCGCGGCCAACTGCCGTGCCGCGGCCCGGGGTTCCATGGCGTGTACGTCGTCGCCGTCCAGCCACACCGCTCCGTCCGCCGGTCGCAGCGCCCGGTACACGCACCTCAACAGGGTCGATTTCCCGCTGCCGTTGGGGCCGACGAGCCCGACGAAGGCCCCGCTGTCCACGCTGAGCCGGATGTCCTCGACGAGCCGCACCGCGCCCGCGTCGACCGACAGCCCCTCGATGTCGAGCCTCATCGACGCCCCCCGAAAGCGGAGCCGCTACGCCGCATCAGCAGCAGGAAGGCGGGCACTCCGACGACCGCGGTGATCACGCCGACCGGCAGTTCGGCGGGCGCCAGAAGCAGCCGGGACAGGACGTCCGCCCACACCAGCAGCACCGCTCCGGCCGGCGTGGCGACCGCGAGGACCCGGCGGTGATCGGCACCGACGAGCATCCGCACGAGATGCGGAACCATCAGCCCGACGAAACCGATGGCACCGCTCACGGCGACCACGGTCCCGGTGACACCGGCGGTCACGACGAACAACTCCCGCCGCAGACGGGCGGGTTGGACGCCGAGGGCGGCGGAGGTCTCGTCCCCCATCGCGAGGGCGTTGAGCGACTCCGCGCGCCGGCGCAGCCACGCCCAGCCGGCCGCCACGGTGACGGCGGCCAGGGGCACCTGCGCCCAGGTCGCGCCGCCGAGGCTCCCCAGCAGCCACATCATCGCCGAGCGGGCCGCTTCGCCCCGGGCGGCACCGAACACCATCACGGTGGTGACGGCCTCGAAGCCGTAGGCCAGCGCGGTGCCCGTCAGGACCAGCCGCAGCGGGGTGAGACCGTGCGGCGAGCGGGCCACGGCGTAGACCAGGACCATGGCCGCGAGCGCCGAGACGAACGCGGATGCCGACAGTGCCCACACGCCGAGCCCGGCGAAGGCGCCCAGCAGGATGACGGCGTTGGCGCCGACCGCCGCGCCCGAGGAGATGCCCAGCACGAAGGGATCGGCGAGCGCGTTGCGGACCATGGCCTGCACGGCCACGCCGACCGCCGAGAGCCCGGCGCCGACGACGGCCGCGAGGACGACCCGGGGCAGCCGGATCTCCCAGATGATGGTGTAGGCGGCGGCGTCGGAGGCGTGCACGGTGCCGCCGGTGGCCCCGGCCCAGAGGAACCGGAACATGTCCGCCGTACCGATTCCGGCGGCGCCCAGGCCGACGCCGCACACGAGGGAGACGCCGAGCAGGAGCAACAGCCCGCTCAGCAGGAGCGGTTGGGGTATGCGGCGGGGATCACGCCCTGGGCTCCGGCCACGGCCGGAGCATGCCTTCGGACGACGGAACACGAGCGGCGGTCCTTCACCTGGGGCCGCCTGATGAGCCTCGATCGAGGAGACAGCCCGACGACCGTGTCGGCCGCTCGGCCCTCTCTCGCAGTCCACGGCGAGCAGTCAACGGGTCGCACCACCCACGGGCGATCGGACTCGCGCGACAACCGGGGGTCGCCACGCACACCGTTGCGGGTCAGCGCCGGACTCTCACCGGACTTCCCCCGCGGGAGGCAAGGGGAGCCTAACAAACGACACGGACCGGGCCGACAGCTCGCACCCGGGACTGTTCCACCGGTTCGGGCTCACGACCGACGGGCCCAGTCCGTCGTGGACGCGACCTTCACCCTCAACTCGGGCCGCCCGCCACCGAGATGGCACGCACCGCGTCGGCACCGGACCGCGCACACGCGGCGCGTAGGGCGTCCATCTTCTCCGCGTCGGTCGTGCCGGCGGCCGCCGTGTAGGTGACGATCCTCAGGTCGGTGCCGGCTGCCATCACCACGTCGAGGTCGAGGTCGAGGTCCCCGACCCGGGGGTGCTCGACGGTCTTGCGGTCGCCGACGTGCGGGCGGGCGGTTCCGTTGGACCACAGGTGCGCGAAGCGTGGGCTGTCGTGCAGCATGCGGTCGACGAAGGCGGCGAGGCGCGCGTCGTGCGGGTGGGCGGCGGCCGTCACCCGCAGGTCGGCGACGAGGTCCTCCTCCTCGACCTCGTCGCCCGCCCAGGACCGCACCGGCCAGGCCCCGATCGGCCCGCGCCCCCGCGCACCGCCCGTCCGGAACATGCCGGCCACGAGGTTGCGCTCCGCCCAGCCGTACGCACGGGGATCGCCGATCGTCTCCGACCACATGCCGTTCCAGCCGACGAGGGTCCAGTCGGCGGCGAACACCGCGGTGGGAGTCGCCGCCAACTGGCCCACAAGTCGGTGCACCCGCGCGGGTACGTTCCGGGACACGTCCCCGGCCGGGGGCGGGGCGAGGTGGGCGCAGCGGAACAGGTGGTCGCGCTCGGACGGTTGCAGACGCAGCGCCCTGGCCAGCGCGGTGACCACCTGGGCCGAGGGATTCCGGGCCCGCCCCTGCTCCAGCCGGACCACGTAGTCGACCGACAGACCGGCGAGCCGGGCCACCTCCTCACGGCGCAGGCCGGGGATACGCCGGTCCCCGTCCACCTCAAGACCGCTGTCCTGAGGCGACACCCGCTCACGCCACCCCCGCAGAGCGATGCCGAAGTGGTTCGTCGTAGCCATGAACGACATTGTCGTTCAACTACCGCGCGACAAACGAAAGTTCGACCCCCGTACGGCGGAGTCTTTACTCGGTGGTCTACGACGTCGCGTCGGCCGGCACCGCCTCACCGGACACGTCGGCATCAGTGCCGCCCTCGTTCCAGCGCGCCCGGATGAACGCGCCGGCGGCATCGAGCGCGGCGGCCCCTTCGTCGAGCAGCGCGGCGAACGCCTGGAAGACATGCGGGACTTCGGGCCAGACCTGCAACTCGACGTGGACGTCGTGCGCGGCGGCTCGCGCGGCCAGCCGTACCGCGTCGTCCAGGAGGATCTCGTAGGAACCGACCTGGATGAACAGCGGTGCCACGCCGGTCAGGTCGGCGAAGACGGGGCTGGCGTGCGGGGTGGTGGGGTCCGTGTCGCGGAGGTAGTCGCGGGCCCGGATGCGCAGGCCCTCCGCGGTCACCGAGGCATCCACCGCGGCCTTGCCCACCGCGCTGTCGCCGGACACGCTCAGGTCGGCCCACGGCGAGAAGACCGCGGCCGAGGCGGGCTGGGGCAGCCCCGCGTCCTTGGCGGCGACGAGTGCCGCGGCGACCAGACCGCCACCCGCGGATTCACCGACGAAGGCGATGTCGGAGCTGCGCACCCCGGCGTCGAGCAGGGCCCCGTACACGGCGAGGGCGTCGTCGACCGCCGCGGGGAACGGGTGCTCGGGCGCCAGCCGGTAGTCGACGCAGATGGCGCGTGCGCCGGTGCGTCGGGAGACCTCGGCGGCGAGCCCCGCGGCGTCGGCCGCCGAGCCGATGGCGTACGCGCCGCCGTGCAGGTACAGCAGCACGGCCGCCGGGCCGATCTCCGGTGTCTCGACGGTGACGACGGGCACGCCGCCCAGTTCGCCCTCCGTGGTCGAGACGTCGGGCGGCAACGGGATGGACGTCATCATGTCGTGGAAGAGAGCGCGCTGTTGAGCGACGTCCCCGCCGAGGTCGAGCGGACCGTGCCGCAGCATCTCGTCGAGGGCTTGGCGCTGTTGCCGGGACATGGCTGTGCCTTTCGTGGTTCCGGTCGGTGCGGTGGTACGGGTCGAACGGCGGGTTCGCCGCTGGTGCACGGGGAGTCCGCAGCCGGTCGGCGCCCGGTCAGCGCGGTGGCCCGACGATGATCTGGCCGTACATGTCGGCGGCCTCGGCCATGAGGTCCCGCGAGATCTCGAAGCCCTCGGGGCGCGGAGTCGTGAGGTCACGCCCCGCGTGCCGGAACATGCCCTCGATGCCGCCGGGGGTGGCGATCATCAGCAGGTCGGCCGTGTCGGAGGTGATCCGGTAGCCGTGCGGGACGTTGCGCGGCAGGAAGACGATGCCGCCCTCCGTCAGCTCCATCTCCTCGTCGTCGCACCACAGCAGCGCGCTCCCCTTGATGAGCATGAAGACCTCGTCCTCGCGGGTGTGCGTATGGTACGGAGGTGCCTCGCCCTTGGACACGGAGAACCGTCCCACGGTGAGCTGTCCGCCGGTCGCCGCCGCGTCCAGCAGGACGGCGAACTGGCCGCCGTCGAGCCATTCGAGTTTCTGCTGCTGTTCGGGCTGTGCGAGGTAGGCCATGGTCATGTGGCTGTCCGTTCTGCGCGTCCGGTGAACTCGGCGCCCGCGATGAGGAGTTGGATGGTGTCGCGGCGAACGACGCGGTCATCTGGCATCTCCGGCCGGGGCCGCGCCCTGCCCTTTCGATGATCCTCTTCGCTCCCGCCGACCGCCAGCGGTGCGGGTAGGAACAGCAGTACCACTCCCGCTGCCGGACCACCGGCGCACGCGCGTGCGGGACGCCGTCGGGCTTGTGGCATTCTCTGCTGCCATGGATGCCTCGAGTGATCGCGAACTGCCGTCCACGGACGAGGACTTGGAGATCCGCGCGGTGTCCGCCGAGCGGCTCACGTTCTTCGGCGACGCGGTGGTCGCCATTGCCCTCACGCTGCTGGCCCTGGAGCTTCCGGTACCGGAGGGCTCGACCAACTCCGAGATGTGGCACTCGGCCACATCGCACCGGGACAGCTACCTGGCGTTCATGATCAGCTTCGTGGTGATCGCCGCGCACTGGCGCGCGCACCACCGCGTGTTCCGCCATGTCACGGCGACGAACAGCCGGTTGACGGCCTTCACCATGTACTGGCTGCTCACCCTGGTGATCACACCGTTCGCGACCGACGTGATCGGCGGCCACGGAGCCTTCGAGTTCCGCTTCGTCTTCTACGCCGTCGTCCAGTCCGCGGCCTGCCTCCTGTTCCTGCTGATGGTCCGCGAGATCCCCCGCGAGGGCCTCGCCCGCCCCGGCACCCCGCCCGAGATCTTCTCCCGCTCCGTCCACCGCGCGGGCATGGTGGCCCTCGGGTTCCTGATCTCGATCCCGGTCTCGCTCGTCACCCACTGGGCGTATGTGTGCTGGATCGTGGTGCCGCTCGTCGACTCGGTCATCGACGCGCGCAAGGGCCGTACGGCGCGGCAGAGTTCGCAGGACTGAGCCGGCCGCGCCTTAGGCACTACCAGGGCACCACCCCGCTCTCGTCCTGGAAGGTCCCCGTCGGCCCGTCCGCGTCGAGGGTCGCCAGCCGTACGACGACCTCGGCGCTCTCCTCCGGCGCCCGTCCGATGCCGAACGCGGCGGTCATGTCGGTCGCGGTGGTGCCGGGCTCGACCGCGTTGAACTTGATGCCCGGCTGGGACTTGGCGTACTGGACCGTGAGCATGGTGGCCGCGGCCTTGGAGGCGGAGTAGAGCGCCAACGGCAGGTTGAACTCCGGCCGTTCGGGGTTGGTCACCGCCCAGAACGACCCGGCGCTGCTGGAGACGGTGACCACCGTCGGGTTGGCCGACCTGCGCAGCAGGGGCAGCGCCGCCTCCGTGACCCGTACGACTCCCACCGCGTTGGTGTCGAAGGCCCGCAGGGCCGTGGGGCCGTCGAGGACCCCGTCCCCGAGGATGCCCGCGTTGTTCACCAGGACGTCGAGCCGTCCCTCGGCCGAGTCGATCGTCGCCAGTGCCTCGCTCACCGACGCGTCGTCGGTCACGTCGAGTTGCACGAACCGCGCGCCGAGCGCCGCCGCGGCCTTCTCGCCCCGCTCGGCGTCACGAGCGCCTATGTAGACGACATGGCCCAGTGCGAGGAGCTGCCTGGCGGTCTCGAAGCCGATGCCCTTGTTGGCACCGGTGATCAGCGTGATGGTCATGGTGTGTCCTCCGAGTCGGGTCGCCCGCGCGGGCCGGAAAATGACATCCGGACCGTCCGGGGCTGATGTGGGTGGGTCAGGCGGTCAGTTGCCGGGAGAGTTCACCGGCGTCGTGGAGCGCGGTCATGTGCACGAACCGGCCGTCGCGGACCTGGTAGATGGCGTACTCGACGATCTCGAACGAGGCACCGGTGGGAGCCACGCCGAGCCATTCCTTCGCCGGAGTACCGGTGTTGACCAGCCGGGCGGCCAACCGGTCGCCGTCGAAGAGGAGTTCCTTCAGCTCCCAGTGGAGGTCCGGGACCGCGTCGACGTCATGCTTCTGGACCGCGATGAGGTCCTCCCGCGTGGCCGGCTCACCGTTGAGGGTGGTCCGGTCGTCGATGAACTCGTCCATGCCGTCGAACGTGTGGGCGTTGAGCGATGCGAGGTAGCGCAGGTAGAACGCGCGCAGGTCGTTGTCGGACATGAGGGTTCCCTTCCATGGAGTGGTCCCGGCTGCCGACGAGCAGCCCCGCCGACTTCCGCATCGATCGCTGCGGAAGTCGAACGTTAGCACTTCTGTAGCGATCGATGCGGAAGAGGTAGGATGAGGGGGTGGAGACGAGGAAGAAGAAGAGCGGCCCCATCGGCCGACCGCGAGGATTCGACGCCGACGAGGCGCTCGAGCGCGCCATGCTGGTGTTCTGGGAGCACGGTTACGAGGGGGCCGGCACCGCCCGGCTGACCAGCGCGATGGGCATCTCCACGACCAGCATGTACGCGGCCTTCGGCAACAAGGAGGAGCTGTTCCGCAAGGTACTGGAGCGCTACACCGAAGGCCCGAGCGCCTACATGGCCCGCGCCCTGGAGGAACCCACCGCCCTCGGCGTCGCCACCGCGATCCTCGCCGGTACGGTCCGCACGACCACCCGCCCCGCCCAGCCCCACGGCTGCCTGGGCGTCCAGGGCGCACTGTCCACCAGCGACGCCGGACAGGAAGTCCGCGACCTCCTCATCGCCTGGCGCAACGACGGCTACTCCTGCGTCCGCGAACGGTTCCAACGCGCCGTGGACGAAGGCGACTTGCCGCCGGGAACCGACCCGGGGCTACTGGCCCGCTACATCACCACCTTCGGCTACGGCCTCGCCGTACAGGCCGCGAGCGGCGTCGGCCGGGACGAACTCCAGGAACTGGCCGACACCGCCCTGCGCACCTGGCCACCCGTCTGAGGCCCGCCCCCTTCGCGCCCCTCACCCACCGCTGCCCTCACACGGGCGCGATCCGCCCCTGGATGGCCTCCCACAGCGCTCTCGCCCCCTCCAGGCACCTCACGGGATCCGTCGGCGCCGACTGCAACCCGGGAAGCAGCATCAGCCACAGGTCGGTCACCGCCTCCTCGACGTTGCGGCGGTCGTTCAACGCGTCGGAGACGGTGTGCGTGCCGAAGAAGCTGGAGACGAGGACGCGTGCGGCGCGCTCCGGGTCGATGCCGGGGGCGAGTTCGCCCGCTTCGGCGGCGGCGGTCAACATGCGCGCGGTCACGTCGATCCAGCCCACGAAGGGCCGGGGCAGGGACACGGGGATGGTCTTGCGTTCGCTCCAGAGCCTGTTGCCCGCGCGGACGATCACGTTGTCGCGGAATTCCCGGGCCACGGCGAGGCTCAGACCCACCAGCCGGTCGAGTACGGGAGCGTCCTGGGATTCCCAACGCTCCACATAACGCGGCCATTCGGCGAAATGGGCTTCCAGAACACTTCGGGCCAGCCCTTCCTTGCTGCCGAAATGGAAATAGATCGCCCCGCTGGTGTACCCGCTCGTACGCGCCACATCGCTGATGCTCGTACCGACGTACCCATGCTGTTCGAACAGCACAGCGGCCGTCGCCAGAACAGCCCGCCGAGTGGCTTCCGCACGTTCCTGCATTTTCTCGGTCGCCCCTGTCGTGCGTTCCGGATCGTCTTTTCCGGTGAATCTAGCCGACAAGCAGCAGTTTCCCGCACGTACGCCCAAGAACCATAGCTTCTATTATTTAATGACCGCATCACGCCTTCCCGTGCCGCCCGAAGCCGCCCCGCGACCAGACCTGAACCCGGACCTGGCACCCCTCACCCTGAGCTGGGACAGCTGCGTGCCCCGGGCCCTCGTGCACCGGAACGCGGTCGCCGAAGTCCTGCTCACCGACGCCCGAGCACTGTCCGACAGCCATTTCCTCCTCGCCGCGCAATGGCCGCGCTCGTACGCCGCGTCCTCCACATCCGATTCCGGTACCGCTTCCACCGAGCGCCACGACCCGATGCTCGCCGCCGAGACCATCCGCCAAGTCGGCCTCTACATCTGCCAGAAGTTCCTCGGCGCCCCGAGCACGAGCAGGCCCGTCATCAGAAGCGTCGGCTTCCGGCTCGACAACAGCGCGGAACCGGTGGTCGGTTACGGCGCCACCGACGTGTTGTTGCGGGCAGAGGTGTTCGACGTACGTCACGTGGCCGACGTCCGCTACCCGGTCGCGCTGAGCGTGCGGCTTCAATTCTCCGCCTGCGGGCGGGAGTTCGGCTCGGCCATCGGACGCGTCCGCGTTCTGTCCGACAAGGAGTACGAGATGCTCCGCGGCCCGAACGCGGCCGCCACTCCCGCCCCCGGCACCGCGCACGAACGGCCGTCGCCCACGGAGGTGTCCGTCCCGTCCCCCGGCGACGTGATGCTGGTCCGCGCCCCCTCCGGCGCCCTGCTGGTGGCACCCGCCGACCTGCGCCACCCCCGCTACTTCGACCACCCGAGCGACCACGTCCCCGGCATGGTCCTCCTGGAAGCGGCACGGCAGGCGGCCTGTCTGGCAGGCGCCTCCCCCGGCCGGCTGAACGGCTGCCACATGCACGCCCTGCGCTTCACCGAATGGAACTCCCCCGCCCACGTCACCTGCGCGCCGGCCGAGGCCGGCTGGACCTTCCGGATCACACAGGCCGGCGAACCGACCGCCACCGGCACACTCTCGTTCGCGACGAAGCCGTAACCCACCCGCACGGACAGCCCTGTTGACCCGTGATGGACGCCTGTCCGCTCGATGAACGGGCAGGCGTCCACCACCATGAGCACCGGCTGCCGAACGATCGCCGACGCGACCCAGGACATCGACGTACCGAGAACGGCATACGGCGGCTACGTCCTCCGCTACGAGGTGTCCCCTCCCCCGGCGGCGCTCCGCTCCCCGCCGAACCGCAGCAGCGACGGCCGCGATGCCTCCCCCGCCGCACGACCGCCACCGAGCGCAGCAGGTCGCCGTCCTCCGCCAACTCCCTTTCCGGCGCCCGGGTTCCGTCCACACGCCCCAGGGCCAGGAGCACGTCCGCCAGCCGCCCGCGAACGCATCGTCACGGCTGCTGATGTCCGCTGAACATCTCGACCAGGCTGTACGGCGCGCCGGCACCGAAGAGGAGCTTGTGCAGCTCGGTGCTTCTCCTCAACGGAGTTGCCTCACGTCACACTGATCCGGCCCTCAGCGGGTCGGCGAACCGGAACGGCACGCCGAACCGCTCGGCCAGGGCACATCCCACCGTCTCCGCCTCCTGCGCTTCGGGCCAGGGCGGCACTGTGCCGTTGAACAGCCGCATGTCACCGCCGTGCCAAATGGTGGCGAGCCGGTGTTCGGCGGGCGGTTCGTCCATGATCGCCACCAGTTGCACGAACCAACCGTCGGTGTCCCCGTCCCACAGCGCCTCGATGGCGAGGGTCCGGCCGGGCAACGCAGCGATCTTCTCCGCGAGCCTCGCCGGATCCAACGGCGGGGTCGGACGCCGCTCGAACCGCAGCCCCAACTCCCGGTAGCGCTCGGCCACTACGTCGAGCGTCTCGTGCAGGCCCGGCCTAGATCCGGCGGGCAGCGCCTCACGCAGGCGGGCTACGGCAGCGATCCGGTGGTCCCGCCGGATGAGTGCGTCCACGGCGGAGCGTTCGGCGGCCGACAGCGCGTCCCAGATCGGTGAGTCCATGACCGCATTCAAGCCGTACCGTTCGCCGACCCTCAACTCATAATGGAGTCACGGCACATGACAGCCCGTGAATCGGGCCGATTCGTAGGGCCACACCGCTGACCCCAAGGGCATGGATCGCGTCGATGCCTCGACTGGGTGAACGCAGCGGGTATCGAGGCCTACGAACTCACCGTCCACACTCTCGACCTCGACGATGTCTTCTTCACCCTGTCGGACGGGCACGCACATCAACACCGTTGATCTATCACGTATATGACGTACGGCCAGGAAGCCACCACCGCCGCCAATTCGTTCGCCAAGTCGCCTATGGGCAGCACGAGTCGGGCACGGAAAAGCGTTCGCCTCCCTCACCGAGCGGGGCTAATCTCGCAGGTCATGGGAGCCAGAGCGCAGTACGTGGTGGTCGAGAACGGCACCTGGCAACGGTACTACTCACACTGGGCCGCGAACCGGGTGGCGGACGACCTGCTGCCCGGCCCGGCCGCGGCGACCCGCTGCTTCCGTGCCAACCGGGAGATCGACGAATGGCTCGACGACGTGTGGTGCGAGGGCGCCGCACTCGTGGACCACGACCGCCGGGTCCTGCTCTGGTTCGCCGACGTGGGCGGCTGGGCCGACCACCTCGCCGCCCGCGCCGTACTGGCCCTGACCTGGCCGGGCTGGGACGTCCGCTTCGCGCACGACAGCCTGGGCGATATGACCCACCACTTGGGTCTCGGCCGGGATCTGACCCGCTCGCCGGGCTGGTTCGAGACCTTCGAGCCTTCCGGGTTCCCGTACACCGAGTACGCCGAGCCCTCCTCCGTGGTCTCCCTCCGCCTGCCCGACGGAAGCGTGCGCGCGTGGGGCAGCGACTGGGAGCCCATCGACCACCTCGCGGGCGGCCCCGCCCTGCTCGACCTGATCGTCGCGTCGCCGCCCACGCCGGCGCTCACCGACATGCCTGACGGCGGTGTCCACTTCGACCCGCAGACCCGCACGGTCTCGCTCTGGGCGGTACGGACCGTGGCCAGCTTCCACGACTGGCCGTTGCCGCGCTGGGAGAACTGGACCCTGGACTTCCGCGGCGACGACCACACCCAGCAGTCCGGACTGCTCCCCTCAGACTTCCCCTTCCCCCGGCCCCCGCTCGCGCCCGCCCTACGGAGTCTCGCCGACGGCCTCGGCACCCCGCCGCCCGACAACGCCCCGCTGCTCGCCCGCGTCGCGGCCGTAGCTGGCCCGGAGGGCACGACCCCCGCGGTGAACCCCGCCGCGCTCGTCCCGCACAAACCGGCCGATCCCACCCCGGCCGAACTGGGCCTGCTGCGCACGGCACTTGACGCGCTGATCGCGAAGGCAGAGGCGGGCTGACATCAGTCTCATCGGTTCCCTATGGTCGCAGCGGCAACACCCGCCGGTAGAGCAGATGGACGATCGAGCGCCGAGATCAGGCACCTAACCGGGAGAGCGGCCGCGAAGAGGTGGTCAGCACCTGGAGGTTGGCGACGTCGGTGGTGGGGGTGGCGGTGGCGGGTGAGCTGATGCCGTTGATCCCACCACCGCCGACCTCCAGGACATTTACGAGGGGAGTGGGTCAGGCGTCCCAGGTCCAGTCGGCGACCTCGGGCAGGTCGGTGCCGTGTTCGCGGATCCAGGCGTGGTGGCGGGTGCGGGCGTCGGCCATGGTCTGGCGTACGGCGGCGGCGCGCACGGCGAGGCCGGGGACACGGTCGATGACGTCCATGACGAGGCGGTAGCGGTCGAGGTCGTTGCGGACGACCATGTCGAACGGTGTGGTCGTGGTGCCGGACTCCTTGTAGCCGCGCACGTGCAGGTTGGCGTGGCCGGAACGGCGGTACGCGAGACGGTGGATGAGCCACGGGTAGCCGTGGTAGGCGAAGATGACCGGCCTGCCGGCGGTGAACAGCCCGTCGTACTCGAAGTCGGGCATGCCGTGCGGGTGTTCGTCGCGGGGCAGGAGCCTCGTCATGTCGACGACGTTGACGACACGGACGGCGAGGTCGGGCAGGTGCCTGCGCAGCAACTGGGCCGCGGACAGGACCTCCTGGGTGGGGACGTCACCGGCGCAGGCCAGCACGACGTCGGGTTCGGCGCCGTTCTCGGTGCCGGCCCACTCCCAGATCGCGGCGCCGCGTGCGCAGTGGGCGCGGGCCTGGTCCAGGGAGAGCCAGTCGAAGCAGGGCTGCTTGCCGGCGACGACGACGTTGACGTAGTCGCGGCTGCGCAGGACGTGATCGGCCACGAAGAGTCGGTTGGCCGGGTGTGATGATCATTCTCGTGTCTTCACTGCTTGCCATGGAGCGAGAGGACGGAGAAGACGTGGATGTCTATGAAGCCGTGGACCGTCGTAGGGCTGTGCGGGCGTTCAGCGATGAGTCGGTGCCCAGGGAAGTTCTCCACCGTGTGCTGGTGGCAGCGGCCCGGGCCCCATCTAGCGGGAACCTCCAGCCGTGGCATCTGTATGTCGTGACCGGCGAGCCTTTGGCCGAGCTGAAGAAGCGTGCGACGGCCAGGGCAATGGCGGGAGACCCGGGTGACTCCCCTCGCCTGAGCCTCCGTCGACTCCGGCAGCCGCATCTGGGCGTCTGGGCGACTCACAAGCCAACCCTGCGCTCCCGTTCCATCCCCTTCCTCCGCTGGAGCACCGCACGACGCCTCTGCCCGCCCGGTCTGAGCATCGAGCACCAAGCCTCACAACTTCCCGGCCACTTCCAAGCCGAGGATGAGGCCCGAAACGCGCTGCTGCGTTGCTTCAACGACACCGCGTTGCCCTTGGACGTCCGCGTCGCGGCTGCACTCGTCCGTCTCTACGCTCTCCCCCTGACCCGAATCGTCGAGCTCACCGAGGACCACATCAGCCGCGACCAGGAGCACACCTACCTGGTGGTCAACCAGCACCCCTTCGTGCTCCCGCCGAAGCTTGCCCGTCTCATCGACGATCAGCTCCGCCACAGCACGCTCCGGCACGGCGCCACGGCCGGACGAAGGTACCTCTTGCCCGGCCAAAGCCCTGGACGGCCGCGAAACCCTCTTGGCCTCGCCGACACCCTGCGACATCACGGTCTGCCTGCGGACCTGCCGCCCATGGTCCTCGCCGACCTGCTCGGCATCCACCCCAGGACACCCGAACGCTGGGCCACGCTCGCCGGTGGGAACTGGTCCGAATACGTGTCGTCGCTGACGTGACCGGGCCGAGGGTCGGTGCTTCAGCGGCTGGGCCAGCAGGGGGGGCGGCTGCAGCTCGCCGGTTGACATCGCCCGTGACCATTCCGGGCTTCGCGTGGGCAATGGCAGTCCTGCGCGTCAGGCGGTGCCGTCCGGGCGGACGTCGCGTTCACAGAGGGCGAGAACGTTGCCGGAGGGGTCGTAGAACCAGGCGAACCAGGGGCCCTTGGCGCGGTAGATCCCGTCCGGGTCGATCTTGATGGAGGTTCCCTCGTAATGCTCGAACTCCACGCCGCGCCGGGTGAGGTCCGCGACAGCGATGGGGAGGTCGGGGACGACGATGTTGAGGATGGTGAATCGTGCGGGCTCGTGCTGGGGGTGGAAGTACGCAACGGTGTACGCGCCGCCGGGGAGGTGGATGAAGAGCATTCCGTCCCGGTCTTCGATACGCAGGCCAAGTACGTCCTGGTAGAAGGTGCGGGTCGATTCCAGGTCGTTCACGGTGAAGGAGCTGTACGCATCCGTCGCGGTGTCGGTCATCACAGGATCCTTGGGTTTGGCCATTGGGGTGTGCTCGTGACAGGGAAGATCACGACGATCTCGTGGGCTGTGTTCACGCGCTGCATGTGCGCGCCTGCCTCAGCCGAGTAGACCTTCCCGGGCTGGGAGAGAAGCCGGATTCGCCCCCCCAGGAGCCATCCGGGGTTGATCGCTGCCATCGGAGGGGGGCATGGGTGCCGGTTCTCAGACGATCTTCTTTGCGGAGCCGAAGTCCATGTCCATCGGGCGTATGAACGACCAGGTGGAGTGGATGACGCGCCACTGGAAGCCCTCTTCCTTCTGGAAGAGCTCGATGCAGTTGTATTTCATGTCGATGAGGTTGGTGTCCGAGTACAGCTGGTAGGTCAGCAGTGCCGTGTAGGCGCCGAACTGTACGCGCGGCCTACGCATCTCGTACTCGTCGGCATGGAGCTTGCCGGCCACCCCGTCCAGGAAGGTGTCGATGGTCTCGTGGTCCTCGACACGATCCGGATGCGCGGCGTCGAAGTAGGTGAAGCTCCTGCGCGACCACAGCTCGCGGAATCCTGAGACATCGCCCTTGAACCATTTGCCGAGGGCGCCCTTCTCCAGCCCGATGAGGTGCTCGGCGAGCAGCTTCTGCTCGTCGGTGTAGTTCGCTTCGTAGTCAACAACGGTAGACATGGTCTTCCTTCGTGTAAGCCGCAGCCAGCGCGGACAAGGGGAGTTGGGCTCCGTCGGTCGTCGAGGAGGACGACGTGTTCGCCCGGCGTGGTGCCGGACTCGACGTCGGCCTCAGCGGCAGGGGGTGCTGCTCCGCAGTGCGGCCTGTCGGCTCTACTTGAGGAACTTCCCGAGGCTGGCGGCGACGTTGTAGCGGGCGAATGCGTCGCGGAGCGACAGGTGCCCGTGCGTCAGCTGCCACTGGCTGTCGGTCTTCCGGAATATGAGCGACATGTTCCACGCCAGGAACTCCTGTTCCTCGCCCGTGTCGTCCGGCCGGAACGTGGTGAAGTTGAAGACCAGCAGAACCTCGGTGTCGCTCAGGGGGCGGGCGATCTCGTTCTTGTACTCCTGCCGGCTGCTGCGCCCGCCGCTGTGGATGCGCTTGAAGTGCGCAAGCACCGCTTCACGGCCGACGAGGAAGTGCTCGGCGAGCGGGTCGACGTAGGTGACGTCCTCGGCCAGCGCGTCCATGTAGCCGGTCGGGTCACCGTCGGTCCAGCGCCACTGGATCTGCTGCTCGAAGTCGACGAGCGTCTGGATTTCCTCGGGCGTGAGGGCCATGACATGTTCCTTACTGAGGGATCTGGGGTGATGCTGGGGGGCTTCAGCGGGTCCTTCTGAGGCATCTCCCATCGGCCGGAACCGCAGGAGGGGCGGCTTCTTCGGTGAGGAAGGTGCGGGCTGAAAGAGCCGGTTCTCCGGGGTGCCGGGCGGTCAGTCGTCCAGGACGACGACGTGCTTGCCCGGCGTGGCCCCCGATTCGAGGTCGGCCTGGGCGTCGCGGACTTCTTCCAGGCCGTGGTACGCCTTCGCGACCGGGACGTGGAGGCGCCCCTCCGCGATGGCCTGCAGCTGGTGGGCGAGGACGTCGGGCGGGAGGTCGGCGGCCTGGCCGCCGTAGGAGGTCAGCCGCACCCCGAACGGGATCATGAACGGGGAGAAGTCGGGGATCGTCCACTGGCCCGCCAGGGCTCCGGTGAAGCAGACCGTGCCGTGGAGGCGGACGCTGCGCAGGGTGTCGGCCAGGACCGAGCAGCCCACCAGTTCAAGGGCGGCGTCGACGCCGTCCGGGAACAGCTCGCGCACCTGGTCGGCGAGGGTTCCGTTGTCGACGAGGGGGTGGTCGACGCCAGCCGCCCGCAGTTCCCCGGCCCTCGCCTCGCTGCGGGTGGTGGAGATGACGGTGGCGCCGAGGTCCTTCGCGATGGTGGCCGCGCTCAGCCCGACGGTGGAGGTGCCGCCGCGGATCAGCAGCGTCTGCCCGGCCATCAGGTCTAGGCCGCGCGTCAGGGATCCGTAAGCGGTCTGGAACATCTCCGGCAGCGCACCGACCACGTCCCACGGCAGGGCGGTCTCGAACGGGATGACCTGCCCGGCGGGCACGGTGACGTACTGGGCGTACGCGCCATCGTAGGAGCGGCCCATGCCGCCCATCATCGTGGCCACCTGCTGCCCCTGCCGCAGCCCGCTGCCCTCGTCAGCCTCATCGACCAGGCCGACGCCCTCGATACCGGGCACCCGCGGGTAGGTGACCACCGCGTCCGACTCGCCCTTGCGAGTGGTCACTTCGGACTCGTTGACGCCAAACGCCTTCACCCGGATCCGCACCCAGCCGGGCTTGCGGACGGGCACCGGGACATCCTTGATCTCCAGTGCGTCCAGGCCGCCGGGCCGGGCGACGACGACGGCCCTCATCGTCGCCGGTGCGGCGGCATCGGCTGCTGTGGGGTGGCTCATGTCGTACTCCTTGTTCTGCGTTCTGCTTGTTCTGCCGGCCGGGCCGTCACGGGCGGTCGATGCCGTCCCGCACGTCAAGGGCCCACTGGGCGGTGCCTCGATGGGCGGGTTGCCGACGGTTTCCGAGGTTGGCCGGTTCGTGACGGCGGGCCACAGGCGGGTGTGCTCGCCGGTGGCGAAGTCGAGCACGAGGTCACGGATACGCGTGTCGAGTCGGCGGCCGGTCGCTCGCAGTGACGTCTCCATCGTTTCCCGGGATCCGACAAAACGCATGGCGGACAGCGGTCACCTGGTGGTCGGCAGGTGACACTTTCCTTGCGTGTCTTCCTCTCGTGGTCCCCGGCAGCCGAGGGGAGGTCGAGTGGACTGGGGTCTGCCATCGGCGGGTCCGGAGGACCGTGGGAAGCCGGCCGAGCAGGCCCCGCATGGGGCGGCGGCACCGGTGAGCTGCCGTCGAGGTCGAGCCTCAGCTATGCGGCAAACGGCTGAAGGGCCAGGCTCTGTCGGCCGGACTGAAAGCCAGAGGGCAGTGCGCGGCCTGGTGTTCGCCACCCACCGCAAGCCGGGCCCCGGCAGGGTGGCCAGCTCGCGGGCGTTCAGAGGTCCGTCAGCTGCCGCCCTCCGCTCACGGGTGGGTCGTGGTGCCGCCGGCCGCGAAGGCGGCGGGGGTGAGACCGGTGCGGTCGCGGAAGAAGCGGCCGAAGTTCGCGGGGTCGGTGAAGCCGAGGTGGGCGGCCACGGTCCGGGCGTCCCACCGGGCGCCGCTCAGCAGGCGCTGGGCTTCCAGGAGGCGCCTCTCGTCGATGACCTCACGCACCCCCTTGCCCGTGGCGTCCCGGGCGGCACGGCTGAGGGTGCGGACCGAGCAGCCGAGCAGTGCGGCGTAGTCCGCGGCCTGGTGCAGTTCGCGGAAGTGCAGTTCCAGGGCGTCCAGGAAGCGTCCGTACCTGTCGGCGGGGCCCGTGCCGGCTGTGACCTGGCCGACGGGGGCGAGGCCCGGGGAGTTGGCCAGGCGCAGCAGCAGGGATTCGAGCAGGCTGCGGCGCAGGGCGTGGTGGATGTCCAGGGGGCGGCGCCCCAGTGCGCGGTGTTCGTCCAGGAGCTGGAGTGCCGTCTGCCGGAGCCAGGCGGCGTCCTCGTGCTGCGGGCTCAGCACGGCGGGGGCGTCGTGCGCGGTGAGCGGGGCCAGGAGGCGGGCGAGGTCGGGTCGCAGCACGTCGGGTTCGAACAGGATGAAGGGGCCGCGGGCCGTGCCGGGCGGATGCCAGCACAGCGCGTGGCCGGGACGCACCCACAGCCATTGGCCGGGGGTGACGGTCCTCGTGACGTGGTCTACGTCGTGCAGCAGCTCGCCCTCGGTGACCGCGATGAGGTAGTGGAAGGTGGCACGGCCCGGTCGGGGCGGGTTCCACGGCCAGTCGTCGTGCTGGGCGAAGAAGTCCTCGATCGTACTTGCCTCAAGGCCGTAGGGAGTACCGACCGGGGGCTGGAAACCGTACACCGGAAACGCGGCCTGTTCGGCGTGTCCGCTCGGCCTGGGGTGTCGTCTGTCGACCATCACGTGTCCGCAGCCTAGCGCCCTTCTCGCCGGCTTCGAGGGAAGGATGGGACTGGATGGGACGTGTTGCCGCCCCCATGCGGCGCGTCCTTCGCCACCACAGTCCGACTGCCCCCACAGTCCGACACCGCCCGAGGAGGCCCACCGCCCATGAACGGACCGACCCTGCACAAAACCGCCGCCGACTGCGCGGAAGGTCTTCCCGGAACCCAGCTGGAGCATCCCTTCGGCCCCGACTGGGAGGTCTACAAGGTGCGCGGCAAGGTGTTCATGCTGATGACCGAGGTCCCCGGGCGTCCCGTCGTGATCCTCAAGTCGGACCCCGCCGAGGCGCACGCTCTGCGGGAGCAGTACAGCCACATCACCCCCGGCTACCACATGAACAAGAAGCACTGGATCACCCTGGAGGGCGGAGAAGGCGTCGACAAGGAGCTCGTCCGGGAGCTTGTCACCGACTCCTACCGGCTCGTCGTCGCTCATCTGCCGAGGGCCGAGCGGCCCGTCGATCCGCACACCTACGGCACCGGTACGCGGACGGCCCGGTGAGCGCGGCCGGCGACCGGCTCCAGGACACCGCCCGCCAGGCGGCCCTGGCCCTCCCCGACGTCAGCCACGGATATCCCTTCACCCCCCGACTCGACGTATACAAGGTCGCGGGCAAGGTGTTCCTGATCGTCACCGACGACCCCGACGAGCAGATCATCACGGTCAAGTGCGAACCCGAACACGCCCGCACGTACATGCACGACCACGCGTCGATCACACCGGGCCGCTATCTCGACAAACGGCACTGGATCTCGCTCGGGGCAGGTCCCGGCATCACCGAGCGCCTGGTCACCGACGTGGTCGAGGACTCCTACGACCTGGCCGTCGAGCGGCTGCCGCGGCGCGACCGCCCCGGGGCTCGATGAGCGCCGCGAGCCTCCCCACGAGCGGCTGAGCCGACGCCTGAACCTGAGTACCGGCATCAATGTCGGTGCCTCGTGCGAGGCTCGTCATGTCCCCGCACGTACGCACACGTACGCACCCCTCCGTCTGCGACCCGAGAGACCGATGGAACCGACCGAAGCGACCCTGCCGCTCTTCGGCGAGGAGCCCGCCCGGCCCCTCGCCGACCGCCTGCGCCCCACCCGGCTGGAAGAGGTCGTCGGGCAAGACCACCTCCTCGCCCCGGACGCCCCGCTGGGCCGCATGGTCGCGCAGCAGCGTCTCAGCTCCGCGATCCTGTGGGGCCCGCCCGGCGTCGGGAAAACGACCATCGCCCGGCTCCTCGCGGACGCCGGCAACCTGGCCTTCGAACCGGTCTCGGCGACCTTCTCCGGCGTGGCCGATTTGCGGAAGGTGTTCGCCGCCGCACGCAGCCGACGCGGCATCGGCCAGGGCACCCTGCTGTTCGTCGACGAGATCCACCGCTTCAACCGTGCCCAGCAGGACAGCTTCCTGCCCTACGTCGAGGACGGCACAGTCACCCTGATCGGTGCCACCACGGAGAACCCGAGCTTCGAACTCAACGGCGCCCTCCTCTCCCGCACCCAGGTCCTCGTCCTCAAACGCCTCGACGAAGCCGCCCTGTCCACGCTCCTCGACCGTGCCGAGCAGCTCACCGGCCATCATCTGCCCTTGGACGACGACGCCCGCCGGGCCCTGATCGCCATGGCGGACGGCGACGGCCGCTACCTCCTCAATATGGCCGAACAGCTCCAGGCCCTCCCCCACACCGGGACCACCCTGGACACCGCCGGGCTCGCCCATCACATCCAGCAGCGCGCCCCGCTGTACGACAAGGCGCAGGAGGGCCACTACAACCTGATCTCCGCGCTCCACAAGTCGATGCGCGGCTCCGACCCGGACGCGGCCCTGTACTGGCTCGCCCGCATGCTCGACGGCGGCGAGGACCCGCTGTTCGTGGCCCGCCGCCTGGTCCGCTTCGCCAGCGAGGACATCGGCATGGCCGACCCGCACGCCGTCCAGCAGGCGCTTGCCGCCTGGGACGTGTACGAACGACTCGGCTCCCCCGAGGGCGAGTTGGCGATCGCCCAGGCCGTCGTCTACCTCGCCACCGCCCCCAAGTCCATCGCCGTCTACCGCGGTTTCAACGCCGCACACCGATCCGCCCGGCAGACCGGCTCCCTCATGCCGCCCGCCCACATCCTCAACGCCCCGACCCGGCTGATGAAGGATCTCGGCTACGGCAAGGACTACCAGTACGATCCCGACGCCCCCGAAGGCTTCTCCGGCGCCGACTACTTCCCGGACGGCATGGACCGCGAGCCGTACTACCAGCCCACCCGCAACGGCTACGAAGCCCAGATCAGCGAACGCCTGCGCCACTGGGCCGCTCTGCGTGCCCACCGGCAACGCGGCTGACGCGGGCACGTGGGCAGAACCCAGAGTCAGCACACGGCAAATGTCATGCACCATACGTGGCAGCCACCTTGCGGGCGAATACGGGAGCATCATCGAGACCGGCACCGACTTCTTCCGCCTTGCCCAAACCCAGCCCGCAATGAGCGGAGCGACACCGGCTGACGATCCGTCTGCCGGGAGGGCCACCGGTTAGCGGATCACGTTCCGATGAAGCTCACTGGTGGAGTGGCGGTATTCGAGAGTTGCATCGGCACTGGGACATTGCGCAACAGGGCTCTCCAATCCGACGGGATTGCTGGGCAGCCGGCAGATACTCGTCGGTGTACCGGGCGGAGGATCACTCCAGCGTTGCCGACCACTTCCCCCGGGACAGGCGGCAGACGCCGTCCGGAGTGATCTCCACGGTGCTGCCGTAGAGCGGCAGGCAGCCCTCGGCGTTGAGCCGGTTACGGATGCGCTCCAGTTGGTCCCCCAGCCGACGGGAGCTACCCTGGTGGACTTCCGGTGGCCGAGCCATTCGGCGCAGGCGCGGCCCCAGGAGCCGTCCGCATGCGCCATGCGGGCCGTTCGGTGACGCCCGTTCTCCTCGAAGGCCAACTCCACTCCAGGTGTGGTGACTTCGAGCATGGACCGCAGTTCCCACGCCGAAGCGACATCGAGGACCGGATAGCGGCCCAGCGTCACCTCCTCGCCCGTCGCGCCTCGCGCATACGTGAGCAACTCGTCCAGGCCGGACGGGTAGTCGGCGCCATGCCTGGTCTTCACGAAGCCCGCCCGGTCCCGTTCGATCTGTCCCCTGGCCCCGCCGTCTTCCGTCTCCCGTCTTCCGTCTTCCACGCGGTGAGGATCAGCGAGGCGTTGGCGAGTGTGGTGACCAGTCGCCCGCCCGTCCGCAGAGCACGCAGCGCCGGTTTCAGCCCCGCCCCCGGCTCCAGAGCCACGGTCCAATCAACGGCAGCAGCTCGGCTGCATCGGTCACCACCTGCGCGTAGACGCGTCCATGACGACGGAGATGTCGAAGCCGACGGCGGTCCGGATGAAGGCGTTGCGCCGGCACACCTCCACCCGACAGCTCAGTGGGCGCGGACAGCGGTCACACCGGGTCCCCGGCGTCGCGGGGTTCATCTCGCAGGCGAGGCCGCGCCCGGATCCAGGTCCGGCTCGGTGTGAGGTAGCTGTCGATTTCCAGGTCCGCCGCGGCAAGCATGTCCTCGAGGGACTTGTCGCTGATACGTCTGGTGACCACTGGCTGTGTCCAGGTGGAGCCGTCGATCTGGTAGTCGAGGGTGAACGACACCACGCCGGACGAGCTCTGATCCAGGTCTCGCATGCTGATCGTGGAACCGTCCGGCATGGTCCTCCGCAGTGGCTCCGCGCCGTAGTTGCGGTCTGGTGGGTCCCGTTGAAGGAGTACGGAACCGGAGTCGGCGACGTGCGCTCGGCAGGTCTTGAGGAATTGTTGGCACAGCTCACGATCGGGGTTCTCGATCAGGTGTGACATCAGGAGGACAACGTCGAATCGGCGGCCCAGGGCGAGTTCTTCGATACGGCACTGGACCGTTTCGGCTCCGTGGATGTACGCCAGCATGTCCGGGGACTCGTCAACGGCCACGACCTCGTGCCCCAGGTCGATCAGCGGACGGGTGATTCGCCCGGCACCGGCCCCCAGTTCAAGAATATTGGCCCCACCAGGAATCGCGTCGTGGATCAGTTGCGGAGCCGAGCCGGCGGGCAGGCGTTGGAAGAGCTCCACAGGGCTTCCGTCAGGCGCCATAGGACCTTGAGAATTCCTCATCCACACAACCCCTCGTCTATTGGCAGTGGGTGCTTTCGTGTGCCGAGAACAGCCCGCAGCAGTCGCCGTCGAGATCCTCGTCGTAGACTCCGGCCTCGATGACCGGGTGCTCACCGGTCAGATCCTTGAAGTCCCCACTCCTGAGCGGAGCCTCGTTCCTGATCTCGATGGTGCAGTCGGACGCGATGAAATCGACATGAACGTCACACGAATGCACGGTCCCTCGGCGCTGATTGCTTTGGCCGAAGCCGATGTGCACGCCCGGATGCCGTTCGTTCAGATGCGAGTTCAAAGAAACGAAACGATCGATCCCGATGTTCGTGCCGAATCCCAGCTCTCCGACCCGGTCGGCATTCGGTACCCGCAGGAAGCGATCGACGAATTTACTCACCAACGGATGGTCGCAACGGTAGTCGACCATGACACCGTCTTCGATCTCGAAGGTCACCGGGTGGTCACCGAGGCGCGCGTCCAACTTCGTGAAAGCGGTCGAGTTGAACGCCCCGTCCGCGACGAGCGTGCCGCTGATCCGCGCGGGGAAGGTAGCGACTTCACCGGCCGGCAGCAGCACGAACGCGCCCTCTCGCGAGATTCCGCGACTGCTGACCCATCGGTAGCGTTCGGGATCCAGCACGATGTCCAGCTCGGACCCCGACGAGCTGGTCACCGTGAACCGCTCCGCCGACCGAAGACGCTGCAACAGGCCCGCGTTGATGTTGTTGAGCGTGGCAGGTGACGTCGTCACCCCCTGCCGGAAGAAGTCCGCACCCGCCATGACCACCCTGAAGATCTCGATCTTCGTGCCGGTGAGCGGCGCCAGTGCCTGACGAATCCATACGGAGGGCATGACGATGTCGTACTCGAGGCAGAGAACCACGAGGCGGGAGCCGCGCGCACCGAGGTCGGCGGACGCCGCCGTCACCTTCTCCGAAAAAGGCGTGACCGTTTTCTGGGAAAGGGAATCTAGATCGAGGAGGGCTACCGGAACACCCCTGATTCCCAGTTCGCCGGTGACCCAGGCGGCCGGCTCGCGCGCACTGCGTGCGTAAAGCAGGATCACGCGGTCGTCGGAGCCGAGGTGCAGATATTGATCGAGAAGCGATGAAACGCCCTGCCAGACCTGCCGGTCAGGCTCCTCCACGCGTTCGGACACATCGACTGCGGATCCGGATTCCATGGTACTCATGACAGAAGACCCCCAGATAAGGACATCGCGCAGTTGCATGTGGAATGCATCCCGCCGATGATGCCCGCAAGGGCGTGACCTCGCGGGCATCATCGTCACAGATGGGACGGAATCACTCCTCGGTCTCCCAGGCGGAAGTGAACGCGACCGCGTCTGTGTCGCGGCCCGAGAGGATGTCCACGAGCGGCACCGCGGTGACCGGCGACTCCTGGGCGAGCATCGCCCTCTTCGCTGCCGCTACACGGTCGGTGCGCTCGGTTCCCAGAACGTTTGCGTTGGCCATTGAGTGTTCCCCTAACTAGAGTCGGAAAACCCGAACCAGACTTTATTCGGTTTTCTGGCCGCAATTCCTGTGCTTCTTTTGCGGCGCACGGCACCGTGCTGCCGGAATCGGGCCAGATCTTCGTCTGCCGGTAACCGGACCCCGGCTTCTGGGCGCCCCTGCATCGAAACGCCTGAGCCGACGATAAGTCCGTCACCGCGATGGACGAAGAGCATCAACGTAGAACTCGGCCGGAGATCACCACCAGCCTTTCGAAGACCTTCGAAACGTCCCACCATCCGAAGGCGGGCCGACCTCAGGCAGCCGCATCCCCGCGCACGTGGCTGCCGAGCGCGGGCACGAGGAGGAGCAGGACGGCGAACGTCCCGGCCCCGGCCAGGACAAAGGTCACGCGGGCGCCTGCCAGGCCGACCAGGAAGCTGCCGAACGTGTAGGCGAAGGCGGACCCCAGCTGGGCGGCGGTGCCGATGGTGCCGAACACCCGGCCCAGGTACGGGCGCGGCACGAGATCCTGGACGACGGTGTCGTAGCCGATGTTCTCCACGGCGTTGCCCGCGCCTGCGATCAGCTGTGCCGCGATGACGACCGCGAGAACCGGTGCCAGGCCGTTGACGACGGTGCCCGCGCCCGTGGCCACGACTGCGACGATCAGCAGGGCAACCGGTGAGCGGCCGCGCGCCAGTCGGGTGCAGGCGAGTGAGGCCAGCAGCATTCCGACCCCGAACGCACTGGCGGCCAGGCCGTACGCGGTCGAGCCGGCGTGGAGCTCGTCGCCGGTGAGGAACACCAGTGCCACGTTGTCCACCGCGGCGAAGGCGACGAGCAGGAAAAGGCTGAGAACCAGGACCCGGAGCTGCCGGTTTTTCGCGACATGGCGCAGCCCGTCGGTCGCTTCCGCCCACACTCCGGTCACCGCCGCCGGGTCGCGTGCGGGTGCGATGGCGGGGAGCCCGGCGAGCAGCAGCGCCGACACGACGAAGGTGGCCGCGTCGACGGCCAACGCGGTGCGGGCGCCGCCGGGGGCGGCTCCCAGGAGCCCGCCCAGCCCCGGGCCGACGGTCAGAGTGAGGGCGCGGGCCAGCCCGAACAGGGCGTTGGCCGGTGCCCGGTCGGCCGGGTCCACCAGGACCGGGACCAGGCTGCGGCCGGCCGGGTTGCGAATGGTGGCCAGGGTGCCGACGACGGCGACGAGGGCGATCAGCGCCGGCAGCGGCGGCAGGGCGACCGCCAGCACTCCGATGACCAGGGCTGAAGCCAGTTCACACCGCATCATCAGCCGTCGCGTCTGGCCCCGGTCGCAAAGGACTCCGGCCAGCGGTCCGCCGAGTCTGGGCAACGCGTTCGCCAAGAGCAGGAGACCCACGCCCGTGGGACCGTCTCGTGGAGCGACCAGCAGTACGAGGGCGGTCGTGGTGATCCCGTCTCCGACGAAGGAGACCGCCCGGGATGCGCACAGGGACCGGAACGCGGGGTTGCCGCGCAGGAGGCGGGTCCGGGAAGCGGAACTCGCGGGTGATGACAGGGGTGTCGCTTCGGCCATGGGCATGAGCGTGCGGTCGGCAGGTCACGGCCGCTGGGATTCGGCGCAGGCCGAATCCGGGCGTAGGTTCTGCGTGTTATGACGCTGGTGTTGAGATTCGGACGCGGGGACGCGTCCCGGTGCCGGTTCGCGGCCTCGCCGTTGCAGGAGACGATGTCGGCGTTTCTGGTGCTCAAGAATCCGGCGCGCCACGGCTGGTATCGGACGTGGCTCCAGGCGGTCAGGGACGTCGTCGCGGAGGTGGACTTCGGACTGCTGAGCGTTGCGATGCCGAGCGGGGGACACGGCCCTGACTTCCTCTGGCCGAGCCCGACCGGCCCGCTCACCACCATCGAGGACGACCTCGCCCAGGTGCAGAGCACCGACCCCGGCATCGTCGCCGCGGAGCTCGCCGAGCAGGCTCGTCGTCTGGATCCCCGCACCGTGCCCGACGGCCTCTACCGAACCCTCATCGGCGACCCGCTCTTCGCGCGGGACACACTGGTCGCGCAGCAGCGGCTGGCCTGGCACGCGCTGGTCGCGCCGCTCTGGGACCGGATCCGCGGGCTGCTCGACGCGGACATCACCACCCGATCCCGGCATCTGGCCGACGGTGGGCTGGAGGGACTGTTCGCGGATCTGCACCAGCGGGCGACCTGGCAGAACGACGAGCTGCACCTCACGGGCCTGCGGCACGGAGTCGTCGACCTGCGCGGTCGCGGCCTCGTTCTCGTCCCGACCGCCTTCGGGTGGCCGAACCTGGGGATCGGGCCCACGGACGGCACGTCCGCCTCTCCCCCGGCGCTCGTGTACCCGATGCGGGGCGCCGCGAGGCTCTGGGAGCGGCCCGCACAGTCGTCCGCCATCTCCCGCCTTCTCGGTGCCGGGCGAGCATCCGTGCTGGCCGAGACCTTCCTCCCCGGCACGACCAGCGGCCTCGCGCAACGGCTCGGACTCGCCCCGGCGACTGTCTCGCAGCACCTCTCCGTCCTGCGTGACGCCGGTCTCGTCTCCGCCAGCCGGCGCGGGCGCGAAGTGCTCTACCGCCAGACACCCCTGGCCGCGGCGCTCTTGCGCGGCGAATCGCCTTGACGATGGCAGAGCGCGCGCCAGGGGGCCGGGTGGTCCACGTGTCGTATGAGGGAATGGCGGTTGTTCAGGGGCGGAGCAGGGTCTTGATCATGCCGTCCTTCTTCGCCTGGAAGGTGGCGTACGCCTGCGCCGCGTCCTCCAGCGGCAGATGGTGGGTGGCGAAGCCGTCGACACCGAGGGGATCGTCGTCCGTGAGGAGCGGCAGGATGTCCGGCACCCAGCGCCACACGTTGGCCTGGCCCATCCGGAACTGGAGCTGCTTGTCGAACATGCGCAGCAGCGGCATCGGGTCCAGGGCTCCGCCGTACACCCCGGAGAGCGAGACGGTTCCGCCGCGCCGCACGATGTCGATGGCAGCGTAGAGCGCGCCGAGGCGGTCCAGGCCGGCCTTTTCCATGAAGGGCTGGGCCAGCGCGTCGGGCAGCAGTGCGGTCGCCCACTGGGCGGCCTTGGTGACCGGGTTGCCGTGTGCTTCCATGCCGACCGCGTCGATGACCGCGTCGGTGCCCCGGCCGTCGGTCAGCGCGCGGATCGCGTCCCCGAGGTCCTTCTCGTGCCGGCGCAGGTCCAGGCAGGTCACGCCGTGTGCGCTGGCGCGGTCGAGGCGTTCGTTGACGAGGTCGACGCCGATGACCAGTCCCGCGCCCCGGTGCTGGGCGATGCGGGTGGCCATGTCGCCGATCGGGCCGAGGCCGAGGACGGTGACCGATCCGCCGGGCGGCACGGCCGCGTACTCGACGGCCTGCCAGGCAGTGGGCAGCACGTCGGAGAGGTAGACGTACCGGTCGTCGGCCGGTCCGTCGGGCACCTTGATGGGCAGCGTGTTGCCGAACGGCACCCGCAGGTACTCGGCCTGTCCGCCCGGCACCTGCCCGTACAGCTTGGTGTAGCCGAAGAGCGAGGCGCCGGTGCCGTAGGCGTGCACCTGGGTGGTCTCGCACTGGGAGTGCAGACCCTGGGAGCACATGAAGCAGGTGCCGCAGGAGACGTTGAACGGGATGACGACTCGGTCGCCCGGGGCCAGCTCGCGGACCTCGGGGCCGACCTCCTCCACGATGCCCATGGTCTCGTGGCCGAGGATGTCGCCGGGCTCCAGGAACGGCCCGAGGACTTCGTAGAGGTGCAGATCGGAGCCACAGATGCCGGTGGACGTGACGCGTACGATCACGTCGTCGGGGTCTTTGATCGTCGGATCGGGGACCGTCTCCACCCGGACGTTCCGGCGGCCCTGCCAGGTCAGTGCACGCATGCTGTCAGCCTCCTTCGCTTCTCCGGCCCGTGGGGTTCACGGCCGTGTGTCCCGGTGGGCACCACGACCGGGAGCCGGCGCGCCCGCCGGCCGGGGTGCCGTGGCGCGCGTTACGGGAGCGGTGTGCCACCGGTGGCGTTGACGATCTCCGCGGTGATGTAGCTCGCTTCGGGGGAAGCGAGGAAGACATAGGCGGGTGCCATTTCCGCGGGCTGGGCCGGGCGGCCCAGGGGGGACTGCTTGCCGAACTCCGAGGGGTCGGGGAGGGTCGCGGGGATCAGCGGGGTCCAGACCGGCCCGGGTGCCACGGCGTTCACGCGGACACCGTCCTCGGCGACCATCTGGGCCAGGCCCTGGGTGAAGGTCACGATGGCGCCCTTGGTCATGGCGTAGTCGAGCAGGTGCGGGCTGGGCTTGTACGCCTGGACCGAGGTGGTGTTGATGATGGAGCCACCTCGCGGTATGTGCGGCAGCGCCATCTTCGACAGCCAGAACATGCCGTACAGGTTGGTCCGCAGGACGCGGTCGAACTGCTCGGTGGTGATGGCGCCGATGCCGTCGGGCTGCGACATCTGATAGGCGGCGTTGTTGACGAGGATGTCGATGTGGTCCCATTCCCGCACCGCGCGGTCGATCAGGCCCCGGCACTGCTCCTCGTCCCGGATGTCGCAGGCGACGGCGATCGCCGTGCGGCCCGCCTCCTCGACGAGGCGGGTGGTCTCCGCCGCCTCCTTCTCCTCCTCGGGGAGGTAGCTGAACAGCACGTCGGCGCCTTCGCGGGCGAAGGCCAGCGCGACCGCGCGGCCGATGCCGGAGTCACCGCCCGTGATGACCGCCGTGAGGTCCTGGAGGCGTGCCGAGCCGCGGTAGGAGTCCTCACCGTGGTCCGGCGGCGGGTCCATGGGGCCGGTGAAGCCGGGGTGCTGTTGGTCCTGCTGCGGGAAGTCCGGTTCGGGCTGCCGAGGCTGCGAAGGGGGTGTGTCGGACAACGGATCGTCCTTCCTCTGCTGAACGGGTGCTGCCGCGGATCGGGCTACCGGGAGCGTCCAGCCGCCGTCCGGCGGGGACCGTACTGTTCCCGGCGCTCTGTCCGTATAGGGCGGAGTGCCCCTCATTCACTGATCCAATCGGCTTCCGGGGTGGCTGCTTGGATGTCGCGGCGCGCGGGTTTGGCGCCGGGCGCACGGGATACCCGCGGCCCCGGCGTCCCTCGCCTGGATACTCCGGCCGCCCTCTCGCCGACGGGCGCGCGGACCGGCTCGGCAGGCGGAAGCCGGAGACCACCCAGGTCGGCGTGGCCGCCCGTGTGCTCTTGTCAGTCCGTAGCAGCGTGAGCCGCTCTGAGCCCGGCTGCCGGAGGGCACGCCCCCACCATCGTTCCGGCCGGAGCCCGGGGACGCCTGACCTGTTGCGGGCGCTCCGCCCTTGTCAGCGAGTGGGGCGGAGTTGCCCGCCCTCGGCCACGTCATCGGCCACGTCAGCGTCCGCTGTGTCCTCCGCCTCCCAGCGGAGCAGGTCGCCCGGCTGGCACTCGAGCACCTCGCAGAGCGCGGCGAGCGTCGCGAAGCGCACCGCCTTGGCGCGGCCGTTCTTGAGGACCGCGAGATTGGCGGGCGTGATCCCCACGCGGTCCGCGAGTTCGCCCACGGACATCTTCCGCCTGGCGAGCATCACGTCGATGTCGACGGCGATCGGCATCAGATGACCTCGTCCAACTCGGCCTGCATCCGCGCCGCTTGAACATCACGGGCTACGGCTTGGACGAGCAGCATCCGCAGGACGAGCACGATGAGCGCGACCCCCAGGATGGCCAGGCCGATCCCGCCCATGATGAGGGTGACGCCGGGATCGTCGCGCTGGCCCGGCGCGTTGACGGCCGTGACCGCGAACCACAGGAGGGCGATGGCCACGGTCGCGCCGATGACACCGTCGACGTAGCGGAAGGCGTCCGGGGAGAACACCGTCCCGCGACGGACCATCGCCACCAGCCGCCCTACGCAGACGACGGCGACCTGTACTGACATCAGACCCAGGATCGTGATCACCCGGAACGCGGTCAGCGGCCGGGACCCGTCCTCCGGGTCGTTCCCGCTGACCAACGTCCACAGCATCAGCACCTGCACGAGCACGGTGCCGACGAGCACCACCACGAGCACGGCACGCAGCGCACCCACTGTCAGCTTTCCCATGACCCGTCCTTCCATCGTTTCGCGATGGGAATCTATCGAATGTCGATAGATTCAGCAAAGGTGAGGGGGGTGGGTCCCCGCCCGGTGTCCATCGCGCGAAGGGGCGGCAAGAGGTGAAGCTGAGGACCCGGGCAGCCGGGCGCCGGCCGCGCCACGGAAGGGCAACTGCCGGGCGAGCGAGGGCGCGGACCTGGTGTCCGGGCAGAGTCCCACTGCGCAGGGGTCGCAGGCCGGGTCCCCGGCGGGGAGAGGGGCTGGTGGCGGTGGGTGGATCTCGAAGCCCTCGCGGCCCACCACCAGCCGGTGCCCGCGTCCACCACTCCGGAGCCGGACGACACGATCGTCCACCAAGGTGGGCCCGGCGCGCTGCGGTTACGCGGCCACCCTCTCGGACAACGGCACTACCTCACCAGGCCGACGAACTGGACGTAGACGTCAACCCTCAGCTCTGACGGGCTCCGGCACCCGCGCCAACTGCGCCTTGAGCCGGACCAGTCCGTCCGCCAGGTCACGCGCGCCGGTCAGCCCGTCCCACATCTGCGCCTCGGCCCGCTCCACCGGCACGGCGAGGGCGCGGTGCCGGCTGCGGCCCCGGGAGGAGAGATAGACCAGGATCCGCCGTCCGTCCCCGGGGTCCTTGCGACGGTAGGCCAGGGCGCCCGAGACCAGCCGGTCGACCAGCTTGGTGAGGCTCGGCGCGGGCATCAGGGCGTACTCGGCGACATCGGACATCGTGTGCCCGCGCCCGTCCGAGAGCAGCGACAGCACCCGCCACTCCTCGACGGAACAGCCCTCGGCCTCCAATTCCGCGGCGAGCCGACGGGTCATCAACCGCTCCACACTGCTCAGCAGTTGCGGGAGATCGCGGGGCAACTCCGGAGCCACGGTCATCCTCTCCTCCACACGCACCTCACAGCGGCGACAGTACCTACACCGAACAGTACTTTCCAGGGAAAGGGCTGACTATCAGCGTCCCCGACCCTCCCAGTATGCGGTGAACGAGCCTCCGCACCTTCGCCGTTGGTCGATTTCCTTCCCACAGGAAGTATTTAACGGGCCGTTCACAGGCCGAAAGAGTTCCGGGAAACATGCGATTTCTAGCGTGCGACGTCTGAGCAGAGCATGCGACCTCCGAACGCCGGACCCATCCCCACGCCCGGCATCCGCGCCACCCGCTCCCCCTCACCCGCATCCCCGAAGGGCCGCCGATGAGTACGACCGAGTCCCCACAGACAGCCGCCGAGCCGGGCTCCCCGACGAGCGAGGCGACCAGCCAGGCGACCAGGGAGACGCTGGAGGACTACACCCTCCGCTTCGCGCCCCGGAGTTACCGCCGCTGGACCCCGATGGTCGTGGCCACCACCGCCCTCGGTGGCATCGCCTACATGGCCGACTTCTCCATCGGCGCCGGCATCGGCCTGGCGCACGGCACCGGCAACGCGCTCGTGGCGATCGCCGTGGCCGCCGTCGTCATCTTCGTCACCGGCTTTCCCCTCGCCTACTACGGCGCCCGCTACAACATCGACCTGGACCTGATCACCCGCGGCTCCGGCTTCGGCTACTACGGCTCGGTCCTCACCAGCGTCATCTTCGCCAGCTTCACCTTCATCTTCTTCGCCCTAGAGGGCTCGATCATGGCCCAGGGCCTCAAGCTGGGCCTCGGACTCCCGCTCTGGCTGGGCTACTTGATCTCCACGCTGATGGTGATCCCGCTGGTGATCTACGGCATGAAGGCGCTCAGCAAGCTCCAAGTGTGGACCACCCCGGTCTGGCTGCTGCTGATGATCGCGCCGCTGGCCTACTTGATCTCCACCGACCCCGGCACCGTCGACCGCTTCCTGAGCTACGCGGGCACCGACGGCGACGGCGGCGTCAACACCGCCTCCGTGCTGCTGGGCGCGGGCGTGTGTCTGTCCCTCATCGCGCAGATCGGTGAGCAGATCGACTACTTGCGCTTCATGCCGCCCAAGACGGAGGCGAACAAGCGCAGTTGGTGGACCGCCGTGGTCATGGCCGGTCCCGGCTGGGTGGTGCTCGGCGCGCTCAAGCAGACCATCGGTGTCTTCCTCGCCGCGTACATCCTGGCCAAGGTCGGCCCGGACGTCGCGCCCGAGCCGATCCAGCAGTTCAAGGGTGCCTTCGACGCGATGATGCCGTCCTGGCTGGTCATCCCGCTGGCCGTCGCCCTCGTCGTGATCAGCCAGATCAAGATCAACGTGACCAACGCGTACTCCGGCTCGCTCGCCTGGACGAACTCCTTCACCCGGGTCACCAGGCACTACCCCGGACGCATGGTCTTCGTCCTGGTCAACCTGGGCTTCGCGCTCGCCCTGATGGAAGCCGACATGTTCAGCTTCCTCAACAACATCCTGGGCTTCTACTCGAACTGCGCCATCGCCTGGATCGTCACCGTCGCCACCGACATCGGCGTCAACAAGTACCTGCTGAAGCTCTCCCCCCTCCAGCCGGAGTTCCGCCGCGGCATGCTGTACGCCGTCAACCCGGTCGGCGTGGTCGCGTTCGTGGCCGCGTCGGGCCTCTCGATCGCCATGTACTTCCACGCCCTCGGCGACACCCTCCAGCCGTACTCCCCCGTCGCCGCGGCCGTCATCGCCTTCGTCCTCACCCCGCTGATGGCGATCACCACCAAGGGCAGGTACTACCTGCGGCGCACCGACGACGGCATCGACGAGCCCCTGCTCGACCCGGAGGGCAACCCGAGCGCCACGACGTACGACTGCCATGTCTGCCACCAGCCGTACGAGCGGCCGGACCTGGCCGCCTGCGAGACCCACGACGCGCAGGTCTGCTCCCTGTGCCTCAGCACGGACAAGGTCGGCGACCACGTCCTCCCGGCCCAGCCGACGGCCGCCTGAACGACCACCGCACATCGCTCCGCCCAACGGGACCGGTCACCCTGGTGACCGGTCCCGTTGGGCGTCGGTCCGGGCCGATCCGGGACGGCGTCTCACCCGGGGGTCGAGGGAGAAACGGGCGCGGCCGGCCTCGGTGATGCCGTCAGCCGGCCGCGCGCGCCGAGGTGACCGCCGTGCGCGCCGCGCTCTCGACCGCCTTGATGCCGCCCGCCATGGACGTGTTGCCGTCGGAGAGGACCGCGACGAGGTAGTGATGTGTCCCCGAGGTGACCTGTCCGACGCTGTTGATGTCCCAGAGCCCGGTGGTGGCGCGTTGCAGCCAGCCGTTCTTGAGGGCCCAGCCGGAGTCGGCGGCCGCGGAGACGCCCCAGGACTGGTCGGTGGCGATGCGGGTCATCAGCGTACGGATGTAGGTCCGGGACGTCGTGGTCAGCGCGGACTTGGTCGCGGAGGCGGTCCCGTCGGTGGCGAACACCGCGCGCAGCAAGCCGATCTGGTCGATCGCGGTGGTGCGGGTGAGACCCCACAGTCCGCCGGTCCCGCCGACGGTCGAGGACAGCCCGAGGCGCTTGTTCGCCGCCTTGAGACCGGGCGCCAGGCCGATCTCCCGCCAGAGCGCGTTCGCCGCGTCGTTGTCGCTGTGCTCGATCATCGCCTCGGCGAGGGTGCGCTCCTGCTGGGTGAGGGTACGTCCGGCGTCCTGCGCCTGGAGGAGCAGCGCGGAGAGAATGTCGACCTTGACGATGCTGGCCGTGTCGTAGGGGAGGTCCTTGCCGCGCACCTGCGGCTTCGCCGCGGGGTGGTCGAGGTCCAGTACCGCGGTCGTCACGCGCGCCTCGCTCCGCACGGTGGCGGGTGTGGTGCGGGTGTCGGCCGCCGCGG
The DNA here is from genome assembly GCF_044763565.1 of Streptomyces sp. NPDC096013. Taxonomy (NCBI): domain Bacteria; kingdom Bacillati; phylum Actinomycetota; class Actinomycetes; order Kitasatosporales; family Streptomycetaceae; genus Streptomyces; species Streptomyces sp. NPDC096013. The sequence continues at coordinate 179,505 of NZ_JBIWGK010000013.1, read as the reverse complement.
CCTGGCCGGCCCCACCCACCGCGGAGACCGCGGTCACGACGCCGGTGAGCAGCACCGCGCACAGCCCGGCACGCGTGCCGCCTCGGCCGGGCGTGCTCGCGGTCCGTTTGGTCGGTCGGAGATTCGGGCGGTACGGCATGGGGCCTCTGTGGTCTCGGGGGCGGGCACAGACCTGCGAACGTAGACGAGGTGGGCGTTCCGTGACGTGACCGGTGCCACGAAAAGGCCGTAACGGACCGATTTGTGACGACATCCACAGTTCCCGGATCGCCCGCGTTCGTATGACCGTCCACACCTCGTCGGGCCTCACCGTGAGCCCCGAGGAGGCTCCCTCGCCCCACGAGGCCACACCCGTGTCGGTCCGTCCGGCAGCCATGGCGAACGCCCGTCCGACCGCCCGGGAACGACCGGTAAAGTGCCCGGGACGGCAGCCCGGCCGGAAAGGGGAAGCGTGACCGACACGAGCAACACCCGACCCGCGGACAGCGAGGCGCGAGCCGCGCGGCAGAGCCCACTGCATCGCCTGATGCGCTACCTCCCCCTGGTCGCCCCCGTCCTGTTGTGGGCCGTCCCCTGCTGGGTGCTCCTGTACGGCGGCCAGCACTGGCCGCTGCCCGTCGCGCCGGTCGGAACCGCGCTGTTCGTCCTCGGCCTCGTCGTCATGCCGCTCGCCATGGGGCGCGGCCACGGCAGGCGCCAGCAGGACCGGGCGGCGATCCTCGGTGACACCCTGCTGGGGTCGAGTTGGGTGCTGTTCACCTGGTCCGTTCTGCTCGGCGTCGTGCTGCGGCTCGCCCTGGTCCTGGCCGGTGTCGGCACCGGCCAGGACTGCGCCCGCATCGTCACGTGGGCCGTCCTCGGCGTGACCGCCGTACTGCTCGTCTGGGGCTACGCCGAGGCCCGCCGCGTGCCGCGCGTGCGCCGACTCGACGTCCAGCTCCCGCGCCTGGGTGCCGGGTTGGACGGTCTGCGTGTCGCCCTCATCACCGACACCCACTACGGCCCGCTCGACCGGGCCCGCTGGTCGGCGCGGGTGTGCGAGACGGTGAACACCCTGGACGCCGACGTCGTCTGCCACACCGGCGACATCGCGGACGGCACGGCCGAGCGCCGCCGTGCCCAGGCCGCCCCGCTCGGCACCGTCCAGGCCACCCGGGCCCGCGTGTACGTCACCGGCAACCACGAGTACTACAGCGAGGCCCAGGGCTGGGTCGACCTGATGGGCGAGCTGGGCTGGGAGCCGCTGCGCAACCGCCATCTACTGCTCGAACGCGGCGGCGACACCCTCGTCGTCGCCGGTGTGGACGACGTCACCGCCGAGTCCTCCGGCCTGGCGGGCCACCGCGCCCACCTCGACGGAGCCCTGAACGGCGCCGACCCCGACCTGCCCGTCCTGCTCCTGGCCCACCAGCCCAAGTTCGTCGACCGTGCGGCGGCCGCCGGCATCGACCTCCAGCTCTCCGGCCACACCCACGGCGGCCAGATCTGGCCCTTCCACCACCTGGTCCGCCTCGACCAGCCCGCTCTGGCCGGCCTCAGTCACCACGGCACCCGCACTCTCCTCTACACCAGCCGCGGCACCGGTTTCTGGGGCCCGCCGTTCCGCGTCTTCGCCCCCAGCGAGATCACCCTCCTCGTCCTGCGCTCCCCGCAGGCGCCCGCCTCGGCGTAGCGCCCGCTTGGGCCGGCATGTCCGCGCCCGGGATTCTTCGATGACCGGGGCGGGGGCAGGACGGGGTGGCGTGAGAGCCCTTGGCCACCTGGGCGTCAGGAGGTCACGTCCACCAGGACCTTGCCGACCGCGTGGTTCTCGACCGCTCGGTGCGCGTCGGCGGTGCGGTCGAGGGGGAAGCGGATCAGCGGCAGGCCGTGATCCTCGCCGACCGGCAGCGCGCCGTCGCGTACTGCGGCGGTGACGTCCTGGACGGCCGCGCTGCGTGCCTCGGGACCGGCCGTGTAGAGCACCAGGAACTGGAAGCGTGTGTTCAGCACCATGGTGTGCGGCACGTTCAGCTCGACCGGCCTGCCACCGTCGTTGGCGTAGGTCGAGATCGTCCCCCGGGTTCGCAGCACTGCCAGGTCCAGTGCGAGGTTCGTGCCCAGGTCCACCTCGGTGACGATGTCGACGCCGTCCGGGGCGATCTTCCGGATCTCGGCGGCCGGGTCGCCTTCGCGGTAGTTGATCACGTGGTGGGCTCCGGCGGCGGTGGCCAGCCGTGCTTTCTCCGGGCTGCTGACCGTACTGATCACGGTGGCGCCGGCCCATCGGGCGAGCTGGATCACCGCGTGCCCGACCGCTCCGGCCCCGCCCGCGGCCAGGACGACCTTCCCGTCGAGTGCCCCGGGCCGCAGCCGACGCGGGCCGTCCTCGGCGACGGTGAGCGCGCGGTGCGCGGTCAACGCCGGTACTCCGAGCGCGGCGCCGACGTCGAAGCCGACCCCGTCGGGCAGCGGCACAGCCAGCTCGGCGGGCACGACGGTGAACTCGGCGGCGGTGCCGGTGGGCCGCCCCGCGGCGGCCATGAACAGCCACACCCGCTGACCGACCCGGCCCTCGTCGACACCCTCACCTACGGCGTCGACCGTGCCGGCGCCGTCGAGGTGCGGGGTGACCTCGGGGAAGTGCTTGGGGTGCCCGGCACCGGAACGTGCCTGCCAGTCGGTCGGGTTGACCCCGGACACGGCGACCCGGACGCGCACCTCGCCGGGTCCGGGCACCGGCAGGTCTCGGTCGACGAACCGCAGGACGTCGGGGGCACCGTTGTCACGGTAGATGATGGCCTTCATGATCCGTCCTTGGAGCCTGGTGGAGCGGGGTTCCCGGCGTGGCCTGGCGGTTCGTCAGGGTGTCCGGCGGGTAGTGCGGTCGCGATCCGGGCCGCGTCGGTTCAGGTCAGCCGATGGGGACGTCGTGGGAACGGGACTCGATGCCATCGAGGGTGGCGAGGTGCGCGGCGTCGAGTGCGATCCCGCCGACCGCGATGTTGGCCTCCAGGTGGGCGGCGTCGGCGGTGCCGGGGATGAGGAGCACGTTGGGGGCGTGGTGCAGCAGCCAGGCGAGGCCGACCTGGGAGGGAGTGACGCCCAAGGACTCGGCCACCGCGTGCACCGCCGGCTCCTCGGTGGCTTTGGGCAGGCCGGGGAAGGCACCGCCCAGCGGGAAGAACGGCACCCAGGCGATGCCCTCGGCCGTGCACAGCCGCAGGATGTCCTCGTCGTCGCGGGAGACGAGACTGTAGGCGTTCTGCACGCAGACGATGCCCGCCGACAAGGCACGGCGCACGCCGTCGAGGGTGACACTGCTCAGGCCGATCGCGCCGATCTTGCCCTCGTCGCGCAACGCGGTCATCACCGCCAGCTGGTCGTCGAGGTCGACGACCTGGTCCCCCTCGGGACGCAGCCCGGGGCCGGTGTCCAGACGGCGGAGGTTGACGACCCCGAGCCGGTCGACGCCGAGGCTGCGCAGATTGTCCTCGACACTGGCGCGCAGCTGCTCGGGACGCTGCGCCAGACGCAACGGCACGCGCCCGCCGGGGTTGGGGTCGGCCCCCACCTTCGTGACGACCAGGACGTCGTCCTCGGGGCGAAGTACCTCGCGGATCACGTCGTTGGCGAAACCGAAACCGTAGAACTCGGCGGTGTCCACGTGATCGACGCCCAGCTCGACCGCGCGGCGCAACAGCGCTACGGCGTCACCGCGGCGGTCGTGCAGTCGTTCGAGCTGAAGGGCGCCGTAGCCGATCCGGAAGACGGTGCGGCCGGCCAACGAAGCGGTCGTGTTGATCACGACGGTGTCTCCTCTGTCGGTGTTCGCAAGGCGGTGTACAGCAGTTCGGCCTGGTAGAGCGCCATGACCCGGTGGGCGATCGGAGTGGCGCGCTCCCGGGCTTCGGCCGGCTCATGGTGCCCGACCTTGACGAGCCAGGCGGTGACGCAGTCGTGCAGCATCGCGCGCATCCGGTCCGTCATGTCGACGACGATGTCGCGGATGGCCGGGTTGGTGGTCGCCTCACTCCAGGTCTGCACGCCGACCCGAGCCTCCGCAGGGTCGATCGCGGCGATCAGGCGGGCGAGCAGTTCGTCGGGGTCGGGCGGAGCGTCGGCCGCGGCGTACTCGCCGATGACGTCGGCACGCTGGGCGAGCACCTCGCGCGCGGCGACCCGGACCAGGTCGGCCTTGTTGCGGTAGTGCGCGTAGATCGAACCGGCCGAGAGACCGGACTCGGCGGTGATGTCGGCGATCGAGGTCCGCTCCAGCCCGTTGCGGCTGAAGCAGCGAACGGCGGCGTCGGCGATCTGAGAACGCCGGAGCTCCTTGCGCGCGTCGGTGAGCCGAGGCATCACACCTCCCATAAAGAGAATGGCGGTTTTGCTTACGAAAGACGTTAGCAGAATGGCGGCTTTGTTTGTGGCGAGCGCCGGGCGTATGAGCAAGCCCCGTCCGACGTGTTGGCCTGGTCCAGCGGCACCGACGACCGACTCGACCTCAGCCCGGGGTGGTCCCAACAACACCCCCATACACACGGTTTGGCCGCACTGCCCTGTCGCTGTCCGTCCGCCAGAGTCGTGGGTGTCGGCGGACACGGCCGACGGAATCGCGAACCGGAGGGGAAACGGCATGTCCGAAGCGACAGTTGGGGCACATCGCGGGGTGGCCCGACGAGGGTTCCTGGCCGGGGCCGCCGCCGTCACGGGTACGGCGCTGGTGAGCACGGCGTCCGCCGGCACGGCACGCGCGGCCGGGACGAGGGCCGAAGTGGGCGCCGGCAAGGGCCCGTTGGCGTTCACCCACGTCACCGTGATCGACGGTTCGGGAGCGCCCCCGGCCCCGGACATGACGGTCGTCGTCGAGGGAGGCCGCATCACCGCCCTCGCCCCGAGCGCGCGCATCCGGCTGCGCCCCGGCACCCGCACGGTCGACCTGACCGGCAAGTACCTGATGCCGGGACTGATCGAGGCGCACACCCACAGCGACGGCCCGGAGACGGTGGTCCCGGCGCTGTACGCCCTCACCGGCGTCACCACGGTCCGGGAGATGCGGGGCGAGCCGGTCCACCACGACTGGCGGCGGAAGATCCGCGGCGGTGAACTCCTCGGCCCCCGCTGGGTGATCGGCAGCCCCATCGTCGACGGCACGCCCTCGCTGTGGGCGGCGGACGTGGGCCCGACCATCGAGGTGGCGGACGCGGCCGAGGCCCGGCGCGCGGTACGACGGGTCAAGCGCGAGGGCGCGGACTTCGTCAAGGTGTACTCCCGGCTGTCCCGCGAGTCCTACTTCGCCATCGCGGACGAGGCCCGGCGCCAGGGCCTCCCCCACCTCGGGCACTGCCCCGACACCGTACGGATCGCGGAGGCGAGCGCCACCGGACACCGCACCATCGAGCACCTGCACGCGCTGCTCCTGGCGACCTCACGGCACGAGAAGGAGATCCGGCGCCTCCTGGACGCCGTACGGATCGACCCGAGCGACCCCAGCAGCCTGTCCCGGTACCACAGTTGGTTCCAGCAGGTGCATCCCCTCGAATGGCGGGCGGTGCGGGGCTACGACCGGGGCCTGTCGGACACCCTCTTCCGGAACCTGGCCGCCCACGGGACCGCGGTCGTCCCCACGCTCAGCGTGCACCGCACGCTGGAGCTGCCCGACGACGTCCCGACCCGCGCCGATGAGTGGAAGTACCTGCCCGGCTGGCAGGTGGAGAGCTGGCCGGACCAGCTGGCCGCGCTGACCGGTGGGCGCACCCCCGAGCAGAAGCGGCGGATCCGTGAGATCTTCGCGCACCGGCTCCGGCTGGTGAGCGAGCTGCACGGCATGGGCGTACGGCTGGCGGCGGGCACCGACACCGGCACGGGCTACCTCGTCCCCGGCTTCGCCCTGCACGACGAACTGGCGCTGCTCGTGACGGCCGGCCTCAGCCCGGCCGAGGTCCTGCGCGCGGCCACGCGGGACGCGGCCCGCACGCTCGGCCTGCCCGACGTCGGCACCGTGGCCCGCGGCCAGGCCGCCGATCTGCTCGTCCTGGACGCCGACCCGCTGCGGGACATCCGCAACACTCGCAGCATCCACGGCGTGGTCGTCGACGGCAGGTGGATTGCGCCGGAGGAGCGCCGCCGGCTGCTCGCGGCGGTGGAGAAGTCCGCCGCGGGGACCCCGCCGCCCGAGGAGGGGGCGGCCATGAAGGGCTGCGGCTGCGGCGGCCACCCCTGACCGCCTGCGGCGGGGGCCTCAACTCGCCTGCCTGACAGCGCATGTTGGGCATGACTGCGATGCGCGCGCCTGCGCCGATCCAGCACGGCTGTGGACCGCCCGACGGGTTGTCAGTGCCGTGTGGCATCGTCTGCGCGCATGACCGGTGGCGGCGGCGATGTCCGTCCCCGTGGAGCAGATGCGCGCGACGACCGGAGGTCGTGATGGACAACCGTGGCAGGGCTGTGCTGGAGGCCGGGGAGTCTCTCTTCGTGCAGTCCCTCGTCTCGCCGAACGGCGCGTACGCCGTGCAGCATCGGCGGGACGGGACGCTGGCGCTGCGGGACAACCGTGCCGACCGTGACGTGTGGCAGATCGGCAGACCGGTGTCGGCGCCTGGGGCGCTCACTCTGCTGACCGAGGGGCTCCTCGTGTTGCAGGGGCCGCCGGGGATTCCCGTGTGGTCCTCGGGCGGGGTCGACCGCCGGGTGTCCGCCGCGATGGTCCGTGACGACGGGCGGCTCGTCCTGGTGGATCCCGACGGCCGGGTGCGGTGGAGCCGCGACCCGCTCACCACGGCGGAGCTGGCGGCCTGTCGGCCGGCGAGCGGGGACCGGTTGCGGCGGGGCGAGGTGCTGGCGGACTCCATCGTGTCGCCGGACGGCCGCTACACGCTGACCCACACCCCGGCCGGCAAAACCCTCCTCCACACGCCGGGCGACCACGGCACCGACCGGTCCGTCTGGGTGGGCACGGCAGGTGACGCCGGCGCGGCGCTCTCCCTCGGTACGGACGGTGTGCTGCGCGCGGGCACGGACTCCACGGTGTTGCAGCGATGGACCGGCCGCTACGGGCTCGACCCGATGTCGGTCGTGGTCGCCGAGGTGGTCGTGCGCGACGAGGGCGACGTGGTGCTGCTGGGTGAGGACGGCACCGAGATCCATGCCGGCGGGACGGCCGCGGAGGAGGCCCGACTCACCGCGCTCCGGAAGGAGTTCGCACGTCGGGAGGCGCTGGAGGCGGCCAAGCCGACCCGCCCTGGCGACAGCGGGCTGGCGACGGACTGGTTCGAACTGCTGGAGCTTTCCGGGCCGTTCACCCTCACCTGGGTGCAACGCGTCGACGGAAGCGAGGCGTTGCGACGACTCGGCGCCGGTCCCGGGACGATCAGCGCGATGACCTACGAGGATGTCGGCACCGCCGCGTTCTCCGACCCCGACGGCGAGCCGGTCAAGTGCGCGCTGGCCGTGCCGGTCGACGACTGGGTCATGCTCATCGAGCCGGGCAGCGTCGAGGGCACGGAGCGTGCGCGAGACATGTCGGAGGGGACCCAGGCCCTTGTCTGGCACAGGGGTTTCGACGGCGAACTCCTCTTCTCCTGGTACCGGGACGGCGAACCGGTCGCGGTGTACGAGGACGACGACCACGACCTGCTGCACAGCGGCGAACCCGCTCCCGAAGGCGTCGAACCGGATGCGATGCTCCCGTTCATGAAGCAGATCGGCCTGGGTGTGTACCGCGAGGACGAGACCGCCTTCCTTCCGCCGCCGCTGGAGATCGCCTGCCTGATAGCCGGCATCGCGCCCAGGCCCGAACACTTCGCGGGGACGCATCAGGGCGCGGTCTTCGGCACCTGGTGACAGAGCGGTTCGCCGCCCGACTCCGCCGTTCCCCGCACCTGTTGATCAGGCGCCGTAGACCTGGAACTCGGAGACCTGCCCGGCCGGCCAGCCGGTGTTCGCGGCGATGGTGAGGCGTACGTAGCGGGTGCTGACGGTGGAGGGGAGGGTCAGGGTCGCGGTGTTGCCCGTCGCCGGGTCGAAGGTGCAGCGAGCCGGGGCGAGAAGTTGGGTGAACGTGCCGCCGTCCGGGCTGCCTTGGACCGAGACGGTCTGGGTGCGGGTGGCCCAGGCGGTGGCCGGGGGGAGGTGCAGGACGATCCGTCGGACGCCGGTCGTGGCACCCAGGTCGACCTGGATCCATTGCGGGAAGGCGTTGTTGGCGGACTCCCAGTAGGTGTTGGTGTCGCCGTCGGTCGCGTTGGCGGAGGAGTAGGTCTGGGTGTGGCTGCTCTCCGAAGTGGGGCGGTGCAGGGCCAGGTTGGTGGTGCCGGAGGGGGCGTCGGTGGTGGCGGTGACCTGGTTGGAGGGCTGGGACACGTTGCCCGCCGCGTCGTAGGCGACGACGTCGAAGGTGTACGCGGTGGACGCGCCGAGTCCCGTGACGGTGAAGGTGGTTGAGCCGGTGGTGCCCACCTGGGTGCTGGTGGAGCCGGACACCCGGAGGACGCGGTAGCCGGTCACGGCGACGTTGTCGGTCGACGTGTTCCAGTGCAGCGAGACGGAGTCGCTGGTGTGCCCGGTGACGGTCAGGGCGCCCGGCGCGGTGGGTGGAGCGGTGTCGCCGCCGGTGGGAACGACCGGCGGGGTGGGCCGAGTTGGCGTCAGTGCGAGCTGGCCCTTGAGCATGCGGCCGCCGTCGCCGGTGAGGCGCAGATAGTAGTCGGCGGAGCAGGCGGTGCCGTCCTCGTCGAGGGCGAGGAACCCGGAGTCGGTGGGCACCCAGGCCTGGGTCTCGGCGGTCTTGGCGATCTGGTTGCCCTCGTTGTACTCGTCGAACATGGAGATGTAGATGCCCTGCGCCCCGGCCCGCACCGTGTTGTAGAACTGCCGCCACATGAAGTCGCCGTGCGCGCGCTGCCTGCCGGAGACGTCGCCGGGCAGCACACAGGGCTGGTAGTCGATGCCGTTGGCGTTGCAGTCGGCCTGGTCGGGGACGGTGTAGGTGGTGTACGCGTTGTCGGCCTCGGCCACGGTGCCGATGGCGCCGACCATCCACGGCGAGATCATGTCGAAGGCGTGGTAGACGCCGAGGAAGCCGGACCGCGAGCCGCCGGTGCCGGTGCGCCACTCGCGCGGGACGCCGCCGATGACGTAACACCCTTGTCCCTTGAACCAGTTGACGACGTCGAGGCAGGCGTCGGGGGTGAAGGGATGGTTGGGGTCGGCGAAGCCGAAGCCCCAGATGCAGACGACCGGCTTGCCGTTCTGCCGCGCGTACGCCGAACTCGCCGTGTGCGCGGACATCTTGTTCGTCCAGTCCGTCTTGATCTCGGACTGCATGGTCGTCCAGTTGGAGACGTCGTACATGATGTAGAACTTCCGGTCGTACGACTCGGCGGCGGAGCGCACCTTGGTCGCCATGGCGTCGCGGGTGGGGCCCTCGCCGCCGGTGGGGTTGAAGCGCTGGAGCGCGGCGGTGTCGATGCTGTTCTGCCGCATCCACAGGAAGTGGGTGTCGACCGTCTGCTGGTCGTACGAGGAGAACAGGGTGGCGGGCCGGCCGTTGCCGAGGGCCGCGTAGGACGTCTGGTAGGTGTGGGTGTAGTCGCGCATGTCGGGCCAGCACTTGATGCCGGTGTTGGCCGGGGACGGCGGCCGGCCCCAGTCCTGAGTCCAGTGCCACCAGCCGTTGATGGGCGCGCCGTCGCCGACGCAGGCGAACCAGCCCTGGTAGCCGACGGTGATCTTGCCGACGACGTCGCCCGGCCCGCCGGCCGCCGACGCGGTGGGGGCGAGCACGGTCTCGGCGGCTCCCGCCGCTCCCACCGCGGTGGCCGCGATCGCGGCCCTCAGGAGGACTCTGCGTGTGACACCCATCTCGACTCCTTTCGGTGGCCGGTGCCGCCGGGCGCGGGTACGCCCGGCGGCACCCGCTGGTCAGGTGTTCCAGACCTGGAACTCGGAGAGCTGACCGGCCGGCCAGCCGTTGTTCGCCGTGATGTTGACCCTGAGGTATCGCTGGGTGCTCGCGGTGAAGGTGAGGGTGACCGTGTTGTTGGTGGTGGGGTCGAAGGTGTACGTCGCCGACGACTTGAGGGTGCTGAAGGAGGAGCCGTCGGTGCTGCCCGACAGGGACAGCGTCTGGTTGCGAGCGCCCCAGGTGGCGGGGAGCTGGAGGACGACGCGGCTCGCGCTCTGTGCGGAACCGAGGTCCACCTGCACCCACTGCGGGAAGGCGTTGTTGGCGCTCTCCCAGTAGGTGCCCTGGTTGCCGTCCGTCACGTTGGACGAGGCGTACACGTCGGCGTGGCTCGACTCGGTGGTGGCCGCGCCCGCCGCGAGGTTTCTGCTCACCGTTCCGGCGCCGACTCCGGTCAACGCGACGGTGGTGGTGCCGTTCGACGCGTTGCTGGCGATGCTGAGATCACCGGCGCGGGTGCCGGACGCGGTGGGCCTGAAGGTGACGCTGACCGTGCAGGAGGCGTTGGCCGCGATCGACGACCCGCAGGTGTTGGTCTGCGCGAAGTCGCCCGTGACGGTGATCCCGGAGACGGTCGCGGCCGCGGTCCCGGTGTTGGTGACCGTGACCGTCTTCGCCGCGCTGTCGGTGTTGAGCGCCTGGGTGGGATACGTCAGCGACGTCGGGTTGGCCGACAGGGTCGCCGATGAGGAGCCGCCGCTGCTGGGGAACACCTCGAAGTCCGACAACTGGGCGGCGTTCCAGCCGGAGTTGGCGGTGATGTTGACCCGTACATAGCGCGCCGTGGCGGCGGTGAACGTGATGGTGACGGTGTTGTTGTTGGCGCTCGGGTCGAAGGTGTACCCGGCCGAGGCCTTGATCGTGGAGAAGCTGGAGCCGTCCGTGGAACCCTGCACCGACAGGGTCTCGGTACGGGCCGACCACGCCGCCGCCGGCGGGAGCTTGAGGACGACCTTGCCGACGCCGTAGTTCTGGCCGAGGTCGACCTGCGCCCACTGCGGGAACGAACCGAGGGTGCCCTCCCAGTACGTCGACGCGTCGGTGTCGGTGAGGTTCGAGGCGACGTAGGGGCTGCTGCCCGAACTCGCCGACGCGGGCCGCCCCGCGGCGATGTTGGTGGTGCTGTCGATGCCGCTGCCGGTCAGGGAGACGGTGGTCGGGCTGTTGTTGGCGTTGCTGGTGACGGTGAGGTTGCCCGCGCGTGCTCCGCCCGTGGTGGGTTTGAAGCCGACGGTCACCGTGCAGGAGGCGCCGACCGCGAGGGTGGAGCAGTTGTTGGTCTGGCTGAAGTCGCCTGTCGCCGCGACGGCCGAGACGGTCGCCGCCGTGGTGCCCGAGTTGGTCACCTTCACCGTCTGGGCGGTGGCCGAGGAGCCGACCACCGTGGCGGGGAAGGACAGGCTCGCCGGGTCGGTGTTCAGCACCGGGCCCGGCGCGGTGCCGGTTCCGGAGAGGCTGACGGTGCTGGTGGTCCCGCCCGCGTTGACGGTCAGGGCTCCGTTGCGGCTGCCCGTCGCCGTCGGCGTGAACTTCACACTGACGGTGCACGAGCCGTTCGCCGCGATGGACGAGCCGCAGGTGTTGGTCTGGGCGTAGTCGCCACTGGCGGAGATCGACGAGACGGCCGCTGCGGTGTTGGTCGGGTTGGAGACCGTCACCGTCTGCGCCGCACTGGTCGAACCGGTCGCCACCGAACCGAAGTTGAGGGCGCCCGGGGTGGCCGTCACGCCCTCCGACGGGTAGGGCGGGAAGACCGGGGCGGGCCAGCCGCCGCAGTACGGCGTGCCGCTGATGCCGGAGTTGCCGCCGCCGTCGGTGATGACGAAGTTGCCGCCCGAGCAGTTGTACACCGGGGACGAGTAACCGACGCCGGTGGCCGTGACGTTGGTGAACTTCGCGGTGCCGCCGGTCTGTTCCTGGAGGGCGAAGGTGCCGGTGCCCGCGATGGTGACGTTGTCGAGGTTGACCCCGCTGATGGTGCCCTCGACCCACTGGACCGCTTCGTAGGGGCTCTGCTGGATCAGCGCGTTGGTCACGTTGATGGGGCCGGTGATCGCGCCCTGGCTGCCGTCGAACCACAACGCCCCTACGCCGAACTGCCAGTTCGGGTCGAGGCTGCCGTCGCGGATCATGGTGTTGTCGGAGATGGTGGTGGTGCCGACCGGCGTCGAGGTGAAGCGCTGGCCGACGTGGATGCCGCCGCCCTGGGCGAGCCCGGTGTCGACCACTCGGTTGCCGCTGACGGTGTTGTCGTGGCCGCCGTAGATCGCGATGCCGTTGGCGAGGATCTGCAGGGACACGGTGTTGTTGGAGATCGTGTCGTTGGCGTCGGCTCCGATGGCGGAGTCGGCCCAGGTGGCGATGCCGTCGTCGCCGGTGTTGCGGATGTCGCTGTTGGTCACCTTCGAATGGGTGACGCCGCCATGGAAGTTGATGCCGTCGGCGGTGGTGTCACGGATGCGCATGCCGGTGAACGTGAGGCCGTCCATCGGGCCGTCCATCCAGGCGCCGACCTTCATGTGGTCGATCCACAGGTTGGAGACGGTCGAGTTGCTCATCGCGCCGCCGACGCCGTTGACCTGCGCGCTGTCGTCGCGTTCCTGCACATTGCCGAAGATCGCGAAGTTCTGGAGGCGTACGTCGGTGCTCGCGTTGGGCGCGGAGTTGCCGTAGAAGCCGGGGGCCGTGCCGGTGACGGTGGAGTACCACATGCCGGCGCCGGCGATCGTGACGTTGTTGACGCTGATGTGGCCGGGGATGTTGAAGGTGCCCGGCGGGATCCACACGGTGCCGCCGGGGCCGGCCGAGCTGATCGCGGCGTTGAACGCGCTGGTCGCGTCGGCCACGCCGGTCGCGTCGGCGCCCTTGCTGGTCACCGACACCGCGCCCGAGGGGGCGGTGAGGGCGGCGCCGACCTGCTCGAAGTCGGCGAAGTCGATTGTGTACGAGGAGGCGTTGTCCCCCGCGTCGACCTGGAGCTTGAAGGTCGTACCCGCCGGATAGGTGGTGGAGAACAGGCGGTGGGCCTCGTCGTAGAAGTGGTGCGGGTTGCTGCCCGGCGTGTTGGTGAAGGGGTAGCTGCCGTAGTACCAGCTGTAGGCGTTGGTCAGGGTGAAGTCGGGCTGCTTGGTGCCGTTGATGTACAGCGAGAGCGGGGCGGTGTAGACCGAGCCGTTCGAGGTGTCGGGGATGCTGTACCGGAAGTTGATCGAGTTGGTCGCCACCGGGGTGGTGAACGTGACGTACTGGCCGGTGCCCTGGAGCGTCGTCGCCTTGCGGTACGACGCCTCGTCGGCGAGCTGGCCCTGGGCGTAACTCGGGCCGATGGCCGAGCCGTTGGTGGCGGAGTTCTCCGCCTGCACCTCGACGTACGGAAGGCTCGCGCCGCTGCCGCCGGTGGCCGCGGTCGCCGCCGAGGCGGGTGCGACGGGCAGGGCGAGGACGCCGACGGCGGCCAGCATCGCGGTGCTGACCGACCAGACGAGGGCGCGTCTCAGATCTCGGATGGAATGGAGCACTACCACTCCTTACATGGCGAAATGCCGGAACTGTTCGGCTGGCACCGTCAGGGATGGGGGCGGGACAGGGGTTGGCGACGATGCACGGGGGACCGTAATATCCATGACATGATCACGCAATATCTAGACAGAGCTTTGCAACAAACAAAAATGCATCCCGCAAGATCCCGGGCGCCCGGACAGGCGGCGGCGCGGCCGGGCAGACGGCCCCGACGGCACCACAGGGAGCGCGGGGTCGGATCAGACAGCCCGGCCCGGAATGGGGAACGTGAGCGTCACTGCGTTCTTGGTGCATGGCTCGAAGGCGTGATGCTGCCGTCGCCCGCATCCACCCAACCCCTGACGGGAGTTGTGATTGAGGGGAGCGGCACCCCGACCGCACGGAGACCCCATCCACCCCACTGGATTCCAGCGAAGGAAGAATTCACCTGCCCGCACCTCTGCAAGTTTTTTGCGGAAACTACGCAAATATTCGACACGCCGATACTCGGGGTCCCGGTGTCCTCCCGCCGCGTCGCGATTCCGGATCGGGGTCGGTGGCCGTCCGCCCGGCAGTAGGCTGAGGCGGCTGCGCCACCCCACCAACACCCGTTGTTTCAAGGGGAGATGGCTCGCAGCGGTCGAGTCGTCTCCCTGCGTGAGGATGAAGCAACAGGTGCTGATAGCGGGCCGGTACCGGCTGAACAACACCATCGGTCGCGGTGCGATGGGCGAGGTCTGGCAGGCGTACGACGAACTGGTCGGCAGGCCGGTCGCCGTCAAGCTCCTGCACGCGCAGAACTCCGAGCCCACCGCCGCCGCCCGCTTCCGCCTGGAGGCCCAGACCGCGGGCCTGCTCAGCCACCCGCATGTGGTCGGCGTCCTCGACTTCGGGGAGCAGGAGGGACGGCTGTTCCTGGTGATGGAGCTGGTCGACGGGGACAGTCTCGCCCGCGTCCTCGCCCAGGGCGGACCCCTGCCGGCCGAGGACGTGGCCCGGATCGCCGCGCAGTCGGCCGCCGGGCTCGGCGCGGCACACGAACAGGGCATCGTGCACCGGGACATCAAGCCCGGCAACCTTCTCCTCGACGCCGACGGGTCCCTGAAGATCGGTGACTTCGGCATCGCGCACTTCATGAACGACCCGAGTGGCGCGCTCACCGCGACCGGCCAGATCGTCGGAACCAGCCTGTACATCGCCCCCGAACGCGCCCTCGGCCAGCCCGCGGGACCACCGTCCGACGTCTACTCCCTCGGCTGCGTGCTCTACCAACTCCTCACCGGACAACCGCCGTTCCGGGCCGGCAGTCCCATCGCCGTCCTCCACCACCACCTCGACACGGCCCCGGTGCCACCCCGTGAACTCGGCGTCGCCCTCCCGCCGGCCTTCGAGAACTATTTACTCGGACTCCTCGCGAAGAGCCCCGAGGACCGTCCTACGGCGCACCAGGCGGCCGAGTGGTTCGGGGCGGGCAACTGGCGCGGACGCCCCGAGCCGCTCCCGGCGGCCGCGCCGCACCCCAGGCCGCAACCGCGCGCGGCCTCCTGGGACGCACCGTCGGCACCCACTCCGACCCCGGCTCCCGGCGCCGCGACCGTCTACGCCTTCCCGACCTCCACGAGCGGCACCACTGCGTCCCAGCGCACAAGGCGCCGCCCGCCAACGGGAGTTCGCGCCGTCGTACGGAAGCGGTCGAGGGCGGTGGGCACGGTCGCCGCCGTCCTGGTCTTCCTTGCCGCGCTGCTCATCGGCATGGCGTTGTTCTCCCCTGCCCACAGCTCGGCGGACACGCCGGCGGCCGATCCGTCCGGCACGACGAGCAACTCCCCCTCGGTACCGCAGCCTTGAGCGCGCCGCCGGTCGGCACGTCCGGTCGGCCGGCGGCGCGGTGGCGCACCACGCCGAGGAGCGTCCCGCACGGGTCGCGGCCGACCGAAACCCCGCCCGGCTACGCCGCCGCCCGCTCCCCCTCCCGGCCCCGCTGCCCGAGCACATAGCCGGCCTGGAGGCGCGTCCTGGCGCCCAGCGCGTCCATGAGCTCGGCGATGCGTCGCTGGCAGGTGCGCAGGGAGATGTCCAGCCGCCGGGCGATCACCTTGTCCTCAAGGCCGTTGAGCAGCATGCGCAGGATGGCCTCGTCGATGACGGCGGAGGTGGAGCGGGCGCTGTCGTGGTCGTAGCTGCCGTCGAAGGGCCGTGCCTCGTCCCACGCGCCAGTCAGGGTGCGCCGTAGCGCCGCGACCACCGACTGCTCGCGTACCACGCTGAGTCCCGGGCCGTCCGTGACGGGGACCACGGCGACCTCGGCGTCGACGATCAGCAGCCAGGCCGGGACGGACACGGCGGTGCGCACCTGGGCGCCGTCGCCGATCAGGGTCTCGACCCGCTCGCGCACCCGTACGTCGAACCTCGCCGCCTCCGGGAACAGGACCCTGAGGAGTTCGGAACGGGTGCCCGCGCAGCGCAGCCATCCGCCTCGGTCCAGGTCCGCCGCTTGTTCCCAGGGGTCCTGGGTGGAGAGGGAGAAGAGGATCTCCCGCTTCGCCTCGACCGTGATCGTGGTGAGGATTCCCCGGGCGGCCCGCGGGTCCTCGACGCGCTGTACGTGCGGGTGTTGGGGCTCACCGGAGAAGTTCTCGCGGTACAGCGGCAGCAGGCTGTGCATCTGCTGCCGGAGCCGCTCCAGTTCGTGCTGCCGCTGGCGCAGCGCCTCGTCCTGCACGGCCAGGAGCTGGAGCGAGGCGGACAGGGGGTTCACGGCGACGTAGGCGTAGGTGCAGCCGTGCACCAGGTGCAGGAGCCGCAGCCGTACCAGATCGTCGATGGCGGCCGCTGCCTCCGCCTCGGAGAGGCCGAGATCCCGTACGCACCGTTTGATGTCGATGTACTCGCTTCGTAAGGCGAAGGTGTACACGTCGTTGGTCGCTGTTCCCGCCTGCGGGACGTCCGGCAGGTCCGTTATGTCGTCGAAGATCACGGTTCGTCTCCCCCTCGTAATCGTGACTGACGCAAGTCCGTGGGTGCCCGGTCACGGCGGCACCCCTGGATTCTTCAACAGGAACAGATCTTGCGCCGAACCCTCGCGCGCTTTGTTCACCGTCCCGCAACACCCGGGCAGCGCATGCCGGTCGACCGCGTCCATCACACACCGGACGGCAGCGGCAGAGACAAGGAGATTCATGAGTAACCGTCAGTCCGAGGCTCGCTCACGGGGCCTCTGGTCCGACCTGGTTCCCGTCCCCACCACCGCACCGCGGGAGCAGGCGGCCTCGCGCGGCACCGTCCTGGGGCGGATCCGCTTCACGGACGCGCCCGCGGAAGCCGCCCTGGACGACACCACTCCGCTCCTGACCACGCACATGACCAACGAGCACGTCACGCCCGTCGAGGAGATCTGGCGGACCGCGCTCCCGGTACGGACCGGCACCGCGGGCGACGCCGTCTTCGCCGAGGACGGCGAGCACCTCTTCTACGCGGTACGCCTCGGCCCGCAGCCCGTGTACCGCGAGCCGGTGCGCGAACTGTACGAGAACGCCCTGCGGTTCGCCTGGGAGCACGGCTACACCGACCTGGTCCGCATGTGGAACCTCATCGGCGGCATCACCAGCCCGAACGCGGACGGCCTGGAGATCTACCGCGACTTCTGCATAGGCCGGGCGGAGGCGTTCTCCGCCCTCGCCGACCGCTTCCCCCAGCTCTCCGCCGCCACCGGCATCGGCACCCTCGGCCCCGGCGTCGACGTCGCCTTCCTCGCGGCGAAGCCGGGCCGTGCCGTGCACCTGGAGAACCCCCGGCAGACACCCGCCTACAAGTACCCCTCGCAGTACGGGCCGAAGTCGCCGAGCTTCGCACGGGCCACTTTCCTGAAGGACACCGCCGCGCCGGAGTCCGTGACGGGCACCCTCTTCGTCTCGGGCACGGCCAGCATCCTGGGCGACGACACGGTCCACATCGACGACGTCGCCCTCCAGACCGAGGAGACGCTGCGCAACATCGGGGCGCTCGTCGGCGGCGACAACCTCCGCGCCCACGGCCTGGACGGTGCCGGGTACGACGTGAAGGACCTCGACCAGGTCAAGGTCTACGTCCGCGACGCCGAGGACCTGCCCGTCGTACGGAACATCTGCGAGTCGACGCTCCCCGCCGACACGGACATCTCGTACTTCAACGTCGCTGTCTGCCGGCCCGACCTGCTGGTCGAGATCGAGGGAGTATGCAGGTGACGGACATCCTCACGGACATACCCGCCCTACCGGCCGAGACGGCACCGGCGGACGGCAACCTGTCCGTCCGCCTGGAGGAACTCGCCCGGCGCAACGGCTGGCTCGGCCGGACCGCGTACCTCCAGGGCACGCACCGCTACTCCTACGGCGAGGTCTACGAGCAGGTGCGCCGCACCGCGGGCGCGCTGCGCGGGCTCGGTGTCGGGCGCGGGGAGCGGGTGCTGCTGGCGCTGCCCGACAGCGTCCCGTTCGTGGTGACGTTCCTGGCCGTCCTGCGGATCGGCGCCGTCGCCGTACCGGTGAACACGTTCTTCCACGCCGACGAGCTGCGCTCCAGCGAGGAGATCGCCGAGGCCACGCTGGTCGTCGCCGACCCCTCGCTCCGCGGCGAGTTCCACGGCCGCAGCGTCACCCCGAGAGAACTGACGGAGGCCTACGACCCCGCCCACCCCGGCGCCGCGGAGCGGGTCGCCTCCGATGCCCCCGCCTTCGCCGTGTTCACGTCCGGCACCACGGGCGCACCCCGCCTGTGCTTCCACGCCCACGGCGACGCCCAGCACTTCGACCGGGCGATCGGCGGTGTCCTGGCACTCCGTCAGGGCGAGGTCTGCTACTCCGTGTCGCGGATGTACTTCGCCTACGGCCTGGGCAACTCCGTCCTTCTCCCGCTCCAGCGCGGCGCGGTGGTCGTGCTGTCCCCGCAGCGCGCCGACGAGACGAACGTCCCCCGGCTCCTGGACCGCCACGGGGTGAGCGTCTTCTACGCCCAGCCCAGCTTCTACGCCCGGCTGCTCGCCCGCCCCGAGGTCACCGACCTGCTGGGCCGGCTGCGGCTGGCCCTCGTGGCCGGGGAGACGCTGCCCCGCCCGCTGGAGGACAGACTGCGCCGCGTCCTCGGACCCCGGCTGCTGAACATCTGCGGCACCAGCGAGATCGGGCACGCCGTCCTGGCCAACGGCCCGGACGAGATCCACCCCTACAGCCTGGGCCGGGTCCTTCCGCCGTACCGGGTGCGGGTCGTCGACGACGCGGACGAGACCGTTCCGGAGGGCGAGGTCGGGCGGCTTCAGATCTCCGGCCCCGGGATCGGCCCCGGCGTACGGCGGGGCGGTCTGCCGCCGCACCGGCTCGGCCCGGACGAGTGGTTCACCACCGGGGACTCCGCACGCGTGGACGCCAAGGGCCTGGTGTGGCTGCTCGGGCGGGTGGACGACATCGAGATCGTCGCCGGGGCCAACGTCCACCCCATCGAGGTGGAGGACCTGATCACGGGCATCGCCGGGGTACGGGAGGCCGCCGTCTGCTCGGTGCGCCGCGCCGACGGCACGACGAGCCTGCGTGCCTACGTCGTCGCCGAGCCCGGGGTGGACCGGCACACCGCGCTGGCCGCCGCCATCCGGTCGACCACCGCGGCGAAGCTCACCTGGTACAAGGTGCCCGAGGACGTCGAGTTCATCGACGCGCTGCCCCGCAACAGCACAGGAAAGATTCTCCGCCGCGTCCTGCGCGGAGCGAACAGGGAGTTGCCCGATGGCACAGCATGAGACGTCCCCCTCCCCGGCGAAGACGCCGGTCTCGGCGCTGGCCGCCGCGCTGCTCACCATGGTCCTGTGGGCCTCGGCGTTCGTGGCGATCCGGCACATCGGCGAGAGCGTGCGGCCCGGCCCCCTCGCGCTCGGCCGTCTCCTCATCGGTGCCGTCGCGCTGCTGGCCGTCGTGGCGTTCCGGCGCGAGGGACTGCCGCCGCGCGCCGCGTGGCCCGGCATCGCCGGCATGGGCGTGTTCTGGTTCGGGCTCTACATGGTGGCGCTGAACTGGGGCGAGCAGCACACGGACGCGGGCACGGCCGCGCTGCTCATCGGCGCCGGTCCGCTCCTGGTGGCGCTGCTCGCCGGGTTCCTGCTGCACGAGGGCTTCCCCCGGCCCCTGCTCATCGGCCTCGCGGTGGCCTTCGTGGGCGCCGCGCTGGCGGGGGCCTCCAGCGGGGGCGGCGACTCGGCCGTCCTCGGTGTGCTGCTCTGCCTGGCAGCGGCGGCGGGTCACGCGGTCGGCGTCATCTTCCAGAAGCCCGCGCTGTCCCACGCGTCACCGTTGCAGGTCACCGCGTACGCCAGCACGATCGGCGCCGTCGCCTGCCTGCCCTTCGCTGGCCAGCTCTTCACGGATCTGAGCCACGCGTCGGCCGGGAACTGGGCCGGGGTCGTGTACCTGGGGCTGCTGCCGACGGCACTGGCCTTCTGGACCTGGTCCTACGCGCTGGCGCACATGCCGGCGGGGCGGCTGGGCGCGGTGACGTACATCGTGCCCGCCATCACCGTGCTGCTGGCCTGGCCCACGCTGGGCGAGTTCCCGTCGGGTCTGGCGCTCGCCGGAGGCGCGCTGTGCCTGGTCGGCGTGGGGCTGTCGCGCCGTCAGCCGAAGACCGCGCCCGAGTCGGCCTCGTCGCACGCCCCCGAGGAGCCGCCGTTCGCCGAGCCCGCGGCCGTCGGCGAGACGGTCGACGTCTCAGGACCGGCGCGGGCGGCGAAGGACTGACCCGAGCCCACGTCTCCGCCCGCGCCGGGTCCCCCTCTCCACGGCGCGGGCGGATCACTGGGCTCGGCAGGTAGGGCGGGCGATGTCGTGGCGCCACTTCGAGCCGTTCGCAGCTTCGACCCAAAGTCCGGCGAGTTCAGACCGCTCGGAGGCCACTTGGTCCAGAGCGTGGACGGCGAGCGTTCGAAGGTCTGCGGACAACTCTGGCAGCGGCTCGGACGGACCGTAGTTCGAGCATGTCGGTTCGCCATCTGGGTGCTGAGCCGCGACTGAGAGCTGTCCCGCAAATGGTCGGCGGTGCGGCGGCAACCAGGTGCTGAGCGCATACTCGCGAGACTCCGGCGTGGCAGCTGTGGCAGCCTGCGGGCATGCCAGAGCTGCGCGTTCATGCAGGCCGCCACTACGCCGTCCAGTTCCACAACGCGTTGCCGGACGACGCCTGGTGTGTGGAGCTGAGCGAGGCCGTGTCGGCGCCATCTGCGTGGGCTGAGATTCCCAACGCAGAGACGCACCTGCCCGGAGCTGCCTTCATGGTGGCGGTGATACCCGACGAGGACACGAGCTTGGAGCCGGCCGTCCATATCCACAGCCACGACGAGCACGTCATCCCCTACGAGATCATGCGCTGGTTCATGGAGCAGGTGGCCGAGCAGGTCGAGCGCTGCCGCCTCGCGTTTGAGCGGGGAGCTCCTGAAGCGGTGGAATGATCATGCAGTGACTGGTGTGATCACGGCGTCGGAGCCTTCCTGGATAGCCCCGTTCAGCGGACTGAGCCCGCGACAGTTCGGCAAGTTGATCACGGCGTTACGACGCGAAGGTGCAGACCCCGTGCACAAGGGCCAGCCGTGGAGCCTGCCGTTGGAGGACCGGGTCCTGCTGGTCGCCGCGTACTGGCGCACCAACCTCACGCTGCGGCAACTGGCACCGCTGTTCGGGATATCGAAGTCGGCTGCCGATCGCATCATCGACGACCTCGGGCCCTCGCTTGCGCTTCAGCAGCGCAAGCGGTTCCGCAGGGACACCGTGCTGATCGTGGACGGCACCCTGGTCCCCACCCGCGATCACGCCATCGCCGAGCAGTCGAAAAGGTACCGGTACTCCACCAACCACCAGGTCGTCATTGACGCAGACACCCGACTGGTTGTCGCCGTCGGCAGACCGCTACCCGGCAACCGCAACGACTGCAAGGCATGGGAACTGTCCGGGGCGAAAGCCACCGTCGGCCAGACCACCGTCATCGCGGACGGCGGCTACCGCGGCACTGGCCTGGTCATCCCGCACCGCCGAGAGAAAGACCAGAGCGAACTGCCGCCCCGGAAAGAGGAACACAACGCCTCCCAGTGCAAAGTCCGCGCTCGCGTCGAGCACGCCTTCGCCCGTATGGAGACCTGGAAGATCCTCCGCGACTGCCGCCTGAAAGGCGACGGGGTTCACCACGCCATGCTCGGCATCGCCCGCCTCTACAACCTCACCCTTGCCGGATGACCGGGAGACAACGCTGGTCAATCATCATGACGTAGATCATTAACGGGACAAGGCTTAGCCACAACCAACCAACAGTGGGCGCTGGAGGGGCAAACGGCCCCGGGATATACCTGCGGGTGCGGGAAGCATGCCGCCAAGTAGGGGGACGACGCCATCGGTACCAGGCCGCCCTCGCGGACAACGGACAGCACATTTCGCCCTTCACCGAGTCGATCACCTTGCCGGAACTATCCGCGCGGGCGCCGGGAACGTGCGGACACCCTAGCGCGGGCATCGTGCGTTAGGGATCATCCTCCTGGGCGCGGGGAGCGCAGCCGCCACAGGAGCGCCCCGACGTTCGGCGCGGGACCGTCCCCACCGGCGCGGCCGCCTCTGCCTCCAGAGACGGGCCATCGACCTCCGGGCCACGCCCTCGGCAACCCTGGCCAGCCCACCACTGAACCCGACGACGGCGACGATCCGCCGCTTTGTGCAGCACCCGTCCGCTGACGTTGCCGTCAACTACTGCCGTCAGACACCTCAGCGGCCCCACCAGGGGCAAATACGGTGGGGCCGCTGAGGTGTCTTCATGACTCTATTTACCCCAGGTGAATCTCGCTTCGATTCAGATCCAACAAGTCCGGATCCTGCTCAGCGAGCTTCGACTCAAAGGCGGGCCAACCAGCCTTCGTCACGAACGCAGCCTCGGCCCTTCCAATTGGAACCATCCAGACCATCACCGCCCGCTTTCCGGACTCTAGATCAACAGCCGGAAATGCTTCGTCGTAATAGACCGGAATTGCCGCATAAAAAGCCTCCATGGAACTCTCGGAAGTTACTGACCCCTGGGGTCCAATGACATCTCCTCGCAAAATGGCCTCGCCACGCTCAAGCAAGCCCACGGCGAGCTGGTGAACCAGCGCAGGAAACATCCCCGAAGCAATTTCCGAGCGAACTGAAATTATTAGCTCTTGGTGGATTCCACGACCCGAGGTGCGAGACGCCAGGGCGTATTTACTGAGTCCGATTGTGGCATAGGTCACCACGCCGGAGAGCTCGCCATCCTGGAAGCGTCCAACTTGGAAGGGCATAGGGTTCGACTCGGAGTCGACCGACCAGCCCTCGACCATCCGCCCGAGCCGACTCTCCATGTGCTCAATGAGCTTCACTTGCTAACCAAACCTAGAATCGTCATTTCCACCCCCGCGGTTACAGGGTATGCATTCAAGGCCTGTGCCCTCCTGGTAATTGTCGAGCACTTCCTCACGGGAAACACCAGGATCGAACTGCCGATTAGTCCAGGACGGGTTATGACTCACATCCCAGTCCCGCGTTACATCAGGCGTTCGCGGTGCAACCCGTACCTCCCCAGCGCAGTTCGGCCCTTGTGTCGGGCATAGCCGTCCCGCATTGGGCCCAACTTCCGCATTGTCCCAGGCGCCATCCTCTGTGGCAACACGAAAGCTCCCGCGGCTTGTAGTTTGCCCGGTCTCATTCGTGCCACGCAACATTCCATCGCTATCCAGTTGCCCGGCCTGCAGTCGATGAGGATTCGGAGCAAACCGTCCTGCTCCAGGCTGCCCCGCAGGTATGCGACACAAAGGATCCGTATTGTGAACCAAGATCGGGACGCCGCCCGCCAGGACATAGTACGTGTGGAGTTGCTGAACAGTGAGGTTCCAGCGGTTGGCGGTGCCGGGAGTGGAGCGGGTGGCGATGACGTAAACGTGGTGATCAGTGGCCGTATTGAGAGCATCGCCCTTGTGGAGTTCACCAGCCGAGACCCAGCCGTGGGTGGTGTCGTTCCAGAAGGGGTGGTTGGCGGTGGTGTGGAGAGTGGCGGTGTGTCCGTGCTTGGTGCGGATCGTCAGGTCGAGCAGGTCGTGGTCGTGGTTGATCCACACGTGTTGGACGGTGCGGGCACCTTGGTGTTTGCCGTTGGTGGGGTTTGCGGCTTCTACCTTGTCGCCGGGTTTGATGTGCCCTATGGGTTTGGTTTTGCCGTTGGCCAGGAGAACGGGGGTGGCGGGGGCGAAGCTGCAGCGCGCGGGTTCTGGCGTGGTTCTGGCTTCCGCGGCTTCGGCTTCGGCTTCTTCGCCGGCGCCTCGCGTCGTGGCGAGCAGGAGTATGTCGAAGATCAGCTTTCCGGTGCCTTGGGCGCTTCTGCCGTGGGCGAAGTCGCCGTAGATCTCAGATCCGCGTCCCACCACAGCATTGGCGCCGGCCATAGCGGGATCGATCTGGTACAGCAGGTTCATGCAGTTGTCGCCGCTGGTGAGGCATTTCTTGTCTGATTCGTACTGGAGGTAGGGGGACTCGACCATACCGACGACGGTCTTCTTGCCTTGGTCGACCACCGTGCGGACCACCCCGCCGAGCCAGCCGCCCCAACCCTTCTTGGTGTTGCTGTCAGGGGGTGAGCCGTCGAGGATCTCAGCGGATTTGGTGCCGTCTCCACCGCCCTCAGTCATCTGCAGCATGAGCCCGGTCGGGTCGCTGCCGGTGACCGGGTTGTCGCCCGCGTAGGTGTAGCCGCCCATTTGTTGCGGGCTGGTGGCTGCGAAGACGGGGTCGGCGCTGATGAAGCTTCCGAGGCCAGGGTCGTACTTGCGGGCGCCGACGTCGGTGTAACCGGTGGTGGTGTCCTGCGGTTTGCCGAGGTAGGAGTGGGTGGGGTCGGGCCAGGTGACGGTGTTGGCGCTGCTGCGTTGCTGGCCGTAGGGGGTGTACTGCTGGCGGGCAACCTGTTGGGTGGTGGTGTCCATCGCCAGGGTCGAGGTGCCGTGGGCGTCACCGAAGAGGTACTTACCTCCGCCGCCTGGGAGGCTGGAGTGCATGGCGACGGGAGCGCCTGTCCCTCCGTGGCTGTAGGTGCGGACGGCGCCGAGCAGGGTGTTGGGCGTGACGCTGGTGTTGACGACGATCTCGGTGTCGCCGACGAAGAGCGTGGTCTGTCCGGGGTCGCGGCGGATGAGCTGGCTGCCGTCGGCGTCGTACAGGTACTTGGTGGTCGTGGGGCTGCTGCCGGTGGTGTCCACCTGGGCCAGGTGGCCCTCGTCGTCCCAGGTCAGGGTCTGGCCAGGTCCGGTAGTGGGGGTGCGGGTGTGCAGGTTGCCGTCTTCGTCGTAGCCGAACGCCGTGGGGTTCGTGCCGCCGGTCGTGGCGGTCAGAGTGTGGGGCTGGGCACCGGTGGAGTTGCAGTTCGCGGTGCAACCGTCGGTGTAGGCGGTGGTGGCGGTGCTGCCGCCGGTCCCGATGGCGTGGTCGATGGTCTGACGACGGTTGCCGATGGCGTAGTAGCCGAAGGACTGCCAGTAGGAGCCTGGTGTCGAGGTGACGGTGCTGCTGGTCGGCGGCCTGGCGTTGCAGTTGTCGTTGGCGGTCCAGGCGTCGGTGAGCCGGTCCAGGCCGTCGTAGTTGTAGCACTGCTGGTCGGTGACGGTGTTTCCGGTCTCCGACTGCTGGTCGATGGTGGTGGTGGGATTGCCGGACGCGTCGTAGAAGTATTTGCTGTCATCGACCGTCGGGCCGGGGGCCTGTGTCCGGTCGATCACACGTTCCTTCAGTCGGAGCGTCTGGTCGTCATAGGTGTAGGTGGCCGTTGCCGAGTTGGTCGAGGCCCCCATCGTGACCTGGGACGGCTGACCGAAGTCGTTGTACACGGTCCCGCTGACGTAGGCGAAGGCACTGCTCCCGGAAGCGACCGGGTTGCCCAGTGCGTCACGGTCGTAGGCTATGAGTTCACTGGTGAGGCCCTGGGTGCGCGGGTCGCTCTGCGTGGCGAGCAACTGGTCGCGGGTCGTGTACGTGTAGGTCGTGGTGTACGTCGAGGGCAGCGGTGCCTCGGACGCCGGCAAGGTGACCTTGGTGCCGGTCGGCTTGCCGAGCGTGGTGTAGCCGGTGGCGGCGATCGTGTAGCCGCCGGTGGTGCCCTGGACGTAGCGGGTGGACGAGGTCAGCATGCCGATGCGCAAGGTGTCGTAGGTCCAGGAGGCGAACTGGAAGTTGGACTTGGCCTTGTCGGTGGCGGTGAGCTTGCGGCCCAGGAGGTCGTAGGTGTAGTCGAGTTCGACCTGTTTGGCGTCGGTGGTGGAGAGCAGGTTGCCGGCGTCGTCGTAGTGGTAGCTGCTCCCGCCCGTGTCCGGGTCGGTCTGTGACTCCTTGCGGCCCAGCAGGTCGTAGTTGAACGTCCACACCGACTTGTCGGGGCCGGTGACCTGGTGCTGCTGGCCCGCGGCCGTGTAGGTGTAGGTGGTGGCGGAGGTGGTGCCGCCGGTGGCGGTGAAGCCGGTGGCCGCGGTCCCGGACAGGGTGGGGGGCGCGGTGTACTGGTCGAGTTCGGTGGTCTGGCCGCGAGCGTTGACAACCGTGGTGGAGGCCACCCCTCCCTTCGGCGGGAGAACAACGGTCCTGTCCCCGGTGTAGGCGGTGGTCGTGGTCCAGGTCATGAGCCCGGCGTGTTCCTCGGTGACCAGGTCGGCCCGGCCCTGTCCGTCGTAGTCGGTGACGGTGGTGTCGGGGATGGAGACCTGTGACACGGGGATCAGGCTGCTGCGGGGGCTGCCCGAGACGCTGTAGTTGTTGTTGGTGGCGACCGTCCAGCCGTGGGAGTCGTACTGGGTGTCCGTGACCGCGGTGCTGGAATTCTCCCCGGTCTTCTGGACCTGCAGGGGCCGCAGCATCGCGTCGAACAGCGTCTCGCTGGTCTGGTAACTGCCGTTTTCGAGCAGGCTGTTGGTGGCGACGATCGACGGTGCCGTCTGGGAGATGGTGTAGGTGTAGGTCGTGCTCGCCGGCGCGCTGTTGGCTTTGTTCGCGTTGGGCAGCCACACCCCGGTCAGGCGGCCGAATGCGTCGTACGTGAGTGAGGTGAGCCTGCCGGCTGCATCGGTCTTGGCCGTGGGCAGACCCCGGGCCGGGTCCAGGGTGCTGGTCGCGAGCTGGCAGTCCTTGGACGAGACGGTGACGGTGGAGCAGTCCATGCCGGGTGTGACCTGGGTGACGGTCGTCGTGCTGCTGGGCAGTTCGCCGCTGGAGGGTGTGTAGGTGGTGAAGACGCTCTGGGCGAGGCTCTTGCTGTCCAGTGAGGTGGAGTTGGGTGTCCGGGTGGCTTTGGTCGGGCGTCCGTAGGAGTCGTACTTGGTTGCAGTCTGGTCGACGAAGGTGGTGGCGGTGGCGCCGCTGGCGGCGGACGCTGTCTGGACGAGGGTGGCGTCTCCGGTCGTGGGGAGGGTGGGGTTCGTCTGGCCGTCATAGGCGAATTGGTTGTTGTCGTAGGACGTGCGAGTGTCGGAGATCAGGGTGCCGCTGGGGGTGGCGCCCGCGGTCGTGCAGTCCTGTGCCGTGGTGATGGCCTCGGCGGCCACCACCAGGGTGTCGACGCTGCCCGTGAGGTAGCGGTTGTAGGTGCATTTGGCGACGTTGTCACTGGCCGCGGTCTCACCGCGGTCGTCGACCTGCACCGCCATGCCCGTGGTCGACTTGCCCAGAGCTGTGTTGTAGAAGGTGTCCGTCTCGGTCTTGCGCCAACCGTAGGAGACGGCCTGACGGGTCAGCGTCTTGGCGGGCCGCGCCATCTGTGCCGTCAGGTCCGGCAGTCCGCTGCGGCTCCGGCTGGCCGTGGGACCGATGATCGTGGGTACGGTGACCACGGCTTTGTCCAGGCTGCCCGTGGCGCTGGTGTAGGTGTCGGTCTCGAAGGTCTGCCCCGCCAGGGCGTTGTCATCGGCGACGGAGGTGGCGCCGTCCTGGCTGGTCAGTGCCGGAACCGAGCGGGTCTTGCCGCCGGGCAGGGTGTCGCCGTTCATGCCCAGGAAGTAGTAGGTCTTCGTGAGCGTCTTCTGGTCGTGGACCGCGACGCCATTCGTGTTGTGGAAGACGGTGGGGTCGCCGGTGGTGACGTCGACTTCGGGATAGCCCCGGAACTGGCCCCAGGTGCGGTTCTTGGCCTTGACGGTCTCGTTGTCGTCGTAGTGCCAGCCCGGGCTGCCCTTGTAGGTGTAGTCCGTCTCCAGCTTGGGCTGGGTGCCGTCCTGGTAGGAGTTGTTCGGGTCCTCGGTGAGGACCGACGTCACCTTGTACTTGTAGAACCAGTCCATCCAGGGCGCGGGCTGCCCGTCGGGAGTCCAGTACACCGGGAAGCAGGACAGCGTGTTGGTGGAGGCGAAGGTCTTGGCTGCTGCGTCGGTCGGGTCGTTGGGGTCGCTCGCCGGTGCTTTGGTGCAGTCGGGGCGGTCGTAGGTGATCGTCGTCTGCGCGCCGGACTCGTTGGTGACCGTCTGGATCCGGTCGTGGTACATGAGTGGCATCTGCGGGATCGTGCCGACCCGGTTGGCCAGTTGCAGCGGCGGGTCAAAACTCACCGCCGGGGTGGACATGCTGCCTGTCGCACCGCCGAGGGTGTCCAGGCCGGTGCGCTTGATGGAGTCCAGCCACAAGGTGGGGGCGTGGTCACCGCCGTCAGGGAAGGACTGAGTGAAGGTGTACCTGTCGACCTGTTTGGTCGCGCCGCCCGACTGGATCTGCGTGGTGATCGACGTCAGGCGCTTGCGGGACCAGAAGCTCGGGCCGTGGTTGGTGCAGCTAGACCCCGACGCGCAGTTGAGGTCCACCGGCACGTCCGGCCAGTACGCGGCGTTGGCGGTCGTGAACTGGCTGTCGGCGCAGGTGTTGCCGGACGGTGTGCCGGCGATGCAGCGCTCGGCGGTCGCGTCGAACAGGACCTGCTCCGGCGCGGTGCCCGAGTAGATCGTCGAGGCGGTCATGCCGTAGTCCACGCGGGAGAGAGTTCCGCCGCGGGTGTACGGCACGGCGGTGTTCTTCATGTCCGCGCCGTAGTAACCCGTTTCCGGCGAGTAGTACCAGGCAGTGGCGTTGCTGTGGGTGTCGACGACGTAGTCGAGGTTGAAGCGGTAGCCGAGTGTGCAGGAGGTGGCGGCGAAATCGGTGCTGTCCGGGCAGTCGGACACTCCGCTGTGCGCGTGGTAGACCGGTTCGGTCCACACGGACTTCGTCTCGTCCTTGCCGCTGGTCCAGCCCGGCAGGCGGTTGCGGCCGAAGAAGTACTGCACTCCTCCTTCGGTGACCTTGAAGTACTCCCCGTTCGCCGTGCCGTTCGTGGCGCCGGTCAGGTCTTCGATCTTGATGGTGGAGCTGTCGTCGACAGGGTGGAACGTCTTGGCCGAGTCGTCGTAGACGACGTCGGTGGACGTGCCGTTCAGGGAGAGGGTGAGGATCTGCCCGGCCCAGCACTGGTCGCCGTCCTTGTCCGGGGCCCTCGACGTTGAGTCGTCTCCGCAGGACTTGTACGTGCGCTCGACGTAGTTCTCGGCCGAGGTCCAGCCGTCGCCCAGCCACGAGGACTGGTTATTGGTCCCCTCCGTGCGCGCGTCCTGGCTGGCGGAGCTGTAGGAGAGATCGACGTTCGGGACCGTTCCTCCGATCGCCGCCGGCACGGAGATCGGGTAGCTGTAGGTGAACGCTCCCGTGTTCCCCGAGGTCGACCAGGATCCACCTGGCGACAGGCTGGTCGCCGAGTAGTCACCCGACGAACCCGAGGTGCCCGAGGTCGCCGCCATGACCACCAGCGCACCGGAGGACGCCGTCGCCGAGTCGGCGGCATGGGCGGTCTCGGTACTCGGGGCGGTCATGCTGACCTGCGCGGACAACGGAGTTCCGGGGGCGGTGCGCACGACACTCTGGGCCTGGCACTTGGTCAATGTCGGCGTGGTCAGGGCGCAGGCGGGCAGTTGGACCAGATGCAGACGCGAGGCGAAGTCACCGCCGAAGGCGTTGCGGAACGAGGAGTCGTCGACCCGCAGGGCGACCTTCCCCCCGCCGGAGCTGGTGCGTTGGAGGGTGAAGAGCACGCCGTGGACGCCGGCCGCTTGCGTGGCCTTCTGATCCAGAACGCTCACCCGCACGCGCTGCGACCCGGTGACGGCGCTCGCCTTGGCCCCTGCTCCTGCGACATCACTCAGCAGGACGGGGGTGCCGTTGGCCCGTACCTCGGTCGCCTTGGCGCTCAGCCGTGTCGAGGCGGCGACCGGCAGGGTGACCACCGCGCTGCCCGGCGCGGGGAGCTTCGCATGCCCGCTGGGATCGAAGTGCTTGAAACTCTTCGACGCGGAGCCCCACTTGGGCCGGGAATGGGTCAGCGGGACCCGCTTGGTGTGTGGAGCGGCGGGAATCGACACATGCCGCTGTGTCGCTGAAGCCGCTGTGGCCACGCCGGCGGGCAGCAACCCCACCACCAAGGCACCGGCCATCACGCCGGCCGTACGCCGAATCCGCCGGGCGGCCCAGGCCGCCCGTCCGCGTCTCCACCCCGAAATCCGCGCCATGCTGTGCGTCCCCTCCCCGATCCCAAACTGCTCAAGTCCCCCTGGGTCAGGGCAGTTTGAGAGAACGTCAGAACGGAGGCACACGTCGGTCAAGCCCCCCGCGAAGGATCACGCTAAGCCAGAGGCCGACCGTGAAGGCAAAGCGTTCTCCGAGGAAAAGCAAAGGAACCGCACAGACTCAAACGCATTCTGACCTGCATGCGTCAATAACGGACTACACATGGTCACATGTCGACCAATTGTCGATGGACCGGGCTCACACCAGCCGCACAGAATGCACACGGCGCGGGGCCCACGGGGGGAACCGCCTGACCCCGCGAAGGACCACAACCTCGATGCCCTCCTCTCGCACACTCATGCGCGCGTCCAGACGCCCCGCGTCAAGACCGATCGCCGCCGCCATCATCACGGCTCTGGCGGCGAGTTCACTCGCCGCCACCACACCCGCTCACGCACTGCCCAGCTCACCGGCCACACCGCAGAGCAACGACTCCCCGTCCGCCGCCAGGCGTCTCAACCCCACGGAGTCGGCGTCCGCGCAGGCGAAAGCAACGGGCCAGCCGGTGACCGTCGACCAACTCACCGACACCAGCACGGAGGTGGTGGCCAACCCGGACGGGACCTTCACCTGGACCGACTCCTCGATGCCGCAGCGCGTGCAGCAGCAGGGCAAATGGGTCCCCGTCAACACGACTCTGGTGCAACAGACGGATGGAACCTGGGCCCCCAAGGCCGCCGTGACACGGGTGGCCTTCTCCGACGGTGGCTCCGGCGCCCTGGTCACAATGCGCAGCGGGGGCGACAAGCTGGGCTTCTCCTGGCCGGGCGCGCTGCCCAAGCCGGTGGTCGCCAAGGACACCGCCACGTACCCCGAGGTGCTGCCCGGAGTCGACCTCCAATTGACCGCGGACGCCTCCGGCTACTCCTCGATCCTGGTGGTCAAGACCGCCAAGGCCGCCGCCGACCCGCGTCTGCGGAGCCTCACCCTCAACACCGCCTCGACCAACGTCAAGTTGGCCGCCACCTCCAACGGGGGCGCCCAGGCGACCGACAAGCGCACCGGTAAGACGGTGTTCCACAGCGACACCGCCCTGATGTGGGACAGCACGGGCCAGAAACCCGCCAGTGTTCCCCTCGCCCGGACGGCAACCGTCTCGGCGGCCCGCGCCGAGCACACCGCGGCGGCCAGGGTCGGCAAACACCGCGCCCAGGTCCATGTGACCCTCAAGAGCGGCAAGCAACTGCTGGGCCTGGACCGGTCCCTGCTCACCGACAAAAGCACCACCTACCCGGTCTATGTGGACCCGGAGTGGAGCGGCAGACCCTCCCAACTCGACTGGGCCCGCATCTCCGACAACGGATGGAACGTCTACAACTCGACATCCACCACCGGTGCGACCAACGCCCGGGAAGGCTGGGACAACAGCACCCCCGGCAACGGTGAACGCGCCCGCACCTACTACCAGATCAACACAGGCGGCATCAAAGGCGCCGTGGTCAGCCACGCCTCCCTGTACGTGAAGCAGCTCTCCGCCGCTTCCTGCGCCGACACCCCGGCCGCCGTCTACGGCACCGACCGCCCCGCCGGCTGGGGATCGTCCTCGCTGTACTGGGGCCACGAGCCCGGAGGACGCACCGGTGCGCTCGGCACCAACCCCACGAGCCACGAGGCCGGCACCTGTCCGGTCACCGACGGCTCCAACTCCCATGTCAGCCCGCCGTCGTTGGAGTTCGACGTGACCTCCCGCGCGCAGAGCGCGGCGGCCGGCGGCTGGAGCAGCATGACGCTGATGGTTCAGTCGCCCGACATGAATGACGCCTCCCAGTGGAAGCAGCTCGCCTACGGCGGCGGCGCCACCATGTCGGTCACCTACAGCTACCGCCCGAAGCTCAAGAACGGCACGGGGACGCCCGCGATCAAGCCGTCGATCGTGAGCTCGGGCAAGACGATGACCACCACACACACCCCGACGCTGTCCGCCCGCGCGGTCGACCCCGACCTGGCGGGCGGCAGCGAACTGCTCCGCGTCGACTACCAGGTCTTCAACTCCTCGGGCACCATGATCCACCAGGGCTACGGCCCCAACCTGGACTCCAAGAAGCGCGCACGCTACAACACCAACGGCAGCGACTGGACGACACCGAGCCTGCCGGACGGCACCTACACCTGGAAGGCCACAGCCCAGAACGCGGCGGGCTACTGGGCCGGCACCGGCTCGGGCCTGTGGACCAAGACGCAGACCTTCACCGTGGACACCAGCGCGCCACCCGCGCCCACGGTGACCTCCAGCCAGTTCCCGGCCAAGCAGATCGGCGCGGCCTTCGGCGACCAGGGCACGTTCGTCCTGAGCAACAACCACACCAACAACGTCACCGGCTACCTGTTCGCCCTGGACGCCACACTCAGCAGCACGGTGTACACCAGCAGCGGCGTCATCCGCCTTACGGCCGGGACCAAGATCACAAAGGGCCAGATCTACTACGCCACGGCCGACAACGGGCCCGGCACCGGAACGTCGGCAATCAACGGCAGCGCCTCCCCCGCGTTCGCGCCGGGCTCACCCGGACCCCACACCCTCTACGCCAAAGCTGTGGACCAGGCTGGATCGACGTCCATCTCCCAAACGGCCTACGCGTTCTACGCCGGGACAAGCGCGCCGACGTACGCCTACGGCGACAAGATGATCAGCGGCTGGACCGCGACCAACACGGACAACACCACCACCGTCGTACCGAAGGCCACAACCACCAGCACCGGCGGCCAAGTGGTGAGCCAACCCGCCCACAGCGGCTACGCGTTCGCCGACGGGTATCAGGCCATGCTCGGCGACAAGAGCACCACATCGAAGGTCCTCAGCGGGGACAGCGCCACCTTCAGCTTCGACATCCCCAAGGCCGGTCCCTGGGGATTCGGCGCCAATCTCACCAAGGCCAAGGACTACGGCATCTACCGCCTGGTCCTGGACGCGGGCACAAGCACCCAGTCCACTCTCATCAGCGGATTCGACGCCTACAACGCGTACACCACCACCCAGTTCCTCAACCTGGGCATCCCCAAGGACGCCAACGGACAACTGCTCACTCTGAAGCAGGGGGTGCACACTCTGACCCTCACGGTCAGCGGCAAGAACCCCGGCTCAACGGGCTACCAGGCCGGCGTCGACGTACTGCGTCTCGCACCGGCGCTGACCTGCGCGATCAACGCCACCAGCAGCTGCCTGAACAACACCGCCACCAGCACCTTCACCACCACAACCAGTACAGCCGACGCCGACGGCTCCGGCGACAGCATCAACTCCGCCGATCTGACCAACACTTCGGGCTGGCAGAGCGGCAAGACGGTGACCGTGAACGGCGCGACGGTCACACTGCCGAAGTTCGGCACCGGCACCTACGACAACATGCTCGCTTCCGGCCAGACCGTCACCCTGCCGGGCAGCGGCGCGGTGAACACCGGCGACGCCGTGGTCTTCCTCGCCTTCGCCACCGGCGGAGCCGCCAAGGGCGCGGTCGGCACCATCACCTACGCCAAGAACAACTGCCTTGACCCCAATGGCGACCCCTACGACCAGGGCTATCGGCTGGACACTGTACCGGACTGGCTCTCCGGCCCGGCCTCGGCGGCCTCGCTCACCCTGGTCCACGAGAACCACAGCAACAACACCCAGACCAGCCCGAGTTCAGGCCCCAAGGTCTACGCGATCAGCGTCCCCCTGCAGTGCCCTGGCTCGGTCATCAGCAGCATCTCCCTGCCCCTTTTCACCAACGGTGTCCAAGCCGGTCAGCCGAGCCTGCACATCCTCGGAGTAGGTGTACGGCCCATGGCGGTCACCGGAAGCGGGTCAAGTGCCCAGCACTGGGTCGGTACCTGGTCCTCCGTCCAGGACACCGCCAAGGTGCAGCTCTCCAGCGGTGGCAACGCGACCGTCAACGGCCAGACGC
Source organism: Streptomyces sp. NPDC096013 (assembly GCF_044763565.1). Classification (NCBI taxonomy): domain Bacteria; kingdom Bacillati; phylum Actinomycetota; class Actinomycetes; order Kitasatosporales; family Streptomycetaceae; genus Streptomyces; species Streptomyces sp. NPDC096013. The sequence goes on along the minus strand of NZ_JBIWGK010000013.1, from coordinate 145,555 downwards.
TCCGCATCCCTGCCCATGTCAGCGTCGGCACCGATGACGGCAACGGAGTGCGCATCCACCTTTCCAATGCCATGGGCACCACGCCGGTGACCTTCGACGCGGCCTCCGTCGCCCCGCAGGACATCACCGCAGGCGGCGCCACCGCGGGGGCAACCCCGACGACCCTGACGTTCGGCGACCCCGCGTCCCCTTCCACCTCCGTCACGATCCCGGCAGGCGGCGACGTCACCAGCAACCCGGTGACCCTGACCGTCGCACAGCAGGCGACTCTCCTGGTCAGCCTGCAGATTCACGGGTCCGCTTCCGCCATGCCCGGCCACGGCGCGGCCCAGACTCCCGTCTGGGTCAGCGACCCAGCCAACCGCTCCGGTGACAGCGCCGCCACCAACTACACACAGACCACCTACACCGGTCTGCCCTACCTCGCCGGCATCGACGTCACCACCCCCACCACCGCTCCAACCGGCTCGCTGGTCCTCTACGGCGACCAGAGCGTCAACGGCGACACCGCGAGCGGCGACGGCCGACACCACCTCAGCGACGCCTTCACGGACGCCCTGGTCAACGACTCCGTCGGGGACAACTCCGTGGACTACGGCGTGCTCAACGCAGGCACCAACAGCTCCAGCCTGAGCAACAACCTGCTGCCGCAGATCACCGGCGCTACTTCCCCGACCAATGCGCTCAACCCCACGGACCGCAACGTACTGACCCAGAGCAACGTGCGCACCGTCCTCGTCTCCACCGGCGCCACCGACCTGCTCAACTGCACCGGCGACGCCAACACCTGCGCATCGAACGTGGAGAACGAACTGGTCTCGCTCAACAGCCAATTGAGCTCGTACTACACGGATGACAGCCAGTCCTACGACGCCTCAGGCAACGCGATCACGCAGAACGCCACCATCAACGTCTACCTCGCCACCATCCCGCCGTTCACCGCCGCCCATCCAGGAACGGCAACCCAGGAGGCCGCACGCGAGCAGCTGAACAGCGACCTGATCAACAACTACTCAGGCCAGGTCATCGACTTCGCCTCAGCGGTCTCCACGGACGGCACCACCACCTCCTCCACCGTCAAAGCAGCCGACCTGTCCAACGGCAACCCGGCCAACGCCTACTACGCAGACCTGGCGGCCCTGTACGTCACCGACACCGACACCGACGCCTTCACCTTCGCGCCGAACCTGGTCGTCCCGCTCGCCACGGGCAGCGACACTCCCGAGGACGATTGGCAACTCGACACGGACGGCACCGACAGCCAGGGAGACAACCCGTTCACCGCTGTCGGCGGCGCGACGCTCGGCGCCGAAGGCCCCGATGCGGTCAACGCCGGTTCCGGCTCAGCCTCCTTCGACGGCAGCACCGGCTTCCTGGAGAGCGACCACACCGCCGTCAACACCCTCGGCGACTACACCGTCTCTGCCTGGGTGAAGATCAACTCGGCTACCAGCGCCACCGCCATCTGCCAGGGCACAAGCGAGCACCAGGCGTTCTACCTCGGCTACGACAGCGGCAACAAGGGCTGGATGTTCCAGACCACCACCACGGACGACGCCACCGCCGACTTCCCCACCGCGGAAGGCGACACCAACACCGGCGCCGTCGGCACCTGGGCCCATCTCCTGGTCACCTACACGGCGCCGGTCGACGGCGACTCCAACACCGGCGTGATGTCGATCTACCAGAACGGCAGCCTGATGGGCACGGCCGCCAACCTCACCCCTCAATACGACTCCTCCATGCCCCTGACCATCGGCGGCTGCCTCAACAGCGTCGATACGACCACGCCGTACTCGGCCTTCCCCGGCTCCGTGGCCGACGTCCACGTCTACCCGTTCGCGATGGAACCGGGCCAGGCGAGCGCCACCAGCGTGATCGTGCCGACGGGCTGGGAGAACGGCATGCCCGAAGACGAATGGAAGCTCGCCGCCAACGGCAGTGACACCGCCGCCCTCAACCCGTTCACCGCCTCCGGCAGCGCCACCTTCGGCACCGACGCACCGAGCGGGGCGGCCGGCAGCGTCGCCTTCGACGGCAGCACCGGATTCCTCAAGAGCAAGCAGAGCGCCGTCAACACGCTCGGCGACTACACCATCTCGACCTGGGTGAAGATCAATTCAGCCCTCGGCACCACCGCCGTCTGCCAGGGCACGACCCAACACCAGGCCTTCTACCTCTCGTACGACAAGGCAAGCAGCGCCTGGATGTTCCAGACGACCACCACCAACGACGAGAACGCCGACTTCCCCACCGCGGAGGGAGACAACAACTCCGCCCCTATCGGCACCTGGACCCACCTCGTCGCCGCCTTCCGCGCACCGGTCGCCGGAAGCTCCAACACCGGCAACATGGCCCTCTACCAAAACGGCACCCTGGTGGGCACAGCCACCAACCTCAGCCCCCAGTACGACTCTTCGATGCCCTTGACCGTCGGCGGCTGCGTCAACAGCGCCTCCGCCGCGACTCCATACCTGGCCTTCCCGGGCTCCGTGGCCGACGTCCACGTCTATCCGCGGACCCTGTCGGCAAGTGAGGTCGCCGCACTGCACTGACCCACCGGGTCACCGTGAGCCCCGCCGCACCCACCAGAAGCGGCGGGGCTCACCCTCGTAACCGCCCAAAGCTCGTCCTTGACGGCTTCGCCATGCGCCAGCTCTCCGCGGCCCACGCTTATGACCTCTACGAACTGGTCAACGAGCGGCAGGACAGGTCCTTGAGGGCCACCAGCAACCGGGCATCCAGCCCGCGCCTATGCCGCCGTCGGTGAGCGGCCCACAGCGCCTGCGGTCCGCCAGCGCGGGCAGACCTCCTTCGGCGAAGCGCACCCGCCAGGTGCGCACGGTGTCCAGATGCACCCCCGTCTCGCGGGCGATCGCTGCGTTGCCGGCCCACGGGACCGCTTCACTCACCTGTGCGCGGTAAGTGCGGTGCGGGCCGGCATGTGCTGCGCAGTGAGCGGTTGCTGTTCTACACGCCGTTCATCGCTCTGGATGTCATTGCTCCTGCAGCGGCTAGTTCTGATGCCGAGGCTCAGCGGTGGCTGGGGTCCAGGACTGAGGAGCTGGTGCAGGACGAGGACACGCGACAGGTGTTGTTGTCCATGCGCGCGGATGACGACCTGTCACGGTTCGAGGCTCGCGACCGCTTAACGATGATGAGGAAGCTCGAGGAGCACTCCGATGGCGTCGTTCGACTGACGGCTGTGCACCTGGCCGACGGCAGATATGCAGGCGCGACGATCATGAGACTGGAATCCGGCGAGATCGGGGGCTGGCTGGCCCCGGGCTACCGCCGGCAAGGACTGGGCATCGAACTGTTCCGCGCTGCTGTCCAGCTCGGCCACCAGCATCTCGGACTCAAAGTCGTACGCGCAGGCGCCGAACCCACGAACGCTGCCTCTCGCGGAGCACTCACGACAGCCGGCTTCACCCCCGCGCCAGGACCGTCACGCTTCACGCTGGGCGACGGACGCGAAGTCGACACACGCTGGTACCAACATGTGCAGGACACAGCTTCTCGCTGCCGCAGCTAAAAGTAACGCCGTGACTCTGCTGGTGATGTTGGCAGGAGGCGGACGCGGACGGCCGTCCTGCAGCGGCCGTGCTTGAGGAGTTCGGTCACCGTGGCCAAGTGGGCGTCCAGCAGCATGGCGGTGTGCTGCCGCTGCTCCGTGGGGAGCGTGGCGAGGTGCTGGGTAGAGTTCTCCAGGAAGGCGACGAAGTCCTCGCCGATCGGTTTGCCGCCTTCGGCACGGGCGAGGGCAGTGGAGGAGCCGACGGCCCAGTCCGCGGCCAGGCCGGACAGGACAGCTCCGGAGATCGTAAAGAGTGCGCGGTGGTCCATCGCTGTTCTCAGGGCCTCTCTCAGAGGTCATTTTGCCCAACACCTGGGTGGTGGAATCGGATGCGGCGATCCGGCGGGGGCCGCAGGGTGAGCACCCGGGCCAGGGCGACGCGCTGCCGCTGGGTGCGTGCGGATGGCGGTCATCGACTGCTCGCGGCAGGTGGACCGCCTTCGCCGGTGCGTCGGTCTCGGTGCCGATCGCAGCGGGGTCCTCGAACCGGATGTCAGTGGACTCGCGACGGCCGCGATGGTCACCGCGCTCAACTCCGCCCCACCGACGGCTCGAACGGCCTTCAGTCCCGCGGCGTCCGCTGCGAGCCCGCCTTCTGCGGCTTCGCCTCGGGTGCGTGGAAGCAGGCGCTGACCGACTTACCGTGCGGACAGGGCCGCGTCTCCCAGGTGTCGGCCACCGCGTCCACGAGGAGCATGCCGCGTCCGCCGAGACGTTCCATGTCGGTCTCGCGCGGAGTCGGCAGGTCGCTGGACCTGTCGTGCACGGAGACATGGAGACAGTGGTCGTCGCACGTCATCACCAACTGGGCGCTGCTGTGGGCGTGTCGGTGCGCGTTGGTCACCAGTTCGGAGACGGTGAGCACCACGGCGTCCGCGGTTTCCGGCGCGCTGGTGGTCCAGCCCAGCGCATCCAGGTGCTGACGCGCCCAGTCCCGGGCCGACTTCACTTCACTGTTCAGGGGAAGCGTGCGGGCCCAGCCCACCGCCCGAAGTGACGAACTGTCCATGGCGATCGATCCTCCTTCGGTAGTGTCCGCCGCCCGCCCCACGTCCCCGTGGAGCGGGTGTGCTCAGCGGCGTCCGCGCAGTTTGCCCAACAGGCGCTGGGCCTGCGCCCGACGGCGCGGGTCGGCGGCCGCTCGGCGTACCTGTTCGGCAGTGCGCCGCCCCTGCGGGCTCCTCGCGAACCGCTTGATGCGCTCCAGTACGTCCGACATGACGCCCCTCTCCTCACAGCACCGCGTTCATCGCGCCGCGTTCGTCACTGTCCCGACTACCCCGGCCTCGTCGACTCAGCCCTGTCACCTGGTGGAGGACGCGTGATGACCGTCCTACGACGACGGGGCACCACAGGGCCGTCCGGGGGCCGGGGTGGGTCAGGAGATGGCGCGGAGCGGACCGTGCGAGAGGCGGCGGAGTTCGTCGAGGGCTTGGGCCGTGCTGTCGTCGGCGGGCAGGAGGACGACCAACTGCTGCGCGTCCGCGGAGAGTTCGAGCGTCTCGCGGAGCAGCCGGAGTTCGCACCCGGACGGGTGGGCGAGGCGGAGCGCCCCGCGTCGGGGCACCACGTGCCGGTTCAGGCGGCGGGTGACATCGGGGCCGGCGGTGCGGGCGAGTTCCGAAGTGAACCATTCGTAGTTGCCCACGGATGGCCCGCGCCACAGGTCGAAGGCCTGTTCGTCCGCGATGGCGTCCCAGTCCGTGAAGAACGTGCGGGCCCGGGGGTCGGTGAAGACGTACCGCGTGAGGTTCGGGGTGTCGGAGTCGAGCAGTCCGGTACCCTTCGTCAGTGACTCGTAGCCGCTGGTGCGGGCGAGGACGTCTCCCAGCCGGTTGGTGACCAGGGCGATCCCGGGTTCGAGGAGGCGCAGCGTCTCCAGGACCGACGGGCGGACCTCGCGGGGCGGCGGCCCGGGTCGGAGGTGGGCGGAGCACTCGCCGCCGGTGATCTTCGTGAGGTAGCGCAGATGCTCGCGCTCCGACGGGTCGAGGCCGAGCGCGTCGGCGAGGGAACTCACCACCGCCACCGAGGGATTGCGGTCACGGCCCTGTTCTATGCGGGTCAGGTACTCGACGCTGATGCCGGCCAGCGTGGCGAGATCCGAGCGCCGCAGACCGGGTGAACGGCGACGGCCGCGGTCGGGCAGGCCCAGCGACCGGGGCTGGATGCTGTCCCGCTTGGTCCGGATGAAATCCCCCAACGGCGAAGCCATGGCGCGAGCTTACGGCGTCGCCGACCCGTCGCGGAGTGGCCGGCGTGGCCCTGCGGGGGCCAGCCTGAGCACGGTCTGGTTGGGCGCGCGGCGCCGTCCGATCGTGGTGGGCATGGAGAACAGACCTCAGCTGGTGATCATCGTCGGAAGCGTGCGCGAGGGGCGCTTCGGGTCGGCCGTGGCCTCGTGGGTGGCCGAACAGGTCGGCCCACACGGGGTTTTCGACGCGGAGGTCGTCGAACTGGCCGAGTTCGACATCCCGTTGGCGCTGCCGGCGGTCTCGCCGAAGCTCGCCGGCGACGACTATCCCCGCCCGGCCGGGATGGCGGCGCTGACCTCGGCCCTGGCGCGCGCCGACGCGTTCGTCCTCGTCACCCCCGAGTACAACCACAGCTATCCCGCGTCGCTGAAGGCGGCCGTCGACTGGCACTTCACCCAGTGGACGGCCAAGCCGGTCGCCTTCGTCAGCTACGGAGGGGCCGCCGGCGGACGGCACGCGGTGCTGCACCTGGAGAACGTGCTGACCGAACTGCACGCGGTGACGATCCGCGACGGTCTCGCCTTCCCGAACTGCTTCACCGCGTGGCAGGGTGGTCGGCCGCTCGATCCCCGGTCCCCTGTGTACGCCCGGACAGTGCTCGACCAGTTGGCCTGGTGGGCGCTCGCCCTCCGGTCGGCGCGCGAGGCCGCTCCCTACCCGGGGTGAGCGCCCTCCTGAACACCGCGGTGGTAACCGGACAACGGGCCCGCACTCACCCGTACCGGGTGCGGCGAGCGGATCGTAGCGCCGAGCCGCACTCCGCACGCGTGAGAGCACACGGCCGGTGCACGGTCACCAGGGGACGACGCCGGCGTCCTCGAAGAACGCACCGGTTGGGCCGCCGTCCGGCAGTGTGGCGAGCCGGATCGCCGTGGCCGCTCCCTGCTCCGGGGTGCGGGGCCCCTGGAAGCCGGTGAAGTCCGTCGCGACCAGGCCCGGGCAGGCGGCGTTGATCAGGATGCCCGTGCCGGCGAACTGCCGGGCGTACTGCACGGTGACGGCGTTGAGGAACGTCTTCGACGGCGCGTAGGCCGCCATGACGGGGCCGATCTCGATGGCCGGGTCGGCCTGCCGGGTCAGGGAGGCGACGGAACTGGACACGTTGACGATGCGGGGCGACGTAGAGCGCCGCAACAGCGGCAGCAGCGCGTTGGTCACGCGGATGACGCCGAGGACGTTGGTCTCCACGACGCTGCGGACCAGTTCGAGGTCGAGCGTGGTCGGGTCCTGTACCCATCCCGGGTCCATCTCCCCCGATACACCGGCGTTGTTGACCAGCACGTCCAGGCGCCCGGCCTGCCGTTCGACCAGTTCCGCGGCGCCGGTGACGCTGCGGTCGTCAGTCACGTCCAGCGGGACCCCGAACGCGTCCACCCCGGCGGCGCGCAGCTTCTCGACCGCGGTCTCACGCCGCTCCTCGTCGCGGGCCCCCACGCCCACGCGCAGTCCGAGGGCGCCGAGCCCCTGGGCGATGGCGTACCCGATTCCCTTGTTCGCGCCGGTGACCAGCGCGGTCTTCGTTTCGCTCATGCCGTCGATGGTCGCCCGTGGGCGCGGGGAGCATCCAACACCGATACGGTGCTCTGTCATACCTGGCGGGTATCACAGAGGTAGGTTGTCACCATGGACACCCTGGAGAGCCGCGAGCTGAGGTACTTCATGGCCGTCGCGGAGGAACTGCACTTCGGTCGCGCCGCCGAACGTCTCGGCATGGCCCAGCCACCCCTGTCCCGGGCGATCCAGCAGCTCGAACGGCGCCTCGGCGTCCGCCTGTTGGAGCGCAACCGGCGAGGCGTCTCCCTGACCGGCGCCGGGGAAGTGCTGCTGTACGAGGGACGCGCGGCCCTCGACGCGGCCACCGCCGCCGCACGCCGTACGCGTCGCGCCGGCGGCGCCGACGGACCGGGCGGCTCCCGCAACCGTCTGGTGCTCGCGGTGAAGGCCGCCGCCTCCCACGAACTGCTGCAGAAGATCCTCGGCGCCTACGCGGCCGAGCCCGGCGCCGCCGAGATCGAGGTACTGCCGAGCGGCATGTGCGAACAGGAGGAGATGCTGCGCGACGGCCGGGCCGACGTGGCCCTCATGCACGCGCCCTTCAACTCCCTCGCCGGGTTCGACAGCGAGGAACTCATGACCGAGGGCCAGATCGCCGTCCTGCCCGCCGGGCACCCGCTCGCCGCGCGGACGTCCCTCACCATGGCCGACGTCACCGACGTTCCGGATCTTCCGCACGCCCGCTGGCCCCGGCACGACGTCTACCCGCCCGGCCCGGGCCCCGAGATCCACGACCAGACGCAGCTGGCCCAGCTGATCGCCCTCGGCCGCACCATGGCCGTCTTCCCCGAATCCGCCCGAGCCTGGCTGTGGACCGAGCACGCCGCTGTCCCCGTGATCGACGCGCCGCCCGTCGTCACCCACATCGCGTGGCCCGCGCACAGCCGCTCCGTCGCCCTCGCCGGACTGGTCCGCACGGCCACGCGGCTCTGATCCCCGCGCCGCCGTCACCGGCATCAGGCCGGGAGTCCTCCTGGTGCCATGGACGCCACCGCCGTCACGCCGGATCGCTCGGCTTCGCCGCCGCCGCGAGGCCGAACTGAAGGCGGCGGGCCGCGTTCAGGTGGTCGGCGGTCCAGATGATGCGGACGGCGGTGGCCGTGGCGTGTCCGTCGTCACCGCGCAGGTCACGGCGCAGGGAGTGGACCAGGCGCGCCTCCTCCTCGGGGTCGCGGGACAGCGGCGCCGGCGCGGCGGTGTGCCGGCTGAGCCCTTCGGCCAGGCCCCGGTACCAGTCGGCCACGCGGTCGGCCGTGTCGAGCAGCGTGAGCCGGGCCTCGGAACGGTCGGGTTCCATCCGCTCCTCACCGCCGTTGCGCTGCCACAGCTCCAGCACCGCGTCCGAGGCGAGACGCAGTCCTACGATCCCGGTGACCAGCGTGGTCATGTCGGAGAGGCGTACAGGCTTGGCGCCCCGTTCGGCGAGGTAGCTACGGAAGGCGTCGTCGAGCCGCCGGGACGCGGCGGCGGCCTGCCGTCCGGCCTCCACCGGGGCATCGGTCGGAATGCAGCCGATGCTGCACCGGCTCGCCGCGTACTCCACCGTGTCGGCCAGGTAGCGGGCGCTCTCGGTGTACGCCGCCGACAGTGCCCGGTCCACGGCGGCCGCGGCGCCGCGCGGCCAGAAGAACAGGCCGACCAGCACGCTCACCCCGCAGCCGAGGGCGATGTCCTCGATCCGCAGCAGCACGATGTGCCAGTCCGGGTCCTGGCCGATGTTGAACAGGATGACCAGGGTGACGGTGAAGGCCGCCTGCCCCGCCGCGAACGAGATGGCGGCGGGCGCGATGCCGGCGATGAGCACGGCCACGGGGAGCAGGAACCAGAGCACGGTGCTGTGGTGGCCGATGAGCTGGAGCAGTCCGGTCCCGATGACCGAACCGACGAGTGTGCCGCCCAGCGCCCGCAGCGCGTTCTGCCCGGTGTTGAGCGCGTTGGAGCGCAGCACGGACAGGGTTCCCAGCAGTACCCAGAACGAGTGCTGGACACCGGTCTCGTTGGCCAGCGCCACCGCGATGCCGAGTCCCAGAGCCCCCCGGAGGCTGTTGTGCAGCCAGACGGAGCGCGGTTCCAGGTGCGCGGCCGCGCGCTCGACGGCGGAGCCGAGCGGCTGGGTCAGTGCGCCAGGTTCGGTGCCCAGCAGCCGTTCGGGCCAGCTGCGGCGCTCGGCGGCCGCGGCCAGGTCCACGTTGCCGGCGATCTGGAGAGTGGCGAACCCCAACTCCTGGGCGCGGAACGACAGATCGAGGGTCTCGATGAAGGCGCGGACCTCCGGCTCCGTGCCGGGCTTGGGCAGGTGCACGGGGAGTCGGTGGGTGGCGCGGACCTCCATGCCGTCCATAGCCGTACGCAGCTCCGCGAGGGCGGCGCGGAGCGCGTCGGGTGGGGTGCGCGGTGCTTCGAGGAGGTCGGCCGCCGCGTCCAGGGCCGTGGCCACGGCGCGCCGGACGGTGTGCGCGTCGGCGTCGCAGGCCTGGCGCTCATCGCGGGGCGGGCCGCTGTCGGCCACGATGGCGCTCAGCCAGGTCAGTTCGTCGACGAGCCGGACCAGGGCGCGGGACCCGGCGGACAGACCCGTGGGCCGGTAGAGCGTGGCGTCGAAGGCGGTGCGCAGGTCCGCCGCCGCTGCCGCGGCCTGACCGGCGGTGACCTCGCACTGCCGGGTGGTGGGCGCGTCCGTCCCGCCGGCCAGCCAGGAGGCGTCGGTACGCAGTTGCGCCGCCGCCGCGCGGCAGACCCGGGCGGCGGGTGCGCTGAGCGGGTCCGCGGCGGGCCGGGGCCACAGCAAGGAGATCGCGAGCAGGGCGGCCGCCGCCGCGAGGCCCGCTCCGGCGAGCCGGTCGGGCAGCTGTGACAGCGGGGCGGGAGAGGTCACCGGGAGGATGAAGGCCAGCAGCAGCGAGGTGGTCGCGCCCGCGAGGACGGAGCTGACCACACCGGAGAAGAGCACCAGGAAGCCCACCACGACCATGGCGGTCACCGCGAGCCAGGTCGTCCGGGCCACCAGCGTGCCGAGGCAGATGAGCACCGCCCAGGCCACGGCTAGACCCACGTGGGCGCGCAGCCGCTGCACCATGGGGCCGGTGAACTCCACCAGCAGGAGCATCGAGAACGACCCGAACGCCGCGTAGGTCGCCATCGTCGCGGAATGCAGCACCTGACTGCACACGGCGAACAGGAGGGGCATCACGAGCGCGGTGCGCGCGGCCTTTCGGGTCGCCGCGAGTCCCGGATCGTGGTCGCGGAGCCAGGTGGGAATCCGCCCGTCCAGGACGCGCCGAGGTCTCTCCATGCGCCAGCGCACCTCCTGTAGGCACAGCACCCGCGTGCCCCGCCGATCACGAGTATCCGACATTCCCCGTGCCCGCACACCGCGCTCTCGCACAGGGCGCGGCGGGGCCGAGCCGAGTCGCCGAATCCCGGGCCGCGGTCGACGCGGGACCGGTCCGCCGGGGACGAGCCCGGACAGCCCTTCTCGCGTCGGGCGAGGGACGACGAGACGCCCATCGCGAGGGCCGGGGAAAGCGCGACCGCCGCCCTGCGGAGCGCGGAGAGTCCGAGGCCGTCCTGGCGCAAAACGTGAGCCGCCGAAAGCCCCTCAGGGCGCGGACCGTGGGCGACGGCGGTGTCAGGACCCGGCGGACGGATCGCTCAACGGCGCGGCCAGGCCGATGAGTTCACCGACCAGTATCCCGAAACGCAGGTCGAGCCGGTCGGCCAGCCGGTCCCGCACCTCCGTCAACCCCCGGATATGGGCGTCGAGTTCGGCCAGCCGGCGGATCGCCACCTGGGGGACGACGCAGGTGTCCGCGTAGGGCCCGGTGCGCACAGGTGGCACGGCCGGCCGTTCGGGCAGCGCGTCGAGGATGTCGATGAGGACGCGCACATCGCCGATGGTGAGGCCCGAGTCCAACAGCTCGCGCACGGCGTGGAGTCGGCGTACGTCCTCCTCGTCGTACTCCCGCTGTCCCGACGGCGTACGCCGTGCCGTGACCAGGCCGCGCTGCTCGTAGTAGCGCAGGGTGCGGGTGGTGACACCCACGGCCGCCGCCGCGTCGCCGATGCGCATCCGTCCTCCAGGAGTGGGGTGGCCGACGACTACAACTCCACGACCACCGTGCCGATGTGGTGTCCTTCGAGCAGTTCGATCAGGGCGCGCGGTGCCTGGTCGATTCCGGACAGGCGGGTGTGCGGGACGGTGACCGAGCCCTCGCGCAGCCAACGGCCGAACGTCTCCGGGTATTCCGCCAGCGCGTCCCGGTTGCGCGCGCCGCTGATGCCGCGGAGCTGGATGCCGCGCACGATGAGGGAGTACGTGTCGATCTCGACGGGTGCCGTGATCTCGCCCGGCACCTGTGCGGAGAGCGCTCCGATCAGTCCCACCCGGGCACCGGGGCGGGCCAGGGCCAGCGCGGCCCGCAGCTGCTCCCCGCCGACGTTGTCCACGACCGCGTCGATGCCGTCCGGTGCCGCCTTGCGCAGTTGCTCCTCGATGGGTTCGGCGCCGCGCAGCACGACCGCGTCGTAGCCCAGTGTCTCGATCAGGTAGTCGGCCTTGCGCCGGGAGCTGGTGCTGCCGATGACCCGGCCGGCGCCGCGCTGCCGGGCGAACTGCCCCGCCAGGGCGCCGAGTCCGCCCGCGGCGCCGGAGACGAACACCGTGTCCCCGTCGCGTACTTCGGCGCCCCGGACGACCGCGATCCAGGCCGACGGTCCCTGGGAGAGGTAGGCCACCGGGTCCGGGAACACCGTCAGGTCGACGGGCTGCACCGCGTCCGCGTCGACCACGGCGTACTCGCGGAACCCGGCCCAGTGCGACACCAGATCACCGGGGCGCGGGGTCCCGCCCTCGGGGGCCGTCACCACCTCGCCGACGGCCGGAGCCGACAGCGCCCCGCCGATCTCGAACGACGGCATCGGCAGACCGGCGTGTTCCCCCATCAGGGTGCGCAGGGAGGCCGCGACGCCCATCAGGGTGTTGCGGACCAGCAGTTGACCGGGTCCCGGCTCCGGGACGGGGACCTCCGCGACGGTGAAGTGGGCTGGTTCCAGGGCGCCTTGGGGGCGGGAGGCGAGACGGACCTCGCGGTGCGTGGCGGGGATGGTCGACGGAGGCATCTGCGGGCTCCTGACGGGTTGCGGGAGCGCCGCACACCTCGCGCGGCGCCCACCGACGTTAAGAGTTGACGCGCACGTCAAGGTCAAGCCTGAGCGGACCGTCTGGCCGATGCCCCGGTCTCGTCGGCCCGCACCGCCCCTTCCCGCCCTTTCGGAGCTGCGCCTTCAACTGCCGTACGGGCCCCGGCGCGAGGAGCCCGATGGCCGGGACACGGAGAGGACAACCGGCCCACGTGCCCGGGACGTGCGGCGTCCTAGCGTGGCGGCCCGTGGGCGGCGACATGCCCGGCCCACGCGGGCGCACCACGACCGGAAGCGGGGCAATCCTCCATGTCGAACCGACCCGACCGACCACTGGACCCATCGCCCGACCGGAACCCCGGCCGCCGACAACTGCTCCGCGCCTCCGCCGGCGCGGCCGCCCTGGCCGGCCTGGCGGTGACAGGTGTCGCCCCGGCACGGGCCACCACCGGCACGGGTACCGAGCGGACACCGGCCCTGCCGCCCGTGCCCGGCATGCTGGGCGACCGCCGGGCCAACGAGGTCTGGTACCAGCTCGACGAGGTCGCTCTCTATCACCCGTCACCCGAACTGCTCGCCGCCTACAAAGCCGTCGGTCTACAGGTCGGCGGCAACATCGAAGGCGGAGTACGGGGGCTGTGGCAGGAGATGAGCAAGTCCCCTGACTACCCGGGCAATTACCGGGACTTCATGGCGCCCGTCGAGGAATCCCTCCGGGTGATCTCGGACATCCAGCTCGGTGTGTTCGACAGCTTGTACCGGCCCTATGACCCGCGACTGGTCGGCGCCTTCGCCTGCTTCGGCGAGGGGGTGCTCTACGACCCGCGCCGGGAGAGCGTCCACTCGCCGGTGCACACCATGGACTCGTTGCCCACCGTTCCTCCCCCCGGCTACCACACGTGGTTCGCCTACATGCGGGCGATGATGCTGCTGGGCATCGACCGACCCCGCTGGACGGCGTTCGCTCCGCTCATGGCGTACGCGTGGGCGCTTCAGTCGGTGGCCAAGCCCACGACCCAGACGCCGAGTTCACCGCTGCCTCGGGAGACCGTCGTACGGTTCGCCGCCTCGTGGCTGCCGCGCGGTCCGCGCAGGCTCGACGCCGACTTCCAGTCCTACCCGTATCCGCGAGGGATCAGCTGACGGGGACGGGGACGGCACGGCAGGGCGGTGGAGGCTGGCCTCCACCGCCCCGCCGCGCCGTCACGCCCCGCCGGATGCGACTCACTCACTGCGGGAGAAGCGGTAGGTGGCGAAGGCCAGCGCCACCGCTGCCAGAGCCGCCACGCATCCCAACTCCGCCGCCACCGACGGGGTCCAGTCCCCCCAGCGCGGCCCGGCCGCCCGCCCACCGAGTCCTGACACGCCAACTCCTGGGAGGGTACGGCGCAGCGCGTCGACCGCGTAGGTGAGCGGATTGAGCCCTACGACGGTGCCCAGCCAGCCGGGCAGTCCGCTCGCCGGGAAAACCGCACCGGACAGGAACAGCAGCGGCATCATGCACAGCCCGATGACGACCTGAAAGGTCTCGGGCCGCCTGGCGCAGACGGCCACCAGGACACCCAGCGACGTGAACGCGAAGGCGATGAGCCCCAACTCCCCCAGGACGAGGACGAGTTCGGGCCGGTAGGGGACGCCGACCAGCCCGGCGAGGGACAGGACGGGGATCGCGTAGCCGAGGCCCGCGGTCGCGCCGCCGAGGCAGGTTCCGGTCAGCAACGGGGTGCGGCGGACGGGGGCCACGAGCAGTTGGCGCAGGAATCCGGCCTGCCGGTCCCACACGATAGACGCGCCCGCGGCCATGGCCGGTGCCTGCACCGCCATGAGGAGGACGCCGGGGAAGAAGAAGGCCCGGAAGTCGCTCATCGCGTCGTGCTTGCCGGACACCGCCGAGTTGAGGCCGGTGCCGAAGACGAACAGGAACATCATCGGCATGATGACGCTCATGGCGATCCGCAGCCGGTTGCGGCTGAAGCGGATCACCTCCCGCTCCCACAGCACCCGGACGGCGCGCAGATCCGCGACGAGACGTCCCGGTCGAGCGGCGCCGTCGGTGCTGCCGGGCCGGACTGCCGTGTCCGCCATGTCGGCGGCAGTCGCTGTGTCTGCCGCATCTGTTGTCGTCCTCATGGTCACCTCCTCGAAGCGGGCGTCGGAAAGCCGGTCGGCTCGGTGTCGGCCTCCCGGATGGTGCGGCCGGTGTGGTGCAGAAAGGCGTCGTCGAGCGTCGGCGGTGTCACGGTCACCGAGTGCACCGGCAGAGGAACGGCGTCGCAGATCCTGGGCACCCAGGCGGCTCCGTCGGCGACCCTGACACGCAGCCCTTCCGGGTCCGACTCCGCCTCCAGGCCGAGGCGTTCGCGCAGGGCCAGGGCCGCCGCGGGGTCGTCGGCGGTGCGTACGGTGATGAGGTCGGAGCCGACAACGGCCTTGATTCTGGCGGGAGTTCCGTCCGCGACCAGTTCGCCCTCGTCCATGATGGCGATGCGGTCGCAGTGTTCGGCCTCCTCCAGCTGGTGCGTGGTGAGGAAGACGGTGACCTCCCGCTCCTGTCGCAGTCGGCGCAGATGGTCCCAGATGGCGGCGCGGGTCTGCGGGTCGAGGCCGGTCGTGGGTTCGTCGAGGAACAGCACGCGGGGCGTGTGCAGCAGACCTCGGGCGATCTCCAAGCGCCGTCGCATACCGCCGGAGAAGGTCCGGACGGGGGCGTGCCGGCGCTCGGCCAGGTCCACCAGTTCCAGCATGCCCATGATCACGTCGAGCCGATTCGCGCGGGGAATGCCGAACAGGTCGGCGTGGAAGCGCAGGGTCTCCATGGCGGTCAGGTCGACGTCGAGGGTGGACTCCTGGAAGACGAGGCCGATACGGCGGCGCACTTCGTGGGGCTCGCGTGTCACGTCGTAACCGGCCACCACCGCCCGACCGGACGTGGGGCGCAGCAGGGTGGACAGCATGCCGATGGTGGTGCTCTTGCCCGCGCCGTTGGGGCCGAGGAAGCCGAAGGTCTGGCCGGTGGGGACGGCCAGGTCGAGGCCGCTGACCGCCTGGCGGTCGCCGTACGCCCTGGTCAGTCCGTCGGCCAGGACGGCTACGCCGTCGTCGGCAACTCCTTTACGGCGGCGGGTACTTGGGGCGCCGACCGTGTTCATCGAGGACCCCCGTCGCGGTGCCGGACGCTCATGACGGTGTGGAAGAGCGCCACGTCTCCGGACTCCCCGACGGCCTGTGCGCCGACCTCCACCCAGGCGTGGGCGCGGAACGGCTGGGTGCGGAATCCCGTGCACCAGTCGGGCCATCGGCCCCGCAGCCGGCACAGCAGCACGGTGGCGACCGAGCGTTGCAGACAGCCCCGGCCGGCGCAGCGGGCGCTGACGGTGACCACCGCACGGCGGGCGTCGAGGGCCTGTGCGTGGCCGGCGGCGCGGGACCCGCGGGCCGCCACGGTCAGCACCTGGCGCAGTCGGCGCGGGGGCAGCAGCACGAGTACGCGGGCCGCGCCCACGGCCGCCCGTGCGCTCAGCTGCCGGTGCCAGGGCAGCCGGGTCCCGGTCTCTCCGACGACCTGCATGCTCATGCCGTCACCACCAGCCGGGCCCGGTCCAGGGCGGCGAGCAGTGTCCGTACGTCGGTGAGGGCACGTCCGGCGGCATCGGGGTGGTGCCGGGTGAGCCAGTCGGCGGTCTCCTCGGGGGTGCGCCCGTCGAGGAGGAGCCGCAGCGTGGTCGCGCCGGAGCGGTTGAGCTGCCAGTACCGGCCGCTGCGCTGGTCGAGCAGGACGAGGCCGTCCTCGGTGTCGGTGACGGTGACGTCGGGTTTCAGAGCGAGGGTCATGGGGTCTCTCCAGCCAGGGTCGCGGGTGCCGTCACGGACCGCAGCCAGCTCTCGCAGGCCAGCGTGTTCTCGTACGGGACAAGCTGCCGGGATTGGGACTTGGGGCCGAGCAGTGCGGTGCGCAGCGCGTCGGGGTCGACCAGGCCGAGCCGGGACAGCCGCAGGTCGTCGCAGAGGTCCAGCAGATCCCCGCGGTTGCGGCGCATGCCCTGGAACGCCTCCGCGCTGAACTCTCCCTTGCTGCGGCGGGCCAGGATCTCCTCGGGCACGATGCCGCGCACGGCTCGCCGCAGCATCGGTTTGAAGTCCCCGCTCACCAGCCGGTCCTCGATCCGCACGGACAGAGCGGCCTCGACGACCCGGTCGTCGAGGAACGGCGCCTCGCAGGCGACCCCCAAGTCATCGAAGGCAGCGTCGAGTTGGCGCATGGCGGTGCCGGACTGGACGACGATGTCGAGCATCTGGTGCTGGGCCCGGTCCCGATGGTGCGGATCGGGGTGCTCCCGTTCGGCGGTCTCCCGCAGCAGCCGGCGTACGGCGTCGACGGCCTCGACGGTCGCCCAGGGCGGCAGCCGGGGTTCCCAGCCCCAGCCGAGCAGCGCGTCCCCCGGGCCCGGCGCCGGTTCGGTCAGCCGGTCGGCGGTGGACCGCAGCCACGCGGCGAAGGAGGTGCGGTCGGCGAGACCGCGTACGGTCGACGTCAGGGTCCAGCGGTTGAGGACCCGGAAGCGGTGGATCCTGGAGAGGCTGCCGAGCGGATGGTCGCGGACCAGCGACCACAGGGCGGTGGGGAGGACGCCGAACAGTTCGTCCCCGCCGATCCCCAGGAGGTGGCAGCGCGATCCGTCCGCGGCCATGGTGGAGAGCAGTCGCCGCATATGGGCGCGGTTGCGGGCCCAGGGCAGCGGTCCCTCCTCATGACCGGAGTCGGCGGTGACCGTCGTCTCGTACCAGGTCGGGCCGTTCCGGTCGGCACCGACGCGGTGCCGGGCGGCGGGCAGCCGACGCGCGGCGCGTTCGGCCCATTCGGTGTCGTCGTTCGCCCGGTCCTGCGGTTTCCAATGGTGAGTGACGAGGTCGGCGCCCGTCGCGTCGGCCAGGAAACAGAGACTGGTGGAGTCCATGCCACCGGACAGATCGGCGCTGACGGTGGCACCGGTACGCGCTCCGACGCCGGCGAGCAGGGCCTCACGTATGCGTTCGGCCGCCTGTTCCGTCGGTACGTCGGGCTCCGGCGGCCGCCACCATCGGACTTCACGAGCGCCGCCGTCCGAGTCCAGCTCCAGCCGGCAGCCCACGTCGAGCGCGGACACCCCCGACCACACCGGGCGCAGGGAGAGCGGCCAGGGTGGGACCGGGGTCAGCAGGCGCAGCGCCAGGAGGTCCTGGTCGACGGCCGGGGTACCGTCGCCACCCCGCAGGGTGCTCGCCCATTGCGCGAGTCGGCGCGGACCGTCGGCGGCCACGGTGAGGCCTCCGACGTCGGCGTAGAAGATCTGCCGTGCGGTGGACAGGCTTCCCTGGGCCCGCGTCCATCCGTCGAAGGAGGCGACGAGGTGGAAGCAGCCGGGCAACGAGCGTGCCACGTCGTCGAGTTGGCCCAGGGATCGCGCCTGGGCCAGTGCGCGTTCCACGCGGTGCCGGTCCACGGTCGAGCGGCCCAGGACGGCCAGGCGCCGGTCCCCGACGCTCACCAGCGTCAGTTCCTCGTCCGCCCAGCGGCCCACGAGCCAGGGGCGCCCCGAGGCATGGTGGACCAACCGGATATCCGGGGCACGAGTCAGCGATTCGGCCACCGCCGGCGTGGCCGGGCTGTCGGGCAACACGACGAAATCCATGGCGGGGCAGGTCCCTTCGTACGGTTCGGGCTGCACGCCCGTCAGCGGTGGAGGCGCGAGGGTGGGACAGCGGATGCCGGGCGAAGGTCACCGGCGGAGGCTGCGCGGCGAGCGGTGCCCCGCGGGAACAGGAGCGGCACGGTGGCGGAGGAATGTCGCCTCCACCACCGGCCGTTGCGGGCACTGCGGCCCGACTCCTGTCAGTGGGTCCGCCGGATCAGCAGATCCAGGAGGTGCCCCAGAAGAAGTCGTTCTCGATGCACGGCCCGAAGGCCATGGTCAGTTCCGCGAAGCCGCCGATCTCTTCCAGCGCGGGCGGCTCGTAAACGTCGTTCGTCTCCATGTTCGTCTCACCTGCTCCCTATGACTCGATCAGGAAGGAGAGACGGGAACGGGGGCGCGGGCCCCGGCTCGCCCCGTATCTCCCGAGCACGTTCACGCTAGGAGGCCCCGGGTCCCGGGCGCCTGGGTGCCGGGTCCCGGACCGGTCCCGCATCCGACCGGTCAGACACCGAGCCCCGCGTCCCGGGCCCGGATCGCCGCCTCCACCCGGTCCGCGACCCGGAGCTTGGCGAACACCCGGGAGACGTGGTTGCGCACGGTCTTCTCCGACAGGACCAGCTCGCGGGCGATACGGCGGTTGCTCAGGCCCCGCGCGACCAGGTCGAGCACTTCGCGCTCGCGCTCGGTGAGATCGGGAAAGGCGGCCCGGAAGGGCATGTCGTGGACGGCGTTGAAATAGCGGCCGAGGCGGTCGGCGACGGCCGCGCTGAACACCGCCCCGCCCTGCGCCACCGTCCGCACGCCCCGCACCAGTTCCTCGCCCGGAGCCCCCTTGACCATGTAGCCCCGCGCGCCCGCCCGCAGGGCCGCCACGACCGCGTCGTCCTCGGCCGACCCCGAGATGAGGAGCACCCTCGGCGCGTCCGGTCCGGCCGGTGCGTCCGCGACGATGGCCCGTGTCGCCTCGATGCCCGAACAGCCCGGCAGCAGCAGGTCCATGAGGACGACATCGGCGACCACATGACCGTCCCGCAGGGCCACGACCGCCTCCTCCCCCGTGGCCGCCTCTCCCGCCATCTCCAGGTCGGCCGCGTCCTCCACGGCCTGCCGCACTCCGGCCCTGAAGAGCGGGTGGCCGTCGACGACGAACACCCGGGCCGTCACGGCCGCCGCCGTAATGCGACCGCCGACCCCGCGAGCGTCGACTTCCGGCATTTCCCCGATTCCAGCGTCATCCGCATGTCATCCCCCGTGCTCCGCTGTTCGCTTGCCGCTTCGTCCACTTATCGACCGTTTCAGAGCAATAGATGCTCATGAGTTCATTCTTGGGTCGAATGTATTCAGTTTCGCACCGCGACAGACGGCACGGAAACACTTCGACGTGGCTCGAAGCGGCAGGAGCGCGGGGCGGGAGAAGGCCAGCTGGAGGGGTTGCTGACCGGCAGTCAGAACGTGCGGCGACGTTCCACGGGCATCGGGCCGACCCTGGCGACAACGACTCACGGGGCACGCCCGCCACCCTTTCCCCTGCCTCGACGTCCGCGTTTCGTAAGGACCGGAAGCCCGATATGTCCGATTCTCGCCCGTAGGGTAAAAGCCGTGACGACCTTCCCCGCAACGGAACCGGACCCGGCGCCTGTCGACGTGGTCCTCCCCTGTCTGAACGAGGCCGAGGCCCTGCCCTGGGTACTCGCCCGCATCCCGGCCGGCTGGCGTGCCCTCGTCGTGGACAACGGCTCCACGGACGGTTCGGCGGAACTGGCCCGCAGCCTCGGCGCCACCGTCGTGCAGGAGGAGCGCCGCGGATTCGGTGCCGCCTGCCACGCCGGACTGCTGGCCGCCACCGCGGACATCGTGTGCTTCTGCGACTGCGACGCCTCGCTCGACCCGTCCCTGCTGGCGCCCTTCGTCCGCGAAGTGCGGGACGGCGAGGCGGACCTGGTGCTCGGGCGGCGCCGTCCGCGGGGACGAGGCGCCTGGCCCGCGCACGCCCGGGCCGGCAACATCGCGCTGGCCGGGATGCTGCGCCGCCGCACCGGACTGCGCCTGCACGACCTCGGCCCGCTGCGTGCGGCACGCCGCGCGGATCTGCTCGCCCTCGGCCTGACGGACCGTCGCAGCGGCTACCCGCTCCAGATGGTCGTGCGCGCCGCGGACGCCGGCCTGCGGGTGGCCGAGCACGATGTGCCGTATCTGCCGCGCACCGGCGCCTCCAAGGTCACCGGGACCTGGCGCGGAACCTGGCAGGCGGTGCGGGACATGCGCCGCGTCCTGGCCGAGCCCCCGGCAGCCACGGGCGGGTCGACCACCGGCTCCTTCTCCGCACCGCAAGGAGCGAACTCCCTGTGACCACCCTTCTTGTCATCGCCAAGGAACCGCTCCCGGGACGGGTGAAGACCCGGCTCACTCCGCCGTTCACGCCCGACGAGGCCGCCGCGCTCGCCGAGGCGTCGCTGGTCGACACCCTGCACGTGGTGCTGGCGACGCCCGCACGGCGGCGGGTGCTGGTGCTCGCCGGAGCGCCGGGGCCCTGGCTGCCGCCGGGCTTCGACGTCGTACCGCAGTGCGACGGCGGGCTCGACGAACGGCTGGCCGCCGCCTTCGCGGGCTGCGACGGGCCCGCGCTGCTCATCGGGATGGACACCCCGCAGGTGACGCCCGAACTCCTGACCGTCGACTTCGCCGACTGCGACGCCTACTTCGGCCCGGCCGAGGACGGCGGGTTCTGGGCCCTGGGCCTCGCCGAACCCGACCCCGCACTCCTGCGCGGCGTACCGATGTCGACATCCACCACCGGTGCCGTGCAGCGCCGCCGGCTCACGGCCGGGGGTCTCCGCGTCCACGATCTGCCGAGTCTGCGCGACGTCGACACGGCCCACGACGCCGAACTGGTCGCCGCCGAAGCACCGGAGGGGCGATTCGCACGCGAACTGGCGAGGCTGCACACGGCAGTTGCCCGGTGAGCGCCGGACACGGGACGGAGCGGCCGACGGCGAACGGGAGCCCGGCGACCGCCCTCATGAACCACCCCGCGCCGAGTCTCGCCGGTCACCCGAAGGCGGATCTCGGCGAGCGCCCCGCGCCGACCGCCGGGCGGCAGCCCTCCGCACCGCTCGACGTCACGGCACTCCCCTGGTCCGCCGATCCGTACACCGACGCTCTGCGGGCCGGACGCGGTCCCCTCTACCTGCGCCGCAGCGACGGCTGGTTGCTGCCCCTGGAGGTCGAGCGGTGGTGCGCCGAAGCCGATGCCGCGGACCTGGAGGTGCTGGGGCGGTGCGAGGGGGCCGTGCTCGACGTGGGGTGCGGACCCGGGCGGCTGGTGGCGGCGCTCGCCGCGCGGGGATGGCGGGCGCTGGGTGTCGACGTCAGCGAGGCCGCCGTCGCGCACACCGTCCGCCTCGGCGGGCAGGCACTGCGCCGGTCCGTCTTCCAACCCCTCCCCGGCGAGGGCCGCTGGGACACCGCCCTCCTCGTCGACGGCAACGTCGGTATCGGCGGCAACCCCCACGCCCTGCTCCGACGGGTGTCCCAACTCCTCGCCCCCGACGGACTGTTGATCGCCGAGACCGCCCCGGTCGATGTCGACGAACGCGTGCAGGTGCACGTCGCCGATGGCCGCGGCGCCTCCGGCACCGCCTTCCCCTGGGCCCGCCTGGGCACCCCTGCCCTGCTGCGCCACGCCCGCCGGGCGGGGTGGCGCCCGGACGGTCAGTGGACGGCCGACGGTCGCTCCTTCCTCGCCCTGCGCAACCGCAGGACGAGCAGCGCGGCCGAGCCGCCGAACAGCACCGCGGTGACCAGCAGCCAGCGGGCCAGGAACCCGTCGCCGGACAGGCCGGCCGCCGACCGGTAGTGGTCCGCCACCTGCCCGCTGATCAACGGGAACCACACCAGCAGCAGGAGGCCGGACAGCATGGCCGGGACCCGGACGTACACCGTCCAGGTCCGGCGGCCGACCGCCCCCAGCGCTCCCGCGAGGGCCCGGTCCGCCCCCGCGTACAGCGGCACCAGCACCAGGTCGTGCAGCAGCGCCGCGCCCACGAACCACAGCGCCACCCCGAACCAGTCGTCCGCGAGCAGCCGCACCCCCGCGTACCCGGCGAGCGCGAACGAGCAGGCGAGGAGAAGGATCTGCAACGGGCTGCCGAGGGGCGGCCGCCTGAACGGAATGCGCATCACAGGTCTCCGAACGTCATCCGGGCCACCCATTTGGTGTTGAGCACGCCGGGCGCCGCGGGGACGATGACGCGCGCCGGGTAGCCGTGGTCGGGGGTGAGGTCCTCGCCGTTGACGGACAGGGCGAGCAGGGAACGCGGGTCGGCGACCTGGTTGGCGCGCAGGGCCGCGCGCCGGAACGCCCCGTGGCGCTGCAACGACTCCACGAGGACGTCCACGGCATCGTCGTGTCCGACCAGCGCGGCCAGGTCCCGCAGTCGTACACCCCGCCACCACTGGTCCGAGGTCGACCAGCCCTCCACACAGGCGATGGGCAACGCCGAGCTGTGGAGGGCGAGTCGGAGGAGCTGGGGGCGGCCGAGCCGGACGGTGCGGCCGTCGCGCCCGGTCACGACCAGCCGCCACGCCTCTTCTCCGGTCTCCGTCGGGCTGATGCCCGCGTAGGCGGCCGTCTTGTTGATCTGGAACCCGCCTGGACCGCCGCCCGGTTCCGGCCCGCCGTGCGGTGCGAGGACCGCCGTCTGCCGCAGCGGTCCGTCGAAGCTGCGGCCCGCCGTCGTGCCGAGCAGGAGCAGCGATCCGCCGCCCACCACAGCGAGGGCGCCGCGCCGCGAGACCGTGGGCTCGGCGGGATTCGGGGACACCAACTCCCCTTCCTCTGACGGTTGTTGGTCCCGGAGGTGGCGCAGGTTGCGCAGCGCCAGGGGTGTCTTCAGCACGGCGTGCGCGAGGAAGGCGGCGAAGAAGACCCAGGCGCCGTAGAAGTGCAGGGGGTAGAAGGAGCCGGGGAAGATGTAGTCCAGCTGGATGTTGAGGACGCCGGTGGTGAACTCGAACAGGCGCCGCCCACGAGGAGAAGCAGCGAGAGCCGTTCCAGGGCATGGGCGAGGGAGCGGGCGGGCGGCAGGGCGAACAGCTTCGGCACGACCGACCAGAGTTTGGCCAGCAGTACGGGGATCAGCGCGACGCCGAGGGTGACATGGACGCCCTGCGTGAGGCGGTACAGCCAGGACGGGTGCGTCGGCCAGGAGAAGAGATAGAAGCCGAGCAGTCCCTTGTCCGGGGTCTGGTCGTTCACCGGCGACAGATCCGGGTTGTAGGCGGCGTACGAAACCAGGCCCGTCACGAACAGCACCGTGATCCCGACGAGCAGCACGGCGCCCAGCACGGAGGTGAACCAGGGACCGCGCAGCGGGCTGCGCCAGAAGGCGGGTGAGGAGGGAGAGCGTGGCATGACCCGACGGTAGGCCGGGGACACCCCCGAACGGGTTCACAAACCATGACGAAACCCTGACGTCCACTCCGGCGGCGGCTCCACCCGGCGCCCTCCGACCTAGCGTGTCGATGTGAACCGCGATCTTCTCCGCGACCGTCCCCGTGTCCGCCCCTCCGAAAGTCCCCATGACGTACCGGGCGACCGACGCGACCTCGTCCGCGACCTGGCCGCAGCCCTCGTCGCGGCCTTGCTCGTCCTGGTGGCCGTCCTGGTCGGCACCGCTGTCCAGCGCCGTGACCATTCGCTCTTCGTCCGCTGGCCACCCGTCTTCGCCCAGTGGGACCCGCACGTCGGCCCCGGCACCCCGGCGGCGCTCGCGGTCGCGGTCGCCGTTGTCGCCCACGGTCCCGCCCTCGCCGCCCGACTGCCCTGGCGGCCGCTGCTGTTCGCCGCCTGGGGCACCGCCATGGCCTGGACGTTCTCCCTGGCCCTGGTCGACGGCTGGCAGCTCGGCATCGCCGGACGGCTGACGACCACGAACGAATACCTCACGGTCATCGGCCGCTTCCACGACATTCCCGCCACCCTGCGCGACTTCACCCACCACATCCTCAGCCACTCCCCCGCCCCCTGGCCCGCGCACATCGCCGGGCATCCTCCCGCGGCCACCGTCACCTTCGTCCTCCTCGACCGGATCGGACTCGGCGGCGGCGCCTGGGCGGGCGTCTGGTGCATCACCGTCGGGGCGACCGCCGCCACCGCGGTCCTCGTCACCGTGCGCGTCCTCGCCGGCGAGGCACTCGCCCGCCGCGCCGCCCCCTTCCTCGTCCTCGCCCCGGCCGCCGTGTGGATGGGCACCTCGGCCGACGGCTACTTCGCGGCGGTCGCCGCCTGGTCCGTCGCCTTCCTCGCCCTCGCGGTCACGGGCAATCGGCCGCGCTCCGCCGGCCTCACCTCCGGCCTCCTCCTCGGCCTCACCGCGTACCTCTCCTACGGCCTGACCCTGTTCGCCGCGATCGCGGGCGCCGCGCTGCTGCTGGGCCACCGACGGCTTCGCCCGCTCCCGTACGTCGTCGCCGGACTCGCTGTCGTCCCCGCCGTGTTCACGCTCCTCGGCTTCAACTGGTGGGAGTCGTACCACCTGTTGATCACCCGCTACTACGAAGGCATCGGCGGGACCCGGCCCTACGGCTACTGGGTGTGGGCGAACCTGGCCTGCACCGCGCTGATCGTGGGCCCGGCGACGGTCGCGGGGCTGCGGCGGTCGGGCGCCGCGCCAGCACGTCCCGGCCTCCGGGACCTCCGGGGCGGTTTCCGTACGGCAGCGCCCGAACCCCGGCTCGCGCTGCTCGTGTTCGCCGCACTGCTCGCCCTTCTCGTCGCCGACCTCTCCGGCATGAGCAAGGCGGAGACGGAACGCATCTGGCTGCCGTTCGCGATGTGGCTGCTCCCCGCGTGCGCGTTCCTGCCCCGGCCCCGCGCCTGGCTCACGGCACAGGCCGTCCTGGCCCTGCTCCTCAACCACCTGCTGCTGACGGGCTGGTGACGATCGGGGGCAGGGCAACGGCCACCGAGCGGCACGGTTCTAGGCCACTTCGTACGGTTCCTCGGCCGCGTTCTGCGCCGCTCCTTGCGCGTCGGAGGCGGACGTGCCCCGCCGCCGCCCGGTCAGCAGCGTGGCCAGGGGCTCGGTGTACCGGGCGGTGAGCGGGCCGACGATGACCAGGATCAGCACGTACGCCGTCGCCAGAGGGCCGAGGGAGGGCTCGATACCGGCGGTGACGGCGAGTCCGGCGATGACGATGGAGAACTCGCCCCGGGCGACCAGCGTGCCGCCCGCGCGCCAGCGGCCCTTCGCCGAGATCCCGGCGCGCCGGGCCGCCCAGTAGCCCGTGGCGATCTTCGTGCCGGCGGTGACGACCGCCAGGGCGAGCGCGGGCAGCAGGACGGGCGGGATGCTCGCGGGGTCGGTGTGCAGGCCGAAGAAGACGAAGAACACGGCGGCGAACAGGTCCCGCAGCGGGGAGAGCAGGTTGTGTGCGCCCTCGGCGGCCTCGCCGGAGAGGGCGATGCCGACCAGGAACGCGCCCACGGCGGCGGAGACCTGGAGCTGCTGGGCGAGACCGGCGACCAGCAGGGTCAGGCCCAGGACGACCAGCAGCAGCTTCTCGGGGTCGTCGCTGGAGACGAAACGGGAGATGTGGCGGCCGTAGCGGACCGCGACGAGCAGGACGAGTGCCGCCGCGCCGAGCGCCACGGCCAGGGTGAGACTGCCCGCCGCGAGGCCCGTGCCGGCCAACAGGGCGGTGATGATCGGCAGGTAGACGGCCATGGAGAGGTCTTCCAGGACCAGGACGCTGAGGATGACAGGGGTCTCGCGGTTGCCGAGGCGGCCCAGGTCTCCGAGGACCTTGGCGATGACACCGGAGGAGGAGATCCACGTGACCCCGGCCAGTACCACCGCGGCGACGGGTCCCCAGCCGAGCAGCAGCGCCATGGCGGCACCGGGCAGGGCGTTGAGGGCGGCGTCGACGAGACCGGCGGTGTACTGGGTCTTGAGGTTGGAGACGAGATCGCTGGCCGAGTACTCCAGGCCCAGCATCAACAGCAGCAGGACGACGCCGATCTCGGCGCCGATGGCCACGAACTCCTCGCTGGTGCCCAGGGGCAACAGGCCGCCCTCGCCGAAGGCCAGCCCGGCCAGCAGATAGAGCGGTATCGGGGAGAACTGGAAACGCGCGGCGAACCGGCCCAGCAGCCCCAGTGCCAGGATGATCGCACCGAACTCGATCAGGAACCTCGCGGATGAATGCACCGGTTCACTCCCGCCCGAGTATCGCCGCGGCCGACTCGACGCCCTCGCGCGTGCCGATCACGATCAGAGTGTCCCCACCGGCCAGCCGGAAGTCCGGGGCCGGGGAAGGGATGGCCTCGGCCCGGCGCAGTACGGCCACGATCGAGACGCCGGTCTCGGTACGCATCCGGGTCTCGCCCAGCAGCCGCCCGTTCCAGTACGAGAGCACCGACAACTGCACGCGCTCCGCGACCAACCCCAGTTCCGTGGTGGACAGCAGACTCGGGCTGTGGTGCGAGGGCAGCAGGGCGTCGATGAGTGCCGTCGTCTCCCCCGCCGTCAGCCGTACCGACAGGGCACAGGCGTCCGGATCGTCCGTGCGGTACGCGTTCAGGGTGCGTTCGCCGTCCCGGTGCGCGACCACCGACACACGGCGCTGCTCACGTGTCGTCAGGTCGTAACGGACACCGATCCCCGGCAACGGCGTACTGCTCAAGCGTGGAGTACCCATGTGCTGTCTCCTTGTTCCTCTCTGACGATTAGGCCGGGGATCATGAATCACGATCTTCCGCAGACTTCCGAGACGGGTTCGGCGGTGGCTGGTGATGTGATGCGGGGTGGCGTGCCAGGTGCCCGCACCGTCCCCACCGGAGTCCCCGCGGGCCGCGACGCGCGCCGTCGACATCAAGGGCAGCCGGGAAATCAGTGGATGGCCGACGACGACCAGAGGGCGACGTCCGCCGACTGAGAAGAAGGAGGAGGCGGAGAGGGGCGCGGCCCCGGACACCATCACGAGCCCCATCGCTTACGCCCCCGATCGGAAGAGAGAGTGATCCCCTATTCGCCGACCAGGCTTCCCGGCACACCGATAGGAACCATACAGGTCCTTTACTCTGCTTTACCAGTTGTTGGTGATCGAGACCGGAGGCGGGAATTCTGCCGGATACCGGCAATCGGGACTCGCTGCCTCTCCCTGATCAGGCAACCCGGTCGGCCCTGCCGACCGCCTCGGCGGACAGCATGATGATCACCACGGTCCTGCTCACCGCGGGACCTCAGGGGTCTTGTCCGGTGAGGCGAGGCCGAGTTCGCGGTCGCCGAGGGGTGCGAAGAAGCGCTCGACGTCCGCGTCGGCGACCTCTTCGAGTGTGGGCGGTGACCAGTGCGGGTCGCGGTCCTTGTCGATGACCTGGGCGCGGATGCCCTCCACCAGGTCGGGGGCGGTCAGGGCGTGGCAGGAGACGCGGTACTCCTGATCCAACACGTTCTCCAGCGGGCCCAGTTGGCGGGCGCGGCGGAGCGCGGCGAGGGTGACCTTCAGCGCGGTGGGTGACTTGGTGAGCAGCATCTCGGCGGTCTGCTTCGCCGCGCTGTCGCCGTGGGCGAGGAGGCGTTCGATGATGCCCTCGACGGTAGGCGCCGGGTAGCAGTCGTCGATCCAGGCCTGGGCGAGGGCGAGTTCGCCGGGGGGCGCTTCTCGTGCGAATCGGCCGATGACCTCGCGTACCGGTGCGTCGGCGAGTGCGGTGAGCATTTCGGGCAGCGACTGCGAGGGTACGTAGTGGTCGGCGAGGTCGCATTGCAGGGCGTCGGCCGCGCCCAACTGGGCTCCGGTCAGGGCGAGATGGGTTCCCAGTTCGCCGGGAGCGCGGGCGAGGAGGTAGGTACCGTCGACGTCGGGCACGAAGCCGATGCCGGTCTCGGGCATGGCGACACGGGAGCGTTCGGTGACGATGCGGAAGCTGCCGTGCGCGGAGACGCCGACGCCGCCGCCCATGACGATGCCGTCCATGACGGCGACGTAGGGCTTCGGGTAGCGGGCGATGCGGGCGTTGAGCCGGTACTCGTCGCGCCAGAAGGCGGCCGACGCCGAGCCGTCGCCGTCGCGGGCGTCGTCATGGATGGCGCGGATGTCGCCGCCCGCGCACAAGCCCCGTTCTCCGGCGCCGGTGATGACGACGGTCTCGACAACTGGATCGAGTTCCCAGCGGGTGAGTGCCTCGTCGATGCGGAGCACCATGTCGTGGGTGAGGGCGTTGATGGCCTTGGGCCGGTTGAGGGTGATGTGGGCGGCCCGGCCCGTGGTGTGGAACGTGACGTCGGTCATCCGAATCCCTCCGTCAGGCCGCGGGCCACGATGACGCGCATGATCTCGTTGGTTCCTTCCAGGATCTGGCGGACCCGCAGGTCGCGGACGATCTCCTCGATACCGTATGCCCTCGGACAGCCGTGGCCGCCGTGCGGCTGGAGGCGCGGTCGGCGACGGAGCAGCCGGCCGCCGAACGCCTCCCTGCGGCGAGGTGGACGAGGCTGCGTGTGAGTGCGGAACACGGCCGGGTGAGGCGGGGCTGTCCCGTGAGCGTGAGGGCGGTGCGGGCGAAGGTGGGCCGGCAGGTCTTCGTATTCGGCTTCGGCGTATTCGGCTTCGGCTTCCGCGCTCTTGTCAGGCTGGGTCGATGTCCATGTCCATGAGGGGGGCGTACTGCTGGCCGGCGTAGCAGTCGGTGTCGTGAAGGCTGCCCTGGACCGTGGGCCGCGGGAGGGAGACCTTGACGGCCAGGGCCAGGGGGTGGTTGACGACGAGGATGTCCTGGGGGTCGGTGTCGAAGAGGGTGGCGAAGAGGTTCTCGTTCAGGAAGCCGGTGGCGACGAGCGCGTCGTAGGCGTGCTGGTCGTGGCACATGAAGTCGAAGGTGAGGGTGAAGGGGCCGGCGTTCTTGGAGCGGACCAGGGAGCAGTGGTCGAGCAGGGTGGCCATGGGGTTACAGCTCCTCGCTGGTGGTGCGGAACAGTTCGGTCGGGGTGACGCCGGTGGCGACGTGGTTGAGGGCGAAGCGGTACAGCGCGCCGCGGTCCGTCTCGGGCGGTGAGTAGGGGTAGGCGAGGGTGGAGACCAGGCCGTCGTACTGGGCGATGGGCAGGTGGCTGCTGGCGTGGGCGACGAACGTGGCGATCGCGTGGGCGGTCTCCTGGTCGGGAGCGGTGACGGTGATCAGGACACCGAGTTCGCGGGGCGTCAGCGGGTCGGGTTCACTGCCGGCAAGGACCGCTCCGGCGCCGTAGAGGCGGTAGTCGATGTCGATGTCGGCGGGGTCCACGGTGCCGTTGAAGACGTCGAGGATCTTGGCGTCGAAGTACTGCTGGGCCATCGGCAGGAGCTTGGGGAGGGCGTCGATGACGACGCGGTCGCGGACGCCACCGAAGATGACGGTCTGGTAGCCGACGAGTTCGGCGCCTTCGAGCTTGTTGGTGTAGCCGTCGGCCGGGATGTAGCGGGCGCCGCGTACCCGGACGGTCCGTTCGTCGACCGCCTCGTAGGTGGCGTCGGTGGTGTCCAGGACTCCGGAGGGTTCGGCGATGCGGAACGGGTCGGCGTTCTCGTACAGGGTGTGCGCGGCGACCGACCGCGGGGTCAGCCGGCTGCCGGTGGCCAGGGTGGTGACGTCGAAGTGGTCGTCCCGCAGTGTGGCGAGGAGTCCGTTGGCGGACGGTGGGATCGCGCAGGCGGCGCCGCACTCGACGGTCTTGGCCATGTGCCAGGTCAGCCCGGGGTCGGCGCCCTTCAGCTGGGGCAGGGCCGCGAACAGGGCGGTGTCACTGGCCCGTCCGGCGAGGATGACATCGCAGTCGTCGGCGAGGGCTTCCTGGATGGGTTCGACGCCCATCATCGCGACGGTGTGGCCGCGCTCGAACAGGTCCCGGTCGATTTCCGGTGCGTGGGCGAGCGGCCGGATGCGGTCGGCGTCGTAGAGGTCCTGGAGGCGGCCGGCGGGCTGGTCGGAGTAGATCAGGCCGAGCTTGAAATGCAGGTTCTCCTCGGCTGCGACGGTGCGGGCGATGTCGGCGACCCAGTCGACTCCGGCATCCCGGCCGGAGGTGCCGCAGGAACCGATGATCAACGGTACGCCCAGCCGGTCACGGGCCTTCAGGAGGAGGCGCAGATCGCGTGTGACGGCTTGGGCGGACAGCTTCGGGGTGCCGGAGCCCAGGGCGGCAGGGCCCGAGTCGGTCGATCCCGCGTCGCAGGCGATCACGTCCGGGTGGGCCGCGACGCCGCGTTCGAAGGCGTCGGCGTCGAATCCGGCGCCGAGGGCTCCGGTGGGGGCCAGGATGCGGATTTCCATGGGGTGGTGCCTTCCGATGCGCGTTCTGGAGCGGGGTGTCGAGGAGTCAGGCGGCCGTGCGGTCGGGGACTCGGCGGGCCAGGCGGGTGAAGACAGCGAAGGTGATGCCGGCGAACACGGCGGCGTTCAGGAGCATGTAGCGCCAGCTGGTGAGGTCGATCGTGGTGCCGAGGATGGCCGGGCCGAGGGCCATGCCGGAGGCCGAGGCGATCGTGTAGAGGGCGGTGTAGGTGCCCAGCACCTTGTGGGTCGGGGCCAGCTTCCACAGGGCGACCAGCGCGTTGACCGCGAACGAGGCGTACCCGAGGGAGGAGAGGATCATCGACGCGATGGTGCCGGGCACGCTGGGCCAGGCGAATCCGACGAGCAGTCCGGCGATGAAGAGGGCGACGCCGTGACGCATGGCGCGCAGTTGCCCGAGCCGGTTGGAGAGGTAGGCGATCGGCAGTACGCAGACGAGGAAGGCGACGGCGCCGGGCAGGGTCAGTCCGCCGGCCTCGCCTCGGGTCAGGCCGAGCACCTGTGTGCCGTAGGGGGTCATGAGCGAGCGCAGTGCCGACCACATGCCGGCGAAGCAGAAGATGCCGACCATCAGCAGCAGGGTGGGGGTGGACGGGGAGCGCAGCGCGTCCTTGAGGACGGCCCAGGGGGTGGTGAACTCGCGTTCGCCCTCGGTCTGTTCCTCGGTCTGATCCTCGGGGAGTGCGGCGTCGCGGTGGTGGCGTCCCAGGAAGGCCCAGGACAGTCCCAGCATGGTCAGCATCAGCAGCGGTGGGATGGCGAAGGCGAGGTGGAGGCTGCGGTCGACGACGAGCAGGCTGATCAGCGAGGACACGACGATGGTGAGGCTGACGCCCGCCTTGATGAAGCCCTGGGCCTTGCTGCGGTTGCCTGGTGTGACGTAGTCGGAGATGAGGGTTTCGGTGACGCCTTTGAACGCGTTGGCGATCGCCGCGAACCCCACGACGCAGGCGAGCAGGGCGGGCAGGTTCGTCGCCCAGGGGATGAGGGCGAACGGCACGGTGGCGATGACCGCGCCGACCAGCACGATGGGCCATCGGCCGGTACGGCGGCGGGCGAGTCCGTCGGAGTAGAACCCGACCCAGGGTTGGGTGAAGATGCCCCAGGAGTGGTCCAGGCCCATGACCAGTCCGATCACGCCCGCGGAGGAGAAGTAGTGCCGCAGCTGCTCGGGGACCTGGGCGTCGTAGAAGTTCCAGACCGCCTCCTGGGCGAAGACGGCCAAGGCCACCCACAGCACCGCGCCGCGGTTCAGGCGCTCGCCCGTGGCGGGGGCCGATGTCGGGGCCGCGCTGGGGGCGGGCGGGGAATCGGGCATCATGGCGACTCCTGTGCTACATGCTATAGCAATAGGCATGCCCGTGCCGTCGGACGCGTCCCAGCGCCGGGTGACGGACAGGCAGCTGAGGGTCAGGTACTGGAGAGCTGGACCAGGGCGGCGCGGTGGTGTCGTGCGGCAAGTTCCTCAGCTCGGCTCTCGTCCCGTTCGAGGAGGGCGTCCAGCAGGTAGCGGTGCTCGCGATAGCGGGCACGGAAGGCGTCGCCCCGCTCGGGCACGATCTTGAGGGTGAGATCGAGCCGTTCCTCGTCGCTGAAGGCGCGGGCCTGGGCCAGCAGTCCTTCCAGGACGGGGTTGCCGACGCACGCCTCCACCTGTTGGTGGAAGAGGCGCAGCTTGTGGAATACGGCCGTCAACTGGTCCGCGACATCGGCTTCCTGGCCGCGCTCGGCGACGGTCTCCTCGACGTCGGCCACGATCAGGTCGGTCTGCGCGAGCAGCGAGACCAGGTCCGTGAGCTGTTCGGCCGTGGCGTTGCGGGCGGCCAGGCGGGCCATGAGCGCGGAGAGGCGGACCTCGGCCTCCACGATCTCGGAACGGGCGGCCCTGGAGTGGTCGGCGATCCGCAGGGCGCGCGGGCCCGCCCGCTCGACGACCTTCTCGTGCACCAGTTGGCGCAGCGCTTCGCGGATCGGGGTGGGACTCACCCCCAGCCGGGCGGCGAGATCACGTTCGGTGATCTTCTCGCCCGGCCGAAGGACGCCCTCACGGATCGCGTTCCGCAACTGCTGGTAGGCCTGGTCGGCCAGCGACATGGTCTCCATGGGGCCGAGGGCGTCGGTGCTCATGCGGCCAGAATGCCTCCTGCTATAGCAAACAGTCAATGTCCGTTTCCCGCATCGCGGTCCGCGTCCTGATGCGGTCGTCGGCGCGTGAGAGGAGCAGGCACGTCGTCGCGTAGGTCCTTCGTGGGTCCTTCGTGGGTCCTTCGGCTCCCGGGCGGATCGTGCGCGCGAGCATTTCGGCGAAGTCGACGGGTGCCCAAGGAGTTGCTGCGTGCCAGGCAGTCGACGGGTACAGGGAGTCGACGGGTGACAAGGAAGGTCACTCGCCGCCCGCGTCCAGCACGATGCGGAAACGCGGCGCTCCGGCGCGCAGCCGGGTCACCGCGTCGCCGGCTTGTTCCAGCGGCATGCGCTCGATCATGGGACGGATGTCGTGGGCGACGGCGAACTCCATGGCCTGCTCCGTCTCCTGTGCGCTTCCGGTGAGGTGGCCGGTGACGGTGTGGGCGTTCATGACCAGCTGGGCTACTGGGACGGTGAGCGAGCCCGCGTCGACTCCGACCAGGGTGAGCTGCCCATGGGTGTTCAGCCCGGTGAGCAGTTCATTCACCGGGGCGGTGGAGGAGGCGGTGTAGACGATGAGGTCGGCGCCGCCGATTTCCTTCAGGGCGGCTCCGGGGGCGTGCGCATCGCTGTCGATGTAGTGCCGGGCGCCGAGAGCCCGGCTGAGCGGCCCGCGTTCCGCTCCACGGGCTATGGCGACGGCCTCGTAGCCGAGGCCGGCCGCGAACTGCAGGGCGAGATGCCCCAGCCCGCCGATGCCGAACACGGCGACCCGTCCCCCGGCACGGACGCGTGCCGCGCGCACGGCGTTGAAGGTGGTCACGCCGGCACAGCCGAAGGGGGCCGCGTCGAACAGGTCGAGCTCGTCGGGGACACGTGCGAGGGCGTCGGCGGGCACCGTGATGCTCTGGGCCCACCCGCCGGGGTAGGACAGCCCGGGAACCTTGCGTTCAGGACAGTGGACGACGTCACCTGTCCGGCAGAACGAGCAGTGCCCGCAGCTGCCGCCGAACCAGCCGACGGCGACCCGGTCCCCGACCGACCAGCCCTCCACCTGATCACCCACCTCGGCGATGACACCGGCTGCCTCATGCCCCGGGGTGACCGGGAAGGCGGTGCCCGGGCCGGTGGCCGCGGCGGTGGCGATGTCGGCGTTGCACACACCGCTCGCGGTGACCGACACGCGCACCCACCGGGCGGCGGGCGGAGCGGGTGTCCCGATGGATGAGCGCACAACCCCCCGAGGCTCGTTCACGACCATCGTCACAGAGGTGTCCGACATGGCCCTCACCCCTTTCCCTGAGCTGTCCGCGCCTATAGGAGATGCTTATGCTGGATCAGCACGGCTCTCACCGTAGGCACTGGCTGAGTGGCCCGGTGGGAGACATCAGTGAATGCGGCGATAAGGAACGGCTATGGCGGAACGCGTGAACCTCGAAGGGCTCCGGTACGCGCACGCGGTCGCCGAGACCAAGTCCTTCAGCGCCGCCGCCAGGGCGTACGGCGTCACCCAGCCCGCCCTGTCCAATGGCATCGCCAAGCTGGAGGAACGTCTGGGCGACAGGCTCTTCGACCGCTCGCCGCGAGGGGTCACCCAGACCGCCTTCGGCGCCCGCATCCTGCCGCTGATCAGACAGGCTCTGGTCGCCCTGGACGCGGTCACCGTCGAAGCAAGGCGGCTCACCGAACCCGGCGCGCAGAAGATCCGGATGGGTCTCTCCCCGCTGATCAGCTCCTCGCTGGTCACCCGGGCCTTCAGCATGGTGCGCGAACTGCCGGCCCCGCGCGACCTCGTGCTGCGCGAGGCCGACATGCAGGAGCTGCGAGACGGTCTGCGGGCCGACCGGCTCGACATCATCCTGATCCCCGCCGTGCGCGCGATGCCGCGCTTCGAGCACCGGGTCATCGATGTCGAACCGGTCGTCGTCATCACCCCCGACCCCGAGGTGACCGCCCCTCTCGAACTCGAGGAGGCAGGATCGGAACAGTTCATCCTCGTCCCCGACACCTGCGGCCTGACCACGTTCACCGCCCAGCTCTTCCAGTCGCACGAGATGCCACTGCGGGCTTATCCGGGCGAGGCGGCCAGCTATCAGGTCCTGGAGGACTGGACCCGACTGGGTCTGGGATCGGCCATGGTCCCCCGCTCCAAACTCACCTCACCCGACGTCCCCCACCGGCATTTGACGGACCAGGGCCGTGAGGTGCAGATCTCCTTCGAGGCGGTCTGGAGCGCCGAATCCCCGCTCGGCGCCGACCTGGTCCGCCTGGCCGACGGGCTGGCAGCCGCCCGTCGCTGACACAGTCGTAGCGACAGTTGGGGCCTTCTCCGGATTCAGCGAGGGCAGGCGCCCTGCCGGACCCGCGTGCGGTGGGCTTCGCGTGCCACGCGCACGGTCAGGCCGACGACGGCAGATCCTCCGCGCTGAACGGCAGGGGCAGCAGCGCGGAGATGCCGACCCGGTAGATCCGCGACAGAGTCAGGTCCGCGCACAGCACGGTCACGTTCCGCCGGGGCGCGCCGGTGACATCGAAGATGCGCTGCCGGCATCCGCCGCACGGGGTGACGGGCCGCCCTGGTCCCGTCTTCCGCGGGTCGCCTCCCACCACGGCGATCGCGTCGAAGTCACGGACTCCGGCGGTGACGGCGGCGGACAGCGCCGCGGCCTCGGCACACACGCCGAGCGGGAACGAGGACGACTCGAAGAACGTCCCCGTGTAGCACTCCCCGTCGGTGGCCCGCACGGCTGCTCCGACGTGGAAGCGCGACACGGGATTAAGGGCCCGCGGAGCGACCTCGCGAGCCCGCTCCAGCAGACGAGTCTCCGCCCGGGTCAGGTCACTCGCGGACACGGTGGGATCGAGCATGCGAGGACCTTCGCTTCCAATCGGGTGGGAACCGGCACGCGTGGCTGATCAGCGTACGAGACCGCAGGGGGTGGCACCGGCCCGTCCTCGGCGGCGCTTGACCGTCGGTCACGGCGATAACCGCGGCCTATGGGCCGATTCAGCGTGATCGTCTACCGGATCTCGGACCGAGTGCCTAAGTTGCCAGGCAGAGGATGGACCCCCCACCTCGCTTCGTCTCCACCGCACGAGAGGGACATAGCCATGGCATATCCCGGGATCGCGCCGCAGGTGGGTCCGGCCGACCCGGCCACCGCCACGGAAGTCCCCACCAGGGACGAGAGCCCGTTTCATGGACGAGAACTTCCCTGCCGGGGGCGCCCTGGGCTACGTCCAGGCGTTTGACCCTCCGGCCTCGTAGGGCTGCCGGTCGGCTTCCCCTCGTCACCGGTGGCCGCCGCTGTGCCGCCCGATGTCCGGGCTTCGAGCCCGGGCATGCATCCCGTCTCCTCATCACCGACTGGCGGAGCCATGTACGAACTGTATCGACTGCTGCGCGAATACGACCGCGCCCGCGCCCACACCGACGCCCTCTGGAAGGACCTCACCGCCGACGAGGTGACCTGGCGCCCGACCGAGAACTCCAGCGCCATCGGCTGGCACCTGGGCCACCAGGCCCACGTGGCCCATTTCATGATCCGCAACCTCACGGCGGCCGAGCCCAGCCCCGATCCCGAACTGGACGGCCTCATGGACT
Source organism: Streptomyces sp. NPDC096013 (assembly GCF_044763565.1). Classification (NCBI taxonomy): domain Bacteria; kingdom Bacillati; phylum Actinomycetota; class Actinomycetes; order Kitasatosporales; family Streptomycetaceae; genus Streptomyces; species Streptomyces sp. NPDC096013. The sequence goes on along the minus strand of NZ_JBIWGK010000013.1, from coordinate 109,293 downwards.
CGGCGAACCCGGAGCAGTTCCGCGGTGCGCTGCCCACGGTCCGACGGCTCACCACCTTCCGCGACACCGTCGCCGAGCGCGTCCACGCACGCATGGGCGCCATCGCCGCCGGGCAGGTCGGCGCACCCGACCAAATGACCATCGTCGGCGGCCACTTGCTGACCGCGCTCATCAACCACGAGTACCAGCACGACCAGTGGATCAGCGAGGTACGTGCCGACGCTCTCGGCCACGCCCTCCCGCCCGACCCCGCCGCCGACGGGCTGAGCCGCGTCGACGGCTACCTGGTCCTCACCCCGTACGTCTGATCACCGCACCGCACACCCCGTCCCCCGCCGGCACCCTCGCCATCCGGAGCACCACATGTCCAGCACCACCCTCGACTTCACCGGTCACAAGGTCATCGTCATCGGCGGTACCAGCGGCATCGGCCGGGCCGTCGCCCGCATGGTCGCCGAAGGAGGCGGCGGCGCGGTCGTCACCGGCCGCTCGCGGGCGAGCGCCGACGAGGCCGCCTCCGCGCTGTCCGTGCACGGCCACGCCGTCGGGCTGGCGGCCGACCTGATCGACCCGGCGGCCGTCGAGCGGCTGCGCGAGACCCTCACCGAACAGCACGCGGACGCCACCCTCCTGGTCAACGCGGCCGGGGTCTTCGCCCCCAAGCCCTTCCTGGAGAACACGGACGCCGACTACGACCGCTACCAGGCCATCAACCGCGCCTTCTTCTTCCTCACCCAGACCGTTGCCGCCAACATGGTCACCCGCGGCACGAAGGGTTCCGTCGTCAACATCGGCTCCATGTGGGCGCACCAGGCCGTCGCCGCCACCCCCTCCTCGGCGTACTCGATGGCCAAGGCCGGGCTCCACTCGCTCACCCAGCACCTCGCCATGGAACTCGCCCCGCACGGTATCCGTGTCAACGCGGTGGCCCCCGCCGTCGTACGCACCTCGATCTACGAGGAGTTCATCCCCCGGCAGGATGTCGACTCCGCACTCGACGGCTTCAACACCTTCCACCCGCTCGGCCGGACCGGCACCCCCGACGACGTCGCCGCCACCGTCGCGTTCCTTCTGTCCGACCGGACAGACTGGGTCACCGGCGCCGTCTGGGATGTCGACGGCGGTGTCATGGCCGGCCGCAACTGACGTCCTCCCGCCCACGGCCCGCCCGTCTCGGCAGAAAGGGACTCGCCCCGTGAACAGCGACGACCCCGCACAGCACCGCGCGGCACCGGGCGCCCTCGACGCCGGGACACTGCGGTTCTGCCGGGATCTGCCGAAGGTCGAACTCCATGTCCACCTGGAGGGATGCCTCGAACCCGACCTCCTGATGACGCTGGCCCGGCGCAACAACGTCGCCGTGCCGTGGAAGACGGCCGGCCAACTCCGCGCCGCCTACCGCTTCGAGAACCTCTCCTCATTCCTTGAGCTGTACTTCGCCGGCTGCCAAGTACTGTGCACCCGGCAGGACTTCCACGACCTCACGACCGCCTACCTGGAGCGCGCACACGCGGAAGGCGTCGTGCACTCCGAGATCTTCCTCGGTCCGCAGAGCTTCACGGCTCGCGGTATTGCCACAAGTGCCGTCCTGGACGGCGTGCTCGACGCCATCTCGGACGCGCGGGAACGGTCCGGGATCAGCGCTTCCCTCCTGGTGAGCGCACACCGCCACCGCAGCGAGAAGGACGCCTTCGAGCTTCTGGACAGCGTCGCGCCGTGGGCCGACCGGATCGCCGGATTCGGCCTGGGGGGCGCGGAGATCGGAAACCCGCCGGAGAAGTTCACCCGCTACTTCGCGGAACTTCGACGGCAGCGCTTCAAGACGTGCGTCCATGCCGGTGAGGAGGGCCCCGCCGCATACGTACGCCAGGCGTTCGAACTCCTGGAGGCCGACCGCATCGACCACGGCGTCGCGATTCTCGATGACGAGCGCCTGGTCCGTGACGTCGCGGCCGCCGAAACGCCGCTCACCGTGTGCCCCACGTCGAACGCGAGGCTGAACGTCGTACCGTCCCTGCGCGCCCACCCGTTGCCGGCCATGCTGTCGATGGGCCTGAACGTCTCGCTGCACTCGGATGACCCCGCCTATTTCGAGTCCTACCTCACCGACACGTGCGCCTCGACCGCGGCCCACCTCGGCCTCGATCGACCCACCCTCGCCCACCTGGCCGCCAACGCGATCCGTTCGGCCTTCCTGCCGCCGGCCGCACGACAGGTGTTCCTCGACCGTCTTGAGACGAAGGTGAAGCAGCAGCTTCCCTAGAAGCCGTCCAGGTGAAGGCCACCTTGTCGCCCGGGTTCGGTGGGAAGTCGAGGAAAGCGGTCGTGATCGGGACGGCACCGAGCGACGCGCGCCGCCGCCAACTCGGAGGCCGACGCGGGGTGTCTGCCCATCGGCGTGCGGCTCGCGTCCCGGTGGTACAAGGTGGGAGCCGGACCGGCCGGTGCCTATCCACAGTTGGGGCAGGCTGTGCTGTTCGAGTCGACCCATACTCGGATCCATGACCGGAAAATCGCAGCTCGGGGACTTCCTGCAAGCGCGGCGCTCCCAACTGCGTCCTGAGGATGTCGGGATGCCCACCTACGGGGACCTTCGGCGTGTGCCGGGTCTTCGGCGCGAGGAGCTGGCGCTGCTGGCGGGTGTGAGCGTCTCCTACTACACGCGGCTCGAACAGGGGCAGTCACTGAGCGCCTCGCCCGAGGTGCTGGACGCGATCGCCGGAGCGCTGCGGCTGGACGAGTCCGAGCGGCGGTACCTGCACGACCTGACCCAGGTGGACAGGCCGCGCACCCGGGGTCGGCGTCCCGCGCCGGAGCGGGTGACGGAGGCGGCGGCTCAGCTGATGGAGGTGCTGGCGGACGTTCCCGCGATCGTGCTCGGCCGGCGCGGTGACGTGCTGGCGTGGAATCGCCTGGGGCACGCGCTGTTCGCCGGGCACCTGGACCCGCACGCACCGGATCTGGCGGCCCGGCGTCCCAACATGGCCAGGCTGGTGTTCCTCGACAGTCACACCCGCGACCTGTACTCGGACTGGGCGAGCAAGGCCAGGGCAGTGGTGGGGAATCTGCGCCTGGTGGCGGCCGAGCATCCGCAGGACACCGCGTTGCACGCGCTGCTGGGTGAACTGAGCGCGAAAAGCGGCGAGTTCGCCTCGATGTGGGCCGACCATCGGGTCAAGGCGTGCGCCGTCGCCACCTACGAGATGCGGCACCCGCTGGTGGGTCCTCTGACCGTCCTTCAGCAGACCCTGAGCCACGGGCCGGGCCCCACCATCGTCGTCGCCACCACTGAGGCGGGCTCGGCCTCCCGGGCCGCGCTGACCCTGCTCGCCCAGAGCACCGTCGCGGCCGACCCGGCGCGGACGGAGTCCCGGGTGAGCATTGCCTGAACCCCCACCACGCCACCACGCCACCACGCCACCGCGCGCTCGGCCGGCGCCTGCGAGCACCCGTCCACCCGTCCATCCGGGTACGGGCGACGGCCGGCCGCCGCCCGTCCACCCGGGGCCGTACGCCCCCGGCAGAACCCGCACACCCACCCGAACCATGCGTCGGCGCGTCGCCGCCGCATGCCCGAAAACCCATGAAGGAACCATGTTCAAGAAGCTCGCCACACGCGCGCTCTCCACGCCCGCGCTCTCCACACCCGCGCTGTCCGCGGCCCTCCTCGTCGCGGCCACCGCCGCGGCGCTCACGCCGGCCTCGGCCTCGGCGGTCTCCGCCCCGCTGAGCCATGCGCGGATCACCACACACTTCGACCTGGCCAAGGGCCAGACGCCGGAGAACATCGCCCTGGCACCGGACGGCGCCGCGTACGTCACCCTCGCCGCGGGCCGTCAGATCGCCGAGATCTCGCCCAAGGGCACCATCCGGGTCCTGGCCACCCTGCCCGAGCCGGCCGACGGCGGAGTCCACACCCCGGTCCTGGGCTTCCCCCTGACCGTCGGCATCGTCCGGGCCCACGACGGCACCCTGTACTTCCTCTACGCCACCGGCACCTCCGACCTCACCGGCGTGTGGCGCCTGCGCCCCGGCGGCGAACCCGAGCGCATCGCCGCGCTGCCCGCCGACGGCCTTCCCAACGGCCTGGCGCTGGACGCGAGCACCCACACCCTCTACGTCACCGACTCGGTGCTGGGCACCATCTGGAGCGTGCCCACCACCGGCGGCACCCCCACTGCCTGGTCCACCGCACCCGAACTGGCCTCCACCGGGTTTCTCGGAGCCAACGGTCTGAAGATCCACCGAGGGGCGGTCTGGGCCACCAACCTCGACAAGGGCACGATCCTGCGCATCCCCATCCGTCATGACGGGCGCGCCGGTGCGGTCCGGACCGAGGCCACCGGCCTGACCGGGATCGACGACTTCGCCTTCACCGGCCACGGAGACCAGTTGCTGGCCGCCCTCAACGGCCCCAGCGAGATCGCGCTCGTCCGGCCCGACGGCAGCCACTCCATCGTGCTGACCCAGGCCGACGGACTACAGAACCCCACGTCCGTCGCCCTGCGCGGCGACACCGTCTATGTGCTGAGCGCCGCCTACGTCACCGCCAAGGATCCCAACCTCCTCCGCGCCCACCTGGACGACTGAGCGGTCCGAGGGAAGCAGGGGGCTCCGGGCAGGCCCGTCGCCGGTCCACCGGCGACGGGCCGAGCGACCACCTCCACCCGACACCTCGACCTCACACCGAGAACTCCCGTATCACCGTGTTCCGGAACACCGCGCTGCCGTCGATCGTGAACAGCGCCAGCCCGGTGTCCAGCAGATACGGAAACACCTGACTGGTGTGCACATAGCGGCCGTCGTCGACGAACATCTCCACGGACGTGCGGTCCACCAGGATGCGCAGCTTGACCGTGCCGGCGGACGGGTCGAACGGGGTGTGGCTCTCCTGCAACTTGCCGGACGTGTCGGCGTTCACGGTGTTGCGTCGGTTGAGGAAGGCGTAGTCGGCGTAGATCCCGGCGTCGATGTGCCGGCCGCCGCTGGGTGAGCGCCTCAACTGGAGTCCGGCGCCGGTGAGTTGGGACCAGGTGATCTCGGTCGTCACCTCGTAGGAGATGCCCTTGTAGTCGAGCACCTTCGTGCCGTTCACGGTCACGTCGCCCAGGTTCACCGTGCGGGAGACATGCGCGTCGAGGCCGGCGACGGGCCGGGAGACGAGGTGGTACGTGCCGTCGGACGCCCTCGTCAGGGTGATCTCGCGGACGACGGAGTCGGTGCCGTTGAAGCCGTCGCAGTCGATGGTGGGGGTGGTGTCGGCGTAGTCCCAGTTGTTCACCCAGCCGAGCGCGTACCGGGCGGCCGCGTCCACCGCGCCGCTCGCGTCCCGCTTCTCGAAGGTGACGGCGCCGTACCAGTCCCAGCCGTGGTCGAGCCACTGCGGGTCGCCGGTGTCGGCGGTGAAGGCGCTGCCGTCGAAGGAACCCGTCCAGTAGGCGTAGGTGTTGGGCAGCCCCGAGCTCTTCCCGTTGGCGCTCACGCCGAGCACCCATTTCACGGTGCCGTCACTCGCCGTGATGCGGAACAGGTCGGGGCACTCCAGGACGCCGATGCCGTCGTGGACGAAACCGTTCGCGTACGTCCAGGACTTGAGGTCGTCGGAGTGGTAGAAACCGACCTTGTCGTTCTCGGCGAGGGCCATCACCCAGCGGCCCCGGTCCTCGTCGCGGATCACCTTGGGGTCGCGGAAGTCGGCGACGCCGGGGTTCGGCAGGACGGGGGCGGTCCCGTGGTTGGTGAAGGTGAGACCGTCGTCGGTGGAGTAGTACAGGAACTGCTCCTGGTGGTCGGTGCCGCCGCCGGGGGACATGGTGACGATGACGACGACCGCGCCCGCGCCGAACCCGGCCGTGTTGCCCGTGTCGACGACCGCCGATCCCGACCAGAGATCGCCGTTGACCGTGGTGTCCTTGGGCACGGCGACCCCGCGGTCGGTGAAGGAGACCAGGTCCTTGGTGGTGGCCAGGCGCCACGCGGTGCCGACGACGCCGCTGAAGTAGTCGGCGTTGTAGAGGTAGTAGTAGTGGTACTCGCCGTCGATCCAGACGGGTCGCTGCGGGTCGTTCTTCCACTGGTCGGGGACCGTGAAGTGGTAGGCGGCCCGGTAACTCGCCCCGCTCGCGGCCGAGTTGGGCTTCTTCTCGGTCTTGCCTCCGGGTCTGGGCTTCGGGGCGGCCGTGGCCGTTCCGGTGGACAGCAGCGCGGCTGCGGTGCCCGCCGCCGATCCCGCGAACAGTGATCTCCTGGAAAGTCCCGACGTTCCGGGCATGACGCATCGTTCCTCTCGTGGCGGCCCGTGACGGCGCGCGGCAGCCCATGAGGGCGCATGGCGGCTCGTCACGCACGCGAGTGCGGCTCACAGTGCGGAGAGTGGGCGAAAAATCGGCTCGTGTGAACGAGGACTGTAGACCTAACTCGTTAAAGGTCAAGCGTTCCCGACCCTTGACAGGTCCGCGCCCCCGTTCCCATCATCTGGGTCATCAGCCCTGAACTAACACGAGTTAGGCCCGTCGATGACTGACTCGCACCTCCCCCGCCGCACCTTGCTGCGGTACGGCGCGTACGGGGCCGGAGCAGCCGCCCTGGCCGGTACCGCCGCGTCCTGGGACCGGCTCACCGGAGCCGACATCCCCGGCCGCGACGACGGCTCCCTCGTCGTCGCCACCCTCGGCTCCGCCTTCGACCCGGCCACCGTCGACGCCCTCACCAAGGGCTTCCACCGCCTCCATCCCGACATCCCGCTGCGGGTGAACGCGGTGCAGGCCGTCGACTGGTCGGACTTCTTCGCGAAGATCCTCACCCAGATCGCCGCGGGCACCGCGCCCGACCTGGTGTATGTGGCCACCGAGGGCGTGCAGTTGTTCGCCCGGCAGCTCGGCGTGCCCCTCGACCGCTGGGTGCGGCGCGACGCGACGGAGCTGCGTGAGTACTTCGCCGACGTCCACCCCTCGCTGGTGGAGTCGATGATGTACGAGGGCAAGCTCTACCAGCTGCCCATGGAATTCAACGCCGCCGACATGTACCTGAACAAGCAGGTGCTGAAGCGGGCCGGCGCGGACTTCCCGGCGGCCGACTGGAGCCGCGACGACTTCACCGCGCTGCTGCGGCAGCTGAAGCGTGGCGGCGGCTCGCACTTCACGCCGTACTTCTGGACCAACCGCCTGTGGGGCGGCGTGGTGCCCTGGCTCTTCGCGAACGGCACGAACCTGCTGAAGGAGTCGAAGGCACCCGGCGGCTCCTGGCTGTGGGACACCTTCTACCCGGCCGCCGACCGGCAGGGGCGCGGCGGCGGCTTCCGCTGGACGACCCCGCAGGCCACCGCCGGCCGGGTCGAGGAGGCGTACGACTATCTCGCCTCCCTCGTCCAGGAGAACCTGTGCACCCGGCCCGAGGGCGGCAACGGCAGCAACCTGGTCGGCGTGTTCTCCACCGGCCGCGTCGGTGTCACTCCGGCGGGCGGCTTCTGGGCGGGCGGCCTCCACCTGGCCGGCATGCGGGCCGGCGACTACGACGTGCAGTACTTCCCGCGCTGGCGCGCCCAGCGCCACCAGTTCGGCGCCGCGGGGTACGCGCTGCTGCGCACCTCGAAGAAGCAGGAAGCCGCCTGGGAGTTCATCAAGTACGCGGCCCGCAAGGACACCATGACCCGGCTGTTCCGGAGCAACCAGACCACCCCTGCCCGGCGTTCGATGCTGAACGCCGCCCGCTACGCCGGGAGCGGCCCGGCGCACTGGCAGGTCTTCTACGACACCCTCGACCGGTTCCCCGACACCGGCCCGATCCCCGCGCCGCCGCAGGTCGCCGAGGTGACCGACGTCCTGCTCAAGTACACCGGCACCGCGCTGGCCTCGCCGCGTGCGGTGGGTCCCGCGCTGCGCCGGATGCAGGGCGACCTGGAGCAGGCCATGGAGCGTGAGGTATGACGAACACCCAGATCCCGGCCGTACGACCGCGGGCCGCCGCACCACCCGCCGCCGCCGTGCGGCCGTCCGTACGCGACCGGGGCGCCCGGCTGCTGGCCACGCTGTTCCTGGCGCCCACGGTCGTCGGCATCGTCGTCTTCACGGTGGTGCCGATCGTCGGGTCCGTCGTGCTGAGCCTGTTCCACTGGAACGTGATCGACCCGCCCCGTTTCGCCGGCGGCGCCAACTACCGCACGACGTTCACGGATTCGACCGTCCTGGTCTCCTTCCGCAACACGCTCGTCTTCATGGTCCTCGCGGTCACGCTGCAACTGCTGATCGCGCTGTCGCTCGCGCTCGCGCTGAACGGGCGGATGCCGGTGTGGCTGCGGTCGCTGTTCCGTTCGGCGTTCTTCTTCCCGCTGGTGCTGTCCGCCGCGTCCATCTCGGTGGTGATGAAGTACCTGTTCAACCAGGACTTCGGGGTGGTGAACTGGCTGATCGGCCTGGTCGGCGTCGCGCCCGTGCCCTGGCTGACCTCGGAGCACGCGGCGATGGCCACGGTGATCCTGGTCTACGTCTGGCAGCAGTTCGGCTTCTCGTTCCTGCTGTTCATCGGTGGTCTGAACAACATCCCCAAGGAGATCCACGAGGCCGCCGCCCTCGACGGCGCGACCGGTCTGCGCAAGCACCTCGGCATCACGCTGCCGCTGCTGTCGCCGACGCTGCTCGTCGCGTCGGTGGTCGGCATCATCAACGCCCTCCAGGTCTTCGAACAGCCCTACGTCCTCACCGACGGAGGCCCGGGCGACGCCACCCGCACCGTGGTGATGGTGATCTACGAAAGGGCCTTCGAGCAGCTCGACTTCGGCGAGGCGTCCGCGGTGGGCGTGCTGCTCTTCGCGCTGATCATGGCGGTCACCGCCCTCCAGTTCCGGCTCAGCCGGCGTTTCGTCCACTACCAGTGAGCCGGTGAGCCGCATGAGCCAAGCAACCCCGACCCTGACCATGAGTCGCGTACGCCACTCGCTCTCCCCCTGGGCCCGCGTCGCCGGACTGACCGTGTGCGCCCTGCTGACGCTGGGTCCGGTCATCTGGACCGTCGCCACCTCGCTGCGCACTCCGGCCCAGTCCTTCGACCTGCCTCCGCAGATCATCCCGACCCACCCGACGGCCTCGGCCTACCGCGGCGTCTTCCAGCAGATCGACGTATGGCTGCTGGCCCTGAACTCCACGCTGGTGACGGCGCTGATCGCCGTCGGCCAGATGATCACGGCGGGCCTGGCCGGCTACGCCTTCGCACGCCTGGAGTTCCGGTTCAAGAGGCCGCTGTTCGGCCTGGTCCTGGCGACGATGATGGTGCCGTTGCAGGTCACCATCGTGCCGGTGTTCCTGGTGCTGAAGACGATGGGCCTCACCGACACCCTCCTCGGCCTGATCATTCCGGCCTTCCCGACCGCCTTCGGCACCTTCCTGATGCGCCAGTACTTCCTCGGCATGCCGAAGGACCTGGGCGAGGCGGCCATGCTGGACGGCGGGGGGCCCTGGCGGATCTTCCGCTCGGTGTACGCGCCGCTGGCCACCCCCGGCCTGGCGATCGTCGGCGTACTGGCCTTCAACTACCACTGGAACGAGTTCTTCCGCCCGCTGATCCTGGAGACCTCCGGCCAGAACTACACGCTTCCGCTGGGTCTGGTCTCCCTCCAGGGCAATCTCGGCACCGGGTCCATCTCGGTGGTCCTGGCCGGGGTCGTGCTCTCGATGCTCCCCGCCGTCGCCGTGTTCGCCGTCGGCCAGCGCCCTCTCCGCGAGGGCATCACGTCCGCAGGAGTCAACCGTTGAGCACTGACCCCAACGTGCCGCGTTTCAGGGTCCGTCCGCCCGCCGGCTGGATCAACGACCCCAATGGGCCGTTCCGTTGGCGGGACCGCTACCACCTCTTCTACCAGCACAACCCGGACGCCCCGGTCCACGCGAACGTCCACTGGGGCCACGCCTCCAGCACCGACCTCGTGCACTGGGAACACCACCCGATCGCGCTCACCCCGACGCCCGGCGGCCCCGACGAGGCCGGCTGCTGGTCGGGCTGTGTGACCGATGACGCCGGCACACCGACCGCCGTGTACACGGGAGTTGACCACGCCCACACCGGGCTCGGCACCATCTGCCTGGCGCGGGCGGCGGACCCGGACGACGAGCTGCTGACCGAGTGGAAGCCGCTGCCGACACCGGTGGTGACCGGCCCGCCCCCCGGACTCGACGTGGTGATGTTCCGGGACCCGTTCATCTTCCGCCGCGCGAACAGGCGTTGGGCCCTTGTGGGCGCCGGTCACGCCGACGGCACACCGTCGGTCCTGCTCTACGACTGCGACGACCTGACCGACTGGCGGTTCGCCGGTGTGCTGCTGGACGGCAGGGACCCGGTGACCGCCGACGCGTTCGGCGACAAGTCGGTCGGCTGGGAGTGCCCGCACCTGTACCGCACGGCGGGCGGCGACCACGTCCTCCTGGTGTCCCTGTGGGACGGCGATCCCTGCTCCACCGGATATCTGACGGGCCGTCTGGAAGGCAACGGCCAGGGCGCATTGAGGTTCGATCCGCGCTCCGGTGGACGACTCGACCAGGGGCGGGACTTCTACGCTCCCGCCGTGCTCCAGGAGCCGGACCGCGCGCTGCTGTGGGGCTGGTCGTGGGAGGCCCGCCCGGAAGAGGAGGTCCTGCGGGCCGGCTGGGCGGGCGTACTCACCGCGCCCCGGGTCATGGACGTCCACCCCGACGGTTCGCTGCGGGTGAGTCCGGCCCCGGAACTCGAACTGCCGCGCCCGGCCGAGCCGTTCGTGACCGCACCGGGCCGGGTCCCGCTCCCCCTCGCCTACGACCTGACGGTCACCGCGTGCGGACCGACCACGGTGAGCCTGCTCCGGGACGCGACGGGCAGGGAGCTGACCCTCCGGGCGGACCCTGCCTCGGGGACCGTCGTCCTCGACCGCGGCGCGTGGCCCCGGACCGGCAGGGAGGGCTCCGCCCCGATCACCGTGCGGGTGCCGGAGGGGCCGGAACTCACGCTCCGGCTGCTCGTCGACGGCTCGCTCCTCGAACTCTTCGTCGCGGAACGGGCCATGGTCACCGAGCGCGTCTACCGGCGCCCCGGCGACATCGCCGAACTGGTCGTCGACGGGCCGGGCGCCCGGGTCACCGGGTGGGCGCAGGACCCACGGAGTCGCGGCTGACCACCGGGCCGGCCAGGCGCCGTACGGTCGGGGGCGGCGTACGGCCCGCTTCGATGGCGTCCAGGAGCAGCCGGGCCGCCGCCTCCCCCATCGCCCGGTGCGGCAGCGCGACGGAGGTGAGCGGCGGGGTGAGGAACGCGGCCATGTGCTCCTGGTCGTCGTAGCCGACCACCGACAGATCGGCGGGCACGTCGATCCCGAGCCGGGTCGCGGCGTGCAGGACCCCCGCCGCGACCCGGTCGTTGTAGCACAGGACGCCGGTGGGGCGACGGCTCCGCTCGACCCCGTCGAACAGGCGCAGCGCACCCGCGTATCCGGTGGAGATCTCGCCGCCACCGCGCACGATCCACTCCGCGGGCACGGTGACGCCCTCGGCGCGCAGCGCGTCCCGGAAGCCGCGGGTCCGTTCCACCGAGGCGATGTCGTCGAGACCGCCGATCACGGCGAGCCGCCGGTGGCCGGCGCCGAGCAGCAGCCGGGCGGCGGTGCGGCCACCGGCGCGCTCGGCGGGGACCACGGCGGGCAGGGAGTCATCGTCGGGCAGGCAGTTGGCCAGCACGGAGTGGGTGCGGTGCAGGCCCTCGGGGACGCGGACGCGGCGCAGTGACATGGCCGCGTAGATGATGCCGTCCACGCGCCGGTCGAGCAATTCCGCGACGGCCGCGTCCTCCTTGGCCGGGTCACCGCCGGAGTCGACGGTGAGGACGAGGTGGTCGCTGTCCCAGGCGGTCTCCATCGCGCCGCGCAGCAGTCGGCCGGCGAACGGGGAGGAGGCGATCTCGTCGGTGACCAGCCCGATCACGGCCGTACGGCGCCTGCGCAGTCCGCGGGCGACCGGGTCGGGGCGGTAGCCCAGCTGGGCGGCGGCCTGCCGGATGCGTTCCTGGGTGGCGGGCGAGAGGTTGCCCTCGGCGCGGCCGTTGAACACGAAGGACACCGCCGTGTGCGACACACCGGCGATCCGGGCGACGTCCCGTGACGTCGGGCGCCCGGTGCCCGTGCTCCTGCTGTCCTCGGCACCGCCCACGCCGTCCGCCGTCCTCCCCCGGTCCGTCCCTGTCGATCATCGCCCACCCTATCCGCGGGGAGCGCCACGGCACACAGGACTTCACCCGCATCGGCGCTGTCGTCGCGGGCAAGGACGCCCCGCCGCCGCGGCTGTCCCAGGACGAGCTCACGGAACGCCGCCGCCGCGCGGCCGAGTTGGCGTCGGACTACCGGAGCGAGTTCCTGTGATCCGACTGCCGATCGGCACCTGGTGCACCGCGTGATTCAGGGCGTCGGCCTGTTGGACGTCGTGCGGCGCCCTCGGTCCTGGTCTCCAGCGCATGCAGGACGGCCACCATGTCCTCGCCGCCGTGCCCCTGGGCGACGGTCTCGCCATAGAGGGCATGGCAGATGTCGAGGAGCGGGGAGGCGAGGCCGGCCTCGCGGGCGGCCTCCGCGATCAGCCGGTTGTTCTTCAGTACGTCGGCGGCCGCCGCCTGGACGGTGAAGTCGCGGGTCACCAGTTTGGGCCCCTTGACCCGGGAGACGGAGCTGGCCATCGGTCCCGCGTCCAGCACGTCCCGGAGCAGGCGCTGGTCGAGCCCGTGCCGGTCCGCGAAGTGGAACGCCTCGGCCAGTCCGGTGACGAGCGTGATCAGGAACAGGTTCACCGAGAACTTCATCAGCAGGGCCCCTGGTACCGCACCGCAGCCGAACGTCTCCCGGCAGACGGGCGCGAGCAGCGGCCGTACGGCGTCCACCGCGTCGGCGTCCCCGGCCAGCATGCCCACCAACTGCCCTTGTTCGGCGGGGACTCGGGACCCGGAGACCGGAGCCTCGACGTATCTTCCGCCCGCGGCCCGGATGTCGTCCTGGAGGCCGGCCGAGTACTCGGCGGAGGTCGTGCCCATGTGGACGACGGTGTGTCTGGCGACCCTGGCGGCGAAGTCCGCGGTGCCGCGGCCGAGCACCGCGTCCATGGCCGTCTCGTCGGCCAGCATGAGGAACACGATGTCGTCGGCCCGGTCGAAGACCTCGGTTGGGTCCGCCGCGACCTCGGCCCCGGCGGCTGACACGGGTTCACAGCGGCCCGGCGTGCGGTTCCAGACCACGAGCGGTGTGCCCGCCCGGGCCAGGTTGAGCGCCATGGGCTGCCCCATGACCCCGAGGCCGACGAAACCCACGTACCGCACGATGTACCACCGTTCCCGTCCGGCGGCGAAGCCGGAGCCTGTTCGCCTGCCCGCCCGCCACCGCCGACTATGACGGCCGTCATAGTAATCCATTCTATGACAGCCGTCATAGACTGAGCCCTGGACAAGCGCGTGCAGCGGTGGCGGCGGAGGTCAGGGAGAGCGATGGCAGAGGTGTCAGGGCACGGTCCGCGCGAGCGGATGGTCTTCAGCGCGGCTCAGCTCATCCGGCGCGACGGCGTCGCCTCCACCGGCATGCGCGAGATCGCCGTACACGCGGGCGCGCCGCGCGGTTCGCTCCAGCACTACTTCCCCGGTGGCAAGGAGCAGTTGGTCAACGAGGCGGTGGGCTGGGCGGGCCGCTACGCGGGCAAGCGCGTCGCCCGTTTCCTCGACGCGCTGCCCGAGCCGACGCCCAGCGGGCTGTTCGGCGAGATGGTGCGCCAGTGGACCGACGAGTACGAGAGCGCCGGTTTCGCGGGCGGCTGCCCCGTGGCCGCCGCGACGGTGGACTGCGCGGAGACAAGCGCCTCCACCCGGCAGGCCGCGGCCGACGCCTTCGCCACCTGGTCCGGCCCGGTGGCCCGCGCCCTGGTCGACATGGGCGTGCCCGGCACGCGGGCGGGTTCGCTCGCCACGCTCATGATCAGCGCCCTGGAGGGGGCCGTCCTCATCGCCCGGGCCGAGCGGGACGTCCGCGCCCTGACGACCGTGGCCCGCGAACTCGGCCCGCTCCTCGACTCGGCGACGGACGAGACCGGCTGACCGGTCGCCTCCACCGCCCATCACGGCGACAGCGCAGCCCCGACCTCCGACGACCGCCCCCGCAAGCCCACCCCGTCACTCGTACCGGTACTTCAAGGAATCCGCCTCCGCCTGCTCCACGTCCGCGATCGTCAGCTCCGGCATCCGCAGCTGCGCCAGTGTCACCTCGGCCGAGGTCGGCTGGGCATCCGCCGGAAGCCACTGGTCGGGCTTCCAGGCGGCGCCGCGCAGAAGTGCCTTGGGGCAGTGTGGGTACACCTCCTCGATCCCCAGGACCAGCGCGCTGGCGGGCGGTCTGCCCACGGCGGTCAGCTGGGCCAGGAGGTCGGGGCGGGTGGAGACGCAGGCCCGGCCGTTGACCCGGAGGGTGGTGGTGCGGCCGGGGATGACGAACAGCAGCCCGGCCCGCCCGGTGGCGATGACGTTCTGAAGGGTGTCGAGCCGCTTGTTGCCGGTCGCGTCCGGAATCGCGAGCGTCCGCTCGTCCAGGACGGCCACGAACCCAGCGGGGCCGCCGCGCGGGGAGACGTCACAGTTGCCCTCGGCATCCGCGCTGGCGACCAGAACCAGTGACGAGCAGCCGATCAACCGCCGTGTCTGCTCGGTGAGTTCGGTCATCTGCTTCCGTACGGCGGCCTCGTGCGGAAGTTCGTAGGCCTGGCGCAGCGTGTCCTGGTCGCTCACGGCATCGAGGCGGAGAGAGTCGAAGGCGCTGCCTGCAAGAAGTGACGTCACACCTCCGAGCCTAACCAGCCGGTCAGCACCGCCGGCAGGCCCCTCTCGTCCCGCAAAAAGTAATGCCCAGTATGTACAAGGGAAAATCCAGTTCATCAGTCCGCAAATCGATCACTGGATCGGTGTAATCGGCACATACGCCGCGTCTTCCGCCGATCTAGCGTCTGAGTGCACGAGGCCGCACGGACCAGAAAGGCATCCAGACACTCATGCCCACCCCGCATACCGACGTCATGCCCGAAGCCGAGTTCGACACCCTCGCCGTTTCCCGCGGCGTCGGGCAGCCGCCCGCGGTCGACCTGCTGACGCCGGTCGACGAACTGCCCGAGTTCTCCTCCTCCCCCGACCTGGTCTGCCGCCGGGTACGCGACGAGCTGATGCTCGACGGCAACGCCCGCCTCAACCTCGCCACCTTCGTGACGACCTGGATGGAGCCGCAGGCACGGGAGTTGATGGCGGAGACCGCCGAGAAGAACCTCGCCGACCGGGCCGAGTACCCGCAGATCACGGCGATGGAGGAGCGCTGCGTCCGGATGCTCGCCCGGCTCTGGCACGCGCCGCGGCCGGAGCAGGTCCGCGGCTGCTCCACGACCGGTTCGAGCGAGGCCGCGATGCTCGGCGGGCTCGCCCTCAAGCGCCGCTGGCAGGAACGCCGCCGCGCCCAGGGCAAGGACACCTCGCGACCGAACATCGTGATGGGTGCGAACGTCCAGGTGTGCTGGAAGAAGTTCGCCAACTACTTCGAGGTGGAGCCGCGTTACGTCCCGATGGAGCCGGGCCGCTACCACCTCACGCCCGACACGCTCACCGCGTACTGCGACGACAACACCATCGGCGTCGTGACGATCCTCGGCTCCACGTTCGACGGTTCCTACGAGCCCGTCGCGGACATCTGCATGGCCCTGGACGGCTACCAGGCAGCGACCGGCACCGACATCCCCGTGCATGTCGACGGCGCGTCCGGCGCGATGGTCGCGCCGTTCCTCGACCCCGGCCTGATGTGGGACTTCCAGCTCGAACGCGTCGCCTCCATCAACACCTCGGGCCACAAGTACGGGCACGTCTTCCCCGGCCTGGGCTGGGCGTTGTGGCGCGACGCCGAAGCCCTCCCGAACGACCTGGTGTTCGAGGTCGACTACCTCGGCGGCAGCTCCCCCAGCTTCACCCTCAACTTCTCCCGCCCGGGCGCCCATGTCGTCGCCCAGTACTACAGCTTCCTCCGGTACGGCTTCGAGGGGCTGCGCAATCTCGCGGACCAGAGCCGCACCACGGCCCGCGCGCTCGCCGCCCGCATCGGGTCCATCGCCCCCTACGAGTTGATCACCGACGGCTCCGAACTCCCGGCGTTCGCCTTCCGGTTGGCACCCGGCACGCAAGGCTTCACGGTGTTCGACGTCTCCCACGCCATGCGGGCCCGCGGCTGGCATCTGCCCGCGTACGACTTCCCCGCCCCCTGCCAGGACGTCTCCGTGCTGCGCCTGGTGGTGCGCACCGGGTTCACCGCCGAACTCGCGGGCATGTTCATCGCCGACCTGACCGAGGTCACCCGGAACCTCCACACCGTCCGGCCCTCGCTCGCCCCGCTGATCAAGCCGCTCGTCGCGACCTGACGACACCGCACGGCGCGCCCCGGCCTCCGTAGCCGGCAGCCATCCTCTTCACTCCGCGACGCCACGCCCTTCGGTGCGCCGCCACACCGCTCAGTGGGTGTGCCGGCGCACCGAGCCGTACGGCACGGACGCCAGGCGAGTTACGCTCGATTCGTACGTAGGCACTCTTGGGTGCGTTGCACTCCTGGCGGGAGAACTTGATGGCCACTACGGCGAAACAGGCGCGGGCGCGTGAGATCGAGCCGGGTACGTACGAGGCGTACATGCAGGACTGCCCGGCGGTGGCGCTGCTCTCGACGATCAGCAACCGGTGGGTGAGCCTGACGATGTGCACGCTCGGGTCCCGCGGCGAGGCGATGCGCTACAGCCACATCAGCCGCGAGATCCCCGGCGTCAGCCAGAAGATGCTCACCCAGACCCTGCGCATGCTCGAACGCGACGGCATGGTCAGCCGGACGGTCACACCGACCGTGCCGGTACGCGTCGACTACGAACTCACCCCGCTCGGACAGGGTCTGTACGCCCTGCTGTCCCAGGTGCGCGACTGGGCCGCCCTGAAGACCGACGAGGTCGACGAGGCGCGAGCGCGATACGACGCCCGAGAGACCGACCGCTAGCACTAGCGGGAGCGTTACGCACTTTGAAGTGCCTACTTACTAATCGATCGTAGCTCCCCTAGCGTTTGTGGTGTTCGAGTTCGCAAACGAAGGAGCCAGGTCATGCGTGCCGCAGTCGTCAGGAAGATCGGTGGACCCGAGGACGTCGAGGTCGTGGAGGTCCCGCTCCCCGAACCCGGCCCCTTCGAAGTCCGCATCAAGGTCGCGGCCGCCGCGCTCAACCCCGCCGACGCCGCCGTGTGGGGCGGGTTCTTCGGGCCGTTGGAAGGGGCCGAGTTCACGGGCCTCGGTCTGGACGCCGCCGGGACGATCGACGCGGTCGGCCCGGGCGTCCTGCTCAAGGTCGGAACGCCGGTCATCGCGTACGACGCCCCCGTGGCGCGCCCCACGAAGGCCCAGGCCGAATACCTGGTGAGCGACCTCAACTCCATCGCCCCCGCCCCGGAGGGCATGGACCTGACGCTCGCGGCGACGATCCCGCTCAACGCGACGACCGCCTACATGGCGCTGGACCACCTCCCGCTGCGCCCGCGCGACACCCTCCTCGTCACGGGCGCCGCCGGTGCCGTGGGCGGCTACGCCGTCGAACTGGCACGGACCCGGGGCATCCGGACCGTCGCCCAGGGCCGCCCCGAGGACGAGGAGTTCCTGCGCGGTGTCGGCGCCACCTGGTTCGTGTCGAGGGAGGAAGAACTCGGCGCCGCTGTACGTCAGTTGGTGCCGGACGGCGTCGACGGCGTACTCGACGCGGCGGCTCTCGGCGCACCCGCGCTGGCGACCGCACGCGACGGCGGCATCTACGTGAGCGTGCGCATCGACACGCTGCCGACCCCGGAACGAGGCGTGGTCGTACGGCACACCGGCGCCGGCCCCGAACCCACCCGCCTCGCCCTCCTCTCCGCCCTCGCCGAGGTCGGCGTCCTCACCCCGCGCGTCGCGCGGACGTTCCCTCTGTCGCAGGCCGCCGAAGCCCACGCGCAGCTCGCCCGGGGCGGCCAGCGCGGCCGCATCGTCCTGGTCCCCTGACCACCCTGACCACCGAGACCGCTCTACGGTTCGGCGCGGAGATCCCGGCCTACGTCTCGGACAGCCGTCCCGCCGAAGTGTCGTCCCGAAAAAAGTCCGCGTTCATCCGGTTGTTCCCGAACCCCACCGGCACGCCTGCCTATCGTGCGCCGGACCAAGGCGTTCCGCCGCCGAACCAGAATGCCCGGAGCAACCACCATGCGTATCCGGCCCCTTGGCCGTTCCGGCCCCCGCGCCACCCCCTCCGCGCCCACCCCCACCTCCTCCGCCCGGCCCGACCGGTCCGCGGGACGTCCGCTGGCCGTGGCGCACCGGGGTGATCCCCGGGCTGCCGTGGAGAACACCCTGGAGGCGGTGCGGCGGGCGGCCGATGCCGGCGCCTCGGCGATCGAGGTGGATCTACGGTGCACGGCGGACGGTGTCGTCGTCCTGCATCACGACAACGACCTGGCCCGCCTGTGGGACCGGCCGGAGTCGGTCGCGGCGCTGACGCTGCCCGAGTTGCGGGAGTTCGCGCCGGCCGTCCCGACGCTGCGGGAGGCGTTGGATGCCGCCGCCGGGGTGCCGCTGCTCCTGGACACGGGGGACCCGGTGATCGCCGCGGCCGCGCACGCGGAGCTCGTAGACCTCGGCGCGGTCGCCATGTTCTGCGGCGCTGCGGAGGCGATGGCAGCGGTGCGGGCGCGGGACGAGCGGATCACGCTCTTCCTGAGCTGGTACGGCGAACTGCCGCCGTCCGAGAGCGTGTTGGAGGCCGTACGTCCGCAGTACTTCAATCCTGAGCACCGGTTGCTGAGCGAGGAGGCGGTGGCGCACTGGCATGCGCGGGAGCTGCTGGTGAGCTGCTGGACGGTGGACGACGCGGACCGGCGTGCCGAACTGCTCTCCTGGGGTGTGGACGCGATCATTAGCAACGACGTGAACGGGGTGGTGAAGAGCTGTGACGGACAAGCTTGACCTGGACGGTGCTCTGCGGGTGGCGGTGGAGCTGGCCGAGTGGGCGACGGAGGCGATCCGCGGCGGGAACCGGGGAGGTGCGGGTCCGGTCCGGGAGAAGGACAGCCCGGCCGACATCGTCACCGACACGGACGAGGCAGTGGAACGGCACGTACGCGCGGTGCTGCGGCGGGAGTTCCCGGACTGGGGCATCGACGGCGAGGAGTACGGCGCCGAGGAGGGCACGTCCGCCGACGCACCGCACTGGGTGATCGACCCCGTCGACGGAACGACCAACTACGCGCACGGGCTTGGCTGGTGCTCCTTCTCCCTGGGCCTCGCGGAACCGGACGGCTCCCCGCTGCTCGGTCTGGTGGCGGACCCATGGCGCGGTGAGGTCTTCACGGCGGTGCGGGGCAGGGGCGCGCACCTGAACGGAACCCCGATCCACGCGGCGGACCACACCACGCTCACGGGCCATGTCTTCCTGACGGAGTGGGCGGCCCACGCACACTGGCCGGGCCTCGACGCGCTCCTCGCGCGGCTGTCCGAACGGCACTGCACGGCCCGCGTGATGGGCTCGACCGCGCTGTCCCTGGTCCAGGTGGCGGCCGGCCGGGCGACAGCGGCCGCCATCGGCGAGTTCCACCCGGTGGACGGCCTGCCCGCCCTCCTCATCGCGACCGAGGCGGGTGCGGTCGCGATGCCTCAACTCCCTTCGTACGGCGAGCCGTTGCTGCTCGTCGCACCGGAAGCGGCGGCGGAGGCCGGGGAGTTGTGGCGTACGACGGTCGGGGCGGCCTAGCGCTTGGAGCAGGAAGAATCGGCGCGCCGCTGCTGGAACGGGAGAGGCGCCGGGTCCGGCTGACACGGCGGGCCGGGATTTTCATCGCCCGTACGATCCGGACTTTCCTCGCCGCGCCGGGGTACGCGGTCGGCAGGCTGCCCGCACACGCGGGGTGACCTCGCCAAGCCGGCGCATACATCAGCGTTCCTGACCTTTCATATCCAGAACAGACGGGAAGCAGAGGACATGGACATCGACGCGCTCCGCCAGGACACCCCGGGCACCATGAACCGGGTGCACCTCAACAACGCGGGAGCCGGTCTCCTCTCCCGCCGGACGCTCAAGGCCATGACCTCCCACCTGGAGCTGGAAGCGGCCATCGGCGGTTACGAAGCCGCCGACCAGGAGCGGGACCGTATCGACGCCACCCACGCCCATATCGCCCGGCTGGTGGGTGGACAGGCGGAAGAGATCGCCCTGTTCGACAACTCCACCCACGCGTGGAACGCGGCCTTCTACTCGCTGACGTTCAAGCCCGGCGACCGCATCCTCACCGGCCGGGACGAATACGGCAGCAGTGTGCTCGCCTATCTCCAGACCGCCCGGCGGCACGGCGCCGAGATCGTCGTCGTACCGGACGACGAGGACGGCCAGCTCGACACGGCGGCCCTGGCCGACCTGATCGACGAGCGGACCAAGCTCGTCGGCGTCACCCACATCCCCACCAGCGGCGGCCTGGTCAACCCGGCAGCCGAGATCGGCCGGATCACCCGCGCGGCCGGTGTCCCCTTCCTGTTGGATGCCACCCAGTCCGTCGGTCAGTTCCCCGTCGACGTCGCCGAGATCGGCTGCGACATGCTCACCGCGACCGGCCGCAAGTTCCTGCGCGGCCCGCGCGGCACGGGCTTCCTGTGGGTGCGTCCCGAGGCCCTGGAGTACCTGGACCCGCACGTCACCGAGATCGAGGCCGCGACCTGGGACGGCGAGCGCGGCTTCCGCTGGCACGACGGGGCCCGGCGCTTCGAGACGTGGGAGGTCAGTTACTCCAACGTCCTCGGTCTGAGCGAGGCCGTCCAACAGGCCCTGGAACTCGGCATGGACGAGATCGGCCGCCGTACCGTCGCCCTCGGCGCGGATCTGCGCGACCGCCTCGACGCACTGCCCGGTGTCACCACCTACGACCTCGGCCGCGACCGCTGCGCCATCGTGACCGCGAAGGTCGACGCCGTTCCTACGGCCGATGTCGCCGCGGCGCTCGCGAAGCAGGGGATCAGCGTCTCCACGACCGTGCCGGAACACTCCCAGTTGGACACCGAGAACCGGGGCGTCCACCCCTTGGTACGGCTGTCCCCGCACTACTACAACACCGAGGCCGAACTCGACCAGGCCGTCGACGCGATCGCCGAACTGGCGCGCACCGCCGGGTAGGGCGAGAAGGCCCCCCAGGTTCACGGGGCCCGGATCACGGTCGGCGTCCAGGCCGGGTCGGTGTGGTGGCGGAGGAGGCGAGCTACCGTCGGTGTTCCTCTCGCCGCGCGTGCCTCGCCCGGGCGTCATCATGGGCGCGACGCAACAACTCGACGACCAACTCCCCTGTCCGCTCGGCAGGGTTGACGACAGAGATCCATCCAAGGGTTCCGTACACCGGGTGCGGCACCACGTGGTCGGTGACGGCGTAGTCGTAGATCCGGTTGAGACGCCCCGGCTCCTCCCCCGTGAGTGCGCGGAACGTGGGCCGGTCCACCTGGATGTTGACCCGCCAGCGGCCCGGGAGGTCGAGGTCGGAGGCGGTGTCCTCGGGGTAGTTCTTGGTGACGACGGTGCCGTACGGCTGGACGTTGCGCGGTGGTCGACCGTCGGGGGCGTAGTAGAAGAAGGCGTCTCCCCAGGCGAGTTCGGGGAAGTCGCCGCCGGGTTCCGGTACGACCACGTGGGCACCGCTGAAGTCTCGTACGGTCGCGATGATCTGTTCCATACTCATGGTTCGAGCATGACCTTCAAGTGCCTGTGTGGGGTTGGCGGATGAACGAGCCGGTGAGCGGTGGGCGGCGGGGAGCCCTTCGGACGGCCGAGGTCGCGCGGGAGTCCGGGTATTCGGTCCAACAGGTGCGCGACCTGGAGACGTTGGGAGTCATCCCGGCAGCGGCCAGGACGAGCAGCGGCTACCGCTCCTACACGCCACTGCACATCCACGCCCTGCGCGCGTATCGAGGACTCGCAGGTGCTGTCGGGCCGGTCGTGGCACGGCAGTTGCTCGCTGAGCTGCGCACGCGGACCGTCACGGAGGCGGCCTCGGCGATCAACGAGGTCCATGTGCGGCTCGCCCGAGAACGTGAGGAGGCCCTGCTCGCCGAACAGGCATTGCGCGCGATCCAAAAGGAGTCGGCCACACCGGAGTTCGAGCAGGAGAGCGACTCGATGACGATCACCGAACTCTCCAGAGCCCTCGGCGTCCGCCCGTCGACCCTCCGCTTCTGGGAACAGGAGGGCCTCGTCACCCCCGAGCGGGTGACCTCCCTACGAGCCCGCCGCTACGGCCTCTCCGCCATCGGGACGGCCCGCATCGTCGCCGCTCTCCGCAGCACCGGCTACGGCATTCCGGCGGTACGCGAGACCGTGGGTTCCCTGCACCGGCTCGACGGCACGGACGAGGCCCTGCGCATCCTGCGTGAACGCCTCGATCACATCGCCCTGCGGACAGTGGAGTTGCTCCGAGCGGGGACGGATCTGGCGGCTGTCGTCGCGGCCGAGCATGACCCGACGGCCAGTTGATCCCTTCCGGCCGACTCCACCGCCGTCAGGCGTCCCCGCCGCGCCCGAACCTGACGTAGGCGAAGAGCCCGAAGACGTTCCCGAAAGCGCAGATGGCGAGCCAGATCTGAGGCGGGTACCGCCGGGTGCGCGGGTGGCGTGCGATGTCGAGCATGCAGAGGACTGCGGGGAGGATCGCGATCAGCGGCACGATCGCGACCCATGGGCTGGACGGCGGCGACCCGAGTCCGGCGGAACCGGCGAACACGGGCAGCTCCCCCAGGGCGGATGTCATGGCGTGTCGGGAGGCACGATGACGAGGCCGGCGACCTTCTCGTCCGTGTCGAACGCGACCCGGGCCTTCATTTCGCCGGCCTCGTAGTTCAGCGGGATGTCGACGACCGTCTGGTCGCCGATGCGGCGGACGAACGGCTCGCCGTCGCCGAAGCCCTCGAACTCCCCGACGAGTCCGGCGACCGTGGCGAGGCCGTCTCCCCTGACCTCATCCGTAAAAGCCTCCAGCACCTGCGAGTTGAAGGACTGCCTGGCCTCGGCCATCCGTCCTTCGAGAACGGCCGTGACGATCGTGGTCGCCCGTTCCGCCGCGTCGGTCATGCGCACTGTCTTGTCCATGGGTTCTCCCGTGCGGGGATCAATGGGTTTGCCGAACCGCTGGAAAGCGGCCTGCCGGGTGACTCCGAGCAGGTCCCCCAGCTCCTGCCAGGTATGACCGGCGTCACGGCTCTGCTGAACGCACAGCTTCAGCACCTGTTCCGCCAGTCCGTCGATGTCACGAGCCCGCCGGACCAGCTCCAGATAGGCAGGCGCCGCCACCGGGCTGTCCACCGACCGCGCCAGAATCGCGGCCTGCTCTGCCAGCAGGCCACTGAGGGCGGCGAGACTCCGAGGGGTATCGGTCACACGTAAAGGATGCCTTTACAGCGCGGTTCGTGTCAAGGAATCCTTTACACGGCCGTGCCTCTTCGGCGCGGAAAAGGCAGTTGCCGCCCCTCCCCCCGCTCCTGAACCATCTCGGACCATGACGACGAACCCGGCCCAGCCGCCTGCCCGCCCCCTCGCCCTGATCACCGGAGCAGGGCGGACCGTGGGCATCGGCGCGGGGGTGGCGGCCAGGCTGGCGGCCTCCGGCTGGGACATCGCCTTCACCTACTGGGCCCCTTACGACGCACGCATGACCTGGGGCCCGGAGACCGGCGCGACCTCGGCCATCACCGACACTCTCGTCCAACACAGCGTCGCCACCACGGCAGTTGAGGCCGACCTCGGCGACCCCGATGCCCCGTCCCGCATCTTCGACCAGGTCGAACGGGACCTGGGACCGGTCACCGCCCTGGTGATGTGCCACTGCGAGTCGGTCGACTCCGGCCTCCTCGACACCACCGTGGAGAGCTTCGACCGGCACTTCGCGGTCAACGCCCGCGCCACCTGGCTACTGATCCGCGAGTTCGGCCGCCGGTTCACCGCAACGCCGGGCACGGGCCGGATCATCGCCCTCACCAGCGACCACACGGTGAACAACCTTCCCTACGGCGCCAGCAAAGGCGCTCTCGACCGCATCACCCTGGCCGCCGCCCACGAACTCGCCCACCTCGGCATCACCGCGAACATCATCAACCCGGGCCCGGTGGACACCGGTTGGATGACCGACGAGGTCCGCGCACAGGTCCTCCGCCAGACCCCGCTCAACCGCCTCGGCACCCCGCAGGACACCGCCCATCTCGTCGACTTCCTGTGCTCACCGGAGGGGCAGTGGGTCAACGGCCAACTCCTCATGAGCAATGGGGGGTTCGCGTAGCCGGCGATTCGACGTCCCGAGCGCTGCACAGCCTCAACAGCGCCCACGGTGCCACCTCGTTCGAGATCCGCGACGCGATGCCCCGCCAGACCCCGATACCCCCACCCCTCACACACCCCGAACGCACTCCTCGGCCAACCGCAGACTCTCCGCAACGGCATGCGGGATGTCGTCCACCGGGAACAGCGCGTGCCGTACGGCCCGTTCGGCGTCGATGATCAGGATCAGGCGCTTGTGGCGGAGGCGGCCGGCGCCGCGGAAGGTGGGCAGCCTCAGGGCGGCGTCGAGTTGGTGGCGGGCGTCGGAGAGGAGGGGGTAAGGGATGTCCTCGGCGCGGGCGAACTCCGCTTGTTCGTGCGGGAGTTGGGTGCTGATGCCGCGCATGTCGGCGCCCGCCCGGCGGAAGGCGGGCCAGGCGTCGCGGAAGAGGCGGTTCTCCAGGGTGCAGCCGTGGACTCCGGGGATCTCCTCGTTCCAGTCGACTCCCGTGCCGGGGTAGGTGAACAGCACGGTCGCGGCGGCGTCCGGGGAGACCACGGGCACGTCGGCGCCCTGGGTGCCGGGGAGTTGGAGGTCTTCGGGCACGCGGGTGCCGGTCAGGGCGTGTACGCGGGCGTGTTCGGCGCTGTCGGTGTCGGCCGTGGCGGTGAGGCTTCCGTCGCCGAGGACCCAGCGGTCGCCCCAGTCCTGCATGGCGACGAGGAGGGGCAGCAGTGCGCGCCCGGCGTCGGTGAGGACGTACTCGTAGCGCACCGGACGTCGTTGGTAGAGGCTGCGGCGCAGGACGCCGTGGGTGACGAGGCGGCCGAGTCGCTCGGTCAGGACGTTGCGGGACAGGCCGATCTCGGCGGCGAGCGCGTCGAAGCGGACGTGCCCCCGGGCGATCTCCCGCAGGACCAGCACGTTCCACCAGTCTCCCAGGATCACGGCGGCTCCGGCGATTCCGCAGGTCTCGTCTGCGTTGTGCATCCTCATGCGCCCATAGTAAGTTCCTTTTCAGGACTCACTTTGTTTCTCAGTGGAACTTATCGCCCGCGGCCACGCGGGCCCAGCGTCAGGAGTGCACTGTGACCGTCATCAGCCGGGTAATCGCACGGGAGATCATCGACAGTCGGGGCAATCCGACGGTCGAGGTGGACGTGGTGCTCAAGGACGGCTCGCTCGGCCGGGCCGCCGTACCGTCGGGGGCCTCGACCGGCGCCCGGGAGGCGGTCGAACTCCGCGACGGAGACCCGACCCGCTTTCACGGCAAGGGAGTTCGGCGCGCCGTCGACGCCGTCAACGAGAGCATCGCGGACGCGGTGATCGGGCTCGACGCCGAGAGCCAGGCGACCGTGGACCGCACGATGATCGAACTCGACGGTACGGAGACCAAGTCGAGGCTCGGCGCCAACGCCCTGCTCGGTGTCTCACTGGCCACCGCCAAGGCGGCCGCGGCCGCCCACCGCCTCCCCCTGTACCGCTACATCGGCGGCGTCGACGCCCGGCTGCTGCCGGTGCCGATGATGAACATCGTCAACGGCGGCGCCCACGCCGACAATCCGCTCGACTTCCAGGAGTTCATGATCGCGCCCATCGGCGCGGCCACCTTCGCCGAGGCCGTCCGGATGGGCTCCGAGATTTTCCACACCCTGCGCCGTGACCTCGTCGCCGCCGGCCACAGCGTGAACGTCGGCGACGAGGGCGGCTTCGCCCCCGACCTGCGGACCGCCGACGAGGCCCTCGACTTCGTCGTGCACGCCATCGAGAAGACCGGCTACAAGCCCGGCACCGACATCACCCTCGTCATGGACCCGGCCACCTCCGAGTTCTTCCACGACGGCGTCTACGACTACTCGGGCGAGGGCGTCCGCCGCACCCCGGCCCAACACGCCGACTACCTCGCGACGTTGGTCGACCGCTACCCCGTCGCATCGATCGAGGACCCGATGGCCGAGGACGACCACGCCGGCTGGCAGGCGCTGACCGCGCGGCTCGGCGAGCGCTGCCAGCTCACCGGCGACGACGTCTTCTGCACCAACGAGACGCTGTTGAGCGCCGGTATCCGCGACGGCATCGCCAACTCGATCCTGGTGAAGGTCAACCAGATCGGCACCCTCACCGAAACCCTCGCCACCGTCGCGAGGGCCCATCGCGCCGGCTACACCGTCGTCATGTCCCACCGCTCCGGCGAGACCGAGGACACCACCATCGCCGACCTCGCCGTCGCCACCGGCTGCGGCCAGATCAAGACCGGCTCCCTCTCCCGCTCCGACCGCACCGCCAAGTACAACCAACTCGTCCGCATCGAGGAGGACTTGGGAGACCAGGCACGGTACGCGGGGCGCGAGGCACTGGGGCTGCGCCGCTGACGTCGCGCCCCCGCACTCAGGGGATCAACACGATCTTCCCCCGTGTATGACGCCGCTCCAGCTCGGCGAACGCGTCGCGGACCTCGTCGAGCGGATAGGTGGCCGCGATGGGAATCTCGATGCGGCCCGAGGCGACGAGGTCGGCCATCTCCGTGAGGACCTCGCGGGTCGACGCGTCCGCGCTGCCCGCGCTCTTGGTGCCGAGTTCCTGGGCCTTCTGGAAGGAGATGATCGTTTCGATGCGGTCGCGGGGAATGCCCAGGTCCACGGCCAGTTGGACGTACTCGGGGGCGAAGAGGTCGATGAAGGCGTCGATTCCGGCGGGTGCCGACGCGGTGAGGGTTTCGGCGAGGTGGTCGCCGTACGGAACCGGGGTCGCGCCGTGCGCGGTGAGCCAGTCGGCGTTGGCGGGTGACGCGATGCCGAGGACCTTCGCGCCGCGTACGGCGAGGAGCTGGACGACGACGGTACCGACACCGCCGGCCGCGGCCGAGACGGCGACGGTCTCGCCGGGCTTGGGGGCGACCGCTTCGACGGCGGCCCACGCGGTGCAGCCGACGACGTAGAGGGACCCGGCCACCTCCCAACTCAGCGCGGCCGGCTTGAGGATGAGTTGGGACACCGGTACGACGACGTGGGTGGCCTGGCTGGAGCGCTGCCAGGAGAAGCCGAGGACTTCGTCGCCGGGGCTGAACTCCGTGACGCCGTCGCCCAGTTCGGTGACCACGCCCGCGAGGTCGCTGCCCTGGCCGGACGGGAAGGTCGCGGGGAGACGCTCGTGCATCGCACCCGAACGGATCGCCGCCTCACCGGGGTTGATGGCCGCCGCGCGTACTTCGACGAGGACTTCACCTGCGGCGGGAACTGGCATCGGGATCTCGGTGACATGGAGGACGTCACGGTCGCCATAGGCGTCGAAACGCACTGCGCGTACTGGTGCGGGGCTCATCAGGACTCCTTCGTCAGGGGTGTTGGCTCTGGTGCCGGGGTGCGCGGGGTGGTGGCGCGGAGCACGGCAAGCGCGTCGGCCAGGTGACCGAGTGCCGTGGGCGGGAGTGGGGCGGACAGCCTTGTCGTCAGCTCGCCGTCGAATATCGGCCCCGCCTCGTGCACCAACTCCCGTCCCCCCGGGGTCAGTTCGACGATCGAGGAGCGACGGTCCGCCGGGTGCGGTCGCCGGGCGCAGTGCCCCGCCCTCTCCAGCCGGTCGACGGCCTGGCTCGCACCGCCGACCGTGATCGAGAGGGCGGCGGCTATGTCGTTCACCCGGCAGGAACCGGCGCGCTCCACGACCAGCAGCACGTTCAGGCCGCCCAGGGTCACTCCGCAGTCCTTGCGGAGGCGGGCGTCGATCCCGTTCCACAGGTCGGTCTCGAAGCGCACCAGGTCGTCGAAGAGCTGCCGTAGGTCCACGGGCGGAAGTCCTTCCGACGGAATCGACCGAACCGCCTCAGCCGACTCGACCAACTCGGCCCGGCAGACCGACTGAAGCGACTGAAGCGACTGAAGCGACTGAGTGCATTAGCGCTAATCATCTTAGCCCTAATGCACTCAGTCGCAACTGCGGCAGCCACTCAGCCGCACCCGCGGCGATCCGTCGTGGTCAGACCTGCGTCGAGTTCTTCCCGTACGACGGCTCGGTCGCCGGGCCGGGTACGGCCGCGGGCGCGTGACCGGGGCCGCCCTCGCTCAGGCCGAACCGGTCGTGGAACCGGCGCAGGAAGCCGGGCGCGTACCAGGCCGCGCGGCCGAGCAGACGCATCGCGGCGGGGACGAGGATGCCTCGTACTGCGACGGCGTCGATGAGGATCGCCAACCCGCTGCCCAGGCCGAAGAGTTGCATGAAGCCGAGCTGGGCCGTGCCGAAGGCGAAGAAGCTCACCGCGAGCAGGCAGGCGGCCGCGGTGACGATGCGGCCGGTGTGTCCGAGACCGTTGGTGACGGCGAACTCGTTGTCCTCGCCGAGGTCGTGGAGTTCCTTGATCCGGCTGGTGACGAAGACCTCGTAGTCCATGGAGAGGCCGAAGGCGATGCAGAACATCAGCACGGTCATCGACACGTCCATGGGCTGGGCCGTGAAGCCGAGCAGCGAGGACAGGTGGCCGTCCTGGAAGATCCAGGTCATGACGCCGAGGGTCGCGCCGAGGCTGACCATGTTGAGGAACAGTGCGCGCAGCGGCTGGACGACGCTGCCGGTGAACAGGAAGAGGAGGAGGAAGGTGGTGAGGGCGACCAGGGCCACGGCGAGCGGGAGCCGGCTGCCGACGGAGTGCTTGGAGTCGACCAGGACGGCGTCAACTCCGCCCACCAGGGCGTGAGTTCCGGCGGGCGGGGCGACCGCCCGCACGTCCCGGACGAGGTCCTGGGCCGCGTCGGACTTCGGGGTCAGGGTGCTCACCACGTTGATCTGCTGGGCGTCGGGGCGGCCGAGGGCGGCTGTGCCGGGGCCGACGGCCGCGGACTGTCCCTCGCCGTAGGTTCCCGTGCTGGTCTCGACGCGGACGACGCCCTTGAGACCGGCGAGTTCGGTGGCGTACGACTCCAGCGGGGTCTTGCTCACGGCCGTGTCGATGACGATGTGGAGGGCGGAGTCGTCGCTGCCGTGGAACTTCTCGCGCAGGATCGAGGAGACCTGGCGACTGGCGGCGTCCTCCGGCAGGACGCGTTCGTCCGGGGTGCCGAAGGTGATGCCGAGGAGCGGGGACGCCACGACCAGCAGGACCGCGAGGACGGGCAGTGCGGTGAGCGCGGGGCGTCGCATGACCGTGGCGGCCAGCCGTCCCCAGAAGGGCGCCCGGGTGGCGGAGCGCTCGCGCCTCGCCCAGGGCAGCCGGCCGCCGTTGACCCGGTGGCCGAGGACAGCGAACAGGGCCGGCATGACGAACAGGGTGCTGACGGCCGCGATGACGACGACGCCGACACCGGCGTAGCCGAAGGAGCGCAGGAAGTACTGCGGGAACACCAGCAGAGCGGCGAGCGCGGCAGCCACGGTCGCCGCGGAGAACGCGACCGTACGGCCCGCCGTGCTCACCGTGCGCCGTACGGCGTCGTCGACGCTCGCCCCGGTGGCGAGCTGTTCGCGGAACCGGCTGACCATCAGCAGCGCGTAGTCGATGCCGAGGCCGAGGCCCAGGGCCGTGGTCAGGTTGATCGCGAAGACGGAGACGTCGGTGACGCTGCCGAGGAGGTACAGCTCGGCGAAGGTGCCCGCGATGGCGATGGTGCCGATGGCGAGCGGCAGCAGGGCCGCGATCATGCTGCCGAAGACGAGCAGGAGCAGGACGAGGGTGAGGGGTATGGCGATGGACTCGGCCAGGACGAGGTCCTTGGCCGACTGGGTGCCCATGTCACTGGTGACGGCGGCGCCGCCGCCGGCCCGGACCGTAAGTGTCTTCTCGTAGGTTCCGGTGTAGGCGTCGATGACGCTCTTGGCGTTCTGGTCCCGCTCGGTGTCGTTGCCCTTCACATGGGCGAGCACCATGGCGTCGCGGCCGTCCGTGGAGCGGAGGTCCGAACTGCCCGTGTCCCAGTACGAGATGACGTTCTCGAGATTCCGGTCCTTCTTGAGGTGGGCGACCAGATCCCGGCCGCTCTGCCGCGCGGCCGGGGCGTCGACGCGCCCCTCGGAGGCGCTGACCAGCAGGACCAGGTTCGTCTCCCCGCCGAATTTCCGGTCGATGACCTTCGCGGCCCGGGAGGACTGGGAGGCCGGGTCGTCGTAGCCGCCTCCCAGCAGCTTGGCGAAGGCGCCGGCGCCCAGGATTCCCATGAGGGCCACCGCCACGACGGCGACGACGAGCACCAACCGGGAGCGGCGGACGGCCAGTTCGGCTATGCGTTCAAACACGCCTGATCTCCTTGGATATCCATGAATATGTGTCCATACAGCGAAAGAGGCGCGAAACAGCCGAGTTGGCGAAAGGGGCACTCTTCGTCGCCGGGCACGACGTTAGTGAGGAGCAAGGAGTTTTGGCAGTGTCAGATTTTCCTCACACTTCGCAGGTTCGGGGCGTGGGCGCGGAGTTGGCGTCGTACGGTCGTCGCATGGCCGTCGATGAACGCACCACCACCCCGCCCTCGTTGCGCGAGCGGCGCCGGGCCACCGCCACGCGGGAGATCGTGGACGCGGCCGAGCGCCACCTCACCGAACACGGGCCCGCGGCGCTGTCCCTGCGTGCGGTCGCCCGCAGTCTCGGCATGACCGTGCAGGCGCTCTACCACTACTTCCCGAGCCGGGACGCCCTCGTGACGGTGCTCGTCACCAAGGGGTACGAAGACCTGGCCGATGCCGTGCAGGCCGCCGTCGACACCCCGTCGGACGACCCGGACCTGCCCCGTCTGGTGATCGCGAGCGAGGGCTACCGCCGGTGGGGCATCGCCCATCCCGAACGCTTCCAGCTCCTCTACGGCACACCGCTCCGGGACTACGCGGCACCCGCCGACGGCCCGACCACCCAGGCCTCACGCCGGATGAGCGAGATCTTCGAGCGCGAGCTGTTCGCGGGGTACAGCACGCGGCAACTGGCCGCGATCGACGCCCCCGCGCTCTCCCCCGCACTCAGCGGCTACCTGGAACAGCTACCGCACTACGGCCAGGGGCACCTGCCCGCCCCCGCGACCGCGCTGCTCATGAGCGCGTGGGGACATCTGCACGGCCTGGTCGCCCTGGAGGTGTTCGGACACACCTCCTTCCTGGGCGGGCACCAGGCGGAGATCTTCCGCATGGCGATGCGGAACCTGTTCGCGGACATCCAACGCCGGATACCCGGGCACGTGGACCTGGGCGGCAGCGACGCCTGAGATGGCTCCGCCGCCTCGGCAACTCGGGCCTGGCGCAGCCGAGTTGCCAACGAGCGGACCACGCCCTGCGGGCGGGGGTTGGTGAGGTGCCGAGTGGCAGCTGGTTGCCCAGATCTCCTCGTTGTCGGCCAGCGCGGCCCCAAAGCGCGTCTCCGCGTTCAGGCTGCCGGCCAGGAATGTCGCTACGCCGCGTGCGGCAGCACCGGGGGGCCAGGCCTCCGATTCCTCGCCGACCGCGGTCGGCTCAAGGGCCGAACTGCAGCCACAGGTCCGCAGTGCTGGCCGCCGCGCCGGGCCAGAGGTGCTGGGCCCACGTGGCGGCTGAGGTGCACTGGGGA
This sequence comes from Streptomyces sp. NPDC096013, assembly GCF_044763565.1. NCBI lineage: Bacteria > Bacillati > Actinomycetota > Actinomycetes > Kitasatosporales > Streptomycetaceae > Streptomyces > Streptomyces sp. NPDC096013. The sequence goes on along the minus strand of NZ_JBIWGK010000013.1, from coordinate 77,447 downwards.
GCCTGCGGCTGGTGGATCGGACCGGGGCGAGTCAGGGTCTGTCACGGTCGGTGAGCCAGCATGGGTCCCAACAGTGCCGGGAAGGGCGGGTGGCGTGGTGCATGCGCAGCCCGCGGGGCCCATGGACGCCAGCGTCCGGCATGTCGATGAGCCAGCCGAGAACGGGGGCGATGACCTCGTCGGGGGCGTCGAGGTCGGCCAGCAGGGCGTCCGGGCCGCGCTGGTCGTAAGGCGGGGGCAGAGACAGGCAGGCAGTCGCCCGCGCAGACAGCCCGGACCCCGACCACCAGATCGAACTGGGCCCCTGCACCGAGACCTACACCGTGGACAACATCCTCAACATGGGCGCGGCACGGCGCGAACTCGCCGAGCACGGGCGCACCGCGGTCGTGATGCTCCTGGCCGAGCGCTTCCGGCCGTTCATCACCTGGGAGCTGAACAACCGCAGTAGGCCTACCTCGTGACCACGCCCGGCCGGTCCTCCAGGTCACATGCGTCCGCCCGCCCGGAAGCTCACCGCCCTGATCACTGCGGGCAGCGGGACGCCGGACTCCCTGCACTACCGGCACCCGGCTACACCAGGCGGTGCCACGGAACCCCTCCCGCCCTCATGTATCTGCCGCCTACAGCCCCGGCGGCCAGGGCGCGCGCACTCAGTCCCCAGGAGTGAGAGCGGCGCAGACCGGGTCCCCGGCCCTGAGATCGCGCAGCAGGGCCCGTTTGGTCCGGTGGGCCGCGATGAAGCCGGCGTAGCGCTCGGCGAACGCGGCCGTGGCTGCTTCCCGGCCGGCGAGGGCGGCAAGATCCCCCAGGAGACGGACCACTTCTGGATAGTGCCGGGTACCACGGCGGGTGAGGAGTTCTCCTACCCGCTGCCAGGCGGCCTCGGGATCATGCTGAAGGCCGGACAGCCGCCGGTTCTGGGCCTCTCGCTGCTCCCGTGCTGCCCGCTCCCGTTCGTCGGCTTCCCGCTGCTGCTCACGGGCGATCCGCCGTGCCCTCTGAGCGGGGACCGCGGCGCGGATCTCCGCGACCGTCCGGCGTACGGGAGCGGGACCGGTGGGCGTCTGGGTGTCCTGGAAGCGCCGGCGCATCTCATGCAGAGGCCGGAGGTCGCCGCTGTGCAGGAGCGTGGCCAGGACAGCATCCTTGTGGCCCGTGTCGAGGGAGGTGATCCAGGCCCGGTGGGCGGCGAGCGGTGGGCGCGGAGCGGGCCGGGACGAACGCTGGGCCGCCACTGCGATGAGGTCCTCGTCGATGCGCAGGAACGTGGCCAGGTCGGCCAGCGGCTCGGGGAGGTCGTCCAGGCCCGGCGGTACGGGCGGCTCCAGGTCGTCCCCGTCGAGCTCACCGCCCTGCGCGCACAGCAGCCACACGAGATACAGCAGCCGCAGGTCCCCCTCGGCCACCTGTCGGCGGGCGCGAGTGATAGAAGGCAGCCACTGCTCGTCCCGGTCCTGGTCCCCCTCGTCGCCGAAGAGGTCGTTGAAGTCCTCCGGGTCATCCTCGTTGTCGGACTCCAGGGCGATCAGGACGTACCCGCCGCTTTCCCAACTGTCCGCCGAGTCACCGGCGCAGTACATCTGCGCGGTGTCCGGGGGCAGCGTGGCGGCGGGCCACCGCAGGATCAGCCGCCGGGTGCCCCAGTTCGCGAAGTAGAGGTGTGCGTCGTAGTGCGTCTCCACCAGCATCCGCGCATTCCCCTTGAAATCACCCCAGCCGTAGGTGTTCACGAAGCTGTGCCGGGTCAGGCGTGCCCTGGTCGTCAGCGCCCGGATCTCCGCAAGCTGCCTGTCGGTCAACGGCTCGTCGACCGCGAACTGGTAGTGCTGATACTCCGACATGGCCTGCTCCTCCCACCGTTCCCGGACAAAGTCGTAGCAGAGCCGTCGGATCGTCATGGCGGAAACGGGCAGGGTCCGCGCGGTACTTCGGCGGTCGTGGTCATGACGTGGCAGCGGGTGACCTCTGGAGTGCAGGGCGGCGGTAGCGTCCAGGTGCCAGTCCGCGAAGGGCTGGACCGCAAGGGGACAGCCCTGAAACCGTCCCTCTTTCTGTTCCCCGACCCGCTCCCGCGGCAGCACCCAGGTTCTCACGGAACGTGAGGAGAAGAGCAGTATCGCGATCGCCTTCGACGAGGCGTTCACCGGCTGGAGCAGGGCCTTCACCGATCCACGGCTCTGCGCGGCGATCGTGGACCAGCTCACCTTCAACGCCCCCTGATCGAGACCGGCACCGAGTCCTACCGCCTGACTCGCTCCAAAACCAGGGCGGAACAGAAGGGCAGGCAGTAGTAGCGCACCCGATCAGCTTCGCCAGCCGACGCCATGGGACGATCTTCGCCGGGACGAGCAGGCAGAGGTGGCGGAGTTGCAGTACATCGTGCACGAGGACCCGGTCGGTCGAGCCGAGAGCAACTACATCGCCCAGGCCGATCTGACCCCCTTCGACCTCGACGGACAGATCGAACAGCTGTGGCTCCAGCCCGAAGAGCACGGCACATACAAGGTGGCCTGCATCCCGTTCATGACCTACGGCCTCGCTCTTGGAGACCGGGTCCGTCTCTCACCAGAAGCCCGCGTGGTCGAAGTTGCCCAGGCGAGCGGACACCGCGTCCTGCGCACACTGCTCCGGCCGAGCACCGACGCTGCACGACTTGGCCGCAGCATCAGCCTCATCAAGAACTCGATCAAGGAATCCGGGCTGCTCAGCGAATGGCACGGAGAGCACTTCGTCGCCATCGACGTCCCTCCCGGCACCGACATGAGCCCGTTGTCCGCCCTGCTGCAACGGGAAGTTCACGAGGCCGGCGCCTTCTGGGAATGGGCCGACGCCCTGCCGTTCTCAACCACGCGGAGCTGACCGCGCTGCGGCTGGTCCTGACGCAAACCAAGTCCCGAGGCCACTTCAGGACGTCGGCAAGCTACACAACCTTCACCAACTGGGGCCGCTCGAAGCCAACATGCCGGGGCCGATGAACGACGTCACAGCCACGGCCGCGTGCGTGCGTCAGGATGCCGCCTCTGGAAGGGAGAGCGTCCATGGCTCGCCAGCTACGCTTCACCGGCACAGACAGCAAGGTCGACGGCTGCCCGCCCTGCACACGGACGAGGGCACCGGCGAGATCGTCGTCCAGGGCACTCCGGTCACCGACCCGCACGACCTCGCGCAGCTGAAGCACTTCGGGCCGGACGAGGCAGCGGTCGTCGTACCGCGCGAACTGCTCGTGAACTGGGGGCCGAAGGAGATGGAGCGGGTGCCCGAACTGATCGACCGAGACACCTTCCGGCGCCTCTTCGAGACGTTCGAACACACCGCCTGGCGCCTGGAGACACGGCGCGGCTATGCCTCCGACCGTCAGGACCCCGACTACCAGGCGTTCCTGGCCACCGGCTCGTCGCCCTTCGACCCTGACGAGCCCTGGTTCGTGAACATCCGCCGCCAGACCAGGGCCGGCAAGAAGGTCGGCCGAGTGCGCATCGCCGACAACCCGCCCGCCACCGGGCAGTTGTTCCTGCTCGACTACGCCCGGCACAACGCGGCAGTCGGCGAGGACATCCGTTACCTGTGGCGTCAGGACGCGGCCCAGCTGCCCGCCGAAGACTTCTGGCTCTTCGACTCGCTCCTGGTCACCCTGCTCCACTTCGACGACGCCGACAACCTGCTCGACATCGAACTGATCACGGAGCCCGCCCAAGTCGTGCGGTACTCCATCGTCCGTGACGCGGCCATGCACGGCGCCGTGCCGTACGACCAGTTCGCCGCGCAGGTGGCCCCGACCGAGTAACGCGTGACCGGTGAGCACTGACTACCAGCAGGCACGGGAGGCGCTCGGGGCGCGGCTGCGTGAACTCCGTTTCTCGTCCCCAGGTGGCCGGCTCACCGGTCAGCAACTCGCACAGCGGCTCGGCTGGCCGGGCTCGAAGGTCAGCAAGCTGGAGAACGGCAGGCAGACGGCCAGCCCCGAGGATCTCCGGGCGTGGGCCGAAGCGACCGGCCAGCCGGACCAGTACCCCGAACTCGCCGCCCGCCTGGCGGGGTTCGAGTCCCACATCAGGTCGTGGCGCCGGACCCTTGCCAACGGCTTCAAGCCGCTGCACGAGGGTCTGAGCGCCGAGATCGAGCGCACCACTGAAATGTGGGTCTGGGAAGAGTCGGTCATCGCGGGGCTGTTGCAGACCCCCGAGTACGCCCGCCACGTCATCCAGCGCTACTCGGAACTACGGGGCGGCGCCAACGACATCGAGGCCGCCGTACGTTCCCGGGTGCAGCGCCAAGAGTGGCTGTACCGCCCTGGACGCAAGCTGCACGTGCTGATGTGGGAGGCCGCGTTGCGGTCGCTGATCTGCCCTCCCTCCGTACTGGCCGCCCAGCTCGACCGACTCACGGGCGTGGTCGGAATGGAATGGACACCGTCGAGCTGGGCATCGTCCTTCACCGCCTCGGTGAAGATCGTGCCCGCCAACGGCTTCTGGGTCCTGGACGACAGCTTGGTCGTCGCCGAGGACTGGCATGCCGAGTTGTGGTTGGACGACGCCGACAACATCGCCCTCTACTCGAAGGTCTGGCGCACCCTGCGTGAGTCCGCCGTCTACGGCTCCGACGCCCACGCCCTCATCAACTCGGCCAGGCGAGCCGTGCCCGCGCCCGTGGTTCGACCCGGGTGAACCGACCGGAGATCCGGTCCATCAGACCCTCGAACATCGCCCGCCGGCGGTCGGGCACTGCGTAGTGACCCGCGCCCACCGCTCCATCCTCAGTCCACACACCTCACGATGATCATCGGTGGCGGCAGCCGTCTCCGCATCGGGCCCTCCAGCAAGATCACAGCTACGGCGGGAGTACTGGCGTCTGGTCTGCTCCGCCGGGCAGCCCTCACGGTCAGCCAACAAGATCGTCGTCGCACAGCCGTGTCCGGCAATGCGACGGCAACAACTCGCCAGCCTGCTCTCGCAGAGCCTGGAGCCGTCCGCGGTTCTCTTCCACGACCGTCAGGATTTCGAATGCGGTGCCCGCGTCCATGACGGACCTGCCGGAGAGCACCTCGCCATACAGCAGCCACTGCCCCCGGGCCGTGATCTCGCGACACAGCTCCGGCAAGTCCAGCCCCTGGGCGGCAGAACCGAAGTCCGTACCTCCACCAGCGACCATGAGTTGCACAAGGTCGAGGAACTGAGTTCGAGCCTGCAGCGGAACGTTGTCCGCAAGAGCTGCCAGAGCTACCGAGGCCACCGCAGGAGCCGGCCCGAAGAGCGTAGGCGAGCTCCAGGCGTGACCGTCAAGAGCGCCCGCTACCCCCCGCGACTGGCCACGAGCGACCTCCAGCAGGAGCTCCGCCACGTGCTCGGCGGACCGGCCACATCCGCAGTCCATACCAGCCCAGTCCCACTGCGCCATCTCCAACTCCACCAGCTTCATAGCCCCGACACCCTAGAGGTCACATCCCATCCCGGGCAGCAACATCACAGTGGCCCGCGCCCGACGCAACCACTGCCGACGCCACACCGCCCTTCGACGATGAAGATCCACATCTACGGCTGGAGCACTAGGGGGATTTCGGCGAACCAACGCGCCCGAGAACGACGTCGGCCTCCGCCGCTCAATGCGGCGGAGGCCGAACTCCAGTAGCGGGGACAGGATTTGAACCTGCGACCTCTGGGTTATGAGCCCAGCGAGCTACCGAGCTGCTCCACCCCGCGTCGGTTGGCCCACCGTACAACATCTTCCGGGCCAGGCGCGGGCTCAATGAGGCCAGTCGATGCTTCGTGGCCGTCATTGAGCACGCCCCCAAAATGCCCTGAGTCGCCGCGCCTTGCAAGGTCCGGACAGCGAGCGAGGGGTTCACCGACGGCATCCCCGCTTCAATCGCCATTACAGTCCCGGCTCAGTCTGTGACAAGTCAGCGCCACTCGAAGGAGTTGGGCTCTCTTGCACTGCTGAACGCGCAGCACCAGGCTCACGTACTGTCACGTGCCTGCCGCATGTAGCCGGGCGTTGCTGCTGGCCGAATCGAGGAGGGGACGGTGCCGAGGTGATAGCGGATTCCGACTGGGGCGAACGCGGGCTGTGCAAGAGTGCCGACCCGGACGAACTGTTCGTCGTGGGAGCCGCCCAAACCCGGGCGAAGGCCGTGTGTACCGGCTGCCCCGTACGCACCGAATGCCTGGCCTACGCCCTGGACGAGCGCATCGAGCACGGCATCTGGGGCGGGATGACGGAACGTGATCGAAGGGCACTTCTGCGCCGTCGGCCGACCGTGACTTCGTGGCAGCGCCTGCTGGAGACCGCCCGCTTGGAGCACGATCAGCAGACCCGTTCCGTTGCCCCGGCGAGCGGGCTGGTCCAGGTGCTGGACGAGGCCTGCTGATCGAGGATCAGGGCCTCCCCGGTCCCGGGGAGTTGGTCTCTGCTCAGGTCGGGAGGAAGACGGCAGTGCCGGGGCCTTCGGCGTGGGCCTTGACCCGTACGCGAAGGTGTTGGTCCATGCCGTCGGCCAGGCAACGTGCGATGGTGGCGTGCACCCATCGGGCCAGGCCGAATCGGTCGGTCACCGCCATGGCGGCGCTGTCGTGGGCTCCGAGACGTTCGAGCTCCCGGTACCGCAGATCCCGCTCCAGTTCGGCGACGACGATGCGCAGCGCGGCACTTTGTTCCTCGCTGGTGAGCGTGACCGGGGTCTTCAGCTCAACGGTGATTTCGTAGCGGTGTCCGCGGTCCGGCGAGCACATGTGGTCCGGCGTCCCCCGCCGGCTGCGAGGTGGTACACGTACGCAGTGAAGCCGGCAACGAAGTGGAGTCGGGCCGGGCCGACGTAGCTGCCATCCGCTCGGTATATGACCGTGCCCGGCAGGAAGAACTGCGCCATGGTGAGGGCCTCTTGGCATCCCCGGCAGCCTTCCACGCTGGTCGGGCGTGTGCTCGGGTGGGCATCGATCAGGTACTCGTGGAAAGCGAACTCCCCGGTCCTGAGGCCGCTTTTGTCGGCGGCCATGTCGCATCGCCACCATGCCTCGGCGAAGTCGCGACAGGTGGGGCATGCCGGATGGCTGGGCCCTGATGATCAACGACGACGCTGCGGTCCCTGGTGGCAGTGAGGCGGCAGACACGGACGTCCTACAGCGAGAAACCTGTCGCGCGGGCTCGGCATCCGAAGGCTCACGAGCTCTGAGCGACTTGTCGCAGAGGGCGGCCTTTGGATCACCGACCCTGATGACACCGACGTCAACGAGCTTGCTCAGCGCGAGCGCTAGGGATTCACCCCGGTGGTTCATCGCAATCAGCAAGGCATATCCCTGGCCGAGGGCCCGGGCCGCGATATCGAGCCGCGTACGAGCTTGACCAGGAACTCCGTGTCTTGAAGGTCCGACAGCACCACTTCCGCGCCAGCGTTACGGAGGGCGGCTTCGCTGCTATGCCCAGATGCCACCGCGATGACTCGTACCCCGTTCGCGTGGGCACCCTCCACGTCGGCAGGCGTGTCGCCGATCAGTACTGCATCTACTGCAGACGTGTTCGCTCGCTGAAGGGACGAATGCACCAGGCTGGCGCGGACGTCGCTCTCTTCCCCGTAAGCACCGAGATCCCAGAGGATGTGCTGGTCGAGCCCGAACACCTGGAGCTTGATCTCGGAGACTGGGCGGATGTTTCCGGAGACCACCGTCTGCTGGATACCGAGAGCAGCGAGTGCGTCGAGAGCAGCGGCTGCACCGTGCAGAGCATGCCCACGTTCACGTAGTTCGGCGGCTTGCCTCAGGTGCTCCTCCGTCAGGGCGTCAGCGAAGCGCTCGAAGTCCGCACGATCCGTGGTCAACCCGTGAAGTTTCGCGGTCTGGCGGAAGATCACAGATTCTGTTATGCCGTCGATCTTCGCTTGCTCGCGCATGGGCTGGCCCATGGCCCTCTGGAACGCTGCTGCTGACAACTCGCGGCCTACACCGCGTGTGTCGATCAAAGTATGGTCGATGTCCCACAGAACCAGTTTTGCCATGGTTCTCCTCAACTCCCCATCCGTCGCTGGGTAACAAGATGTCATGCGACCGTGCACGGACGGGGGCCGTGCCTTGGGCAGTGAGCGGAGCCCTCGGGATGAGACAGTTTCGTCGTCCGGCTACGCTGCCGCCCATGATCCGTGCAGTGATGTTCGACGTTGGTGAGTGCCTGGTGGACGAGACCCGGGAGTACGGCACGTGGGCCGACTGGCTCCAGGTCCCCAGGCACACCTTCCACGCGATGTTCGGCGCCGTCATCGCCCAAGGGCGCGACTACCGCGAAACATTCCAAGAGTTCCAGCCCGGCTTCGACCTCTACACCGAGCGCGAGAAGCGGGCCGCTGCTGGTCAGCCGGAGCACTTCGGCGAGAGCGACCTGTATCCGGATGTGCGACCGGCGTTGGCCCAGCTCCGCGCCGATGGCTTGTGGCTAGGCATAGCCGGTAACCAGACCATTCGCGCCGGCGGCATCCTGCGCCAGCTGTTCACGGACGACGTCGATCTGATCGGCACGTCAGACGACTGGGGAGCGAGCAAACCAGACATCGCGTTCTTCGATCGCATAGCCGAGGTAGCGCCGTTCGACGTCGAGGAAATCCTGTACGTCGGGGATCGGGTCGACAACGACCTTCGGCCAGCTGTGGCGGTCGGTATGCCGACCGCGCTCGTGCGCCGCGGTCCGTGGGCCACGATCCAGTGGGCCAGTCAGGAAGCGAAGGAACTGCCTACCTTTCGTGTAGAGAGCCTCCTCGAACTGTCCGGTCACATCGCGCAGTTCAACGGGACAAGGCGCTGACCGTCGTCGACCAGCCGTACAGACGGTCATCTAGGTCACGCACACAGCGCTCATGTTGGTGCGGCACCAGCGCGCGTCGCACCTCGCGGATACGGTCCATCCCCATCGCGTACCAGTTGCGCTCCAACTGGTCGAGCGCGCGCACGGCGTACCCGCAGGCGGCCTCTGGGTCCCCGGCCGCTGCTGCCACAGAGGCGAGATCTCCGAGGATCACGGTTGCCTGCTTCTCCTCCGACGGGTCGAGAGCGTCGAGGACCCCGAGGAGCGTAGTCCGCGCCTGCGGCAAGTGGACAGCTCTCAACTGGACGTTGCCCTTGAAAGCCGCCAGCCGGACAGGGGAGAACCAGTCGAGCCACTCCGGCGACGGGTGCTCCCCGCCGTGCGCGACGATGTCTTCGGCATGTCCGATCAAGTGCAGCGCCGTCCGGGGGTTGTCGCAGCGGGTTTCGCACTCGGCTTCCACAGCATCAAGCCAGGCGAGCAGTTCCGCCGAGGCTGGGCCACGGCGAGCGTAGGTGCGGGCGGCCACCATCCGCTCGACCGCCGACTCCCGGTCACCCGCCCATGCGGGAATGAACGCGGTGTGCGCAAGAATCGCGCTGCCCAGCAGCGGGTCGTCGGCCTCGCCCGCTGCCTGGAGTGCGAGCAGCAGTGTGCTTGCAGCACGGTCGGCGGCACGCATGTCGAAGAACTCCAGGCGTGCCGCGAGTAGGTAGCTCTCGGCCAGAGCGCAGGCAACGGTCCTCCGTGTCTGACCAGCTGTCTCCGTGAGCAGTGCGCAGCCAAGGGATCCGTGCGCCTGCACGGCAGGATGGAGCGTGGCGGGGGCGACTGACCAGTACAGGCGCCGATGAGACCGGGTGACGGCTTGGAAGTCAGCGGCGACCGTCGCAGGCTGCAGGGTGACCACCTGAGTCGGGACAGCGGCCAGACCAACGACGGCGCCCGCGGCTGGAAGAACTGAGCGACGTCCTCGGTCGGCCTGGACTGCGTTCGGTGGAGTGAAACCGAGAGACTCGAGATCTTGCCCCAACTCCCGTGTAAGAGCCTGTGCTTGGTCGCGGTGCGGCCAAGGCGGATCTGCTGACACCCAGCGTCGTACCTGTCGGACGCCGACCCCCAGGGCGTCGGCGAACGCCTGCTGCGACCTGAATCCAGCCGCGATCATGGCGGCCTTGAGCTGGGTGTTGCCTGCGGACCGTGGCACTGACTTACCTCCATGTCGAGCATTGCGGACAGTGTCACTCAAAGTCCTCCGCCTGGCTAGCTATCCGCTACAGAGGCAATTAAAGTCCTAAATTCAGCTCCAAGAGGACCTACTAAAGCCCTCGATTTCAGAGTCTTATAGGGCCACTCTGATGCACACCTGATCGCTGGTGCGCCTGAGGAGCCACGATGTCGACCCAAGCGTTACCCACCGCAGCGGGGTGCACTCTGCACGATGCGGGCCGAGCCTGGGACGCGATTCGCGTTCCGTCCCGGCTCGGTATCGCTGCGATGGCCATCCTGGGAGCCCGCTGCGGCGCGCTACTCGAATACCCGCCGAACGAGGTTGTCTATTTTTTCGTCTCACTCGGCACCGCTGCTGAGTGGGCACTGGACGGGACTCACGCGATCGGTCGGGGCGGGACCCTCGCGATCCCGTCGACTCGCTGCACGTCGGGAGGGGGCCCGCAATGGCGAGTCTGCCCCGGGGACACCGACTGGATCACCGACGCGCACGCGCTGCGGGCGGCCCTCGAAGACTGCATGGCTGGATCGGAGCGATCGGCGTGAGCACCCTGCCAAATACAACGCCCCCGGATTTCCGGGCCACGGACCGCGGCATCGCAGGCGTGCTCGCCCTGGATATCCCCAAGGCGGATCCTTCCGAACCTCCCGTGGACAATGCTGAATTCGGCCTGCGCAAAGACACCGCGCGCATCCTCGGCGAAGCACTGCGCGCGGCCGAGATCCGCTCGCTGTGCGACGTGGGCCGTACGCCGCGCAGCCCGGCCCTCACGCTAGTCCTGCTGGCCAACGACGACGACTCCACCGCTTTCCCCGACAGCATGGCCGTTCCCGACCGATCGGCAGCGAGCGTACTCAAACACGCCCTGCACAGCATCGGCGTTGAAGTCGGCATCGTCACCGAGACAATAGGGCCCGAGCCCGCGCTCCGCGTCGAACTCTCCACCTGCGGCGACGCTCTCCTCCTCACACAGTGGATCATGGACCATCTGCCAGCCCCGCACGATGCCGCGCACCATCTGCGCGCCGCATTCGCCAGCCGGGGCATTGAGGCCAAGAACGTGCGCGCCACCCGCACGGTGGTCACAGTCGGCCGCCTGTCTGTGCAGGACGCCGCAGCGCTGCGCAGCACTCTGCACGAGGCCAAGGGGGCCGATCTCGATCTGGACGACGACTGGCGCTCCGTGGACTACCTGGCCGCCCGTACTGGAGCCGTCCTGAGTGCCGCAACGGGAAACGTCGTCAACGTCTTGGCAGATCCCGCCTGCAGCACCTGCGCACGATCCCGTCCGCACAGCCTCGATATCGGTGACATCACCGTCTCCGCGGCCCGTCGCCTGATCGCGGCCATGAGCGTCTAGGGCAGACTCGGCAACCCCCGGGGCCGACTGATGCCCGCCCCGTATGCCCTTTGCCCCGCCGCCTCTTGCAGACGCTCGGAGCGTGAGCGACGACAGCTAATTGCCTCCTGCCCCTTCCTGCCTCTGAGCCGGCACGACTGACGCACTCCTTCCCCCAACCTGAAGGCCGCCATGTCCCGTTCGTCGTTGACCAGCGCCGCCCCCAGCGCTTACCGAGGTGCCCCTGCCACGCCCCCCAACAGCATGAACCTCATCATCAGCCCTGTCGGTGCTGACTCCGACCTTCGTGCCGTGCTCGAGGACCTGCAGATGGGCCGGTACGCCAGTGCCCGTGACCTGCTGATCCGCACGGGAGACAACTGGTCGTTGTACGCGACCCGTTGCCAGCGCCTGACGGACAGCGTGACGGAACGCGGTGTCCTGAAGATGTGGCGGGACGAGGAGCCGTACAGCGCACACGCTGCCACGGTGTGGGCATGGTCGCTGACCCGCGGGGCGATCGGTCTCTGCCGCAAGGGTGCGAAGGCGGATGTCGTGGGGCGTGCTGCGGCGATGGCGCAGCAGGAGTGGAGGAGGGTGGACGAGGTGTGGCCGCGCTCTCCGGAGCCGTGGTGCGGGCGGCTTCTGCTGAGTCAGCTTCCCTACGACGCGTGGCGCTTCGATCCCCGCTGGCGCCATCGCCCAGAGCCGTGGGGCACGCTGGACGATCCCGTGATGCACCTGGAGGGGCCGTGGCCTTTTCTGGAGGAGGCCGACCGGCGTCATCCGGGCAGCCGGGACGGTCACCACCGCATGCGCGAGTACTTCCTGCGCCGTCACGGGGCTGCTGTCTCCTGCCAGTACACGCACTGGCTGGTCGCGGGCGGCCGGCTCAACCCCGAACTGCTCGTGCTGCCGCTGTATGCGCAGATGGACCTCTACCGCGAGCGGCACAGCGACGGCCGTAACTCCGCCCTCCAGTTCTGGCAGACAGAACAGGCGCGGCACTTCGCCATCCAGGCCTACGACGGATGGTTCGCCCACCTCCCGCCGACCGAGTACGCCTGGGTGTCGCCCTGGGACCTGAACCACCTGGCGCATGCCCTGGTGGGCTGCGGAGAGACCGAGCGCGCCGCCTGGGTGTTCAGGGCGCTGGGCCCCTACGCCACACCGCAGCCGTGGAAGGACGTCCTGGAGAGCCTGGGCCGCACCAGGGACTGGACCGATGAGTTCCTCCGCATCCGCACCACCGTCCTGAGGCGGGGGACGCCCTGGTGAGCAGCCGTGCACCGCCGCCGCACCCAGCGCCTGCCCCTTCGCTCTTCCCCCTCTCCCCTCTCCCCTCTCCCTGATTGGACCCTGGTGTCTCACAGAAGTGCCGGCACAATGACGCCGCCGGATGACGATGACGTCCTCCAAGCCCTGGGAATCAAGCCCGAGTTATCCCGCAAGATGGGCACGTTCGGGAACTACGCGATCAGCTTCTCCGTCATCTGCATCCTGGCCGGCGGGATGAGCCTGTTCGGCTTCGGCCTCGGACACGGCGGACCGGTCGTCATGCTCGGCACCTGGGTCGCGATCGGTGGCCTGACACTGCTGGTCGCCATGTCGCTGGCCGACGTGGTCTCCGCCTACCCGACCTCCGGCGGGCCCTATTTCATGGCCGAAAAACTGGGCGGCCAACGCTGGGGCTGGTACACCGGCTGGCTGAACCTGCTGGGCCTGCTGGGCGCGATCGCGGGCATCGACTACGGAGCCGCCGCGTTCATCGGCGCCTTCGCCCAGCTCCAGTGGGCCATCACCCCCACCCCGGCAAGCACGATGCTGATCTTCGCCGCCATCCTGCTCCTGCACGGACTGCTCAACTCCGCGGGCGTGCGCCTGGTCACCGTCCTCAACTCGGTCTCCGTGTGGTGGCAGCTCGGCGGCGTCGCCGTCATCGTCGGCACCCTCACCCTCGCCCCGACCCCACACCAGTCGGTGAGTTTCGTGTTCACTCACTTCCACAACGACACCGGCTTCAGCCCCCTCTACGTCGCCCTCATCGGCGGCCTGCTCGCCGGCTACACCTTCTGCGGCTACGACGCCTCCTCCCACGTGGCCGAGGAGACCACCGACGCCCAGAACTCCGCGCCGAAGGGCATGGTCCGCTCCGTCTGGGTGTCCTGGGTGGCGGGCTTCGTGCTCATCGCGGGCCTGCTGTTCGCCATGCAGGACTACACCGCCACCCAGAACACCGCGACCGGGGTCCCGCCCGTGCAAATCTTCCTCGACGTCCTGGGCCCATCCGGCGCCAAGGCACTGCTGCTGATCGTCATCATCGCGATGCTGTTCTGCGGCAACGCCGAGGTCGCCGCGGCCAGCCGCATGATCTACGCGTTCTCCCGCAGCCGCGCCCTGCCCGGCTGGAAGAGCTGGCGGCGCGTCAACGCCCGCACCAAAACCCCCACCCGGGCCGTGTGGTTCGCCGTCGTCGTCCCCTTCGCCCTCGCACTGCCCGCCCTGTGGTCGCCTGCCGCCTATGGTGCGATCACCGCGATCAACGCCGTCGGCATGATCCCCACCTACGGCATCCCCGTCTACCTGGCCCTGCGCAAGGGCCGCGCCTACCAGAGCGGCCCGTGGACCCTGGGCCGGTGGAGGCGCCCAGTCGGTGTCGTCGCGGTCGTCTACGTCGTCGTCATCACCGTGGTGTTCTGCCTGCCCCAGACGGCACCGATCACCGGTGAGACGTTCAACTACGCCGGCGTGACACTCGCGATCGCGCTGCTGCTCGCCGCGCTCACGTGGATGACCCGCGGCAAACGGGACTACCAGCTCGCCGCCGCCGGCACCGCACTGCCGGACGAGGCCGCCGCGTTCGGCGAGGGAGGCTTCTGATGACCGCCAGCACATCCGCCCGCCCGGCACTGCCCTGGCCCACCGGAGTACTCAGCGAGCAGTCCCTCCGGGACTTCGTGGAAGCGCGGCGTATCACCGAGATCGTCCTCGGCGTTCCCGACATGCAGGGGCGTCTGAAAGGCAAGATCTTCAGCGCGCCGGTGTTCCTGGAGCGGATGACCGGCGGGGCGGAGATGTGCTCCTACCTCCTGGCCACGGATTCTGACATGACTCCCCTGGACGGGTTCGACCTCACCAGCTGGAAGCGGGGATTCGGCGACTTCCTCGTCACACCGGACTGGGAGACCGCCCGGGTGCTCCCCACCCGGCGCGGCACCGCCCTCGTACTCGGCACCGCTGTCGGTGACGACGGCACACCGGTCCGGGTCGATCCGCGCCACATGCTCCGCACTCAGCTCAGCCGGATGAGCGAGTTGGGATACGGAGTGCAGGCAGGAGTGGAGAGCGAATTCGTCCTCTTCTCGAAGGAGGCTTCCGGTCTGGTGCCGGCGTGGAGTGAGAACCTCGACTACGGACTGGAGCAGCCGCCCGCCGTCAGCGACTTCTTCCGCCGCCTGGACGATGCGATGACCGAAGCCGGCATCGACTACGAATCGGTCAAGCTGGAGGGCGCGCCCGGCCAGGCCGAAGTCTCATTCGTCTACGGCGATCCTGTCGCCGTCAGCGACGGCTACTCCGTTTTCCAGCTGATCGCCCGCGATATCGCCGGGCGCGACGGCCTGGTACCGGCGTTCATGGCGGCCCCGCAGACCGGCATCGGCAGCGGACTCCACCTGCACCTGTCGCTGTGGAACGAGCACGGCGATCCGGGATTCCACCACTCCCGTGCCCAGGGCCCGCCGCCGCTGATGACCCACGCCATCGCAGGCCTGCTCTCCCTCCTGCCGCACCTGGCGCCGCTGTACTGGCCCACCGCCAACTCCTACAAACGCCTGCGCCCCCACAGCTTCGCCCCCACCCGCTACACCTGGGGCACCGACCACCGCGGCTGCGCCGTCCGCGTCACCGGCCACGGCCCCAGTGCCCGCCTGGAGGTCCGCCTCGCCGGCTCCGACGCCAACGCCTACCTCGCACTCGCCGCCTACATCGCCGCGATGGCCCACGGCATCGAGGAGAAACTGACACCCCGGCCGGCCTGCGAGGGCGACGCCTACCAGGACACCAGCACCATGCCCGTCTACGCCGATCTGGCCGAAGCCGTCCAGCACTTCGAGCACAGCACCATCGCGCACAGCCAGCTCGGCCAGGACGTCGTGGACCACTACGCCCGCGCCGCCCGCGCCGAACTCGACTGGCACCGCAGCCGCGTCACCGACACAGAACGGCACCGCGGCATCCGCTGATCCCCCTGCCACCGAGTGATCCCCCCTCGGCGGCAGGGCCACAACACCCTCGTTCCCCCCGGGCGGGTGGGGAACGAGGGCCCCGGCTCCCGGCCTGACACGCCGGGAGGGTCTGATCCTTGGTGGGTCCAGACCCGTCCTGGTCCCCACGGGGTGGTGCCTGCGGGGACCAGGACAACAACCATCACCGGACGGCCGCTGTACCTGCGGGCCGTCGCCCATGAACTGCGACACACAGAGGAGTCCGCATGTTCGTACACACCGACCGCCTGCCCACCAGTGAGGCGGTTCCCCAGGGCACCCTCACTCCGAAGCCGTGGGGTCTCAGCCGCATGGCGCCGTACCCGACCATGGCCCCGGAGTACGCCCGGGCCGAGCTGGACCCGGCCACCCAGACCGCCGTGTTCTTCGACAGCTCCGGCCAGGTGATGGAGATGCCCGGCCACGGCACCAGTACCGGCACCAAGCCTTCCACGGGGACCAGCCCCGACGGCGACGGCACCAGCTCGGACACCGACACGGGGAGCGACGGCGACCAGTGACCGATTCACGTCCGGTGCTGGTCGTCACCAGCCTGCACGACCCCACCGCCGACGTAGTGATTCGCGAGCTGCACGACCGGGACATCCCGGTCGTGCGGTTCGACTCGGGGGACTTCCCCGCATCACTGTCGGTGGAGGCAGAGATCACCCAAGAGGGCATCCGGGGGCGCCTCGATACCGCCTCGCGTTCCGCCGACCTTGCCCATGTCCGCTCCTTGTACTACCGGCGGCCGACCGGCTTCGCCTTCCCTCACCTCGACGAGCAGGACGCACGGTTCGCCACCACCCAGGCACGCTACGGCCTGGGAGGCGTACTCGCCTCCCTCAAGTGCCGGTACGTGAACCACCCGCATTTCATCGGCGACGCCGAATTCAAGCCCTCCGGCCTGGCTGCCGCCGTGGAAGCCGGCTTCCAGGTACCCCCCACCATCATCACGTCGAACCCCGACGCCGCTCGGGGCTTCATCAAGCGGCACGGCTCAGTGATCTACAAGCCCCTGTGGAACCCCGTGTACCGGGTCGACGACGTCTCCTCCGTCGTCGAGATCGCAGAGGTGACGGCCGACGACATCGACAGCCGTGTCGCCGGCACCGCCCACCTGTTCCAGCAGCGGGTGGAGAAAACTGCCGACATCCGCGTGACCGTCATCGGCCCGCATACGTTCAGCGTCCGGATCGACTCCGACCTCCTGGACTGGCGGACCGACTACAGTCGCCTGCGCTACACCCCCGTGCCCACGCCTGCGCAGATCGAACTGTCGCTCCACGAGTACCTGAACCACTTCGGGCTCCACTTCGGTGCTTTCGACTTCGCCCTGGACGCAGGCGGGCAATGGTGGTTCCTGGAATGCAACCCGTCCGGCCAGTGGTACTGGCTGGAGACCGAGACCGGCCTGCCGATGTGCGGAGCACTGGCTGACCTACTGGAAAGGAAGCCGTGAGCGACCACGAAAAGCTCCTCCGGCAGCTCATCGACACCATGACCGCGAGCGGCTCCCTCCGCACAGAGCCATGGAAGAACGCTGCCGCGGCCACGCCAAGACACGAGTTCCTGCGCAGTGGATTCTTCCGCCTGGTACCCGGCTCGGCACCTTCCGCCTGGGCCCCGGTCCAGCAGGACGCAGACGGCTGGCTCGAAGCCTGCTACGCCGACGAATCCCTCGTGACACAGATCGCGGGCACGATCACACCGGCGGACATCCGCGGCGAGATCATGCGCGAGCCGACGAGTTCCAGCACACTCCCCTCGCTCGTCCTGCGGATGCTCGAGGACCTCAACGTTGAGCAGAAGATGAAGGTGCTGGAGATCGGCACGGGAACCGGCTACTCAACAGCGGTGCTCTGCGCCCGCCAGGGCGGCGGCAACGTCACCTCGATCGAGTACGACCAGGAGGTGGCCCTGCGGGCCCGGGAAGCCCTCAGCCGGCTCGGCACGTTCCCCAACCTGCTGACCGGAGATGGTCTACTCGGCGACGACGAGGGCGCACCCTACGACCGGATCATCGCCACGTGCGCCGTCCGCACCGTACCCACCGCCTGGCTCCAGCAGACCCGCCCCGGCGGGCAGATCCTGACGACCATCAGCGGCTGGCTGAACGCCTCCGAGCTGGTCCGCCTCACCGTCCACGACGACGGCACAGCCTCCGGACCGGTACTCGCCGGTCACGTCAGCTTCATGCTCGCCCGCCCCCACCTGGCGCCCCCGCTCGGCATGCTCCCGGACCTGAGCGCGGGCGAAAAACGCGAGGCCATCCTCGGGCCGGACGTCCTGGACGACTGGACGACCCGGTTCATCGCACAGTTCGCCGTGCCGACCGCGCAGCGTCTGAAACTGCAGCATGCCGGACACGACGAGGACGTCCTGGTCGACACCGAGACGGGATCGTTCGCCGCGCTCTACGAAGAGGACGGCCGCTGGATCGTCCGCCAGGCCGGCCCGGAGGCGCTCTGGGACGCCGTCGAGGAGCAACTCGGCCACTGGCACACCGCCGGCACACCCCCGGTGAAAGAGGCCACCGTCCGCGTGACCCCAGAAGGCCAGAGCATCCACTGGTAGGTCCCCCTACCGGCCCCGTCTGTCCGCTACCCCGTGGCGAATGGGCGGGGCCTTCCGTCCGGTGAGGCACTTTTCAGGTCGTCGCGGAGCCTGGGGTGTAACAGAAGATGGCCGTTGACGTTCCAGGGGTCCCGCCCCCCCAGCTTCCCAAGCTGAGAGGGCAGGTTGGACGACTCGGCATTGCCACCGATCAGGGCAGCGGACCTGTCAGTCCTGCTCACGGTCCTCTGCTCGCAGTTCAGCCTTCCGCCTACTGATGTAGCCAGCCAGGTCCTTCTTGATGGCCATTACCTCTTCCACCGGGATGCGGATCGGTCCGCAATACTGCGCGTCGCACGAGCGGGGGTGAGTACCGTCGATGAGCGAAATGCCGCTGACAACTACCCAGCCGTCGTCATCGACCTCCGTGCAGAGCACCGGGTGAAACGAGCAGTCCTCGTAGATGTCCCCCACCCGGATGCCGGCCGGATTCCTGGGGTCGATCGTCTTGTTCATGAGGCCCAACCTGCCACGAAGGGCCGAGCGAGTGCTTCCGAGATTCAGGCAGCCCGTCTAAGTTTCCGTCTCATTCAGCCCCGTTCACGACCGTTCAGCAAGGACCGGACGCCGTGCTCGCCTCGCAGGTCGACTGTATCGCTCGCGGACATCCGCCAGCGCCCGCAGGTCGACGAGGAATAGTCAACACCTGTGGATCGGCCTGCCACGCTCTTCGTCCTCCGCTATGTCGCCGACCACTCTGACCACGCCATCGTCCTGGCCGCGGTCAAGCCCTGGGGCCGCATCCGGGGGGGGGCGGCCGGGCTCCAGGAGTCCGGCGGCGATGAGTTCCGTCGTCGTTACCGGTCTGTCTCTTCAACCTGATCAGCCACCCTCGAGGAGAGCATCGTGACCGCGACCTACACCTTCGACGTCTTTTCCACCCTCGACGGCTACGGCGCCCACATCGGCAACTGGGGCGGCTATTGGGGCAAGCAAGGTCCCGAGTTCCTCGGCCGACGCCTCGCCTTGTACGACCAGGAGCAGCGGATGGTCTTCGGGGCGAACACGTATCGTGCGCACACACAGATGCTGGCCTCGGGCATCGAGGAGTCCGAGCTGAGTGACCCATGGGTCACCCGGATGAGAAACCTGCCGGCAACGGTGGTGTCGACCACTCTCAAAGAACCCCTCAACTGGCCGGACGCGACCGTCGTGAGCGGTGACCTTGTCGAGGTCATCGCCCGGCTCAAGGAGGAATCCGAGGTGCCGTTGCGCTCGCACGGCAGCCTGTCGCTGAACCGGGCGCTGCTGGCCGCGGGTCTGGTCGACCGCGTCCAGGTGACACTCTTCCCCGTGACCAACGGCCAGACCGGCGTAGACCCTATCTTCCAGGGTGCGGCCGACTTCGATCTCGAGTTGATCGAGAGCCGGACGCTCGACGGCCACACCCAAGAACTCATCTACCGGCCTACCTTGCATGTCTGAGTCCATCCATGCCCCCACCCCTCCAAGCAGCCGAACCTGACCCGGAAGTTCCCGAGGACCGGCATACCGACCGGTCGCAGGGCCGCCCTGGTCACACAGCTTGCTGATCACCTCCTAATCCGTCGGGTCGTTCGACGAGCTGGCCGTTCTTGAAGCGGGTGCCGACCCGCACGAGGGCGACGAGGTGGGGTGCGGTGATCGCGCGCCAGCGGGCCTGGGCGGACTCGGTTAGCTTGAACACCATGGCCAGGGCCGCAGCCGCGCTGCCAGCCCCACGGTGCCCCTGGTCCGTAGGTCAGTAGCTCCCTCGTGGGTCTGTAGTTGCGTCGCGTTGCAGGAACTGTCGGGCGCCACGCAACGTGGTCTGCAGGTGCCGCTGGGTTGCCTGGCTGTTGAGGCGTACGTCGAGGGCTCCGGGAAGGGTGCTGTCCGCTCGCAGGCCCGCGGGAAGCGGGGCGTCGAGACCGTCGCGTTCGGCGATGAGGACGCCGAGTTCGTGGCGGCTCAGAGCGTCGGGCCCAGCGAGATGGCGGATGCCTGCCGCGCCGCTCCACGCCAGTTCCAGCAGGGCGGCTGCCAGGTCCGAGACATGGACTGGGCAGCGGATGTCATCGGTGAACAGGACGCCGTCGGATGCGCCGACGGCGAGCTGGTGCACCAGCCGCTCATGGACGGAGCGCCCGTGGCCGATGATCAGTGACGTGCGGGCGACCAAGGCCTTCGGGTGCAACTCGATGATCCCGGTCTCCGCCGCGGCCTTGGCCGCGCCGTAGGGGGTGACGGGGTCGGGGAGGCAGGATTCGTCGTAGTGGACGCGGCCGATGCCGGAGAACACCGCGTCGGTGGACACCTGGACCATGTGGATACCGTGGCTCGCCGCGACGACCGCGAGGTGGAGCGGGCCTTCGGCCGTGACCGCCCAGTCGGCCCCGCCGCTCGACGCGTTGATGACGACCGACGGGTTCACCTCGGCCATCACGGCGTTCAGGCTCTCCGCGTCCCGCAGGTCCAGGGGGCACCACGCGCTGGGAGAGGCGGTGCCCGGCTCCGTCGTGTAGGTCGCCACGGTGGTGTGCCCAGCCGCTCTCGCCTGCCGGACCAGCTCGGACCCCAGGAAACCGGTGCCGCCAACGATCAGAATCGACATGCGCGCAACCGTAACCCTGGAGTGCCACGGGGGGCGGTCACCCGGTGTTCGGGTAAGCCGACCGCGTCAGGTTCGGATCTGCCACTCCAAGCAACGGTGGCCTGATGCGTCTTCGAAAGGTGTGGGCCAGTAGTAGAGGAAGGGACCGTCAGATTCCAACGCGTCGGCCAAGGTTCTAAAGAGCTGCGTCAGACTGATTGCCCATAGGGTCCCGTCCAGGTCTCCGGACCCTATGCCCATCTCATACACGTGACCATATGAGGGGCCGGGCCGGTGATCGACAAAGGCAACCCCGCCGTCGTTGGGAAGCGCGAACGGCACGCAGCGATGCAGATTCACGGCCAGTGCACCGTCCTCCCACAGGTCAGCATCGATGTTGTCTTCGCCGACGTCCACGATCACGTCGTACATCCACGCGATATCGTCCACGCCGCTGAGCCGGTGCCCCAACGGAAGAAATGCGCCAGCGGGAAGGCGCCTGCGGGAGCCAGGACTGGCAACAGCCTCAGCGGCTCCATCATGCTGCTGCAGCAGTGCCCTGAGTTCCGGATGCAGCTCGAAGCCGAGCCGCGACTCCATCTCGATGAACCGCTCGGGGACGGCCGGCCTTCACAACAGGGCATGATCAGCGGGCGAGTTCACCAGGAGCCATGACGCAAAACGAGTCCACTCACGCTCGAACGCAGAAAGATCTATCTGTGTCATGCGCTGAACATAGACGGCCGTACTGACAGTTCGATTCCTGGCCAGGCTGCCCGGTCTGACCAACAGGAGTTGAAAACACCTAAGACTTGTCCCGTAAATGATCTTTGACGTGGTGGGTCACCTGCTCGTTTCTCCGTCATCCGGCCAGGGTGAGGTTGTGCAGGCGGGCGATTCCGAGCATGGCGTGGTGGACGCCGTCGCCTTTCAGGCGGCAGTCGCGGAGGATCTTCCAGGTCTTCATGCGGGCGAAGGCGTGCTCGACGCGGGCGCGGACCTTGCGGTGGGAGGTGTTGTGTTCTTCTTTCCAGGCCGGGAGTTCGCTCTGGCCTCTCTCTCGACGGTGCGGGATGACCAGACCGGTGCCGCGGTAGCCGCCGTCCGCGATCACTGTGGTCTTGCCGACGGCGTCCTTGGCGCCGGACAGTTCCCACGCCTTGCAGTCGTTGCGGTTGCCGGGCAGCGGCCGTCCGACGGCAACCACGAGCCGGGTGTCGGCGTCGATGACGACCTGGTGATTGGTCGAATAACGATAGTTCTTCGATTGCTCGGCCACCGTGTGGTCGCGCGTGGGCACCAGGGTTCCGTCCACGATCAGCACCGCGTCCTTCCGGAACCGCTTGCGCTGCTGCAGTGCCAGCGCCGGCCCGAGGTGGTTGACGATGCGGTCCGCCGCAGACTTCGACACCCCGAACAGCGGGGCGAGTTGGCGCAGCGTCAGGTTCGTCCGCCAGTACGCGGCGACCATCAGGACCCGGTCCTCCAGCGGCAGGCTCCAGGGCCGCCCCTTGCGCACCGGGTCCGCACCCTCACGCCGCAACGCGGTGAGGAGCTTGCCGAACTGACGCGGACTCAGCCCCGTGAACGGGGTTATCCAAGACGGCTCCGACGCCGTGATCACACCAGCCACACCAAGATCATCTCACTCGTGACCAGCAGTTACGGGACAAGACTTACTCAGGGGATATGGCGCAGTTTCTCATCGGTGCCGGGCGAGCGGGGCGAGCAGGCCGCCAGTCCTGCCAGGCCAGCTCTTGGGAGTCCTTGATGCCCATGAGCCGCTGTTCGACGGAGTCGATCAGGAATAGGCCGCCGAAGGACCAGAACGCCTGGCCGCCCAGGTTGGATTCGGGTTCCTGGTCCAGGAGCAGCACCTTCTTTCCGGCTGCGACCAGTTCGGAGGTCGCGACGAGACCGGCGAGGCCGTGGCCGACGACGATGGCGTCGGCGTCCGGGGTGCCTGCCGCGAACGTCGGTACCGCGTGCGCCGCGAGAGCGGCGCCTGCGGCGACACCGCCGGCCACCGTCAGGGCTCTTCGTCGCGGTGGGGGCCGAATGCTCCATGGGGTGCCTTCCGGGTCAGGTACGGGAGGTGCGGGAGGTGCGTCCGACGCGTGAACGTGCCGCGACACCCCTGTCGCTACCGCCGGTAGCCCCGGGAGACCAAGCTGTGTCGGCCGTGTTGCGAGCCCGGGTTCAGGACCAGTCGATGGGCCCGTCACGGTCGACGAAGCGGCCCGAACCGGCGCCGGGTTCCTCCGTCGCCAGCCGGACGATCGCGTCCGTTCCCTCGGTGACGGTCTGCGGGCCGCTGTGGCCGTTGAGGTCGGTCGCCGTGTAGCCGGGATCGACGGCGTTGACGCGAACTCCCTGGAGCCCCTTGGCGTATTGAGTGGTCAGCATGGTGAGGGCGGCCTTCGAGGCGGTGTACAGCGGCGCGACGACGGAGGACTCGACGCGCGACGGGTCGTGGGTGATCGCCAGCGACCCCATGCCGCTGCTGACGTTGATGACGACCGGGTCGGCCGAGCGGCGCAGCAGCGGGAGGAACGCGGTGGTCGTCCGGACCACTCCGAACACGTTGACGTCGAAGACGCCGAGCGCGTCCGCGCCCGTCAGGTCGGCGGGGTCGCCGTGCGGGCCGTGCACACCGGCGTTGTTGATCAGGACGTCGAGGACGCCTTCGTGGGCGGCGACATCGGCCGCCGCGGCCGTGACGGAGGCGTCGTCGGTGACGTCGATACGGACGAACCGCGCACCTAGCGCGGCGGCGGCCTCCGCGCCCCGCTCCTCGTCACGGGCTCCGACGATCACGGTGTGGCCGAGGGCGAGGAGGCGGCGGGCGGTCTCGTGGCCGAGGCCCTTGTTGGCTCCGGTGATGAACGTGGTGGTCATGCGTCGATCGTCCCCACCGCGCCGCCCCTCTGCCAGGGACGCCGCGACCGTAGGAACGGCAGTACCAGGGTGGGTGGGGCAGGATGGAGGACATGGCGACACTGGAGGGGCTCGGCCTGGGGGCGACGATCCGTGCCTGGCGGGAGCGGCTTTCCCCGTCGGACGTGGGACTGCCGTCCGGGCGGTCCCGGCGAGCGGCCGGTCTGCGGCGTGAGGAACTCGCCGAGCGGGCCGGGGTGTCGGTGGACTATGTGGTGCGCCTGGAACAGGGGCGGTCCACGGCACCCTCGGCGCAGGTCGTGGCCTCGCTCGCGCGGGCCCTCCGGCTGACCCCTGTGGAACGGGATCACCTCTACCGCATGGCCGGGCTGGTGTCGCCGAACGGCGAGCCGATCCCGGATCACCTCCCGGCGGGGGTGCATCGCGTGCTGAGCCGGCTCGGGGATGTCGCCGTCGCCGTGTTCGCGGCCGACTGGCAGCTGATCTGGTGGAACGCGGGCTGGGCGGCGCTGCTCGGCGACCCGTCGGCCAAGCCGCCCGAGCAGCGCAACTTCGCGCGCGAGCGGTTCCCGGTCGATTCCGGCGACGACGTGCGCATCGCGTCGTGGCCGGTGCTCGTGCGGAACGGCGAGGCCTCGGACCTCGCCGTCGTGTCCGATCTGCGCCGCGCCACCGCCCGCTTCCCGCAGGACGTCCGCCTGGCCGAGATGGTCCGTCAACTCGTCGCGGGCAACCCGACGTTCGCGCGACTGTGGGCGAGCGGGGCCGTCGGCGCGCACCGGGAGGACCGCAAGACGGTCGAGCATCCCGAGGTGGGACCCGTGGAGGTGGACTGCGATGTCCTGACGGACGGTGACTCCGACCTGAAGATCGTCATCTTGACTGCTGCGCCGGGGAGTTCGGACGAGGAGAGGTTGCGGCGGACGCTGGCCCGCGACGCCTTGCGGGCGGCCGACTCCTGACCGGGACGGGTCAGTGCCCGGCGAACTGGACCTGGGTCGGCTGCGTGACGTTCGCCCGCACCGCGAGCGGCGGGACGGTGAGCTGTTCGCCGTAGATGTCGGTGAGCCTGAGCGCGCCGCCGCAGCCGCTGCCGTCCTCGGAGAGGAAGTAGTTGTATTCGGCGCGCTGGAGCTGACGCCAGCCGCCGCCGACGCGAACTTCGAGGCGGGCCAGGGGATTTCGGTGGCCGATGGCCTGGATGCCGCACCAGTAGCGGGTGGACCCGGTCTTGTAGCGGATCGAGAGGGTGTCGGTGGTGCTGGGGCTCACCAGGTTCCAGGTGATCGGGATGCGGCCGGCGGATGGGGCGGCGAGCTTGGCGAAGGCCTGGGCGCTGAGGTCGATCTGGCCGACGGCGCACTCCCCCGGGCATTCGTTGGTGATGCGGACGGTGACGGTGGCGCCGTTGGCCGCGTGGACGGACACATACGCCCCGCACGCCTTGGACGACTCGTAGTCCGTGGTGTTCATCGCGCCGGTCAGCACGTCGCCGCTCGGGTCGTACATGCAGGCGCCGCCGCCGTCCGCGTCGTAGAAGGTGGCGAGGCCCCGGTAGGTGACCCCGGGGCGGATACGGCCGGCCAACGAGGCGGTGCCGGAGGCCTGTTGTGGTGCCTTCGTGGCCGCCGGGGTGGTGGCCGCGTGCGTGGTCGGCGTCGGGGACGGCTTCTTCGAGGTGGGGACAGCGCGCGGGGAGGCGGTCGAAGTGCCGCTCGCTGAGGGCGAGTTCGACGCCGAGCCGGTAGCGGAGGGCTCGGTCGCGGCGCTCGCGGCCACCGAGGTCGCGTCCTCGTCGTCGCTCTTGTGGCCGGGCAGCAGCACCAGCGCCAGGGAGACGACGATGAGTACCGCGGCCGCCGACAGGAACAGCCACCGCTTGGGCACCGGACCTCCTTGACGGACATCGTCCGTCGCTCGGAGTGATGGAGGAGGTGAGCGTGCCAGCCTCGGCGGGACAGCGGCAAGCCCTTTCTCCAGGAGCGTAGTTGGGGGACAGACGGGACTTCATCGTGCTGTCGGGGCTGCTGATACGCACCGCCGAACCCCGACTTTCTTGAAAGGCGCTCACTGGCACTCGCAAGGGACTTCGTCGGCGGTTCGGCCGCCGGGCACGCGCTCGGCGCCGCCGTCCTCGGCGGGTCGGTGTCACCGACACGCCGGGGAGATGATCCTCGGCGGCTGCCTCGCCACCTGGCCGGCATGGCTCCGGCCTGGACTCGACGCACGGCTCGCCGGGTGCCGCGCCCTTGCGCCCGGCATGCAGCCGGTCATCACCTTCGGTGTGCTCGGTGAGGAGGCGACGAGTCGCCGGGGTCGGGTCGCGGGACGCGTTCCAGATGTGTCGTGACACGCTGCTCGACAATTCCACCAGCGTCCCGGTGGCCTCTCCGTCACCGGTCGCGGCCCCTTCGCCGTAGCGATCCGATCCGTCGCCGACGCCCGGAACGGCGCCGGAATCCCGGGACGTGGCTTCGTACCGGCGCCCCCGTACATGCATACTCGGGCTCTGCGCGCGCACCGGCGTTCGCGAGAAGCGGGAGGTGGGCGATGGTGGTGCCGTCGGCAGCGGGGACGGAACCCCGCAGAATCACGATCAATGACGTCGCCAAGTCGGCCGGGGTGTCCCGGCAGACCGTGTCACGGGCGCTCAACGACAAGGACGAGATCGACAGCGACACCAAGCAGCGGGTGCTGGACGCGGCCCGCACGCTGGGCTACCGACCGAGCCGGTTCGCCCGGGGGCTGGTCCGGCAGGACACCATGACGATCGGCCTGGTGATCCCGGATCTGCTGAACCCGTTCTTCACCGAGGTCGCCGCGGCGGCGCTGGAGGCGGCCAGGACGCGGGGCTGGCAGGTCGTCGTGTACGACACCGGCGACCGGGCCGAGGAGGAGCGCGGAACACTCCAGGTGATCAGTTCGCAGGTGGACGCGGTGATCGGCTATTTCAGCTGTCCCGAAAGCGAGCTGGAGAAGTTCACGCGCGGGATGCCGGTGGTGCTCATCGGGCGTGAACAGCGCACGCGCTTCAGCGCGATCCAGATCGACGGCACGGCGGGCGTGCACGCCGCGGTCGCCCACCTGGTCGCGCAGGGGCACACGCGGATCGGCATGCTCGACCACCACACGCGGGCCGAACCGAGCATCCGCCACGAGTGGTTCACCACGGCGGCCAGGGCCCACGGGATCGACGCCGGCATGGTCGTCGGCGCGGACCAGACGGCCGACGGCGGCGGAGCGGCGCTCCGTGAACTGCTCAGCGGCCATCCCGACATCACCGCGGTGTTCACGTTCAACGACATCATCGCGATCGGCGCGCTGCGTGAGGCACGCCGGCTCGGCAGGAGCATCCCGCGGGAGCTGGCGGTCATCGGCTTCGACGGTCTCCAGCTCGGGGCGCTCGTCGAACCCCCGCTCACCAGCGTCGCGCTGGACACCCGCCGGCTCGGCGCGCTCGCCATCGAGCAGGTGGCGCGACTGCTGTCGGGGCTGGAGGAACTGGCCGCCGACGAACTGGTCGTGCGCGCCGAACTGCGGCTGAGCGGCTCTGCCTGACCGTCCGATACGCGTCAGACCCGAATGTCTTGACACTCCCCCGCACCGGAGCGCAGACTTCCGAACATTCCAAAAACGCATGTCGAGGTCTATCTGCAAGCAGTCCCGTGAGCGCTCACGGGAGCGCTCACGGGACGCTCTTAGACCCAAGGAAAACGGTGTGCCCCACGTCCCTTCCACCCAGAAGGCATCCCGCCCGAGGGATCAGCATCGAGCCGCCTAGCACCGCCGCTAGTCGTTGTCTGGAACGGAAAACATGAGCAGCACAATCACGCGCATCCGCCTCGGCGCCGTAGCCGTGGCCGCCAGTGTCGCCGTACTCGCCGGATGCTCGTCGTCCTCGCCGTCGACGAAGACCTCCGCGGCCTCCTGCGCACCCGCCAAGGGCAAGGTCACCCTCCAGTACTGGAACACGGTTCCGGGCATGGACAAGGTGGTCGCCCTGTGGAACAAGAAGAACCCGAACATCCAGGTCGAGACGAAGAACATCTCCAACGACCAGTACGGCACCCTCGGCAACGCCCTCAAGGCGGGCAAGGCACCGGACCTCGCCCAGGTCGGCTACGACGAGCTGCCCAACCTGCGCACCCAGAGCGCGTTCGTGGACGCCTCGGCCTGCTCGGCGGCCACCGCCGCCAAGTCGAAGTTCGTGCCGTGGACCTGGTCGCAGACCAGCTTCGGCAACACCGGGGTGTTCGCCCTGCCGCAGGACACCGGGCCGATGGCCCTCTACGTCCGCAGCGACATCTTCAAGAAGCACGGCATCGCGATCCCCAGGACCTGGGACGAGTACGCCGCCGCCGCGGCCGAGCTGCACAAGGCGGACTCCAGTCTGGACATCACGTTCTTCGACCCGAACAACGCCGAGTGGTTCAACGGCCTGCTCTGGCAGAACAGTGCGCAGATGTACAGCTACTCCGGTGACAAGTGGCAGGTCACGGTCGCGTCGAAGCAGAGCAAGCAGGTCGCGGACTACTGGCAGAAGCTGATTGCCGGCAAGCTCGTGCGCACCGACCTCGCCAACGGCTCGACGCAGATGTACGCGGCGTACCAGAAGGACCAGATCGCCAGCTACGTCGGCGCGGCCTGGGGCTACAGCATGTTCCGCGACAACCTCCCCAAGCAGTCCGGGAAGTGGTCGATCGTCCCGATGCCGACCTGGGGCTCCGACGGCGCCTCCGGCGACTGGGGCGGCTCGACCGTCGCGTTCATGAAGGGCGGCAAGCACCTCTACGAGTCGGTCAAGTTCAACACCTGGCTCAACACCGACCCGGAGGCCCTCGCCCTGGAGAACCAGCTGGGCGGTCTCTATCCGGCGGCGAACGCGGGACTTCAACTGCCCGCGCTGTCCAAGGGAGTTCCGTACTACGACAACGAGAAGATCTTCGACGTCTTCGCCGACTCCTCCAAGAAGATCAACACCAGCTTCGCCTGGGGTCCCACGCAGAAGACGGTGAACCTGGCGTTGCAGGACTCGATGGCCAAGGCCGCGGCCGGTGACGGCACGCTCTACGACGCGGTCTCGGCGGCGCAGGCGGCGGCGCTGAAGTCCATGAAGGACCAGGCGATCCCGGCCGAGGCGGGCAAGTGACCGCGCAATGACCGACATCGCACCCCGCGCGACGCGTGTGGTGGCATCGCCCGGGGGCCGTCGCCGTCTCAACGGCGGCGGCCCCCGGGCCGGCACCATCGTCGCCTTCGTGATCCCGTTCTTCCTCCCGTTCGTGCTGTTCTACCTGGTCCCGGTCGGCTACGCGCTGTGGCAGAGCGTCCGCGTCGTCCGCCGCACCGGCGGCCAGTACGGCACCTCGTACACGACCTTCGGCGGCTTCGAGCAGTACGCGAAGGTCCTCCAGAACAGCGAGTTCTGGTCCAGCGTCGGCCGCATCGGTCTGTTCGGCATCGTGCAGGTGCCGGTCATGCTGTTCGTCGCGCTGATCATCGCGCTGCTCCTGGACTCTCCCCTGCTGAAGCTCAAGTCGGTCTTCCGCATCACCGCGTTCATGCCGTACGCGGTGCCCGGTGTGATCGCCGCGATCATGTGGTCGTACCTCTACTCGCCCCAACTCAGCCCAGTAGTCGACCTGTTGAGCAACATCGGGCTCAAGCCCGACTTCCTCGGCCCGGGCGCCGTGCTGTGGTCGGCGGCGAACATCTCCACGTGGCTGTGGACCGGCTACAACATGCTGATCATGTTCTCGGCACTTCAGTCGATCCCGCAGGAGCTGTACGAGGCGGCCAGGCTCGACGGCGCCGGCAACTGGACGATCGCCTGGCGGATCAAGGTCCCGATCATCGCTCCGTCGATCGTCCTCACCACGGTGTTCTCGATCATCGGCACCCTTCAGCTCTACGCCGAGCCGGCCGTGCTGCGGCAGATCTCCTCGAACATCTCCAGCACGTTCACGCCGAACATGCTCGCCTACGCGGTGGCCTCCGGGAACAACTACCAACAGGCCGCGGCGATCTCCGTGGTCATCGCCGTCATCACCTTCGTCCTGAGTTTCGGATTCATGCGACTGACGTCGAAGAGGGCCGGCCTGTGACCAACCGATCCGTCAACAGCCCTTCCTCGGCCGGGCGTTCCGTGAACCGCGAGAGCCAGGTCAGCCGTACGGCTGCCATGGCGCTGATGCTGCTCCTGGCGATCTACTTCCTGTTGCCGGTCTACTTCCTGATCGTCGCCTCCACCAAGCCGCAGGGCGACCTCGCCGCCACCAACGGCCTGACGTTCTCGCACTTCAACCTGTTCGAGAACCTGCGTGTCCTGTTCAGCCGCAGCGACGGCATCTTCGGCAAGTGGATCGTCAACACCGTGATCTACGCCGTGTTCGGCGCGCTCGTGGGCACGCTGATCTCCGCGCTGTGCGGGTACGCGCTCGCCAAGTTCCGTTTCCGGGGCCGGGAGTTCCTGTTCTCGGTGATCCTCGGCGGTGTCCTCGTCCCGACCACCGCGCTGGCGCTCCCGCTGTTCCTGCTCTTCTCGGCGACCGGGATCGTGAACACGTACTTCGCGGTGTTCCTGCCGAGCATCGTCAGTCCGTTCGGCGTCTATCTCGCCCGGATCTTCGCCAACTCCGCTGTTCCGCAGGAGCTGTTGGAGTCAGCGCGGCTCGACGGTGCCGGGGAGTTCCGCACGTTCTTCTCGGTGGCGTTCAAGCTGATGACGCCGTCGCTGGTGACCATCTTCCTGTTCCAGTTCGTCGCGATCTGGAACAACTTCTTCCTGCCGATGGTGATGCTCCAGAAGGAGTCCCTCTTCCCGATCACGCTCGGCCTGTACGAGTGGAACGGCCAGACGGCCCGCGCCCCGCTGCTCCAGGAGTCCGTGATCACCGGCTCGCTGGTGTCGATCGTGCCCGTGATCATCGTGTTCATCCTGCTCCAGCGGTTCTGGCGCACCGGTCTCGCCGCCGGTTCCCTCAAGTGACCGTCCCCGCACAGAAGGTGTCCGACGCCATGCCCAACCCCGCTGTGTTCGTGCCCCACTTCCACTGGGACCGGGAGTGGTACGAGCCCTTCCAGGTGTTCCGGCACCGGCTCGTCGCCGCCCTCGACACCGTGCTGGAGACGGCGGAGACGGACCCGGACTTCCGGTTCACCGTCGACGGCCAGATGGCCGCGGTCGAGGACTACTTGGAGATGCGGCCGGAGAACCGCGCCCGGGTCGCGGCCCTGGTCGCCGAGGGCAGACTCGCCGTCGGGCCGTGGCTGATCCTGCTGGACGAGTTCCTCTGCTCCGGCGAGACCATCGTCCGCAATCTCCGGATGGGCTGGGCCGCCGCGGCCGATCTGGGCGGGGCGATGCCGGTCGGCTATCTCCCGGACATGTTCGGCCATGTCGCGCAGATGCCGCAGATCCTGGCGCGCGCGGGCATCGAGCACGCGGCACTGTGGCGCGGGGTGCCCGGCTCCGTCGACGGCCACGCCTTCAACTGGCGTGCGCCGGACGGCTCCCAGGTCCGCACCGAGTTCCTCTTCGACGGCTACGACAACGGCCTGGACGTCCTGCTGGTGCCGGACCGGATCGGCCGCGCGCTCGGCGACTACGCCGAGATGACGGCCGAACGCTGGGGCACGGACCCGGTGTTGGCGATGGCCGGCACCGACCACAACGCGCCCGACCCCCAACTGGCCTCCTGGCTGCGGCAGGCCGCCGCCGAAGGGCGCCCGATCACCATCGCCACGCTCGACGAGTACCTCCGCCGGCACGTCCGCGACGAGGTGTCCGCCACCGTCACCGGCGAACTGCGCAGCCATGTGCGCGGCAACATCCTCCCGGGTGTGCTCTCGGTGCGGCTCGGGCTCAAGCAGCGGATGGCCGTCGCCGAGCGCACGATCGACCATGCCGAGCGCGTGAACGCCCTGTGGTCGCGGCGCGACGACTCGCCGTTCCTCGGCCTGGCCTGGCACAAGATCATCGAGTCGACCGCGCATGACTCGGTCGTCGGCTCCGGCACCGACGAGACCTGCGACCAGGTCGCCGCCCGCCTCGCCGAAGCCGCGCAGACAGCGCGTGCCGTACGGGACGCGGCGCTCACCGAGCCCGCCGAACTGGTGCCCAGCGACGGCCACTTGGCCGTGAACCCGCTGCCGTTCGACCGCGCGGTGCTGGTCGAGGTGGACGTCATGGCCCCGCCGGAGGGAACCGCGCTCGTCGCGACCGCCGCCGACGGTACGACGGCCCCCGTGCAGCTGATCTCCGAGGCGCCGACCGTCCTCAGCGACGAGCGCATGGACGCCTCGCGGCTCGAACGCGTCCTGCGCCGAATCCACCGCCGTGAACTCTTCGGCCGCCAGATCGACCACTACGAACTCACCCCCGGCGCGCTGGTGTTCCACCTCGCGGAGGTGCCGACGGCCGGCCCCTTCGACCTGCTGATCCTGCGCCGCGAGGTGGCCGAGGCAGCCGCTCGGCACCCGGGCGAGTGGCGGGTGCTGACCCTGGAGGAGGCACGGGCCACCGCGCTCGTCCCTGTGCGCGTTCCCGCCTCCGGGCTGGCGTCCTTCCGGGTCGAGCCGGCCGAGGCCGGCCCCGCCGCAGCGTCGCACACGCCCGCGACGGCGACGGACCGCACCCTCTCCAACGGCCTGGTCGAGGTCGCGGTCGCCGCCGACGGGACCCTGGACCTGACCGGCCCCGACGGCACCGTACTGTACGGCGTCGGGCAGCTCGTCGACGGCGGTGACCGGGGCGACAGCTACAACTACGCTCCCCCGGCGCATGACGTGCTCGTGTCGGAGCCGGCGGAGATCGCCGTCGAGGTCGTCGAGGCAGGCCCGCTGCGCGCACGGCTGCGGGTCACCCGCGTCTACGCCTGGCCGGTCGCGCTCTCCGACGACCGTGACGTGCGCGCCGAGGGGACCGTGCCGACGCCGGTGGAGACGTTGGTGGAGGTGCGGGCGGGTGAGCCGTTCGTGCGGGTCTCCACGTCCTTCCTCAACCAGTCCGCCGATCACCGGCTGCGGTTCCATGTGCCGCTGCCCGAGCCGGTGACCGCGTCCGCGTCGGCCGGTCAGTTCGCCGTCACCGAGCGCGGGCTGACCGCCGAGGGCGGCTGGGGCGAGTATCCGCTGCCGACCTTCCCGGCCGGTTCGTTCGTGTCGTCCGGTGCCGCCACCGTCCTGCTCGATCACTCCAGCGAGTACGAACTCGTCGGCGGCGGCTCCGAGTTGGCCGTCACGCTGCTGCGCGCGATCGGGTCGATCAGCGTCAACATCCACCCCCTGCGTGACGAACCGGCGGCGAGCGAGATCCCCGTACCCGGCGCGCAGGACCTCGGGATGCGGATCGAGAACCGGTTCGCCGTCGTCCCGTCGGCCACCGGATGGCGCGGTGCGAACGCGGTGGCGCTCGCGGAGGAGTTCCGCAACGAGGTCCTCGTCACCCGGGGGACGGCACCCGCGGGGCGTCAACTGCCGTCCGACCGGGCCGGGTTGCGCGTCGACGGTGAGGACGTCCTCGTCTCGGCCGTCCGCCGTGTCACCGACGCCGAGCACGGGCCGGGCACCGAGGTGCGGCTGACGGCGATGAGCGACTCCGGGTCGACGGTCCGGGTGACGGGCACGTTCGCCGAGGCCGCCACCGTCGATCTGCTGGGCCGGCCGATCTCCCGCGTCCGGGTCCGGGACGAGCTCGAACTCGCCCTCGGCCCCTGGGAGATCCGCACCGTCGTGCTCCGATAGACCGCCATGATCGAATGCAATGCCCCCGTTCCGCCCTCACGAAAGCGTTGTGACCTCTTGCTTCCCGAGCTCTCCCCCCATGTCTCCGACCTCGCACCCGGGCGCGGCGCGCTTCGACCGGCGCGCTCGTGGCTGCACTCCGACGCGAAGTCGCTCTCCCTGAACGGGCCCTGGCACTTCCGCCTGTCCCCCACGGCGTCGGCGGCGGAGGACTTCGCGGCCGAGGGCTTCGACGACCGGGGCTGGGGCAGCATCCCGGTACCCGCCCACTGGGTGCTGGAGGGCGACGGCGCCCATGGCCGCCCGATCTACACGAACATCCAGTTTCCCTTCCCGATCGACCCGCCGTACGTCCCGGACGAGAACCCGACCGGTGACTACCGCCGCACCGTCGACGTCCCCGCCGACTGGTCGGACGCCGAGCGGGTCGTGCTGCGCTTCGACGGTGTCGAGTCGCTGTTCCGCGTCTGGGTCAACGGGGTCGAGGCCGGCAGCGCGAGCGGCAGCCGCCTCGCCCACGAATTCGATGTGACCGACGCCGTACGCCCTGGTGAGAACGTCGTCGCCGTGCGGGTGCACCAGTGGTCGGCGGCCAGTTACGTCGAGGACCAGGACCAGTGGTGGCTGCCGGGCATCTTCCGCGATGTCACCCTGACCGCCCGCCCGGCCGGCGGCATCGAGGACGTCTGGCTGCGGACCGGCTTCGACGACGGGCGCGGCCGGGTCGAGGCCGAAGTCACCGCCGCCGCAACGGCGTTCCCGGTCACGCTGCGCATCCCCGAACTCGGTGTCGAGCAGGTCTGGGCGACGCCTCACGATGTGGCGGCCGTCGACATCGACACCGTGGAGCCCTGGTCGGCCGAGGTGCCGCGCCTGTACGACGCCACGGTGTCGTCGGCCGCGGAGACCGTCTCGCTGCGGGTGGGTTTCCGTACGGTCGAGATCCGCGGGGACCAGTTCCTGGTCAACGGGCGCCGGGTCGTCTTCCACGGCGTGAACCGGCACGAGACGCACCCGGAGCGCGGCCGTGTCTTCGACGAGGCGCACGCCCGCGAGGACCTGGCGCTGATGAAGCGGTTCAACGTGAACGCGATCCGCACCAGCCACTACCCGCCGCACCCCCGGCTGCTCGACCTCGCCGACGAGCTCGGGTTCTGGGTGATCCTCGAATGCGACCTGGAGACCCACGGCTTCGGCAAGGTCGACTGGGTCGGCAACCCCAGTGACGACCCGGCCTGGCGCGAGGCGTACCTCGACCGTATCGAGCGCACGGTGGAGCGGGACAAGAACCACCCCAGCATCGTGATCTGGTCCCTCGGCAACGAGGCGGGCACCGGCAGCAACCTCGCCGCCATGTCGGCCTGGGTCCACGCCCGCGACGCCGAACGCCCCGTGCACTACGAGGGCGACTACACCGGCGAGTACACCGACGTCTACTCGCGCATGTACGCGTCCGTGCTGGAGACCGAGCAGATCGGCACCGACGGCTCCCGCGCCCCGCTGCTCAACTGCACGCCTGCGCAGGGCGCCCGGCAGCGCACCAAGCCGTTCCTGCTGTGCGAGTACGCCCACGCGATGGGCAACGGACCGGGCGCGTTCGACCAGTACGAGGTGCTGGTGCGCCGACACCCGCGCCTGCACGGCGGGTTCGTCTGGGAGTGGCGCGACCACGGCATCCTGGCCACCACGCCGGACGGGACGCCGTACTACGCGTACGGAGGCGACTTCGGCGAGGTCGTCCACGACGGCAACTTCGTGATGGACGGCATGGTGTTGAGCGACGACATGCCGACGCCGAGCCTCCACGAGTTCAAGGCGGTCGTGGCACCGGTGCACTTCGCCTTCGACGGCGACAAGGTCGCGATCACCAACTCCCGGCACACGGCCGACACCTCCGACCTGCGCTTCCGCTGGCGGGTCGAGCACGACGGAGTGGCCGTGGAATCAGGGGAGTTGGAGGTCCCTCTCGTCGCGGCGGGGGACTCGGGCCGGGTGTCGCTGCCTGCGGTCCCGGTGGCGCCGGACGCCGAGACCTGGCTGACGATCGACGCGGTCCTGGCGACCGGCACCGCCTGGGCGCCGGAGGGTCATGTCGTCGCAACCGCCCAGCTGGACCGCTCCGTTCGACGCCCTGTGCCCGCTGCCCGTGGCCGGTTCGACTGGCGGCGCGGCGCCGGAACCCTCACCCTCGGCATCGCCGAATTCGTCGGCGGGTCGCTCGTCAGGCTCGGCGAACGTGCCGTGGCGGGACCGCGGTTGGAGCTGTTCCGGGCGCCGACCGACAACGACAAGGGCGCGTGGGGCGAGGTCGACGAGAGCGACGCGAGCGTCTCCGGGGTGTCCAACGCCGAGCTGTGGCTCCGCGACGGACTCGACCGGCTGACCTCGCGCCGGGTCTCCGTGGAGCAGGACGCGGAAGCGCTGCGCACGGTCGACAAGGTGTCCGCCGCCGACTCGGGCCTGTCGGTGCTGGTCGAGTCCGTCTGGTCGCTGGAGGCCGACGGCGAGGTGGAGCTGCGGGTGGAGATCCAGCCCTCGCACGGCTGGCAGACGGTGTGGCCGCGCATCGGGGTGCGTTTCGACCTGCCCGACGGCACGGCTCCGGTCGACGGCGCCGAATGGTTCGGCCTCGGCCCGCTGGAGTCCTACCCCGACAGTGTCCGCGCGGCCCGCACCGGCCGTTTCACCGCCGCCATCGGCGATCTCTCGGTCGACTACGCGCGCCCTCAGGAGACCGGACACCGCTCCGCACTCCGCCGGCTCGCCCTGACCAGCGGAAACGCCACGGTTCTGCGGGTCGAGGCGCTCCCCGACACGCACGGACGCCGTCCCGGCTTCACGCTCAGCCGTCACACCCCGCAGGAGATCGCCAGGGCCGGACACCCGCACGAGCTGCCGGTCTCGACGACGAGCCGCCTCTTCGTGGACGCCGCCCAGCACGGGCTCGGCTCACGGGCCTGCGGTCCGGATGTGTGGCCGGAGTTCGCGCTGCGCCCGGAGTCCCGCACGATCAGGCTCCGGATCACGGCACCGGAGTAGGCCGGCAGGTGGAGGGTGCGGTCTCGCACGGCGACGGCCGCACCCTCAGTATGGAGGGAGACGACCGCCCCGGCCGCCACCGCCTCCGGCCGTCCCCGTGGGAAGGAGCGCTCCGATGCCCACACTGCTGTCGGTGAATGTCGGCATGCCGAAGGACGTTCCATGGCAGGGCAGGACCGTGTATACGGGCGTATGGAAATACCCGGTCGTCGGCCCGGCGATGGTCCGCCGCCTCAACATCGACGGCGACGGCCAGGGCGACACCGCTGGTCACGGCGGCGAGCAGCGGGCCGTGCTCGTCTACCAGATCCAGTCGTACCGCCACTGGCAGCGGCACTTCGGCCGCGACGACCTCTGCTACGGCCAGTTCGGCGAGAACCTCACCGTGGACGGCCTCCTCGACGACGAGGTGTGCATCGGCGACCGGTACCGCATCGGCGCGGCCGAGTTCGAGGTCACCCAGCCCCGCGTCACCTGCTACCGCGTCGGCATGCGCTTCGGCGAGCCGGAGCTGGCCGCGCTGCTGGTGAGCCACCACCGGCCCGGGTTCTACATGCGGGTCGTGCGCGAGGGACGGGTACAGGCGGGCGACCGCATCGTACGGACCAGGACCGGGCCGGGCGCGCTGAGCGTCGCCGACACCGACGCGCTGCTGTACCTCCCCGACCGCGACCCCGCCAAGCTCCGCCTCGCTCTGGACGTGCCCGCGCTCAGTCCCGGCTGGCAGGGGTCGTTCCGTGAGCTGCTCGCCGAGGCCGACGGTACGACGACGACCGCGCCCCCGGCCTGGGCCGGTTTCCGCGCGCTGCGGGTGGCGGACGTGGTCCCCGAGAGCACGACGGTCACCTCGATCCGGCTCACCGCCCCGGACGGCTCCCCGCTCCCGCCGGCCCGCGCGGGCCAGTACCTGACCCTGCGCATCCCCGCCACGACCGGCCCCGCCCCGGTGCGCAGCTACTCGCTGTCCGCCGCCCCCGACGCGGGCAGCTACCGCATCAGCGTCAAACACGAGGCGCACGGCACCGCGAGCGGCTACCTCACCACGCGGCTACGCCCGGGCGCCCAACTCGAAGTCGCCGCTCCCCGTGGGGAGTTCGTGTACGTCGAGGACAGCGGACCGCTGCTCCTCGTCTCCGCCGGCATCGGCCTCACACCGGTGCTGTCGATGCTGCACGAACTGGCCGCACGGCGCAGCAAGCGTCAGGTCTGGTGGCTTCACGGCGCCCGCGGCCCCCGGGAACACCCCCTCGCCGCCGAGGCACACGACCTGCTCAGCGCGCTGCCGGACGCGCACGAGCACGTCTACTACAGCGCGGCGACAGCCGAGGAACTCCGGCTGGCCCATGCCACCGCGGGACGCCTCACGAAGGACAGGCTTCTCGCGCTGTCCGTCCCGCCCGACGCGACCGCCTACATCTGCGGCCCCGCCCCCTTCATGGCCGACATGCGACAGGCCCTGACCGAGGCGGGCGTCGCCCCCGAGCGCGTCCACACCGAACTGTTCGGCACGCTGGGCGCCATAAACCCCGGCCTCACCGACCGGTCCACCCGGGCACCGCACCTGCCCCCGGGCCCGCCCGGAACCGGCCCGCTGGTGACCTTCGCCCGCAGCGGCATCGCCGTCCCGTTCGACGCCGACACCAACGGCACCGTGCTCGATCTCGCCGACGCCTGCGACGTACCCACCCGCTGGAGCTGCCGCACCGGCGTCTGCCACACCTGCGTCACGCCCCTGCTGTCCGGCACGGTCACCTACTCCCCCGACCCGCTGGAGCCACCGCCCGACGGCGAGGTCCTGATCTGCTGCGCCCGGCCCCGCACGGATGTCGTCCTGGACATGTAGAGAACGGCGCACACGCCCCGTGGACACCATGGCGCCACCGACACGTCGGGTCACCCGCGGAGACTGGTCCCGGCCGCCCACTCGTCCGTCGACAGCGCGAGCAGCCGCTCGATGCGGGAACCGTCCGGCAGGGGACCGTGATCGGCCGTGACCTTGAGCGCCGACGCCGCCGTGATGTGCCCGAGCCGCAGCGCGCGCTCCATGCCCTCACCGCGCAGCAGCCCGGTCAGCACCCCGGCCGCGAACGCGTCACCCGCGCCGACCGCCTCCACCACCTCCGTGTCCAGCGCGGGCACGATCCGTGTCCCTTCATCCCTGAAGGCGACGGCGGAACGGCCACCGTCCTTCACGACGAGCAGGCGCGGATTCGGCAACAGCGCCCGCACATCGAAGGGTTGGAGGTCCGCGCCCCACAACTCCTGCGCCTCGTCGAGCCCGACGAAGGTGATGTCGGCGAGATCCGCGAGGTCACGCAGCACGGTGGCGGCCGTACTGGGCGGCCAGAGCGCGGGGCGGTGGTTGACGTCGAAGCTGATGGCGTAAGGCCGTTCGGCGGCCGGGGCGGTGAGCGCGGTGGTCACCAGGTTCCGGCAGGACGGGGACAGCGCCGGGGTCACACCGGTGAGGTGGAGGACGGCGGCCGATCTCAGCCTGTCGTCGTCGAGTACGTCGGGGCCCATCGCCGAGGCCGCCGAGTTGCCCCGGTAGTAGTGGACCCGGGTCCGGGACCCGGTCGGCTCCTTCACGAGCAGTCCCGTGGGCCGCCCCGGATCGGAGCGGACACCGCTCACATCGACCCCCGCGGCCCCGACCTCGGCGAGCACGCGCCGCCCGAACGGGTCGTCGCCGACCGCCGAGACCCACGCGACGGGGACCCCGAGGTCCGCCAGATACATGGCCACGTTCGACTCGGCCCCGGCCACCGACACCCGCAGATCGTCGGCGCACTCCAGCGACGAGGAAGGGTCGGGGGCCAGGGCCGCCATGGTCTCGCCGATACAGACGACCCCGCCGTGCGCCGGCCGCCATCCGTCCCGCACCGACTGCCTTTCGCTCGTCATGACTCCTCCCGCAGGGCCGAGGCCTCCCCAACGACGTTCAGCAGAGCGCGAGTCCGATCCCGCAGCGCGGTCAGGCTGCCGCCGTCGGCCGCGTCGCCGACCAGGGGCGAGCCGACGCCGACTGCCGTCGCCCCGGCGTTCAGATACTCCCGCGCGGCCACCGCGTCGACACCGCCCACCGGCACGAACACCTCGTGCGGGAACGGGCCGCGCAACGCCTTCAGATAGGCGGGGCCGCCGGCCTCTGCGGCCGGGAAGATCTTCAGCGCGGCGACACCGTAGGGTCGGGCGGCGAGGATCTCGGTGGGGGTCAACACCCCGGCCAGTACCGGCAGTTCGAGCCGGTGCGCCTCGCGGATGCCGTCCCCGAGTGCGGGGGTGACGGCGAAGTTCGCGCCGGCCCGGTGTGCGGCGCGGGCGTCCTCGGCGGTCAGGACGGTTCCGGCGCCGAGCGGCCGGTCGGGGCCGAGTTCCCTGCGGGCCCGCTCGATGACGGACAGGGCGTCCGTGCCGGTCAGGGAGACCTCGATCAGTTCCACGCCCTCCTCGGCGAGGGTCAGCACGGTGCGCACGGCGGCTTCGGGGTCGGTGCCGCGGACG
This sequence comes from Streptomyces sp. NPDC096013, assembly GCF_044763565.1. NCBI lineage: Bacteria > Bacillati > Actinomycetota > Actinomycetes > Kitasatosporales > Streptomycetaceae > Streptomyces > Streptomyces sp. NPDC096013. The sequence continues at coordinate 37,476 of NZ_JBIWGK010000013.1, read as the reverse complement.
ATCGCGACCAGGCGGTGGGTGACCAGCGCGGCCCGAAGGTCCATGCCTCGAAGATCCATGGGACGAATTCCCTTTCTGTACAGGCCGGTTCCGGCACAACGGCAGTTCGCGGTCAGCGTGAGCCGCCACCGCACCTCACCCGAGGCGGATACCCGGGCGGCGTCGTCGGGCCCCGCCTCGGCGAGGTCGAAGACGCGGCCGAGCATGGGTTCGACACCTGTGCTGCGATAGGGGTGTTGGACCGGAAAGCCGCCCAAGTTGCGCCACAGGGCGATGGACACGGGCTCTCCGTCGGCTTCGAGGGCGAAGGAGAGCCGGTCTTCCCCGTCGTGCACGCAGCACCGGGAAGCGTCCACGACGGCTCCTACGGCGGTGCCGTCGTCCGGCCCGAGCCGGTCCAGGCGCAGCCCGCACGGCACGGGCCAGTCGCCCTCCACCCATGCGGCGCCCCGCGGCCACACCCGGTCCAGCAGCGGTGCCGCCTCGGGGAACAGCCGGGCGCGCGCTCCGTCCCGGATGTGCACGGCCGCACGGTCGGAGAGGTCGAGCAGAGCGTGGGCGGCCCAAACGAAGCGGAAGCCCGGGTCGGCCGACAGGACATACTCGGCCACCGCCGCGCCGGTCGTGGCACGCACCGTCCGCGCCAAGGTGAAGCGGTCGCAGTGAACGACGTCCGCCTCCCCCTCCCGCGTCCAGGACCGGGACCATGCGTCCCCGTGGTCGGGATCGCCCCGGATCGTGGGGACGCACTCCTCCAGTCCCCCCGCGTCCACGAAGGCGTCGCCGGGGAAGACGTTGTCGCGCTCCGGGGCCTCGCGCCGCCACAGCCACTCGCGCCCCGCCGACCGCAGCGAGGTCCAACGCCCGCCGTGGGCAGGGTCGGTGACGATGTCCAGCGGCATGGTCACCACTCCGCGAAGGAGCCGTCGGGGTGCCGCCACACGGGGTTGCGCCAGGCGTGGCCGGTGCGGTCGGCGGCGCGTACGGCGGCTTCGTCGACGGTGATGCCGAGGCCGGGGGCGTCGCCGCGCAGGGCGTGACCGTCGACGAACCTGAACGGCGCCGGGTCGACGAGGTAGGAGAGCAGATCGGCGTCCTTGTTGTAGTGGATGCCCCGACTCTGTTCCTGGATGAGGAAGTTGGGGGTGGCGAACGCGACCTGGAGGCTGGACGCGAGCGCGATCGGGCCGAGTGGGCAGTGCGGGGCGAGCTGGGCGCCGTAGGCCTCCGCGAGGGAGGCGATGCGGTGGACCTCCGAGATGCCCCCGGCGTGGGAGAGGTCGGGCTGGGCGACGGCGATGCCGGCGGCGAGTGCGGGGAGGAACTCGGCGCGGCCGTAGAGGCGTTCGCCGGTGGCGAGCGGTACCGGGCTGGACGCGACGAGAACCGCCAGTTGGTGGCTGTGCTCGGGCAGAACGGGTTCCTCGACGAACAGCGGGTGCAGCGGGGCGAGTTCGGCGAGGACGCGGCGGGCGCCGGCCGCGGTGAAGCGGCCGTGGAAGTCGACGGCGACATCGCGGCCCGGGCCAAGTGCCTCGCGGGCGGCGGCCACGCGGGCGACGATCGCGGCGGTCTCGGCGGGGGTGGGGATCGGTGAGGTGGCTCCGGCGGCGTTCATCTTCACCGCGGTGAAACCGGCCTCGACCTGGGCGGCTATCTGCTCGCTGAGCTGCGCGGGTTCATCGCCGCCGACCCAGGCGTAGACCCGGACGCGATCGCGCACGGGGCCGCCCAGCAGAGCGTGCACGGGGGCGCCGTAGGTCTTCCCGGCGATGTCCCACAATGCCTGGTCGAGGCCGGCGACGGCGCTGGAGAGGACCGGGCCGCCCCGGTAGAAACCGCCCTTGGACATGACCTGCCAGTGGTCCTGGATGCGCAACGGGTCCTGACCGATCAGGAGTTCGGCCAGGACGTCGACGGCGGCGCGCACGACCTCGGCGCGTCCCTCGACGACCGGTTCGCCCCAGCCGACCACGCCCTCGTCGGTCTCGACGCGGCAGAACAGCCAGCGGGGCGGGACGAGGAAGGTCTCGACACGGGTGATCTTCACTGAGAGCGGGAACCTTCCGTCTCCTCGGAGCCCAGCGGGGAGTCGGCCGGGGCGTCCCCCTCGGAGTCGCCGAGGCGGTCCAGGTCGCGTCCTGCCTGGTCGAGCAGGGCGCGCATCGCGGCCTCGGCGGCCCGCGGGTCCCGGTCGCGGACGGCGTCCAGGACGGCGCGGTGGGCGGGGACCGGGTCCTCGCTGTGCGGGGCGCTGTGCACGATGCGGTCGCGGTGCGCGAGGCCGGACTCGATCACCATCTCCATGCGTTCGAGGAGTTCGTTGTGGGTGGCGGTGAGCAGCGCGCGGTGGAAGGCGAGGTCGGCCTCGACGGCGTGGGCGGCGTCGGTGCCCTGCTCCCCCATCGCGTCGAGCGCGCCGTCCAGGGCGGCCAGGTCCGCGTCGGTGCGGCGCTCGGCGGCGAGGCGCACGGCGGCGGGTTCGATGATCGCGCGCACCTCGGCGAGGTTGTGCAGCAGCGCCCGGTCGGACTCCGACGTGGAGGCGCCCTCGAACTGCCAGCGCAGGACGTCGGCGTCGAGGAGGTTCCACTCGGCACGGGGGCGTACGAAGGTGCCGCGCCGCTGCCGGGCGTCGACCATCCCCTTGGCGGCGAGCACCTTGAGCGACTCGCGCAGCGCGGTCAGGCTCACGTCCAACTCGCTTTGCAGCGCCACCAGATCGAGCGTGGCGCCTTCGGCGATCTCGCCGCCCAGGATGCGGCGGGCGAGGAGTTCCACGGTCTGGCCGTGCACGCCGCGACGGGCATAGGGCGTCATGTCGTACAGCCTTTCTGCTGGTTGGGGAGCGTGGTCATGCGGAGGCCTTGACGACGCTCCAGCCGCCGTCCACCACGAGACTCGTCCCGGTGATGAAGGAGGCTTCGTCGGCGCTGAGGAACGCGATGGCCGCGGCCACTTCCTCGGGCGTGCCGAAGCGGCGTACGGCCGTCTCGGCGATGCTGCGTTCCCGTTCCCCGGGCGGCACCCGGTCCCAGGCACGGGTCAGTACCGGCCCGGGCAGCACGGCGTTCACGCGCACGACCGGCCCGTATTCCACGGCGAGTTGACCGCACAGGGAGAGCAACGCGCCCTTCGCGGCGGCGTACGCGGGATGCCCGGGGATGCCCTTGTGGGCGTGCACGGACGAGGTCAGCACGACCGCGCCGTGCCGCTCCTCGATGTCGGGCAGGACCGCCCGGAAGCCGAGGAAGCTGCCGGTGAGGTTGACGTCGAGCTGCCGCTGCCAGGACGGCAGGGTCATCTCGTGGGCGGGTGCGACGTCGACGGTGAAGGCGTTGCTGACGAGGACGTCGACGGGCCCGAACGTGTGCGCGGCGGTGACGATCCGCTCCCAGTCGTCCTCGGCCGCGACATCGGCGGTCACGAACCCGGCCCGCCCGCCGTCCTTCCGGATGCGCTCGGCCACCGCCTCGCCGCGCTCCTCGGCGATGTCGGCGAGCACGACGGCGGCTCCCTCCTCGGCGAGGCGTACGGCCGTGGCGGCTCCTATGCCGGAGGCCGCGCCGGTGACCACGGCCGTGCGTCCGGTGAAACGGGCGCCGTGCCGTCGTACGGACTGGTCCATCGGGGTTCGACTCCTTCGCGTCCTGCGCGTTTCTCGCGAGAAAGGGCTTGCCGGAAACATACGGGGCTCACTCACGCATGAGCACGATCAGGTCGGCGTCATGCGCGGCGCTCCAGGTGAACGGCAGCCCGTGGTGGAGCAGATGCGCTCCGCTGTACGTCGTCCCCGTCGCCGTGTCCCGGTAGCGAGCCGCCGGTTCGAGTCCCCGCAGCCGCAGCCGGTCCGCACGCCCGGGAACCAGCGGGGCGCCGTCGAGACGCCCGGTGCTGAGCGCGGCGACGACCGTCCGGTCACCGGCGTCGTACTGCACCCCGCAGCTCGACGCGTCCGGCGACCCGAGGAGCCGGGCCTCACCGTGGTGGATCACGTCCCGTACCTCCTTGTACCGGGCGATCCACCAGGCGCCCTCGGCCCGCTGCTCCGGCGTCCAGGCGCGCAGGTCGGCGCCGATGCCGAGTACCCCGCACAGGGCGTTGACGAAGCGGAAGGCGAGGCTGCGCGGGCGCGGGTCGAAGACGCCGGGGGCGTCGGTGACCCAGGAGCTCATGACGTGCGGAGCGTGCGCGTGCAGGAAGCCGTACTGGATCGAAAGCCGGTCCAGGGGTGCGGTGTTGTCGCTGGGCCAGACCACGTCGGTGCGGGCGATCGTGGCGTGCTCGATCCGTCCGCCGCCGCCCGCGCAGCCCTCGACGGTGACGTCGGGGTAGGCGGTCCGAAGGTGGTCGAGGACGCGCAGATAGCCCGCGACGTGCTCGGCGTCGAGGTCGACGCGGCCCGCACCGGGACGGCCGCGCTCGGTGGGCGGGCGGTTCATGTCCCACTTGAGGTAACTGATGTCGTAGGTGCCGAGCAGCCGGTCGAGCGTGCCGATGACGAAGTCCTGGACGTCGGTCCGGCCGAGGTCGAGGAGGAGCTGGTTGCGGACCAGCCAGCCGGGGCGGCCCTCGATCCGGTAGACCCACTCGGGGTGCTCGGCGTACAGCCGGCTCCCCGGACTGACGGCCTCGGGCTCTATCCACAGGCCGAAGTCCAGCCCCAACGCTTTGACGTCCGCGATGAATTGGTCGAAGCCCAGCGGGAAGGCCGCCGGGTCCGGCCACCAGTCGCCGAGTCCTCCGGTGTCGTCGGCGCGCCCGGTGAACCAGCCGTCGTCCACGACGAACAGCTCGGCCCCGATGTCGGCGGCCGTCTTGGCCAGCTCCAGCTGTCCGGCCGCGTCGACGTCGAAGCCGGTGGCCTCCCAGGAGTTGTAGAGGACCTTGCGTGGGCGGTGCAGGCGTTCGCCGGTGAGGTGCCGCTCGTAGCGGTGCCAGACCCGGGAGAGTCCGTCGAGCCCGTCCGGGCTGAAGGCGCAGGCGAGTTGGGGGGTGGCGAGGGTCTCGCCGGGGGCGAGGAACACCGCTCCCTCGTGCGGGACCCGGCCCGCCCGAACCCGCACGGCGCCTCCGGGTTCGGCCTCGGCGGTGATGTGCCAGTTGCCTGGCCAGGCGAGGGCGATGCCGTACGCCGACGGCGCCTCGCTGTCCTGCACGGCGAGCCAGGGCGCGTACGCGTGCCCCGGTACACCTTGCCGGCTGCCGATGCTGAACGTGCCTCGGGGCAGGTCGAGTTGGGTGCGCTGGAACTCATGCGACCACTGGCCCGTGAGGTAGGTCAGGCGGGCGACTCCGGTCACGGGGATGTTCACGGCGGCCGAGTCGATGCGCTCCAGGCGGAGGTCGCGGGTCGCGGTGAACTCCGTCCAGCGGAGGATCACGTCCGTGCCCGGGACGGTCTCGTAGTGGAGGGCGGTGCGGAGGCCCAACTGCTCGTCATCGAAAACGAGTTGCAGCGCGCCCTCGTCCGCTTCCGCGCCCGCGAACTCCCACCACATGCCCCGGTCGTCGCCGTTCGGCCGCGAGGCCACCAGCTCGGAGCCGGTGAACGGCCGCAGTCCGTACGGCAGATACTCGGCCGGGGCCGCGTCGGCGGGTGTGATGAAGTGGGTGCGTCGCGACCAGTCCAGGGCGGAGGGGCCGTCCTCGACCCCGAGCGGGCCCCAGGCGTCGAGTTCGGCCCAGGGGCCGTCCGGGGAGAGGCGCACGGTGTAGCTGGTGTTCTCCGTGCGCAAGGTCCAGCGCTCGTGGGTCACTTGACCGCTCCGAGGTTGAGTCCGGCGACGAAGTGCCGCTGGAAGCGCAGGAAGACGGCGACCGTGGGGGCGGCGGCGATGACGGAGCCGGCCGCGATGACGTTCCACATCGACACGTACTGTCCCTGAAGTCCGATGAGGGCGGCGGTGATCGGCATCTTGGTGTCGCTGCGCAGCACGGTGATCGCCCAGAGCAGGTCGTTGAAGATCCAGGTGAAGGACAGTGCGCTGAGCGCGGCGAGGGCGGGGCGGGTCAGCGGGAGGATGATCCGCCAGAAGATCCCCCAGGGGCCCGCGCCGTCGACGACCGCGGCCTGCTGGATCTCGGACGGGATCGACCGCATGAACCCGTGCAGGACGAAGACGTAGAAGCCGACGCCGAAGCCGATCTGCACGCCGATGAGCGCGGGCAGGGTGTCGTAGATGCCCATGACTTCGCTGAGCTTGGACACCGGGATGAGGAGGATCTGCGGTGGGAGGAGGTTGCCGCCGAGCATGAGGAGCAACAGGGAGCGGCGGAAGGGGAGTTCGTAGCGGCTGAGGCCGAAGGCGGCCATCGCGGCGAGGGCCAGCGTGATCAGGACACAGGGAATCGTGACGACCAGACTGTTGATGAGGGCGCGCTGCTGACCGCCGTCGACCCAGGCCTGGCGGAAGTTGCCGAGGGTGAAGGAGTGCGGCCAACTGCCCAGGCCGTGGGCGGCGATGTCGTCGAAGGAACGAAGGCTGGTCACCAGGACGAGCACGATGGGCAGCAGCCACAGGACGGCCAGCGCCCCGGCGCCCAGGTGGAATCCGGCGGTCGCGGCCCTCTTGCGGCGCAGGGCCGTGGAGTTGGCGGACATCAGTCGGCCTCCCGGAACGCGCGGACGAGGTAGGAGCAGATCACGCCGAAGGCCAGCACGAAGATGACGACGGCGAGTGCGGAGCCGTAGCCCAGGCGCAGGGACTGGAAGGCTGTGGAGTACATGTAGGTGCTCAGCAGCTCCGACGAGTGGTAGGGGCCGCCGCGGGTCAGGGACCACACGACGTCGAAGGAGCGCAGCGAGTCGATGACGATGACCGACAGAACCACCGCATTGACACTGCGCAGTTGGGGCAGGGTGATGTGCCGCAGGCGTTGCAGGGCGCTCGCGCCGTCGACCTTGGCCGCCTCGTACAGGGCGGGATCGATGCCCTTGAGACCGGCCAGGTAGAGGACCATCACGTAGCCGATCTGGCGCCAGAGCGCGGGCACGATCACCGCGTACAGGGCCGTGTCCTGGTCGGCGAGCCAGGCGTGCCGGAGGCTGCCGAGGCCTAGGGACTGGAGGAGTTGGTTGAGGACGCCGTCGGGCTGGTAGATCGCCTGCCAGACGAGGGCGGTGGCCACGAGGGAGAACACGACGGGCAGGAACAGGGCCGCGCGGTAGAACCCGACGCCGCGGCGCTCCTGTTGGAGCAGGAGGGCGGCGGCGAGGCCGAGCAGGGCGGACAGCCCGCCGAAGAGGACGAGCCAGAGGACCGTGTGGATCGTGGCGCTGCGGAAGACGTCGTCGTGGGCCATCTCCCGGAAGTTGCCCAGGCCGACGAACTGCGGCGGGGAGACGCCGTCCCATCGGGTCAGGGCCAGGTAGAAGCCCTGCACGGCGGGCCAGAACACCCACACCGCCTCGACGAGCAGCGGGACGAGGACGAACGCGAGCACCAGAGGGGGTGTCCGCCGGGGGCCCCGAACTCGCCTGCCCTTGGCGGGCGTCGGGGCCGGGGACGTCCGGTCGGGCGCGGTCAGGACGGCCATGTCAGGCGTTCCAGATCTTCTCGGCGTCGCGCTGCCAGTCCGTGAGGATGCTCCCGATCGACTTGGGCCTGGCCAGGAACTTGGTCAGCGCGTTGTCGGCGGTGGGCTGGAGGGCGTCGCTGGAGTCCCGGTTGAAGAACTGGGTGACCTCGGCCGCCTCCTCGACGTGCTTGCGGCCCTTCTTCACCAGGGCGGTGCCGGCGTCCTTCGCGTCGGGGTTGCAGGGCAGGACGGTGCCGGAGGAGCCCTTGATGTAGATCTCCTGGGCCTCGGCGGTCGCGAGGTACTTCATCAGGTCGATCACCTGGTCGTGCCGGCCGGTGCGGGCGCTGGCGAAGTAGCCGTCGGTGGGCGCCTCTTCGGCGAGCGGGACCTTCGGGTCGATGATCGGGAAGCGGAAGAAGTCGACGTCGTCCAGGGCGTTCTTGGGCGCCGCGTCGGCGAAGAAGGTGCCGATGAGCATCATGCCGCTGCGGCCGTTGAGCAGGGAGGTCGACGCGTCCTGGAAGGCGACGGCGGTGCCGTTCGGGTCGATGTACGGCAGCACCTCCTGCCAGCGGTCGAAGACCTTGCGCACCTCGGGGTCGTCGAACCGGTGCTTGCCCGCGAGGAGTTGGCGGTGGTACTCGGCGCCGTTGATGCGGATGTCGAGGTAGTCGAACCAGGCGGACGCCACCCAGGCGGTGCCGCCGCCGGCGCCCAGTCCAATCGGGGTGACGCCCTTGCTCTTGAGCTTGTCGCACAGGTCGAGGAAGTCGTCCCAGCTCGTGGGCTCGCTCACGCCCCACTTGGCGAAGTTGGACTTCCGGTAGAACATGCCCCACCAGTAGTAGGTGGTGGGCACGAAGACCTTCTTGCCCGAACTCGTGGATGTGCACAGCGAGTTGAGTGCCTTGGAGTAGCGCTTGAGGTCGGGCGAGGAGGTCCACGCCGCGTCGAGGTCGAGCAGCAGGTTCTTCTTGGCGTAGGCGTCGGCGACCGAGCCGGGGTACCAGGTGTACACGTCCGGCGGGTTGGCCGAGGTGAGGTAGGTCGGCAACTGGGCGCGGAAGGTCTCCGCGGCGACCGTGTTGAGGCTCGCCCGGTCGGAGCCCTTCTTCGCGTAGGCGGCGACGAGGTCCTCCATGGCCGCCTTGGCCTGCGGGGCGGACAGGTTGGACTGGAGGGTCACCGCCCCCTTGGAGGAACTCCTGCCGGAGGAGGTGGAGGTGACGCAGCCGCTGAGCAGTGCCGTCGCCCCTGCGGCGCCGAGTCCGGCGAGGAACCGGCGGCGGTCTGGCTGGTGGTTCGTCATGGATGGCTCCTTGTGGATCCCGCGCGGATCCAGGTTCACGTGGCGTCCCCACCACGTCAAGAATAATTACTAATTTAGTTGAACTGAGTTCGGTGTACGTAGCCGTCGACGCCCTGGAACCCCGCGTCGACCGTTCCCTCCGGCCCGGCCACGGCACCGAGCGCACCGTCGAACACGGCGCTGGGGAAAGCCTGTTGCTTGGTCCAGCCCTGCCAGGCACCGTTCTCGTACCGCTGCTGCCAGAGCGTGTAGTCGGCGGCCCGCGCGTAGAGCACCACGGCGTCCCCTACGGCGACCAGCGTCGGGCTCCCGCTGACGGTGCCGCCGACCGACGCCCACGTCGACCACTCCCCCGACGTCTCCCGGGACCGGGTCCACACGTCGTCGGCCGCGGTGCGTACGGCGACCTGGACCTTCCCCTGGGCGTCCACGACGGCGGACGGCCGCCCGTACACCGCCTTGCCGCCGGGTGCGCCGAGCGAGGACCAGCCGGTGGACGGGCCGCGCTGCACGATCTGCCCGTCGGTACCCGTGGCGAAGAGCGTCCAGTGCGCGGGGTCGGTGAACGCCACCGAGGGGGCGTCGGCGACCCGGCCGCCCAGACTCTGCCAGCCGCTCCAGCGACCGGCGGCGTGGACCCGCCGGTAGATCCGGGAGTCGGCGCCGCGGACGAAGACGTCGATCCGGCCGCCGGCCGAGGCGTAGGCAGCGGGCTGGCCCAGGATCTCGCCCTTCGTCGGTCCGCCGAGGTCCTCCGTCCTGTCGCCGGTCTGCTGGAGGAGCGAGCCGTGCGGTCCGCGCAGGAAGGTGGTCAGCGTGTCGCCGTCCCGTACGACAGCGGGACCTGCCGTGGTCCTCCGGCCGAGATTCGTGCCGGGCACGGCGTCCGCGCCGGTCAGCTTCAGGAGCGCGGTGCCGTGGGCGGGGACCTCGACGGTGTACGACCCCGTGCGGGTGCCCCGGTCGGCGCGGGCCCGCAGATCGCGGACCCGGACCGGTCCGCCGAGCCCGGCGTCCGCGAACCGCACGGTGCGCAGGGCGGGTTGGCCGGACCGGTTGAGCAGGACGACCGCGCGCCGCCCGTGCCCCTCCAGCACCTTGCTGTAGACATCACCGACGGAGTCGCTCGCCACGCGGACGCCCTGGACGGCGAGCGGGTCCTGGTCGACGGCGATGATCTCCGGGTTGCGCAGGGTGGCGAGCATCGAGTCGGACAGGGTGCGCGGGTCGGAGCCCAGGACGAGCGGCGAGCCCATCTCGGCCCACATCACGTACTGCGTGGTGGACTCCTCCTGGGTCAGCTCCAGGGTGCCGTCGGTCATGTGGCGCATGGGGATGAGGTAGTCGGGGTCGTTGTAGTGGCCGGGCCCCTGCGCCTCGGGGTGCCAGGCGTTGGCGTCCATGTTGCGCAGGATGTTGGGCCACTGGCCGAGGCTCGGGGTGCCCCAGGCGATGTCCGTGCCGGTGCGCCAGGAGTCGGCGATCGTCGGGGCGTAGACGTACGTGTTGTGCGCGTCCTGCTCGGGTGTGTGCGGCAGGCCCCAGTCGTCGGTGAGCGGGTTGCAGAGGTTGAGCAGCATCTTGCGGCCGGACTTGGCGACCGCGTCGCTGAACTCCTTGAACGCCGGGCCGGGATCGAGCTTGGCCCCGATGCCGCACAGGAAGTCGACCTTGATCGCGTCGATCCTCCAGCCGGCGAACTGCCGTGCGTCGGCGTCGTAGTGGCCCCTGCTGCCCAGGCCGCAGCTCTTGCCGCCGTCGTAGGTGCCGGCGTCGGTGTAGATGCCCGCCTTGAGGCCGCGTCGGTGCAGGTAGGACACCAACGCGGGGACGCCGGAGGGGAAGCGGTCCGGGTTGGCGACCAACCGCCCCTGCGCGTCTCGTGGGTTGTCGGCCTGCCAGCCGCCGTCGAGCCACACGATGTCGTAACCGGCGTCCCGCAGACCGCTGTTCACCAGCTTGTCCGCGACGGCGCGCACCTGTTGTTCGGTGGGGGCGCCGAGGCCGTAGTAGGTGTTCCAGCCCATGTAGGGCGTCTGCGCGAGGCCGCTGTCGTAGTAGGCGGGCGCTCCCTGGTCAGTGCCGGTGCGTGCCAGGGCGGCGGGTGCCGTGGTGGCCGCCAGCACGGTCACGGCGGCGATCGCGGTGGCGCGGCGGGTCAGTCTCGCTGCCGCGGGTGTGCGGACCTGCGGATGTGAAGTCACTTGCCTCTCCCGGAGGTTGGGAAGCAGGAGGACGCGACCCGGGCCGCACTGCGACAGGGGCTTCCGGCGTCACGGCGACGACTGTGGCGTGCGGCCGAAACCCTGTCAACATTAATTCCTAATTTATTAGAAGGCTGCATCAGGGGTTGACAGAGTCCATCACGCGTCACAGCCTTTGGCAACGTTGTCAGTGCCGCTGGCTTTTGATGGGACATCACGCTCATGACTGATCAACCGGGTTCGCCACGCCTGTCTCGCCGCTCCGTCGTCACCACGGGTTCGACCCTGCTGGCGGGGTTCGGCCTGGGTGCCGTCCTGCCCACGGCGACCGCCACCGCCGCCGGTTCCGCCCGGTCGGCCGCGCCCTCCTCCCCCGGTGAACTCGCCCTCCACCGCCCGGTGTCGGTCTCCTCGACGGCCTACGCGCCCGCCCCGGGTTCGTTCGTGGTGGACCGGCTCACCGCGCCGGGTGTACGAGGCAGCGGCTGGCGTGCCGGGGCCGGCGACCCGCAGTGGATCTCGGTCGACCTCCAGGCCGCGTGCGAGGTCACCTCGGTCCGCCTCACCTTCGAGGGCGACGCGAGCGACCCGGTGTTCACCCCTCCCACCACGGGCAATCCGGCCGACGGCACAACGGGCCAGGAGATCCAGTCCAGTTACTCGGTCGAGTACGTCGTCGAGGCGTCGACCGACCACACGTCCTGGACCAGCCTCCACCGCACCACGGCGGGCACCGGCGGCGTCGTGACCATCCAGCCGCCCCGCCCGGTCACCGCCCGCTGGGTCCGCCTCACCTCAACCCGCCGCTCCAGCCCCAACCCCCTCGGCCTCAACGGCTTCGAGGTCTACGGCACCGCCCAGGAACACCGTCCGTCGGCCACGGGATGGACCGACTGGGGCACCCACTCCGGACCCGCGCCGAAGCTGGCGGTCGCCGAGGACGGCACGGTCCCGGTGGAGTCCGGCTGGCGGCTGACGCTCGACGACTGGGCCGACGGCGACGGCGCGAAGCTGTCCAAGACGGCGGTGGACACCAGCAGTTGGCTCCCGGCCACCGTCCCCGGCACGGTCCTCGGCTCCCTCGTGGACCAGGGCAAGCTGCCCGACCCCGTCGTCGGACTGAACAACCTGCACATCCCCGAGGCCCTGTCACGCCATGCCTGGTGGCACAAGCGGGACTTCGAGCTGCCACACGGTCTGCGCAGCGGGTCCGGGCGCCGGATCTGGCTGGAGTTCGACGGCGTCAACCACACCGCCGACATCTGGCTCAACGGCCGACACGTGGGCGGTCTGACCTACCCCTTCGCCCGCTCGGCCCACGACGTGACCGCGTTCCTCGCGACGCACGGGGCGAACGCGCTGGCCGTGAAGATCACGCCCATGCCGGTGCCCGGCAGCCCCGGCGACAAGGGTCCCGCCGGTGAGTCCTGGGTGGACGCGGGCGCCAACCAGATGAACCTCAACTCCCCCACGTACCTTGCCTCTTCGGGCTGGGACTGGATGCCGGCGGTCCGTGACCGGGCCGTCGGCATCTGGAACCACGTCCGGCTGAGATCGACCGGCCATGTCGTGATCGGCGACCCGCGCGTCGACACCGCGCTGCCGAACCTGCCCCAGGTGTCGGTCGCCGAACTCACCGTCGTCGTCCCGGTCCGCAACGCCGACACCAGCGCCCACAAGGTGACGGTCTCCGCGGCCTTCGACAACATACGGGTGAGCAAGTCCGTCACCGTGCCCGCGGGCGAGAGCGTCGAGGTCACCTTCAGCCCCGACGCCTTCGGTCAACTGCGGCTGAAGAACCCGGCGTTGTGGTGGCCCAACGGCCTCGGTGACCCCGCGCTCCATGAACTCACCCTGGTCGCGACGCTCGACGGCGCGGAAAGCGACCGGCGCACCACCCGGTTCGGCATCCGCCAGTTCGGCTACGAGTACGAGGTCCCGCTGCCGTTCACCGACTCCGGTGACGCGTACACCCAGACGGTGCCCCTCGGCCGGCGACAAGCGCGGTACGTGCGCGTCAAGTTCCTTACCCGGGCGTCCGGTTGGGGCTACTCGCTGTGGACCCTGGCCGTACGCGACAGCACGCGGGCCGGCACCGACCTGGCCCTGCACGCCCCGGCCGACGCGTCGACCACGGACGGCGACGACCACGGCGCCGCCAACGTGACCGACGGCGATCCCGGCACCCGCTGGTCCTCGGCCTACACGGACGACCAGTGGATACGGGTCGACCTGGGGTCCGTGCAGTCCTTCGACCAGGTCGACCTGGTGTGGGAACAGGCCTACGCGAAGACCTACTTGGTGCAGGTCTCCACCGACGACTCCACCTGGACCGATGCCGCGCCGGTGGACAACAGCGCGGTCCCGCTGCCGTTCGGCAACGCCAACGCGAGCCTCCAGGTGGAGGACTTCACCGCCCGGACCGCCCGCTACGTGCGCATCTCCTGCGGGCTGCGCAACACCAGTTGGGGCAACTCCCTGTGGTCGCTCGGGGTCGTCGACAGCACGGCCCCCGCGACCGACCTGGCCCTGCACCGGAAGACGACCGCGTCCACCGAGGACCCCGACCACCCGGCCGCGCACGCCACCGACGGTGACACGAGCACCCGTTGGTCCTCGGAGTACGCCGACAACCAGTGGATCCAGGTCGACCTCGGCGCCTCCAAGCGTTTTGACCGGGTCGCCATCCTGTGGGAGTCGGCCTACCCGAAGACATATGTGATCCAGGTGTCGGACGACGCGGACACGTGGACCGACGTGAAGTCGGTGTCCAACACGCCCGATCCGCTGAAGATCAGCGTCAACGGCGTGCGGGTCCTGGCCCGCGGCGGCAACTGGGGCTGGGACGAGCTGCTGCGCCGGATGCCGCCGGAGCGCATGGACGCGGCCGTACGCATGCACCGCGACATGAACTTCACCATGATCCGCAACTGGGTGGGCACGTCCGACCGGGAGGAGTTCTTCGCCGCCTGCGACGAGCACGGCATCCTGGTGTGGAACGACTTCCCCAACGCGTGGGGCATGGACCCGCCGGACCACGACGCCTACAACTCGATCGCCCGGGACACCGTCCTGCGCTACCGCATCCACCCCAGCGTGGTGATCTGGTGCGGCGCCAACGAGGGCAACCCACCGGCCGCCATCGACCAGGGCATGCGCGAGGCCGTGCAGGGCCAGGCCCCCGGCATCCTCTACCAGAACAACTCCGCCGGCGGCATCATCACCGGCGGCGGACCGTACGGCTGGGTCGAGCCGGAGAAGTACTTCGACCCCACCACCTACGGCAGCAAGGACTTCGGGTTCCACACGGAGATCGGCATGCCCGTGGTCTCCACCGCCGCCAGCATGCGGGACATGACGGGCGACGAGCCCGAGTGGCCGATCCGGGGCGCGTGGTATTACCACGACTGGAGCGAGCGCGGGAACCAGGCACCGCAGACGTACAAGGCGGCCGTAGAGGCGCGTCTCGGAGCGACCACCGGCCTGGACGACTTCGCGCGCAAGGCGCAGTTCGTCAACTACGAGAACACGCGCGCCATGTTCGAGGCATGGAACGCGAACCTGTGGGACAACGCCAGTGGTCTCATGCTGTGGATGTCCCACCCGGCGTGGCACAGCACGGTCTGGCAGACGTACGACTACGACTTCGACGTCAACGGCACGTACTACGGCGCCCGTTCGGCCTGTGAGCCGCTGCATGTGCAGGCCGATCCCGAGGGGCGGGTCATCGCGGTCAACCACACACGGGACGGCCTGAAGAACGCCGTGGTCATGGCGCAGTTGATCGACCTGACGGGTCGTCGGCTCGGCGCGGACCAGACCGCCCGACTGGACATCGCACCGGCCGCGACCGCGAAGGCCTTCACCGCGGCCTGGACCGACGACCTGCCGGACCTCCATCTCCTCCGCCTGACGCTCACCGGCGGCGACGGCCGGGTCCTGTCCCGCAACACCTACTGGCGCTATCGCACACCGGCCGCCATGCGGGCACTGGGCACAGCGCCGAGGACGAAGGTCTCCGCGACGACCGGACACGTGTCCCGATCCGGAAACCGCACCGAACTGACCGCCACCGTCCGCAATCACGGCCCGGCCGTCGCCACGATGGTCCGGCTCTCGCTGAAGAACGGTGCGACCGGCGATCGCGTACTGCCGACGCTGTACAGCCACAACTACCTGTGGCTGCTGCCCGGCGAGTCCCAGACCGTCACTCTGACCTGGCCGACCCGGGCCCTCGCCTCAGGTCGTCCGCACCTGGAAGTGGAGGCGTACAACAGCCGCCCCGCAAAAGCGAGTTCGTGACAGCCGGTCCGTCAGGACGCCTCCACCGCGGTCTTGATGCGTTGCCCGAACGCGGGCGCGTCCTTACGGGCCGCGCCCAGGGCGAAACCCACCAACAGCTTTCCGATGCCGTGGCCTTCGAGGACGTTGAAGATCCGGACCCTGGTCGTGCCGGGACCCGTGGATTCCAGGTCGTAGCCGCCCTCGGTGGCCGTCACGGTGTTCTTGGACGTCTCCGCCCAGCGGATGCGGTGGGGTGCCTCGTACGCGGTGATCCGGAACGTCCGGCCCGTCTTCATTCCGGCGTCCTTGACGGTGCTCGTGAAGACGGTGCCCACGGCCGTCGGGCCCTCGGGAGTCTTGGTGATCTCCTGGACCCGCGGGCTGAACTTGGGGTCGTTCGTGCCCTCCGCCAGGAAGGCGAAGACTTCCTCGACGGGGCGGTCGATCTCTGCTGTCGCCTCGAACTGTCCGGCCACGATTCCTCCTGTGCTGCGGTGGGAGTCCTGCTGTGCTGCGGTGGGAGTGCTGGAGGGTGCGCCCTGATGAACCGATCACCGTCAGCCTATCGGCGCGGCTCCGTCCGTGCTTCTCGTCGGCGGCGCGGGGCCGCACCAGGGCACGGCCGAAGCCGTCGCGCCCACCCGGTTCCAGAGCACTGAAACCGCGGTGAAACCGAGCTGAAGGCGCCCTGCCGCACGCTCTGCGGCATGACGAAAACGACCCACGAACCAGCGATCTCAGCCACCGGACTGCACAAGGCCTACGGAGACAAGACAGTCCTCGACGGCATCGACCTCACCGTCCCCACCGGCACCATCTTCTCCCTGCTCGGCCCCAACGGCGCAGGCAAGACCACCGCCGTCAACATCCTCTCCACCCTCATCACCGCCGACGCCGGCCGACTGCGCGTCGGCGGACACGACCTGGCCTTGGACCCGCAGGTCGTACGGGCGACGATCGGCGTCACCGGACAGTTCTCCGCCGTCGACGGCCTCATCACCGGCGAGGAGAACATGCTCCTCATGGCCGACCTCCACCACCTGCCCAAGAAGGACGGACGGCGGGTCGCCGCCGAACTGCTCGACCGCTTCGACCTCACCGACGCGGCCAAGAAACCCGCCTCCACCTACTCCGGCGGCATGAAACGCCGCCTCGACCTCGCCATGACCCTGGTCGGCAGCCCCCGCATCATCTTCCTCGACGAACCCACCACCGGCCTCGACCCCCGCAGCCGCCACAACATGTGGAACATCATCCGCGAGCTGGTCTCCGGCGGTACGACCGTCTTCCTCACGACTCAGTACCTCGACGAGGCGGACGAACTCGCCGACCACATCGCGGTGTTGAACGACGGCCGCATCGCCGCCGAAGGCAGCGCCGACGAGTTGAAGCGCCTCGTACCCGGCGGACACGTACGCCTGCGCTTCACCGACCCCGACGCCTACCAGTCCGCCGCGACCTCCCTGCGCGAAGTCAGCCGCGACGACGAGGCACTCGCGCTCCAGATCCCCAGCGGCGGCAGCCAGCGCGAACTGCGCGCCATCCTCGACTGGCTGGACGCTTCGGGCATCGAGGCGGACGAACTCACCGTGCACACCCCCGACCTCGACGACGTGTTCTTCGCCCTGACCGGCGGCGCCAAGGTCCCCAACCAGCCCAAGGAGAACGTCCGATGAGCACCCTCTCCCTCGCCGTGCGCGACTCGTCCACGATGCTGCGCCGCAACCTGCTGCACGCGCGCCGCTACCCGTCGCTCACCCTGAACCTGCTCCTCACCCCGATCATGCTGCTGCTCCTCTTCGTCTACATCTTCGGCGACGTGATGAGCACCGGCATCGGCGGCGCCAACCGCTCCGACTACATCGCCTACATCGTCCCGGGCATCCTGATGATGACCATCGGCGGCACCGTGATCGGCACGGCGGTCTCCGTCGCCACCGACATGAACGAGGGCATCATCGCCCGCTTCCGGACCCTGGCGATCCACCGCGGGTCAGTGCTCGTCGGGCATGTCGTCGGCAGTGTGCTCCAGTGCGTCGCCAGTGTGGTGCTGGTCGGTGCCGTCGGCGTGGCCATCGGCTTCCGGTCCACCGACGCCACGGCGCTGGAGTGGCTGGCCGCCTTCGGTCTGCTCGTCCTGTTCTCCCTGGCGCTCACCTGGATCGCGGTGGGCATGGGCATGGCCAGCCCGAACGCCGAGGCGGCCGGCAACAGCGCACAGCCGCTGATCCTCCTCCCGCTCATCTCCAGCGCGTTCATCCCGGCCCACACGATGCCGGGCTGGTTCCAGCCGATCGCCGAGTACCAGCCCTTCACCCCGGCGATCGAGACCCTGCGCGGTCTGCTGCTCGGCACGGAGATCGGCAACAACTGGTGGATCGCCACCGCCTGGTGCGTCGGGCTCACCGTGCTCGGCTACCGCTGGTCCACCGCCTCGTTCAACCGCGACCCGAAGTAGTCGCCATGACAGCGCGGGCAGCGTCCCGCAACTCGTCCCGCCCCAGGGCGGCATACTCCGACACCGCGTCGGCGTACGCCGCCCTGTCGGCGTCCTCGGCCGCCTGCCGGGCGAGGTCCGCGGACATCGTGGGCTGGAAGTCCCGCGGTACGCCCAGCCGTTCGGCCAGCGCGATCATCCGTACGGCCGACGGGTCGCCCTCCGCGCACCCGACCGTGCCGAGGGCGTGCAACATCGCCCCCAGCAGGGGGAGTTCGGAGGGCGAGCCGTACGGCTCGGCGAGCAGGGTCCGCAATCCTCGGCGCAACCGGTCGACGGTGTCCGCGACCAGCGCGTGCCGGCCAGCGCGCGCGTGGGCCGTCACGGCCACCGACTGGACCAGGAACGCCCATGGATCGGGGCGGACTTCGTCGCCGCGCGACGATCCCGCCGCGAGCATGCGCTCCACGGCGCCGCGCCACAGGCCGAGTCCGACCTCCGTCAGTCCGCGAGCGAGCGCGATCTCGGCGCGCCCGCCGAGGTCGGGCCGGTAGAAGTCGTCCTCCGGTGGGGGGTTGTCGCTCTCCGTCTGCCGCAGCCAGTACTCGGCCTCGTCCACCTCCCCGCGTTGCAGACAGGCGAGGGCGAGCAGCGAACGGATGCCGATGTGGTCGTGCCCGTCGCCGAGCCGCGGCAACACGGCGAGGGAGGCCTTGAGATGGTCGTACGCCTCTTCGCCCTGCCCTGTGCGCAGGCACAGTTCGCTCAGCCGGGAGTGCGCCATGAGCTGGACGGACGGGTTGTCAACTGCCGCGAGTCCGCTGACCGTTCGGCGGGCCGAGACGAGGGCGCGCTCGATGTCGTGCTCGAACTCCCAGACGTAGCAGGCCATGCACTCGGCGATGCCGGAGAGCAACGGCTGCCCGTCCTCGGACAGCCTGCGCAGTACGTCGTAGCCGGGCGGGCGGATCTCGGGGATCGCGCTCAGCACGACCGAGGCGGCGCGGATCAGCGAGTCCGGCGGGGCCGCCGGGAGCCGTCGCAGGGTGACGAGCTGGCGTACGGCGCGTGGGCCCTGGCCCATGAACACGGTGACCGTGCCCAACACGGCCGCGGTGCGGGCGACTTCGAGGTATTCAGGCTCGGGGTGGTAGTGCGAGAGCGCCGGGCCGGTGTCGGTGGTGAGGGCGAGGAGGCGGGGGTAGTTGGTGCCGGTGGACCACAGGCTGGCGAGGACGGCGGTGAGCGCGGCGGTGGCGGGATGGTCCAGGCGTGCCTGCGCATGCCGGAGCGCCGCCACGAGGTTGTCCTGCTCGGCCTTGATCCGTTCCCACGCCGACTGCGAGTCGGACCCGAACAGCACATCGTGATGCACGACCCCGAACTCCCGCGCCCAGTCCAGGAATCGGTCCACGGCGGCTTCGTCCTCGCCCGCCTCCGTGCGACGGGCCGCGCTGAACTCCCGTACGGTCTCCAGCATCCGGAACCGCACACCGGCGGGGGTGTCGAGGACGGTGAGCAGCGACTGGTCGGCCAGCTGCTCCAGCAGGAGCAACGCGTCCTCGCCCAGGACCTGTTCGGCCGCCTCGCCGGAGAAGCCTCCGGGGAAGACGGACAGGGTGCGCAGGGCGGCCCTCGCGTCCTCGGCGAGGAGGTTCCAGCTCCACTCGACGACCGCGTGCAGGGTGCGGTGGCGCTCGGGCACGTCCCGGGCGCCGCCGCGGAGCAGCGCGAACCGGTCGCCGAGGCGGCGGGCAATGTCCGGCACCGACAGGACCCGCACCCGGGCCGCCGCCAACTCCACCGCGAGGGGCAGCCCGTCGAGGTGCCGGCACAGCTCGGCCACCGCGTCCGGGGGCAGCTCCACGCCGCTCCTGGCGGCGCGGGCCCGCTG
This sequence comes from Streptomyces sp. NPDC096013, assembly GCF_044763565.1. Lineage (NCBI taxonomy): Bacteria > Bacillati > Actinomycetota > Actinomycetes > Kitasatosporales > Streptomycetaceae > Streptomyces > Streptomyces sp. NPDC096013. The sequence continues at coordinate 17,824 of NZ_JBIWGK010000013.1, read as the reverse complement.
GGTGAACAGCTTGACGGAGACGGCGAGTCCGAGCTCCGGCAGCGCGTAGGCCGCCTCCGAGGTGAGGCCGAGCGGGGAGCGGCTGGTGGCGAGCACCCGCAGGTCCTTGGAGGACGAGACCAGGGCCTGGACGAGGTCGGCGGCGCCCCGGACGACCTGCTCGCAGTTGTCGAGGACCAGCAGCGCGGGCCCGGAGCCGAGCACACCGAGGATGCCGGACACCGGGTCGCCCGACGCGGGCCCGTTCATGGCACCGGCGCCGAGCGCGGAGGCGACCTCGGCGGCCACGTCCGCGTCCTCGGTGACACCGGCGAGCGGCACGAAGTACACGAGGCGCTGTTCGGCCCGACGGCTGACCGCGTGCGCGAGCCGGGTCTTGCCGAGACCGCCGGGTCCTACGACGGTGACGGCACGCGAGACACGCAACAGCCCTTCCACCGCCGCGATGTCGTCGTCACGGCCGAGCAGCGGATTCGGTTCGTGCGGCACCCCGTGCCTGGCCACGGGCGCCTCGCCGCGCAGCAACTCCTGTTGTACGGCCTTGAGTCCGGGCCCCGGGTCCGTGCCGAGCTCGTCGCGCAGTTCACGGCGGTACGCCTCGTACCGGGTCAGCGCCGCGGACGGGCCGGCCGTCGCCGCCTCCCCGCGCAGCACCTCACCGAGCACCTCCTCGTCGCGCGGATGCGCTGCGGCGGCGACGGCCAGGGGTCCCGCGGCCTCCGCGTGGCGTCCGAGGCGGGCGAGCGCGAGCGCCCGCGCGCGGACGAGCGTGTCGTGGACGGGGACGCGCTCGGCGCGCAGCGCGGCCACCGGGTCGTCGCTGTCGGCGCCCTGGTCGGGGGTGCCTTCCCAGAGGGCGAGCCCGGCCTCGGCGGCGGCCAGCGAACCCGCGTGATCGCCTGCCCTGGCCCGGTCCGCGCTCGCGGCGGCGTGCAGCAGCAGGGCGGCACTGTCGACCTGCTCCGCGGCGAGGTCGAGCCGGTATCCAGTCGGCGTGCTGACGATGAGGTCGGCGCCCAGTTGCGCCCGCGCCCTCGACACGAGGACCTGCAACGCCTTCCCCGGCCGCTCCGGCAACTCGTCCGGCCACAGCCCTTCCACCAGCCGCTCGGTGCTGCACCCGGTCCTCAAGTCCCCCGCGAGCAACGCGAGCAGCCCGCGCAGCCGGGGCGCGGTGACCTCCTGTCTTCGGCAGGCGACACGCGGCAGCAGGGTGAGGTCAATGGTCACCCGTGCAGGTTAACCAAGGTGCCGCCGCTGTCTCCCTACTCGGTACCCGCGAGGCCGTGGAGATCCCTTCCCAGCCGCGCCAGCGGGGACAGCGCCATGACCACCGGCGACAGCAGCATGCCTCCGGCGGTCACGAGGAGGCCGGCCCGCAGCCCCCATTCCTGGGCGAGGAAGCCGCCGAGCAGCGAGCCCAGCGGCGTCATCCCCATGCCGGCGAAATTGATCGTCGCGGCCACACGCCCCTGCATTCCGTGGGGAGTCACGGCCTGCCGGACCGCCATGACCGTGACGTTCACCAGTTGTCCGCCGACTCCGAACACGAAGTTGGCCGCGAGAAGTACGGTGATCGTCGCCGTGGACGACCCGTGCGACGCGGGCACGCACAGGAACGCGCCGTCGCCGAGTGCCGCCGCGCCCACGATCACCGTGCCGTGCCCGAACCGGCCTGGCAGCCGCGCGGCCAGCAGCGCGCCGACGAGCGCACCGGGACCGGTCGCCGCGAGCGCCAGGCCCACGGCGGCGCCCGAGAGGTGCAACTCCCTTGGCAGGAACAGCAGATAGCCGGTCATCGTGGCCGAGAAGAAGAACTGGAAGACGGCGGCGGCAAGACACACGGTGCGCAGCAGGGAGTCGCCGGCGACGAAACGCAGACCTTCATGGACTCGCCGCCACAGGCGAGGGGAGTGTCCCGAGCGCTGCGGGACGGATTCGGTCCGGCGGATCCGTCGGACCGACAGGAACGACACCGCGAAGAACGACGCGGCGACGGCGATCGGCGCCGACAGCAGGGTCACCAGCGTGCCGCCGAGTGCGGGTCCGCCGATCTGCGCGGCGGACCTGCTGCCCTCCAACGCGCTGTTCCCCCGCACGAGCTGATGGCGCGTCACCAGCCGCACCAGGGAGATCTGGTAGGCCAGGTCGAAGAACACGGAGAGGACTCCGGCGACGAAGACCACCACGAACAGGGCGGGCAGACCAAGCCAGTTGAGCAGTCCGGCCACGGCCGCCGCGCCCAGCACCGCGGTCCGGCCCACGTCCGCCACCACCATCACGGTGCGCGTCCGCCGGCCGTCCACCCACGCGCCGACGAGGAGCGAGAGCAGCAGGATCGGCGCCTGCTCCACGGCGCGCAGCACGCCGAGCTGTCCGGCACCGATGCCGAGCGTCAGTACGGCGAAGAGCGGCAGGACCACCAGGCTTGTCTGTTCGCCGAGTTGGGAGGCGGTCTGCCCCAGCCAGAGCCTGCGGAAGTCGCGGTCCCGCCACAGGCTCGACGGAACGTGGACAGAGGAGGAGGACGGCACGGGAACCCTTCGGCTTGCCGGCAACGAGCCCGCGAACAGGCGCGCGGAGGACGCGCTCAGCGTTCGAGCGGGGAGGGGGAGGCTCGCTGTGCCGCAGCATCGAGGGCGGCACGCGATGACGGACCGATCACGGTCTACGACGTCAACGCGCGCCCGGACGACCGGGCATCTCTGGGCTCCAGCTTCTCGACGTTCAGTGGTGATGGGAACCGTAACTCTTGGAGGGCCTTCCGCGACAGGCGATTTTCGCGTCGGCGGGATCGGCGGGCAGCGCGCCGGGGCGATTTACTAAGGCAGGCTGATAAAGTAGCCTTAGCATATGAACGACGACCAGGATCTGGATCCGACCGCCGTCGCCTCCGCGCTGCTCGCGAGTTTCGGCGTGCTGGTGCGGCGGGCCCGGCAAGTGCCGGTCGAGGGTGGGCTGACCATGCCCGAGCGGAGCGCGCTCGCGCGGCTGGACCGCGGCGGACCCGCCACCTCCTCCGCGATGGCCCGCGAGGCGCAGATCACCGCGCAGGCCATGGGAGCGACGCTCAACGCGCTGCGGAACCGCGGCCTGGTCGAACGCCGCCCGGACCCGGAGGACGGCCGGCGTGTGGTGCTGACGGTGACCGACGCCGGCCGGCAGGCACTGAAGGACAAGCGCAACGCCCGGGCCGAACTGCTCGCCCGAGCCCTGACCAGCGGCGCGTTCACCGAGGCCGAGGTGGAGCAACTCGCGGCGGTGGCACCTCTGTTGGAGCGACTGGCCCAGCACATCTGACGGCGGCGACGGAGCCACGAGGAAGCGGACCCATGACAGACCCTCTCAAGGCGCGCACCCCGCGCCGCCCAGCCGCCGACGACCGGTACAAGTGGACCGCGCTGACGAACACGACCGCCGCGGTCTTCATGTCCGCGCTGGACGGTTCCATCGTGCTGATCGCCCTGCCGGCGATCTTCCGCGGCATCCATCTCGACCCGCTCGCGCCGGGCAACATCGTCTATCTGCTGTGGATGATCATGGGCTACCGGCTGGTCCAGGCCGTCCTGGTGGTCACGGTGGGGCGCCTCGGCGACATGTACGGCCGGGTGCGGATCTACAACTCGGGGTTCGCGGTCTTCACCTTCGCCTCGATCCTGCTCTCCTTCGACCCCTTCGACGGAGGCCACGGCGCGATGTGGCTGATCGCCTGGCGCCTGCTCCAGGCCGTCGGCGGCTCGATGCTGACCGCGAACTCCGCCGCGATCCTCACCGACGCCTTCCCCGAGGAACAGCGCGGCTTCGCCCTGGGCATCAACCAAGTCGCCGGGCTGGGCGGGATGTTCATCGGTCTCGTCGCCGGTGGTCTGCTGTCGGCCTGGGACTGGCGGGCGGTGTTCTGGGTCAACGTGCCCGTCGGCGTGTTCTTCACGGTGTGGGCCTACCGCACCCTCCGCGAGACCGCCCGCCGCGACGGCGGCCGCATCGATTGGTGGGGCAACCTCACCTTCGCGGTCGGCCTCAGCGCCGCCCTGATCGCGATCACCGCGGGCCTCCAGCCCTACGGCGGCCACACCATGGGCTGGACCAACCCCCTGGTCGAGACGCTGATCGCGGGCGGACTGCTGCTCCTGGCGGCGTTCGTCGTCATCGAGAACCGCGTCTCCGCGCCGATGATCCAGCTCAGCCTGTTCCGCCAACGGGCCTTCACCTTCGGCAACTTGGCGGGCCTGGCCATCTCGATCGGCCGGGGCGGCATGCAGTTCGTGCTGATCATCTGGCTCCAGGGCATCTGGCTCCCGCTGCACGGCTACGACTACGGCGACACCCCGCTGTGGGCCGGCATCTTCATGCTGCCGCTGACCGCGGGCTTCCTCGCGGCGGGCCCGGTCTCCGGGTATCTGTCGGACCGGCTCGGTTCACGAGGTCTCGCCACGGGCGGCGCGGCGCTGTTCGGCGCGAGCTTCCTGGGCCTGATGTGTCTGCCGATCGACTTCAGTTACTGGGTCTTCGCGCTGCTGATCGCGCTCAACGGCATAGCCAGCGGGATGTTCGCATCCCCCAACTCCTCCTCGATCATGGGCAGTGTGCCCCCACGGCTGCGCGGAGTCGCCTCCGGCATGCGCGCCACCTTCCAGAACTCCGGCACCGCCGTCTCCATCGGCGTCTTCTTCTCCCTGATGATCGCCGGACTGGCCACGACGCTCCCGGCCAGCCTCACCACCGGGCTCCAACAGCAGGGCGTACCGGCCCACGTGGCGACCCAGGTCGCCGGACTGCCCCCGGTCTCCTCCCTGTTCGCCGCACAGCTGGGCGTGAACCCGGTCCAGCACCTGCTCCAGCCCAGCGGTGTCCTCACCCATCTGACGGCGGCGCAGCAACACACCCTCACCGGAAGCGAGTTCTTCCCGAGCCTGATATCCGGGCCGTTCCACTCGGGTCTGGTCGTCGTGTTCGCCTTCGGCGCCGGTCTCGCCTTCCTCGCCGCGATCGCGTCCATGCTGCGCGGCACCGGCACCCGCCCAGCGGCCAGGACGCCGGAACCGAGTACGGCCGTCACCGGCGACGCCCTCGCCCGGCCGGACAAGTAACGCCGACGGCTGAGCCCGTCCCGTCCCGAGCACGGCGACCAGCCGACGTCCAAGACATCACAAGCCCTCCCCAGGAGACCGACGCCCATGCCACTCACCACCATCGACCCCACCGCCGCGCTCGTCGTGGTCGACCTCCAGAAGGGCATCGTCTCCGCCCTCACCGATACTCCGGTCACCACCGCCGTCCAGCAGACGACCCGTCTGGCCGCCGAGTTCCGGCGGCACGGTCTCCCCGTGGTCCTGGTCAACGTCACCGGCCGCGCGCCGGGTCGTACGGACATCCCCGCGCGAGTACGTGTCGGCACCGGCCGGTCCGCCAACGCCACTGCCCCGCCCGCGGGTTGGGCCGACCTCATCGACGAACTTGACGTACAGCCGACCGACCATCTGATCACCAAGCGGCGGCGCAGCGCATTTCATGACACCGGACTCGACACGCTGCTGCGGGACTTGGGCGTCACGCAGGTCGTGCTCACCGGCGTCGCGACCAGTTCGGGCGTCGAGTCGACGGCACGCTCGGCCGTCGACCACGGCTACCACGTCGTCCTGGCCACCGACGCCATGGGCGATCCCGACCCCGAGGCCCATCGCCACAGCGTCGAGCGCGTCTTCCCCAAACTCGGCGAGACCGCGACCGCCGCCGAGGTCATCACCATGGTGGAGGCGACCCGATGAGCCTGCTCGGCCGACTCCTGAAGAACCGCAGGGCGGGCGAGACCCACATGGCGTGGAACCTGCCCAACCTCCAAGGCTCCGGACACCTCGTTCTCACCAGCCAGGAGTTCGGCGACGGCGACACCCTGTCGCTGAAGCACTGCGCGAAGCAGATCGGCGGCGAGGACCTCTCCCCCGAGCTGGCCTGGTCCGCGCTCCCGTCCGGCACCGCCCAACTCCTCCTGGTCGTCGAGGACATCGACGTCCCGATGTCCAAGCCCGCCGTGCACTGCCTCGCCCTGATCGACCCGGCGACCGGACACCTGACGCCCGGCGCCCTGGCCGCACGGCAGCCCGGCCCGGGGGTGCGGATCCTCCGGTCCACCATCGGCCGGGGCTACCACGGCCCCGCGCCCGTCAAGGGCCACGGCCCGCACCGCTACGTCTTCGAGCTGTTCGCCCTCGCGGCTCCCGTGACCGACACCTCCGGCACCACACCGGTGGACCGGGCCCGGCCCCGCGCCTTCCTGCCCACCGTCACCGCGCCGGTCCTCGGCCGGGGCCGGCTGACGGGGGTCTACGAACGCTGATCCCCGGGTGCGACGCGCCGTCCGTATCAGCCGACGACCGGTACGGACGGCGCGTCGGCCGGCATCCGGTGCTGCTCAGGCGCAAGCCCGAGTGCGTCACCGAGGACTGGCTGCGCCGTGTGACCGCCACGACCAGCGAGGGCTATCCCTTCCTTTCGGTCAGTTCACCAGTGCCGCGGCACTCCGAAATGCCGCCGCCGCGGCCTCGCGCACCGGCAGCGCGCGGTGCGTGTCGGAGAGGATCTCCACGCCCCAGGGACCGCGGAAGCCGGCCGTCCGGAGCGCGGCGACGATCCCCGGCAGGTCGAACGAGCCCTCTCCGCACAGGAGTCGGCGGTGCACGGTGTCCTCGAAGAGTGTGCCGACGACGTCGCTGTGGGCGTCGTTGAGCTCCACGCCGACGATCCGTGACCCGGGTACCTCCGCCAGTTCGGCCGGCGGGGTGTGGGCGCGCTCGACGTGCCAGACGTCGATGATGAGCCCGCCCGCCGGGTGACCGGCCGCCTCGACGAGCCGTAGCCCGTCGTGCACGGTCCTGAGGTTGGACCAGGGCAGCGGCTCGACCCCCAGGCGGGCGCCGACGCCGTCGGCCTGGGCGGCCAGTACGGCGAACTCCTCGGCCCAGACGTCGAGTTCCCAGGGTTCGTCGGCGACATCGGGGCCGATCTTGAAGGTGCGGGCGCCGAGCGACTCGATGGCTCTCAGCATGCCGGTGCGGACGGTGTCCGACGCGGCCCGCCGGGGTCCGTCGGTCCACCAGTCGGTGAGGAGTTCCAGTTCGACGTGGTCGATTCCGTTGTCCTCGAACAGGGACCGGATGCCGGCGATCCCGTACGCGCGCTCGGCCTCCACCAGGTCCGCGTACAGCAGCCCGAAGGCGGTGAATCCGGCGTCCCGCGCCGCTTCCACCCGTTCCCGCAGGTCCAGCGGACTGCGCTGGTCCTCCTCGTCGGGAGCGGTGTCGCCCGCCGTGGTCCAGCACGTGGCGAGAAATCGGTCAGCGGTCATTCCCGTTTCCCGGATTCCTGATGTCCGGGGCTACGCGACACCGCGCAGCACCGAGCGCAGGTGCTCGGCGCTGGCCCACACGTCCTCGACGGGGCCCTTCGCCGTCGGCTCCTCGGTGAGGATGGTGTCCTGTTCGAGGACGTACCAGCCGTCGTAGCCGCGCGCGCTGAGGTGGGTGACGATCGCCTCGACGTCCACGTCGCCCGCGCCCAGCGGGCGGTACATGCCCTTGCGGACGGCGTCGGTGTAGCTGAGCCTGCCTTCCTGGACCTTGGCTGCGAGGGAGGCGTCGACGTCCTTCATGTGGGTGTGGGCGATGCGCTCGGGCGCCTGGCGGGTCAGCTCGGCCGGGTCGGTGCCGCCGATGAGGAGGTGGCCGGTGTCGAGGCAGAGCGAGATCGCCGAGTGCTCCAGGACACGGCGGACCTCGTCGCCGTTCTCGATCATCGTGCCGACGTGCGGGTGCAGGACCGCGCGCACACCGCGTTCGGCGGCCAGCGAGGCCAGCCTGTCCAGGTTGGAGAGCAGCAACTTCCAGCCGTCGGCGTCGAGTTCGGGGCGGGAGTCGTAGCCGTCCTGGCCGGTGACGGCGGACAGGACGAGCACCTCGGCCTGGGAGGCGTCGTAGCCCGCGAGGAGTTGTTCGGCCTCGGGCAGCGGGTCGTGTCCGGGGACGTGCAGCAGCAGCGGGGTGAAGCCGCCGACGGCGTGCAGGTCGTGGTCGGCGAGGGTGCGGGCCATGGCGTCCGGCGCGCTGGGCAGGAAGCCCTCGGGGCCGAACTCGGTGGCGGCGAGGCCGACCTCGCGCATCTCGTTCAGGACCCGCTCGGGCGTCAACTGGTAGCCCCAGCCGGGTACTTCGCACACACCCCAGGAGATGGGAGCGCCGGCGATCCTGTTCAGGGACGAGGTGGTCATGCTGTGGCCTTTCCGGGCTTCCAGTGGGGGTGGGCGACCGCGGCCGGCGGCCGCCCCGCGAGGACGTACGCGACACGGCGGGCGGCGTCTCCGAGGGTCGGGATTCCGACGTCCGGTACCACAGGCGCCATCGCCTTCTCCCTCCAGAGACCGCCCAAGGCCGAAGCGGCGCTGATCAGCCGACGGCGAGGCCGTTCACATGGGCGCAACGCTAGAGGGAGTACGGGGCAATGTTGAAGGGGCCGAATCCATCATTAACCCGTCATCGGACACATCTTTTTCTCCTCAAGCGCTGTCCTGGCACGGTCCCGGCCGTCAGCGGGAGGCCTGCTTCAGGAACAGCGCGAGTCCGGTCAGGAGCCGGTCGACGTCGTCGGTGCCGGTGTAGGGCGCGAGGCCGACACGCAGGCCGCCGGAGTCGCCCAGGCCGAGCCGCCGGGAGGCTTCGAGGGCGTAGAAGGCGCCGGACGGCGCGTGCACGTCGCGGTCCGCCAGGAAGCGGGAGGCGTCCTGCGTGCCGTGCTCGCCGAAGGCTTCGTCGAAGGTCAGCAACACGGTGGGCGTGCGCTCGGCCGCCTTCGAGTGGACGGTGATCCCGTCCAGGTCGGCGAGCCCGTGGTCGATGAGCGTGCGCAGGGTCTCCTCGTGCCGGTGGAGCGCGGCGAGACTCGCGGCCAGGCGTTCACGGCGGCTGCCGGTGGCGTCCGCGTCCAGGCCGGCGAGGACGTCCACGGCGGTGCGCGTGCCGGCGAGCAACTCGTAGGGCAGCGTGCCGAGTTCGAAGCGTTCCGGCACCGCGTCGGAGGACGGGAGGAGCTTGTCGGGGCGCAGGGTGTCGAGCAGTTCGGGGCGGGCGGCGAGGACACCGTGGTGCGGGCCGAGGAACTTGTACGGCGAGCAGACGAAGAAGTCCGCGCCGAGGGCGTCGACGTCGACCAGGGCGTGGGCGGTGTAGTGGACGCCGTCGACCCAGAACAGGGCCCCGGCCTCATGTGCCAGGCGGGACATCTCACGGACCGCGGGGCGCGTGCCGATCAGGTTGGAGGCGGCGGTGACCGCGACCAGCCGGGTGCGGTCGGACAGGACGGCGCGGAGGTGGTCCGGGGTCAGTTCGCCGGTCGCGGGGTCGAAGTCCGCCCAGCGCACGGTGGCGCCGACCCGCTCGGCCGCCTGCACCCAGGGGCGGATGTTGGCGTCGTGGTCGAGACGGGTGACGACGACTTCGTCCCCGGGCTCCCAACGCGCGGCGAGGGTACGGGAGAAGTCGTAGGTGAGCTGCGTGGCGCTGCGGCCGAAGACGATCCCCGACGACTGTGCCCCGAGGAGATCGGCCATGGCCGCGCGCGCCCCGGTGACGATGGTGTCGGCGTTGCGCTCCCCCGCCGTCACCTGACCGCGGTTCGAGAGCGGATTGGCCAGTGCCTCGGTGATGGCCTCGATGACGGGCCGGGGCGTCTGGGTGCCGCCGGGCCCGTCGAAGTGGGCGGTGCCGCTGCTCAGGGCGGGGAACAGGGCGCGCAGGGCGGTGATGTCGTACGTCACGGGGGTGAGCTCCTGTCGATGCCGAGTGCGGGCCTCGGGGGACCCGGGTGTCCACGACGATCATCGGACATCGAGGGAGCCGGGGGCAGGGGGCGGGGCCTCGGTGTCCCGCGCGGGCCGCACATCGGCGAGCTCTCAAGGGGCGACTGCCCCTCGCTTCACCGCCCCGCCCGACCCGGCAGCAAACCGATCGCCTGAGCCCGCAGTACGGTGCTCACCCGATCCCTCGTGCCCAACTTCCGGTACAGGGCCTCGACATGCTTGTGGACCGTCCGTACGGAGATCCCCAGCCGGTGCGCGATCGCCGAGGCCGTGAGCGCGTCCGCGAGGAGCAGGAGGACGGCGACCTGGCGGGGCGTGAGCCGGCAGTCCGACGGCGGTTCCGGTGCTTCGGGTGGTGCCGTGGTCGCGCGCCAGCGTTCGAGGAGCTGCCGCTGCTGTTCCACCCCGGCCAGCAGGGGCTGGAGCTGCTCGGCGGCCCGGACCTGGTCCTCGGTGAAGTCGGCGCCCGCGCGGTACACCAGGCAGCCGGTGACCGGGGTGGCCGTGCCGGGCAGGGGGATCGCCAGGACGTGGTCGGCGTCCAGCAGCCGGCTGACCGTGCCCGCGGTCCGGCTGCGCGCCCACCCTCTCCCCGCCATCCGGTGGGCGGTACCGGGGCGGCGGGCGGCACCGGCCGTCGCGTAGTGGTCGGCGAAGGGGTAGCCGCGGCGCAGCACCGCCATCGCGTCGTCGTCGATCCGGCCCAGGTGCGCCGCGGCGGCGGGCGAAAGACCCATCGCGCCGGTCCGGTCCGTCCATTCGCCGAGTTTGTAGATCAGCGCCTCGCCCCCGCACAGCTCCGGCAGGGACGCGGCGACCATCGGCCACAGCCGCTCGGGGTCCCGTTCGTGCAGCGCCGCCACCGCCACCGCCAGCATGCGTTCGTACGCCCCGGCAGGCCCGCCCGTCATAGTCCTCACGATCCCGCGTGTGTCACATCCACATACGTACTTCTCCCCATACCACCACGGCCGCCGCGCCAGGCAAACTGCACAGCGTTCCGGCAGCGCCTTCGTCCGTGGGGATCGGGGGAGTTGACGGTGCGGATCCGCCTGCACGGGGGACAGGCGGATTTCCGCCGTCCCGGGGTCACGCCCCCGGGACGGGGAACAGCAGGCAGCTGCTCGTGGCGTGCGCGAGCAACCGGTCCTTCTCGTCGAACAGTTCGGCCTGCGCGAGCGCGGTACGCCGTCCGCCGTTCAGTACGGTTCCTATCGCGCGGACGCGCCCGGTGTCGGCGGTGATCGGGCGCAGGAACTTCACGGTCAGGTCGAGCGATGTGTACCCCATGCCCTGCGGCAGCGTGGACTGCACCGCGCACCCGGCGGCGGAGTCGAGCAGGGTGGCGTAGACCCCGCCGTGGACGCTGCCGATGGGGTTGTAGTGCTCCTCCCCCGGTACCAGCGAGAACACCGCCCGCCCGTGCTCGACCTCGTCGAGGCTGAAGTTCAGGGTGGCCCCGATGGGCGGCGCGGGCAGCCGCCCGCCGATCAGCTCCCGCAGGAATTCCAGACCCGTGGACTGTCCTACGGCGGCTGCCGAGACGCCCGGATCGTCCCACTCGTACGTGCGTGACCGTCCCATACGGCGTTACCTCCCGGCTGACTTCTTGAAAAGAAGCTAGATGTCGTGGGAGCTGACTGTCAACGACAGAGCCAGGTGGCTAGGCTGGCGGCATGGAATGGCTCGACGTGAGCACGGAGAACTGTCCGGTCCAGAGCACGCTCGATCTCGTCGGCGAGAAGTGGACCCTGCTGATCCTGCGGGACGCCTTCGTCCGGGTCCGTCGCTTCGACGACTTCCGGCGCCATATCGGGCTCTCGGACGCGGTGCTCGCCGACCGGCTCCGCAAGCTGGTGGCGGCCGGCATCCTGACGACGGTGCCCTACCGGCAGGAAGGCAGCCGGACCCGGCACGAGTACCGCCTGACGGGCAAGGGCCGCGATCTGTGGCCGGTCCTCATGGCCCTGCGCCAGTGGGGCGAGACCTACGCCGCCGACCCCGAGGGGCCGGTGCTCGACGTACGGCACACCGGGTGCGGGGAGCCGGTGCGGGTGGTGGTGGAGTGCGATGGGCCGCACGGCGCGCTGAAGCCGACCGAGGTGACGGCCTCCCCCGGACCGGCGGCCCGTCCCGTACGGCTCCCGCTAGCGGAGTGAGTGCCCGCGCGCCCCGGAGCCGACCGTGAGCGAGGTTCCGTTGCCCCGGTGGACGGTGGCGGCGGTGAACAGGGGCTCCGTGCGGACGAGTTGGTCGGTGCCGGGGACCTCCGGGTAGAGGCCGAGGCTCGCCCACACCGCCCAGGACGACATGGCGCCGAGGTCGTCGTTGCCGACGAGTCCGCCGGGTGCGTCGGTGAACAGCGTGCCCAGCGCGCGGTGGGTGACCTCCCCCGCGCGGTCGGCGTGCCCGACGGAGGCGTAGGCCCAAGGGGCGCCGAACGAGGGCTCGTTGCCGAGGTAGGCGTAGGGCTGGTCCGCGCCCGCGTTGAGGTTGGTGAAGAAGGTGTCGAGGCGTCCGGTGACGGCGGCGTCCCCGCCCATCGCGGCGAACAGCCCGGGCAGGTCCTGCGGCACCATCCATGTGTACTGGGCCGCGTTGCCCTCCACGTACTCCGTCTTCTGGGCCGGGGTGAACGCCGGCCAGGTCCCGTCGGCGGCGCGGGGCTGGATGTAGCCGGTGGCGGGGTTGAAGAGGTTGCGCCAGTTCCCGGAGGCCCGCAGCAGAGTGTCGTAGGACGTCACGTCACCGAGACGATGGGCGAGTTGGGCGAGGGCGTAGTCGGCGACGGCGTATTCGAGGGTGGTGGAGACCGAGCCCCAGACGCCCTTGGTGCCGGCGGGGACGTAGCCGAGGGTGTCGTACTGCTCGTGGCCGGGGCGCTGGCGGCTGTCCTGGCGGTCCGCGAGGGCCGTGCGCAGCAGGGTGGCGGCGTCGAAGTCGGTGCCGCCGAAGGCGTGGATCGCGGACGCGATGGCGGGCAGCGGGTCGCCGACCATGACGCCGCTGCCGCCGTTGGCGAGGGTCCAGCGGTCGAAGTAGCCGGCCTGGAGGCCCTGGTCGAGGACGGACTGCGCGATGTCGGAGGCCTCGCGCGGGGCGAGCAGCGCCAGCAGCTGGACCTGGCAGCGGTAGACGTCCCAGCCGGAGAAGTTCGCGTACTGGACGTGCCCGGCCCGGGTGCGGTGGACGACGCCGTCCATGCCGGTGTAGCGGCCGTCGGAGTCGCTGAAGACGCTGGGGTGCAGGAGGGCGTGGTAGAGCGCGGTGTAGAAGACGCGGCGCTGCGCGTCCGTGCCGCCGTCGACGGTGATCCGGTTCAGCCACTGGTTCCAGTCGGCGCGCACGTCCTGCCGGATCGTGTCGTACGACTGTGCCTTCTGCTCGTCGAGCGCGTTCTGGCGGGCGCCCTCGACGTCGACGAAGGAGACGCCGACCCGGGCGGTCACCGTGCGCACGCCGGGGGCGAAGGTGACCATGGCCGAGCCCGCTTTGCCGTCGGGGTGGGTGGCCTGGGCGAAGGGCTGGTCGAAGGTGGCGTGGAAGTAGAGCCGGTAGCGGTTCTTGGACTTGCAGAACGCGCCGCTGTCGCTGTACCCGGAGAGCGTGTCGGTGCCGATGTCGACCGATCCGGTGGCCGCGGTGAACGCCTTGGCCGCGTCGATGCTCACGGCGGCCGGGCGGGTGTCGGACGCCGGGTAGGTGAAGCGGGCGATGCCCGAGCGCTGGGTGGTGGTGAGGTCGGTGCCGATGCCGTTGTCGAAGGTGACGTGGTAACTGCCCGGCGCCGCCTGCTCGTTGGCGTGCGAGAACGTGGCGTACGCCGGCGGAGCGGTCTCCTGCGTGGGCATGAAGGGGACGTTGCCGTAGGCGGCGCACCCCGCTCCGGAGATGTGCGCGAGGCTGAAGCCGCGGATGCGGTTGTCGGCGTAGGAATAGCCGCCGTGCTGGTACGTCACGGTGTCGGGGCTCCACTGCACCCCGCCGAGGGGTGCCGAGGCGCCCGGGAAGGTGTTGCCCGCGCCGCCGCCGTGGCCGAAGTCGGGACCGCCGGGGGCGGTGCCGACGAACGGGTTGACGTATCGCGCGAGATCGTCGACGGCCCGGGGCCGGAACGTTCCGTCGGCCCGGACCGGGGCGGCGGCGCCCGCTCCGGACGCCACGAGCACCGAGGCCGCAAGCACGGCCCGCAGCAGGGGAAGTCGCACCACGTTTCTCCAGCCAGACAGGGAACCCGCCGCCCGCGCGGCGCCGGACCGCGAGTGTCCCCAACGCGGCCTCCGCTCCCGTGCCGCCACACCGTCCGGCCGCGAGGACCAACCGGTCGGGTCATCATTTCCCCGCCGGTCGCACGCGCCGACCGGGTGTGACGTGGGCATGGTGCCGGACGCGGGACGTCTGCGGCCATGGGCGCTTTAGACACCCGGGGGGTGGCTATGCGACGGTCCGAGTGGTGCGCGGGATGCTGGGCGCGGTCCTGTTCGGGGTGACAGCGGCCGGCTGCGAGGGCTCCAGGGACGCGCGGTCCTCCGGGACAGGTCACACGACCGCGTCCTCGCGACACACCGCGTCGGGCTCCGGCGTGACGGCCCTCCAGGACTCGTGGCGCGGGCCTGGACCAAGGACCTCTCCGGCTCGGAGGGGTGCGGGTCTGCGGTGCCACGGCCCCTCAGGTCGTGTGCGCCACCGGTGCGGACGGTGTCGTGGGGCGGTCCCGGGCCGACGGCGCGGCCACCTGGACCGTGCCCGCCACCGGCGCGGCCAAGAACCTCGGCCTGGTCATGGACAAGGCCGACGAACGCGCGGTCACCAGCGGCGGTCACACCCTGCGCGCCGCGAACCTCCGTACCGGCAGAGCGGCTTGGCCCCTCCGGCTGCCCGCCGACCGGGTGTACACCGGGTTCGTCGCGTCGGCGGGAGGGGGCCCGGACTACGTCGTCATCGAGACGATGGTCCACCACATCCTGCGGTCCCTGCCGCTGCCCTGGGACAGGACAACGGCGGGACGGCGGCGCGCTGTTGCTCAGTCCCGCCGCACGGCACGGGTGACGTGGTCGTCGACGATCCGCGCGGCCTGCTCCGGGTGTGTGGCGAACCAGTCGTGGAGGTGCTCCCGGACGGCTTCCTCCACGCAGATCCGCACAGCCGCGTTGCCCAGCAACTGCCGTGTGGCCCCGAGGAGTTCAGGTTGGTCGAGCTTCACGGACACGACCGCGGTGAGTCCCTCGACGATCCGGTCGGCACAGGCGTCGAGGTCGGGCGCCGCCGCCCCCGCCCGTTCCCTCGCGTACGCGGTGACGGCGGCTGCCACACCGGCACGGAAGCCGTCCACGTGGGTGCCGCCCTCGCGGGTGGCGATGCTGTTGACGAAGCCGCGTATCGGCGCCGGGGAGTCCGACCATCGCAGGGCGACCTCCATCGTGCCCGCCATGCGCGGGTCCTCCCGTTCGAAGCCGATGACGTCCAGGTCGGTCGTACCTCCCGCCTCCGCGTCGAGGGCGGCGGCGAAGTCCCGTACGCCGTCCGGGAAGCGGAACAGCACCGCGCGTACCCCGTCCGCCGGGCGTTCGTCGGTCAGCGAGATGGTCAAACCCCGGTTGAGGAACGCCAGTTGGCGGAATCGCTCCGCCAGCAGGGCGAAGGAGCACCAGGTCGTCTCGAAGATCTCGGCGTCGGGCCAGAAGGAGATGGTCGTCCCGTTGCCGCGCGCTGCCCCCGCGATGGCGGGCGGGTCGGCCTCGACACCGCGCTCGTACTCCTTGGCCCACCGGGTCCCCTCGGCCGTCAGACGGCTCGACAGGGCGTTGACGACGAACAGCCCCACGCTGAAAGGCCCGACGACGGCGGTCCGCCGGCCGCTGAACCCGGAGCCGACGCCGAAGCTCGTCAACTCCGCTTCGAGGTCCGCCCCGTAGGAGTCCCCATCGCCGACCCCGTCATCGGCGACGCGCACGCCGCCGTCGGACAGGAGCGTCACGTCGACGGAACCGGCGCGGCCCGCCAGGACCTCGTTCACCGCCCGGCCGACGACCTCCGACACGAGGTGGTGCAGCCCGCGTTGACGGGTCGAGCCGACGTACATCCCCGGTCGCTTCCGAACGGCTTCCCGCCCCTCCAGAACCATGATGTCGCCGGCGTCGTACTCCATGCCTTCCGCGCTCACGAAGACCCCTCCCATGGCGTTCGGTGGATGACTCCACCCTAGGCGGAATCGCCGAAACCACCAGGTCAGAGCGGATGCGGCGAGGCCGCGGACGGGCCGGTGACGGCGTGCCGGGGAGCGGACGACAGGGCAGCGGCAGACCGTGCCCGGAACATGCGCGAGGGGCCGCCGAAGCCGCGTACGACCCCGTTCCGGGCTCCGCCGAGGGCATCAATTCGATTGCGCGGCAAGCCCGTTGGCGGGGAGGGCCTGACCGGTGCTCAGTCGGCCACCACCAAGCCCTGCCTGTCAGTTCGCGGGGTGGCCGGGGTCGATGTCGAGGGCGTCGCTCAACGACAGGGGGGTGATGCTGTCGCCCTGTGCGTTGGTGACCGTCTCCGGGGCGAGGAGGAATCCGACGTGGTCGCCGCCGTCGACGCGGTTCTCCACGCGGCCGACGAACCAGGCGGGAGCTTCGTCGAGGACGGGCGAGCCGCCGGGTCCCGGGTGCCAGGGGACGTCGGCGAACTTGTCGATGAGGTCGCCGGTCTCACCGCCGAAGAGCCGGGCCAGGTGGTCCTGGTCCCGGCGGAGGAGGTGGACGGTGAGCCGGTCGGCGTGCTCGGCCACCCGGAACGTGCGGTTGGCCTTGGACAGCCAGATCATGAACCGGACGGGCCGGATCGAGCACTGGGAGCCGAATCCGACCAGACAGCCGGCCCGCTCACCGTCGGCCGCGGTGGTCACGACGTACATCGGCGGGTCGAGCAGGTCGGTGAACGGGTCGAGTTCTGTCATGGCGCTCCCTGTTTTGTCCTGGTCCTCGTCCTCCTCCTCGTGTCGGGAGCGTCGATCTCGCCCCTCACTGCTCGGCGAAGACGCTCGTGTCGAGCCGTTCGAGAAGGTCCGCGGGGTCGCGGTACACCGCCTGGGCGCCGGCCGTCTCCAGGTCCGCGCGGGGAATCCCGCCGGACAGCAGCGCCACCGGGGTCACTCCGTCGCGTGCGGCGGCCTTCATGTCCCAGACGGTGTCGCCGACGAACACGGCACGTTCGCTCTCGACTCCCGCGAGTTCCCTGGCCTGTTGGACGGGGTCGGGGGCGGGCTTGCCGTCCGCGACGTCGTCCGCGCTGGCCGCACCGAGGATGACCTCGTCCGCGTCGATCGCGCGGCGCAGCGCGGCGAGTTCCGCGCCGCTCGCCGAGGTCGCCAGGACGATCGTCCAGCCCCGCCCGGCCAGTTCGCGCAGCAGGTCACCCGCCGCCGCAAGGGGCGGCAGGCGGTCGAAGTACGTGGCGTAGAGGGCGTGATGGGCCGCGACGAACTGCTCGTCGTCCCCGCGGTCGCGGTCCTTTCCGAGCAGATGCTCGATGAGGTCGCCGCCGCCGAGGCCCACGGCACGGTGGATCTCCCGCATGGGGACGCGGTGGCCGCCTTGTCTGAACGCCTCCCACCAGGTGACGACGTGCAGGTGGTTGGTGTCGACGAGGGTTCCGTCGACGTCGAAGATCGCGGCGCGTTTGGTGGTCATCGCGGGCTCACAGTTCGCGGAGGGCGGGCAGCAGCTTCTGTTCTGCCCATTCCAGGTACGGCTCCTGGTGGTCGCCGCCGATCTGGACGAGCGCGACCTCGGTGAACCCCGCGTCCACGTAAGGCCGTACGGCCTCGACGACCGCCTCCACTTCGTCGCCGCAGGGAATCGACTCGGCCACGTCCTCGGGCCGTACGAACTGGGTGGCACCGGCGAACGCGGCCGGTCCGGGGAGTTCGGAGTTGACGGGCCAGCCGCCGGAGAACCAGCGGAACTGGTCGTGGGCGCGGGTGATCGCCGCGTC
>NZ_JBIWGK010000012.1:293114-315048 GCF_044763565.1 Streptomyces sp. NPDC096013 | reverse complement strand
TCCGGGAAAGAGAACACGGACCGACCATCAGCCCACTACACTCACCGAAACCGCCCCTGAGCAGGGAAAACGTCAAAGTGCTGCTGGAGTACTAGAAGAGCGCGGCCCCGCTTGTCACCCAGAGGATGACGAGCGGGGCCGCCCGGCGATCACGGGGCAGAGATCGCGCGTTGTTCTACGAAGCCGACGAGAACGCGAACCCGTCGCCCCCGTAGCCATGGAGCGCAGCCGCGTCACACCAAACCGGCGGCGATGGCGCGGCGGACGGCCTCGGTCCGGTCCTGGAAGCCGGCCTTGGCGAACAGGTTGTTGATGTGTGTCTTGACCGTGGCCTCGCTGATGAAGAGCTTCTCGGCGATGGCGCGGTTGGGCAGGCCCTGCCCGATGAGGGCGAGGACTTCGCGTTCACGGCGGGTGAGGTCCTGGGGGAGAGGCTGTGTGACGGCCGGAGGACGTGTGCGGGCGGTCGCCAGGAGACGGCTCTGGACCTCGCCGTCCAGTACGGACTGTCCGGCGGCGGCAGCCCGGATCGCGCGGATAATGTCCTGGCGGCCCGCGTTCTTCGTCAGATAGCCGCGGGCGCCGGCGCTCAGGGCGGCCAGGATCGAGTCGTCGTCGGCGAAGGTGGTCAGCACGACCACGGCGGTGTCGGGATGCTCCTCGCTCAGCCGGCGAGTGGCTTCGGTGCCGTCCATGACCGGCATGCGCAGATCCATGAGGACGACGTCGGCCGCTGTGGTGGCCATGGCGGCGAGTACCTGTGTGCCGTCTGCGGCGACGGCCACGACGTCGATGTCCTCGGCCATGTCGAGTACGGCGGCCAGGGGTTCGCGCACGGCGGTCTGATCGTCGGCGACGATCACCCTCAACGGGCGCTGTTCGTCCGCGTTCTGCGGGGTCCGGGTCGGTTCGGTCGTCGTCATCCTGGGATCACTGCCTCCACCTGCCAGCCGCCCCGCTCCGGCCCCTCGGTGAGGGGACCCGCGGCAATGGTGCCGCCCAACAGGGCGACGCGTTCGCGCATTCCTATCAGGCCCATTCCGCTGCCCACGGCGGGGGTCACGTCGCCGGTCGCGGGTCCGTTGCGCACGGTGAGGGTGGCCGAGGCGGCATCGAAGGCCATCGTCACCGCGACCCGGCCCCCGGGAGCGTGCCGGGCGGCGTTGGTCAGCGACTCCTGCGCGATGCGCAGCACATTCTGGGTGACCAGGGCCGGCATTTCACGGACGGCTCCCGTGACGGTGAGGGCGTCACGGTGACCGGACGACTCGACCATGGCGGTCAGGCTCTCCAGCAGGGGAAGGGAGTCCTCGCGGAGCGTGTACACGGTCCACTGGGCCTGCTTCAAGCTCTCCCTGACCATGCTGTGGGCCTTGTCGTGCGCCGCGCGGACCTTGTCGAGGTCACCGGTCTCGATCAGTGCGTCCGCCAGCTCCAGATGCATGCTGATCCCGGCCAGCGAATGCGCCAGCACATCGTGGACGTCCCGGGCGATGCGACTCCGTTCGGTGAGCACCGCCGTCCGCGCCTCGGCACGCGCCGCCCGTGCGGAGGACTCGACGGCATCGACCATCGCTTCCAGTGCCTGGTGCCTGCTGCGGCTCAGGATTCCGACCACCACCGGAACCCCGGTTCCGAGACCGAAGGTCCAGGTCAGGATCTGGTGACCGGGGCCCAGATAGAAGTACAGGACACCGCCGCACAGGACGCTGGACAGGGCGGCCACCGCCAGGGCGCGCTTGAGGGGAAGGCGGTAGCCGGCGTGGCCGACGAGGAAGTAGGCGAAGAGGTAGCCGGAGCCGCTGGTGCTCGCCTCCAGCAGGCCGGCAGCCGCTACGACACCGGTCGTCAGCCAGGTCAGTGCGGCCCAGGGCGGCAAGGTACGCGGCAGATGTCTGGCCAGCAGGGCCGCGGAGTTGACCACGAGCAGGGCGGCCACGACCAGGCCGCGTCCGCTGAAGCCGACTGGCCGGACGGTGATGACAGCGAGGGTGATGATGACCAGCGTGACGGCCCACTGGAGACGGGCGTCGTCCCGGGGTACGGCCCGCGGGCCGGACTCCCGTTCGGGGGCCGGCCCAAGGGCTGTGAGGTTGTCGGAAACGGACACGGCGCGACGATAACCCGTCTCAGAGTGCCCGGTCGGCGGCGACCGTCGCCTGCTGCCCGCCTATGGCCGGCTGCTGTTGCGCACGGGTCACCATGCGGCCACGGATGAAGATCGTGGCGAGCCGTGTGACCACCTCGGTGAGCGCCATCAGCACGAACGCGGCCACCCAGGCGTCTCCCGTAGTGATCTGGTGCGTGGCACTGAACCGGGCCACATTGTCCGCGCCGCCGTGGTCGACCCAGAGCTGGAAACCCATGCGTGCCCCCATGCCCAGCACCCACAGGGCGGCGGACACCGCACCCGCCTTGATGAAGAGATGTGCGTCGGCGCTGCGGATACGTGTGTAGACACCGCCGGCGATCCCGAGCGCCGCGCCGATGGCGACCAACGCACCGATCAGCACGAGGTCGTTGCCCGCCGTGGGCACGGTGTTCAGATAGCTGTGGGCCACGAAGGCCACGATCCCCAGCGGGATGAGGTACGACCTCAAGTCCAGGCGGCCTTCTCGCAGTTGACGGAAGACGACGAGGAGGAGGGCGATGTCGGTGATCCAGTCGGTCGTTGTCATGCACCAAGCCTGCTGGCAGGGGACCGGACACACCTGGACCCATGGGTGGAGCCACGGGTGGAGTTTCTCCGAGTGCTCCCGCCGTAGGAGTGGAGAAGGGCCAGGGCAGGACCGGGTGTGCCGCGCGAGCGGCTGACCAATCTGCCGGTTCGTCGACCGACCTGTCGGCCTGGGTGCGAACAGGGAGGCGACGCCCGACCACCCAAGGACGTGCGCCGCCTCCCCCCTGCCACCCAACTCCCGGCTACCCGGAGACCTGTCTCCTACGCCCGCCATTCAGGCCGTGGCGATTACCCGTTGGGATACGGCACCAATGCCACTGGGGGAACGGGACGGCGGTCGGTTGAATTCGGAGCGTCCGATGCAAACCGACTTTGAAGGACTCCACCATGCACATCCAGTTCGTGCTGTTCGACGGCTTCGATCCGCTCGATGTCATTGCCCCGTACGAGGTGTTGCACGCCGGCGGTTCGGCGTCGGGTGGTGCGGTGACCGTCGAGTTGGTCACCGCCGAAGGCCCGCGTGAGGTGACCAGTGGCATCGGGTCACTGGCGTTGCGGGCTGTGGGCGCCGTGGATCTGGAACGCGCGGACATGCTTCTGGTGCCCGGCGTCTTCGGCCGGGTGGGCGAACCCGGCGAGGTCCCGGAGGAGGAGGTGGGTGCCGGTGACCGGGAGCAGGACGAGTTGATTCCGGTGCTTCTGGGACGCACGCTGACCACGGGACTGCCCGCCCTGCTCAAGCAGGCCATGGACGACCCGGGGATCACGGTCGCCACCGTCTGCGGCGGGTCCCTCGTCCTGGCGATGGCCGGTCTGCTGGAGGGACGTCATGCCACGACCCACCACCTGGGCCTCGACATGCTCGACGCCACCGGCGCACACGCGATCCACGCCCGGATCGTGGAAGACGGCGACCTGATCACCGGCGCCTCTGTCACCTCCGGACTCGACCTGGGCCTGTACCTGCTGGAGCGCGAGGTGGGACCCCGTGTCGCCCATGCCGTCGAGGAGTTGTTCGCCCACGAACGGCGGGGCACCGTCTGGCGTGCCCAGGGTCTGACGCCTACGGCCCTCTGAGCGCCCTGCCGTTGGTGGATCAGCCGCTCGGCGTCCGCCATCTCCCTTCCCCCGTAAGGAAGTACACCAGCATGTCCGTTTCCGGCACCTGGGACCTGTCCGTCTCCACCCCCATAGGGAAGATCAAGGTCGTCATCGAACTCCACGAGCGGGAAGGCGTGTTGACCGGCGTCGCCCGAGGGACCGGTGAAGAGGTTCCACTCGCCGACGTCTCTCTCGACGGCGACCGGCTCACATGGAAGCAGGCCGTCACCAAGCCCATGCGCTGAATTTGGCGTTCGACGTGACCGTCGACGGTGACACCCTTCAGGGCACCTCCAAGGCCGGCCGCCTCCCGTCGTCGAAGGTCACCGGCGAGCGTCAGAACGCCCCCGAGCGCCAGGCATGATCGTCGCCTCCATGCCCCTTCGGTTGTCTGTCGTCGACGGCCTTGGGCATCGCGTCCGTGGCGATGCCGCGGGCGCGGGCCGCCGCACCGATCAACGTGCCCTGTGTCCGGTGGTGCGGGGGCGATCGTCGTCGGCGGGTTCGATGCAGCGGGACTGGACGTGCTCGTAGGCCATGGTGGTCTGTACATCCACCACCTCGCGGCGCTCGGTGAGGCGGTCGATGACGAAGGCGTACACCCCGTTGACGTCGGGGACGGCGATATGGATGAGGAAGTCGTAGGAGCCGGAGGTGACGAACAGGCCGATGGTCTCCGGCAGTTGGGCCGCCCATTCGCGGAATCCCTCGATGACCGGGCGGGCCGGCGGCCGGATGCGGACGGAGATCAGGGCCTGGACGGAACGGCCGGCGGCTTCGAGATCCAGGGCCGCGTGGTAGCCGGTGATGATCCCGTGCTCGCGCAGCAGTCGCACGCGTTCCAGCGAGGTGGAGGGCGAGACTCCCGTCTTGGCGGCCAGATCGCGGTTGGTCTGCCGTGCATCATTCTGCAACTCCCGAAGGAGGGCTCGATCCAGCGCATCAAGTTCCATGGAATCCCTCTTTCACTGAATAAAATGCGGCGCCCGATGCACAGATCCTGATGTATGCCTAGCGTAACGCCTCATGAATGCGCAGAAGAACGGCACGGCGGCCGGAGCGGGCCTGGTGCTCGGTGCGGCTGTCCTGTGGGGCACGGTCGGCCCGGCCCAGGTCATGGCCGACAGTCCGCTGGGAACCGTGGCCCTGGGTGGCTGGCGGATGCTCGTCGGCGGTGTGGTGCTCGGGGCCCTGACGGCGCGGGACCGGGACAGGCTGCGCGTCCTGGCGGCCCGCTCGGCCTGGGTGCCCCTGCTGGTGTGCGCCCTGTCGACCTGCCTGTACCAGGCGGCCTTCCTGTACTCCGTGTCCCTGACCGGGGCGGCGCTGGCGACCGTGGTCGCGCTGGGCACCGCCCCGGTTACCACCGGCGTGTGCGCGTGGTGGTTCACCGGTGAGCGAGTGGGCGCGTCCTGGCTGGTCAGCACCGGCGCGGCGACCGCCGGATGCGCCCTGCTGCTCGTCCCCGGAGGCTGTCCGGCCGATCCGCTCGGCCTACTCCTCGGGGTCGCCGCCGGTGCCTGCTACGGCCTGTACACGGTCTTCGCCAAACGGCTGGTCGCCGATAATCCCGCCGTCCACCTGCCGACCGTCTCCGCGGTCTCGCTGACCGCCGGCGCCGCCATGCTGCTGCCCTGGATGGTCACCGACACCGCCGGACTCTCCGACACGCGCACCCTGGGCCTCGTCGCGTGGCTGGGACTGGCCACCACGGTCGCCGCCTACTGGCTGTTCTCCGCCGGCCTGACCCGGATGAGCGCCACCGCGGTCGGCACTTTGAGCCTCGCCGAACCCCTGGCCGCGGCCCTGCTCGGCGTGCTGGTGCTCGGCGAGCGCCTGTCGGCCACCGCCGTCGCCGGGTGCGTCCTGATGCTGATCGGCCTGACCGCCGTATCCCTGCCGGGCCTACGACGATCCTCCCGGAGGGCCGCGGTCGTGGTCACGGTCGAGGAGGGTTCGTCATCGGGAGCGCACACCGGGACCCTCATGGCGAGCGATGTCCTGGGCGATGAGGTGAGCTGTTCCCCGAGCACGACCGGTGCGGGGCACACGAGATAGCCGACGACGGACTGCCCGCCGCCGTCGAGGGGGGGCGAGCTGGGGCGTGTCGGGTTACCTGCGGGCTGGGGGAGTGGCCCTCGGGTGTCATCGGCTCAGTTGTCGTCAACCGGAGTGCTGCCGGGTCTCCTCGTTGTGTGCCTTCGGGTTGGTAGTGCCGGGGGAGGTGTAGAAGACCGACGAGCCCTGCTTCGTGCGCTGGGCGTGGGCCTTGGCCACGAGCCCTTCGAGCGTGGTGCGCACGACCGTTGTCTTGATGGTGCGCTCGGGGTGCTGGGCTCCCAGCGCGGTGGCGATCTCGGCGGCTGATCGGGGCGCGCTCTGCCGTGTCAGGTATGTGCGCACCAGGTTGACGAGGGTCGGCGACGCCGAGGACGAGGCGGATGCCTTGGCCGTGCTCTTCTTCGCGGTGCTCCTCTTGGCCTTGGCCTGCGGGGGCTTGCTCGACTCCTTGGCCGTCCTCTTGCGGCGGGTGGGTGTTGCCGCGCGGGGCTTGGCCGCAGGTGCTGACGTGGAGGGGGTGCCGAGTGCCTGCTCGATCTTCACCAGGACGGTGTGGTCGTTCCGTAGGGCGGTCAACTGCGCCTGGAGCGACTCGACTTCACCGGCGAGTCTTTCCTGCTCCTTGATGTTGCGCGCGAGGTCACCGGCTACCTGAGAGCTGTACTGGGAGGTCAGTTCACTGGTCGGCGTGGTGGTTCCGGACATGATGCGTGCGCCCTTCTCTGGACAGTGCAGCTGGCGAGCAGTCAGTCCGCAGCTTATGCGAAATCTAACGCATGTGTATGTCTGTCCTCTTTTTGTCGAGTGTCAGTGCGTGGTGCGTGGTGCGTGGTGCGTGGGCTGTGGTGCGTGGTCTGTGGTGCTTGGTCGCGTCGCGGCGGTGGGTGCTGGAGGCTCATGCGGTGGTCTGCGTGCTGTCATCGAGAGCTGTGTCGCCGAACGGGGACCCGCGGGGTTCTCGTAGGTGAGTGGCTCCGGCCCTTGGCCCTTCCTAGACACGCCTGGTTGCAGGCAGCGCCTGCGAGAGTGCGTCAAGGGTCACGCCGACTACGGACGCGAGCTGCGCCGGGCTTGCCCCTGCTCTGCTCATGACGGCGAGTGACTGGTTCACGGCAGCCATGTGTTCGGCGAAGGCGTCGGCGTCCTGGTCGGTCAACCGCCCGGCCTTCAGTGCGGCGCGCAGGCGTGAACGCTGGAAGCCGAGCGCCTCCTTGGTGTGTGCCGCGACGGCTGGGCTCAGCACCGGAATCGCCATGGTCGACTGGGCGATCAGGCATCCGTCGGGCAGCTCGGGGTCGGCGATGCGCTTGAGGGTGACATCGAAGAACGCGCGAACGGCCGCAAGGGGTGCCGAGGCCGCACACGACAGGGCGGCGTCGTACTTCTCTCCATAGCGTGCGGCGTAGCGGTCCAGGCAGCGCAGGAAGAGTGTGTCCTTGTCGCCGAGCGAGGAGTAGATGGAGCTGCGGTTCAGGCCGGTCGCGCGTGACAGGTCGTCCACCGAGGTGTCGGCATACCCGGCGCGCCAGAACTGGACCATCGCGGCGTCGAGCGCCATATCCATGTCGAACTGCTTCCTGCCTGCCACGGGGCACTTCCTTGCCGTGTGTCGATGTCGGTCCATGGGTTGAGCTGCACACCACTCTATCTTGAACTGAATGGTTCAAGATGTGTTACGTTGCAGACGTGATCGTGACGGCAGACATCCGCAGGCGGCCGTAGGGCCGTATGGGTGCTGTCCGCTGCTGTCCACTGCCGTGCACCGCGGCCCGGGTCTCGGTGTGCTTGGCGCGGGCCAGCTGGCTGAGTTCGTCACGGCATCGAACCGCACCCGGTCCGCCATGGCCGGGCCAGTCGACATCCCGCCATCCCGCCCTGGAGGACTCACGTGACCGACCCAGTGACCATCACTTCGCATGGCTCCGGAACCAACCCTGTCCGCGACCTTCCCCTGTGCGATCTGAACGGGTTCGCCCACCGTTGGGTCGACGTGGGCGGCGTCCGCCTTCATGCCGTTGACGGCGGTCGGCCGGACGGGCCTGCCGTCGTCCTGCTCGCCGGGTTTCCGCAGACCTGGTGGGCCTGGCGAAAAGTCATGCCCAGCCTGGCCGGCCGGTTTCGCGTCATCGCGGTCGACCTCCCGGGGCAGGGCAACTCGGAGCGCTCGGAGGGCAGTTACGACACCCACACGGTTGCTGCCCAGGTTCATTCCGTCGTCAAAGCTCTGGACGTGTCGACCTACTGGCTGGCCGCCCACGACATCGGCGCCTGGGTCGCCTTCTCCCTCGCCCTCAATTACGAGAGTCAACTGCGCGGGGTCGCCCTGCTCGACGCGGGAATCCCCGGCATCACCCTTCCGGAAGCGATTCCCACCGACCCGGAACGGGCGTGGAAAACCTGGCATTTCGCGTTCCACCTCGTGCCCGACCTGCCCGAGACCCTGCTCACCGGCCGTGAACGGGACTATGTCGACTGGTTCCTGAGGACGAAGGCTCATGCGCCCGGCGCGTTCGACGACACCGACGTCGACCACTACGCGGCGTCCCTCGCTGCCGACGGCGGCCTCCGTGCCTCCCTCGCGTACTACCGGGACGCGGCCGAGTCGGCGCGCAAGAACCACCAGGCGCTCGACCGGCAGCATCTGACCGTACCCATGCTCGGGATCTCCAGCAGCCACGGGTCCATCCCGGACATGGCGGCCTCCATCAGCCCCTGGGCCGACAACATCACCGGAGTCGTCGTGCCCGACGCCGGGCACTTCATCCCTGATGAACAGCCCGAAGCCGTCGCCGCCGCGTTGGCCGGCTTCATCGCGCGCGTCGCCTGATGTCGACGACTTGACGGTCCTCGGGCCGAACTCCCGTCCAGGCCCGGGCGGTTGAAGCGCTGTACCGCTTCCGTGCCGCAGGGCGGGATCTAGGAGTCGTCGTCGCTGGACGGCTCGCTGCGGTGCGGTTCCAGGCGGTCGACCGTCTCCTCGCTCCATCGCCGGATGACTGACGTCTGCTCGGGACTCAGCAAGTCGAGGACGTGGCGGCGGATGTTGTCGCCGTGGACGAGGACGGCGCTCCGGGCGGCGCGACGCCCCTCGGCGGTCAGTCCGATCCCCGCGCGGCGGCCGTCGGCTCCGTACTGGGTGCGTTGGACGAAGCCGCGCTTCTCCATGCGTGTGAGCTGATGTGAGACGCGGCTCTTGTCCCAGTCGAGCGACTCGGAGAGCTCGCCCACCCGCATCTCCCGGCCGGCGGCCTGCCACAGCGTCACGAGCACGCTGAACTCGGCCTTCGAGATGTCGCAGTCACGCTGGAGGCCACGCTCCAGTTCCCTGGTGATCAGGTGCTGCGCGCGCATCCAGGCATCCCAGAACTCCCACTCCTCGGGTTCCAGTGATCGAGTCTCCGTCATGGCGTCGAGAATACCTCGACCAGGGTAGTTGTCACATCAACTCTTTGCGACCTAGAGTTGACGTGTCAACTCCAAGGGAGGAAACCCATGACATCACTCCGTATCGCCCTCATCCTCGGAAGCACCCGCCCCGGACGCCGTGGCGACCAGATCGCCGCCTGGGCGGTGGAGGCCGCCCGTGCCCACGGCGGAGCGGACTACGAGCTCATCGATCTCGCCGACCACGACCTGGGCAACCTCGACGAGCCCGGCAACCCGACCTTCCAGCAGTACCAGCACGACCACACCCGCACATGGGGCTCGCTGATCGACAGCTTCGACGGCTACGTGTTCCTCGTCCCCGAGTACAACCACTCCTATCCCGGAGCCCTGAAGAACGCCCTGGACTACGTCTACCGGGAGTGGAACGACAAGGCCGCCGGCATCATCAGCTACGGCGGCTGGGTCTCCGGAGCCCGGGCCGCCGAGGCGCTGCGGCTCGTCCTCGCCGAACTCCAGGTGGCCACGGTCCGCACCCAGCCCACCATCTCGACGCATCCCTCGTTCCATACCGGCGCCTTCGTCCCCCAGGAGGGCCTCGACTCCGCTGTCGGCGGCATGCTCGACCAGGTGATCGCGTGGTCCGGCGCCCTGCGCGGAGTGCGCGAGGCCAGGAAGCGGGCGGCAACGGCCGCATGAGGTGCGGTGGGTGGCGCGATCACCGGTAGGTGACCAATGGCAGGTGGCCGGCGGCACGTGACCAACAACGTGTGAGCCCGCTGACCTTGAGCCGTCGGGATGCGCTTCCCTGATGTCTCCGTGTCGAACTGCTTCCTTGATCTCGTGGTGGGCCCGGCCCCCTGTTGTGGCCGCATGTCCCGGGACCGCCCAAGGAGGGGCGCGCTATCGTGCGCGCATGCGTGGACAGTTCGCCGGGTGGCCCGAGCAGGCCATGGACGTGTTGTGGCAGCTCCAGGGCGAACCGAGCCACACGACGCGCGAGCGTTGTCGAGCGGACCGCGAACGGCTGGTTCGGCAGCCGATGATCGCCCTGCTGAACGCGGTCGCGGACGCCGATCCCCGCTACGAGGACTTCTCCGTCTGGCACTACCGCACCACCTCCTGGTGGTGGCAGCACCAGGGCGCGGTGATCCGGCTGGGCCGCAAGATCGAGATCGGACTCCGGTTCGACCTGGACGGACTGCGGATTCAGGGTGCCTGGTGGTATCCCGATCCCGGCCAGGTGGACATGTTCCGCAGAGCCGTGGCCTCCGAGGGGAGCGGCCGCGAACTGTCCGCCATCGTCGAGGAGGTACGCAAGAAGGGCTACGACATCTCCGGGGACGTGATGACACGGCCCCCGCGCGGATACCCGGCCGACCACTCCCGTGCGGAACTGCTGCGCCACCGCTCGCTGATCGCCGCCCGTCCCCTCGGCTGCGAGCGGTGGCTGCACACCTCCGAGGCGGTCGACCGGGTCCTCGCGGCCGCCGCCGATCTGGACGCCCTGCTGATGTGGCTGGTCCGTCATGTGAAGCGCACGGCCTGACATCCTGAGGACGCCGCCGACACATTTCCTCGCCGCCATGACCCATGTCGCGGTGGCCATCCTCAATCTCGACCACGTCCGCGACACGCACTCCCGTGGAACTCGACCGCGAGGCCCTCAACCGGCTTCACCGGCTCCACGTGGTCTCGGGAATGACGGGGCGTGACGACACCGCCTGCATACGGCGCGTCCAGCCCGAGTACGAACCCAGGCTCCCGCGCTGGTGACTTGAGGGCGGCAGGGCCCTTCAGGTTTGCGGTGGGGGAGCGAGGAGGACGGGCCACTCGTCCTCGGACGTGAGCAAGTCATCGAGGGGAACGTCGGGGGCTGCCGTGAACACGGCGGTCGCCTCCGTCGGCCGGGTGGACAGGTCGGCGTCGGCCGCGGTCCTGGCCGTCAGCACGATCACGGCGTCCGGGTCGACGGCCGATCGTTCGGGGAAGTCTTCGGGATCCACGTCCATCTGCCGCAGCACGACGGTAGGGACGGCGACCCGGACCACCAGGCTGCCGGCGTCGAAGGAGTGCTCGGCCCAGCCGTCGGTCCGGACGAGGTAGAGGGCGCCGTCGCCCTCGTAGCAGTGCGCGCCGAGTCCGGCCATGGCCCGTTCGCCGGGAGTGCCGTCGGGAGCGACGACGAGGACGGCGAAGGCGGCGTCCGGAGCGTCGGGACTCAGGCCGGAGCGGACATACAGGCGGGCGGTCATGGGGTGAACCTTCGGAAGGCGTGCGGGACTTCGGCAGTACAGCATGCCGCGGAGTGCGGGCCCCGCACTCGTGCTCGACCCCGACCCGCCGACGTCCACCCGGTGGCCGGACCTGACCAGGTTTCAGCCCCCTGCCGTTGCCCGAAAGTATGAAACTCCTGATGGAACGGCGTGTCCCGGACGCCGGACCCGGCACGCTTCGATTCCCGGCGGCGTGTGGAGATCAGGGGGTCGATGTGGAACGGCGGCAGGAGCGGAGCCCGTTACGTCACCGTACGCGGTATCTGTTCGACAGGACACTGGCGCGCAGCACGGGGACCCTGCTGGGCTGGCTGGCCCTGTGCTGTCTGGCCGTCGTCGTGCCGGTGAGCGCGCTGCTGGTGTGGACCGACCCGAACGCACCGCATTCGCTGTCCGGCCGGCTCACGCAGGTGTGGCGCACCAGCGCGGAGACCCTGCGGCTGGGCGTGGCCACCGGGGCGCCGCCGCGGATGCTGCTGTCCGTACTGCTCGGGCTGATCGCCCTGCTGTGCGTGTCGACAGTCGTCGGAGTCGTCACCACGGGCCTCGGCGACCGGCTCGCGGAGCTGCGGCGAGGACGCTCCCGGGTCGTGGAACGCGGCCACACCGTCGTGCTCGGCTGGTCGGACCAGGTGTTCACCGTGGTCGAAGAGCTGATCGCCGCCCGTGCCACAGGCGGCCGGCAGGTGATCACCGTGCTCGCGGACCGGGACCCGGCCGCCATGGAACGGGCGCTGACGGCCGCCCTCGGAGTCACCGACGGAGTCCGGCTCGAATGCCGCACCGGAGTGCCGTCCGACCCCGACACCCTGCGGCTGGTCAGCCTGGGCGCGGCCCGAGCGGTGGTGGTGCTGCCCGCCGAGGGCCCCGACGGCGACCTGAGGGTCGTACGCACCATGCTGGCGTTGCGCACCGTGCTCGGCGCGGAAGGCGGCCCGCGTGTGGTGGCCGCCGTACACGACGAACGCCGTGTCCCGGCCGCGCGACTCGCCGTGGGAGCGCGTGGCACGGTTCTCGGGACCGACCAGTCGACCGCGCGGCTGCTCGTGCAGTGCGCGCGGAATCCCGGGATGTCGACGGTGCTGCGGGACCTCCTGGACTTCTCCGGAGCCGAGTTCCACATCGTCGACGTCCCGGAGGCGACGGGACTGTCCTTCGGTGAGGTGGCGCTGCGCCTGGAGACGTCCAGTGCCGTGGGGCTTCTGCGGGCCGACGGTCGCCCGCTGCTCACCCCTCCGCCGGGGACCGTGCTGGAGGCGGGCGACCGGCTGGTGACCGTCGCACACGACGACGGTCCGCCGCCCCTCAGCGCCCACCGCGCTCCGGTCGACCCCACGGCAGTGGCCCGCACCCCATCGCTGCCCGAACAGCCTTACCGGCTCCTGCTGTTGGGCTGGAACCGACGCGCCCCAGTGATCGTCGACACCCTGTGCCGCACCGCCCGACCGGGCTCCACGCTCGACCTGGTCACCGGCCTCGCGGCCCCCCGCATCCCACCGCGCACGGACTCCTCATCCCTGCGGCTCACCCACCACCCCGGCGACCCGTCCGCGCCCGATACCCTCACCGGCCTGGACCTCATCACCTACGACTGTGTCATCGTCCTCGGCGCCGACCAGCAAGCGGAGACGGCTCCCGAAGCGGCCGACGACCGGACGCTGTTGACCCTGCTGACCCTGCGCTCCTGGGAGGAGGAGACATCCCGGGTGCTCCCCGTGGTGGCCGAGATGCGCGATCACCGCAGCCGGACACTCGCCCCGCTCGGCCCCGCCGGTGACGCCGTCGTCGCGGGCGAACTCACCGCCCTGCTGATGGCCCAGATCGTCCACACCCCCGAACTGGCCGCCGTGTTCGAGGAGATCTTCGCCGTACGCGGTGGAGCGCTCGCCTTGCGCCCGGCCGGCCACTATGTCCGGGCCGGCCGCGAGACGTCCTTCGCCACGGTCGTCGCGGCGGCGCTGCGCAACGACGAGTACGCGATCGGCTACCGCCCTCACGTCCAGCGCCCGCCCCGCTCCCACGGCGCCGTCCACCTGTGCCCAGGCAAGTCCGAACGGCGCGTGTGGAACGCCGAGGACGAGATCCTGGTCCTGACGCCGGGGCACACCGAGCCCGCCCCCACCAGCCTCGCCCGACTTCACCTGCCCGCCATGCGTCCCGGACCTGGGGAACATGCCGAGCCCCGGCGGCCGGACCCGCCGCCGACCACGCCCGGAGCCGACATCCCTCCCTGAGCACCAGCGCTGCTCCTCCTGTCCCGGACCAGCGCAGCCCCACCGGGTGGGCGGGGGAGTGCGCATCCGCTGCACGACGCGGTCCGTGACGCGTTCGGACAGGACCGATCGACCCGAGGCGGTGGCCGTGATCGCCTCGTAGAGGATGTGTGGTCTGTCCGCCGTCAGCAGATGGCCGGTGGCGCCGGCCTTGAGGCCCGGCGTATGACGGATACTCATCTTCGCTCGCCGCGTTTGCCTTTCCTCCGTAGGATTCCCCCGGGGTCGCCGGACTTCAACTCGCTCACCAGAGCGCTGTGTTGTCGTCCCCGTCCCTCGATTGCGCCCCGACGGCCTCAACGGATCTCGAAGGAGCATGACGTGCGAGTGAACGCGCGTGTCCGACGGCGCCTGCACCTCACGGGAGTCCGCGCGGGAGCAGCAGTAGCGGTGTGCGCGGCCCTGATCGTGCCCCTCGCCGCGAGCCCGTCGAGTGCGAACGCGATCCGGGGGAGTGCGGTGGTCCGACAGGACGCCAGCTCTGCGACGCACGCTCATCTGCGGGATCTGGCACGGAAGTTGGTGGCAGCAGGAGTGCCCGGGGTGATCGTGCGGGTGGACGACGGCCACGGCAGGCCCATCGAGATCTCCGAGCAGGCGGCCTGGACGAAGAAGGACCATCGACTCCGGGCGGACGACGAGGTCCGCGAGGCGTCCAACACCAAGACGATGATGGCCACCCTCGTGCTGCAACTGGTCGCCGAGCACAGACTCGCCCTCACCGACTCGGTCGAGAAGTGGCTGCCGGGCCAGGTGCGCAACGGCAGAGCGATCACCCTGCGCATGCTGCTCAACCACACCAGCGGGCTGTTCGACTACACCGAGGACCCCGCCCTCGCACCGGCCCTCACCGGCCAGGACCCGCACGTATGGACGTCGACGGAGATCCTGAGGCTGGTGAGCGGACACCCGGCACTCTTCGAGCCCGGCAGCGAGTGGTCGTACAGCAACACCAACTTCATCGCGATCGGCGCCGTGTTGGAGAAGGTCACCGGCCAGAGCCTCGCGACGCTGGTGCGGGACCGGATCGCCCGACCCCTGGGTCTTCGGCACACCTTCTACGCCACCGGCTCCGCCTGGCGCGACCGCCATGCGCACGGCTACGAACCTGACGCCGCCCACATGCCGCCTGACGTCCCCGAAGAGTTCAGGACCTACGCCGGACCCCAGCACGACGACCACGTGGACGTCACCGGCGACTACGTCACGGCCGACGGAGCGGATGCCGCGATCGTGTCCACCGCCGGTGACTGGTCGCGTTTCTACGGTGCGTTGATGTCGGGCCGCCTGCTGCCCGCGGCCCAACTGGCCCAGATGCGCACCACCGTGCCGGAGGACGGGCCGGGGGACCCGCAGGAACTCGGCTACGGGTTGGGCATCGAGACGGCGAAGACCGACTGTGGCACGGTCTGGGACCACGTCGGCATCGTCCCGGGCTATGCGACCTACAACGTCACCGACACCACGGGCCGTCGTACAGCCGCCTTCTTCTTTGCCACGTCCACGCTCACCAAGGCGGGCCACCAGGCCGGCGCGGCCCTGATGGACGCGGTCAACTGCGCCATCTTCGATTGAACCGCCGCACGCTGCCGCAGGGGCCGACGCCGGATCGAGCGGACCGATAGCGCCTGGGCGGTCGCGCCATCTCGATCGGCCGTCCGTTCCGCGCCTGCCGACCCCGTCCCGCTGATCCTTCCGGCGGTGTGCTTCCGGTGCGGACCGTGGTGATCGTGCCGCCGTCGACGACGTGGTCGACGCCGGTGATCTCGCCGGCCGCACCGGACAGAGGGAAAGCGATGAGTGCCGCCACCTCCTCAGGTTGTGTGATGCGGCCGGTCGTGACGTGCTGCAAAGGCGCCCCGCATCTCGCGCGCCCGGCTTGGGGGATGCGCCCAGACTGGAGGCGTAAGTGGGCCGTTGGACGGACGCGGACCCTGTGAACTCCGTGGATCTCTTCCGTTCGCAGCCCTGGTGGGTCTCCGCGCGGCGGCGGGGCGTCGCACCTTCCCGGCCGGCGCCGGGGCCCCCGTCAGTTGCCGAGGCGGACGCGCAGTCCCGGCTGGAGCAGGTCGCCGTGGGCGGTGACCATGTCGTCGCACAGGCGCCAGATTTCCTCA
Source organism: Streptomyces sp. NPDC096013 (assembly GCF_044763565.1). NCBI lineage: Bacteria > Bacillati > Actinomycetota > Actinomycetes > Kitasatosporales > Streptomycetaceae > Streptomyces > Streptomyces sp. NPDC096013. Next base: position 299,156 of record NZ_JBIWGK010000012.1, on the reverse strand, counting down.
ACCGTCAGGGTCGCGGCGGTGGCCGGATCGGTCATCGCCGCGTGCCTGATGTGCCGCGGTTCGTCTTCGAGGGCCGCCCGCACCACCAGGTCGTTCGCGCTCAGGTAGGTGCGGTTGAGCGCCGCGAGCTGGGGCGGGAGAGCGCCGACGCGGGTGGGCTGGACGCCCAGCGAGTCCACCAGGCACGGTACTTCGACCACGCCGTGTGCGGGGAGGTTGTCGATCAGACCGCGGTTGGGGATGTTGCCGTAGATCGTGCGCGGGGTGCCGGTGATCATGCTGTGGATGATCTGCGGCGCGTACTCCATCGTGCCCTCGACGGTGATCGGGGCGCCCGCGGCCAGCGCGTCGCGGGTCCTCTCGTACTCGGCCGTGTTCTCGTCGACGATCTTGAGGTACTCGCCGACGGGCAGCCGCAGCCGCTCGATCTCGCTCGTGTGGTGCAGGTACCAGGGGACGTACTCGGAGGAGTGTTCGCTGGTCTCGGTCGGGTAGTGGCCGAGCCTGCGGTACATGTCGACGCGGACCCGGCGGCGCAACTGCTCGTCGCCGGCGATCAGTTCGTCGAGCCTCGGGTAGAGATCCTGCCCCTCGTGCTCGAAGCGCAGCACCCACGCCTGGTGGTTGACACCGGCCGCGTGGTAACTGACCTCTTCGTAGGGCACCTTGACCAGGTCGGCGAGGTCGCGCATCGTCCAGTAGACCGAGTGGCACAGGCCCACCACCCGGGTCAGGCCGGTGGCCTCCGTGAGGTACTGGACGTTCATGGCCATGGGGTTGGTGTAGTTGAGCAGCCACGCCTCGGGGCAGAGCTCGGCGATGTCGCGGCCCAGTTCCCGGAGGAAGGGGAAGGTCCGCAGGGCGCGGAAGATGCCGCCGATGCCGAGGGTGTCGCCGATGGTCTGGCGCACGCCGTAGCGAGCGGGTACCTCGAAGTCGGTGCGGGTGGCCTCCACCATGCCGATCTGCACGATGTTGATGACGAAGTCGGCGTCGGCCAGGGCCTCGCGGCGGTCGGCGTGGGCGGTGACGGTGGGGGCGGCGCCGAGGGTGTCGGCGATGCGGAGGGCGGCGGCGTGCGCTGTGGCCAGGCGTTCGGCGTCGATGTCGTGGAGCGCGACGTGCGCGTACCTCAGTTCGTCGAAGGCGAGGAGATCCGCGAGCAGACCCTGGGTGAAGACGACGCTGCCGGCGCCGACGAAGACGATCTTTGGGGTGGTCATACGGGGGTTTCCTCGGTCTCGGTAAGGCGGGTGAGTGCTTCGTCCCAGGTGGGCTGGGCGGCGGTGCCGCCGGGGGCACGGGTGGACAGGGCGCCGCAGACCGCGGCGAGGCGCAGCGCGTCGGACAGGGGCATGTCGTTCAGCAGTCCGGCGATGAACCCGGCGTCGAAGCTGTCGCCCGCGCCGACGGCGTCGACCGGCTCGACGCGTATGCCCCGGGTGGTGAGGAGGCGTTCCCCGTCGTGGCACAGCGCGCCGTCGGCGCCGTTCTTGACGACGGTGACCGGTCCCCGGGCGGCGAGCCGGGCGGCGGCTTCGGCCGGGTCCGTGACGTCGGCCGGGCCCGCGATGCCGGTGGGCGCGGCGAGTTGCCGGGCCTCGGCGGCGTTGGGCAGGAGGAAGTCGGTGTGGGCCAGGACGGCGGCGAGGCCGGCGGGTTCCCAGCGGCCCGTCGGATCGTCGTTGGTGTCGACGGACGTGGTGGCGCCGTGCCGGCGGGCGGTGCGCAGGAGGTCCGGGAGCGCGGCGGCGAGGTGCGGCATCAGGAAGTAGGAGGCGGAGTGGACGTGCCGGGCGGCGGCCGACAGGGCGGGTGGCACGTCGTCGGCGGTGGTCGCGGCCAGGGTGCCGGACGCGGTGAGGATGGCCCGGTCGTCGCCCCGGGTGAGGACGACGGTCAGTGGGGTGGGCCGGTGGGGGTCCAGCGTCAGCGCCTCGGTGTCGACGCCGTGGGCGTCGAGACGGTCGCGCATGTACCGGCCGGCGTCGTCGTCGCCCACCCGTCCGGCGAACGCGACGCGCAGGCCGAGCCGTGCGGCACCGCAGGCGACGATCGCGCCGGAGCCCCCGACCGTGAGGGTGCCCGAGGGGACCAGTTGTTCACGCTGGCCGAAGGCGAGCGGGGTGTCGAGGGGGCCGATGACGACGTCCGGGTTGGCGTCGCCGATGACGAGCAGGTCGAAGGCGTGCGGCATTGCGGAGGTTCCTGCCTGAGTGGTGTGCGGCGGGGAGGCCGGCGGGCTCAGCCCTTGAGCCCGGTGGAGGTGACGGACTGGATGAACGCCTTCTGCGCGCCGAGGAAGGCGATCAGGACGGGCAGCACGGTGATGACGTTCCCGGCCATCACGGCGGCCCATTGCGTGTGGTGCTGTCCCTGGAAGGTCGTCAGGCCCAGCTGGAGCGTGTACTGGGTGTCGTGGTTGATGGCGATCAGGGGCCAGGTGAGGTCGTTCCAGGTGCTCAGGAAGGTGAGGACGGCCACGGTGCTGAGGGCGGGCCGGGACAGCGGGAGCACGATCTGCCACAGGACGCGCAGCCGCGAACAGCCGTCGATCCAGGCCGCCTCCTCCAGTTCGCGGGGCAGCGAGAGGAAGAACTGGCGGAGTAGGAACACCGAGAACGGGGTGACCAGGGACGGCACGATCAGCGCGCCGAGGGTGTCGATGAGGCCGAACTGCTTCATCACCAGGAAGGTGGGGATCATGGTCAGCTGGAACGGGATCGCCATCGTCGCCAGCATCAGGCCCAGCAGCAGCCGGGAGCCCGCGAACCGCATCCGGGCGAAGGCGTAGCCGCCGAGGGTGCCGAAGACCAGGTTCGCGGTGACGGTGACCAGGCTGACGATGAAGGAGTTGGCGAACCAGCGCGGGAACATGGCGTTGCCCAGCACGTACCGGTAGCCGCCCAGGTCGATGTGAGAGGGCCACAGCGCGGGCGGGAAGCGGTTGATCTCGGCGTTGCTCATCACCGAGCTGAGGACCAGCCAGATCAGTGGCACCGCGAAGAGCAGGGCGGACGGCGCGAGCAGCAGGTGCCAGGGGCTGAACGGCAGCCGGGTCCGGCGACGCCGCGAGTCGGGGCGTGCGGTGGGCGATGCTGTGTGCGCGGTCTCGGGCGGTGCGGACAGGGCGGTCATGCGGAGGCTCCCAGGAGGCGGCGGCGGGTGACCTGGAAGATGAGGCCGATCACGCCCAGGGCGACGGCCAGGACGTAGGCGGAGGCTGCTCCGTATCCGGCGGTGGCGTTCTTGAAGGCCTGTTCCCAGATGAAGTAGACGATCACCGTGGTGGAGCCGAGCGGCCCGCCCTTGGTGGTGACGTAGACGAGATCGAAGGTCTGGAGGGACTGGATGGTCTGCCACAGCAGAAGGAACACCGTCACGGGCCGCAGCGCGGGAAGGGTGACGTGACGCAGCAGACGGCGGCGGTCGGCGCCGTCCAGGCGGGCCGCCTCGATCAGTGAGACGGGTACGTCCTGGAGTGCGGCGAGATAGATGACCAGACAGAATCCGGTGCCGCTCCACAGGCTGACGGCGACCAGCACGGGCAGCGCCTGCGAGGGGTCGGTGAGGAAGCCCTGGGAGGGGATGCCGAAGTGGTGGAGCACGGCGTTGGCGGCGCCGAACTCGGGGTCGAGGATGAAGGAGAACAGCACGCCCTGCGCGGTCGCGGAGACCACGAACGGGACGAAGAACAGGGTGCGGTAGAGGCCCACGAAGCGGATGCGCCGGTTGAGGGCGAGAGCGAGGGCCAGGCCGATCACCATGGACGCCGGCACGTACAGCGCGGTGTACAGCAGCGTGTTGCGCAGGGCCTGGCTGAAGTGCGGGTCCTGGGCCAGGGCGCGGTAGTTGTCCAGGCCGACCCACCGGCTGGGGGTGACCAGGTCGTCGGCCTGGAAGGACAGCAGCAGCGACCAGATGATCGGTACGACGCTCAGCCCCAGGATGATGAGGACGGCGGGCGAGACGAACGACCAGGCCATGGTGGCCTCGCCGGCGCGTCTGCGGCGCAGGGCCCGGCGGTTGTCCGGGGGCCGGGACAGAGTGATCGGGGTGGGCAGTCGCGACATGTCGGGGCTCCTCAACGCGGGATGAGCAGTGCGGCGTTGGCGTCGTCGGCGCAGGCGCGCATGGCCTGGGCGGGGCTGCTCCGGCCGAGCAGTACGGCGACGACGGCCTGTCCGAGGGCCTGGGAGATCTGCGGGTAGGCGGCGTGCACGGGGCGCACGCGGGCGGAGTCGAGGGCCTTGGTGAAGACGTCCAGGCCCTCGGTGGTGCGCTCCTTGTGCTGCCAGTCGGGCAGGTCGCGGGTGGCGTGGCTGAGGGGCAGGCTGCCCGCGCGGATGTCCCAGCGCACGTCCTGGTCGGGCTGCATGAGCCAGCTGAGGAAGGTCTTGGCGGCCTTCCCGCGTGCTTCGCCGTTGTCGAAGACGGTCCAGGTGTCGGGTCCGCTGATGGTCATCGGGCGGCCGGTGAAGGTGGGCAGCGGGACGACGTGGTAGTCCACCTTCGCCTGCTGGATGTCGGGAAGCTGCCAGGGGCCCGTGACGGCCATGCCCATACGGTTCGACATGAAGACCTGGTACATCTGCTCGCTGCCGGGCTTCGGGTCGACGTAGACGCTCTTGTCGCGGGCCAGCTGGGCGACCACCTCCAGGGCCCGGGTGCCGGTGTCGCCGAAGCCGATGTGCTTGCCGTCGGTGGCGACGACGTCGCCGCCGAGGTCCCAGATCATGGGCCACAGCCGCCAGACGGTGTCCTCGTCTCCGACACCGGGCCAGCCGGTGCCGAAGCGTCCGCCGCGGGAGTCGGTGAGTGCCTTGGCGGTGGCGACGAAGTCGTCCCACCGCCAGCCCGCCTCGGGCAGGGGCAGGCCGGCCTCCCGAAAGAGCTTCTTGTTGCAGACGACGGCGAGGGAGTCCAGTACGGCGGGGGCGGCGCGCACCCGGCCGTTGACGGTGACGGCCTTGCGGGCCGGTACCCAGTAGCTGGTCCAGGGGGTGGGAGAGCTCTCGACCATGTCGGTGAGGTCGACGGCCTGGGGGCTGCGGGCGACGCTGGCCAGGTCGGAGCCGAAGACGTAGGCGATGTCGGGATAGGAGCCGGCGGCGAGGGCGGCCGTCACCTTCTGGAGCATCGCGTCGGCGAGGACGCCGCCGCCGAGCCGGACGTGGATGCGGGGATGGCTGCTCGTGAAGGAGGCGACCAGGGACTCCAGGGCCTTCTTGCCGGTGTCGGTCTGGCCGTGCCACATCTCGATCGTCACGGTGCCGTCGGCGGCGACGCCGTCGTCGCGGCCCGCCGCGCAGCCGGTGGCCACCGTGCCCGCGGCCAGCGCCGTGGCCAGGCCGGCGCCGGCGCGCAGCACATCGCGGCGGGCGGGCCGCGCGCTGCGGGGGACCGCTTGCATGGATACCTCCGGGGGAGCTGTGGGACAGGCGATGCGTGCAGAGGGGGAAGACCGGCGTGTGCCGTCGCGGACCGGTTCCGGGTGAGGGAGGGCCGGTCGGTCGCCGGGGCCCGGTCGGGTGGTTCAGTTCCGGGGCGGGGGAGGCGGTCGTAACGCCGTCGGTCCCGTGGTCGCCGGAGCTTCGGCGGTGCCCGGCCGGCCGCGGCGGGGCACGCGGGTTCGGTTCATGGCCGCGCTCCAGAACGTGGTGGGCACGTCCCCGCCTCGGATGCCCGAGGGCCCCTGGCGACTCAGTCCGGGCTTCTGGCGCGTGGTCAGCTACCGGCTGGGCGTACCTCTTTCGCCGCGTCCTGCGTGTGCGGCGTTGGCCAGGATTTAAACGACGGTCACCTGCGCCTGTCAAGAGTTCGCGTGCTCGGAGGTGCGTGAAACTCCCTCGAAACACGCATGATTGCGCATTGCGGAGAGAGTCCGAGAGAGGACCCGAGCCTCGTGCAGCGGTCCGGGGGGGGGGGGGCGGGGCCCCCCCCCCCCCGGGGGGGCGGCGCCCCCCCCGGGCACCCGGTGCGCGGGACGAAAACCCGACCTCGGCCCGGGGGGCCGAGGACGAAACCCAGTCGACAAAAAAC
>NZ_JBIWGK010000012.1:0-293104 GCF_044763565.1 Streptomyces sp. NPDC096013 | reverse complement strand
GGGGTTGGGGGGTAAAACCCCCACCACACGCGGGTGGGGGGGCGGGGCGGGGGGGGCCGGGGGGGGCCCCGGGGGGGGGGGCGGGGGGGGGGGGGGGCCCGCCCCCCCCCCCACGGACCTATGGGGATCCGGGAGCGCCCGGTCAGCAGGTCTTGCGGACGTACCCGCTGCTGCCGGCGGGGGAGACGTCGACGTCACGCTGGACGATGCTCAGCGTGCTGCCCCACGACCGGCACGCCTTCGAACGGCCCGAGTCGGTGTACTCGATCACGATGACGTTGGCGCCGAAGGCGCTGGTGTAGTCGCCGCACTCGTTGTACGTGCCGCACTCCTCCGCCACCGCGAAGTCCAGACCGTTGGCGGTGCGGTTCGAGGCCAGCTCGGCGGTGTTCTTCTGGGCGATGGCCAGTCCGTCGGCGTGGGCGCGGGCGGACAGCAGCTTGATGAACGCCTGCGCGTTGTTCGCGGTCAGGCGGTTCCCCGAGCGCGTGTAGCTGTCGTAGTTGTCCGGTTCGACCGCCTGGAAGCCCTTCGTGTGGCAACTGTCGATCAGGGCCCCGATCTTGTCGGCGATCCGCTTGCGCTTGGCGTCGGTGCCGACGTCGAGGAGCGCCTCGCCCCAGTCCTCGTCGTAGACGACCTTGCCCGCGGAGTCGCGCAGCAGCAGGTCCGAGGCCCAGTCGCCCTCGGCGCCGAGCTGAGCCTGGAACGCGTTCACGTAGCAGATGTTGTACAGCCCGGCCGCCGACGAGGCGTCGTGGTCGCGGGTGACGACCTTGACGCCGGACGGCGGGGTGTAGGCGCCTCCGATCTGGTAGTCGAAGCCGACGTGGGTGGGGGGCAGGGTCACGGCCGCGGCCTGCGACGGGTTCGCCTGCGCGAGCAGCGCGCCCGCGAGGGCGGCGACGCCGACGGCTGTGCCGACGACCTTCCGGGGGGTGGTGTTCATCAGGTGGCTCATGTATCGAGCTCCATGGGAGGTGGGCACGTCCCCGCCTCGGACGCGTGGGGCGTCCTGGCGACTCGGGCCGGGCTCGCGGCGCGGGGCCTGCATACCGGCTGGGCGTACCTCTGGCGCGGAGCGGGGCTCCTGCGTAGTCCGGGAGTAAAGCGATCGCCGGAGCGGATGTCAACGAGCGCGTCGGGTCCCGTGGGGCGAGATGTGCGGGGCGTCAAATGCCGGACGGCGGAACGGAGTTGACGGTAACCGTGCCGAGCAGGGCGCGGTGGACCGCGGGGTCGAAGTCTCCGGCGAGCGGCGCTGCCACGGCGGCGGCCGACAGCGCCACGGCCGCCACGAGCCGCTCCGGCCAGGCATGTATGGCGGTCAGCCCGAGGGCGAGGGCGGCGACCGCCGCGTCCCCCGCGCCCGTGGGGTTGCCGGCGACGGGAGCGGGCGGCCGGGCCCGCCACACGCCGTCCGGGGTGTGGGCGAGCAACCCGTCGGGGCCGAGCGATACGACCACCGCCCGGGCGCCCGCGGCCGTCAGAGCGGCCGCGCCCACCGCCGGGTCGTCGTCACCGGTGACCGCGGCGAGTTCGTGGATGTTCGGCTTGACGATGTCGGGACCCTCGGCGAGCGCCGCCAGCAGGGCCTCGCCGTCCGCGTCCAGCAGGGCGGGCACGCCCGCGGCGCGGGCCAGGGCGACGAGCACGCCGTAGGCGTCCGCGGGTACGCCCGGCGGCAGGCTGCCGGAGAGGACGACGGCCCGTGCGCCGCCCAGCAGTTCGCGGTACCGGAGAGTGAACCGCGCCCACTCGGCGGAGGTCACCCGGGGTCCTGGCTCCAGCAGGATCGTGGTGTCGCGGTCGTCGACGACCGCGACGGTACGACGGCTTTCCCCGCCGATCGGGACGAGGTGGTCGGCGATGCCTGCGGCGGCGAGGTCGGCGCGCACTGCGGCGCCGGTCGGGCCCCCGGCGAGTCCGGTGACGGCGGTCCGCTCGCCGAGGGCGCACAGGACCCGGGCCACATTGACCCCCTTTCCGCCGGCCCGCTGGGTGACGGAGGAGACGCGGTTGCTCGCGTGAGGACGGAGCCGTTCGACGCGGTGGGTGATGTCGAGGGCGGCATTGAGGGTGACGGTGAGGATCACTGCTGCTCCTTGGATGGGTGGCCGGAATCGTAGTCAGAATGCTCGAAGTTGCTCGATAGAAGCATTGATAGAGCAGTTTCAAGCATCTATTGTCATGGGCGTCACGGCGGGACCCGGAGCCCGGTTCCGGTCCGACGACCTGCCCTGACGTCAGCCCACCGCCCGGGCCCGACCAACCCACGGCCCTCCGGCCGCCGCGCCGTCGCGGCGCCGAGCGGCTTCTTCCCTGCCGCGACGAAGACGAAGGGAACCCGTATGACCGACCAGCCGCCGCCCGAACTACGCCTGGGAGTGGTCGGCGTCGGCCAGCGCGCCGGACTGGCCACCCTCGCCGACCGGCCCGGAACGGCCCGGGTGGTCTCCTGCGCCGACCCGGCCGAGCGCGGACGCGCCGACGCCCGCACGCTGTTCGGCCCCGGAGTACGGCTCCACGAGCGCTACGAGGACATGCTCGCCGACGACCTCGACGCCGTCTTCGTCCTGACCCCCGACGACCTGCACACCGCGCCCGCGCTGTTCTTCCTCGAAGCGGGCGTCGCCGTGTTCGCCGAAAAACCGCTGGCCATCACCCTCGACGACTGCGACCGGGTGCTGGCCACCGCCGCCCGCACCCGCACCCGCCTCTACGTCGGCCACAACCTGCGGCATCTGCCGGTCCTGCGCACCATGCGCCGTCTCGTGACCGAGGGTGCCATCGGGACCGTACGAGCCGTGTGGTGCCGCCACTTCGTCGGCCACGGCGGCGACTACTACTTCAAGGACTGGCACGCCGAACGAGCCCGCACCACGGGCCTGTTGCTCCAGAAAGGCGCCCACGACCTGGACGCCATCCACTGGCTGGCCGGCGGCAGCGCCCGTACCGTCACCGCCCTGGGCGATCTAGCGGTCTACGGCGCCGACACGCACCGGCGCTCCGCACCTCAGGACTCGCGACGGGTACAGGACTGGTTCGACGAGGGTGTCTGGCCGCCGTCCCACCTGCGCGACCTCAACCCGGTCGTCGACGTCGAGGACATCAGCATGGTGCTGACCCGCCTCGACAACGGCGTCCTCACCAGCTACCAGCAGTGCCACTTCACCCCCGACTACTGGCGCAACTACACCGTCATCGGCGACGAGGGCCGCATCGAGAACCTCGGCGACGGCATCGAGGGAGACCCGCCGGTCGTCAAGGTCTGGAACCGGCGCCGCTCCGGCTACCGCCCCGAGGCCGACCGCACCCTCGGAGCCGAGAGCACGGACGCCGCGCACGGCGGCGCGGACCAGGCACTCGTCGATGAGTTCCTGCGCTTCGTCGCGCACGGCGCCGCCACCGACACCTCGCCCGTCGCCGCCCGGGAAGCGGTCGCCACGGGCATCGCGGCCACCGTCTCCCTGCGCTCGGGCGGCACCCCCGTCGAGGTGCCCGCCCTCGCCCCGGACCTCGCCGACTACTTCGCCCGCCACCAGCCCGGTTCACGCGGCCCGGCCGCCCGAACCCCCTGACCCCAGCCATCCACCCATGCCACCCCTGCCACCCAAGGGCGCCGAGGCGCGCCCTCGCGCACACCGAGGAGCACCAGCATGTCGTTCATAGGCGAGGAGATCGCCCGCCAGCCCCAGGCCTGGCTCAAGGCCGCGACCGCGGCGACCGGGTCCGCGGATCTGCTGCCCCGGCCGGGCGAGCGGGTCGCCGTCGTCGGCTGCGGCACCTCCTGGTTCATGGCCGAGGCCTACGCCGTCCTGCGCGAGGCCCGCGGCCTGGGCGAGACGGACCACTTCGCGGCCTCCGAGTTCCCGCACGAGCGCACCTACGACCGGCTGGTCGCGATCTCCCGTTCCGGCACCACCACCGAGATCCTCGAACTGCTCGACCGGCGGCGCGGCCGCTACCCCGCGCTCGCCCTGACCGCCGACACCTCCACACCGATCGTCGACGTCGCCGACCACGTCCTCGACCTGTCCTTCGCCGATGAGAAGTCCGTCGTACAGACCGTCTTCGCGACCACCGCACTCACCGCCCTGCGCGCAGGACTGGGCGAACCGGTGGAGCCGCTGGCGGAGGCCGCGCGCACGGCACTCGACGCGCCCCTGCCCGAGGACTGGGTGACCGCCGATCAGATCACCTTCCTCGGCCGCGGCTGGGCGCACGGCATCGCGCGCGAGGCATCCCTGAAGATGCGCGAGGCCACCCAGAGCTGGACGGAGTCCTACCCGTCCCTGGAGTACCGCCACGGCCCGATCGCGATCGCCGCGCCAGGCCGGCTGGTGTGGCACTTCGGCCCGGACGAGGCCGGGCTGCGAACGGACGTAGAGCCCACCGGCGCGCTGTTCGTGAACCATCCCGAGGATCCGCAGGCCGACTTGGTGCGCGTACAGCGGCTCGCGGAGGCCGCCGCCGTCCGCAAGGGACTGGACCCCGACCGCCCGCGCGCGCTGACGCGCTCCGTGATCCTGGACCGCCCCGCCTCCTGACCCGCGCAGAGGGCGTCACCGCGCGCCCGGCGAGAAAGGCGCAGGCCTGCTCGCACGCCGCCAAGTCACCGAACCACCCGGTGCACAAAGCTCCCGCGCGGCCCTCCGGGACCCCTCCTTCTGACCACCCCGAAAGGACGTCATGCTCTGCCGCAGCGCGGACCTGATCGCCGAAGCCCACGCGTCGGGTTCCGGGATAGCCGCCTTCAACGTCATCACCTTGGAGCACGTCCAGGCCGTCGCCGACGCCGCGCGGCGCACCGGCAGGCCGGCGATCATCCAGATCAGCCAGAACGCCGTACGCCACAACGGGGGCGACGTCATGCCCCTTGCCGCCGCCGCGACCGCCGCCGCCCGCGGTGGAGAGATGCGGCTCGCCCTGCACCTCGACCACGTCGAGGACATGGCCCTGTTGCACCGGACCGCCGAGTGCGGGGCCAGTTCGGTGATGTTCGACTCCTCCAGGCTGCCGGACGAGGAGAACATCGCCGCGACCCGCGAGGCGGCCCGTTGGGCACACAGCCAAGGCCTGTTTGTGGAAGCGGAGTTGGGCGAGATCGGCGGGAAAGGCTCGGCGCACACCCCAGGGGTGCGTACCGACCCCGCCGACGCGGCCCGCTTCGTCGCCGAGACCGGCGTCGACGCCCTGGCCGTCGCCGTGGGCAGCAGCCATGCGATGGTCTCCCGGACCGCCGCGCTCGACCTCCAACTGATCGAGCGGATCAGCGAAGAGGTGCCCGTGCCGCTGGTACTGCACGGCTCGTCGGGTGTGCCGCACACGGCGCTGCGGGCCGCCGTGAAACACGGCATGACGAAGATCAACATCGGGACACTGCTCAACGTCTCCTTCACCCGGGCCGTCCGGGCGACCCTGGCCCAGGACCCGGAGGTGGTCGATCCGCGCCGCTATCTGGGCCCGGCCCGGGATGCCATGACGGATGCGGTCTCCGACTGCCTCATGGCACTGACCACCTCTGACTCGCCCTGAAGACAAGGCCGTTCACAGTAGGAGAAGGCATGTACATGTACATGTACATCACGACTGGTCAACGCCGTGTGCCGTGGAACGGAGGGCACTGTTCGCGACGCTTGTCCGGTCAGTGAACCCCTCCCAGAATCTCCTTCGTGCGTCATCCGAAGACACGGGGGAGTGGTGACGATCGATCACGACGCGGTGATTCCGGCCCGTGCGCTGTTGCTGGGGTCCAGCCGACCGAGTCGGGCCGAACCGGCCGACGCGTACCGGGTTCTGACAGGGGTGAGCCCGAAGGCGTACATGCCGAAGGTGGTCGACGCCGTGCTCGCGCTGTACTACGAGAGCTGGGATCCTAAGGTGGACCTCGCACACGCCAAGGCGGCGTCCTGGGCTGCTCGCGAGGACGGAGGCCGGGGCGCCGAACCGGGCGGAGCAGTCGCGCAATGCCCTGAACGCCTACACTGCGCAGTTCGCCCTCAGGCGCAGAACGGAAGGGCGCGTTGCCTGCGAGGAGTTGGCCGAGGTCGGCGAAAGCGATCGCCTGGCGAGCGTCCTGGCTGACGAGGGGCGCTTCAGAGGGGCCGCCGAGCTGTTCTGGATGACCCCGTTCTTGGCGCTGAGCCCGTGCACCTAGGGCAAGTTGGTGACCCGGACGTGCAGGGAGGGAGCCGACGTGTCGGGTCGCGGTCGGTCCTGGAAGCTGCCGCTGACAGACCGTGTGCTGCTGGTCACCGCATACGGCAACCCAACCTGACGTTACGACAACTGGCGCCATTGTTCGGTGTGTCGAGGTCTGCGGCCAGTCGCATCATCGACCCCTGGGTCCGAAGCGCTCACTCACGTCACGCCAACGCTTCGTGAAGGACGCAGCGCTGATCATGGACGGCTCCCTTGTGCCGCCCCGCGACCGGGGCATTGCCGAACAGGCGGAGACCTCCCATGTCGCTGGCGCGTCGTGTCGAGCTGGTTGGCCGACCCGAGGTGAGCGTTGCTCCCGTGCCATTGACCGTCGGGTGAGGCGGTAGCGTCCTGGGCATGGTGAAGGGTCCTGATGTGTTGGTGGCGCTGAGGGGCGGGGTGACCGGCCGTTCGCATGCCTGGGACTTTGTGCGCTGGTTCAGCGCTGAGTGGACCGGCCGTCCTCTGCGGTCCGAGGATGGTTGTGCCGCGGACGAACTGACAGCCGCGGAGAGTGTTCTCGGCTTCGAACTCCCCGCAGCCCTGCGCGAGGGATACGCGCTGTTGGGCCGACGAGACGACTTGACCCGACAGCAGGACCCCTTGGTCCGGCCGGCCGGGCTCTATGTCGACGACGCCCTCGGCGGAGTCCTGGTTTTTGCCGGGAGAACCAGGACTGTGCGTCATGGGCAATTCCCCTCACCGAGATCGAGCAGGACGACCCTCCCGTGGTGGTGGAGTCGCACCAGGGTTGGATTCCGTTCCTCGATCGGATGTCGCTGGCGTGGGTCGAGTTGGTGCTGAGCGAATCACTCTTCGCGGTCGGCAGCATGTACGACGCCTGCGAGCTGCCAGACGCGCTGGTGCCCAGCCTCATGGCTCGCTACGCCCGCATCGACCTGCCTGAGCATCCGATGTGGGCGAGCGAAGAGGACTCGCCCGTGCGGTGGTATGCGGCTCCTGGCCGGTTGCTGCGCCGGGACGGCGTGCAGGATCACTGCTGGATTCATGCGCGCGGTCACACAGCCGCGTCTCTTGAGATGATCCGCGCAGACCTCCCCAGTTCGTGGGTTGGCTGACCCCCTTGACGCGGTCCCGGTTGTGCTGCGGATCGTCAGGCGACGGTGGTGACTGGGCTGACGAATGCATGATCGGGGTCGTAGAGCGTTCCGGCTTGCAGGCAGCGGTAGCGGTAGCCGAGCAGTTTGTTGATACCGCATGGTCCAGGCCGGACTTGGGGAATGTCCCGACCAGCAGCACCGCCCTGGCGTGCGCGACCACCCCACTGACACCGCCCTAGGCGCGGACACGCGGGTACAAGCCGATGCTCTTCCTCACCTGAGAGGTGCTGCCTTCCACGCGGCTGACTGGAGCCGAGACAAGTCCTAGCGTTGCAGTTCAGGAGCCGTTCTCGTTTTTTCAGCAAGCCTCGGACAGCTTGTGCGGAGAACAGTGGCCGGGGACCTGCCGGTCACGCGCGCAGCAAATTACGTTGCTGTGGGGGAGTGCATCGGGGGAACTGCCTCACGCCTGGGCGAGAGGTGCGACGGCGATGGTGGCACCGAGCGCGGCGCTCTGCAACGCCGTGATGCGCTGGATGACGAGCCCCACCAGCACGGCCGCCGCCAGCATGAGCGCCTCCGCCACGACGAGGAAGGCCATCGACCCTGGAGCCAGCCGGCCCCCCACCACGAGTACCAACGCGTGCGTGATGAAGGCGATCCACCACAGGTTCACCAACATCGTGTCTCGCTTCTGCTCCCATGACGCGGAGCCGGCCCGTCCGATAGCGAGGACGATCTGGCGCGGGACAAAGAAGTTGACCACCGGTATGAACCACGCGCCGATCGTCCAGCCCCGGCTCGGGAGCGGGGCCTCGGGAGACAGCTCCTGGGCGTTGTGCCGGGACCGGGCCAGCCACACGAGGAACAGCACGATCGCAGTATCAATCAGATAGAAGAAGACCATGGAGATGAAGCCCGACCTGTGCAGGGACGCATCCGTGTGGTGCAGGTACTCATCCCGGACTGCCGCCGCGCGGAACACGTCCGCCACGGCGGCGGCCGCTATCGCCGCCTGCGCGGAGCGGGCAAGGATCCAGGGAGCTTTGCGGGCGGTGCTCGTCATGGTCCTCGGCCTGTCTCGGAGGCGTGTGCGGCCGCAGCGGACGCTGCGGCGGAGTGATCATAGGGCCTACTCGCGGCGCGCGGACGACTTTCGGGCCCTCGGTCGTGGGGTGCACGACGGCAGATGACCGTAAGTGCACAGGAACCTGCTGCGGGCAGCACGCCGATGTCCGTAAGGCAGTCCCCGCCCAGGCGCCACCCCGCGAAACCATGCCACGGCCATCACTCTCGATGTGGACCCACGGGTACAAGGCGTGGAGCCGATATGCCCCTGGCGATCACCGTCGCTAAGTTCCCCATCTGGAGCGGTCAGCACGACGCAAGTGCCATGCTCGAACAGCACCCATGACTTGTCAGGATCGGCGAGAAGCCGTTGCCAGACGTCTACCAGTATTTCGGTGTCCATAGCAATCATCATGCCGAAGAGCACCGACGCACGGTGACGATTGACCGACACCTCTGGCGAATACCTGACTCCTGACCATGCGCGCCTACCAATCCCTGAACCCGCGGACCCGCGGGTTCAGGGAAACCGACGTCGGTTCGGTGGGAACACGCGGGTCAGTCCGTGTGTGTCAGCTGGGCGAAACCGTGGGTTCGGCGGGAACCCAAGGGTGGACTCTGACGTGGCGGGTTTCGGCAGTGACCTCGGCATCGTCTTGGTCCACGGTTCTGTCGCCGTATTCGAGGATGCTGGAACGCAAGCCCGGTGCGCTCCCCGGCGCGACCGCGCAGGAACAGGCCCGCTTGGCAGGCGAGTTCAGCCCCCGTCCACGACGTGTGCTGGGCGGCGGCCTGCAAGGCGCACGGCGGCCGCGACGGCACCCGGCCGTTGATCGAGGTCCTGCTGCTGGGGCCGGCGTCTTCCCCACGAGCACCTGGTGGCCGGGCTCGCCGCCGCGCTGCGGGCCGGGGCGCCGAGCTCGGTTGCCATCGCGCTGGCAGTTCGCAAGGCGGCCGAAGCTGACGACGCACCGGCCCCGCCGGCCGCGCCGGAGCCTGGCGAGGCCGCCGTGACGTTCCTGACCGAGCGCCGCCTGGCCCACCTGCCGGCGGACATCCGGACACTGCCGCCGGTCGGGGCCTACGACCAGCTGTTGCGACCGAGGCGGTCGGCCGTTTCCCTGCCGAGGAAGAGTTGCCGCAATGCCAAGCGCCGCCGCGGGCTGACCGAACGGGCCGCCGATGCTGCGGCTGACCAGGCATGCCGGATGCTCCGGCTGTCCTCCGGGCCCAGTTCCCTGAGCTGGCCGAGGCCGCGGCTCGGGATCAGATGTCGTATCGCGGGTTCCTCCCGGAACCGCTGATGGCGGAGTGCGACGACCGGGCCCGCCGCCGATCGGGGCGTCGGATCAAGACCGCCGCCTTCCGCAGGGAGAAGCCCGTGCGCGCGTTCGACATCGACGCGAACCCCACCGTCGATCCGGCGGTCATCCATACCCTGGCGAGCTGCGACTGGGGTAAGAAGTGCGTGCCGCTCTGCCTGATCGGCTCGACGACTCGGGCACCTGCAAGGCGCACCTGCTGATCGCGCTGGCCACCGAAGCCGCGATGGCCTGCTACCGGGTCAGGCACACGCTCGCGACCAGGCTCGTCAACGCGCTGGTCGAGGCCGCGGACGACAAGGCGCTGACCAAGACCATCTCCCGCCACGGCCGCGGGCGTGTCGATCTTTTGTGCACCGAGGAATTGGGCTACCTGGAACTGGACCGCAGTGGCCCTCAGCTACTGTTCCAAGTTCTGACGGGGCGCGAGGAGAAGAACAGCGCCGCCATCGCCTCGAACGAGGGTTTCAGCGGCTGGACCAAGACCTTCACCGGCCCGAGGTTCTGCGCGGCCATCGTCGACCGGCTGACCTTCGGCGGCAACCTGCTCCGAACCGGCACCGAATCGTATTGCCTCGCCATCACCCAGGCCCGTGCCGCTGCTCAGGACTCCGTCGCAGGCTGAACCCGGTATGTGATTCGCACGCCTTGCGGCCGAGGACGGATGACATCGGTGGTGGTTCTGCTGTCGGCAGACTGGCCGACCGGAGCACCTGAACCTGCCAGGCTGGCGGCATGGGGATGAATATGGCAGTGCGCCGGCTCGATCTGGGATATTTCATCCGGCCCGCTTCGGAGACCGGCGGCCCGCAGCCGCGGGTGGAACCTGTGCTCGCCTACCTGGTGCAGCACGATCACGGGCTGATCCTCTTCGACACCGGCATCGGCAAGGCAGACCCCGAGACCGAAGCCCATTACCGGCCCCGACGCCGGGCCCTGGAGGATGCCCTTTCCGCAGCCGGAGTCGCTCTTGACGACGTCTCCCTCGTCGCGAACTGCCACCTTCACTTCGACCACTGCGGTGGGAACCCTCTCCTGGGCGGCAAGCCCATCCTGGTCCAGGACGTCGAGCTGGCCACTGCCCGCAACGGCGACTACACCTTCGACGAACTGATCGACTTCCCCACCGCGTCCTACGAGGAACTTGACGGTGAGACTGAAATCTGGCCGGGCGTCTGGATCATTCCGACACCGGGGCACACCCGAGGGCATCAGTCACTGGTCCTCCGGCAAGCCGACGGCACAGTGGTCCTCGCCGGCCAGGCACACGACTTCGCCTCCCACTTCGCATCCGACCACCTGGCCCGCCAAGCGGCACTTCACGGAGTGGAGCAGCCGCTTCCCGCCTACCAGCCCTGGCTGGACCGACTCGCCGACTTCGACCCACGACGCGTTCTCTTCGCCCACGACTGCTCGGTCTGGGAACCGTCGCAGAGCACCTTCTAGGAAAGGTCAGACGACTCCAAGCAGCATCGCCCTAGTGGGCGATAACGTTCATCGTCGACGCCGGCGAATGTCGGCTGCCCATCCGAAGCGGTGTCTTTTCCACCTACAAAGCCAAAAAATCGAGCATCCCTACGCACCCTCTGACTCAACTGGTGCTATATGTCGATGAATTACCATACTTGTAGCCGGTGAGACCGGAGAAGGCGTGGTTCCATCCGGCGGGGGCGCTCGGCGTCCATTTCCTCATTCGGGTGCGGGAGTTTCACAAGTGGTAGCGGTCCGCCAAGGGCACTCGCCCCTCACCCGTTTTCCCTGGTCAGCATCACACACTGTGACGCCCAAGTTCCGCTGCTACGGGGGTGATTGTAGGGGAGTCGATGCGGGTTCCGGGCTGTGCGCGGCGCAGCCGGATTGTCGAGAGGCGGGTAGGCGACGGGGAACGGCGCCTGTCCGCCCCGGCACGCGTGTTCGCCCGACGGGGGAGCGAGCGACACCAGGGGCATGCGCCTTCCCGCCAGGAGCAGATCCAGCAGGATGCGGATCGCGTCGGGCCGGATTCGCGTCGCGGCATTCGTGATCGTCTTGCTCCTGCGAGGGACCTTCCGTACGGCCGCCACCTCGCCGCAGGAGCACGGCCGTTCAGTTCTTCTGCTCGCGGCGCAGGTCGCTGACGGTGGTGCCGAACTCTCGTTTCAGGGCCCGGCCGAGGTGTTTGGGGTCGTGGATTCCCCACTGTGCCGCGATCGCGGCCGCGGGAATGTGCGCGGAGGAGGGATCGAGGAGATCTCTACGGATTCGTAGCAGACGTTCATGCCGGATCCAGGCGGCGAAGGTGAGGTCGCTGTCCTTGAAGAGGGTGTGCAGGTGCCGGACGGAAACGTGGTGCCGGCGAGCGACGTGTTCCGCGCTGAGGCAGGGGTCGTCGAGGTGGGCCAGTGCGTAGGCGCGGATGCGGTCGGTGAGATCGCTGGCGATGGAGATCCGCTCGGGCGTGGTGTCGGCGAAAGCGGCGAGGAGGAGCGCGATGAGGGCGTCGGCCAAATGCGTACGTGCCGCGCTGTGTTGGGGGAGGCTGTCATCGACCGCGGACAGCGCGTGGTCGAGGAGACCGCCGATCCCGTCCTGGGTGGGGATGGGCAGTGCCGTCCGCCGGCTTACGGAGTCCGCGTGCCTGCCCAGACTCGCCCGAGGGATGCAGAGCACGGTCATGTCGCTGGGGTCGGTACCGATGAGCCGGTAGGGCCGGGTGTTGTCACACGCGTACAGTTCGCCGGGTTTCACGGTCGCGGTCCGGTCGTCCTGGGCTGCGGTGAGAGGGCCGTGGTGGTGGAGGTTGAAGTGCATCCATTCCACGTCGGTGGAGGTGATGCTGCGGTTGTCCCGAGTCACCGTTGCGGCGGTGGCCTGGATACGGGCGACGACCACGGGGCCGATGGCGGTGTGGTCGACCACGGCATCGAATTCCTGGGGCCCGGGATCGCTCACCCGTAGCGGAGCGAACAAGGCTGAGGCGACCGTCTCGAACGACTCGGTTCCTCGTAATCGGGCCGAGCGGGAACCGGAATCCTCACGGTGTGTCATGCCCGTCCACCCCCGGCCCCCGAGGGAACAAGCCCCTGACTCCCGCGAGGCGCACGGTGCGCGAACTGGTGACCCATGGTGCGCGCGATGGTGCCCTTGCATCGCGGCGTGCGCCTACGGTCGTCAATGAGCGAGGCACAGCACGGTTCCGCAGGGGGGATTCGTCGTGCACAGCTCGCTGGAGAAGGCGCGCGTGCCTTGCTACGCGTGGACGGACCGACATCGACGAGAGGCCGTGGACATGCGTGCCGACTGAGGGTCTGCATCAGGGATGCGGTCGGACCGCTCGTGTCCGCGCCGGAGTCGCTGATAGGTTCGATCACTTTCATGCTCCTTCGCCACGTTTGCTACTTCGTACAAGTGTTCCATTGGTCGGTGCGGAAGACCAGGACCTGCCCGACCGTGGGCCAAATCCGTAAGCCGTTCCGGACTCCGCGTCGTCCACGCTCACACCAGGGCGCCGGCAGGCACACCGGACTTGACCACGTACTTGCACTTGCACGCGCACCGCACGAAGCCCCGGCCCAGTGCCCGGGCGGGTCGGAGCCGGCCCGATGCCTGCGAGCACCGGAAGGGAAGTTGATGAACAAGCACGCTGTACGCTCCGCACTCGTCGGCCTCTTCGCCACAGCGGGCCTGCTCGCCGCCACCACCGGCGTCGGCCATGCCCAGACGGCCACAATCGCCGGGCCGGTGACCGCGACAGCGCCGCTGCCGACGAGCGTCGCGGCAGGGTACGCCGTCACGCCGTACGAGGACGCCGACGTCGTCAACCTCCCCCGGAACAAAGGCACTTACGTGGCCACGCTCATCGGGGGCAGGGCATACGAGGCCTACTGCTGGGTCTTGGGTGAGACGGTGTACGCCCGCGGGATCACCAGCAACATCTGGATCGTCTTCGCCGACGGCTATGTCAGCGCCGTCTACTTCGAAGGCGGCAAGTACGCAGGCCTGCCACCCGGCGCCCAGTGCTGACGAGCCACCCACGCACCGCCCGGATCACTCACGTACCTGCTCACGTACTTGCTCGGCCTGGCGGCACGTTCCGACAGGCTTCGAGAACGTCACGCGGTCCCTCCTGACGGGACCCGTGCTGAGTTCACCGGGATCGACCACCCGGTGCGAACGGCCGCCACGGCACCACCCGGCGGCACACACAAGGGGAGAAAATTCATGCGTCCACGTCCTTTCACATCCGCTGTGCTCGCGGTTCTGGCCACGGCGGGACTCCTGGCCTCCGGCTCTCAAGCGGTGGCGGCACCGAAGGCGCCGCACACGCCCGCATCCGCCTCCACCTACAACCTGACCACCGTCATCGACCAGTGGACCCACTGGACTCCCGACCCGTACACCTCGTCGCACGCGGGCACCTTGTACGCCGGCACCAGCTACTTCTACTGCTGGGTCCACGGCACCTGGTACTCCAACAACGGTCACTACGACGACATCTGGTTGCTGACCGATGACGACACCGGCAACGGGGGCGTGTACGTCAGCGACGTGAACCTCGACTCCTGGGGCTGGCACCACGACCAGCAGGTCCTGCCGGAGTGCTAGGCACTCCCGCTCGGGGGCCACGAAGTCCGGCCGGCGTGTCGCGCCGGTTCCGTACCCGACGTCCCTGACCGCCGACGCCCGGCTGGGTAACTCCCAGCCGGGCGTACGGCGTTGAGATCCCGCGCGGCCGGGCCACATCTGCGGCACTTCTGGCGGGGCGCTTGCCACCGGCGTCCTGATCGGTACCCGGGCCTAGAAGGCGCCCCCGTGCTGCCCGGGGCATTGTGGACCACCGCTCCGGCCTGTAGGCGCTCCGATGCGTGCCCTTCGAAGCGGTCACCGGCCCTTCACCGGCATGTCCTGGCAACCGATCAACCAGTACCTCAAAGAGCCGCCCGCTCTGCTGCGCACCATGCACCCGGACGCTCCCGTCGTGGTGGAGCGGCTGGTCGGCCGCCTTCTGGCCAAGGACCCCGCCCTACGCCCCGACAGCGCCGATTCGAGCACTCAACTTGGCGCTGCTGGCGGAGGGACTCGACAGTCAAGCGATCGCCGAGCAGCTACGCATCGCCGTTCGCGCGGAGCACGACCACATGGGAGAGATCCGTGCCGGACTCGCAGTCCAGGCCGAGTTGCAAGCTGTGCTGTGCGTACTGCGCTACGGGCCCGTCGAGATGGGGTCGAATTCAGGTCCGGAACTCACTCCGGCCCGTTCTCGACGAGCACTTCGATCTGCTCGATGGTGGGCTGCTCGAACAGCGTGCCGGTGTTCTTCTGAAGGGCTTGCGCAACCTTGCCGTTGAGGTGTGCTTGGCGGCCGGACTCGTCCGGGAAGGCGTCAAAGACGCCGAACGAGGAGGGTCCGAAGCGAATGCCGAACCAGCGTACGGTCTCGGGCTCCTGCTGGACGAGCGAGAGCCCCTGGCGCAGGAAGTCGGCAACGTCCTGCTCCCGTCCTGGTATAGCTTCGATGCGTACCAGCAGTGCGACGCTCACGTCACGGGTCATGATGTGTCCTTTCCTTTTGGTTCTCAGCCCAGCCCCGGGCGGTCTGCGGCGTGGGCAAGTCGGACGGCGTGCTCGCCGCCACCATGGAGTAGATACGCCATCGATGTCAGGACCTTAGAGCTCGTAACACGATCATGGTCGGGCCTTCTTGAGGCGTCTCCAGCAGATGAGGCTGCAGGCCAGCGAGATGAAGGCGTCGTGGAGTTCGGTTCGGCGTTCCCAGCGGACAGCGAGGCGCTTGAACTGATGAAGCAGGGCGAAGGTCTGCTCGACGACGTAGCGGAGTTTGCCCAGGCCCTTGATGTTCGGGGCGCCCTTGCGCGAGATGACCGGCAGGATCCGCCGTTTGCGCAGCTCGTGCCTGTTGGGGTTGGAGTCGTAGCCCTTGTCGCCGAGGAGAGAGTCCGGGCGCCGGCGCGGACGGCCGGGCCGTCCGGCCACGGGCGGGACACTGTCGACGAGAGCGAGGGTCTGGGTGACGTCGTTGACGTTGGCAGCGGTGGTGATGCCCTTGAGCGGGGTGCCGCGTCCGTCGCAGATCAGATGGTGTTTGCTGCCTGTCTTCCGCCGGTCGACCGGGGACGGACCGGTGTCGGCTCCCCTTTTTCGCGCGGATGTGGGAGCCGTCCACGCACGCGCGGGACCAGTCGAGTTCGCCTGCCGCGTTCAGTTCGGCCAGCAGAATGCGGTGCAGCTGGTCGAAGACCCCGGCCTGCTGCCACCGCTCCAGCCTGCGCCGGCAGGTCTGACCCGAGCCGAAGCCCAGCTCCAGCGGAAGGAGTTGCCAGGCTATGTCGTTGTGGAGCACGTACAGGATCCCCTGCAGACACAGCCGGTCGTCCACCGGCCGCGGGCCCGGCGTCTTCTGCGGCCAGGGCGGCAGCAACGGCTCGACCAACGCCCACAAGTCGTCGTCCACGATCCACGGCCGAGTGCTCACACATCACGAACGGCTGAATCATCACATCGGTCACGCCTGACCAGGACACCTCTACAAGATCGTGTTACGAGCTCTTAGGAGGGCTGCGGGGTTTTGGCGAACCGTTCGGCGACGGTCGCGCAGAAGGCCGGGAGTCGTCGGGGGCCGCAGCTGGAGGTGAGTTGTCCGTCGATGACGACCTCCTCGACGACGACCTCGGCGTCGGCGGTGCGCAGGTCGGTGCGGTTACTGGGCCATACCGGCCTCCGCTACGCCCTTGACCTGTACCTCGCGCGGTCCGTTGCGTACGAGTGAGCCTTCATGGCCAACCGCACTCTCGGGAGATCCCGGGCAGGCTTGGGAAGGGGCGCCGCCGCATGTGCGGCACGTAAGGCGGGCTGCATGAGTTTTCGGGTCGTTGGATGTTTCGGTGCTTCTTCGCCTGCGGTGCCTTCTCATGCTGGCGCGGGAGACGTGGCAGACGGCAGCCGGGATGTTGGTGTGGCCGTCCTTCCGGAGCGCGTTGATGTGCCTGTTTGCGCAGGGTTGTTATGTTCTCCTGCCCTCGACCGGTGCGGATCTTTGAGGTGCCCCTTGTGAAAGGCGGTGCCGCGGATTGAGTGCAGCCGGTTCCCGATAGTCCACTGTGAGTCGGCGAGACGTCCCACTCGGTTGGGATCGCGCCCCTGAACCACCAAGAGGCCCTGCTTTCATGCATCGACGCGCTCGCGATCTCCGGAAAAGACACTGAGCAGAGGCGCAGGGCGAAGGCGGCGAAATCCTAGCGATGCATTTCAAGGCGCCTTGCCTGGCGTATATCGGCAGCGGAGGGACGTCGCGGCGCACGTCGCTCGGAGTGCGGGTCCCGCCCCTCCAGCGCCTTGGGTGGATTTAGGTAGACGCGACGCTCCTTGGATTATCAGAGTCGGAATGAGTCTGTATCAAGATTGCACTGGTGTGAATCGGCTCCACTTCTCTAAGGTCGAAGGCACGTGCTTGTTCGACCGCACAGCCAGGTGCGGATGGTGCTGTGTGCGGTCCTGATCTGCGGCGGCATCGCGGGAAGGTCGACGGGGCGCTTGCGCTGGGCCCTGCCGGGTTGGAGAGGGAGATCGGTGTGTGCGCGCAAAAGATCCGCGTCGCAGGGGCCTTGCTCAGACTTTGGTCGAACGCGCTGTGATATTCGATGATCTCGGCATCGGTGAGTAGGTGTGAAGTCTCGGCTCGCCCGAGAGATGTACCTCCACGATCCAGCCGGGCCGCTGCTCGAGACCCTGGAGTTCGATCCTGATGATCAGGGGCTGGAATGCGGAGCTGAGCATGCCCCTCGACGTGCGCTTTTAGTTCCTCAGGGCTGCCCCCTGGGGTGGACGCTCACCTAGGTGAAGGACACCACGTTGACACGCCCACTCGACGTCGCCGACAAATCCGAGTCACGGCTGCGGTATTTAGAAAAGCCGAACAGGAAGCATCCCGAATGATTGCTCACGACCGACACATCACACTCGGCCATGCGGCCCCCGGCATCCGCCCGCGCCGGATCTCCTATGCGGAAGTCCGCGCGCGGATCGGAGAACCAGAAGACTTGATCAAACGCAAGATACACGACCGTCTCGACCAACACTGCCGCCGTTTCATCGCCCATTCGCCCTTCCTGTCCATGGCGACATCGGACGCCACGGGGCTACCCGACAGCTCGCCGCGCGGCGACTATCCGGGATTCGTGAAAGTCCTCGACGAGCGCACGCTTGCCATTCCCGACCGGCCAGGCAACAACCTCGCCGACTCGTTCCGCAACCTCGCGGGGAACGACGGGATTGGGCTGATGTTCGTCGTCCCCGGAATGCGGGAGGTGCTTCGCATCAACGGCCGTGCCTACCCCACCGACGAACCCGACGTGCTTGCCCGGATGCGGACCGAGGGGAAAGACGCCGCGCTGGCGATCGTCGTAGACGTGATCGAGGCCTTCTTCCACTGCGGACGTGCGCTGATCCGCTCCCGGCTTTGGGATCCAGCCGCTCAAGCCCTGGCCGAGGAACTGCCGTCGATGGGTGAGATCGCCCGCGACCAGATGGGCGTCGACGCCGATCCGACGGTGCTGGACGAAATGCTCAAAAACGACTACCGGCATCTGTACTGAGGCGGCCCACCATGCAACGAACGCTACTCGAAAGGGTGGAGCCGGTCGCAGAAGGAGTGGTCTCACTCCTCCTGCGCGGCATTGACGGCCCGTTGGCCTCGTGGGAACCGGGCGCCCACATCGACCTGGCCCTGCCCAACTGGCTGACCCGGCAGTACTCGTTGTGCGGGGACCCAACCGACCGCGACACCTATCGTGTCGCCGTCCGTCACGACCGGCTCAGCCGAGGCGGCTCCGAGTACATCCACCTGTTCCTCAATAGCGGCCACACTCTCGACGTCTCGGTGCCCCGCAACAACTTTCCCCTGCTGTCCGCGCCGGAGTACCTGTTTATCGCCGGCGGGATCGGCATCACCCCCCTCCTGCCGATGCTGACGGCAGCGGTCGAGATGGGAGCCACGGCGAAGCTCCTGTACGCGGGCAGGTCCCTGTCCACCATGCCGTTCGTCGACGACCTGCGAGCCGCGCACGGGAGCCGGTTGCGCATCCACACCAGCGATACGCAAGGCAGGCCCGACCTTGCCACGGAAGCGGCGGCATTGGGTCCTGAGGCGCTCGTGTACTGCTGCGGCCCGACGACGATGCTCGAAGAGGTCGCGACAGTCTTCCCAGCTGAGCGGCTGCGATTTGAGCGTTTCCAGCCGGCCGTCAGGGAGTTCGCGCCCAACGCGCCCTTTGAGGTGCACTGCGCCCGATCAGCACGGACCGTCCAGGTCGGTGCTGAGGACTCCATGCTGGACGTGTTGAACTACGCGGGATTCCGCATACCGTCCGGGTGCCGTGAGGGCCTCTGCGGCAGCTGCGAGATCATGCTCGTCGACGGGGAGCCGGAACACCGCGACAACATCGGCCCACCTTCGGGCCGTATGTACTGCTGCGTCTCACGGGCGTTGTCACCCACCCTCACCATCAACCTCTGAACCTGACGAACTGGTGACTCACAGCCGTCCCCTCGCATCACGGTGCACAGTCGAACATCATGGTCGCCGACCATCCCTGGAGGGGATGTCCCATGACCGTCCATGCGCCCTTGGCAACCAGCGAGTTGGTGTGTGAACGCGGGTGAGGTGTGTTGGCGCTGCTCACGGCGACCTTCAGATGCTGGCGGCGCGGTCGGAGACGAGGCCGGCGATGGCGCGGCAGGTGTCGGGCAGTCGGTCTTGGCGATGTATCCCGCGGGTCAGTCGCCTGCGGTGTTTTGCGATCGGCAGGGGCGTGTGCGGCGGTGATGCGGTCGGACGAGTGCCCTTGTCGGTCCCGTTCCCGCTGCTCGACTCTGCCGAGCAATGCTCCCGGTCGGGGACTTCTGTGCGTGTGATCGCTTGCCCGCAGTGGTCGCGGCTCAGGCTGAGGTAGTCGTCGTCATGGAGAGACGTTTCGACAGTGATAATCCAGGAATGGACCACCCCTCTCTGAGCTTGATCGAGGCGTTGGACGCGCTCCTCGCCGAAAACAGCGTGACGAAGGCCGCGGAACGCCTGCACACCTCGCCACCTGCAATGAGTCGAACCCTGACCCGGTTGCGCCGCGCGTTCGGCGACCCGCTCCTTGTACGTGCCGGGCGTAACCTCGTACCCACACCCCGCGCGCTGGAACTGCGCGGAGAGGTCCACGCGGTCGCCCTCCGGGCACGAGCGCTGTTCGGACCGTCCAGCACCGCCGATCCCAGCACCGCTGTGTGCACGTTCGACCTACAGGTCAACGACATGCTCTCCACCACCTTCATCCCGCCCCTCCTCGATGATCTACGGGCCCAGGCGCCCGGCATCTCGCTGCGCTTGCGGCCGGAGGCCATCGAGGACACCCCGGCCCTCCGCGAAGGGCTGGTCGATGTGGAGATCGGGATTGTGCGCCCACATGATCCTGAGATCCACTCGGAGACACTCCTCACGGAGACTCTGATCGGCGTCGTACGGCCGGACCATCCACTGGCGGAGGAGAAGACAGTCACACCGCGACACTTCGCTGAGGCCGATCACATCGTCGTGTCGCGGCGAGGCCGAGCCCACGGCCCGATCGACGAACAGCTCGCCGAGCTGGGCCTGAGTCGCCGCGTGGTCGCCGTAGTCCCCAGTGTCGCGACCGCACTGTTCCTGGCTCGTCAGACCGATGTCGTCAGCGTGGCACCGGCAGGGCTGGCACGGCCGATGTTGGACACGCTCGACCTGCGAACCTTCCCAATCCCTCTGACACTTCCGCACCTGACCATCGGCATGGCATGGCACCCCCGTAACCACCACGACCGCACACATCAGTTGTTGCGCGAACGCACCCGCCACATCATGACCAGCACCGTCAATAACACCGGTGAGAGGTGACTCGGTGGCTGCTCCTGGGCGTTAACACTTGTCGCTACTTTCCTTGCTCATTGCGGAGCGCCGATGACGAGGTGGGTACGCGTACCTCGACTGGAACTTGAGGCCCAGTACGTCATCGACGGTCTCAACGGACTGCGCCTGCCGCGCGACGCCACCTGGGACCGCGCCGCAGGGGAAACGAAGTGAGCCGCCGGACCAAATAGGCCGCCGCCGCGCCGGGGGCCGTCAGACCCACCGTACTGTCTGGCGCGGCTGTTGCTGCGGCACCCCGGCCGAATTCCCGCGGCGGTGACCGTGGAGCCAACGCCGCCCTTTCCCGCATCGCTCTCGTCCGCATGCCAGCGACGCACGCACCCGCGACTGTGTCGCCCGGCAGACCGTCGCCGTACGCACGAAGGAGGAGATCATCCGCCTCCTCAAGTGCTCGACCGCCCGCTAGATCTTCCGCTACCTCACCACACTGGTCAGCGTCCCGGACATCTCCGACCTGCGGTCGGCACGCCAGGCCAAGAACATCACCCTGACCACCGTCGCCGAGCACTTCGGCGTCCGGCCGGCCCTGATCTCCTGCATCGAATGCGGCACACGCCGCTACGACGACCTCGCGGGCGCCCACCGGGACTGGCTCACCGCCGCTTCCCCTCGGTCACCTAACAACTCCGCGGTCCCGGGACGTGACGTCACGGATGATGAGGTGATGTTCGTCCGCACAGAGAGACTGCCGCAGACCCCGCAGGAAGCCGACGGCCGGCACCTCATCGAATGGACCGTCGACGAGGACATCCACTGGGGTCAGAACACCCGGCCTGCCGCTGCCGCTGTCACCGAGCCGGAACTGCGGCAGGAAGCCAACCGAGTGACCATGCGGCGCCGCCTTCACCTGACCGACGACGGAGCCGCCTACCTCGAGATGGGCCGCTGGTCCGTGCTGTTCGATCTGGCATCACCCATCCCGGGCAGCGTGGACGAGTCCTGGGTGGAGATCAGCGTCGGATCGGAGGCATTGCTCTTCAGCGCGAACCGGCCTGATATCCGGCGCATCACGACCTCGAACGCCTCCCGTCGGTGGGCACGGTCTACGCTGTGACCCCCGGATACCGCATGATTTTCAGTCTTCACACGCTGATGACCACCGGTGGCCGTACCCGTCTTCACCACCCCCTTGGTCACGACGTGCGGAGACGGGGCCGCATCCGGTGTCCCGCTCGGGCATGCAGCATCCGCCCGCCGACTCGTACCAGGAGGACACATGCAACGCGGGGAAGTCTGGTGGGTCGACTTCGACGAGCGACGCCCGGTTGTGCTGTTGTCGGACGACGAGTCATCCGGCTTCAAGGTCATGCAGGTCGTTGCTCCGGCGGGCGTCGACATCAGCGACCTGGGCGTTGAGGTGGCGATCGGTGCCCGGGAAGGGCTGCCCTTCGAAGGCGTGTTGCGGTTCGCGTTCCAGCGCCCAGGCTTTACTCCTTGCACGTGGCTGACGACTGTCGCCCGGGACGACCTGATCGAGCGAGCGGGCGTGTTGTCATCCGCGAAGCTCAGCGAGGTTGGGGCCGCCCTCCATACCGCTGGCCAGATGAGGGAGTGGACCCCGATGACGGCTGCCAGGCTCCGCGAGATCAAGGATGCCCGCCGTCTCGGTGGACTTGAGTAGCGGACGCTGCCCAGCACGACCTTGTCGAGGGCCGACGGCCGGCCCCTCTGAGTACCTCCACCACCTCACCCCTCTCAGCGCTTGACGTGTCCTTGCTTGCTGGTGGGGAGGCGCGAGATCCAGCCGCGCTGCCGCCGCGTACGCATCGACGGCGAGCAGGAGACGCGCGCATCCTGATACCGCGCGGCAGGCATCGCACGAGTACATGTCCGGTGGCCCCCTGAAGATGGCGACAGCCGAGGCCGCACATCCCACGCGACGGGCGGACGGCTCGCCGGGATGCACCTCGGGTGGTCCCGGAAGATGTTTATGTCGCACGGAGCCTGTGGCTGACCGTTGAAATGCGCGGCGGCCCAGCAACAGACGACGGAGAAGTCGCACAGTTTCGGACAGCGGCAGAAAGTGCGATCTCCCCTTCATCGGGGTGGGGGTGCGGGCCCGTTTCCCGTCTCACGACGTTACGAGCTCCGGGCGAACCGATTCGACGCAAGCGGTTCGACGGGAGGTTACGTCCGGCGTTGCGCAGGCCAGTCGCGTACTGCGAAGCGCAAACGGTGCCCATCCTCGTCCA
The DNA here is from genome assembly GCF_044763565.1 of Streptomyces sp. NPDC096013. NCBI lineage: Bacteria > Bacillati > Actinomycetota > Actinomycetes > Kitasatosporales > Streptomycetaceae > Streptomyces > Streptomyces sp. NPDC096013. Next base: position 270,315 of record NZ_JBIWGK010000012.1, on the reverse strand, counting down.
GGGGGATCTGCTTCGGCGGGTGGCCTTCGCTCCGGTGCTCCGTCATCCGGGTGCAGTCGGAGACATCCCTGTTCAGTGACCTGATAAGGGGTCATCCGTAGGTTCGGTGGCCGGCCGTCGGCGGCACTCGCGGGGCCCCAGCGCCATGGCGGCAGGAGGTCGGGCCGCGGTCCGGGCCCGTTCCATCGCAACTTTTCGTGCTTCCCAAGAGCTTGCGAACCGCGGCAATCAGCAGTCGAATCGATTCCGCACCAAGCACCGCAGGAAGGGTCTCCCCACCCTTGCCACCCTGCGAGACCTTTCACGCCGTCATCCCCGATGTGTCCCGGCAATCCCACCGCACAACGGCATGTTGAGGTGCTTCGGCATGTGTCACCGCCACCACCGCAACCCGACCGGGTTGCACCGGCACGGTAGGGAGTCCAGATGGGAACCACACGTACAAGACGCCGTCTGCTGCCCAGGCGCGACAGCGTCGAGCGGTTACTCGCGGCGGTACGCCACCGCGGCACGCCCCGAAACGCGTCGCCTCGGACACATCTCCCTCCGTCGGCGGGCTCGGCCCGTTCCCGGTGGAAGACGTTCGCCCGGGCGGGGTCCGCAGCCGCGCTCGTCGTCGGCGCTCTCGCCGGCGCGACGGCCACGGCCGGCACAGCTCGGGCCGCCACGTCCGGACCCTGTGACATCTACGCGGCAGGCGGCACGCCCTGTGTGGCGGCGCACAGCACCACACGAGCGCTGTACGCCTCGTACAACGGGCCGCTGTACCAGGTCCGGCGCGCCTCCGACAACTCCACCCGTGACATCGGGGTTTTGAGCGCGGGCGGGTACGCCGACGCCGCCGCCCAGGACTCGTTCTGCTCGGGGACGTCCTGCCTGATCACGGTCATCTACGACCAGTCCGGCCGCAGCAACAACCTCACCCAGGCACCCGGCGGCGGTGCGGCGGGCGGCCCCGACAACCTCGCGAACGCAACCGCCGCGCCCACCACGGTGGGCGGACACAAGGCCTACGGCGTCTTCGTGGCACCCGGTACGGGTTACCGGAACAACCACACGAACGGGATCGCCACCGGGGACAACGCCGAGGGCATGTACGCGATCTTCGACGGCACGCACTACAACGGCGGCTGCTGCTTCGACTACGGCAACGCCGAGACGGACAGCAACGACGACGGCAACGGCACGATGGAGGCCATCTACTTCGGCAACATCAAGGTGTGGGGCTACGGTTCGGGCAACGGTCCGTGGATCATGGCCGACCTGGAGAACGGGCTCTTCTCCGGGGTGAACCAGCACTACAACGCCAACGACCCCACTATCAACTACCGCTACACGACCGCCATCATCAAGGGTGGCCCGAACCACTGGGCGGTCCGTGGTGGCAACGCGCAGTCAGGCGGCCTGTCCACGTTCTACGACGGAGTACGTCCCAACGTTTCGGGATACAACCCGATGCGCAAGCAGGGCGCCATCATCCTGGGCACGGGCGGCGACAACAGCAAGGGTGCCCAAGGCACCTTCTACGAAGGCGTGATGACGTCTGGCTACCCGTCGGACGCCACCGAGAACGCGGTCCAGGCCAACATCACCGCGGTCGGGTACGGCAACTCCGCAGGGGGCGGAACGAGTACCGGCGCACTGCACGCGGTGGGAGCAGGCAAATGCCTGGACGTGCCGAACTCCTCCACCACGGCCGGTACACAACTGCAGATCTGGGACTGCAGCGGCGCCGCCAACCAGACGTGGACCCGCACCTCCTCGGGCCAGCTGACCGTCTACAGCGGCAGCAGCCAGATGTGTCTGGACGCGTACGACAACCAGACGTCCGCCGGCACCAAGGTGGTGACCTGGCCGTGCAACGGGGGTGCCAACCAGCAGTGGCAGGTGAACGCGGACGGTACCGTCACCGGTGTCCAGTCCGGGCTGTGCCTCGACGTCACCGGCGCTTCCACTGCCAACGGCGCCTTGGCAGAACTCTGGCCGTGCAACGGCGGCTCCAACCAGCGTTGGAGCCTCAACTGATCTGAAGGGCTCCGGTCTGCGGCCGGCCCACCACCGGCCGCGGGCCACTCGTCACGGGATGCGGACACCGGCCCCCGGGTGGGCCCTGGGTGTAGCGCCTGGCGGAACGTCACCGCCGAGCAGCCGGTCGCCGGGATCGACCAGGCGCGGCCCCGCGCACCGGCTGTCGGCCGATTCGGACGCCGTGGTCCGTCCGGTGGGACCTACTGGTCGTCCGTGCCGCTGGTCTTCGGCTCCCGCTACGGAGGCCGCAAGAGCCTGGGCGTCTACGGCGGCGCCCGCAGCCCGGCCGACAGGTGCACCCATGGTCCTGCGGGAGCGCAGCCGGCACCCACCGGGACTTGATCCCCGCTGACCGCTCGATTCGTGTGCTCGTTCTCCCCACCCACTGTCCCGCACCAGTGAGGAACGCTCATGAAGAAGTGCTTGGTATCCCTTGCCGCCGCGCTGACGGCAGCGCTCGCCATCGGCGCGGCAACACCCGCGGCATCCGCCACCGTCACCGGAGCGCAGCCCTCCGCCGAAGGCGCCGCCGCCGCGCCCGCCCCCCTGCGGCTGATGCCGTTGGGCGACTCGATCACCTGGGGTGTTGGCAGCCCGTCCGGGAACAGCTACCGCGGTTTCCTGGCGGACCAGCTGTCGGCCGAGGGGCATGCTCTGGACTTCGTCGGCTCGGGCCGCAACGGCACCATGTCCGACCCGGACAACGAAGGCCACTCCGGCTGGCGGATCGACCAGATCGCCGGCATCGCCGACGCCGTGCTGGCTGGTTACCGCCCCAACGTGGTCACCCTGGAGATCGGCACCAATGACCTGAACGGCGGCTACCAGGTCCCGACAGCCCCCGACCGGCTCCGCGCGCTCATCGACCAGATCACCCGAGACGCCCCCGACGCGACCGTCCTCGTCGGCACCGTGATCGTCTCCACCAGCGGTACCGAGGAGGCCGTCCGTCCCGCGTTCAACGCCAAGCTCCCCGGAATCGTGCAGGCCGAGCAGGCCGCCGGCAAACACGTACGCCTGGTGGACATGAACGCTCTGACCACCGCGGATCTCTCCGACGCACTGCACCCCAACGACAACGGCTTCCGCAAGATGGCGGACGCCTTCAACGCCGGGGTCCAGGCTGCGGACGCGGCCGGCTGGATCAGGCCGCCGGCATCGGCGGGCGGTGAGGTGCGCTCCGGCATCGCGGGCAAGTGCCTCGACGTCGACAACGGCAACACCGTCAACGGGACCGCCGCGGACATCGCGGCATGCAACGGCTCCACCGGACAGCGGTGGTCCGCGCTCTCCGACGGCACCCTGCGGGCGCTCGGCAAGTGCCTCGACGCAACGGGCCGCGGTACCGCCAACGGCACGAAGATCGAGATCTGGGACTGCAACGGCGGCGGCAACCAGCAATGGCAGGCGTACAACGGCGGCTACCGCAACCCTGCTTCCGGCCGCTGCCTCGACGACCCCGGCTCGTCCACCACCGACGGAACGCAACTGGTCCTGTGGGACTGCAACGGCGGCGCCAACCAGCAGTGGACCGCGCTGCCCGTCATCTAGGCCCAGTCGCCCTAACCGGCCGGGGCACCGACACCGTCCGGTACCACCCCCACGCAAGGAGGCCGATTCCTCATGTCCTGGCTCAACGAAGAGCCCCGTCCGCGCAAGATCCTGGCCCTGGCAGCCGTACTGACAGCCGGCACGGCACTGGCTCTGGCCGGCCCTGCCAACCCCGCCGCGCACGCAGCCTCCGGCACGCTGGGCGCGGCAGCGGCCGACAGCGGCCGCTACTTCGGCACGGCCGTGGCCGCCGGGAAGCTCGGTGACGCGACCTACTCGGGGATCCTGGACCGCGAGTTCAACATGATCACGCCCGAGAACGAGATGAAGTGGGACACCACCGAAACCTCCCGCGGCAACTTCAACTTCGGCCCGGCCGACCAGATCGTCAACCATGCCACCGCCCACGGACAGCGGTTGCGCGGCCACACCCTCGTCTGGCACTCCCAACTGCCCGGCTGGGTCGGTTCCATCACCGACGCGAACACCCTGCGCACGGTGATGGACAACCACATCACCACCGAGATGACCCACTTCAAGGGCAAGATCTACGCCTGGGACGTGGTCAACGAGGCGTTCGCGGACGGCAGCAGCCAGCACCGCAGCTCGGTGTTCCAGAACGTGCTGGGCAACGGCTTCATCGAAGGGGCCTTCCGCACCGCCCGGGCCGCCGACCCGTCGGCCAAGCTCTGCTACAACGACTACAACATCGAGAACTGGTCGGACGCCAAGACTCAGGGTGTCTACGCCATGGTGCGTGACTTCAAGTCCCGTGGCGTGCCCATCGACTGCGTCGGCTTCCAGTCCCACTTCGGCACCGGCGGCCCGCCGTCGAGCTTCCAGACCACCCTGTCGAACTTCGCCGCGCTCGGCGTCGACGTACAGATCACCGAACTGGACATCGCGCAGGCACCGCCCACGGCGTACGCGAACACCGTCAAAGCCTGTATGAACGTGGCCCGCTGCACCGGCATCACCGTCTGGGGCATCCGGGACAGCGACTCCTGGCGGAGCGGGGACAGCCCCCTGCTGTTCGACGGCGGAGGCAACAAGAAGCCGGCCTACGGCTCGGTCCTGAGCGCCCTGGGCGGCGGTGGGGGCGGCAACCCGGGTGGCATCGTTCCGGGGACGGTGTACTCCTTGACCGACCTTGCCGCGGGCCGGGCGCTGGACGTGCCGGGCGGGCAGACGGCCAACGGCACGACCGTGCAGGTCTGGGACGCCAACGGCGCCGCGAACCAGCAGTGGCGGGCGAGCCAGAACACCGACGGTTCGTTCACGCTGACGAATGTCGGCAGCGGGCGGGTTCTCGACGAGCCGGGCGGTCAGACGGGCAACGGCACACGGATGGAGATCTGGGACGCCAACGGCGGTGCCAACCAGCACTGGAGGGCGAGCCGGAACGGCGACGGCTCGTACACCCTGACCAACGTCGCCTCCGGCAGGGCGCTGGAAGTGCCCGCAGGACAGACCGCCAACGGAAGTCCCGTCCAGGTGTGGGACGCCAACGGCGGCGCCCATCAGCACTGGAATCTCGGGTGAGGTGATCGGCGCGAGGTAGGCCGGAAGGAGACAACCCGCGCTCGGTACCGCAGCGGTCGCCGGGCGTGGGTTCAGGCATGCCCTCATACGGTCCCATCATGAGCCAGACATGGGATGTATCAAGCGGTGAATGGTCAAGTGCCTTCTATTGACAGGGAATTGAGCCTGTGGGATCACTATCCGACATGGGATGTATGGGTGTTCCCTGTGAGTGCTCTCGGGCACGCTGACGGGAGCGGTCGACACCCCTTGCGCACCTTCTCGGACAGGCACGGCACTCACCGTCCCCTTCCCCCGCCCATGCGAGGACACAGAATGCAGCCTCCATCCGCTCCGCCCTGCCGCCCCACCGCTCATGCGTCCCGTCTGTCCGCGGCGGCCGCCGTGATGGTGACGGGACTGCTGGCCGTGTTACTGGCGACCGGGCCGACATATTCGGCGCCGGCGTCGGGGGCACCTCCGGTGAGTTCGGCGTCCCAGGGGTCCGGTCCGTGCGACATCTACGCCGCAGGCGCTACCCCGTGCGTCGCCGCGCACAGCACGGTGCGTGCCCTGTACCGCTCGTACAACGGCCCTCTGTACCAGGTGAGGCGAGCCTCGGACAGCGCGACCCGGGACATCGGCGTGCAGGCACCCGGCGGCTTCGCCGACGCCGCGGCCCAGGACGCCTTCTGCGCGGGCACCAGTTGCGTGATCACGGTCGTCCGCGACCAGTCAGGACACGGAAACGACCTGTGGTACCAGGGCTCGGCCCAGGTCCCGGGATCGAGTCAGAGCAGCCCCGCGAAGGCGACGTCCGAGTCGCTGACCGCCGGGGGCACCAAGGCGTACTCGCTGTACATCAACCCCGGGAACAGCTATTGGCGGGACGGCCACCTGACGGGCGTGCCGACCGGTGCGGCACCCGAGGGGGCGTACATGGTGACCAGCGGCACCCACGTCAACGGCGGCTGCTGCTTCGACTACGGCAACAGCGAGACGACCAGGAAAGCCGACGCGGCCGGGGCGATGGACGCGATCAACTTCGGCACCGAGTGCTGGTTCGGCGGCTGTTCGGGAACCGGTCCCTGGGTGCAGGCCGACCTCGAATGGGGGCTGTACCCAGGCGGCAGCACGTCCTGGAACCCCAACCAGCGGGCGTTCGCCGGCAAGTTCGTCACGGCGATGCTGAAGAACAACGGCACCACCAGGTTCGCCCTCAAGGGTGGCAACGCCCAGTCGGGCGGCCTGACCACCCTGTGGGACGGCGCGCTGCCCGGCGGCTACAGCCCCATGAGGAAACAAGGGGCCATCGTCCTGGGCAGCGGCGGCGACTGCTGCAAGCCCGGCGGCGGCGCCAACCTGAGCGCCGGCACCTTCTACGAGGGAGCCGTCGTCGCAGGCTATCCCTCCGACGCGACCGACAACGCGGTGCAGGCCAACGTCACCGCCGCCGACTATCGCTGAACGCCCGTCAGTTTCCCCGACCGGTCCAGGAGTAGATGCCCCATGCCCACGACCAATCCGCTGTCCCTGCTGCCATCCCTGCGCAGAACCCTGGCGCTCACCCTCTCCGCCGTGCTGCTCGCGGTGGCCGCGCCCCTGATCGCCTTCGGTGCGGCATCACCCGCAGCCGCCCTCGGCAACGGACTCGCGCCGACCCCGCAGATGGGCTTCAACGACTGGAACGCCTACGGCTGCGACGTATCCGAGGCGCTGATCAAGTCCACCGCCCAGGCGATGCACACCAACGGCATGCAGGCGGCGGGCTATTCGTACGTCAACATCGACGACTGCTGGATGACCCACAGCCGCGACTCCGGCGGTCACCTGGTGCCGGACCCGGCGAAGTTCCCCGACGGCATCAAGGGCACCGCCGACTACGTCCACTCGCTGGGCCTGAAGCTGGGCATCTACGAGGACGCGGGCACCGCGACCTGCGCCGGATACCCGGGCAGCCTCGGCCACGAGAGCACCGACGCGCAGTCGTTCGCGTCGTGGGGCGTGGACTACCTGAAGTACGACAACTGCAACAACACCGGCGTGCCGGCACAGACCCGGTACACCGCGATGCGGGACGCGCTCGCGGCCACCGGCCGGCCGATCCTGTACAGCCTGTGCAACTGGGGCCAGGAGAACGTGTGGACCTGGGGCGCCGGTGTGGGCAACAGCTGGCGCACCACGGGAGACATCAGCCCGACCTTCGCCAGCATGCTGTCGATCTTCCACAGCAACGTGGGGCTGGCCTCCTACGCCGGACCCGGCCACTGGAACGACCCGGACATGCTGGAGGTCGGCAACGGCTCGATGACGGCGACCGAGAACCGCAGCGAGTTCAGCCTCTGGGCGGAGATGGCCGCGCCGCTCATCGCCGGCACCAACATCCCCCAGGCGAGCGCCTCCACTCTGTCCACGCTGACCAACTCCCGGGTGATCGCGGTCGACCAGGACTCCCTCGGCAGGCAGGGCACCATGGTGTCGTCCGCCGGCGGCCTGGACGTGCTGGCCAAGCCGCTCGCCAACGGGGACGTGTCGGTCGCGCTGTTCAACGAGACGGGCTCCACGGCGACCATCACCACCACCGCGGCCGCCATCGGGAAGACCGGGGCGTCCTCCTACACCCTCACCGACCTGTGGTCGGGCGCGTCCTCGACGACCTCCGGCACCATCAGCGCCTCGGTACCGGCCCACGGCACGGTGATGTACCTCGTCTCGGGCGGTACCAGCGGCGGTGGCGGCACCAGCGTGACCGGTCCGGTGCACGCGATCGGCGCGGGCAAGTGTCTGGACGTACCCAACTCCACCACCACCGCCGGGACCCAGGTGGAGATCTGGACCTGCAACGGCGGCACCAACCAGACCTGGACGCACTCCACCTCGAGTCAGCTCACTGTCTACTCCGGCAGCGGACAGATGTGCCTGGACGCATACAACAACCAGACCACGCCAGGGACGAAGGTGGAGATCTGGCAGTGCAACGGCCAGGGCAACCAGCAGTGGACGCTGAACTCCAACGGCACGATCACCGGCGTCCAGTCCGGCCTGTGCCTGGACGTCACCGGCGGGGCCACGGCTGACGGAACCCTCGCCGAGCTGTGGACCTGCAACGGGAGCAGCGGCCAGCAGTGGACGCTGGGCTGACTCCCCCTGCCCCTCGGCACCGCCACGGAGGAGGACTCCTTGCCCGGATCAACAGCCGACCACCGGCGAAGGCGCTTCCCGGCCGCGTTCCTGGTCGCCCCGTTCCCGATCGCCTCGTTCCTGATCGCCCTGGCGATGGCCCTCGCCGCGTGGGGCACCCCGGCCTTCGCCACGCCCCCGCCGACCGGCACCACCATCGCCGCACACGACTCGGCCCCCGCGGCCGCCGCGTCGCTGCCGTGCGACATCTATGCCGCCGGCGGAACGCCGTGCGTGACGGCCCACGCCACGACCAGGGCGCTCTTCGCGGCGTACGACGGACCGCTGTACCAGATCCAGCGGTCCTCCGATCACGCCTACCGCGACATCGGTCTGCTCGCCCCGGGCGGGTACGCCGACGCCGCCTCCCAGGTGTCGTTCTGCGCCGACACGTCGTGCACGATCACGAAGATCTACGACCAGACCACCCGCCACAACGACCTGCCGATCTCCTGGGGCGGCTACTGGAAGGGACCCGGCCCCAACGGATCCGACGTGGGAGCCGACGCCATGGCCCTGCCGGTAACCGCGGGCGGCCACCAGGTCTTCGGCGTCAAGGTCACCCCCGGTGTCGGTTACCGCATCGACCACGCGAGCGGCGTCGCCACCGGCTCCCAGCCCGAAGGCATCTACATGGTGACCTCGTCGAACTTCACCGACCAGTGGTGCTGCTTCGACTACGGCAGCGGCGAGAACTCCCACACCGACACCGGCAACGCCACCATGAACGCCATCTACTGGGGCAACGCCTGCTGGTTCGGCGGCTGCACCGGCAGCGGCCCATGGGTCGAGGCCGACCTGGAGAACGGCATGTTCCACACCAACCCCGGCTCCAACAAGGACCCGAACAACCAGGGCGTGCACCACCCGTTCGTCAGCGCGTGGCTGAAGAACAACGGCACCAGCAACTTCACCCTCAAGTACGGCGACGGTGCAGGCGGTGGACTGACCACTACCTTCTCCGGCCCCCTTCCCAACGGCTACTCACCGATGAAGGTCGACAGCTCCGTCCTCCTCGGCACCGGCGGCGACAACAGCGTCTCGGGACAGGGCGAGTTCTTCGAGGGCGCGATGACGGCGGGTTACCCCTCCGACGGCACCGAGAACGCCGTGCAGGCCGGCATCACCGCCGCCGGGTACGGGACGTCCGGCGGCGGGGGCGGCACCACCGGCGCGCTGCACGCGGTGGGCGCGGGCAAGTGCCTGGAGGTGCCGGGCAGTTCGACGACACCGGGCACCCAGACGCAGATCCGGGACTGCTCCGGCGGTGCCAACCAGACCTGGTCGCAGACCGCCTCGGGTGAGCTGAGCGTCTCCCTCGGAGGCAGTCGCCTGTGCCTGGACGCCTCCGAGCAGGGCGCCAGCCCCGGCACGAAGGTCATCACCTGGACCTGCAACGGCCAGAGCAACCAGCAGTGGACGCTCCACACCGACGGCACCGTCACCAGCGCCCAGTCCGGGCTCTGCCTGGACGTCTCGGGTGCCGCCACCGCCAACGGAACCCCCGTACAGCTGTGGACCTGCAACGGCCAGTCCAACCAGAAATGGACGCTCAGCTGACCCGGTGAGCCACCGCGCCCGACTCCGGGGCGGCGGCATCCCGCCGCCGCCCCGACTCAGGAGGATCGGATGAGGATGACAGCGAGACCCGGCCTTGCGGCCCTGGTGACCGGCATCGTCCTGACACTCGTGCTGGCGCTGCTGACGACGGCCCCGAGCCGGGCCGCCTCGGGCACGTCGCTGAGCGTCGACCTGGCCGCGACCCGGGGACCGTCCACCGGCGTGGGGGAAGGGTTCCTCTACGGCATCAGCCAGGACGGCACCCAGCCCGTCGACCAGTTCCTCCAGCCGCTGGGCATCAACGCGTTCCGCGGCGGCGGATGGTTCTCCGGCGGCTGGATCAAGGACGGCTACCAGTACGGGCCGGCGACCCGGGCCGACCTCGACTCGATCACCGCGCAGGCCCGGCGGCTCACCCGGCCGCCGTACCACGCGCAGTACCAGGTGCTGGTCAGCGACATCTACGGCGCGAACGGCGGCCAGCCCTCGAACACCAGATACCCGTGCGACAACGGCGACTGCTCCAACTGGATCAGCTTCATCGACGCCACGGTGGGGGCCCTGCAGACGTCGGGGCTCACGTTCGCCTACGACATCTGGAACGAGCCGGACATCTCCGTGTTCTGGACCCGGGGTGTCAACAGCGCCCAGTACTTCCAGATGTGGGACACCGCCTACCGGGAGATCCGGCGCATCGCCCCCGGGGCGCAGATCGTGGGGCCGTCCCTCGCCTTCACCCCGCAGCGCAACCCGGGGGAGTGGCAGACCTGGCTCGCCCACGTGAAAGCAGCCGGCACCGTCCCCGACATGATCAGCAATCACAACGAGGGCGACGTGGACGACCCCGTCACCGTCGCCCAGAGCCTGCGCAACGCCCTCGGCGCGGCGGGCATCGGCCCACTGCCCCTGTCCTCGAACGAGTACCAGCCCGCCGACCGGCAGACCGCCGGGGTGACGGCCTGGTACCTCGCCCGGTTCGCGCAGTCCGGGTACACCAACGCCATGCGCGGCAACTGGGTGTGCTGCACCACCCCGAACCTGACGGGCGTGCTCACCCAGAGCGGGGGCACCTGGCAGCCGACCGGCAACTGGTGGGCGCTGCGGGACTACGCCGACATGACGGGAACCCTCGTCGGCACCTCCGGCCAGGTCGGCTCCACGACCGTAGCCGCCTCCGAGGACTCCGCCGCCGAACGCGCCGTGGCGCTCGTCGGCGACTCCAACGGGTACACCGGCGCCGCGTCCGTGACCTTCGACGGGCTCTCCTCCGTGCCCTGGCTGACGAACGCGGGCAACGTCCATGTCACCGTGCACCGCATCCCCGACCAAGCCCCGCTGAGTGCGCCGCAGACCGTGTACGACCAGAACGTGAGCGCATCCGGTGGCTCGCTCACAGTGCCGCTCACCTTCCAGGGCTCGCACGACGCGTTCGCCGTCTACCTGACCCCGGCCTCCTCCGGCGGCACGGGGTTCCCGGACGGCTACCACCAACTCGTCGTCTCCGACGACAACCTGTGCCTGGACGTCTACGGCAACTCCACCGCCGCGGGCACCGTTTTCGACCAGTGGACCTGCAACGGGCAGGACAACCAACGGTTCCTGTTCGTTGCGGCCTCCGACGGCTACGGCGAACTGCGCGCCCAGCACTCAGGCCAGGACGTGGCGGTCGCGGGTAGTTCCACGTCGGTCGGCACCCCGGACATCGTGCAGCAGGCCCCCGGCCCCGTCGCGAACGCCCTCTGGCTGCCCGTGCGCCAGTCCGACGGCTCGTACACCTTCCAGAACCGCAACAGCGGCCTGTGCCTGGACGTCTACGGCGCCGGCAGCACCCCGGGACAGCAACTGGACCAGTGGCAGTGCAAGAACGCGCCGGGCACCAACCAGGACTTCGTCGTCCGCTGATACCGCACCCGACGCGGACCCCACCGACCTGCGAAAGGAACCCACCGTGTCAGCAATCGGACGGCTGCTGCGGCGCCTGCGCGCCTCGACCGCCGTGCTCACGGGCCTCCTCCTGGCCGTCGGCGGCCTCGTCGGCACCGTCGCCGCCCCGGCCCACGCCGCTACCTCGATCACCATCAACGGGGCCTCCGGCGGACGGACCTTCGACGGCGTCGGCGCGATCAGCGGAGGCGGCGGCAACAGCAGACTCCTGATCGACTACCCCGAGCCCCAGCGCGGCCAGATCCTCGACTACCTCTTCAAGCCCGGCTACGGGGCCTCCCTGCAGATCCTCAAGGCCGAGATCGGCGGGGACACCAACTCCACCTCCGGTGCCGAGCCGAGCCACCAGCACACCCGTTCCGACCTGAACTGCGACCGGGGCTACGAATGGTGGCTCATGGAGCAGGCCAAGGCCCGCAACCCGGGCATCAAGCTCTACGGGCTCGCCTGGGGCGCGCCGGGCTGGATCGGCGGCGGGAACTTCTGGTCCACCGATATGGTCAACTACCTGGTCTCCTGGCTGGGCTGCGCCAAACAGCACGGCCTCGCCATCGACTACCTCGGCGGCTGGAACGAGCGCGGCTACAACGTCTCCTGGTACGAGCAACTGCGCAGCGCGCTCGACTCCAACGGCTACGGCAGCGTCAGGATCGTCGCGGCCGACTCGGACTGGACCGTGGCCAACGACGTCAACTCCAACTCGGCGTTCGCCGCCGCGGTGAGCGTCATCGGCACGCACTACCCCTGCGGTTACCGCTCGTCCCAGGCCAACTGCTCGGTGCCGTCGGCCGCCACGTCCTCCGGCAAGCCCCTGTGGGCCAGCGAGAACGGCTCGGACGACTACAACGGGGGAGCACCCGCCATGGCCCGCGGCATCAACCGCGGATACATCGACGGCCGGATGACCGCGTATCTCAACTGGCCGGTGGTCGCGGCGATCACGCCCAACCTGCCGTATCCCACCATGGGCCTCGCTCTCGCCTCCCAGCCCTGGTCCGGCCACTACGCGATCGGCAAGAACACCTGGGTCATGGCGCACACCAGCCAGTTCACCGCCCCGGGCTGGAAGTACCTCGACTCCTCCAGCGGCTACCTCGGCGGCAACCGGAACAACGGCAGCTACGTTTCGCTGAAGTCCCCGAACGGCTCTGACTACTCCACCGTCATCGAGACGATGGACGCCGGCAGCGCCCAGACCCTGAACTTCACCGTCGCCGGAGGCCTGTCCGGCGGCACCGTCCACGTCTGGTCGACCGACGTGAACTCATCCAACCCGGCCGACTACTTCGTGCACACCACCGACGTCACCCCCTCCGGCGGAGGCTTCAGCCTGACCGTGCAGCCCCATCGCGTCTACACCCTGACCACCACGACCGGGCAGGGCAAGGGCACCGCCAGCGGCCCCGCCCAGGGCGCCATGAGCCTGCCGTACAGCGACACCTTCGACGGTTACGCCACCGGCACCGAGGCGAAGTACCTCATGGACTGGCAGGGCGCCTTCGAGGTGACGGCCTGTGGTGGCGGCCGCAGCGGCAAGTGCGTGCGCCAGATGAGTCCCCAGAAGCCGATCACCTGGGACGCCCTGTCCGATCCGCACGCCCTGCTCGGCGACGTGGGCTGGAGCAACTACACCGTCTCCTCCGACGTGCTGCTCGAACAGCCGGGATACGCCGAGCTGATCGGCCGCGCGAACGGCCAGGACTACAGCAGCACGGGCGGGCTCAACGCCTACCACCTGCGGGTGAGTGACACCGGTGCCTGGTCGATCCTGAACTCGGGCACCAACGGCACCGTCTCCACCCTCGCGCACGGCACCACCACGGCACTGGGCACCAACCGGTGGCACACGCTCGCGCTCAGCTTCTCCGGGACCACCATCAGCGCCGTCGTCGACGGTGCCACGGTCGGCTCCGCCAACGACCGCACCTGGGCCGGCGGACAGGTCGGCTACGCGACCGGCCAGGGCGAGACGGCACAGTTCGACAACCTGTCCCTCACCCCCGGCAGCGGCGGCGGAGGCGGCACGACCGGCCCCATCGTCGGGACCGCCTCCGGCCGGTGCGTGGACGTGCCCAACCAGTCGCAGACCTCCGGAACGCAGGTGGAGCTGTGGGACTGCAACGGCGGCAGCAACCAGCAGTGGACCAGCACACCGGCCGGTGAGATCCGGGTCTACGGCAATGCCTGCCTGGACGCGGCGGGCAGCGCCACCAGCCCCGGCACCAAGGTCGACATCTCCGGGTGCACCGGCGGCAGCAACCAGAAGTGGACGCTCAACGCCGACGGCACGATCACCGGCGCCCAGGCCGGCCTGTGCCTGGACGCCACCGGCGCGGGAACGGCCAACGGCACCCTGCTGGAGCTGTGGACCTGCACCGGGGCCGGCAATCAGAGGTGGTCGCGCGAGTAACCGGTACCGGCCGAGAACGCCACCCTGCCAACGGACCTGGAAGGACCGGCATGACCTCCTCCCCCCGCCCGATCAGCCGGCGCCGCATGCTCGCGGCGAGCGCCGCGGCCACGGCCGTCGGACTGCTGCGGTTCGCACCTCAGGCAGCCGCGACCGACGGCCCCGCGAGCTACACCGCGAGTTGGTCCTCCGTGGACCAGCACCCTCCGTCCCCGGCCTGGTTCAAGGACGCCAAGTTCGGCATCTACTACCACTGGGGCGCCTTCAGCGTCCCCGCCTTCGGCAATGAGTGGTATCCGCGCAACATGTACATCGGCGGCTCCAGCGAGAACCAGCATCACATCGCCACCTACGGGGACCCCTCGGTGTGGCCCTACCACAACTTCATCGACGGCGGCCGCGACAAGGCCGGCACCTTCGTGCAGTTCGCGCCCAGACCGGCCTCCCAGGGCGGCAGTTGGGACCCCGACGCCTGGGCCCGGCTGTTCAGGTCCGCGGGCGCCAGGTTCGCCGGCCCGGTCGCCGAGCACCACGACGGCTTCTCGATGTGGAACAGCCGCGCCAACCCATGGAACTCCGTCCAGCACGGCCCCCGGCTGGACCTGGTCGCCCTGCACGCCCAGGCCATCCGCGCCCAGGGCCTGAAGTTCATGGCCTCCCTCCACCACGCCTACCACTTCAACGGCTACTACGACCACGTGCCGTCCCAGTCCGACCCGGCCTTGCGCATCCTCTACGGACAACAGGGCTCGGCGGCCGAGAACAAGCTCTGGTACGACAAGCTGGTCGAGGTCATCGACGGTTACCAGCCCGACCTGCTCTGGCAGGACTTCGACCTGAACCTGGTGCAGGAGTCCTACCGGCTGCAGTTCCTCGCGCACTACTACAACCAGGCGGTCGCCTGGAACAAGGACGTGGCCGCGACCTACAAGGACGGCCTCGACAACAAGGGCGAGGTCTTCGACTTCGAGCGCGGCGGCCCGGCAGGACTGCTCACGCCTTACTGGCTGACCGACGACAGCATCTCCTCCTCCAGTTGGTGCTACACGGTGGGCATCGGCTACTACTCGACGCAGGCGCTGCTGCACTCCCTGATCGACCGGGTCAGCAAGGGCGGCACCATGCTGCTGAACATCGCCCCCATGGCCGACGGCACCATCCCCTCCGCACAGCAGTCGATCCTGCTCGCCATGGGGGACTGGCTGGGCCGCTTCGGAGAGGCGGTCTACGGCACCCGCTCCTGGTCCAGTTACGGCGAGGGCCCCACCAAGATGGGCGGCGGCTCCTTCAGCGGACCGGTGGCCGGCAAACCGCAGGACGTCCGCTTCACCCGCAGCCAGGACAACAAGGTCCTCTACGCGACCGCGCTGGGCTGGCAGGGCGCCACCATGACCGTCACCACGCTGAACTCCAGCCAGATCAACCTCAGCACCCTGACCGGCGCGCAGCTGCTGAACAACGCCGTCGGCACCTACGTCAACCTGCCCGCACCAACCCAGGACGCCTCCGGCCTGCACCTGACCATGCCCTCGACGAACCCGCCGTTCACCGCCCTGGCGTACACGGTCAAGCTCACCTTCTCCGGTGACATCCCTGTCCTCGGCGCACCGGGCGGTTCCACGACCTGGGTGAAGATCGCCAACGTGACCAGCGGACTGGTGCTCGACAGCGGGGGCAACGTCGCCTCCGGCTCCAACCTCAAGCAGTGGAACTACGACGGCAGCGCCAATCTGCAGTGGCAGTTGATCGACCTCGGGAACGGCTACTACCGGATCATGAACCGCGCCAACGGCATGGCCGCCGACAGCTGGGGCAACGCCGTCAACGGCGCTCCCGCCCGTCAGGAGGCGTGGAACGGCGGCAACAACCAGCAGTGGTCGCTGAACAGCCTCGGCGACAACCGCCACCAGATCGTCAACCGCGGCACCGGCACCGCCCTGGACGGGAGCGGCAGCTCCACGGTGGGCTCGAGCACGGTGATGTGGGCGCCGAACTCCAGTACCAACAACGAGTGGACCATCACCGGAGTGTGAACCGTCGCGCGACCGAAGCCCCTCCCTCGACCACGGAAGAAGGAGCGCGCGTGAAACGCACACCACTCTTAATGACGGGTCTGGGCCGCCCCGCGGTCGCGGTCCAGGCCGTCGCAGGCGTCGATCCCGGTCCCCGGGCCGGCTGTACCCTCATCCGTCTGGTCCGGTCCGCCGAGGGCCGGGTCCGCGTCGACGGCCTCCACGGCACCACCGCCCCTGGTGCGGACGCCCAACACCTCTGCCGTACGGGCCAGTTGGACCTCTCGGTCTCGTGCTCTTCGCCCCATCCGGCCATGAGCGTAAAGGCGTTGCTCGCCGAGCCGCTGAAGATCCACGTCCCACAGCCCGGCCGCCGGGAGGAACACCCCGGCGAACTGCGGGAGTTGGCCGGACCGAAGCCCGGCCACGCCCGGACTCTTCCCGCGTGAGTCCGGGCGGACGACGGTCACCGTCGCCCGCCCGCACCGCGCCCTGGCGTGTCCTGTCGTGCCGGGCGGTCGTCAGCTGCCGGTGCCGGTCCAGTTCGCCGCTACATGGCCGAGCCGGATCCGCTGCGGATGGTCGCCCACCGGCACTGAGAGGACCTTCTGTCCGGTGGCGAAATCGATGGCGGTGATCTGGTCGGCGCCGCTCTCGGAGATGACGCAGTCCTTGCCGTCGCCGCTGACCGTGGCCCAGTAGGGCTTGGAGGCGCTGACCAGCGGGCCCTCCTGGAACGTGGCCCGGTCGACCACCGTCGCGTAGTCGTCCATCGTGCCGGCCACGCACAGCTTGGCCCCGTCCGGGCTCATCGAGAGGCCGTGGTGGCGCGAGTCGTTGACGAACGTGGTGCGGTCGTCGCTGGTCGCCGGGTTCTTCGGGAGGGTCTTCGTCCGGGTGATCTGGTCCGAAGCGAGGTCGTACTCGAAGAAGCCGTTGAAGAACGAGACCTGGAAGTACAGCTTTGACTCGTCCGGCGAGAACACCGCCGGGCGCACGGCGTCCGAGTAGTCGGTGAGTCCGATGGCGTCCAGCCGCTGTCGCATGTCGATGATCTTGACCTGCTTGTAGGTGGTCGCGTCGACAACGGTGATGTGCCGGTCGCCCTTGGTGAAGTCCTGCCACGGGGCGTCCAACGAGGTGTTCACGTCGCCGATCGCCATGTTGTAGATGTACTTGCCGTCCTTGGTGAAGATGTTCTCGTGCGGCTTGTCGCCGGTCTTGAACGACCCGAGCTGCTGACCGGTGACGATGTCCAGGACGTGCACGGTGTTCGCGGTCGACGCCGAGACCGCGACCCTCTTCCCGTCGGGTGAGACGGCCATGTGGTCCGAACGGTAACCGGACACCGGGAAACGCCAGTTGATGTTTCCGGTGGCCAGGTCGATGGAGACGACGTCGGCGAAGCTCGGTCGCGAGACGACCACCGAGGCGCCGTCCGGCGTGGTGTACATGTCGTCCGCGAACTGGTCGTGGCCCTCGCCGACCCCGTTGCGGATGGCCATGAAGTAGATCCACTTGATCGGGTCAGCGTTGATCTCCGCCATCCGGGCGGCCTTGTCGGGGATCACGTTGATCCGGCCGACCTTGGCGAAGTCACCGCTGGACTTGACTACGTCGGCGGTGCCATCCCAGTTGTTGCCGACGAAGAGGACCTCGCGCAGGGCAGCGGCGGTCGAGGCGTCGGCGGTGGTGGAAGCGGCGGTGGCCGCCGTCGCCGGGGCGGCGACGGTCAGGGCGAGGGCGGCGGCTACGGAGCAAAGGTGCCTCGATCTGAAGGCAGGCATGTTGCTCTCTCCTCTGGCTGGCTGAAGGCGTGGGGGCAGGGCGGAAGAGCCGCCCGATTCTGAACACCGTTGCGTTCAGAGTGACTTACTGGAAAGTAAGTTCGAGGTGCCCTACGCCACAAGACTCCGTGCACGACAAAATTGGCGGCGGAGTGGCACGGGCCGACGGGGGAGGGCCAGCGGCGGGTAGCCCCGGGAGCGCCGAGCGGCCGTCACGGCGGCAAGTCGACCGAATAGCGCCAGGCCGAGCGCTGGGGAAGAGTCCTGGACGCGGCGCTGCCGCTGTTCGTCGGCGGGCCCGGCTACCGCGGGATCACGGTCGAGCCCCCCAGCGAGGCGGTCGGTCTGTCGACGCGCCAGTTCTACGAGGAGTTCCGCACCCTGGAGGAGGTCCGGGCGGCGCGCCTCGGCAGATCAACGACTGGGCCGAGGAACCGGTGCCGGCCGATTTCACCGACGCGCGCGGAGCCTGCCGCCGGCCGGGCGCGTCACCACGACCGACGTCGCCACCGACCCGCACCGCATCGGGATCACCTTCGTCTAGATCACGATGGTGCCGACCACTGTCCACCGGCTCTCCACCCTGTCGGTGAGGCCCTGCGCCTGGCCGACGCGGCCCAGGGTTTCGCCCGGGGCGAGCCGAGCTCGGCGTGGCCAAGGAGTTACGGGTGGGCGTCCCGACGGCTGCTCCGCGCGCGGTCTTGTCATGTTCCTGGCCATGGGCCGGAAGTCGTGCTCTGATGTCAACTGCCGCTCTTTGCAACGTTGTACAGAGTGAGTGCGGTGAGCCGCCGCCCTTCCTGAGCCAAGGAGGATTCGTGGGTATGAAGTCCCTCAGCCGGCGCTCCCCTCCGTTCCCTTTCGCGGGATGCGCGGCGGGCGCTGGCGTGAAGGCGGCCGCCGACGATCCGGTCGAGGTTGACTCTGGCCGCGAACTGGCCTTTAGGTCAGTGGTGTTGACGGAGCGCCAAGACCACGACTTGAGGTTCGAAGGCCCTTGCGTTCAACGAGATCTCAATCTCCGCCCGAGGGCTGCGGGGCGCGGCGGCCCGCCGCGCTGCCGCGTGTCGATCGGCCTCCCCGGGAAGCAGGACAACGTTGTCAACCCTGTGAGAGATGAGAATCCGACCGACAGCCTCTGAATCTCCGATGGCACTGATGCGAGCTTGCAAGCCCCTCCGCCGCCCCAGCGACGGGCCACCGGCACGCCAGCGCCCGAAGCCAGATCTCCCCCCCCGCCCGCACCCCCCACAGGAGAAGCCGTATGCCGCTCGCCCGACGCCACTTCCTGCAAACCGGAGGCCTCGCTGTCGGTTCCTTGGCCTTGGGTGCCGCACTCCCGGCAGCGCCGGCCGCCGCCGCCGGCGGCCTCGCCGCAGATACTTTGACTCGGCTACGGCCCGGAAGCATCGCCCCTCGAGGCTGGCTCGCCGGCCAACTGCGCCTGCAACTGGCGGGATTGTGCGGCCAGTACGCCACGCGCTCCCACTTCCTCGACCTCACGACCAGCGGTTGGGCACACCCCGACCGTGACGGTTGGGAAGAACTCCCGTACTGGCTGCGGGGATACGTCCCCCTCGCCATCGCTACCGGTGACGCCGCCGCCCTTGACCAGGCCCGACTCTGGATCGACGCGGTCCTCGCCACGCAGCAGGACGACGGCTTCTTCGGACCGCGGTCACTACGGACCTCCCTGAACGGCGGCCCTGATTTCTGGCCGTTACTGCCGCTGCTCCAGGCGCTGCGTACGTACGAGGAACACACGGGTGATCAGCGGATCGTGCCCTTCCTCGTCCGGTTCCTTCGCTTCATGAACGCCCAGGGGCGGGGCGCGTTCGACACCAGCTGGGTCTCGTTGCGCTGGGGCGACGGAATGGACATTGCTGTGTGGCTGCACCGCCGCACGGGCGAGGCGTTCCTGCTCGATCTCGTCGACAAGATGCACGCGTGGGGTGCCGACTGGACCAGCTCTCTTCCCACGGCGCACAACGTCAACATCGCACAGGGCTTCCGCGAACCGGCGCAGTACGCGCAGCGCTCGGGTTCCGCCGACCTGATCCAGGCCACTTACCGTACGTACGATCAAGTCCTGGGCGGATACGGTCAGTTCCCCGGGGGTGGAATCGCCGGTGACGAGAACATCAGACCAGGCTTCGGAGACCCGCGGCAGGGGTTCGAGACCTGCGGCATCGTCGAGTTCATGGCCAGCCACGAGTTGCTGACCCGCATCACCGGCGACGCCGTATGGGCGGACCGCTGCGAGGAGTTGGCGTTCAACATGCTGCCCGCCGCCTTGGACCCCAACGGCAGGGCCGTCCACTACATCACCAGTGGCAACAGTGTGGACCTGGATAACGTTTCCAAGACCCAGGGCCAGTTCCAGAACGGCTTCGCCATGCAGTCGTACCAGCTCGGCGTCGACCAGTACCGCTGTTGCCCCCACAACTATGGAATGGGATGGCCCTACTTCAGCGAGGAGTTGTGGCTGGCCACCCCGGACGGCGGGCTCGCCGCAGCGATGTACGCGCCGAGCAGTGTTCGCGCAACTGTCGCCTCCGGCACCGAAGTCACGATCACCGAAGACACGGACTACCCCTTCGACGAGACCGTCACCCTGACCCTGTCCGCGCCACAGCCGGTCTCGTTC
Source organism: Streptomyces sp. NPDC096013 (assembly GCF_044763565.1). Lineage (NCBI taxonomy): Bacteria > Bacillati > Actinomycetota > Actinomycetes > Kitasatosporales > Streptomycetaceae > Streptomyces > Streptomyces sp. NPDC096013. The sequence continues at coordinate 249,675 of NZ_JBIWGK010000012.1, read as the reverse complement.
CCGCTGCTGCTACGAGTGCCGGGCTGGTGCGCAGGTCCTCAACTGCGAGTCAACGGGCAGCCGGTTCCGGCCCAGGACGGACCCGCGTTCGTCCGTGTGGAGCGGACCTGGAAAGACGGCGACCGCGTCACCCTCACCCTCCCGCAGCGCACCGCCGTCCGCACCTGGTCCACCAACCGCGGCGCCGTCAGCGTGACCCGCGGACCGCTGGTCTACGGGCTGCGTATCGGCGAACAGTACGTACGCTACGCGGGCGATGACACCTTCCCCGAGTACGAGGTGCACGCCACGACACCCTGGAACTACGGCCTCGTACCCGACACGACCTTCGCGCTGAGCCGCGCCGATGGTCCGGTCGCGGCGAATCCCTTCACACACGACACCACCCCGCTCACGCTCACCGCCCAGGCGCGCCGTGTCCCGGAGTGGATCGCCGACAACGAACACGTGGTCGCCCCCCTCCAGCAGAGCCCGGCGCGGGCAACCGGGGCCGTGGAGCACGTCACGCTCGTCCCGATGGGCGCGGCCCGGCTGCGGATCACGTCGTTCCCGACAGCATCTCCGGACGGCAACGCGTGGCTCCCGGAGCCGCCGTACCGGCGCATCCTCAACAAGAACAGCGGGAAGGTGCTGGCCGTTGACGGCATGTCAACGGCGAACAGCGCGAGGGTCGTGCAGTTCGACAACACCGGTACCGGGGACCACGCGTGGCAACTCGTCGACAAGGGCGACGGCTGGTACTTGGTGCGCAACGGCCAGAGCGGCAAGGTCCTGGGTGTCGACGGAATGTCGACCCAGAACAGCGCACACGTCGTCCAGTACGAGGACAACGGGACCGACGACCACCTGTGGAGTCTGATCGACAAGGGCGACGGGTGGTTCCTGGTGCGCAACCGGCACAGCGGAAAGGTTCTGGGTGTCGACGGGATGTCCACTCAGAACAGCGCACAGGTGGTGCAGTTCGACGACAACGGGACTGACGACCACCTGTGGCGGCTGGCGTGAGCGGATGACGGATCACCCTTCCAGGGCGTACCGGAGCTGCTGGTCACGGTGACGCCCGGGTGCAGCGACGGACGCCCGACTCCGACTTAACGAAAACCACCCTCATTCGAACCATTCGAACCATTCGAACCATTCGACAAAGGAGACGGTTTGTCATGTATGCATCGCTTTGGCGCTTGATCGGCTGGACGGACCCAAGGCGAGGTCCCCGCGTGCCCCGGAGGGCGGCGAGATGCCTGGCCGCGGCAGCCGCCACTCTCGGGCTAGTCCTCGCGTTCGTCGTCGGCCTTCCCACGACGTCGCAGGCGGCGGGCTCACTGCCGTGCGACATCTACGGAGCCGCCGGCACCCCCTGCGTCGCCGCGCACAGCACCACACGCGCCCTGCTGTCGTCGTACAACGGCCCGCTCTACCAGGTCACCCGTGCCTCCGACGGAGGCACGGCGGACATCGGCATGCTGGCCCAGGGCGGCTACGCCGACGCAGGCCGGCAGGACACCTTCTGCCAGAACACGACCTGCCGCATCTCCAAGGTCTACGACCAGACGTCACGGCACAACGACCTCACCCCCGGCCCGGCAGGCACCGCGGGTGGCGTGGACCGTGGCGCTGACGCCGGCGAGATCGCGGTGACCGCGGGCGGGCACAAGGTGTACGGCATCTGGATCTCACCGGGCGTGGGCTACCGCTACACCGGTGTGGCCTCTGGTATCGCGGTCAACGGCCAGCCGGAGGGCGCCTACATGGTGGCCAGCGGCACGCACGTGGGCTCCGACTGCTGCTTCGACTACGGAAACGCGGAGAGCACACCGGCCGACACCGGCAACGGTCACATGGATGCCGTGAGCATCGCGACGACGTGCTACTTCGCGCCGTGCACCGGCTCGGGGCCCTGGGTCGAGGCCGACATGGAGAACGGCATGTTCCAGGGGAACAACGGCTCCAACACCGCCAACCTGGGCAACAACAGCGCCTACGTGACGGCCGTCCTGAAGAACAACGGCCAGACCAGATACGCGCTCAAGGGCGGCAACTCGCAATCCGGCGCGCTGTCGACCTGGTGGGACGGAGCCCTGCCCACCCGTGGCGGGTACCAGCCCATGCAGCAGGAAGGTGGCATCATCCTGGGCATCGGCGGCGACAACAGCAACCGCAACCGTGGCACCTTCTTCGAGGGAGTCATGGTCGCCGGCTATCCGACGGACGCCGCCGAGAACGCCGTACAGGCCAACATCGTCTCCGTCGGCTACTCCGGCGAGACGGACGTGCCCAACGGCCCCCAGGGGACGATCACCGGACCCGGCGGCAAGTGCGTCGACACCGCAGCGGACGACACCGGTGGCAACGGCACCGCCGTACAGCTCTGGGACTGCCAGACCTACGCCGAGGACCAGCACTGGCAGCACAACGCCGACGGCTCCCTCAGCACCATCGGCAGGTGCCTTGACATCGTTGGAAATGGCACGGCCAACGGGGCGAAGGTCGAGCTGTGGGACTGCAATGGTGTGGGTGGTCAGAGGTGGGTCCAGCAGGCGGACGGGTCGCTGCTCAATCCGCAGTCGGGTCGCTGCCTGGACTCGCCGAGCGGTGCGACGGCCAACGGGACGCGGCTTCAGATCTGGGACTGCAACGGCTCCGCCGCGCAGAAGTTCGCGGTGAACGGCGGCGCCCCGGCGATCGGTCCCGGCGGCAAATGCGTCGACGTCGACGCCGACGACACCGGTGGTAACGGCGCGGCCGTACAGCTCTGGGACTGCCAGTCCTGGGCGGTCGACCAGCACTGGTACCACCGCTCCGACAGCTCGCTGTCGACGCTCGGCAGGTGCCTTGACATCGTTGGAAATGGCACGGCCAACGGGACGAAGGTCGAGCTGTGGGACTGCAACGGTGTGGGTGGTCAGAAGTGGGTCCAGCAGGCGGACGGGTCGCTGCTCAATCCGCAGTCGGGTCGCTGCCTGGACTCGCCGAGCGGCGCCACGGCCAACGGGACGCGGCTTCAGATCTGGGACTGCAACGGCGCCGCCGCCCAGAAGTTCACACTGGACTGAGCAGGCGAGGCTGTCAGGAGTGGAGGGGCTCGAAGGTCCTGCATCCGATCAGTGGTTCATGATCCCAGCGACGTACAGTGCCTTCGCTCTGGACCGGAGTTGTTGGCTCTCGACTGGATGGGAGGCCATCGCGGCAGGGGGCTAGGACCACGACAATCCACGGTGCTCCAACGATCGCTGTCGACGCCGACCGCGAGCATGGGCACACGTCAGTCGCCTACGAGGGCTCCAGGCACCGATCGGCGGCGGACCTTGTGCCGATGCCGCCGGTCGGCGTCGACCTCCAAACCGTCCAACGCGCGGCCGGGACAAGGGCCGACTTCGGGTTCCCCTCCTCTTCTCCTCTTCGGGCAGGAGCCATACCGGCTCACCGGCTTCACCAACCCCCGCCGCAGTCGACTGCTCAGCATCCAGCAGAACCATCAGCTGACGGGACAACGTCCATGCCGCCGAGGCCGCTTCTCGGCGCTGATGGCCTCGGGGATTGGTAACGGGCTGGGTGATGGTCAAAAGCGAGGAGCTGTCTATCTATGTTCGGTGTCCGGGGCGGCGGGTTCGAGGTACCGGGCCGACCACATGCCCTCCGCCCAGCCATGCACCGTGGTCAGCACAGCGCCAACTCGCTGCCCAGCCGCACGAGTTCGGCCATGACGAATAGCCGCTCTCCCGCATCCGTACGGGCGGGAAGTCGTCGAGCAAGGTCCGGCAGCGCGTACCGGACGTCTTCGAGCGCTGTGTCGCTGACGGGGGAGGGGCTGCGGCCGCGAGGCGTTTTGAGCTCCGCCGATCGGTTCGGCGCGGGCGAGCCGAGTTGAGCGATAGGGAAGGAGTTACGGGTCGGCATTCGGTCGGTGGACCTCGGCCCCGGACCTGATACGCAGGCGGTCCTCGGGCGCTGCGTGTGGCGGGTTCGTTGATCTCACACCACCCGGAAAGCCCCGGACGGCTCCCCACCTGACGGAACGCTCTCTCAGGCGTTTGGAGACGAGGTCACCGAGGCCAGATGCGATGCTGCGGGCCGCGTTGCCCATATTGAGCTGGCAAGTTCGACCGGTTCGGTGCGAGGAGTCGGAGGGAAGGCGGGGCAGCGCCAGCGCGCTTCCTGCCGCGCCGTCGGCGCGTAGCTGCGACTTACCTCAGCGCCTCACTGCTGCTATGAACGTGGCGACGGCCAAGAGGAGCAAACCGCCAATCAGGAGGTCAACGGCGATCTGCAGTTGCTGAAACTTGCGGCGGACGATCCGCGAGAGGAAGAGGACACGCTCTGGGCTCCGATCCGTCCTCATATGAGCCATGATGGTCTCGCGGTCCAAATCGGCCCATAGTTCCCATCCTTCTCCGGCCCGGCCAGCTAAGGCTGGCCTGATGGAGAGAAGCAAGATCAGTATGGATGCCGCCAAAACGGCGAGCCCGAACGTCCCTGGCAGGCATACCTCCCAACCCAGGTCTTCGCTACGAGTGATTGTCGCGACCAGGGCCAAGATCCCCCCGTCGATTGCGATGAGGAGGCTGGCCTTCGTGTCATGCCGCATGAGTTCCCGACCCAGCATGTTGTCGGCCATGCTCAGGTTTTGATCAGTGCGGTCTGGTGGCTGTTGCGACATCCGGCCCCTCCATGGCCTTGAAGCAGCTGAGGTGTGCTTTACGACGACTGCGCTCCACCCCGCTTCTCGCCGTGGCGCGTCGACTACGCAGTCAAGATCCGCCTCCAGACGCACTCAGCGGAGACCACGGCAAGCCGACTCTCGTGAGATCGAGAGGCATACGCTTCTCTTTGTCACGAAGGCAGCAGGATCAGGCACTCACCCGTCCGAGGGGAGCGCCCAGCGCCCCCACTGGCCCGAGCGGGCGGCGGCAGCACGCCTACCCCCGACGCGTGCTGCCGCCTGCTCATGGACCGTCATGCACGGTGCTTCAGCACGCGCTAACGGTGTACTGACCGCTCACGAGGTTGGCGTTGATATATCCCGAGCCGGAGCCGTAGTAGACGGCGAACCAGCGGTTGGTCCCGTTGGACCACGCGCCATCGGCCCAGCAGATCAGGACCACGCCCCCGGACACATACCCTCGGTAGCCGTTCTTCCACTGGTCCGAGTACACGGACGCACCGCTGGTTGAGGCGCCACTGGCCTGAGCGGGCGAGGCAAGGGCCACCCCTGTACCACTCAAGGCGGCGATGGCTGCGGCAGCTGCCACAGCCCGACGGACGCGCGGGAGCTTCAGCATGTTGACCTCTGTTCCTCTGGGCGGGCTCATCGTGTAGTTCCTTTTGTAGGCGGGCCGACCGCCTACTGGCCGCCGTGTCCCACGCCTCCGACGCCCGTGCAACGGCGATTGCGGTCGCTTCTTTTCTCTGCTAGAGCGCATTCTTCGGGTCTCGTCGTGATGCCCGGCGTGTCCGCCGTGTCCAGAATCGCTCTCGCCGCCACGGGGGCAGCAGGTCCAAAGTGGAGTGACTTTGGGTAGGCACAGCTGGGGGCGAACATGACGCATACGGTCTCGGCCGTGCCTGCGGCCATCGGCTGGACACCATGGCAGGTACGGGCCGGCTGGCTGTTGCGGTCCCACCGGCTGTGCCATGCCGATCCCGCGTTGCGGCGGCTGGCGGGCTTTGCCCACGCCTATTGCGAGGACCGTCGGCACGCTACCGGTATCTCTCCCAGTTCCCTGTCGCGCTGGGAGAACGGCTTGGTCCCGGTGCCGGCCTCAGCTGTCCGCCGCTACGAGGATGTGCTCGGTCTGAGCGCCTGCCACCTGCTGGCGCCGATCCAGACCATAGCCCGCCACGAGGGAGGTATGACGGCGGCGGCGTTCTTGCGCTCGGACCGAAGCAACAACCCATCCCCGAACCCCGGGCCTCGCGTGGAGGACCTGCTCGCCCGGATCCTGGACGGAGGAGTCCTCACCGGCAACGACTGGGATGACCTGACCCGATGGGCTGCCTACGAAGGCGGACAGATCTTTCCGGGCCGCGTCCGTCACGCGGTCGTGCATCGGCTGCTTGAGGAGACCGTGGTAGCGGGCGGCGCCGCCTGGATGCGCCGCTTCGAAGCCCTCAACAGGCTGCTGGCCGATCCGCTGTGGGGACCCGAGGCCATCGCCGTGTGCGCAGCCGTCGCGCAGCAACCCGAACACGTCGGGCTGATCGAGACGGTGTGCGCGCTGGACGGCAGCCCGCATCCAGACGCCGGCCGGGCCGTACTGAGTCAACTCACAGACCCCACGACCGCCGACACCCGCTACGGAGCCCTGCTCGCCGCCGCGCGCAAGACCCGCAAGCACCACTTCACCACCGAGCAGACACAGACCCTGGTGGACGTGGTGGACGGTATCCTGGCCGGCCCGCACCTCTCCCTGCCGCCTGCCGCAGTAGAAGCCGCAGCGGTACTCCTGCACCGATTGCCGCTGTCCGCCGCTCACCGCGCGCGCCTCACCACTTCGGTATCCAACCGCGGCTCAACCCTCAACGCCATCGTGACGCACGGCTCGCTGACCGACCCGGACACCGCGGTGACCTCCGTCTCCCGCGTTCTGGGCCGCCTCGACGACCCAGGACCTGGACCGGCAGCAACCATCCTGGGCACTCTGATCGACGATCTCCTCCACCACCCGGTGGCCGACGTCCGGCTGTACACGGCGATGATGCTGCGCGCCAGCCCCTACGAATCTCAGATCGCCTCCGCGCTGGCCGCCGACCTGCGCCGGGTCGGGGTCCTGCGCACCGGAGACCGCGCCATCCCGATACTGTACGCACTGCGCGTTCTTGGAGGACCCGACCAGCGCGCCGTCGTCGAGGGCCTCACTCTCGCACGGGGTGTTCCCCGGGCGGTCGCGCTGGCGGCCGTCCACGCACTGGGACACATCGGGGGCCGCAGCCCGGAAACCTACTGGCGTGCCGTGTTCCACCAGCACGTCCACGCCGCGCACGGCACAACCGACCAGCGCGAGGTGCTCAAGCGCCTCGTATATGCCTTCGCCATGGGTGACGAACTTGAGCTCCTCACCCGCCTGATGGCCGAGCCCCAGACTCGGGGCACGCCGACCCGAGCCCTTTCGGGCTGGTGGACCAACTTGGAACATCACGTCCGCGACAGCGCCCAGCGGTGAACTGCGGCGTCGGCCCGGACGCCTCAAGCCGCTGGAACCCCCGGCGATCAGTCGGAGTGAAGCTCGCGCCAGCGTCATGCATGTTGTTCCCCCTTCAACACCGCACCGCCGTAGGTGTGCCCCCCACCGTGCAGGAACCCCGTCAGCAGCAGGGCCCACCGCAGGGCACCACATATTCCGCCCCCGGAACAGCCCGCTCGTACGCTGTTGAACTCAGGTAGCACCACCAGCGGGACCAGCTACAGACTGGCGCTGAACGCCCCGCCCGCGCTACCACTGATCAGCGTCTACAGACGGGCACTTGCAAGCGCTGCGGCTTCGAGGAGCTGCTCTCCTCGAAGCCGACATGACGCTCGCGATGGCGGTCAGGCCCCGGCCCACTCCTGCTTCGTCGCGTCGTCATGCCGGTACCCCTTGTCGGGTCGTCCCGCGCGTACTCAGCGTCCGTAGGCGGAGGAGGAAGCCGAGCCGGTGGCCGGTCCGTGGTCGGTCAGGACCAGTTCCTTCGCCCTGTTGAACTCCTCGTCCGTGATGTCGCCGCGAGCGCGGATCTCGGACAGGGTGGCGAGCTCTTCCGCGCTGCTGCGTTGCCCCTGGTCGCCCGCGGCCTGCCTGACGCGGGCGTCGAAGGCTTCCTGCTGTGCTCGGGCCTGCGCTATCTCTCGACGGCCCATGTTCTTGCCGCGGGCGATCACGTAGACGAAGACGCCCAGGAACGGCAGGAGGATGGTGAACACCAGCCACCCGGCTTTCGCCCACCCATTCATCGAATCGTCACGGAAGATGTCGACGACGATCCGGAAGAGCAGGACGAACCACATGATCCACAGGAAGAACAGGAGCATGCTCCAGAAGACGCTCAGCATGGGGTAGTCGTACGCAAGGTATGTCTGCGTGCTCATGTCTTTCCTCCATTCCGGGCACTTGCCCGGCCGCCGTTGTGCTCGCTTCAGGGTGCGCACGGGCCGGGGTCGTGTACCTCACCCTTCGCGGGTGATCGTGCTGGCCGCCGCCCGGTCCGCCCGGCCGTGCCGGTTCGCCGGTTGTCAGGTCGTCGTGTCGGGGCGGTACGAGCCCGGGCCGCGCGTCCTTCGGAGCGCGGCCCGCCATGCGAGGGCGACCGCCGCTTCGGCCAGACCGAGCAGGACGAGCCACAGGCCGAGCAGCCGGGTCAGGGCGTGGGCCGATTCAGCCGGCAGGGCGAGCACCACGATCCCCGCGACGATGCCGAGCACCGCGACGCCCAGGAGGACGCCGCGGTGCGGCAGGTCCTTGTCGGCGAGGGCCGTGTAGAGGGTGAGGATGCCGGACACCAGCCAGACGACGCCGACGATCAAGGACAGCGCGACGATGGTCTGGAGCGGCTTCCGCAGGCACAGCACCCCGGCCAGGACGTACAGCACGGCCAGCAGGAGCCCCGGGAGCCGTTCGCCGCGCTCCTCCCGGCCGAAACAGGCCACGAACCGGAACGCCCCGGTCACCAGCAGGTACAGGCCGATGAGGACGGACAGGACGTGCAGGGTCTCGTCCGGCCAGACCAGCACCAAGACGCCCGGCACCACCGTCGCGACCGCTGAGCCCAGGATCCAGGTCCACGAACGGCCCAGTTGCGCCAGTACGTCCGCGGCATCACTCACCGGGCGGGGGTCCGCCCCGTCGGCAGGGGGTTCCGGTTCGGCCGACGACGCCGGATCACGCGACATGGTCATGGCTCCTCCTCGCACGATCGGACGGGTCGCTCCAGGACCCCCGACGGGGCGGTGCGTGGGAACCCCGGGTGCCTCAGCATCCCGCGTGCCACCTGGCCGCCGGGTCACCCACGGCGGGTGATCGGGCGGCACCTTCGTGGCGATGGGATGGGGGTCGGATGAGAGGGAAGTGGATGTGTTCGCCGAGCCTGCGACGAACACACACGTGCGGCAGTCGGAACCAGGAGCCACGAGCTGAGCTGCCCCCCGAGGCCGATCGGACGGACCGATCGGGGGAATTGTCAGTCGGCCCGGCCTTCCGGAAGCTGCCGCATCTCCAGGACACGCAGTCCCAGCGACTGGAAGCGGGCCAGCAGGCCGTAGAGGTGCCCTTCGTCCACGACGGGGCCGTACAGGACCGTCTGGCCGGACATCACCACGTGGCCCAACTCCGGGAAGGCTTTGGTCAGCGTTTCCGACATGTGTCCCTCGACGCGAATCTCGTAGCGCATGGGCTGTTCTCCCGCGGGCGGCGTGGGGGCAGACGGACGGCGCCCTTCCCTGAGATCGTGCACCTCTCTGCCTGGCCGGACCTCACCCGGTACAGGTGATCCGCCGCCTGGTGCACGTGTGATTCCGTGTGGTGTCCGACGGTGCGGGCCAGGTTCTCGGACCACGCCCGACGGGCGTGCGGGCTCCCGGGCTCCTGAGCCCCCGGTCGCGGTACCGGGTCGAGCCGCGGTCCAGACGCTCGTGCCCCGCAACACGAGGAGATGCCATGGACGACTACCCCCCGATCGCCGATCACGGGCTCGTCGGCGACCTGCAGACCGCGGCGCTGATCGCCGCCGACGGGACCGTCGACTGGTGGTGCACACCGAGGTTCGACTCTCCCAGCCTGTTCGCCTCCCTGCTCGACAGCGACCGCGGCGGCCACTGCCGACTGACCGCCGACGTCGAGGAGGAGGTCACCGTACGCCAGCTCTACCTCGCGGACACGGCCATCCTGGTGACCCGCTACATGGCCCCGGACGGCGTCGGCGAGGTCATCGACTTCATGGAGCCGGACCCCTCGACGACCCCGTCCGCCTCGCACCGTCTGGTCCGGGTGGCCCGTGTGGTGCGAGGCAGCCTGCCGTTCGAACTGATCTGCCGGCCGCGCTTCGACTACGGCCGGGCCGAGCACTCCCTGGACCGCGTCGACGACGGTTCCTTCGTCTTCCACGGCCCCGGCACAGACCTGCACCTACAGGCCACCGCCCCGGTCGAACTCCACCCGGACGGCAGCGACGTCACCGCCCGGTTCACCCTGCACGCCGGCCAACAGGTCGCGATCGTCCTCACCAGCGAGAGCGGCGACGCCGCCGCCCGCAGCGGGCGCCCCGGCGGCCCGGCTCCCGACATCGAGGCGATCACCGCGGCCTTCCACGCCTGTCGCGCGTTCTGGCTGACCTGGCTGCGCTCCTGCCGCTACCGCGGCCGGTGGCACGAGATGGTCGTCCGCTCCGCGATCACTCTCAAACTCCTCACCTACGCCCCCACCGGTGCCCCGATCGCCGCCGCCACCATGGGCCTGCCCGAGCAGATCGGCGGCGAACGCAACTGGGACTACCGCTACACCTGGATCCGGGACGCATCGCTCTCGGTCCGCGCACTGATCGACCTCGGTTTCACCGACGAGGCCAACGCCTTCCGCCGCTGGCTCCGCGAACGCCTCGATGCCGGCGCGTCCGCCTCCGGCGAGCCGCTCCAGATCATGTACCGCGTCGACGGCGAACCCCACCTGAGCGAGGAGATCCTCGGCCACCTCGAGGGATACCGCCGTTCCGCACCGGTCAGAGCCGGAAACGAGGCCGCCGACCAGATCCAGCTCGACATCTACGGCGAGGCCGCCTACGCCATCGCCCAGGCCGAGGACATCGGCGGCATCCGCGGCTGGAAGGTCTTCGCCGACCTACTGGACTGGTTCGCCGAACACTGGGACCGCGCCGACGAGGGCATCTGGGAGACCCGCGGCGGCCGGCAGGACTTCACCTACAGCCGCCTCATGACCTGGGTGGCGTTCGACCGCGGCGTCAGGCTCGCCACCACCCACTCCCGCCCCGCCGACCTCGCGCGCTGGGGCGCCACCCGCGACACCGTCTTCCAGCAGATAACGGACCGCGGCTGGAGCGAGAAGCGCCGCGCCTTCGTCCAGCACTACGACACGGACGTCCTCGACGCCTCCCTGCTGCTCATGCCCCGCGTCGGGTTCCTCGCCCCCAACGACCCCGACTGGCTGACCACCCTCGACGCCATGGACGAGGAACTCGTCAGCGACAGCCTCGTCTACCGCTACGACCCGGCGGCCTCACCCGACGGACTGAAGGGCTCCGAGGGCACCTTCAACCTGTGCACCTTCCTGTACGTCCAGGCTCTCGCCAAGTCCGGCCGCCTCGACCAGGCCCGCTATGCCTTCGACAAGATGCTCACCTACGCCAACCACGTCGGCCTCTTCGCCGAGGAGATCGGGCCGTCCGGCGAGCAACTCGGCAATTTCCCCCAGGCGTTCACCCACCTGGCACTCATCGACGCCGCGATCGCGCTCGACGAGGAACTCGACAAGGCGGAAGCCGCGGCGGCTTGACCGTCAGCGGTACGACAGGACGCGAGGCGCGGAGGGAGCATGACCGAGCAGAAACCCCGGCATCACGATTTACCTGCTGATCATGGCGGCGCTTATGATCCCCGCCGGCGGGTTCACAGCAGCCTGAGGTCGCGCGCGCGACGCACCGCTTCGTTGCGCCGGTTCACCGCGAGCTTCCGGTAGACGCTCTTGAGGTGGGTCTTCACCGTATTCACCGACACGTAGAGGTCGGCGGCTATCTCCTCGGTCGACATCATCCCGGCCAGCCGCTCCAGGACGTCGTGCTCGCGTCGGCTCAACTCCTCCGCGACGAGCGAGAGAGGCCGCTCGTCGACCGCGGTCGGCTCACCCGGTCGTGACGGACCAGGCGTGAGCCAGCCCTCGGCCAGCTCGCGGAGTGGCTCGGTGGACAGGAGGGAGCTGATCCACGGTCGGGCATCGAGGAACGGTCTCCGAAGCCGCTCGCGCCGGGCACTGAGGAGTGCCTGCTCGACGAGCCGGCGGGCGGTGGCCGCGTCCCCCGCCCCGTCCGCGACCTGGGCTCGGACCAGGCCGGCCCGAACCGACACCGCTGGACCGGTCTGGGCCCGGGGCGCGATGCTGTCGAGCAGGTCGACCGCCGCTCCCGGACGGCCCGCGGCGAGCAGAGCACGCGCGGCTTCCACCGCACATGCCGGTTGGTCACCGGACACGCCCTGGAGCACCTCGGCGGCTCTGTCCGGCCGCCCTTCGGCCAAATGCGCGGCGGAAGCGACCAGCGCCTCATGGCTCATTGCCCAGGGTGAGGGCACAACGGCGCGAACGCCCGGGTCCGCCGCCTCGACAGCCGTACGTGCGTTGCCCCGGGCCAGCAGCAGACGAGCCCTGGCCATGGCATGTCCCGCGGCCATCACCGGATCGTGTGCCGTGGAGGAGAGCAGAACGATCTCGTGGAGGAGAGCCTGGGCCCGGTCCAGCTCATCGCGGTCGACTGCCACGGCGGCGAGCACCAGCAGTCCGATGCCCGTGCCCGCGGCCGAGCCGTCTGCGCACGGCTGGGACGAACCGGGTCGCCCCGCCTCCGAGACCCCCGCCAGGGCCTTGCGCTCCGCCCGGCCGATCCAGCCGTTCAGGTAGTCGATCAGTGCCAAGTGCCCCATCGACTCCTCGCGGGGGAGCACGGTGGACGGTCCGCCAGGAGTGTCGGCCACCGTGGTCAGGGCGGCCCGCGCATCCTCGAAGCGCCCGGCCCACAGGAGTGTGGAGCCCAGATGGGTCAGCAGGAGCGCGGTGACTTCGGGATGCTTGTCCAGGAGCTGTCCGGGGACCTCCCGCTGGAGTTCATCGGCCGACTCCGCGGCCTTCTCGGCCCGCTCGGGAGAACCGGTCAGCCGGGCGGCCAGTGCCTCCAGCAGCGCACAGCTCAGTTTCGCGGCCGCCCCGACGGGTGCTGCGGCCACCTGCTCCTCGGCGTGGTGCAGGTGCGACAGGCCGCGCTCGACATCGCACCGGGACAGTTCGCGGGCCGCCCGGACGAGGTCCGTCGCGGGGCCGGCGGCCTTGAGGTCCATCCCGGCGAACAACTGGTCCAGTTCACCCGAGCGCAGACCGGTGAAGAGCTGTCCGATCGCCAGGTCGTCGATGAGGGCGTCGGCGGTGAAACCCCAGTCGCCCGAGGCCGCGCCGTGAGCCAGTGTCTCCGGGAGGGATCCGCAGCTGAGCAGCCACTGCGCGGCCCGCCGGTGGAGTGCGGGCTCCAGCCCGGGCAGGCGCACCCGCAGATGGGCCCGGAGTATCTCCCCGAACAGCGGGTGGAGCCGGTACCAGGAGTGCCCGAGGTGCTCGACGAACGCGTTCGCGCGGTGCAGTCCGACGAGAATGGGTTCGGCGTCGGCCCGTCCGGTCAGCGCGTTCGCCAGATCGGGGCAGAAACGCTGTAGGACGCTGACGCGCAACAGGAGGTCCTGCGCCTCCTCCTTCTGCCGCTTGAGCACCTCGGCCAGCAGGAAGTCCGCGACCGTACTGCTGCCCGCCTCGAACTCCTTGAGATACACCTCCGGGTCGGCGCTCTCCCTCGCGGCCAGGGCGCACAGACGCAGGCCGGCAGCCCAGCCCCGGGTGCGGTCCACCAAGGCGCGCGCGGCGTGGACCGGCAGGCCCAGACCGTGCAGCTCCAACAGGGCGACGGCCTCCTCGGGGGTGAAGGCCAGCTCCGCCGCGCGGATCTCCGTCAGCTTGCCGGCCGTCCGGTAGCGATGCAGCGGCAGCAGGGGGTCCGTCCGGCTGACGAGGACCAGGCGCAGGCCGGTGCCGGCGTGGTGCAGGACGAATTCCAGCTGCTCAGCCACCTCGGGGGCGGTCACCCGGTCGTATTCGTCGAGTACGACGACCACGGGCTGGTCACGTTCGTTCAGTTCGGCGGCGAGAGTCGCCAGCAGCCTGTGGTCCACCCTGGTCGCCTCGCTCGGAAGCCCGATGGCACCGGAGGCCGACACACCGCACGCGCGCAGAGCCTGGAGGAGGTAAGCCCAGAACACACCGGGACGGCCGTCGCCCTCCTCGGCGGTGAGCCAGGCGACCGGCTGCCGCAGTCCGGCGGCCCAGTCGGCGGCCAGCAGGGTCTTTCCCGCGCCGGCCGATCCGTTGACCAGGGTCAGAGGCGTCTGAAGAGCCTGGTCCAGGTGCCGGACGAGCCTCTGCCGCCGCAGATATGTCGCCGACCTCGACGGCAGCGCGATCCGTGTGCGGAGAAACGGGTCCCCCAGAGGATCGACGCACAGAGCAGTGTGACCGGCCGTTCCTTGAGCACGCTCGTCGGCATCCGCCACGGCGCTCACCACCACTGTCCGTCAAAGTCGGGTCATGGGCAGCGCTCTTTCGTCCAGCATCCAGCATCCCAGTGTTCCTGCTCCCGCGCGCGGGGGCGCGACCGCTCCGCTGTCCCGCTTGGGTCGTGGCTCTCAGGTCACCCACCACGGGTGATCCGCAGACGCCGCCGTGGCGGTGAGGTGGGGATTCCCGGGCACCCTGTTCCCTCGGCCATCCGGCCGTACGGAACCCCGCGCGGAACCAGCGAGAACCAAGGCACACGAGATGAACGACCCGAGCACCGCAAGGGCGGACCGCACCCGGTCCGGTCCAGGCTGACACCGGCGCCGCCGACCGCTCCGCCCCCGCCCTTGGGCGGCGGCCGGGGAGCGGGCAGATAGCGGCGACGAGGTGCGCGGCAACGAGCACCGTGTGGGTTACGGCGAGGGTCCGAAGGCCGTCGAGACCCGGCGGCGACGCCGGCGCTCTTCCTGCCTTTCTTCGCCGGTGCCTACCACCTGTTGGGCCGCTGCCCCCGGACAGCGAGCCGCTGACCAGTACGGACGCCCCGCACTTGACGCTGATCACCTTCAGTAGCGCCGACTTCGGAGACAGCAGGGCACGGTCGCGGACCGGGCACCCGCCGACGACGGCGCGGAGGGCGGGAGGGCTGCTGCCCGTGGGCGTTGCCGCACGGGTGCCGGCGAGCCCCGTCCTGGCGCGGCCGCTCCGTCAGCGCGGCGGGCCGTCGGCGGAGTCGTGTGCGGCATCCGACGTCGGAACCCCTGACCGGGAGGCCGGACCATGACCGTACCGAGCAACTTCACCGCGTCCCTGCCACTGACCGACCGAGCGGCCCACGGCAGGAGGGCACGCAAGCGCGCGTCGCGTTCGCGTCACGGCTGGTTCGAGGCGGATCAGCGGCGGCCCGATCCGGTGGGGCAGCAGACCTGGCACCTCTCCCGAACACTGGGTTTCGGGTGCAGCTCTGCGGGGACGTCCATCTGCTCAACTTCCGACTGCTGGCCTCGCCGGAGCGTCGTCTCGTCTTCGACATCAACGACTTCGACGAGACCCTGCCCGGGCCCTTCGAATGGGACGAGCGACTGGTGTCGAGCTTCGTGACGGCGGGCCGGGCGAACGGCTTCTCGCGCAAGGAGCAGTACAAGGCCGAGCGCGCCTGCGTGGAGGCGTACCGGGAGCGGATGCACACCTTCGCCGGTACGCGCACCCTGGACATCTGGTACGCGCAGGACGACGCCGACCGAGTGCGGCAGCTGCTGGCCTCCTCGATGAACGAGGGGGTCCTGCGCCGTACATCCCGGGCAGCGGAGCGGGCCCGCACGCGTACCCATCTCCGGGCTTTCGCGAAGCTCACCCGGGTCACGGCCGAGGGCCGGCGCATCGCACCGGACCCGCCGCTGATCACTCCGCTCGGGCAGCTGGCGCCGACGGACCCGTCCGAGGCCGGGCGGGAGAAGGAGCTCCAGAGCCTCGTGGCCGGTTACGCACGGACCCTGCCGTCCGAACGCCGCCAACTGCTGCGTCACTACCGTCTGGCGGACATGGCCCGCAAGGTGGTGGGCGTCGGAAGCGTCGGCACCCGCTGCTGGATCCTGCTTCTGCTCGGGAGGGACGACGACGATCCCCTTCTGTTGCAGGCCAAGGAGGCCCGGGAGTCGGTGCTGGCCGTTCAGACGGACGGCGAACGCTACGA
This sequence comes from Streptomyces sp. NPDC096013, assembly GCF_044763565.1. Taxonomy (NCBI): domain Bacteria; kingdom Bacillati; phylum Actinomycetota; class Actinomycetes; order Kitasatosporales; family Streptomycetaceae; genus Streptomyces; species Streptomyces sp. NPDC096013. Next base: position 233,697 of record NZ_JBIWGK010000012.1, on the reverse strand, counting down.
CAACCAGGGCCGTCGGGTGGTGGACGGTCAGCGCCTGATGCAGACCTCCGGCGACATCTTCCTGGGCTGGACGCGCGTCACGGACTTCGACGGGCAGGACCGCGACTTCTACGTGCGGCAGCTGTGGGACTGTAAGGGCATCGCAAGGCCGGAGAGCATGAGTCCGGCTCTGCTGGCCCTCTTCGGCCGGTTGTGCGGGGCGTCCCTGGCGCGGGCCCACGCCCGCTCGGGCGATCCCGTCGCCATCGCCGCCTACCTGGGCGGCAGCGATCGCTTCGACCGCGCGCTCACCGAATTCGCCCAGTCCTACGCCGATCAGAACGAGCGGGACTACGAGGCACTGGGGGCCGCCTGCCGTACCGGCCGGATCACAGCGGAGCGGCTCTGAGCCGCTTACGGCCCGCCCGCGTGCCCTTTACGGCCTGCCGGTGTGCCCGCAGCGCCACGGGTCAGTGCTTCAGAACGATCTTGAAGGAAATGATCAGCAGGCCGAGCGCCAGGTTGACCGATGCCGTAGCGGCCACGAGCCGCCACGAAGCACCGGCGCTCCGTGCCGCGGCCACGGACCAGCCCACCTGGCCGGCCACGGCGACGCAGAGAGCCAGCCAGACGGCACCGCGCACATCCAGGCTCAGGAGCGGGCTGATGGCCACCGCGGCGGCCGGCGGACGGCGGCGTTGACGATCGGCCACTCGTCACGGCAGACGTCCAGCACGATCCGGCGGTCCAGCGCTCGCTGCGCCAGGCGCGCCCCGAACAGCTGGGCATGCACATGCGCGATCCAGAACACCACGCCGGTGAGCAACAGCAGCAGCACCAGCTCGGTGCGGGGGAAAGAGCCCAGGGAGCCGGCGCCGATCACCACGGAGGCCGCGAGCATGGATCCGTAGACCCCGCCCGTGTAGTTCGGCCGGGAGTGGTGCCCGGTCCGGTGCGTACTGCGGGCCGTGGTCGGGCCGGTCCTGGTTCTGGCCACCTGCGGCTCCCTCCGGTGGAGCCGCTCGGAGCGTGGCCGGCGAACGGTCCGCCTCTCTTCGCAGCGCATCCGAAGTACGCGCCATGTGGCTCACGTCATGGGGCCACCGTCCGACGCCGAGCACCCCGAGAACGCACTGTGGCGCGGGTCAGGGAGCGAGGAGCTTGCGCTTCTGGTCCTCGAACTCCGCTTCGGTGAGAATGCCCTGGGCCTTGAGGTCGCCCAGCTGTTTCAGCTGTTCGATCCTGCTGGTCATATCGGTGGCTGGCGGAGCGTTCCGATCGACGGGAGGCGCGGACTGCGGTGCGGGCGCCTGATACTCCTGCTGGGCCGCCCACCGCCCCTGCTGTCGGCGGGACACACGGTTCGACACGGCGGTCGCCGTTCCGGCGACGACGGCCGTGCGGGCGACCCCTCGGAGAAGTCCCGGCATGGCGATCTCCCTTCTCGCTTCTCGTTGTTCGTCGGGGAGCGATGTTCGTTGGTGGTCAGGGAGCGATCTCGGTCGCGTCGAGCGCGGCCAGAACGGCAGGCGCGGGAATGCGTCCGGAGGCAACCAGCTCGGCACCGCCGCGATGCAGGGCGGCAGCGAACGGGGCGGCCCATAGGTTCTCGTAGATCAGAACGCCGGCGGAGTTGCCGGGTTCCAGAGCGGCGGCTGCTTCTTCGAGGTCGTCCTGGCCCAGCAGGCCGGAGGACACCCCTTCGAAGACGGCCAGGTCGAGCTGCCCGTCGTCGGTAAGATCCCCGATCTCCAGGCCGGTCACGGAGCCGTCGGCGTCCTTCCGGATGAAGGTCAGATCGAGGATCCGGATGAGGCCGCGGTCCACCAGATCGACCAGGAGGGGGAGGCCCTCGCCGGTCATTCGGTTGCCGGGGAACTCGACGACCAGATAGTCGATAGGTCCCATCTCGCCAGATGCGTCGACTTCATCGAATGCGTCGCTCACGGCGTCACCTCTGAACTCGTTGCCCCCCTGCCACTGCATCACCGGACAGCGCCGGTCGCATGTCGTGCCAAGTTCACTCGTCGGGCCCACCCCGGTCGCGCCGGTGGCATCGCATCGCTCTGCTGGTGCCCATGGCCCACACAGGTGACGAGCCGCTCTCGAGCCAGGAGCGCAGCGAACTGGATGAACTGCGGCACCGCGTGGGTGCCCTCGAGAGTGGCGCACGCCCGCAGGCGGCCCGGCATCACCCGTTCCGGTCCACGGGCTCCGTGCTGCTGATTCTCCTCGCGGCCCTGCTGTCGCTGCTGTCCGTCGTCGCCGTCTGGGCGAACAGCGTCGTGCGGGACACGGACCGCTACGTCGCCACGGTGGGGCCGCTGGCATCCCATCCCGATGTGCAGAGGGCGGTTGCCCGGCGGGTCACCGACCAGGTACTGGCACAGATCGACGTGGACACGCTGGTCAAGCAGCTTCAGGACACCGTGGCGGAGAAGGGCGTCCCGCCGAAGGCAGCCCAGCTGGTCGGCAATCTGCGGGCGCCGATCACGAGCGGTCTGAAGCAGCTGGTCAGCGGGACCGTGGAGCGGGTCGTCACCAGCACTGCCTTCGAGACGGTCTGGGTGGAAGGCAACCGCAGAGCGCACTCGGCCGTCGAGAAGGCCCTGACGGGCAGAGCCGATGGCGCGGCCTCGCTCCAGAACAACCAGGTGGCCATCGACGTGGCACCCATCGTGGCCAGGGTCAAGGATCGGTTGGTCAAAGCCGGCCTCGGCGTGGCCGCGAAGATCCCGGATGTCCACACGAACTTCGTGGTGTTCGAGTCGAAGGACATCGGCAAGATCAAGACATACATGAGGGTGCTCCAGATCATGGGCAACTGGCTGCCCCTCATCGCCCTGCTGGTCGCCGCCGCGGGGGTCTACACCGGGTTCAACCGCCGGCACGCGCTGATCGGAGCCGCGCTGGCGGTGTTCGCGGCCATGCTGTTCCTCGGCATCATGCTCACCGTCTTCCGTGACGTGTACCTCGACCATCTGCCCCCCGGCGCCTCCCCGCCCGCCGCCGGAGCGGTGTACGACGCCCTGATCAAGTTCCTGCGTGCCGGGGTACGGGCGCTCGGCGCCGTAGCTCTCGTCACCGCCGTCGGCGCTTTCCTGAGCGGCCCGTCCCGGATCGCCGTCCTCGTCCGCGCGAGCTGCCGCAGGAGCATCGGCGCCGTACGTGACGTCGCGGTCTCCGGAGGACTTCGACTGGGTGCGGTCGGGCGGTTCGTGCACCGCTTCAAGCGGTGGATCGGGGCCGCGATCGTGGTGGTCGCCGCGATCGTCCTGTTCACCTGGACTTACCCGACCACGATGGTCGTTGTGTGGACCGCGGTCATCGTGCTGGCGGGCTTCGCGATCCGAGAATTCCTGGACACCGGACCCGCACCGGCAGCCACCGACTCCCGGGCCACCACCACGCCCTGACGTATCACCAGCAAGCTCCGTTCGCGGGTTCAGAGGTGGTCCGCGCGCATGCGTGAGATGAGGGTCCGGTATCCGTCGAGGTGCTTCCACCCGATGGCGAGATCGGCGAGGCGTTCGAGAAGGGACGCTCTGCCCGCTGCTACGCCCTGACCGGTGACCAGCGTGCGTTGGCCGGGACGGTGCTGTAGCCGCTGGTGCCCGTGGTCGTGGTCGTGCCCGTGGTCTGCCGCACGACGGGTTCCGCTGTGCAGCACACCATGCGCATGGACCAGGCGGGATAAGGGTGCTTCTCGTGCAGCAGGCCAAAAGATCTATACCGGCTGCATGCAGCACGACGCGGTTGAGCCGAAGCGCGGTAGTCGTCGCATAGGCAGTCTTGTTGTCACCTGCCACGTGTGGCGTCGGGAGGTCGTCTCAGGTCTTGACGGCCTCTGCGATGTGTTGGGCGGCCTGGGCGGGGGTGAGGGGCGTGGTGTCGACGACCTCGGCTTCGGCGTGCAGCCATGTGCGGGCCGCCTTGGCGTAGGGCTCGAGGTATCGGAGACGGAACGGGGAGTTGGGGCCGAGAACGCTGTCGCCCGCGATGCGCGCGCGGAGGGTGTCCTGGTCTGCGTGGAGGACGAAGTGCCGGACCGGAATATCGTGCTCGGCAAGGCCCGCGCTGATCTCACGCCAGTACCGCTCGACCAGGACGGTCATGGGCATCACCAGAGTGCCGCCGGTGTAGTCGAGGACGCGTCGGGCGGTCTCGACTACGAGGAGCCGCCATGGCGGCCAGTGCTGGAAGTTGTCCGTTACGGGCAGCCCCGGCTTGATGTCCATGAGCGTCTCGCCGACCTTCTCGGCGTCGAACACCCGCGAGTCCGGGAGGAGTTGCTGGACGAGCGCGCTGGTCGTCGTCTTGCCTACGCCATGGGTGCCGTTGAGCCATACGATCATGTCGTTGACGCTAGCGTCGTGGGGGCCGCACGGACGGGCAGAGTAGAAATTATGGGTAGAGAGCCGCAGGTTTTCGATTTTTGATTCTGGTGACAGAAGGACTGCTGACTCGGCCTGTATGACAAGTTGGACGCCTCGCCTGTGAAACCAGGCGGCGAACTTCCCGGGCTGGACGGCGGGGTCGTCACGCTCGATTCCCAGTGCCTCGCATCGCCGGGAGGCCACAGTGGGACAACGGTTCACATACGGTGACGCAGCGCGGTTGGGCACATCGGATGATCCCGCGTATTCCTCGGTGCGGTCAGTCGTGGTGTCACCGAGTGTGCTAGTCGAAGGTGCCGCCATCTTCTGGCGGAAGTTCCCGGTCGTCCGCTGCCTGTGCGTCGTTCCGTAGCATCCGCTGGTGATGTCCCGGCTCTGACCGCCCGACCTCTGACCGTTGACCTTCGGCGTCCCTCGGGAAGAAGCCGGCCGAGTCGAACAGCCATATCCCCGCCCGTGTCCGGCGGGGTTCAGCTTAGACGTGGGGTCGCTTCTTACGGCTCTGGAAGGAGTTGGGCAGCCCGGGGAAAGCCCAACTCGTCCAGCAGTTCCCTGAAGAGGTCTTCCACAAAGGTCTCCTGCGAGCGCAGCAGCTCTTCGATCCGGGGCTGCTGCGCTGTGGTCGGTATTCCAGCCGTTGCGGCCCAGAGGAGGGCTTCTTCAGCGGCGGCCGGTACATCCGCGTCGAGTTCCGCGCGCTTGTGCGTCACTGCCTCGGTGAACTCGGGTGTGCCTACCCAAAGGCTCACGTCCTCCAGGTTCTCGGGCTCCTCGGTGAGGAGTGTCGCCGCGTTGTCGAGGTTGAGCCACGCCCGCCAACGCTGACCGTCGGTTCCCAGCCCAGTCAGGCGAGCGATGTCGCTGTCGGCGACGTCCGCGACGCAGGCAGGTGCGGTAGTCCATCCGACCAGGGTGGACAGAGACTCGTTCTCCCAGAGTCCGTGGTCGAACTGAAGGGTCTGCCAACCGCCCGGTCGGGGGCACCACGCCTGCACGGTGTCCTTAAGTTCCTGATGGATGCCGTCGAACACGGGTGCTTCCAGCAGCGGACGCTTGCTGCGAGCAAAGACCAGGTGACCGGAAAAGCCCACGGGACTTCCTCCTTGGAGATGATGCGCGCACCCTATGGGTTGCCACTGACACAGCAGGCTGAGGTCGGCTCAGCTGCTGAGTCGGCGGGAGCCGATGAGGGCAGCGGCTATGTCGACGAACGCGAGGAAGTGCTCGGCCTTCCGCTCGTAGCGGCGGTGCAGACGTCGGCATCTGGCGAGCCAGGACAGTGTTCTCTCGACGATCCAGCGATGAGGGCCGTGCCGGACTCACCGCACCAGATTGGTAACAGCTGTTACCATGTGGGGGTGAAGACTCAACTCGGCGTTCGCGTCGACACCGACGTCAAGGAACTTGCACAGGCCCGAGCCAGGGACCGCGGCATGGACCTCGGCGAGTACATCGCCCGCCTCGTCATCGAGGACACCGACGGCCTCCGCCGGCGTGGCCTGGATGCTGCGGCCCGTTTCCTCGACGAGCACCAGGACCTCTTCGACGAGGCCGAGGGCCAGGACGCTGGCCGTGGCACGCGGGGAGCCCACGCCGCGTAATGGAACTGCACATCGACGTCCCCTGGATCCTCCAGGTCGCCGAACTGGCGGGCGCCGCAGACCCTGCCCCCGATGACTACGGCGTGCCCGTCGCCGCCGTCGCCTGCCACAAGGCTGAACTCCTGGAACAGGCCGTCTACGACGGCCCCTACGCCCGCGCCGCGGCCCTGGTCCACATCCTCGGCCGCTGCCGGTGGCTGGAGCGCTCCAACATGGCCGTCGCCGCGGCGACTGGCGTGATGTACCTCGAAGCATCCGGGATCCAGGTCAAACCCGCCCGCGAGGACGCACTCGGCCTGCGCGACCTGCTCCGCGACCCCGCCTGCACCACCACCAGGATCGCCGCGCTCCTGCGCACCTGGCCCCTCACCAGCTGACCTACGGCAACAGCCGGTCGTAACGAACCGTCCTGGCATCCAGGATCTGATGCTGGAAGACGGCCAAGTGCCGGTGGCTCGCATGGACTACGTCGAACCGCTCGAGCCCGGGGAGCGCACTTCCCGGCGACTGCCCCTACGACGGTGGAAACCGTCCGCCTCGACTTGCAACATCACACCCATTAACCGTGCTCGACCGGTTCGCGATCGACGATGTGTGGCCTCTGCCGGAGATCGTCATCGGCGAGGTCGCGTCCGCCCGTGCCTGCGGCGCCCGTTTCCGGGCCGACTACCGTGAACAGGCCCTCGGCCCCCATACCGCCCACATCAACATCCGTATCGGTCCCTCCAAGGACCCTGGCCGTCTGCCCCCGGAGTACGCCTCCACCCAGTCGGGGCGGCTCCAACTCGGCGGCAGTTCGTGGAATGTTGGTGAGGACCGGGTGTCTTGTGGTGGCCAGTGGCGGGTCGAAAATGGGACCACAGAGCAAGTGGACAAGGGAACATGGCGGTGGTGCGGCAATGTCGGCAGGTTGGTCGCCGTGACGGATCAGGCGGGCTTGGAATCTGAACTCGCTTCGTTCATGGGCGAGTACGAGCAGGCGAACAACAGCCACGCCATCGAGCGCGTCGTGCCCTTCCTGGCCGAGGACGCCGTCTACTGGTTCTCGGACGGCTCATACCGAGGGGTCGAGGAGATCCGTTCCGCGGTCGAGAAGACCTTCGCGACCATCCTCGACGAGGTGTATGAGGTCCGGGACCTGGAGTGGCCCGTGCTCGGCGTCGACATTGCGGTGTGCCGGTATCAGTTCGCCTGGACCGGTGTCGTCGGTGGCGAACGACGTTCCGGGCACGGGCGGGGCACCAACGTGATCGTGCGGCGGGACGGTCGGTGGAAAATGCTGCACGAGCATCTGAGTTCCTGAACTGTCCCAGGACCGGTCACTTCATTTCGTTGTTCGTGTTCGCCCTGGTGCGGGCGAGCCCTCGCCCGATGCATCCGCCGCCTGTGCCGCGACCGGCAGGCGGCCTCACAGAACACCACCGTCGACTTCGCCGACGGCCACCCACAACGGCCCGCTGAACTCCCGGCACGGCTGGGGCCCGCCCCTGTCGACCACAACGGCGACTAGACGCAGCTGGGGCACCTCGTCCCTGACCCTACGAGCAACCTACGACCGAACGAACGCTCATCAGAGCCGTTCAGCAGATGAACGAACGCTCAACCGTACGCAGTTCAGGCCAGGGTGATCCAGTTGCTGAGCGCCGCCATGGGGTTGTTCACGTCGCGAACCTCGGTGCGAATGAACGCCGATTCCGCAGCGCCGATGAGCATTTCCACAGTGCCCGGTCCTGTGCCCGGCAATGATTCGGCGGGCTCAGCCACCATCCCCGGCACCTCGGCGTGATGCGCAGACATGCTCATAGAGAACACGCGCGCACCACTTTTGGACTCATGCCGTGGGGGTTGCCCGGTCCGAGTGTCCGCAGGCCTTCACATCGCCGACGGCCTGGCTCCTGTGGGCGCGTTCGGCGGGCAGCAGCAGCGACGGCGGCCCGTCCTCGGGCGGGGTCCTGGAGGTGCTCGGGTCCGTGGGCAGACGCCGTCGCGCGGTGCTCACGAGAGGAGTCCGCCGTCCGCTCGCCCGCCCCGAGGGGAACGGACTGCGGCTCTCGCAGAAGCAGAGTGGTTCTGCGGGGCGAGGGTCGAACTACGCACGAGGGGTTCGGGACGCAGGACGATCTGCTGGTGGTGATGGGGTTGGCCGTGGGCCCCTGTCTTGGCGATGAGCAGTCGTAACGCGAGTTCGCCCATCGCGTCGGCGGGACGATGGATCGAGGTCAGGGGGACTGCGACGGACGCAGCGTAGGCAATGTCGTCGTATCCCACGAGGGCTGTGTCACGGGGGACACGCCGGCCTCCTTCATACAGGGCCTGCAGCACACCGAGCGCCAAGGTCGTTGACGCAAAAGAACGCGGTCGGTGTCGGGTTGAGTTCCAGGAGGCGGCTGCCGGCAGCTCGGCCTGCATCCAGAGTCAGTTCAGGTACCGGCAGATCCTGGGGACGGGTGTCGCCGGAATCAGCCCCTGCGACCGCTGGGAGGGCTCCACCGCGACGAGCGGCGAGTTGAGGAACGCGATCGGGACCGCTGACGAAGGCGACGGATACGGACGTGTGGAGTACGGCCCCTGACCTAGTGTTCGTCCCGAAGCGCAAGACTGCGGGACCTCTCTTCGACCTCCGCGTTCTCGTTGCACACGAGGATTCCCGGCCAGGTTCGATGAGCCTTTTGCACTGCTGCTCGAACGAGGGCGACGTAGAAGGGGTTGGTGAGATCGGGTACGAGAATGGCGATGAGGAGTGACGAGCCGTCTTTCAGCACAGGGGCATGCTTGCTGCGCACGAAGCTGATCCGGTCGATGGCGGACTGGACGCGCTGTCGGGTGGGCGCCGCCACGATGTGCGGCTGGTCGAGCACGGGGGAGACCGCCACCAAGAACACTCCGGCCTCCCGCGCGACGTCGGTCATCGTGACGCGGCGTTGCGGACGGTCTGCCACGGCGCTCAGGCGCGAGGGGCCGACGTGCTACTGCGGACGACGAGCCGCGGCGACATGCTGGTCTGCACGGCGCGGTCCCGCTTGCCCTCGACTCGTTCGATCAGGAGTCTGGCGGCGTTCGCCCCCATGTCGTGACCGGCTTGGTCGACGCTGGTGAGCTGCACGGTGGCGAGATCGGCGACCGCGGTGTTGTTGTAGCCGACGATGGAGACGTCCTCGGGCACACGCAGCCCCAGTTCGTGGGCGGCGCGCCAGACACCGAGTGCGGCGACGTCCGCACCGGTCATGATTGCCGTCGGGCGATTCTCGCTGCCCAGCAGGCTCATGCCGGCCTTGTAGCCGCCTTCGTCGGAGTAGTTGGTCCGGCAGATCCGTGTTCGGTCCGCCAGGCCGTGGAGTGACATGGCTTCGGCGTAGCCGTTGGTCAGGACGATTTCCGGGGTGAGGGCCCACCTGCTGGTGCGGGTACCGGATGCCGAGACGAGGGCGATGTCGCGGTGACCGAGCTCGACGAGATGATCGACCACGAGAGCGGCGCCTGCCCCGTCCGCGTCGACCACGGAGTCATGCAGGTCCGAAGAGTCGTGATGGCCGATGACCACGGTCGGCGTGGTCTCGGCCAGGGCCATGGCCTCGGCGCGGGCCACGCTCGGAGCGATGAGGATCATGCCGTCCATCTGCCGGTCGGCCATGGCCCTGATTGTTTTGCTCTGGGCCTCGGCACCGAAGCCCGCGGCGCCGATCAGGACGGTGTACTCGCTGTCGCGGAGTTCGCCGCTCACCCCGTCGAGGATGTCGGCGAAGAACGTGTTGCGGATGTTGTCGAGCAGGACACCGATGGTGTAGGTCCGGCCGCGCATGCCACGTGCTGCGGCGTGTGGCCGGTAGTCGAGTTCGGTGATGGAGGCGCGGACCTTCTCCTGCATGGCCGCGCTGACCCCGTAGGCGTTGCGCATCACTTTGGACACCGCTGCCGTGGACACGCCCGCATGCCGGGCGACGTCCGTGATCGTGACGCGTTTCTTGCGCGGTGAGTCCTGTTGCATGCGATGTGCCCCTCAGCCTCTCTCCAGGAGATAACGGTCTACACGATAGATGCGCTGATCCGCTAGGTGTAGGCGGGTTTTCGACGAAGTTACGGCTTGAAGTCTTGACGCGCCTGAAGACGGCGTGCACTGTGGTGCGCGTCCGGAGTAGAGAACGTTATACAAAAGCTCCTCGGGGTTCTCGACTTCGTCTACCGGCCTTCGCCGACAGTCTCCGTTCAACGATGACAGGGAGCCATGCTTGTGAACACCGAATCGTCTGCTGCCAGAAGGGCCCGCTTCGCGTGCGTGACGGCAGGCGCCGCCGCGATGGCCGTCCTTGTCTCCGCCTGCGGAGGTACCGGTGGTGGTTCGGCCTCTGCGCCGAAGAACTTCAGCTACCTGAGTGTCACGGAGAACACCACCGTCAAGACGGCCCTGACGACGCTGTCCAAGGGTGCCTGCAAGTCGGCGAATGACGCGCTGCCGCTGAAGGTGGAGAGCGTTCCGCAGGCGAGCCTGGATCAGAAGTTGCAGCTCCTGGCCGGCCAGAACGCCCTGCCGGTCCAGTTCGCCGCAGGCAACGCCCCCGCGCTGACGCAGAAGCTCGCAAAGTCGGGGAAGATCGCCGACCTCGAGTCGCAGATGAAGAAGCTCGGTGTCTACGACCAGCTCGAGCCAGGAGCCGTCTCCACTATCAAGGCCCTCTACGGCGGCAAGCTCGAAGTGCTGCCGTACGAATACAACATCGAGGGCATCTTCTACAACAAGAAGATCTTCAGCGACAACGGCATCGCGGTGCCCGGGACGTGGGACGAACTCGTCGCCGCAGCGGCGCAACTGGAAGCGAAGGGCATTCAGCCGTTCTCCGCCTCCGGCCAGCAGGGCTGGCCCATCACCCGGCTGCTCAGCAACTACCTCTACCGCGACCTCGGCCCCGACGCACTGAAGGACGTCGCCGACGGCAAGGCCAAGCTGACCGACCCGCAGTACGTCAAGGCCGCGCAGGAGATCGCCGACCTCGGCAAGAAGGGCTACTTCGGCAAGGGCGTCGGATCGATCGACTACGACACAGCGATGAACCAGTTCCTGTCCGGCAAGGCAGGCATGTTCTACATGGGCAGCTGGGCTCTGGCGAACATCGCGGACACCAAGCAGGACAAGATCGGCGCGCAGAACGTCGGCTTCATGCCCTTCCCCGCAGTCTCCGGCGGCAAGGGCTCCATCGATCAGTACCCCTCCAACGTCGGCCTCGGAATCACCCTGAACGCGAAGACCTTCGACAAGAAGACCGGCAACTGGGTGTCCTGCATCGCCAAGGGCTACGGCAGCACCGCGCTCAAGGACCAGGGCTCGATCTCCGGCTTCAAGGTCAACACCCAGGTTCCGGCGGCCAACGAGGTGACCACCCAGGTCCGCGACACGATCAGCTCCTCGAAGCAGAACGTGCTCTGGTTCGAGGCGCTGTTCAGCACCAAGGCCACCACCGTGAGCCAGAGCAATGCCGCCGGGCTGGTCAGCGGCAGCACGAGCCCCGAGAAGTTCATGCGGACCGTCCAGGACGCTCTGTCGGCTCAGTAGACCGGCCGGCTGCTCAGGGAAACCTGGGCAGCCCGCCGGCACCATCACGCTTCGTCTTTTCGAGAACTGGATTTCATCCATGCATCGCGTACTAGGCGACCGCAAGGCCGTCCTGATCCTCCTGGGTCCCGCCCTGCTCGTCTACTCACTGGTCATGCTGCTGCCCATGGTGTGGTCGCTGGGCTACTCCTTCACCAAGGGCAACACCATCGACGGCTTCACCGGAAACGGGCTGGACAACTTCCACCACCTGTTCACCGATCACGCCGTCCGTGACGCCCTGTGGTTCACACTGAAGTACGCGGTCGTCGTGACGGCCGGCCAGGTCGTCGCCGGCTACCTCCTGGCACTGCTCTACGTGTTCTTCCTCAAGAAGGCTTCCGCGCTGGTCCGCACGCTGGTGTTCTTCCCCGTCGTACTGCCCACCGTCGCAGTGGGTCTGCTGTTCCAGAAGTTCTTCCAGGTCGCACCTCAGACCGGGCCGGTCAACTCCCTGCTCAACGCGGTCGGTCTGGACTCCATCGACTGGTTCAGCAGCACCGGGCACGCCTTCTGGGTCCTGATCATCATGGACATCTGGCGCTCCATGGGCTTCTACGCCGTCCTGCTGTTCGCCGGCCTTGTCGACATCCCCGAAGAAGTCCTCGAGTCCGCCCGCCTCGACGGAGCTTCCGGTCTGCGCCTCATCCGTCACATCGTCCTGCCGATGTCCTTCCCGGTGCTGATGTCGTCACTGATCTTCAGCATCAACGGAACGCTGAAGGCATTCGACTCCATCGTCGCCCTCACCAACGGCGGCCCGGGAAGCGGCACCACACCCCTGACCCTGTACATGTTCCAGACGTCGTTCACCTACGGCGACTACGGCTACGGCAGCACCATCGCGCTGCTGCTGACCGTCGTGTGCCTGCTGGTGACGCTGGTCGTCTTCCGCGTCTCGCGGCGCGACCTCACGGAGAGCTGAACCCCATGGCCATCGACACTCCCGCGAAGACGTCCGGCACCTCCGCAGCAGGCCCCGGACGTGCGAGCTCCCGCTCCGGGCGCCGCCGCTCCCGCCTCTGGGCCAAGGCCGTCGTGGCCTTGCTCCTCGTGATCGAGGTGTATCCGCTGCTGTGGATGTTCTTCACCTCGCTGAAGTCCAACGACGACTACCTGAACAAGTCGACCTGGAGCCTGCCCACTCACTGGGAGTGGAGCAACTACAGCGAGGCGTGGACCACCGGCAATATCGGCCTGTACATCCGCAACAGTCTCCTTGCGGTACTGCCCGCTCTCGCGCTGATTCTGCTGCTCGGCGCCGCCGCCGGATTCGCCCTGCAGATCATGGTGTGGAAGGGCCGCAACCTCACCCTGCTGATCTTCCTCGCGGGAATGATGGTGCCCGCCCAGATGATCCTGCTGCCACTGTTCACGATCTACTTCCAAGCAGGGCTGTCGGGCACCCTGTGGCCGCTCATCCTCACTTACACCGGCACCGGTCTGCCCCTGACGGTGTTCATGATGGCCACCTATTACAAGTCCGTTCCGCGGGAGCTGTTCGAGGCGGCCACCATCGACGGCGCCGGCATCCTGCGTGCCTTCTGGACCATCAGTCTCCCCATGGTGCGCAACGCGATCCTGACCGTCGGCCTGGTGCAGTTCTTCTTCCTCTGGAATGACCTGCTCATCGCGCTGACCTTCACCAACAACCAGGACCTGCGCACCATCCAGGTCGGACTGCTCAACTTCACCGGCGACTTCGGAGCCACCCAGTACGGCCCGCTGTTCGCCGCGATCTGCATCAACGTCTTCGGCACCCTGGTGATCTACCTCTTCCTCAACCAGAAGGTCATGAAGGGCCTCACTTCCGGAGCCGTCAAGGGCTGACCGACGCCCCGCCACCAGCAGCCCACCCCCGCACCCATGGAAGGCCCCCACCTGTGTCCCCTCAGCCTGCCCTGGTCACTTTCGAGCACCTGCACAACGGCCTCGGCATCGGCGTCGATGCACCCCGCCTGTCCTGGACGCTGCCGTCCGGTGCCGTGGCCCAGACCGGCTACGAGATCGAGATCGAACGCGCCGGCGTCACCGAGACCACCGGGCATGTCGCCGACTCCGGCCAGAACTTCGTTCCCTGGCCGTTCCGGCCCCTCACGTCCCGCGAACGGGCCGACGTCCGTGTGCGGGTGTGGACACCGGGCCGCTCCGGACCCTCGGGATGGAGCGCGTCCGCCTCCGTGGAAGCCGGACTTCTCCACCCGTCCGACTGGAGCGCCCTCCCGGTTGCCGCGGCCTGGCCGGAGAACCCGGACACCGACAGGCGGCCCGCCCGGGTGAGACGCGACTTCACACTCCGCCGTCCCGTCACCCGAGCCCGGCTCTACATCACGGCCCACGGCCTCTACGAAGCCGAGATCAACGGCCGCCGCACCGGCGACGACATCCTGTCCCCGGGCTGGACCGTCTACGGCGAGCGCCTGCGCTACTACACCTACGACGTCACCGACCACGTCGTCCAGGGCGCCAACAGGATCGGGGCCTGGCTCGGTGACGGCTGGTACCGCGGCCACATCGGCTTCGACGGCGGCTACCGCAACCTCTACGGCACCGACCAGTCGCTGATCGCGCAACTGGAGGTCCTCCACGACGACGGCTCCACCACCACCGTCGCCACCGACTCCACCTGGCAGGCCGCTCCCAGCCCCATCGTGTTCAGCGGCCTGTACGAGGGAGAGACCTTCGACGCCCGCCTGGACGACGCCGCCTGGTCCATACCCGGCCAGGACACCACCGGCCCCTGGACACCCGTCACCGTGCACCACCGCGATCCCAGCACCTTCACCGCGCCGACAGGACCCGCGGTCCGCTGCACACAGATCCTCCACCCCGCCTCGGTGACCGCCAAGGCCGACGGGCGTCATCTGATCGACTTCGGACAGAACCTGGTGGGCCGGCTGCGGATCACCGTCGACGGGCCGGCGGGCACGACCGTGACCCTGCGCCATGCCGAGATCCTCCAGGACGGCGAACTCGCCACCCGGCCACTGCGCGCGGCCACCGCCACCGACACCGTGATCCTGCCCGGCGGCCTCTTCACCTGGGAACCGCGGTTCACCCTCCACGGCTTCCGGTACGCGGAAGTCACCGGATGGCCGGGCGAACTCGACGAGACGGCCGTCGAAGCCCGGGTCTACCACACCGACATGCGCCGCACCGGCTGGTTCGAGTGCAGCAACCCGCTGGTCAACCGGCTCCACGAGAACGTCGTCTGGAGCATGCGCGGCAACTTCGTCGACATCCCCACCGACTGCCCCCAGCGCGACGAACGCCTCGGCTGGACCGGCGACATCCAGGTCTTCGCCCCCACGGCGAGTTTCCTCTACGACTGCACCGGCATGCTCGACTCCTGGCTGCGCGACGTCGCCGCGGAACAACTCCCCGACGGCACCGTGCCCTGGTACGTGCCTGTCATCCCCGGCGGCCCCCAATGGACTCCCATCCAGCCCGGCGCCGCCTGGGGCGACGTCGCCACGCTCACTCCCTGGGTGCTCTACCGAAGATCCGGGGACCTGAACCTGCTGAGCCGCCACTTCCCGATGGCCCGGGCATGGGTGGACCTCATGGCACGCCTCGCGGGCCCGGACCGGCTGTGGGACAGCGGGTACCAACTGGGGGACTGGCTCGACCCCATCGCTCCGCCTGAGGACCCGGCGGCCTCCCGTACGGACCGCTACCTGGTCGCCACCGGCTACTTCGCCTGGTCCGCCCGCCATCTCGCCCTGTCAGCAGCCGAGTTGGGCGACAACGAGGCCGCCGACCGCTACAGCGGACTCGCCGACGAAGTCGCCAGCGCCTTCCGCGACCGTTACGTCCTGCCCGACGGACGGATGACCAGCGACACCCCCACCGCCTACGCCCTCGCCCTTGTTTTCGGACTGCTGGACGATCCCGAGCAACGCGCCCGCGCGGGAGACCGGCTGGCCGAACTGGTGCTGGAGGACGGCGCGCGGATCGCGACAGGCTTCGTGGGCACCCCCCTGATCTGTGACGCCCTCACCGACAGCGGACACGTCGACGTCGCGTACCGCCTGCTGACCCAGACCGAATGCCCCTCGTGGCTCTACCCGGTCACCATGGGAGCCACCACCATCTGGGAACGCTGGGACGGCCTCCGCCCCGACGGATCCCTCAACCCCGGTGGAATGACATCCTTCAACCACTACGCCCTGGGCGCGGTGGCCGACTGGATGCACCGCGTCGTCGCCGGAATCGAGGCCATGGAGCCCGGCTTCCGAAAGCTGCGGTTCCGCCCGCGCCCGGGCGGCGGCATCACCTGGGCCCGGGCACGCCACGAGACGCCCTACGGCGTCGCCGCCATCTCCTGGGAACAGAACGCGACCGGCATGCTCGTCGAGCTGACCGTCCCCGCCGGCTGCGAAGCCGTCGTCGAACTACCCCGGTGCACACCGGTCGTCCTCGGCGCGGGCGACCACCGCCTGGACACCACCGAACTCGACCAGCTTGCCGCATGAGACTCGGCCCGGGCACTTACCGGGCCCTGCTCGGTCGGCGTCCGAAGCCGCTGCGAGAGGGCTTCAGAGCGGGCCGGGACGCAGGAGCGGCGCCGGGGCGTCCTGACCCGTCCCGGCGCCGCCCTCAACCGTGTCGTCGCAACGAGGGAATCCACCGCATGAGTGATCGCCCCTCCACGAAAGCACGAGACCTGCACCTGCCGCCCGGCACGTTCGCGCGCGCGGTACGGCAGGTCTACACCGGCGACTCCGCTCCGCACGCTCACAGCTTCTTCGAGATCGTTTTCACCTTGCACGGCAGCGGGTTGCTGCACACCTCGCAAGGGGACACCCACCTGCACCGGGGGACTGTGATATTGCTCCCGCCGGGCACCGTGCACACCGCGCGAGGCTGCCAGTCGCTGAACGTCTACCACTGCTGCTTCGCGCCACCCCTGCTCCGGCGTGAGCTGTCCTGGTGCCTCCTCGATCCAAGCCTCAACCGCCTCTTCACGGACCAGCCGGCAGAGCACCCGGTTCACCTGCACAAGTCCGATCTGCAAGGCGCCGTCGCGCACTTGGACGAAGTAGCCCTGCTGCACAACAGGACTGATACGGCCCACGGCTCCGACCTCGTCGCACGGCTGTTGCTGCTGCTCGGCATACTGGCCAGGGCCGCGAACGACACCGCCGAGAGACCGGTCGACCCTCTCACTCATCCCGCGGTGGCCGATGCCCTGCGCATCCTGGACACCCAGACGACGCGTGATTGGACCCTCACGGATCTGGCCGATGTCCTGCGGCTGACCCCGAGTTACCTCTCACGCCTCTTCAAGGACCACACGGGGCTGCCGCCCATGGCCTACCTGGCCCGTCGGCGTGCGGAGCAGGCGGCCGAACTCCTCGCCCGTACCGACGCCACCATCGCGGAGATCGCCGAACACGTCGGGTGGAGTGACCAGAACTACTTCGCACGCCGTTTCAAGGCCCACTTCGGTCTCACACCGTCGGAGTACCGGCAGGGACTCGGCGTCCCCTCCCCGCGGGGTCCGCGTGCCGAGCAGCGTCGACGAAACTGATGTCAATTTCATGCTAGTTCAGGGCAAACCTAGGCTAACTATCCGACTTAGTGTCAATGCATTCTTCCTCGCAGTGAGTCGGCGGCCTGCCGGCCACCCTGCACGCGAAGGAGCCGCAGATGCATCGCCCACGTGGATCAGCCCGCAGACGGGTACCCCTGATACTCCCGGCAGCTGTACTGGCCCTGTGCGGAGGTCTCCTGCAGATGCCGGCCGCGGCAGCGCACGGGGACACACAGGCGTACCCGGCGGAGTGCCCATGGATGAACACCGCCATGAGCGCCGGCCAGCGGGCCCAACTCCTCCTCAAGGCCAGCTCCCTGGACCAGGAGCTGCGGTGGCTGGGAGAACAGCCCGCGAACCAGCCGGCGAACACGACGTTCAGCGGAGTGACCTACCCCGCCCAGCTTCCCTGCACCCCGAAGGTGACCTACACCGACGGCCCGGACACGGTACGCGGCTCGACCGGAGTCACCGGGTTCCCTGCCCAGATCGGGCTGGCGGCCAGCTGGAACACCAACCTTGCCTACGACAAGGGCAAGGCCCAGGGCGATGAGGCGTTCCGCAAGGGCAAGAATGTCGTCCTCGGCCCGGGTGTCTCCAGCGGGCGCACGCCGTTGGCCGGCCGCACCCCCGAATACCTGGGCGAGGACTCCCTGCTGGGCGGCACGCTCGCCGCTGCCCAGACCAACGGGTTGCAGAAGGGGAATCCGGACCGGCCCACCATGGCGGTCCTCAAGCACTACATCGGCAACGAGCAGGAACTCGACCGGCAGACGAGCTCCTCGAACGTCGACGAACGCACGCTGCGGGAGGTGTACGACCTCCCCTTCGAGGTCGCCATCGACGGCAGCTCTCCGGGTGGCGTCATGTGCTCCTACAACCAGATCAACGGCACCTACGCATGTGAGAACCCGTTGCTGACCGGCAACCTCAAGAAGCAGCTCGGCTTCGACGGTTACGTGGTCTCCGACTTCGGCGCGGTCCACTCCACCACGCCCTCCCTCAAGGCGGGCCTCGACCAGGAACTCAACCGGCCCCTCTACTACACGCCCGACAAGCTCAAGGCCGCCCTGAGCGCCGGCCAGATCACCCGCAAGCAGATCGACGAAGCGGCCTACCGGGTGGTGAAGGCCTACATCAAGAACGGCCTCTTCGACCACCCGCTGCCGACCACCCCCGAGGACAACGTGTCCACGGCGGCTCACAAGCAGGTCGCACAACAGATCGCGACCGAAGGCTCGGTCCTGCTGAAGAACGACGGCAATGTCCTGCCACTGTCGTCGAAGGCCAAGACGATCGCCGTCATCGGCCAAACGGCATCCAACACCCCGACCAACGGCGTCAGCGCCGCCACGGTCTGCGGAATGTCCGGATTCGGCGCAGGCTCCTGCACCACACCGCCGGTGGCGCCACTGGACGCCATCACGGCCCGCGCCGCGAAGACCGGGGCGAGCGTCATCTACGACAACGGCTCCGACCCGGCCGCGGCCGCGGCGACTGCCGCCAAGGCCGACGTCGCCATCGTCTTCGGCTACAGCAAGATGGGCGAGGGCTCCGACCGCACGAACCTGAACCTGGACGGCAACGGCGACGCCCTGATCTCGGCGGTCGGCGGCGCCAACCACAACACGATCGCGGTCCTGGAGACGGGCACCGCCGCGCTGATGCCGTGGCAGAAGGACGTCAAGGGCATCCTCGAGGCCTGGTACCCCGGAGAACAGCAGGGCACCGCGATCGCGCGACTGCTGTGGGGCGACGACAACCCCTCCGGCCGGCTCCCGATGACCTTCCCCAAGTCTCTCGCGGACCTGCCCACGCAGAGCAGCGCGCAGTACCCGGGCGTCTTCGCCGACGGCAGCACCACCCGGCCGGCCGGGGACACCAGCATCCGGCAGGTGAACTACACCGAGGGCCTCGCGGTCGGCTACAAGTGGTACGAAGAGAACGACATCGCGCCGCTGTACGCGTTCGGCTACGGCCTGTCGTACACGTCCTTCTCCTACCGCGACCTGAGCGTGCAGGCCACGAAGCAGGGGATCGAGGTCAGCTACGAGGTCACCAACACCGGCCGACGTGCCGGCACCGACACCGGCCAGGTCTACGTGACGCTTCCCAAGGCCGCAGGTGAGCCGGGCAAACGACTGGCCGCGTTCCAGGAGGTCGAGTTGCGCCCGGGACAGCACAAGAAGGTCAAGGTCACCATCGCCCGCAGCGCGTCCGACCACCCGCTGTCGATCTGGAACTCCCACAAGGATGCCTGGACCACCCCCTCGGGCACCTACACCCTCGAAGCCGGCTCATCCTCGGCCGACCTGCCCCTGAAGAAGACCACCACACTTCGATAGCCGCCTCCGGCCCGTGGATCTGAACGGTCTCAGATCCACGGGTGCCGGCGTCGGGACCGACTCGTTGACCAGCACGAAGGACCGGCTATGACGGGATCCACGGAGAGAAAGCGACCGTTGGCTGGGTCGTACTCGCGGGCACCCGCGCACGAGTCTGGTGCTGGCGTGTGCGGCCGTGCTCAAGAAGCCCTTGCGCACTCGGGCTCTACCGTGCACTGGCCAGCACACCAACCGAACAAGCCCCCCAACGGAGCTGGCTCCAGCGGCTTGGCGGCCGTAGGAGATCCGGCGCCAGCCGGCCGTCATGCGCCTAACCTACCGGGCCGGGCTCTGCCCCCCGGCCCGGTCCGGATCGGCTGGGAGGCGCCCTTCACTCACTTCCCGAAGCGGCGCGCCCGGTCTCGTTCCCCCGCCTCGGGACGGAGCCGGCCCCGTCCCGAGGAGGAGGGCGCTGTCTTCCGCGTCGGCTGCACCCTGCCTCTTCTGCCGCGCAGCCCTCACCTGCGCCGTTCCCGTGGGAGTCGTCGTGGCTACCGCTGAGGCGCCGGTGAGCCGATCCGGCCAGGTCGCGAAGGACATCCCCATCGATGCCTGGCGGCGATCCGCACACTGACGTTCGGCGCCTTCCTCGTCCGCGGTCTCGGCTTTACCTACCCGTTCCGTACGGTCATCCGCACCGGCACTACCGGGTATGTGTACGGCGTGTCCGTGCGGACCGCGAGTGCGGCCGTGTAGGTCCCGGCCACGTCCACCGCCCTCACGCCCGCGTCCAGCCGGACGGCGATCGTCAGTTGCTGGCCTGGGGCGAGCTTGTGAGTGACGGGTTTGGCGGAGAGCCAGCGGACGTCGGTTGCCGGGACACAGCTGTGAGGCCCGGCAACTTCTCGACGTTCCTACGGGCGTCGTAGACGCTCGGCGCACCGCCGACCCGGTAGAACCCGCAGGCGCCGCCGGCCCGGTAGAGGGGCGTGGCGGCGGCGGGCAGGGCTGTCCAGGTGCGGGCGGCCGGGTCGTAGGCGTAGCCCACGCTGGTGACGGCGGAGAGAAGATCGCTGACCCCGCCGGAGAGGAGGAAGCGGCCGTCGGCGGTGGTGGCGGCCGAGGCCCACAGGTCGGTGGGCAGGTCGGTGATCGGGGTCCAGGCGGCGGTGGCCGGGTCGTACGCGTAGCCGTGCCGCGTGCCCTCGATCGCGGTGGTGCCGCCGGCGCAGTACAGTGTGCTCGCGACGGCGCCGCAGCCGAGCCAGGAGATGGCTTCGGGGTAGGGGGTGGTGGCGGCCCAGGTGTCGGTGGCCGGGTCGTAGACCCGCATGGCGGTGGTGCCGCTGCAGTAGCCCGATCCGCAGCCGCCGACCAGGTACCACTTGCCGTCGAGCGTGGCGGAGGCCGATGCGGCGTACCCGGCGGGTGCCGGGGCGGCGGTGGACCAGGTGTGGTGCTGCGGGTCGTAGACGTCGGTGGTGGTCACGGTGGTGCCGTCCGCCGTCCAGCCGCCGGTGATGTACAACTTGCCGTTCAGGAAAGCGGACTGGGGTGCCTCGCGGGGGGTGGCGGGACCGCCGGGGATCGCCGTCCAAGCGGCGATGACGGGATCGTAGACGTAGCCGCCGGACAGGATGGAGGTGCCGTCGGTGCCGCCGACCGAGTAGACGCGGCCGTCCGGGCCGGTGGCGACGGCGTTGTCCATCACGGGGGTGGGGTAGTCGGTGACCGATGTCCAGGCCGAGGTGGCGGAGGTCACATCCGTGGATGTCTTCGTGGCCGTGGATTTCGCCTTCGTCAGCCGGTCGGGGCTGTAGTCGCCGGGGACGTACTGCGGGGCTGTGGCGTCGGCGGTCGTCGCTGTCGGGATGTCCCCGGACCGCTCGGTGAGGCTGACGGCGAGCGGGGCCGAGCCGGTGTTGCGCAGGGTGACCTGGGCGGTGGCGGTCCTCCCCTTGCGTACGGTCTTGTCGACCGCCGCCGGGCTGATCGTCAGCCGTCCGGCGCGCAGCACCGCGTCGAGGCGGGTGGCGTGGTTGGCTTTGAAGGTCACTTTCTTCGTTGTCGTGGTGTAGTGCTCGGCGCTCACCGCGACCTGCTGACGGCCTGTCCGCGGCACGAAGCGTACGTATGTACCGTCGCCCGCCGTGGTCACTGTGGCGCCGGCCTTGCCGCTCACCGTCGCACCGCTCACCTGTCGGCCTGTGTTGCCGTCCGTGACCGTCCCGTAGAGCAACGCGCCCGGTACCGGCGCGCAGGTCATGCCGCCGAAGGCGACGTCGTCGACCTGCCAGTAGTAGGCGTTGTCGCCGGTGTAGCGGAACCGCGCCCGGACGGCGGACTGCCCGGCTGCGGCCGGGAGGGCGACGCTCTGGGTTCCCGGGCCGGCGGAGACGGTGTCGCGGTGCCAGACCGTGGACCAGGTCGTGCCGCCGTCGACGCTGAGGTCGACGTCGGCCTTGGAGGCGTCGGAGAACTTCCTGTAGAAGGTGTCGAAGCGGATCGCGGGCGTGTCCTGACCGGTCAGATCGAGGACCGGGGAGACCAGGGAGGTGCGCTGGCCGTCTGCGAAGTAGGCGCTGTCGGCGATGGCGAAGCCGCCCGAGCCGCCGGTGAGGTTGCCCCGCCCGCCCGGGTCGTCGAAGCGCCAGGTGTGGCCGCTGCCGGTGACGTTCCAGCCGTCAGGCGCTCCCGTGCCGTCGAAGGTCTCGGTGCCCTCGCTGAAAGACTGCCGGTAGCCGGGCGCCACACAGGTGGCGGCGTCGACCGAAACGTCGAAGTCCTTGCGGCCGGCCTTGGCGCCCACCGTCAGTTCGGCCGTGGTGACTTGGTAGCCGGCGTAGACCGGGTCCACCTGGAGGGTGTAGGTGCTGTTGGCGGGCAGTGTGAGGGTGTAGCGGCCGGTCGCCGGGTCGGTGTACGTCCGGGTGGACGGCTCGTCGGTGACCTGGATGCCCGCGGAGAGCGGCCAGCCGTGTCCGGAGCCGTCCCGTATCTGCCCGCTGACGGTGACGAGGGGCTGGGTGGTGAGGGTGAAGTCCCGGGTTGCGCTTGCGCCGTCGCCGACTTCGACGGCTGTCGGCCCGGTGCTGCCGTAGCCGAACTTCGCGGCCGTCACGTCGTATGTTCCCGCTGGGAGTGTCATGTCGTAGGTGCCGTCGGCGCCGGTCGTCGTGGCGTTCGCGCCGGCCGTGATCCGCGCCCCGGCGACCGGGTCGCCGGTGTTGGGGTCGGTGACCTTGCCGGTCAGCGTGCCGTACGGGCCGGTGGTGAAGGCGGCGGTGCCGTTCGGGGTGCCGAGGCCGGTGGGTCCGTCCCAGCCGGAGCCCGCGGTGCACAGGTCGGCGCTGGCGCAGGTGCCGTTGGTGCCGGAGGTCACGTCGTTCAGAGCGCCGTTCGGCGGGTCGTAGGGGGCGCCGGTGCGGGCGTACGGGTAGGCGTTGGGGTAGGTCTTCGCGCCCGGTGTTCCGGCGAGCGCGTAGGTGGCGGCGATGATGGGGGCGGACGCGCTGGTGCCGCCGTAGACGCCCCAGCCGCGGTCCTCGTACGTGTTGTAGACGCTGACCCCGGTCGCCGGGTCGGCGACGGCCGACACGTCCGCGACGGCACGGCCGGCGCAGCCCCGGTCGGTCTGGAAGGACGGTTTGGGGTAGTAGGCCGAGCAGCCGCTGCCCGCTCCGGTCCACGCGGACTCGGTCCAGCCCCGGGGCGTTCCGCTGTCCCGGCTCAGCGAGGTCCCGCCGACCGCCGTGACGTACGGCAGCGAGGCCGGGTAGCTGGTGCCGTAGCCGAGGTCACCGGTGCTGAAGGTGATTGCCACGCCCGGGTGCCTGTAGTAGGCGTCGCCGGGCAGGTCGCCGATCGCGCTCTCGCTCCCGCCCCAGCTGTTGGAGACGTACGTGGCGCCGAGCGCGACTGCCGTGTTCTCGGTCTCGCCGAGGTTGTCGATGGACGGGTCGTCCGCCTCGACCAGCAGGATGTGGCAGAGCGGGCAGGCGGCGCTGACCATGTCGAGGTCGAGGGCTATCTCGCCGGCCCAGCCCGCGTCGGGCTGGGGGTAGTCGGTGCCGCCGCGCTGGTCGCTCTTGCGGAAACAGCCGTTGGCGGTGGTGCAGGGCGCCAGGCCGAACTGGGGGCGGTAGACGGCCAGGTCGGCCTCGGCGTTCGGGTTGTCGAAGGCGTCGACGATGGCCACCGTGACCCCGGACCCGGCCGCGTCGGACGGCAGGTCGTAGGCGCTCTGGAGGTCGGCGGGGCCCAACCCGGCGGGGGCCAGCAGGGGTTGGAGGCCTTTACCGGTCTGCAGGACATCGTCGCGGGCGACCGCGAAGCAGGCCATCTCGTTGGGCTTGTCGGGTCTTGCGCAGAGGGGATGTGTCGGCACGGGCGAGGCGGTGTCGGCGGCGGCTTTGGTGATGGTCGCTTTGGTGGTGGCGGTGGCGGTCTGGGGGAGTGCCCAGGCCAGTGTCATCAGGAGGACGAACAGGGCGGTTAACGCCGTCTGCCGGTTATGGAACAGTCCTACCTTGATCAACCGGGTCCTCTCAGACCTTCGTGGGTAGAAGAAGGCGATCAAGCGGAGAATAGGCCATGGACATGTCAAGTGTGTGAAATTGTGCGCTCCTGTTTGATCGATTGACCGATGGGGGCGTCGTCGGGTGCCCGGCCGGCCCTCACGGAGTGAGCGCGAAGCTGTCGGCGAAGAGCGCGGCAGCGTGATGCCCGACGGCGGCATCGGGCGTGAGCAGCGCCGGGCCCACCGGCCGGACGGCCACGTAGAGCTGGTCCGGCTGCGGCGGCGGGTGATCGCTGTGGACGGCAAGTGCCTGTGCGGCGCGAGGCGCCCGGACGGTAGCCAGGCCTTCGCCCTGTCCGCCGTCCGGCACGCCGACGGTGTCACTCTCGCCTCCCGCGAGATCGGCGCGAAGGCCAACGAAATC
This sequence comes from Streptomyces sp. NPDC096013, assembly GCF_044763565.1. Lineage (NCBI taxonomy): Bacteria > Bacillati > Actinomycetota > Actinomycetes > Kitasatosporales > Streptomycetaceae > Streptomyces > Streptomyces sp. NPDC096013. The sequence goes on along the minus strand of NZ_JBIWGK010000012.1, from coordinate 209,333 downwards.
CCCGAGTGCGCACAACTCCTCGACCAGATCGACGATGCGAATCTCACGGAGGTGGTCGTGACCGCCGATGCCCTGCACGGCCACCGCGACCACGCTGCCTACCTGCGCTGACGCGGCGCTCACTACCTGCTGACCATCAAGAACTACCAGCGCGGCCAGGCTCTTCGATTCCACGTACTGCTCTGGAGGAAGATCCCCGTGTTCGACCGCGACGACGCCTTGGGCCACGGCCGTCACGAACCGGGGCTCGTGCAGTGGGGCGGAAAATGGTCCAGTGAGACCGTCTACGTCATCACCGACCTGCCCGCCGAGGAAGCGTTGCCCGGGTGGCCGGCACCCGGGCTGCTTCATGTGTGGCGGGGGGTCAGCCGTTAGGTCCCGCCGGGGTCGTGGTGGTTTTGAAGCCCTCGGTCTTGTTGGCCTGAATGGCGAAGTCGTTGGTGAACGTCTTGCTGAGGTCCACTGAACCCTTCACGTTGCCGACCAGCTTCTCCGTCGCCAGAGAGGTCTTCGGACCGCCGGCCGGCATGATGCCGTCCGGGAGGAACTGGCCCTTGTCCTCGGTCAGGGCCTGGACGTAGTCGGCCTTGGTCACCAGCTGGTTTGACACGAACGACGCCGGCAGCTTGTTCGCGATGTCCGCCGCGCTGTGGGTGTTGATCCAGTGCATGGTGGCGACGAGCGCGTCGACGACCTTCTGCGTCGCGTCCTTGTGCGAGTTCACCCAGTCGGTGCGGGCGAGCACGCTCGCGGCGGGATAGGCGCCGCCCATCGCCGCCGTAGCGCCCTGTGTGGTGGCGAGGTCGATCGCGGAGGCGCCGACGCCCTTCTTCTGGATCGCGGCGACCGTCGGCTGCGTCGTCATGACACAGTCGACCTTGCCCTTCTGTAGCGCGGCGATGGCCGTGGAGCCCGCGCCGACCGCGATCCGGTGGAACTGGCTGGTCTTGACGTTCTGCTTGGCGGCCAGGAACTGGGTGAGCGTGTCGGTGCCCGACCCCAGGTCGGTGACGCCGAGAGTCTTTCCCTTGAAATCGGCACCCGAGGTGACACCCGACTTCTTGGTGCACATCTCGCGCTCACCGGGCGCACCGGACAGCTGGACGACGTCCTCGACGGCCTTGCCCTTGGCCTGGAACTCGATGGTGTGGTTGTACCAGGCGCCCGCCATGTCCACCTGCCCCGAGGCCATGGCTTCCTCGGCGCCGACACCGCCGTCCTGCTCGGTGCTCAGCTGGACGTTGACGCCGTACTTCTTGTAGAAGCCGAGGTTCTGCGCGAGTTGGTAGGGCAGGTAGATCTGCTTGTCGAGGCCGCCCACCATGATCTTCACGGTCGGCGTGGAGCCTGAGCCGCTGCTGGCGGTGGTGCTGCTGGAACTGCCGGAGCAGGCGCTGACCGTACCGAGGACGAGGACGGTGAGGACGGACGCGGCGACGGCGACGGGTCGTCTGGACATGGCTGGCCACATTCCTTTTCTGAGGTGGAACAGGGGAGGGGAGGGAAAGCGAGGAGGGTGAGCGACGGGGGTCAGAGGGCGTTCGATGCCTCGGAGGGGGCAGGCGGGCGCCAGGACAGCAGCCGGTGTTCGAGCTTGCCGATCAGCCACTCGGCGCCGAGCACGATGACGGAGATGACGAGCATCGTCGCGAACACGCCGTTGGGGTCGAAGTTGTTCTGAGCGGTCTTGATGACCAGGCCCAGCCCGCTCTGGGCGCCGAGCACCTCGCCGACCAGCGCGCCGACGATGGCGAAGCCGAAGGCGCTGTGCAGGCTGGCGATGATCCAGGTGAGCGCGGAGGGCACGATGACGTGCCGGATGATCTGCATCTGCGAGGCGCCGAGCACCTTGGCGTTGGCAAGGATGTTGCGGTCGACCTCACGGACGCCCTGGAAGGCGTTGAAGAAGACGATGAAGAACACCAGTACCGCGGCGAGCAGGATCTTCGGCAGTACGCCGATGCCGAACGCGACGATGAAGATCGAGCCGAGGACGATCCGCGGGATCGCGTTGACCATCTTGATGTAGGGGCCGAGTACGTCGGCGAGGAAGCGGCTCTGGCCGAGCGCGACACCGAAGACCACTCCGGTGACGGACCCGAGGGCGAAGCCGACGAGCGCCTCCTGGATCGTCGTCCAGATGTTGGCGTAGAAGGATCCGAACTCGGTGCCGTGCTGGAAGAGGTCGACCAGCCGCTTGGCGATGCCGGAGGGCTGTCCGAAGAAGAAGGGGTCGACGATGCCCCAGGTGGTGAATGCCTGCCAGCCGCCGATGACGAAGATTGCGAGGCCGATGCGGCCGGCCCACACCAGGGCGATGCGGCGCCGGACGGCGCGCTTGGCGGCGGCCGCGGCCGTGACCTGTGCGCTGCCCTTGGCCGGAGCGGGGGAGAGGGCGGACGTCGTGCTGCTCATGGCTTACCTCCTGCGGTGCGTGCGTAGGCGCGCTCCACCTCCTCGCGCAGCGACTCCCAGATCTGGTGCTGGAGTTCGATGAAGCGGGGCTGGAAACGGATCTCCTGGACCGAGCCGCGGGGGCGCGGCAGGTCGATGTCGAAGACCGCCTTGACCGACCCGGGGCCGGAGGTCATGACGACGACCCGGTCCGCGAGCGCGACGGCCTCGTCGAGGTCGTGGGTGATGAAGATGACCGACGGCCGGATCTGCTCCCACAAGCCGAGCAGTTCGGTCGACATGATCGCCTTGGTCTGTACGTCCAGGGCGCCGAAGGGCTCGTCCATGATCAGGATGCGAGGTTCGTTGATCAGCGCCGCGGCCATCGCCACGCGTTTGCGCATGCCGCCGGAGAGCTGGTGCGGGTAGCGGTCCTCGAAGCCGGTCAGGCCTACCCGGCGCAGCCAGTCGCGCGCCGAAGCCTGTGCCTTCTGCTTGGGCACACCGCGGAAGACGGGGCCCATCAGCACGTTGCCCAGGACGGTTTTCCAGGGCAGCAGCGCGTCGGCCTGGAACATGAAGCTGACGCCGTCGGTGACACCGTCCACCTCACGGCCGCCGACCCTGACCGAGCCCTCGCTGGGCCGGTCGAGTCCGGACACCAGGCTCAGCGTCGTCGACTTGCCGCAGCCGGTCGGGCCCACCACCGCGCAGAACTGGCCGGGCTCCACGGTGAACGAAACGTCCTGCAGCGCCGTGAACACCTCACCCGCAGGCGTCAGAAATCGTTTGGTGAGTCCGGAAATCTCCACTCGCGCGCTGTCCTGGCCGACCTTGTCGGCGACCGGGCTCACCGCTGCATCGTGTCGCGAAGCCATCTTGGGCTGTCTCCTTCCTGACCTCGGAGGTCGAGGAAGGCAGACGCTAGGGCGCACCGAGTGTTACGTCGCTGTTTCAGCCGTATCTCGCGTTAGCCGTGTTAACCGGGGTTTTGCGCGTTCTGCTCAGCCGACCAGGGGTGGGCAGAATGGGCGTGGCGGGAGCACAATCACGCCACCACGGGTACGGCGAAGGGGCCGCGCCCGGTAGTCGTACGACAGGCAAGAGACACCCGTGACCTCCATCCGTATCCCGATCGGCCGCAGCGGGAAGGGGCGGCTCTCCGCGCGGATCCTGGCCAATCAGCTGTTCATTCTGGCGCTGACCGGGCTGATCGGTTTCGTGCTGTTCGCTTTCGCGCAGCGCGACGAGATCGACCGTGCCTACGAGCAGCGGGCACTGGACATCGCCCGGACCACGGCCGCCGACCCCCAGATCCAGCGTGCCATGGAGTACGGCGGCGGTGGCGACGTGGTGCAGACCGTGGCCCAGCGCATCCGCAGGGCGTCGGGCGCGTCGTATGTGGTCGTGCTCGACCTGCACGGTATCCGTCACTCCCACCCGGACCCGGCACTGATCGGCGAACCGACGGGCGATCAGGTCGTGGTGCTGGACGGCAAGGCGCACGTCGGCACCGACCAGGGCGCGACCGGGCGTTCCGCAAACGGCAAGGCACCGCTGTACGGGCCCAGCGGCGCGCTGGTCGGCGAGGTGTCCGCGGGCATCCCCGAGCACTACGTGCTGGGTGAACTGTGGCGCGAACTGCCCACCTTCGGCCTGTACAGCGCCATCGCCGTCGCGCTCGGCTCGGCGGCCGCGTTCCTGCTGGCCAGGCGCCTCAAGCGGACCACATTCGGGCTGGAACTGGAGGAGATCGCCGGCCTGCTGCAGGACCGGGAGGCGATGCTGCACGGCATCCGCGAGGGCGTCATCGCCTTCGACCCGGATGGCAGGATCACGGTGGTCAACGACGAGGCCCGCAACCTGCTCGGCCTGGGCACCGCGCTCGGCAGCACGCTGGAGGAGGTGCTGCCGGACGGGCGGCTGCGCCGCGCCCTGGACGGAACCCTGGAGGGCGGCGACATCAGCGTGCTCACCGACGACCACTGCCTGGCCGTCAACCGGATGCCGGTGGCCCTGCACGGCCGAGAACTGGGCGCCGTGGTCACCGTGCGCGATCGCACCGAGCTGATCGGGCTGCTGCGCGAACTGGACTCGGTGCGCGGGCTCACCGACGCGTTGCGCGCCCAGCAGCACGAGTTCACCAACCGCATGCACACCGTCGCCGGGCTGCTGGACATCGGTGACCACGAAGCCGCCTACGAGTTCGCCGTAGAGACGGCCGGCGCCGAGCAGGCGCTGACCGAATCCGTACGCGAACGGATCGGCAACCCGCTGCTCGTGGGACTGATCGTGGCCAAGACCACGGTGGCCGCGGAACGCGGGGTGCGAATCGTCCTCAGCGACGACTCCGCCCTCAGTGCGGACCCGCCGCACCTGCGCCGGCTGCTGACCATCGTCGGCAACCTGCTGGACAACGCGATCGACGCGTCCGCGACCGGCCCGGCCCGGCCGGGCGGTCCCGAAGTGCGCCTGTCGCTGATCGAGGCCGTCGACGTGGTGCGGGTCCAGGTGGCCGACACCGGTCCGGGCATCCAGGCGGGCACCGCCGAGTCGATCTTCGAGGACGGCTGGTCGACCCGTCCGGAACGGGGCACCGCCCGACGCGGCCTGGGTCTGGCCCTCGTCCACCGGCTGGTGCAGCGGCACGGCGGCACGATCACGGTCAGCGAGGGGCCGGGTGCGGTCTTCACCATGACGTTGCCGGTGCCCGACACCGCCCCCGACCGACAGACGGCCTTGTTCACTACGGCTCCGCCGGTGGCGGCCGGTACGGAGGGAGGCGGTCGATGGTGATCCGGACTCTGGTGGTGGAAGACGACTTCCGAGTGAGCCGCATCCACTGTGACTACGTGTCCCGCGTCAGGGACTTCGAGGTGGTCGGCCAGACGGCGACCGTGGCCGACGCGCTGACCGCGGTGCGTACCTTCCACCCGGACCTGCTGCTGCTCGACATCTTCCTGCCGGACGGCAGCGGACTCGACGTGCTACGGCAGCTCAGTGGGGACGAGGGCGGCGACCGTCCCGACGCCATCATGATCACCGCCGACCGGGACATCACCTCGGTGCGGGTCGCGATGAAGCTCGGCGCCGTCGGATACCTGGTCAAACCCTTCGGTGCGCCCGATCTCGCCGAGCGCCTCACCGCCTACCGCGAGCTCCAGCACCGTATGGACGCCCTCGGAACGGTCCCCGAAACCGACCAGGCCGACGTGGACGCCCTCTTCAGCGCCGCCCGGCCGCCCGCCGTGCCCCGCATCCCGGCCAAAGGCCACTCCGCTCCCACCCTCACGCTGCTGCACCAAGCCCTGCGCAACGCTCACGGCCCCGTCTCGGCGGCCGAGGCGGCCGAGCTCACCGGCGTGTCCCGCGCCACCGCCCAGCGGTACCTCTCCTACCTGGTCAAGGAGGGCATGGTCCGCCTCGAACTCCGCTACGGCGCCACCGGCCGCCCCGAGCACCGCTACCGCATCGCCCACTGACCGGGCGGTGTGGTTCAGGACTGCCCCTGTGTCTCGTTCTGCTACTGGGGATCATCTGTGGGGGGCTGATGAATCCCCATGGTGCTCGGTCGCTGACGCGAGGTCCGGCATCCTGGGCGCGCCGGCGTAGAGGGGTTCGGTGCGGAACATGCCGGTTGCGACGTAACGGCTCTGGCGGCCACTGAAGCGGCGTCTTGGCGAGCCGGGCCGGCGCACGGCAGGGCCCGGCTCTTGAGCGGGCGTGATTCCAGGATTTTCGGGACGTTCTCGGCGCGCCAACTCGACTTCAGCGGAGGGGTGTTGGCCTGCCCGCTCACCAATCCGCACCCATGGCTTGACACTTTCCAGGCATGCTCGCGTCAAAATGTTGGGCAAGAGGGGTCAAGCGAGGCAAAGAAATCTACTCGCATAGACCCGGCGGTGCTGTCATGCACACAACCGCCCGGACTCCTCCACCGGGCCAACCGTCGGGAACCCCCTCATGCCCCGAATACAGCGTTCCGCCTGTGCGGCCATGACCACCTTCGCCCTCACCGCCGCCGGTCTCCTCTTCAGCACCGGCAGCGCCCACGCCCTGACCTGCAGCCAGGCATACCTGCCGCTGCCCGACCCCACCTGCCAGCCCGGCGTCTACAACCCGGACGTGACCCAGTCCACCATCGACACCACGATCTGCGTGTCCGGCTGGACCGCGACCGTCCGCCCCTCCAGCTCGTACACCACCGCGCTGAAGAAGGTGCAGATCGTCCAGTACGGCTACGCCGACACCAGCACCTCCTCCTACGAGGAGGACCACTTCATCCCCCTCGAACTCGGCGGCGACCCCACGAGCGCGCAGAACCTCTGGCCCGAGCCCTATGCCGGAACGAAGACCGCGGGCAACAAGGACACAGTCGAGACCAAACTCAAGAAGGCGGTGTGTGCGGGCACCATCACCCTGTCCCAGGCCCGCACCCACATCAAGTCCGACTGGACCACAGCCCTCGCCGACCTCGGCCTGAGCTGACAGCAGCACATCGCACCTCGGCCTCCGTCGCCCGCACCGGCGGAGCCACCGGACCGCTCTCGGGCAGCCGTGGGGTATCAACGTGGCAACCTCGTGCAAGCGGCGGCCGCCCATTCCTCGGGTAGCCAAGGGACCGTGCCAATCGAACTCGAGCCCTATGGCGCCGGATTGCTGATCCGGCCGCGGCTCGTCAGTCAATCGCAGGAGCGGCAAGGCCCGGCGCCCCGAAGCCGGACCTTGCCGGAGCCTCACCGCTCGTGGGCCAACCCGCCCTGCGCAGGACGAAGAAACTCGCCGGCCACAGCGACCAGCTGTTCACCGACGACGCCGTCACCCTCATCCACACGAGCTCGCGCGGATTCCCCCGCGCAGTCAACAACCCTCTGAGTAACGGGCCGAGCCGCACTCCTGGCGCTACCCGAAGATGAGGTCGACGTCCTTGTCCACGCAGATCCGCAGGACGGTGACCAACTGGCTGATGTCTTCGATGTGCCCTTGGAGGGCAGGGCCGATGTCGTCGGGGTGATGTCGGTCGAGAATCGCTTTCAGCGTGGGCAGCATCGCCGTGCATTGAGCAGGTGTGAGGTCGGGGCCGTCGTCGTCTGGATGGTGGAGTAGTGGCAGCAGCGCGGTGGATACGCCGGCCCACTGGCGGTCTCCGCCGAAGCCGTCCATCTCGGCGAGCGTGAACCCTTCCGCCTGGGCCAACCAGGTCCTGAACATGTTGAAGCCGGTGTAGGACCAGGAGACGTCTGGGCTCGCCACGTCGTCGTCACCTGGGAAGAGCATCAGTCCCATGTCGTCACCCTCACTTGCCAGGTGCCCAGGATCAGCCGTGGGGAGGGGCATCGGCAATTGAAATGATCGCCGGATGGTTGGTGTGGACACGGTGGCGGAGCTGTTTTGGATGACCCCGTTCACGGGGCTGAGCCTGTGCACCTTGGGCAAGTTGGGGACTCGGCCGCGTAGGGAGGGAGCCGACGTGTCGGGTCATCGGCCCGTCAGTTCGGTGATCCTTTTGCGCCGGTGCAGGACGGTAGTGCGGTGACAGTGCAGTTGCTCTGCGGCTTGTATGGTCGAGCCGCCGGTGGCGAACCAGCTGTCCAAGGTGCCCAACAAGGCTGCTTGTCCTGCCTCGGGGAGGCCGAGCAGCGGCCCGAAGGCGGTACGGGCGACCTCGATTGCGGCGTGAGAGGCCGCAGGGCTGCTCGTCCAGTGGGCGGCACAAGCCTTCGACGCCGTTCGGGCCGATGCCGAGGCGGTTGCCCGGACTGCGCTGGCGGAGGCGAGCGACGCGGTCCTCGGGCCGGTGCCGAGCCGTTGGCGACGTCTTCACAAGCGTGTAAAACCCCACGCCGCCTGCTGGGTTTCTGTATGAGACTCACCGTATGGTGCGAGCATGAGGCGCACATCCTTTGCACACTGGCCCTGCTCGATCGCCCGCACCATGGATCTGCTCGGCGACTGGTGGACGCCGCTGGTGCTGCGGGAGGCCTTCTACGGGATCAAGCGGTTCGAAGCGTTCCAGGCGTCGCTGGGCATTGCGCGCAATACGCTGACGGACCGCTTGCGGCGGCTCGTTGACGACGGGCTGCTCGAGAAGCAGCCGTACCAGACCGAGCCGGTGCGCCACGACTACGTCCTCACCGAGAAAGGTCGCGACTTCTACGGCGTGCTGCTGGTGATGAACCGGTGGGGGGATCGCTGGCTGTCCGGTGAGGCGGGTCCGCCCGTGACGAACTACCACGAGGTCTGCGGCCAGGAGAGTCACGCAGAGGTGGTGTGCGCGGCCTGCGGCGAACCGATGACCGCCGAGAACACCCATCCGAGAATGGGGCCGGGGTATCCACCCCGCCTGGCCGAGCGACCGGACGTCAAGGAGCGTTTCGCCGGCTGATCGAGGGGCCCGCCAATGCGCCGTACATGCTTGACAAGTGAGTCTATCTACACAACTTTGGAGGTCAGGACTGGTTGCGAGCCTGTCCTACCGATGAGGAGGCCGGCGTGGAGTGGACGGGCGCGTGCTACGCGGACAAGCCGACGGTGGAGGTGCCGATCTGGATCGCTGCCCCGCCGGAATGCGTCTGGGAGCTGGTGTCCGACATCGAACTGATGCCGCGCCTGAGTTCCGAGTTGCAGTCGGTGGAGTGGCTCGACGGACAGGCGGGGCCCGGGCTGGGGGCCCGCTTCGTGGGGCGGAGCAAGCACGATGCGTTCGGCGAGTGGGCCACCACGTCCCACATCGTCGAGTACGAACCCCCGAGGGTGTTCGCGTGGGCGGTGCAGGATCCACAGTTCCCGTCAGCGATCTGGCGGTTCACGCTGGAGCCGCAAGACGGTGGCACGCTGCTGCGGCAGTGGATGCAGATGGGGCCGGGCCGCTCGGGTCTGTCTGTCGCCATCGACCGGATGCCGGAGAAGGAGCAGAAGATCGTCTTCGTGCGCATGCGCGAGTTCGAGAGCAACATCGGGATCACCCTCGAGGCGATCAAGAAGCTGGCAGAAGAGCCCGGAAAGGCGCGTGTGTGATGCGTACGTCGACCACCGTCGAGGCGTCCGCGAACTGGCCGGAGACGGTCGACTTCGTCGTGGAGGCGGAGAAGCTGGGCATGGACATCTGCTGGGTCGCGGAGGCATGGGGAGCGGAGGCGCTGTCGCCCCTGGGCTACCTCGCCGCCAAGACCGAACGCATACTGCTCGGTTCCGCAATCATTCAGCTGGCCACCCGCACACCGATGGCCATCGCCCGGGCCGCGATCACCCTGTCCAACCTCTCTGAGGGACGCTTCCGGCTGGGGCTGGGCCCGTCCGGGCCCCAGGTGATCGAGGGCCTGCATGGCGTGCCGTTCGCCCGGCCGCTGTCCCGGATGCGCGAGACGGTCGAAATCGTGCGGGAGGCTTTCACGGGCGAGAAGATCTCGTACTCCGGGCGGGAGTTCCAGATTCCGCTACCAGGCGGGCAGGCAAAGCCCATGCGGCTGTCGATGCGTGCGGAACATGACATCCCGATCTACCTGGCGACCCTCTCGCCGAAGATGCTCCACCTGACCGGGGAGATCGCCGACGGCTGGCTCGGCACCAGTTTCGTTCCCGAGGGCGCCAAGGAGGCGTACTTCGACCACCTGGACGCAGGTCTCGCCGCGGCCGGCCGCAGCCGCGCCGACTTCGACATCTGCCAGGGTGCCGAGGTGGCTTTCGCCGAGGACGAGGACGCCCTGGGCACGATGGTGGCCGGCCGCAAGAAGGAACTGGCGTTCAGCCTCGGCGGAATGGGCACCGAGAAGACGAACTTCTACAACAACGCCTATAGCCGTCAGGGTTGGGCCGAGGTCGCGGCCGAGGTCCGACAGCGCTGGCAGGCCGGGGATCGCGACGGCGCGGCCGGCCTGGTCACCGACGACATGGTGCTGGCCACCACGCTGATCGGCACCGAGGACATGGTGCGGGACCGGCTGAGAGTGTGGCGCGACGCCGGAGTCGACGTCGTCCGCTTTTACCCCGCCGGCGAGACCCTGGACGCCCGGCTCAGCACCCTCGGCAGGGCCATCGACCTGGTCCGTGAAGTAGACGACGAAGCGGCCCGGTCGCAGCCCGCGGTTCCGCGTTGAGCCGAGCGTAAGTTCCGTGCAGCCCACAGACGGACGGGACGGAACGAGACTGACGTGGCCCTGCGGAATCCTCCGTCCGCAGGGCCACAGCGCTGTTCACGTGCTGCTGTGGCCGGTGCGCGAGGGAGGGCGGAACCGGTACGCGACCGGTCCCCGACGTTCATGCGGATCATTGCGAGCTCCGTCGCGCACGACTTCCTTGCGGATGCGGAACGAAGGTCCGTCTTCGAAGGGAGCTTGCCCCGAGCAGGAATGGCGCCAGGGCGAACGCTGCTTCGCAGGAGGTGGCGGTCCTGTCGTATCTGGTGGCGATGCCGCGGAAGCCCTTGAGGCGGTCGAAGCAGCGCTCAACTACGTTGCGTCGGCGGTAGATGTGGTGGTCGAGTGCCTGTGGCCGTCCGCAACGATGGCCGCGGTCGTGCCGGTGTCGCTGCTGGTCCTTCTTCTCCGGGATGGTGCGGGTGATGCCGCGTTTGCGTAGGCAGGCGCGGAAGCCGCGGGAGTTGTAGGCCTTGTCGGTTACGACCTGGACGGGTCGGCAGCGGGGGCGGCCGAGGTCAGCGCTTGGGACTCGGATCCGTTCCAGGAGGGGGCGTACGCAGATGTTGTCGTGGCAGTGGCCGGGGGTCAGCAGGATGGCGACGGGCCGTCCACGTCCGTCGCAGGCGAGGTGGCCGTGCCCCCGTAAGCCGAGCTTCCGCAACACCCCGTAAGCGCCATCCTCAGGCCGTGCTCGCCCTCGCGCGCCGCCGCGTCGAGTCCTTTGGGCCCTCCTCCGTGATGGACGGTGCTACCCCGGACCGCCCCCGCCGTATTCACTCGCCGCAGGACGCCCCGGTGCCGAACCCTGATCCGCTGATAACCCAGTCGCCGGGCTGCAATGCTGGCGGCAGTATCAGGCAGGACGACACGGGGGGAAGAAATATCGATGATCACCGTCACCCAGGGAGGGAAGGTCACCTCGACCTGCGTGGCCTGCGGTGGCGTGCTGGTCCGCGATCTCGGTCAGTTCATCGAACGGGGCCAGCTGTGCTGGGGCATTGAAGGGCGATGCCAAGCCTGTCCCAACGCGTGGTGCGAGACGGGCGCAGGCCCCGCACCCCAAGAGATCAGGCAGGCACTGCTGGCCGAGCACGGGGCGACTCGGCTTCGCCTGGCGACCGAGGAAGTCAGTCTCGTTCCCGTGTTGCGCGCTCTGCGCGAGATGCACCGCTTGTCGCTGGGCGGAGCCCGGCTGATGGCCGCCGAGCTCAGCGGAGCCGGCGTGGTCGGCACGTCCGTGGAAATGGCGCACCTGGCGGATGGACTTCGCAAGCGGTCCGTGGCCACGACTCTCGTTCCGTCGCCCGCCTGACCGCCCACGAAGCTGCTCGGACGAATTGGCAGACGGCGTGAGGAGTCGATGCCAGTAGACATCGATGACCCGGCTACCGACTAGACACCAGCAGCCCGACCACGCTGCCACCGGTCCAACTGGGTCTGTGTGATGGTGAATCCGCCCTGACCGACCGCGGCAATGAGGGCTCGTACGAGGGCGGAGAGGTTCGTCCGAGGCATGGTCAGCTCCTGTGGTCACGGTTGCCGGTGGCGATGACGGTGTAGACGGGGGCTGCCCTTCCCAGAGCGCTCGCCCACGCCTCGCTCTGCGCGGAAAGGCCGGCGGCCGGCCGCGACCGCCAGGAGCAGCGCGGACAGGTGGAGGCTGTCGCACCCCCAGGTGGGAGAGGGTTGATGGTCATGGGCAGTTCCGATCCCGATCGGATTCCTGCCGGGCGACCCGGCAGGGCAGGCCCGGGCTTCCGGGAGGCCGGAGGCGATACACGCCGGTGTGGGCACGCCACTCGGTGAAGACCGCTCGCCGCAGGCCTACGCGCGCCGACCACCGCGCCGAAAAGCCGCCATGTCCATGCGGATGAAACACCCTGCCCGCAGCACAGCTGACGATCAACGAACGCCTCATCATCGCCTCGACCGAATCAGCGGGACATGGGTCGGCCGGGGGCATCCGGCCGGCGCACGGATTCTTATGGGGCCGTGGCTCTTGATCGGCCACTTTTCTCTCCGGTGGCTTCGCGTCGCCGCGTCGGCATCGTCTGCGCAGCAGTGGCCCCGTGCCGGAGAGGCGAGGTTTCAGCACGTCTGCCCGGGCTACTCGTGGGATATGTCCAGACGCTATGGCCGTATCCCTGTAGGGACGGGATTCTCCGCGTCGCGGACACCACGGAACCATGGTGCCGGGATGTCCAGCCCGGTGCTTCTGATGGCCGCCCGGACACAGATGACTGATGGACGTGCCTGCTGTGCCGGGCGCTGTCCCTGGGAGGGGCCATGAGACTGGCCGACTGGCTGCTCGCGCCCGGCGAGCGAGGCAACCCCGCGACCCGTCTGGAGAGCCGCCGACCCGGGGGAGCGGCGTGGTCGACGGGGAATCAGGTACGACCCCTCGTTCACGGCGCGGTGTACTTCGGTGAACTGCTCAAGGCCGTCCGCGCCCAACAGCCCGGCGACCTGCTGCTGTTCACCGACTGGCGCGGCGATCCCGACGAACGGCTCGACGGCCCCGGCAGCGAGATCGGAAAGGTGCTGTGTGCGGCGGCCGAACGCGGAGTCATCGTCAAGGGGTTGATCTGGCGTTCTCACCTGGACCGCTTCCAGTTCAGCGAACGCGAGAACCGTCACCTGGGTGATGAGATCAGAGCGGCGGGCGGGGAATGCCTGCTCGACATGCGGGTGCGCCCCGGCGGCTCGCACCACCAGAAGGCCGTCATACTGCGTCACCCGGGACGGCCCGAGCAGGACGTCGCCTTCGTCGGCGGCATCGACCTGTGCCACAGCCGTCGCGACGACACCACACACCACGGCGACCCGCTCAGCCAGCCGTTCGCCGCGGCCTACGGGCCGCGCCCGCCCTGGCACGACGTCCAACTCGCGATCCACGGCCCTGCCGTCGGCGATGTCGAAGCCACCTTCCGCGAACGCTGGGAGGACCCGGCCCCGCTCAGCCGCAGCCCGCTGGGACGGCTGCGAGAGCTCATGCACCATGAGGACACCACAGCAGACCCGCTTCCCCCACAGCTGGACGACCCGGAGCCCTGCGGCACACACGCCGTGCAACTACTGCGCACCTACCCATCCCGTATCCACGGCTACGACTTCGCCCCGCACGGCGAGCGCAGCATCGCCCGCGCCTACCGAAAGGTCCTGCGCCGGGCCCGCTCTCTTGTCTACCTGGAGGACCAGTACCTGTGGTCGGCCCAGGTCGTCAGGTGCTTCGCCGAGGCGCTGGCCGCTCACCCCGAGCTCCGACTCATCGCGGTCATCCCGGCCCAGCCCGACGAGGACGGGCGGATGACGCAGGCGATGAACCTCGTCGGGCGGATCAGCGCACTGAACCTGCTGCGCCGCGCGGGCGGTGACCGGGTCGCCGTCTACGCACCGGAGAACCATGCCGGCACTCCCGTGTACGTCCACGCGAAAGTCTGCGTCATCGACGACGTGTGGTCCTCTGTCGGATCGGACAACGTCAACCGCCGCTCCTGGACGCACGATTCCGAGTTGAGCTGCGCCGTCGTGGACGAGGCGCTCGACCCTCGTGAGCCACGCGACCCTGGAGGCCTCGGCGACGGAGCCCGCGCCTACGCCCGCGACCTGCGACTCGAACTGGCCTGCGAGCATCTGGACCGCGCAGACCCGTCGGAGCTGTGCGACCCGGTGAAGGCGTTCCGCGCCTTCGCGGAGTCGGCCGCCGCGCTGGACGCGTGGTACGACGGCGGACGCCAGGGCCCCCGGCCTCCCGGCCGTCTGCGCACCTACCGCACCCCGCGACTGTCGCCCGCCATGACGGCCCTGGTCACCCCCTTCTACCGCCTGCTCGCCGACCCCGACGGCCGCCCCCTGGCGCTGCGCCGTACCGACTCGTACTGAACGCCCTCTTCTGCCCCTGACCATTGAGGACGTCAGCGGTGGGTGAACCGAAGCGCAGAGCGCTCCTTGTGAAGTCACGCCGTATTGCGCGGCAATTACCGTGCGGTCGGCGGGCTCTGACAAGCGGCTCAAAGGCATTGCGTCATTCTCGCGGCCTCGGGAGGGATGACCCGCCGCCGCCTCACCGGCGCGTCCACCTTCTCCTGGCGCAACCCGACTCCGCATGGCGAAGTCCGTATTCCAGAAGAAAACAGGAGGAAACAACGGGAGGCGGCGACCTATCGGAACTGCGTTCAGCACTTCCAGGTGGCCCAGTACCACTTCCCCTTCATCTGGCCGTCCGACAGCCTCACCGGCGTGGTGGTCTGAACGCCCGTGGAGCCCTGGCCCGGGTAGTACCAGTAGTAGTGGCCGTGGTTGCGCTTGCCGTAGTGGGCCTCGATCCAGCCCTGCGAGTGCCGCCAGTACGGCGCGAACCACCAACCGCCGGCCTCACCAGGACCGATGTGGCTCTCGAGCGACTGGCTGGCGCTGAGGGTTGTCCCCACCTGCCAGGTCTCGGTCTGGGTCGAGCTGGTGGACATGCCCGCCTCGATCTCTTGCGCGAGGCCGGCGGAGACCTCCACCGACGTCGACTGCTCGAAGGAGTACGACGTGGTGCGGTCGGTGCGCCAGGTGAGGGTCTGGTCGACGGTCTGACTGCCCGAGCAGTTGTAGATCGGGTTTCCCACCTCCCGGCGCTTGCCCAGCGCGGTCCACGCGTTGACCTCGTGGTACCAGCACTTGGCCTTGCCGTGGTTGCAGTCCCAGACCACGTCCGGCCGGTCGTCACCCCAGCCGGGGCTGGTTTGGCACTGGCCGATCCGGCAGAGAACGGGATCAGGAGGACGGCGAGGGCGGAGGTGAGGACGGCCAGTTTTCTGCGGCCGGTCTTCTTCAGGCGCATGGGGGCTTTCTCCCATCGGGTCGGTCGAAGCAGCGACAGGACGATCCTTGGAGCCCAGGAGTTGACCGACCACCCGTTTCATCAGGGCTGTCAATCCTTCGGCAGGGACATCAACCCCCGCACACCCTCCGGTACGGGGCGTCTGGAAGGTAGGTCCGCCACTGCGCCCGCGTCAGCCCGCTGCCACCCGCCCGCGCGCACACCTGTGCCACGACCTGCTCGGGATCGACCACGTACCGCTGGAGCGGGACATGCGCGCTGCCCGCGTACAGGGTCGTGCCGTCCGGGCCGAAGGCGAGCGAGTCGAGACGTTCGCCCGACGTGGTCAGCGGTCCGCCCAGGGGTTGCCGGGCGGCCACGTCCCACAGCTGGAGGCTGCCCGCGTCGCCGCCGACGGCGAGGATGCGGCCGTCCGGGCTCAGGGCCAGCGCGCTGACCGCCTCGGGGGTGGTGTCGTGCACGGCGGGGAATGCGTTGCGCAGCATGCCGGCCCGGTGTTGCACGTCCCCGTCCCACAGCGCGACCCTGCCGGTCTGGTCGCCCACGGCCAGCAGGGAGCCATCGGTGTCGAAGGCGAAGGCGCCGACCTGGTCTCCCTGGACGAGATTGCGTCCGGTGACGGAGCCGCCAGGGAGCCGCGCGAGGCGGTTGTCACCGACCAGGAGCCGGCCGTCGGGGCGCACGGCCAGGTTGCCGCTGGCCAGACCGGGAAGGGTCAAGACCGGTCGGTGGCGCGCGGTGTCCCACACCTCGTCGCGCAGCTCGCCGACGGCGGGCGTGCGGACGCCATACAGCCTGAGGCCGCCGGAGTCGAGGGCCAGGCCGATGACGGCCCCGGCGGAGTCGCCGGTCGCAAGGTCCAGGGTGGTACGCACGCGGTGGTGGGACACGTCCCAGAGCGTGATCAGCTGGGGGGCGGCCTCGTAGCCGGCGGCGTAGATGCCGTAGGCGAGTGTGCCGCTGTCCGGGTCGAACGCCATCAGGGGTGTGGTGTCGCTCGGGTCGACCGGGCGTGCGGGATCACGGGAGACGGGGAGAGGAGAAGACGGCAGCGTCCGTACGACGTGGCCGTCCCGGGTGTCACGGAGCTGGAAGCGGTAGTTGCCGCCGACGCGTTCGGCGGTGGCCAGGGAACGGCCGTCCGGGCTGAGCAGTGCCTCGTCCAGGGGGTGCCCGAGCCAGGCGGGGGTGACGGTCCGGGTGAGGTCGAGTGTGTGGACGGCGCCGCCTTCGAGGTAGCGCAGGGTCGGGTGGCCGGGATCCCAGTACAGGCCCCGGTACAGGTGCTGGCCGTCGAGGGCGTGACGGAAAACGGGGGCGTCGGGGGAGGACAGCCGCCACACCGTGATCTCCGTGCTGTCGGCCGTCGCCAGAAAGTCTCCTTCCTTGCTGAAGGAGGCGTAGTCCACGCCCGGCTGGGAGAGCTCGGCCACTTGGTGTCCCGTCCGGATGTCCCAGACGCGGACGCCGTTCGCGGTGAACGCGGCCAGCCGCCCGGAGGCCAGCACCGGCGGGGCCTCGTCGTCTCCGCAGACGTCCGTTGCCTTCGTCCAGTCTCCGGACATTGCGCTATGGCGGGCGGTGTCCCACACCCGTGGTGCGGCCGAGGCGGAGGAGCAGGCCACCATCAGCGGACCGCCGGGACCCCGGCCCGCGGCCACGTCGCCGCTGGGCGACCGTGCGGTGAACAGCAGACGGCCGTCCCGGACGGAACGCAGCAGTACCCGGTCGTCGCCGTCCACGGAGGTCACCAGATAGCCGGCACCGGTGAAGTCGACGATGGAGTAGGGCTTCTCCGGATGCGCCGGGTCGCCGGTCCATGCTCCGGTGGCCGTGTCCCACAGCCGTACACCGTCGCTCGCCGAGAGCGCCAGCACACGTGCGTCCTCACTTACCGCGACCGCCGTCTGTCCGGCGGGGAGCCGCCCCGACGCGATGTGCCGGTGGCTGGTCACGTTCCAGGTGCGCCAGGTGCGGCCCTCGACGCTGAGCAGCGTACGGCCGGAGTCGGCGAGGAAGCGATCGGAGTCGTCACCGGGTTCGGGGTCGGTGAAGGCATCCGTCTCCGGCTGGGCGAGGGAGCCGAGCAGGGCCCGGTGGGTCTCAGGAAGTGCGGCCGTCCGCCAGGCGGCCACGCCCAGCAGCAGCGCGGCACGCGGGTCGGTGGTGCGCAGTGCGTCGGCGACGTCGGCCACGTGGCGGGCCGTGTTCTGGGTGCGCTGGGTCCGGTTGTCGTCGTACTCGCGCCAGACGGCGAAGCCCGTCATGAGGGCCACCGCCAGGACGGCGGACAGTGACACGGTCAGGAAGCGGTACCTGCGGCCGGCGCGAGCGGCTGCCCGGCGTTCCGACGCGCGGGCCTCGAGCGCGCGGGTGAGGAACGTCCGCTCCGACACGGTCAGCGCCTGGTCCCGCTCGTGGCCGGGGAACAGCTCCTCGGCGCGGGTCAGCCGGGTGCCTCGGTACAGCGCGCCGGGGTCGCAGTCGTGCTCCAGCCAGGTGCGGGCCGCGTCCGCGAGCATCCGGTGGTGGCGCAGCCTTTCGCGGTCCTGCTCGATCCACTCGTGCAGCCGGGGCCAGCACGTGATGAGTGCCTCGTGAGCGAGTTGGACGCCGTCCTCGTCGGCGGTCAGCAGCCGGGCACGGGTCAGCCGTTCCACCACGACCGTCGCGTCCAGGGTCGCCCACTCCTCCAGTTCGGAGTGGGCGAGGGGGCGGCGGGTGTCGGGGGTGCCCTGGCCTGGCTCGACCATCCGCAGCATCAGGTGCCGTGCGGTGCGGGCCTGCTCCGGCGACAGGCCGGCGTACACCTTCTCGGCGGTCGCCGCGATCGCGCCGCGCACCCCGCCTGCGGCCTCGTAGGCGGCGAGCATGAGCGTCCGTCCCCTGCGACGCCGCCAGGTCTCCAGCAGGGCGTGCGAGAGCATTGGCAGGGCGCCGGGTTCGCCGTGGACCTCGTCGATCAGACGGGCGGTCAGTGTCCGTTCGACGAGACAGCCGACCGCCTGGGCCGGGCCGACCACCGCCTGCCGCAGTTCGTCGGCCGCCATCGGTCCCAGCAGCAGCGCGGCACCTCGCAGGGCGTCCGCCAGGCCCCTGTGCTCGGCGCAGCGGGCATAGAAGTCGGCGCGTACGGCGACCAGCACCAGCACTCTGTTGCCAGGGTCGCGGGCGGCGAGCAGCAGATCGATGAAGCGCGAGCGCTGATGCGGGTCGCGGCAGAGGGTGAAGACCTCCTCGAACTGGTCCACGACGACCCAGCTCTCCGGCTCGTCCTCGGCCGGGGTGAAGAGGTGTCCGTAAGTCGTGGCGGGTGTGGGCCCGGGGGTCATGATCCGCAGCTTCACGGGGTGGTCGCGCTCCGCGCTCATCTCTTGCAGCCGGGGGATCAGGCCGGCCCGCAGCAGGGACGACTTCCCGCTCCCCGAGGGGCCGAACAGCACGGCGAACCGTTGCCGGCACAAGAGGTCACTGACCTCGGTCACCTTTTGGTCCCGCCCGAAGAACAGATGGCGGTCGGACGGCTCGAACCGGGTGAGGCCGCGATATGGGGACGGAGCGTCCTCGGGAAGTTCGGTGGGGGCTCGGTCCAGCTCCGCCTCGGCCTCCTTCCACCGGCTTTCCCACTCGCCGGGGTCGCCCGCGCAGGCGCGCGCATATCCGAGGACGACGGCGAGCGAGGGCAGTCGCTTGCCCCTGGCGGCTTCGGACAACGTTGCCGACGAGAACCCCGCCGTCCTCTCCATCGTCCGGTAGGAGGGACTGCCCGCGTCCCTGCGCAGCTCCCGCAGCTCGCAGGCGAGCCGCTGCACCGGACCGGCCGTCGGGTCCAGGGGTCTCTCCGGACGCCCCATGCGCTCGTACCTCCATGCACCTGGCGAAAAGAGACATCAGGAGCGATGACCATACGAGTGGCCCGACGACGTCTGAATTGCCCCCGGGTGACGGCCAGGTGAATCCGATCGATCCTTCGGCTCCGACGGGGTTGATTTGTGTGACGGAAGGGAGGTGCCTGCCAACTCTCCGGTGGCGAATCTCAATGAGGCAAGGCCGGATCCCGGCACACTGAACACCTGGAGAGAACAGCGCCATGTCCCGCATCCAAGCCATCCGTAACCTGTCCACCACGGCCGTCGCGTCGGCCGCGCTCGTCGCTGTCGCCGTCACCGGCGTGAGCGGGCTCACGTCAGGCAACCACCCGTCCTCCCTGGGAGCGCAGGTCCAGCTGGCGGGCAAGGACGTTCCGACCGACGGCATGAGCTACGACATGACCGTCGGCGTCCACAAGGACTTCGCCAACCGCTACGACGCCATCATCAACGACATCCGCGGTCGGCTCAGGGGCACCCACCTCTACGGCAACATCATCTTGACCAGGGCAGTGGACGACTACTTCCCCGTCACCCTGGCCATGGGTGGCAGCCAGGTCACCCTGGTGATCAACGCGAGGAACCTGTACGTCGTCGGCTGGCGCAATGACGGCACGGACACGTACTACCGGCTGAACACAGGGCCCACGACCTACGGCGGTGCGCGTCACCGGAACCTCGAATGGGTCAACTACAACGACATGGAGAGAGCGGCCGGTGTCGGTCGGGACAGCCTGGGCATCTCCATGGGCACCATCCAGGGCGCGATCAGTGACCTGGGCAGCCCTAACAGCACGGCAGCCGGCCGGAACGAGGCGCGGTCCCTGTTGATCCTCACCCAGGCCCTCGCCGAAGGCGCCCGCTTCGACTTCATCTCCTACCGCATCAGCCAGGCAATCAGAGGCAGCCAGAAGTGGTACCCGGGCACGTCGTCGAGGGTCAGCAGCAACGGGTCGAGCGGCAGCAACATCGATGTGACCGGCATTGAATTCGAGAACAACTGGGACGGCATCTCCAGGGCCGCCCAGAACGCGACCCAGAACGGCACCCACCCGAATTACCGGATAGGCGACGGCACCCTCTGGACGCTGTCGGCCATCGACGCTCAGTTGGCAGTGGCTCTTCACCACTCTCTGTGACACGGCGAGCCCTCAACCGCGCCGGGCGGGGTGGGTGTCGGACGACGCCCCCCCCATGGAGGTGCCCACCTCGCCGACGACTCCATCGTCCGCGCCCCGCACCGGTCGCCGGCGCGGGGCGTCGCCGGCCGGGCGCCGGGACAGCCTGATCGTGGCGGCCCACCACACCATCTGTGCTGATCGTCGGGCATGTCCTCTCCGGGCGCGAGCTTGCCCCGCTGGTCCGCGTCGGCCACGACGGCCTTCGCCCCGCTCGCGCCGAATCGCAGGGCCACGGCGGACGGCGCGAAGACGGTGAACACAGGCACCTGCGCAGCTCAGCGGCGCCACTTGCCCAACAGGGCCACGACCAGGTCGGCGGACTTGGCCATGTCACTGGGTGTGCGTGACGAAGGCTGTGCGCGCGATCAGACGGTGGTCGCCTACAGCGCCAACGCCGCGCCGGTGCTTGCGGCGCCCGCCGGTACCTGACGCCCCATGCCTGTCCCGCCTCTGCGCACTTCCTCCGCGGTCAACCTGGCTCCCGCTCTCGATCAAACCGCTGCCTGGCAGCTCATTTGCCCCAGAGTCTGGATTGTTCAACGATCCTTCAATAGGATTGTTGAAGGATCGGCGTCCAGTAGTGCAGATGCGGAACGGTAACCAACCGGAGGGCTGCGGGACATGAGCAGACGTCAGTTCGAAGATGTGGACGACCATGGGCACATCCTGTTCAGCGACGACCCCGCGCTGGGGCTCGAGGCCGTCCTGATGGGTCTGGAGACCGCGGAAGGCACCGTCACCCTCCACCACACACAGACACGTCACATGCCCGCCGCCCTCTTCGAGTTCAGGCATTCGCTGAGAGTGCGCGGCTACGGGATCAAGTACGCCGTACCGGAGGCTGCCTCGCTCGCCGACGTACCCAAAGAGCCGCAGATCGAAGGCGCCATTCTGTTCGGCATGAGGCGCCTGCCGCCCGAGTTCTCCGATCTGCGCCTGCCCGAAACGCCACGTTCCGACGATGACGGGGGCTGCCCCGACGAGAAGCGGCCCACCATATTCGACGAGCTGCGAATGCGGGAACCACCGCGACGCGATCCCGACGAGGTCTACTTCGGTATGAGACGCAGGCCGCCCGGCTACGCCGACCTGCACTCGATCCCTGGCTGGGAACTGCACGAGATGGCCGATGACCAGCCAGGACCGTGGCAGGATTTCGGACACACCTACTCCCGGCTGGAACTGCGGACGCCCGACGGGAACATCTACTCCCGGACTTGGGTGCCGCACGACCCCGAGTGGGAGGCTGCCGCCCTGCGTCACGGATATGTCGTATGCCTGTGCGGCGTGGATCTGGGGGTCCGCTTCCCGTACGGGATGACCGACGAGCAGTACACGCCGGGCATGCGCAACGAATGCTTCCGTTACGGATGCGCAGTGGGTCTGACTGTCGGTGGACTCGTCGCCTACGTCGGCCATCGCTGACGCGCGACACCGAGCCCGCACGCATCGAGTACTGGCCGGGCGCAGTCGTGCAGCAGGTCCGCCCAGGACTCGGCCGATTCGCGGTAGCCGTCCTTGAGCGCGACCAGTTCCTCGTACGCGGAGTCGATGTGGGCGAGGTGGCGGTCCATGAATGCGGCGTGGTCGGCCTGCCACCGCTGGGCCAGCCGCGTGATCGTCGCCGGGGAGAGTCTGGCCGAACGGCCCAGGAACTGCCCCCGGGCAAGCGCGAAGTCAAAAACATGCCTGAAGATATTCCATCGGTCTTTAGGAGATGTCGGAGGCCAACTGGGCGCGTGTGAGTCCCCGCTCACGGCATCTGTGTTTCAAGTCGTGGCGTTTTGCGGGCAGTTCGTTTGCTCTAGCGCCGCTTGGGTGGCGCTCCATCAGTGCATCCGCTGTTGCGAGATGTGTCCCGTGGTGGCCTAATGGATGAAAGAGGGTGAAGTGATGCTGAAGGGGCGTTCGGCGGGGCGTTGAACGCGGCGCGTGACTCCCACCCCGTAGGCCGATGAGCACAGTTGAGCGTCGTGCCGTATTGCGATCGACGGAGCAGCCTCAGCGGTTGGCGACGCGTGCGCTGTGTCGAACGCACGCGTCGCGACAATACAACCCGTTCGCGAGCGGGGCCTCGAACGCCGAGAACATGGCGCCCCAGGCCCGACCACGGAAAAGCGAGCGAGTCAACGCGCTTGTAACACCGCGCACTTGGCTCAGGTGGATCGCTGGCGCACATGTCACCGCGGCCCGGATAGCTGCCCTTTCGCGCATCGAGCCCTCCCACCCGATCTGTCGCGCACCTTGATGAGAAGGAGTCGTGGCCATGTCTCTCCCGATGGCTCCAACGCAGATCCTGCTCCACAGCGACCAGCACAATGGGCAGTTCCTCTTCGTTTCCAACGACTTGGAGGGCCCGGACAAGGTCGTGGAAGCTCACCCCCCGGCTGGCGAATTCCGTAACCGGTTCGAGGCACAGAGCGACGGCAATGGCGGCGTCCGCCTCTACAACCCTGCGACCGGCTACTACCTCTTCGTCTCCAACGACGACGCAGAGGGAGACAACATCGTTGAGGGGCACCCCTACCGCGACGAGCCCCGCAACAGCTTCATCCCGCTCGAACCGGAACCCGGGTCCTTTATGTTCCTCAACCCCACCTACAGCCGTTTCCTGTTCCTGTCCAACGACCAAAGGGCTGGCGACTATGTGATCGAAGCGCACCCCAGCGTCGAGCTTCGCAATCGCTTCACAGCGATCCCGGTGGCCTGAATTCCCTTGCCCAGGGCCGAACCGCTGCCCCCAAAAGCTGGGTGAGAAACCGAGTTGCTGTCTCGCCTGATTGCGAACATTTTGGTCCAGCCGGTCAGCTCGCTACGCCGGTTGACGGCGTGGAGCGTGGTGGGCAGCCGGGATGGGTGATGCTGATCATGGCCGTGGTCGGCTACACGGCTTCTGCCGGAGTAGGGAAGATCTCGCAGCTGTACGGGGCCAAAGTGTCGCTTCAGTTCGCGGACCCATCGTCATGGCCCCGAGCGTCCCGTGGTCCGTGTCCGGACTGGAAGCCCCGTACGAAAGGGCTCAACGGGGGCGCCCTCAAGCCGCCGTCGTCCCCCGTACCGCGTTGTCCAGATGGGCGATGACCCTCGCCACGTCGTCGCTCTCGGTGTGGCGGATCAATTCCAGGGCCGGGCGGACCAAGGCGGTCGGGCGGGCTATCAGCCGGGCCAGGACCGCGGCCCGGATGTCCAGGCGGTCGATGATGGTCTCGCGGTCCTGTTCACGCTGGCCGGCCAGAAGGACCGCGTTGTGCCAGGCCTCCGCGCGGGACTGCACGATGCTGAAGTCGAGGATCTGCTCGTCGGTGCGGCCGCCGACCCGGTCCAGCAGGGAAAGGAGCGGTGACACGGCGTCGACCGAGTCCTGTACCGCCAGCACCACCCGCGCCAGGATGTCGTTGATCAGCAGGAAGTCGTGCCGCAGCGCCTGGATGTCCCGGCCGGGGTCCGTCCCCGCGGCGGCGACGGCCAGGTCGAGGTTGATGTGCGCGTTCACGCCGAGTATCAGGTGCTGGACGATCACGGTGTCCGAGTCGTCGAGCAGGCCGAACGTCTCGCGCCAGCAGCGCGGCCCGCTCCGGTCGCGGCGCCAGGCGTCGTGCGCCGCGAAGTAACGGTTCCCGAAGAGCGTGTCGAAGCGGTCCATGCGGGCACCGTCCTCGAACTGCCCCTCATGGATGGCCGTACGGATTTCGACGGTCACCTGCCGGTACAGGGCCGCGAAGTACCCGATCCTGTCACCGGTGCGGGTCGCTTCCCGCACGATCTCGGCAAGCCCGTCCACGACCTCGTCGATGTTCTGTGCCGTCATGCCCAACTCCCCTTTGCCGGAACCACACTTCGGACTGTTCAGTGTCACCGGTACCGGCCGTTCCGGCAGGCCTCACGCCAGGCCGCGTCCGACGGCGGTTGCCCTCACCCCGCCCGCCACCGCTGCTCCGCGCCCCCGCTCAACGGCACCAGCGACACCCCCTCGGCCCCCTCCGGTGTCACCCCCGTCTCGATCGCGATCGCCGGGCGGATCACGCCGTCGGAGTCCACCGTGAACCTCAGGTTGTCCCCGTGGCCGCCGTCCACCGAGTCGCACTCCCAGACACCGACCCCCTTCTCCACCGACCCCCGGCTGTCCAGGCACAGGTCCGAGTCGGCGGACGACTGCACGACCCCGCGTGCCGCATCGACCCGCCACAGTTGGGTGGCCGACGAGGTGCAGGGGGCCGTGATCACATCCGTGCCCTCCGTCAGGTCACCGTCCCGGATGTCCAGGCACCGGCCCGTGGAGACGTTCACCACCTGCGCATACGTGCCGTTGGGCGCGTGAGCGGTGGGGGAGGGGGAGGGAGTCGGCGTGGGGCCTGCGGACCTGGTCGGCTTTGAACTCCGCTTCGGGGGGTGCGACTTGGGAGGCGTCGGCGACTGCGTCACCGGGATCGTCGCCGTCACCGTGACTTCCGTGGGAGCCGACGGCACCGCCACCGTGCCCGCCGCCGCCCCGGGGCGCGGCGCGTCCCCCGGCAGCAGCAGGAAGAACAGCATCGGCGCCAGCGCCACACCCAGCGCCGCCGAGGCCAGCACCAGCCGGCGGGAGGGCGACCGAGTCGTGGGAGCTCCCAGGGGGTTGCCCGCCGTCTCCGAACGGTTCCGCAGCACGTACGACGATCCCGCCCAAGGCAGCAGGCCCTCTGCCAGCGTCGCCCGCGGCGCGTCCCGCAGTGCCGTCAGTTCCTCGTAGGCGCCCGTGCAGTGGGCACAGTGCGCCATGTGGGCGTGCAGGTCGGCGCTGTCCCGAGGGGTGTCGGGACGCACCGACTCCTCGATCAGGCGTCGGAAGTCCCCGCAGCGCGGATCGTCGGACGCGGCCAGACGGGACTTCAGACAGGCCTGGGCCATGGCCTGGAGGGCCTGTTCGGTGCCGTGGACGACGTCCTCGTGGGTGAGGCCCAGGAAGATGGCGGTCACAGTCGGCGGTTCCTGCTCGACGACGCCGTACCAGACCAGGCCCTGTGTGCGGGAGGGGAGGGACTGGAAGGCCGGGAGCATGGTGGGCCTCGGGGCCGCCGTGCTGAGAAGCAGGAGGAGGCCGGCGTCGAGGCCGGCCGAGCGGTCGTCCAGGGACCAGGACTGGGCCACCCGCCCTGCCAGGAGCAGGAGTTGGTGGCGCCAGGGAACCCCCGGATCCACGCCGCGTGCCGTCTCACGGGCCGCGAGCGTGAACGCCTGCGCCGCCAGCTGCCGTGCCGCGGGCTCACTCGTGGTGCACAGGCGGGCGTAGGACAGGACGGACGGCTGGTGCCGGGCGCGGAGTTCTTGGAGGGCCGGGTAGAGCCTGGACGTGTCGGCGCGCAGCAGTTCCGTGAGGCGTGCGTCGGACGCATGGGCGTGTGTGCCGCCGTACTCCTCGGAGTGAACCATGCACCGCCTCCTCGCACCCGTGCTGACGTACCGGCCAGTTTGTCGGGTGACCATAGTGGTGGAAGGGGGCCGGTGGGGAAAGAGGTTTCTGCGGGTAACCCAGTCAGCCTCAGGCCAGGGAACGCCTGAGCGGGGCGTACTTGTGTCAACTACCAAGTCCCCGCAATCGGCATCCTGGTGATTGCGTCTGTCTCACCGAAGCCCTGATGGACGGTGTGGAGAGACTGACGGCCGGTCAGCTCAGGGACGTCAGGGCGTGTGTCATCGATCTGGTGCGGAAGAACGGGTGGGTCGTGGAGTGACGCGGGGGTGGGTTCGTCAGGTGCGGGCCGGATCTTGACGCCGGAGGAGGACGGCCCGTGCCGAGGCGAGGCGTTGTGTCTCGTCGCGGTCCGTGGCGTCGCCCGCGATCTCGTCGGCCCAGCCGAGCAGTTGGTGCAGATGCGGGTCGGTCGTGGCCACAACGATGCGAGGATCACCGACAACGACCTCCCCGCTTGTGCCGTCGATGGCGATGAGGGTGCCCTCGGGCAGCGAACGGCCGCCTACCCGGACGCAGGCCGCGGCGTCGTCGACGACGAGGCTCGCGGCCCCCACCACGGCGGGCTTCCCCATCGCCCGCGCCACCACGGCCGCGTGACTGGTCGGCCCGCCGCGAGCGGTGACGACTCCCGCGGCCGCGGCCAGGCCGTGCATGTCGAGCGGTGAGGTCTCCGGGCGCAGCAGGACGACCGGCCCCTGCGCGGCCAGCCGCGCCGCGTTGTCGGCCGTGGTCGCGACCCTGCCGACGGCGACACCGGGAGACGCCCCCAGCCCGCGGGTGAGGACGTCCGACGCGTCGCCCACCGCGATGCGCGGCGTCCGCACATGCTGGAGATGCTGTGGGGAAACCCGCAGGAGCGCTTCGTCGCGCCCGATCGCGCCCGCGTCGGCGAGGTCGACCGCGACCCGGACCGCGGCGCGTCCCACGAACCGCCCGGGGCGCACCTGGAGGACCCACAACTTGCCCGCCTCGAAGGTGAACTCCACGTAGCACGCGTCGCGGTAGTGCCCTTCAAGTCGGTCCAGGGCGTCCAACAGGCCGGCCCACACGCCCGGTTCCCGGTCGGCCAGTTCGTGCAGGGGCCCGGTCAGGGACCGGCCCGAGACGACGTCCTCGCCCTGGCGGCCGAACAGAACCTCACCGAACGGGACCTGCTCACCGGTGTTGGGATCGCGGCTGAACGCCACTCCCGTCCCGCTGTGCCGGTCGCGGTTCCCGTACACCATCGCCTGTACGGTCACGGCCGTGCCGAGGTCGTCAGGGATGCCGTGCAACTCGCGGTAGGTCTTCGCACGCGGTGTGTGCCACGAGGAGAACACGGCCGCGATCGCGAGTTCCAACTGCCGCGTTGCGTCCTCGGGTACGGGCTCGCCGCTCCGCTCCCGGACGAGCTGCTCGACCTCTTCGATCACCTCGGCGAGACGGCTCGCGTCGGTGTCCGGCCCTGCGGTCGCACGGTCTGCGAACCTGAGGCTCTCCTGGCCGACGCCCAGGACCTCGGAGGCGAAACTGGTCAGGAAGCGCAACCGGGAGTCGAGTGCGAACCGCGGGTCGCCCGTCTCGTCGGCCAGTGCGGTGGCGGCCTCGGGGGTGAGGCCGAGATTGAGGACCGTGCTCATCATGCCGGGCATCGACACGCCTGCACCGGAGCGGACGGACACCGTCAACGGGCGCTCGGGTCCGCCGAGTCTGCGGTGCGTGACGGCTTCGAGGCCGGCGACGGCAGCCGTCAGTTCGGAGGCGAGGCCGCCCGGCAACTGCCCGGCCTGGAAGTAGGCGCGGCAGGCCGCCGTGCTGATGACGAACCCCGGGGGCACGGGCAGTCCGAGGCGCTGGAGCACGACAAGGCCGTGGGCCTTGCCTCCGAGAACCTCAACCGATTCCTCGACCTCGGCCGAAAGCGGGTGAATCCAGGTCATCGCATTGCCATCTTCGCGTCGCTGTTGCTGGTTCGGCAGAGGGGTTCAATGGCGCGGGATACCGAGCGTGGCCAGCAGGTCTTCGTGGAGCTGGAACCACACCGTGTGATACGAGGTGGTGCTGTCCGTCACGTACTCCAGCTCACCCGCTTTGGCGCGGGCGAGCGCGGCGGCGAGTCGGAGCGGATAGCCCTGGAAGCGGAGCAGGGCGGCGGACAAATCCGTGCAGACGGGCTTGGCGCGCCGGTGGAATTCACTGAACCGGCCCAGGATCCGGTCGTCGTAGGCGCGGTCGCTGTGGTCGTTCATCGTCATGGCGCCGTCGGCGGGGCGCAGCTGCCAGGCCGTGCAGAGGTCAAGCAGCTCGGGATTGAGCACGAGGAACCGATCGAACGCCGCGGTCACGGCCGTTCGGGCGCCGGCCGTGTCCAGCTCGTCGGCGATCCGCTCCGCGTCCGCGGCCCGGCCGGCGTCCGTGAGGCCCCAGCCGCCGAAGTCGCCCGGGGTGCGGGTGACGAGTCTGGCCACGGCGAGGTCGATCAGCTCCGACTCCACGTCGGACACGGAGAGCCCGGTCACCGCGGACACCGCGGCGGGGCCCGAGAAGCCGGTGCAGCGCAGGGCATGGAGCACCAGGAGGTCGGTGCTGGTCGGGTGGGATGACATGGGCTGGGTCATGGTGCGGCCCCATCCGGTGCGGTGTGGGAGATGTCCGAGGTGGTGCGGCCGACGGTCGCCGCGGCGTGTGCGGCACCCTGGCCATGGGCTCGGGCGACGAGCAGGCCCTGCCGGACGCGCACCGCGTGTTCGGCGGTGTCGTCGGCACCGGGTACGCCGACGGCCGAGGCCAGCAGGCCGCGATCGTCGAGGACGAGCTGGAGGCGCGGCCAGGTGTCCGGGGTGAACACGCGACGCAGGCACCGGGTGAAGTCACTGATCCGGAGCTGCACGAGGCGTCCGATCTCGGCCGGATCGGCCGTCGCCACGGCCACGGTGACCCGGTCTCCGTCCCCGGCGGCGCGGACGCTCTCCTCGGCGGCGTCCAGACGGTGGCTGCCGAGGACCACGATCACTCCGTCCTCGTCGAATCCGACCGGCCGGCCGGTGATCAGGTCACGCAGATGCTCCGGCGGTGCCCACGGCTCCCGGCAGACCTGGGCCGGCGGGATGTAGGGCAGGTGCGGCGGGTCCCAGGTGTCCGCGAGGGCGAGTGCGCCCAGGTGCGCGCAGGCCTCGGCGACGTCGAAGGGGTCGCCGAACACGAGCGCCGGGTCCACCGACGCGCCGGGTCCGTCCAGCAGTCTCAGGACCAGCTCGGCCCGCCGTACCTGCCGCGCGGGCCGGGTCTGCTCCGGGGCCAGCGACTCCAGGGTGAGCGCCAGCAGCAGTGCCTCCAGCCGGGTCACCTGGCCGAACGCGGTGCGGATCGGTTCCTCGTCGAGCACACCGGCCAAGGAGCGCGGCTGCACCGTGCCGAAAGCGGGTCCGCCACCGGCCAGGGGCTGCTGCTCCAGCCAGCTGCGGGCGAATGAGCGGAGCGCCTCGGTGAGAGTCGGGGGAGGGGAGGGTGGGACCGCGCGTTCGGTCCCGTCGGTGTCGCCGTGCTCGACCATGTCGAGCAGGACTGCGAGATAGAGGGCGCGCTTGCTCGGGAAGTTCGAGTACACCGCGCCACGGGTCAGCTCCGCGCGCTCGGCGATCGCGTCGACCTTCGCCGCGCCGTATCCGCGCTCGGTGAACTCCGTCCTCGCCGCAGCCAGCACGGTCGCGCGTGTGCGCTCCTGCTGCTGGGCCCGGGTCAACCGGACCATCATCCGCCCCTTCCTGGTCCTGTCGCTGTCGGCGTCTGCACAGGAAGGATACAGAGACCATCCCGATGATGTGCCCATCCGAGTTCCGTGCGGGTAGAGGGCACCGCCCGGTCCGCCCGGAGCGCGGGGCGGACCGGGTGAAACCGGTTCAGTGCGCGAACGGCGTATTGCCGGGAAGCTTCTGAGGGTGCCCTCCAGGTCTTTTCTCGATGAATCCCTGCCGTACTCAGGAGGTGCTGGGAGCCCTGCAGTGCCGCGGGGACCACACCGAGCGGATCGAGGCCGCGGGCGCCCTCGGCGATCCAGCCACACAACGGGAGGTGACCGCCGAGCGGATGCTGCTGAACGTCCTCCGAGGCCACTGCAACAGCCCGATCGCCGGGTCCGCCCGGGTGGCCCGGGACGGCGCTCTCTCCCTGCGGGCCTGCGTCTTCAGCGCCGACGGCAAGACAGTGCTGCGCGCCCACGAGTGGGCAGGCCCTCTGGAGCCCGAGGTGCTGGGCACGTCGGTCGGCGTTGCACTGCTCCGCCAGGGGGCACGGGACCTGATCGACGGCATCGCCCACAGGTGAACGGCGCGGAACAGGCAACGCCTGCTGCCAGACGCCGCCACCCGTCCACCCGCCCGGCACGCGTGCTCAGGGCCGGATGCCGGGCCCGAACCCCGTCCAGCGAAGGTCCGACGGCCGATGGCTCATGTCGTTGTACAGCAGCAGCGTCGGTGCCGCGCCGTCGTATTACTCGATCGCCGTCACCGCCGCGTTCCCGTAGCTCATCCCCAGCCACCTGCCCCGCGGCGCGTCCAGCGCGTGCCGGACCAGCCAGGCCACTTGATAGGCGTGGGTGACCAGGACCTCGTGCGTCTCGGTCTGCGCGGGGCATGCGAACCGCTTGGTCAGCGCGTCCGCGAGGCGTTCTCCCTCGGCTGCTTGGAGGGGTCGTACCCGTCGAAGATCGGCGCCCACGCCGCCGGCACATGAGGAACGTGGTCGACCAGCTCGGCCGCCTCCTGCACCGGCACATCGCGCAGACGCTCGCCGATGAGCTGAGCCGACCGCACGGCCCGGGGCAGCGGCGAGTGCCACACGGCGGCGACCGGCAGCCGGGACAGGCGCTCCGCGAGAAGGTGCGTCTGTCGCTGTCCGACGTCGGTCAGCGCGCCGAACGCGTCCGCCGCACCATGTCTGACCACATACAGCCGCTGAGCCGCCATCCCAGACCCCTTCCCCCAGCAGGGCGATTCCCATTTAAAATGACAATAGCATCTGGATGTTATCAACATTCCAGTACCTATGGGGATGAGCCCGCGCCGGGAGAGTGCGGGGAGGCGGAGGTGCGTCGCTCCTCGCCGAACTGTTCACCTCCCGTGTGCTGCGCGACTATCCGCCCGCCCAGTAGTCGCAGATCCCGGACTACCTGTCCAAGCCGGGCTACGGTGCGAACCTCCAGCTGCTCAAGCTGGAGATTGGCGCGGAGACGCCAACTCCACCGACGGCTCCGAACCGTCCATCGACCACACCAAGGGCCAGATCAACTGCGACGCCGGGTACGAGTTCTGGCTCGCCGAGCTGCCGTAGGCCAACCGCGCTTCCCCTGGCACCGGTTCGGATGATTTACGGCGCGGACCTGTCGATCGTGCTTGTCTGACTGCTTAGCGTGATCTTCGCGTGGGGTCGAGGGACCACGTCCCTCCCGTGTATGAGAGTGGCGGGCGGCGGCGAGGTTCGCCTCTCATCACGCGTCCCGCGACCGCCAACGTTTCGCCCTTCGGCGGGAGATCGTCATCCTCGTCGTGATGTGGGGTATGCGATGTTGCACCCGACGGAAGGATTCTCATGACCACCTACGTGATCACCGTGCCCGGCACCTTCACGGCGGGCGTCGACGACGCGGCGAGGCAGCGGCTTGGGCGGGCGCTGCGGCCCGCGGATCCGCACGGCACGAGGATGGGCAGTGCCGAGGACCTGGACGTGCTCTCCGTCAACGACGACAACACCTTCGCCCTCCGGCTCACCGTGGAGGCGGACACCAACGCCGACGCGGAGCGCGAGGCCCGGAGGCTCGCGGACACCGCGCTGCGGGAGGCCGGACTCGACGCGGAAGACGTGCCGCTCGGTCCCGCAGTGATCACCGGCATCGACTCCGAGATCGCCTGACTTGCAGGAGGCGGTCCAACCCGCCGCGCGCCCCTGGGGCCGACGGCGGGTGCGCGGCCACGGCCGTCGCCGTCCGATCATGGAGTGGTCAGGCGTCATCGATCTCTTCGGCCCGGTCCTACGCCAACCGTCGGTGCCCGGAATTGACCAGCTGCCTCGTCCGTAGGTGTGTCGCGGATTCGCGAGACGCGCAACGCGTTTGACGATGAGCAATCGCCTGCGGATGGAGACGGCCGGAAGCAACGACCAGAGCCTCGCATGAACGTGGGACTCCTTGTTCTCCTCGCCAGGCTTCGCAGCGCGGACCCCCTGGACTTCTCCCGAGCCGCCGTCGACGGCTCCCACATCCGCGCGTCAAAAGGGGCTCCAAGACGGGACGAAGCCCTGTTGACCGGGGCGGAAGCGGCGGCAAGCATCACTTGATCACCGATGCCACCGGCGTCCCGCTCGCGGTCACCCTGACCGGCGGCAACCGCAACGACGTCCCCCAGCTCATCCCGCTGCTTCAGGCCGTGCCGTCCGTGCGGGGCAAGCGCGGCCGGCCACGTCGGCGGCCGGATGTTGTCCTGGCTGATCGCGGGTACGACCACGACAAGTACCACCGTGACTCGCTCCCGTCGGCTGGGAAGTCCACATCGCGCAGGGTGCGGATCGGTAGCTCGCGGTCGTCCACTCCGAAACCTTCCCGGGGCCCTGCCTGGCTACCCGGGCTGGGGATCCATTGCGCAGCCACGGGTGCTTGGATCGCTCCTCGGGGTGGTCCTGCCGTGCGCACCGGAGCACGCGAGGTTCGGCCCGGTAGGCGGAGGCGTGCAGGGTCGGAGTGCACCAGGCTGTGAGTACAGTCGCGTACCCACAGCAGAAAGAACCTTGCCGTGACCATCAAGACGGAGTCCGTGTCCCTGGAGGACGCCCGGAGAGTCGTCGCTGCGGGGGAGGCCAAGGCCGACGAGATCGGCTCGCCGAGCAACATCGCTGTTGTCGACGTCGGCGGCAACCTCGTCGCACACATCCGGATGGACGAGGCTTGGATCGGGAGCGTCGACATCTCCATCAGCAAGGCCTTCACGTCCCGGGCCTTCGACATCAGTACCGCCGACCTGGCCGCCAACGCGGGCCCCGGTGACCAGTTCTTCGGGATCAACGCATCCAACAACGGACGCGTCATGATCTTCGCGGGCGGTGTTCCGCTGCGGCAGGGCGACCGGATCGTCGGCGCCGTGGGCGTCAGCGGCGGCAGCGGTGAGCAGGACCAGACCGTGGCCGAGGCTGCGGCGAAGGCCTTCTGAGGACTGGCCCCGCCATGCCGTGATCAGCGGAGCCATCAGCGCGGCCGCTCGTTGGAGACTTTCCGTTCGCCAAGAACAAACCGGGCTGGACGACTACCAGGTCCGCATACATGACGTCCGGTACCGGCACAGCCGCCTCACCTCTTGGCCCGGCATTCGTACTGACCTGCGCAACGCCGGCGCCGAGATCGTCGACGAGGAGGTCGTGATCGACCGCCGGCTGCTCTCCGGCCGCAGCCCGCAGGACCTCCCCGCCTTCGAAATGACATCCGGCACTCCCACGACCGAGTCCCCGTGGATCAGCAGAGGAGATCGTCATGGCAAGCAGCAACCGCGCCGTCACCTTCCAGAACCCGAAGGACATGCGCGTCGAGTCCCTCGACTTCCCGAAGCTCCAGATGCCGAACGGGAAGAAGGCCCCGCACGGAGTCATCCTCAGAATCGTCGCCACCAACATCTGCGGGAGCGACCTGCATATCTACCGCGGGTCCTTCCCGGTGCCCCAGGGCATGGTGATGGGGCACGAGATGACCGGGGAGGTCATCGAGGTCGGACCCGACGTCGAGTTTCTCGGCGAGGGCGACCTCGTCTCCGTCCCGTTCAACGTCGCCTGCGGACGATGCCGCAACTGCAGGGCACGCCGGACCGACGTCTGCGAGACCACGAACCCCAAGGTGGCCTGCGGAGCGTACGGCTTCAACCTGGGTGACTGGACCGGCGGCCAGGCCGAGTACCTGTTCGTCCCCTACGCCGACTTCCAGCTCCTGACCTTCCCGGACAGGGACCAGGCCATGGCGAAGATCCGTGACCTCGCGCTGCTCTCGGACATCCTGCCCACCGCGTTCCACGGTCTCATGGAGGCCGGTGCCAAACCGGGCTCGACCGTGTACCTCGCCGGCGCCGGCCCCGTCGGCCGCTGCGGCGCAGCAGCAGCACGCCTCCTCGGGGCGTCCTGCATCATCGTCGGCGACTACAACAAGGACCGCCTGGAGCTGCTGAAGAAGAACGGCTGCGAGACGATCGACCTGAACCAGGACGCAGCGCTCACCGACCAGATCGAGGCCATCCTGGGCGAACCCATGGTCGACTGCGCAGTCGACTACGTCGGCACCGAGGCGCACGGCATCGGCCGCGAGGCCGACGACATGGACCCGGCCTACGCCCTCAACCAGGTGATCGACGCCACCCGCGCGGGCGGAGCCACCGGAGTCATCGGCGTCTACGGCCCCGACCCGCTCGCGAAGTCGAAGGCCGAGCAAGAGGGAACGTACCCGATCGACTTCGGCAAGGCCTGGATCAAGTCGCCGCGGATCGCCGCCGGGCAGGCACCGATCATGCACTACAACCGCGAGCTGATGATGGCGATCCTGTGGGACCGCATGCCCTACTTGAGCGCCATGCTCAACACGAAGGTGATCAACCTCGACGACGCCCCCGACGCCTACGCGACCTTCGACACGGGAGTGTCCGAAAAGTTCATCATCGACCCACACGGGCTCATTCCCGCCTGAGTTTGCACGCGCGCGGCCACCAGCACTACAGACGGGAGGCCAAAGATGTCCGCGGAATCGGCCAGAAAGCTTGCGCTCCCCTCCGGTGAGGAGATCGCGGCGCTGGGTCAGGGCACCTGGTACCTGGGCGAGGAACCGGCCCGGCGTCAACAGGAGATCGCCGCACTGCGGCTGGGTGTGGACCTGGGCATGACCGTCGTGGACACGGCGGAGATGTATGGCGACGGCGCAGCCGAGGAGCTCGTAGGTGAGGCCCTCCGGGGACGCCGGGAGGAGATTTTCCTCGTCAGCAAGGTGCTGCCCGGCCATGCCGACCGGCAGGGCACCGTCGCCGCCTGCGAGGACAGCCTACGCCGCCTCCGCACGGAACAACTGGACCTCTACCTGCTGCACTGGCGGGGACGGTGGCCACTCGAGGAGACCCTTGCGGGCTTCACTGACCTCATGGACGCCGGGAAGATCCGTTACTGGGGCGTGAGCAATCTGGACGTCGACGACATGGTCGAGCTGACCGCCCTCCCCGGCGGCGACGCGGTCGCTGTCGACCAGGTGCTGTACAACCTCTCCCGGCGCGGCGTCGAGTGGGACCTGCTCCCCTGGTGCCGCGAGGCCGGGGTGGCGGTCATGGCCTACTCCCCGATCGAGCAGGGCCGGCTGCTGAAGGCCGAAGGCCTGGGTGCCGTGGCCCGATCCCTGGGAGCCACGCCGGCCCAGGTGGCACTCGCCTGGGTGCTGGCACAAGGGGCAGCCGCGATCCCGCGTTCCGGATCACCCGACCACATTCGGGAGATCCGCGGCGCAATGGACCTCCATCTTCATTCCGAGGCGCTCGACGCTCTGGACAAGGCGTTCCGACCGCCCGGCGGCCCCACGCCGCTGGAGGTGCTCTGAAAGTCACCTCACAACCAGCAAGCGTGAAGGGAGCCGAACCATGACACAGGAACTCCGGGGGATGTTGGTGGGGATTCTGGCCACCGACGGCGTAGAGCGCGTGGAACTCGACCAACCGCGTGGTGCGCTGCAGGGCGCAGGCGCGAAGACCGAGATTGTCTCGCTCCACCCCGGCGAGATCCAGGCCCGCCAGTTCGACTTGAACGCGGCCGGAACTTTCCCCGTGGACCGCATGGTCGCCGACGCCTCCGCCGACGACTACCACGCTCTGCTCCTGCCCGGCGGCACCATGAACCCCGACCAGTTGCGGATGGACCGCGACGCTGTGCAGTTCGTCAAGAACTTCATGGCCAGCGGGAAACCGGTCGCATCGCTCTGCCACGGCCCGTGGACCCTGGTGGAAGCCGACGCTGTGCGCGGCCGCCGCCTGACGTCCTGGCCCAGTATCCGCACCGATCTGCGCAACGCCGGCGCGGAGGTCGTCGACCAAGAGGTGGTCGTCGACGGGCAACTGGTCACGAGCCGCAGTCCCGCCGACTTGCCCGCCTTCTGCGCCGCCATCGTGGAACAGTTCGCGCGGGCACACCACCCCGCGCCCAGCTGATCCGGTGGATTAGGCCCACGGGTTCCCTCTCGTCATCGGCGGGACACAGGCGGCACGTGGTCGCGCGCCGCACTCCCCACAGGCCCGTCACTCTGAACATCACTGAGCGCTTCAGCCCGGCAGGCGGCACCCGCCATCGGCGGGGACACGTGGGGGCTCGGCACGGACGGGACGATGTCTTGCACATCCATCAGGCACACCCATCCGGGCAAAGTGACAAAAAAGAAACGAAAGCAGCATCAGTGGGGTCGGGGACCCGTTCGATCCCAACCGGTCACAGCAGTGTCCGGGCCGTCTCGAGCGGCTGGGCACCGGAAAGGAGTCCCATCATGGCCGACATCAACGTCGCGCTGCACGTACAGGTCGAGGCGCTGCCTGGCAAGGAGGAAGAAGTCGCCGCCTTTCTTCGTGAGGGCCTTGCCCTCGTGCAGGAGGAGCCCGGAACCATCGCGTGGTTCGCCGTGCGCCTGAACGCGTCCACCTTCGCGATCTTCGACGCCTTTCCCGACGACGACGCACGTCAGACACACCTCGCAGGCCGGTTGGGCAGTGCCCTGACGGAACGAGCCGGCGAACTGTTCGCCCAACCGCCTTCCGTCCAGCAACTCGACGTCCTGGCCCACAAACTCCCCTGAAGACCGTCTGCGGCCGGGCGGCCGGCCGGCCCGCGCGTCCGCCTCCGCCCCTATGGCCACACGGCCGGGGGACGAGCACCCGGCAACACCGATGACAACGACCGGTGCCGGGCGCGAAGGTGTTCCCATGGTGCTGCGCTATCGGATCAACGGCCCGGAGTTCGACTTCCCTCACTTCACCGGACTGCCGCCGGTCCGCTATGTGCTCGCGTCGACGCCCCGGTGCGGCAGCAACATGCTCGGGCGTGCCCTGTGGCACACCGGGCTGGCCGGCTTCGCCGAGGACTACTTCGCCGACGCCTTCGTGCTGGACTACTTCGAGCGGTGGGGGTTCGACTCCGACGATCCGCAGAAGTTGGCAGCGAGCTATGTGCGGCGGCTGATGGCATGCAGGACCAGCCCCAATGGCGTCTTCGGGCTGCGGATCCACGCGGGCCACCTCGGAAGCCTGGAGGCCGACCCGTACGACATCCTCCAAGCACCCCGGTACATCTGGATCCAACGCAAGGACCGGTTACGGCAGGCCGTGTCGTACACGATGGCCGAGCAGACCGGCGTCTGGATCCTTGACGGGACCTTTCTGCCGGAGGGGCGCGCGCGTGCCGCTGCCCGGTACGGCTATGAGGACATCCGCCGGCATCTGCGGATGCTCGACCGCGACGCCGCGGTCTGGGAGGACTACTTCAGGCGGCACGGAGTCACCCCGCACACCGTCGTCTACGAGGACCTCGTCACCGACTACGAAGCGGGACTGCGCGGCTGTCTGGACTTCCTCGGCGTCAGCGCGCCCGCGTCGCTGCCGGCTCCGGGAATCAGGCGCCAGGCCGACGAGCTGACGGAACAGTGGGTCGAGAGGTTCCTACGGGATGGTCGTGCTGAGTGGCCAGCGCCGTAGCCGGTAGGGCGTCCACCACACGTAACGCCCGGCGCGATGGACCAGGTGCTCGCGCAGGTGACGATCCAGAACCCGCTCCGTCGACGCCGACGCCACCGCTGGCACGCCGTCCAGCAGCCTCTGGAAAGCCGTGCTGCGGGGGGCGTTGACGACCAGGCGGCGGAGGGAGCCCCAGCGATGGTCGCGGATCTCCAGGAAGCCGGGACCGCGACGGTAACCGCACTTCGCGATGTGGAAGGAGCCGCGCCACGCGGTGACGACGCCGGCGTCGTTCTCCTCTCCCGAGGAGCCGCGGAGGACGGCCACCGGAGGGTACAGATGGCTCAGCGCCTTCCACTGGGCCGGTTCGGCCGTACGGAGTGTCCAGTCCACCGCGATGCCGTGGCCGGTGAGTTCCCGGACGAGGAGGAGGACGGCGACCGCGGATGCGCCGTCCGGATCCGTGAGGTCCACGGGCTCGGTCACCCGGACGAACTGGACGCCCTCGGCGGCGAGTTGTCCGACGGCGTGCACCGGGTTGTCCGGCGGCGCGTCGAGGGTGCCGTGGTAGATGCCCGGCAGGCGCATGGCCGCTGGGTCGCGGTCCTTCCACAGCGTCAGTTCCGTCGTCATCGGGTGTCTCCTGCCGCGCCGGTGGCGGCCAGGGCGGGGACCAGCGACGTGTCGTCCCCGTGCAGTCCTGCGCCGTCGAGGCGCAGCAGGTCCTGGTTGGCCACGGTGGGTGCGACGTGCACGTACTGGCCGCCCTCGGCGAAGACGAGGCCGAGGCGGAGCCAGTGGGTCAGCAGGTCGCTGACTCGCTCCTGGGTCACTTCTCCGGGCGACTCCGGCGTGTCCGCGAGCCGGGCAGCGGTCTTGCGCAGCAGGGCCGGCAGGCTGTGCGGTGTGTCGAGCAGCCGGAACACCGTCACTTCGAGCGGGTCGGTGAGGTCGAGCAGCCGCCAGGTGAAGCCCGGCCGGGTGTCGACCAGGACGATGTGCGTGCCGAGGTCGCAGTGGGTCAGGCGGCTGCGCGGGTACGCCCGTGTCCAGTCGGCGACGGCCGTGCGCAGCCGGTCCAGACAGGCGCCCGCGATGCCCTGGTTTGCGGAGTCGAAGATGTACACCAGGTCGGCGAGTTCGGCCTCCGGCAGGTCGTAGATGTGGTGGTAGTGCGAGGCCGGCCGAAGATCGTCGAAGCCCAGTTCCGGCCGGTCGAAGTAGGGGCTGAACCGTTCGACCTTCAGGCGGGTGGAATTGGCCGGCGGTCCGAGATGGTGCAGCGCGGGCAGCTGGTCGACGATCGCGTCGTAGTCCTGTTCGGTCTCGCCGGGGAAGCCGTAGAGGTAGTTCCAGCTGAGGTTGACGCCGACGGTCTCCGCGTCCCGCAGCAGCCGTACGTTCTGGCAGCCGGTCACTCCCTTGTCCATCAGCTTGAGCACTCGGGTGCTGAGGCTCTCCACGCCGGGCTGCACATAGCTGACTCCCGCCGCGTACAGCGTCGCCAGCTGCTCGCGCCGCAGGTTTGACTTGATCTCGTAGCACAATCGCAGGTCGTACCCGGACTCCTGGAGAAGCGGGGCCATGGAGTTGAGGTAGGCCATGTCGAGGATGTTGTCGGTGACCCAGACGTCGAGCACGCGATGGCGCTCGACCAGGCTGAGGATCTCCTCCACGAAATCCCGCGGGTTCTTGCTGCGGAACTCCATGAACGAGCCGTTGAGACCGCAGAAGGTGCAGTGGTGCTTCTCGCCCCACCAGCAGCCGCGCGAGGCCTCCACCACGAGTCGTGGTTCCACCCAGCCGCCCGCGGTGGACCGCGCGTGCCGCTCGAAGTAGTCGCCGTAGTCGGGCGTGACCAGTGCTCCCGGGGGGAGCGGGGCGGCGTTCATGGGATGGGCCACGGACCGGCCCCGCGTATCGCGGCGGCACAGGCCGGGGATGGCGGCCAGGGCGTCGGCGTCTCCGTCGCGGAGCGCGGTGAGCAGGCGGGGGAACGCGATCTCGCCCTCGCCGCGCACCACGAAGTCGATGTACTCGAAGTTGCGGTGCAGCGCGGCGCCCTGCGGGCCGTCGCAGTTCGCGCCGCCGAAGACGGTGGTGGTGCCGGGCGCCAGTTCCTTGACCACGCGGGCCGCAGCCAGAGCCGCCGCGTTCTGCGCGAACGTGGTGGTGAAGCCGACCACGTCCGGTGCGGTCGCGGCGATCTTGGCGGCGGTCTCCCGGACGAACAGCGGCGCGAGTTCGTGCAGTTCCCGTGCCTTGGCCAGCATGTGCTCCGGCATCTTTTCGCCGAAGTGTTCCGTGAACTCGGCCACCCGCCAGCGGGGTTGGTTGTTGAGCGCGCCTGAGAAGATCCACTCGCTGTGCCCGGAGAAGTACGAGGTGGAGCAGAACTCGTACTCCTCGAAGCCGTATTCCGTACGAGCGGACACCCAGTCGGCGAAGTCGAGGTTGGCGTGCACCACTTCGACGTCCGCGGTGCCGTCCGGGAAGACGTCGAGGATGCGGTGTTTGAGGATGCCGAGGGCGAGGGACGGCGCGTCGAGCGACGACCAGGGCATGTCCACCAACACGATGTGCAAAGCGCGCATCCTCTCCCCGTCACCACAGTCCGCGGCGGGCCAGCGCCCGCCGCGCGGTCTCGCGCCGGTCCGACGGTTCGGCCTCGAAGGCCTCCGCCACCCGCCCGGACACCACGCCGTGAGCCAGTCCGACGGACGTGGTGAAGTACGCGTAGTGCGCCTCGTCCACGCCCTGGGCCTCCGCCGTGGCGCGGCCACCCGCGACGGCTCCCCACGTGGCCACGGACGACGTCGCATACGTACGCACAACTGCGTGGCCGCGCTCCGTAGGGACGATCCCCTCGGCCTCGATCACGAACGACAGGGGTTGCTCGCACGTCAGCGAGGTGAACAGGGCGATCAGCAGCTCGTGGGTCACGGTGTCGCGCAGCGCTCGTGCCTCGGCGCCGTCCAGCAGGTAGGACGCGAACGCCTCCTCCGCCGACAACCCGGGGGCGGTGTAAGGGACCAGCCGGTAGCGGGCGAAGTGCGGTGAGCCGAGGAAGCCGCTGAGCAGGCCGGACTCGGTGGCGCCGGTTTCCTGGAGCAGTCGCAGGCTGCGCGAGAACGTGGTCGCGAGGCTGCCGCCGCTGCCGGGCCGCCAGACCTGGGAGCGCAACCGGCGTGCGGTGGTGTCCAGTTCGGACAGATCGACAGAGGCCAGGCACTCCAGCTCGCCGGGATTCGCTGCCACGGCCTCGGCGCCCTCGTCGGCGAGCCGGGAGCGCAGGTCCGCGTCCAGCAGCAACCGCATGAGCAGGTCGGTCAGTTGATCGCCGTCCAGCGACGTACCCGGCTCCACCGTGGTCACACCGCCTCCCCGCGCTGCCAGGCGCCGACCAGGTCCCGCAGCCGTGCGTAGTTCCGCCAGGACCTCTCGACCAACCGCCCGTCCTCGCGGTACATCGGGTCCTCGTAGGACACTCCGAGGAGGTTCGGGCAGCGCGGCAGCAGATACTCGGTGAGCTCCAGCTGCTCGTCCAGCAGGACGCCGTGGTGCAGGTCGCGGAACTTGCCGCCCACGATCTGGCAACCGGACAGGTGCAGTTCGCGGCAGCGGGACAGTGGCAGGGCCTCGATTCCGTCGTACATGCTCTTTCCGGTACGTCCTCGCAGCCACTGGTAGCTGAGCAGATGCCCGACGTCGAGCGTCACCCTCACCTCGGCGTCCTCCGCCAGCCGGGCGAAGTACGCGAAGGCGTCCATGCGTCCCAGGACGAAGGAGCCGCCCTCCGTGAAGCCGGGGAACTCGACGTGCAGCGGCGGTTCGAGCAGCCGGGCCGCCTCCGCCACGTTCCGGGTGGCGATCTCCAAGCCCGGTTCGGTCAGCGGCGGCGGGAGCGGATAGGGCATCGGTATGCCGCGCAGGCTCCAGATGCCCAGGTCCTCGACGACCCAGGAGAAGCCGTAGCGGGCGGCCAGTTCGTTGGTGAACTCGGCGGCCGGGCGGCGGTCGTAGCGCTCGGGCGTGCCCATGTTCAATTCGGTCTGGTGGAAGGCGCGGGCTGACCCGGCGGGCATCGCCTCGAAGAAGCGGTCGTACGCGCGCACATAGTCGGCCGGCCGTACGCGGGCGCGTGAGCGCGGCTGGAACGCGAGGGCCGAGTACGCGAAGTCGCCTCCGTGGCGGTGCAGGAAGGCGCGGACCCGGTCGGTGACGTCTCCGCCGCCGTCGTCGCTCTCCACGAATCCGATGCCGCGCCTGCCGAGGCGTCCGCCGCCCCACGGCATGTCCATCAGGACCCCCAGACCCAACCGGTGCGGGGCTTCGGTGGCCGTGGCCGTGGCCGTGCGGGCGCCGCCGGGTGTGGTGCGCGGCGGTTGCGTCATGACGAGCTCCTGGCTGAGGGGGCCGGGCTTGCGGACGGTTTCGCGTCGAGGCTGCCCGCCCCGGCGTCGGCCAGCCGGGCCAGGAGTCGGCCGCCGCGGTCGGTACGGGCCGTGAGAAGGCCGTCGGGGCGCTGTTCGACGTCGTCGCGGGGGAGTGCGTAGAACCGCTCCCGGACGACGTCGGCGAGGGTGACGCGGTCGGCCGTGCGGTCGTCGGCGGACGTGGGCACGGTGCGTACCCACGTGTGCGGGCGCAGGGCTGCCAGGGCGGCCCCGCGACGGTCGTTCTGGGCGGGGTGCGACGAGGCCGAGGCTTTCGTACGGCCCGGTGTGACGGTGTGGAAGATCCGCACGAGCCGGTCCAGTGCCTCGGTGCGTGTCGGGCCGTCGCGGACGGACAAGGGGTGGCCGACCCGGCCGGCCAGGTAGCTCAGTTCGGGGTTGCCCGCGAGGCGGTCCGTGGCGTCGAGGGTGAGCCCGTACCCCTCGGGGTTGCCCACGAGTCTGCTGCCGGGTTCCGCGACCATCAGCTCCAGCGCGTCGATGCCGATCCGCCGCTCGTTGTCGACGAGGAAGCGCAGGGACGCCTCGAACTCGTCCGGCGTCTCGTCCAGCACCTGGCCCATCACGGTGAACCGGACGGTGATGCCCGCCGCGTCGAGATTGTCGAGGATCCGCTGGTAGTCGGCGGCGCGCACACCCCGGTCCATCCGGTCCAGGAGGCGCTGGGAGGTGCCCTCGTAGCCGACCGAGATCATCGCGCAGCCGACCGCGGCGAGATCGAGGCAGAACTCCGGGTCGGTCAGGATCGCCTCCAGCCGGCCGCGTACGCCGAACCGGACCCGGATGCCGCGTTCCCGGGCCATGCGCATCGCCTTCAGGATCAGCCGCAGGTTGGTGTTCTCGTCCGCGACCGACACATACCGGGTTCCCGTGGCACGGACCACGGATTCCACCGCGTCGGCGATCTGGGTGGCGGTGCCCTGCTGGTAACCGCCTTGGGGGAGCGCCCTGTTGCCGTAGGAGCAGAACGCGCACCGCCCCCAGTAGCAGCCGACGCACGAGACGATCGCCAGCTCCAGGGCGTCGTTGAGGTAGGAGCGGAACGGCAGTCCGGCGAAGTCGGGCGGTCCGAGGTCACGGAAGCGCAAGGTCACCGGCGGCCCTGTGCGTGACTCGGCCCCGGAGCGTGACAGCCAGGTCATGCCGGGCACGGCGGTGAGCGGCACCGTCCCGTCCAGCGCGTCCAG
The DNA here is from genome assembly GCF_044763565.1 of Streptomyces sp. NPDC096013. Taxonomy (NCBI): domain Bacteria; kingdom Bacillati; phylum Actinomycetota; class Actinomycetes; order Kitasatosporales; family Streptomycetaceae; genus Streptomyces; species Streptomyces sp. NPDC096013. Next base: position 166,137 of record NZ_JBIWGK010000012.1, on the reverse strand, counting down.
CCAGCGTTCGAGCGGCTCTTCCCCGGCGGTCGGGCACAGGGCGTCGACCGATTCCAGGACGCCGGGCAGCCGGGCGAGGCTGTCGTGGCGGAGCATCACCTGCTGACCGCCCAGACAGATCCGGGTGTCCGGTGCCAGCCGCCGGACCCAGGCGGCGATCAGCAGTGCGGGCGCGAGCTGGCTGAAGAACGCCACGGACAGGCCGACCACCCTGGGGCGATGCCGGCCGAGCAGCTCGGCCACCAGGCGGTGCAGCGACGCGACCGGTACGTCGGACGCGGCGGGCGGCCGGGCCGCGGCCCGGCGTACGGCATCGTCGAGCCGGCCGAGGTTCTCCCACGTCCGTACCAAGAAGGTGTCGCGGACGAGGAGTTCGAGAGCCAGGCCGGCGAGCCGGACCGCACGGTCGGGGCCCAGGTCGCCGGTCGGCTCCTTGCGCAGGACGTGGGCACGCAGGTCGCCGATGTGCGCGGCGAACACGTCGGCCACCGCTCGGCGGTACCAGTCGCTCCCGGCCGTACTGTCGTCGTCCGTGACCTGGGCACGGACCGCGTCGTCCAGCAGTGCGGGACGGCGCAGCAGCTCGTGGAGCACGGCGATGTTCAAGTCGGCCTGGTGCACCCGCCGGCCCCGGCGGCGCAGGTGGCCGGTCAGGTAGGGCAGGCTCAGATACGGGAAGAACCGGGCCTCGGTCTGCGGCGGGAAGATCAACAGGGCGTCGGTGCGGGTACGGTCCGTTGACGTGCTGGACGGCACGACCCACCTCCTCGTCCCACCGGGCTCATCCGTCGGAGAGTTGCCTTGGCCCCCGCTCGTCCTACTCGGGGATGTCCTCGGTGCTCTCCGCCGCGATGTAGGTGTACGTGTGGTACGCCGCGCCGAGCTTCAGCTCGCTGGAGTCGATCACCTGGAGTTCTTCGAGCTCCCCGAATTCCTCATCGACGAGATTCTCAGGAGATGCAGCAGTCATGGATTTCTCCCCTTCGTGAAGGTGATGGAAATGTGCTGCTTACCGTGTGGGCGCTCACGTTAGCCACACCGCGCGCGCACCAACAGCCCATACGTCGTCGTTTGGGCGGGACGACATTCAGCCAGGTCAGTGACTCATGAACGCGCACCGGCACCGAGGGTGCGCAGCAGCCGTCCACATGACCATGGCTCATATTCGCCCTCGTCACCGGGCGGTTCGGAAAGATGACGGACAACACTGCTGTGCTGCTGGAGGGCTGTTTGTACCGCCATGTCGACGCGGCCGTGGTCCGCGCGGCCGTCCGGCGTCCCGACCACCGGATGGTCTGGCCGGACCTGACCGGCCTGTCCGCGCACCGGGAAGCGTGGCGGGCGTGGCTTCAACAGGTCTGGCAGACCGCCGACTTCGCCGCGGCGGTCGAGTTCTCCAGCCCGGACCTGATGAGACGGGTACAGCAGATATGCGTCGGCGAGCCGGTGCCGGAACCCGCCGTGCGGCGCGCGGTGCTCTCGGTGCTGCGCTATCTGCTGCGTGCCCGCTCACGTGCCACTCCGTTCGGCCTGTTCGCCGGTGTCCAGGCCGCCCGCACAGGGGCAACTCCCGTGCTGCGAGCGGGCACCGGGCACCGGACGGTCACCAGACCGGACGCGGTGTGGACCGCGGCTCTGGTCGACCGGTTGGAGGAACACCGCGCGTTCCGGCCTCATATGACGCTGATCGCCTCCGGCCTCGCGTTCGAGCGCGACGGACGCCTGGTGATCGAGTACCGCCCCAGCAGCACGGACGACGGCATCCCGGCGCACGTGGGGATACGTGCGACCGGACCTGTCCGCGCGGCCATGGACGGCGCGCGGACACCGATACTGTGGGCGGTTCTCGCCGAAAAGCTCTCCGCCGGCTTCCCGGCCGCCTCGCCCGCCGGAATCGAGAGGCTGCTCGCGAACCTCGTACGCCAGCGATTCCTGGTCACCAGTCTGCGTCCCGCGGTCATGGCCTCCGACCCGATCGCCACCCTGCTCGGTCAGGTCCAGCACCTGCCCGCGGCCGACGTCACCGGGCTGCGTGAGGTCGAGTCGGCCCTGGCACGGCACGACGGCGCGACCGCCACCCCTGAGGGCGCCTGTGCCGAACGCGCACAGGTCACGGCCGCGATGACACGACTGTGCCCCGACGCGAAACCCGCGCTCGCCCTCGACCTGCGACTGGACTGGGACCTGGTGATCCCGGACGCGGTGGCCGAGGAGGCGGCGACGGCCGCCGCGGTGCTCACGCGGCTGGCGCCACGGGCCGCGCTGAGTCCCGCCTGGGTCGCCTGGCACGGCAACTTCCTCGAGCGCTACGGCCCGGGAGCGGCGGTACCCGTCCTGGTCGCCGTCGAGCAACTCGGCTACCCCTCCGGCTACCTCGGGGCCGGAGCCGGAGCTGAGGCGGCGGGCCCGATACTCACCCCCCGCGACAGCCGGCTGCTGAAGCTCGCGTACACCGCCGCGATGGTGCACCGCCACGAGGTCCGACTCGACGACGCCGCGATCGACGAACTGGAGGTGGCGGATCCCGACAGGCCCGTGCAGCCCAGCACCGAGGTGACCGTGCGGATCCACGCCGAGAGTCAATCGGCCCTGGAAAAGGGGGAGTTCACCCTGCATGTCGTGGGGGTGGCCCGTGCCGCCGGAACGTCCACCGGGCGCTTCCTTCACCTCTTCGACGCCGACGACCGCCGACGGATGACCGATGTCTACGCCGGCCTGCCCGGCGTACAACAGGACGCGCTGATCGCGCAGATCGACACCACTCCGCTGTACGTCCGCTCGGCGAACGTCGCGCGCACCCCGCGGATCGCGGAGTGGGTGATCCCTCTGGACGGCTGCCACGGCCCGGACGCGGGCCAGTTGCCCGTGACGGACCTGGCGGTGACCGCCGACGCCGAACAACTGCACCTGGTCTCGGTCTCCCGTCGCCGCCCGGTGCACACGATGCTGCCGAACGCGGTGGATCTGACCCAGCACACCCATCCGCTCGCGCGGTTCCTGACCGAGGCACCGGTGGCACTGACCGTCCCGTGCACCGGGTTCTCGTGGGGAGCGGCCGTGTCCGGTCTGCCGTTTCTCCCCGCACTGCGCTACGGGCGCACCGTACTGTCCCCGGCTCGCTGGACACTCGGCCACGACGACCTCCCCGGCGCGCGGACGCCATGGCCGCGGTGGGACGAGGCCCTGGCCGCATGGCGTCGCGATGTGCACCTGCCCGAGCACGTGTACCTGGGGGACGGAGACCGGCGCATGCACCTGGACCTGGCACAACCCTCGCACCGGGTCCTGCTCCGAACCCACCTGGAACGCGACGGCAAGGCGCTGCTCCGTGCCGCACCGAGACCCGGGGACCTGAGCTGGACCGGCGGCCGCGCCCACGAGATCGTGATACCCCTGGTCGCGGCGGACCGGCCCCGCCCGCCGGTCCGAGACACGGGCCACGTCGTCGGCCCGGAGCACGGTCTTCTCCCCGGCTGCGGCAACCTGCTCTCCGTCCGGTTGCACGGACACCGCGACCGACAGGACGCCGTCCTGACCCGTCATCTGCCCTCCCTGCTGCGGGAGTTGGGTGAGCCCCGCTGGTGGTTCGTCCGCCACCGCGATCCCGAGGACCACCTCCGTCTCCGGCTGGACTGCCCGCCTGGTTCGCTCGGAGACGCTGTCGGGCAGGTCGGCGAGTGGGCCCGGCGACTTCGGCACGCGGGCCTGATCACCCACGTGAGCCTGGAGACCTACCAGCCGCAGACCGCGCGCCACGGCGGCCCCGCGGCGACGGAAGCGGCCGAGGCGTACTTCGCCGCGGACTCGGTCGCCGTCCTCGCCCAGCTGACCGCGCAGGCCGGTCAAGGCGCTCCGGACGCCCGTGCGGTGACCGCCGCGAGCATGGTGGACATCGCCGTCGGCATGCTGGGGGAGGAGGCGAAGGCGATGCGCTGGCTGATCGGGCACACGCGGACGGACAGGAACGCTCCCTCCAGAGCGGTGTACGACGAGACCATCGCGCTGACGACAGCATCGCTCACGTCCCGGGCCCTCGGTACCCCGGTTCGTGACGTGCGCGTCGCAGCGAGCTGGACCGCGCGTCGCGCCGCGCTGGCCGCCTATCGCGCGGCGCTTGACGGTACGGAAACGCCGCTCCCGGAGGACCTGTTGTCGGACCTGCTGCATCTCCACCATGTCCGCATGTCCGGGCCGGGGCTTCCCGAGGAGCGCGTACACCTGCACCTGGCCAGGGCGGCGGCACTGAGCTGGACAGCACGGACCACCTGAGGGATCCAGCGCACCCTGATGCGGCGGCGAGGCGGGACGACGCCTGGTTGTCCCGTCACCGGCATCTGGCTGGAGGGCGTAGGGCGCTGAGATCTCGGTTGTGGACAAGGACGTTGTTCCGGCGAGGGCGCCGTTCACAAAGAGCGACATCGTTGAGGCGGATGTGTCATGGCTCGCGATGACCTGCTATCAGGTGCAGGCGGTCACCGTGGGGCCGGTGATGCTCGGCCCTGCGGCGGAGCGGAGTCGGTGTCCGTGGCGCGGGTCGTGTACGCGAGCTTGCCGCCCGCGAGTTGCGGATAGAGCACGCTGACGTAGTGACCGTCCGCCGACAGCACCGTCTGCGTTGTGCTCGCCGAGGCACACTTCACCCAAGCGGTGGCCGTGCAACTGGCGCCCGTGTCAACGGCGTTGGCGTCGACCTTTGGTGCTTCGGGTGCCGTCGAGGCTGACGGCCGCGGCTCCGACCTTTCCGGTCGCCCGGGAGGCGTTGCAGTACAGCCGGTCACGAACTGATCAGAGGACCGGCCGCTGCGGTAACGAACTGGGCGGTGCGGTCGGCAGGTTGATACACGTTGCGATATCTGCGTTGCTGGCTAGCGTGATTGTCGTCTGCCTGTCGTACGACGAGAGGACTGCTGGTGCCGGAGCTGGAAACGGGAGTTCGCCTGTGATCTGGGAAGGGGCCGTTCGTGAGGAGCGGATCCGTGAAGCGGCCTGAACGTGTTGCTGTCATCGGAGTAGGCGTCATCGGGGCGAGTGTGGGCTGGAACCTGTCCCGGCACGGCGCCGAGGTGGTCTTCATCGACGCAGGCCAGCCGGGCGAAGGCGTCACCAACTGGTCTTTCTCGTGGGTCAACGCGAGCAACAAGACCGCGCGCAAGTCCTACTTCGACCTGAACGTCGCGGGTATTTCAGCTCACCGTGAGCTTGCCGGGACCATCGGGCCGGACTCGTGGTGGTATCCCAGCGGCCACCTGCGCTGGACAGACGATCCCACAGCGGAGGCGAAGTTCCTGGAGACAGCCGAACTGCTGGCCGCCTGGGACTACCGGGTCGAGATGTACACGGGGGCCGAGGTCCGTAGCCGCTTCGAACCGGCTCTCATGATGCCCGACGATGTACCGGTCTTGTTTTACCCCGACGAAGGCTGGGTGCACGGACGTCATCTTGTCGGCCGCCTGGTCGGCCAGGCCGTCGCATCCAGTGCCGAGCTCCGGTCCGGCAACGCGGTACGCGACATCGGCACCAGTGCCGATGGAAGCATCCGGTCAGTTGCTCTGTCCGATGGGAACCATCTCGACGTCGACATCGTCGTGAACGCGGCGGGCCCCAGCGCCTCCCACGTCGCAGGACTCCTCCCGCGCCGGTTGCCGATGCGCCGGGAACCCGGCGTCGTCACCAGGATCGACTGTGCTCAGGTCCCCGTTCACCGGGTCATGCACGCGCCTCACATCGAGATTCGTCCTGCCGGAGACACCTCGGTCGTCCTCCACAGCCGCGAGATCGACGCACTCATCGACACCGTCGAAGACCAAGGTCAACTCGCACAGCTGCTACACGAATCGGCGCGCTACGTCGTCCCCGCGCTCGGAAACTCCCGTATCGCAGAGACACGAGTCGTCGACCGGCCCATCCCTGCCGACGGATGGCCCTCGGTGGGAGCGGTGGCATCCGTGCCCGGCTACTACGAGGCCGTTTCCCACAGCGGCATCACGCTTGGGCCGGTGATCGGCCGCCTGCTGGCTTCGGAGATCCTCAGCGGAACGAGAGACGAGCTGCTCGCGGACTTTCGACCCGAGCGGTTCCCCTCCTGACGACCCGGGCGGCGGCGCCACCAGGCAGGTGCTCTCCGGGCGATCCTGGGCACCGCCGGGTCTGACGACGATGGGATGGATGGTGGTCAGGCAGCCGCCGCCATCACGGTCGGCGGTCGATGCCCGCGTGGGACGGCGTGTCGGCTTTCGGGTGAGTCGTCGGGTCATCAGGGGGATGGCCGCCCAGGTGATGAGCGTCTCGCTGACCTGCGGCAACCCCTCAAGGTCCCGGCAGCGGCGACGGGCCCGCATGCTCCACGAAAGCGACCTCTCGACGACCCAGCGGCGCGGCAGGACCACGAAGCCCTTGGCCCCCGGCGGGCGCTGGACCGTTTTGATCTCGATGTCGAGTCGTTCCTTCGCCCAGTCGACCAGCCCGCCCGCGTAGGGGGAGTCCGCTCAGACGATCGCGATCTCGGGATGCATCAGGTGGAGCCGGAAGAAGGCATGCGTGGCCGCGTTCCGGTCAGTGACATCGGCCGGGGTGAACAGTTCGTCCCCGCGCGCGGTCAGACAGGCGAACAGGTCGTCGCGGAAGCGTGATGCTTGCGCGAACGCTCCCCCGGGATCGACGTATGGCAGCGGACTCACCTTCACGGCCTTGGTCTTGATCGGTGCATCTTGGTCGGAGCACATGATCAGACGAAGACCATAGTCATGTCCGGAAAATACCTGTACGGGCGATCATATTTGAGCATCGTTCGACCAAGTCCCTTGTGCGGGTGATGTGATGGCTGGCGTGACTCGGGACCCGTCCCAGCCCGGCGTCAATACCCTTGGTAGGTGACCTCAGATGAGCTACGCCGACCACCGGCGCCAGTCATGGCGGTGATCGCCCTCACCGCACTGCCGGCCGTCGCCATCCTCGTGATAGCGATCCTGGTCTCTTTCGCAAAAGGCGATCCTGCTGGTCTGCTGTTCATCCTTGTCGCGCTCCTGCCGGGCGCGACGGCCTTCGGACTATGGCAGGGCAACCGCGGCGCCCGGGTTGTTGCGATCATCATCGGTGTGGGGGCCATCTCGGCCAGCAGCGCCCCTGGCGTGTACAGGGGGGCACTGATCATCTACGCGGTGGCTGTCATCCTCATGCTGGTAGCGCCAAGATCGTCCCGCGCCTGGTTCACTCCCGCCCCTTGACCTTAAGGAACGAGTCTTACCCTGACGTTCATGGTCCGGCGTCGAACGCGACTCGAACTTGATCAGCGTTTTCGCAGTTCAGTGGAGACGAAGGCGGCCTTCGTCTGGTCCGGTGCTCCGTCACAGAGTGGAACAGCGCGAAGGCCGTGTCGTGAGGCTGGTGCATCAGAGTGTCCTGCGGGATGCGTTCGCGGAACTGTCACGTCTCCGGACGGAGTTGTACGCGTGTCCGACCACGCGGGGCGGCGCGCTGTTCGAGTGCTCGCGGCTCGTTCTCGACGAGACCCGGCGCTCCTGGTCGGAGCGGCCGGTCCTGGAACGGGTCTACACCTCCCACGAGTTGCTTCTCCTGCCCTGCGAACGGCCCGAGTTCGACGGCGACTTGCTCGGGGATCGCACCATCCTTGATCCGCTGGGCGGCTCCTGCGCGGGTAGTCGCGTTGAGCTTCGCGGGGCGGCCGGCCGGGAGACGGCGGGTCTCCGCAGCCGGTTGCCGTCGGTGTCCTGGCGGACGTCTCCCAGCCAGTCACGCCGCGCAACCACGACACTATGGTGCGCGGCGTGACCGTGTGCGGTCAGTCCGGCAGTTCCTGACGGACCGCGGCCTCCAGACCGGCCAGAGCCTGGCGGTAGAACCGCGGCCCGTAGGAAACCCTCGCCACGCCCAGCTCGCGGAGCTTGGCCAAGCCCAGCACTCCGGGCCTCGTGTTGCCGTTGACCGGCCCGGGCAACTCGGCGACCAGGGTGGCGATGGTCCGCTCGTCGCCGACGCCGATCGGGTAGACGCAGTCGGCACCGGCCGCCAGGTAGCGGCTGCCCCGGCGGGTCGCCTCCGCGACCCGGTCGGCGTCGGCCACACCGGACGCCGGCAGGAAGACGTCGACACGGGCATTGATCACGATCGGAATCCCGGCGTCCTCCGCCGCGGATCGGACGGCCGCCAGCCGCTCGGCCTGCGCACCGGCGTCGACGAGTCCGCCCGTGCGGTGGTCGGTGTCCTCCAGGTTGCAGCCGGTCACGCCGATTTCCAGCAGCCGGTCCACGAATTCCTGTGGCGGCAGGCCGTATCCGGCCTCGGCGTCCACGGTGACGGGAACCGCCACCGCACGGGCGATCCGGCCGGCCGCGGCGAACATCTCCGGCCACGGCGCGGCTTCGCCGTCCGGGTAGCCGAGCATCGCCGCGAACGCGGCGCTGCTGGTGGCGATCGCAGGGAACCCGGCGTCAGTGATGATCTTGGCGCTGGCTGCGTCCCACGCGTTCGGCAGCACGAGCGTCTCGTCGGCGTGATGCAGTTCGCGCAACAGCACGGCATGCGCCTTCAAGTCCTTGTTCTCAAGCGGCATTGTCACTCCCCAGCAGTGCCATGTTCTGGTGTTCGAGTGCCTTGACCGGCCCGTTGCGCCAACCCTCGGCCAGCGCCGCCGACATCGGGTCGGGGAAGATCTCGTCCTCCCCGTTCTCGACGCCGTCGACGATGGCCCGTGCCACGTCGGCCGGCGAGGTCTTCGGGATGTCCCAGTCGCGGATCATGTCCGTGTCCACAGGCCCGGGCAGCACGGCATGCACAGCCACGCCCTGCCGCGCCAGCAGGGCACGCAGCGACTGGGACAGGGAGAACGCGGCCGCCTTGGAAATCGCGTACGCCGGGGTGATCGGCACCGCGGCGAGCGATGCGAGCGACAGCACGTTGACGATCGCTCCTCGCGAGCGGACCAGCAACGGCTGAAAGGCCCGGGTCACGGCGTAGGTGCCGAAGAGGTTGACGGCGAGATGCTGTTCGAGCGCGGAAACCTCGCTCAGGTCGTCGATCAGCGCCACCCCGGTGTTGTTGATCAGTACGTCGAGCTCGGTCAGGCTCTCGGCAGCTGCCCGCACCTGCGCCGCGTCGGTCACGTCGAGGGTGACGGGCGTGACCCTGGGGTCCGGAGACGCCACGGGCCGGCGTGCGGCCGCGTAGACGCGCCGTGCGCCGCGCCGCAGGGCTTCCTCCACCAGCGCCCGGCCGATGCCCCGGCTGGCGCCTGTCACGAAAATCGTCTTGTCGGTGATGGTCATGCCTCTACTGACACGGCCCCCGCCCAAAACCGGGCGCTCGGACAGCGACCAGTTTCAGCGACCACCGGTGTCAGTACAGGAGAGGATCCATACGGAGGTGTCGGATGGAACTGCTCGATCGGGCCCGAAGCGGCGATCGGGACGCGTTCAGCGCCCTGGTCGAGCCGCACCACGGCGAACTGCGCGCGCACTGCTATCGCATGCTCGGTTCGTTGCAGGACGCCGAGGACGCGTTGCAGGAGATCCTGCTGTCGGCCTGGCTCGGTCTCGACGGCTTTGAGGGGCGGTCGTCGGTGCGCACCTGGCTCTACCGCATCGCCACAAACCGCTGCCTCAACCAACTGCGCTCGGCGAGCCGTCAGCCGGTCACGGTTCCCGAGTCGCTACCGCTGCCGCAGCCGAGTCGGCTGGGCGAGGTGACCTGGCTACAGCCATATCCCGACGTGCTGCTTGCGGAGCGCCCCGACCAGGCGCCCGGGCCCGAGGCCCGGTACGAATCCCGCGAGGCGATCTCGCTCGCATTCGTCACTGCCGTGCAACTGTTGCCGCCGAACCAGCGCGCGGTGCTGCTGCTACGCGATGTGCTCGGGTACCGCGCCGGCGAGACCGCCGAGCTGCTGGGGCTCACCGAGGACGCCGTTGCCAGCGCCCTCAAACGCGCTCGCGCCAGGATGAACTCACCTCAGACCGCACCGCCCGCACCCGGCGGACCGGATGAGCGTGAACTGCTGGACCGGTTCGTCGCCGCGTTCACCGAACTGGACGTCGACGCGCTCATCGCGCTGATGACCGACGACATCTGGGTGCGGATGCCACCGCTGCCGTTCGAGTACCGCGGGAGCGAGGCCGTGCACCGCTTCTTCAGCGTGATCCGCACCCTGCTGGGACGGATCGACCGCCTGGTGCCCGTACGCGCGAACGGCCAGCCCGCCTGGGGCGAGTACACGCGTGACCGGGTCACCGGCACTCTCCGTCTCGTCGGCGTCGTGGTGATCGGCCTCGCCGGCGACCGGATCTGCGAGTTCACCCGGTTCGAGACGACGGTCGCGCCGTACTTCGGCATTCCCCGGACACTCGACTGACTGGCCCTGGCAAAGCCTTTGGACGTGCCGGTGGGTGATGACAGACGGTGTGCGAGGAATGCTCCGTGGATGTCGTCGCGTCGTTCCCAGCGGATGCGCGGGCGGCGGAAGCCATGCAGCCACGCGGTCGTGCGCTCTACGACGTAGCGGAAGATGCCCGGACCAGTGCCGTGAGATTCGCCCTGCTTCGCGCTCGCGGGGCAGATCCCATGCTGCCGGAGCAGGCGACGGTAGTTGTCGTGGTCGTCACCGAGCGGGATGCCCTGGCCGTCGGTGGTGAGGCGGTGCTTGCTTCCCGGACGTGCTCCGTCGATCGGGCCGGGTCCGCTTTTGGGGCCGCGCGGACGTGCGAGGAGTCGATCACCGCTCGGGAGGAGACCGGCTCGAAGCCGGCCAGGGCGGAGGTGTCGTGGGTCACCGGCGACGTCGACGGCAGGCAGACCAGCGACCTCGTCTCCGCTTGGTACCAGGCGGAGACCGCCTGCCGGCATAGGCAGATCACCGGCCGCAAGCGCGAGTTGGCGGAGGAGAAAGCCCACAACACGAAGGCCCACAACACGAATTCGGTCGAGCGGGCGCAGACGGTTCTGGCCGCCCGGAAGCAGGCCGTTCTCCTCTCCGTAGGCAGTTCTCTCTCGCTTCTCCCAAGTCGGCTGCCGTGTCCTGGAGTTCGTCTCTTTCCAGGGAGAAGCTCCGGCGGTCCGCTGAGCGGAACAGCACGCGACAACCCCTTTGCGGCGCGCCAGGCTCTCCTCTGACGGTTAGACACCGTGCGACGCCCTTGGGAAGGGGTAACCACGTGCACCTGATGGAGTTCCTCAAGTACAGGTCCGTGCCCGGTGCGGCCGTGTCCATCGGGCTCACCCGGCGCTGTCCGCTGCACTGTCGGCACTGCTCCACGGAGTCGCTGATGGACAGTGAGGAGTACCCGGCCCGGATGTTCCTGCGGTTCGCCGAGACGTTCACCGTCGAGAGTCATCCCAAGTTCGTGCTGATGTCGGGCGGCGAGGCGCTGCTGCGTCCCGCGCTGGTGCGTGACATCGCCGAACGGGCCCGCGCGAAAGGCTCGTACACCCACGTGCTGTCCGGACTGTTCTTCGCCCGCAAGCCGCGTATCCCGCGTTCGGTCCGGGCGGCGATCGACGCGGTCGACCACTTCTCCGCCAGCCTGGACTGCTTCCACGAGGAGGAGGTCCCGCGGGAGGCCGTCTTCCGGGTGCTGCACGAGCTGATCGATGACGGCAAGGACGTCAGCCTGCAACTCACCGGCCTCGGACCGGACGACCCCTACCTGGCCGACATCACCGGTGCCGTCCGGCGCGAGTTCGACGACCAAGTGCCCATGCTCGTCATTCCGCTGGCCTCTGTCGGCCGTGCCCGGGAGTGGTTCGCCCGCCACCCCGGCACGGCGCAGCCGGTGACGGCGGAACCGTGCGCGCTGGCGAGCTGGCCGGTGGTCGGCTTCAACGGGCAGGTGACCGGCTGCGGCAACCAGGACGTGATGGACGGCAAGGTGCCGTTGCCCGCGCACCTCTACCTCGGGCACATCGCACGCGACGACTGGGCCACCATCAAGCAACGAACCCTGGAATCACCGATGATGCGGGCCGTACGGACCTTCGGCCCCCGCTATCTGGCGGACGGCCTCGGCGGCGGCTGCGGCAGCGCGGGCTACTGCGACACCTGCTACACGCTCTCCAAGGCCCCCGACATCAGGCCCGGTGTACGGGAGTTGGTCGGCAAGCCCTCGACCGTCGCCGTGGAGGAGCTGGTGAACCGCGCGCTGGTCGACGCCGGGCCGATGTCGTTCGCCCGCAGCTTCGGTGTTCCGGGCTACGCCGACCTCGTCGCCCTCGGCCACACGCCACAGGAGGACCTGGCATGCGCCGGATGACCCATGACGAGATCAGCCGTATCCGCGTGACCCCGGGCGCCAGTGCCCTGCTGTTCATCACGGACCGTTGCCCGGTCGGCTGCGCGCACTGCTCGGTGGACTCGCGTGCCGACAGTCCGCGGATCACCGACTTCACCCTCTTCGAAGCGATCGTTGAACGGCTCTGCGCAGACCCCGACCGCACCATGATCGGGATCTCCGGCGGAGAGCCCTTCGTGGAACGCCGGGGACTCACCTTCGCGACCCAGCGGATCGCCGCCGCGGGCAAGGACGTCGTCGTCTACACCAGCGGCATCTGGGCGGCGGCACCGGACCCGCCCCGCTGGATCCACGATGTCCTCGACCGCTGCGTCTGCGTCTACCTCAGCACCGACGCCTACCACGAGGCAGGCACCGGCCCCGAGCGCTTCGTCAACGCGGCCCGCGCCATCGGCGACCACCAACTGCCCATCGTCGTACAGGTGGTGGACAAGGACGGCGGCCCCGACCGGGCCAGGCAGCTCCTCGCCCTGGCCTTCGGCGACTCCTGGGCGCGGCACGCCGAAGTTGTTCCCACCCCCGGGCTCTCGCACGGCCGCGGCGCCCAGATCTTCCAGCCGGGCACCCGCCACCCCGGCCGCGTCTTCGGCGCCTGTGACTCCGTCATCTCGCCGGTCGTCCGCTACGACGGACGCGTCAGTGTCTGCTGCAACGAGTCCGTGGTCATGGGCGCCGGACCCGCGCTTCTCCGCAAGCAGTGTCACTCCGGGGACGAGGTCGGCACCGCCGTGGACGACTTCCAACAGCACCCGTTCTACCGGGTGTTGGCCGAGGCGGGGGCCGGTCCGCTCACTCTCCATCCCAAGTTCCGGGATCTCGCGGATCGCGGGTTCTCCGACATCTGCGGCCTGTGCTGGGCGATGGCCCGCCGGGTCCGGCCGGACGAGGACGACCCGCTGCTCGACGCGATCCCCCTGCTGGCAAAGGGGACACCGGCATGAGAAACGACCGTGAAGCAGACCACGCAGACGATGTGTCCACGGCGACGAGCACCGCGCCCGAGCCCGCACCTGCACCCGTCCCCACCAACAGCGCGCTGCTCCGGGCGAAGATCGAGCTGCTGATGCCTCGGCTGTTCAAGCTCTCCGCGCGGGTCTGGGACTCACCGGAGCTGGGGGAGTTGTATCCGCGCTACCTCTGCGCCCTGCACATGGCGATCCGGGCCACCGTCCCGCTGATGGAGACCGCGCTGGAGCGGGCGCGGGCCCTGGCGGAGGCCGGCGGCGACCCGGTCGCCGCGGGTACCGCCAGCTACCTCGCCCGGCACATCCGGGAGGAACGCGGACACGACGAGTGGCTGCGCCAGGATCTCGCCGCGATCGGCCGCGACCCGGACGAACCGCTGCGGACCATGCCCACGACCGGCGCGGCCGACCTGGTCGGCGCCCAGTACTACTGGATCCGCCACCACCATCCGGTCTGCCTGCTCGGCCACATCGCGGTACTGGAGGGCTATCCGCCCTCGCCCGACTTCGCCGAGATGCTCCAACGGCGCACCGGTTATCCGGCGGACGGCTTCCGCACGCTACGTCGGCACGCCGCGCTCGACATCCGGCACCGGGACGAACTGATGCGGGCCATCGACCAGTTGCCGTTGGGCCCGGAACATCACACGGCCCTGGGCGTGAGCGCGCTGCACACGCTGCGCGCGACCTCGGTGCTGTTCGAGGAGATCCTCGCGTCCGCCCCGGACCCGGTGCCGCAACTGATCTGAGCCGTCGGGCAGTTGAGAAGTCGGAAGTCGAGAGGTCGGGAGGTGGGTATGCCACGCACCACGGTCGTCACGGAGGGTCCTGGCGCGGTCGCGCAGCGCGCGGGCGTCCTCGTCGCGCTGAGGCACCGGCAGTACCGGCTGCTCTTCTGCGGCCAGGTGCTGTCCGGCTGCGGTGACTGGATCGACTACGTCGCCCTGGTCTCGCTCGTCGCCTACCAGTGGCGGGCGGGCGCTGGTGGACTGGCCGCCGTGGCGGTCGCGGTCGCCGTGCCCTGGCTGGTGGTGGCTCCCGTCGCCGGGGTCTGGGCGGACCGGCTGCCCCACAAGTCGGTGATGATCGGGAGCGATCTGACGCGTGCCGCCCTGGTGCTGTGCTTCCTGACGGCACCCGGACTGCCGGTACTGCTCGGCCTGTTGGCGGTCAAGACGGCCGCGGGAACCCTCTTCATGCCGGCTCAGCAGTCGGCGATCAGGGGCGCGGTCCCTGAGGGGGCACTGCTCGCGGCGACCTCGCTGAACACGTTCGCCAACCAGGCCACCAAGATCGCCGGGCCGGCGCTCGGCGGCCTGGTCCTGTCCCTGGCCGGCGCGCACGGCGCCTTCGCCGTCGACGCGGCGACCTTCGTCCTCTCGGCGCTGATCCTCTCGCGGCTCCGGGCGCGGCCCAAGATACGGAAGCGGACGGCGGCGGCGGGCGCACGGGCCATATGGAGCAAGGGATTCCGCCACGAACTGCGCGAGGGCCTCTCTTATGTCCGCCGCAGCAGGCCATTGCGGACGGCCATCGCCTGCCTTTCCGCCACGCTGTTCCTCGTCTTGATGTTCGACACCCTGTCCCCGCTGCTGCTACCGGAGTTGGGGCTCCCACGATCGCTCTACGGCGCCGCGGTTGCGTCGGTGGCGGTCGGCGCGGCGGTGGGCAGCGTGGCCGTCGGGCACCTCGGGCGGAAGCAGGGCCCGTTCACGATCCTGGGGGCCTCGCAGGCGGCGACCGGCCTCCTCGTCGCGGCGGTCGGGGTGGCGGCGACGGTGGGGGTCCGGATCGCGGCGGTGGCCTGGCTGCCCGTCACCGTGGGGATCGGGTTCTGTTCGGCCGGGATCCTCGTGGTCTTCGGCTACCTCGTCCAGCGGGAGACCCCTCCGGAGCTGATCGGGCGGGTCAGTACGGTCGCGATGGTCGTCCCTACGGCGTTGCAACTCGCCGCGCCACTGGCGGGCGCCGCGCTGGCGACGTGGGTCGGCATCGGCTGGGTGCTGACCGCGGCGGGCGGGGGGCTGGCGCTGCTGGGAGGGGTGTGTCTGACGCCCCGGCGCCGGACCGCAGCCGCTTTCACGACCACGCCCGGGACCGAGAGTTCCCCTCATGAGCTGGGCCGTACACACGGTACGGCCCAGGAAATCCGAATCCGATGCACCGATGCGCAGATGCGCGGATGCGCGGATTCATCCCATCAAGGAGGCAAGTGACATGTCGTTCAACGCCGTTCAGGCACTCAAGGCGAAAGGCCACGACCTCGGGCACGCGACCGAGGCGCAGCTGAGCGTGATCGCGACCCTCTCCGAGGCGGAGGTCACCGTCCTGAACTCCCTCAAGGAGCGACTGGAGGGCGAGGTCACCGCCCACGTCGAGGAGCCCACCGGAGTCATCGTCTGGTAGTTCGCGGCCCGGGGGCCTCCGTTCCCGACCCGACCCGGGCCGTGTCGTCCGGCGCGGCCCGGAAACTCAGTTCCGATCCGACCAGGAGGTACACAGATATGTCGTTCAACGCAGTGCAGGTGCTGTCAGCCAAGGGCCACGACCTCGGGCACGCGACCGAGGCGCAGCTGAGCGTGATCGCGACCCTCTCCGAGGCGGAAGTCACCGTCCTGAACTCCCTCAAGGAGCGACTGGAGGGCGAGGTCATGGCCCACCAGGAGGACGTGGTCACCGGCGTTCTCGTCTGGTAGCCGACACCCAGGCCGAGCCAGGGTGAACGTATTCACCGCCGGCCGTGCCGTCCACAAGACGGCGCGGCCGGCGTCACACACCACCGTGCCGCCCGGGAGGTGTCCTGGCGTACATATGGCAGGAGGCACACAGGCCATGACGACCTCGCAGTACCGACGCCCCCGGACCGGCGAACTGGCCTGGCGAGCCACTGACCTCACGCAGGAGGACGGCGCTCTTCGTACGGCCTGGCCCCGGTCGGTACCGGCACCGGCGCCGTGGGACCTCGACGGTGCTACCGGCGCGGGGGTGCGTGTCTGTGTCCTGGACAGCGGGGTCCAGCCGGACCATCCCCTGGTGGGCGGCCTGACCGCGGCACACGCGGTGGCCGCCGGTCCGGATGGCCGTCCGGGTGTCGTCGAGGACGATTTCGGCGACGCGCACGGCCATGGCACCGCTTGCGCGGGCCTTGTCCGGTCACTGGCCCCGGAGTGCGAACTGACGAGCCTGCGGGTGCTGGGTGCCGAGTCCTCCTGCACGGGAGAGACCCTGCTCACCGGGCTGGGCTGGGCGGTCGAGCAGGGCTTCGACGTCGTCAACGTCAGCTTGTCCACGACCAAGACGGAACTGCGGGACGCCCTGTACGACCTCGCGGACCGGGCGTACTTCGGCGGCACCGTACTGGTGGCCGCCGCCAGCAACCGCCGTATCGAAAGCTTTCCGTGGCGCTTCTCCTCGGTCCTCTCGGTCGGCAGCCACGATCTTCCCGACCCGCGCCGCGTCCTCTACAACCCCAGGCCCCCGGTGGAGTTCTTCGCCCGCGGCACGAATGTCCTCGCAGCCTGGGCGGGAGGCGGCACCCGAGTCTGCGACGGCAACAGCTTCGCGGCGGCCCACGTGACGGGTCTCTGCGCCCTGCTCCTCTCACACCACCCGGGCCTGACTCCGTTCCAGGTCAAGAGCATGCTGCATCTCATGGCGGCGAACGTGGTTGTCGAGTGACGGATGAGAGCGCCTGGACCGGGGGTCACATGCGCTCGTTTTCTGCTTTCCCCGCCGACCGGCTGGACTACCGCCACCGCCGTTGGCCCGCCTTGACCACTGAACAACCGCACCACGACAGAAATGGGGGCCGGTCCCGCGCGTCGCGGGACGGCGACCGAAGAGCCTGGTCAGTAGAGGTGGTCGTCAGCCCGCTCCTCCTCGG
The DNA here is from genome assembly GCF_044763565.1 of Streptomyces sp. NPDC096013. Classification (NCBI taxonomy): domain Bacteria; kingdom Bacillati; phylum Actinomycetota; class Actinomycetes; order Kitasatosporales; family Streptomycetaceae; genus Streptomyces; species Streptomyces sp. NPDC096013. The sequence goes on along the minus strand of NZ_JBIWGK010000012.1, from coordinate 148,993 downwards.
GTGTGCGATGGAGGCGCCACACGCCGAAGGCGGCTCCAAGACCGCCGCCCACGAGTGCCGCCACTCCTGTCCCTACCTCGCCGCCCGAGAACCCCGCGGCGAGGAGGCCAGCCAGCAGGGCGCCGATCAGCAGATACATGAAGACGATGAAGCCCGCGGCGAGGTATCGGTTCCTCAGCGGCGGCATGCCACCGCTCACCGTTCCGCTCCCGCATCACGGTCCGCGCCGCACAAGCCCGCAGCGGCACGACCGTCGCAGTCGTTCAACCGCATCAAGTCCTCCCGTCCCCGTCGGTCGGTCCTTCCCTCGGATGTCCCGGAACGGAAGCGGCAACCCCTGCCCGACGAGAGTGATCGAGGAACGGTCAGCCCGTCAGAAGAGGGCGCCGCGCACGTGGGGGGTGAGGTTGTCGAGGAGTTGGCGCAGCCACGGGCTGCTGACGGCCGGCAGCCGGACCAGGGTGTGCCGGAACACCGCACTGTCGACGAGGAACAGGTCACTCGGGCGCGCGGCCCCGTCGAAGTCGTCACGGAGGGCGTCGGCGGGCAGGGCGCCCGATGCGGGGACGGGCAGGTCCGGCCCGGGGAAGGCCATCCACAGCCACACCCCGAACGGGAGGGGCACCAGGTAGGGCGCCGGGTCGTCCGGGGCCCAGGTCCTGCCGGTCTGCGGATGGGACGGCACGAGGAGGATGGGCACGTCTTCGCCCGGAGCCGGTAGTCCCGGTCCGGCCAGGACCGCACACCGTGCCCGCGGGCCCGCGGGCAACAGGGCGTCGAGCGCCCGTTGGAAGACCTGCCCGACCAAGCCGTCGGGAACGGTGACCGGTCGGCCCTCCGAAGCCGCCAGGAGGTGGGCGAGTGCCCGCCCGGCTGCCGCCTCCCACCGGGGGCTCCACGCCCACCAGTAGTTCGTCCAGTGGCCCACCCTCGTCCGCGACCACCATCTGCTGAGCGGCTCGAACGGTGGGATGCCCTTGCCTTCCGCCACCAGCTCGGACCAGGGAAGTGGCGCGGTAGGGGTACCGTCGACGAGAACGCGGCGCACGGCCTTCGGGGCGAGCCACGTCGCCTGCCAGAGTGAGCAGTCGTCGATTCTGCTCGCCACCGGCACCGAGCACTCCGCGCACGCCACATTGGGCCCGTCGGCACCGTCGAGGCCGCAGCAGTAGCCCTCTGCGCGACTTCCCGGGATCAGCATCGTGCCCCTGGCGTCGCCCGGCGCGATGACGATCGCACCGGGTGCGCCGTCGGACAGGGCGTACACGGGTGCGTACACGCCGCGGGCGGCTGCCTCGTCCTGACGGATCTCCTCCCAGCTGCGCCACGGCGGCCCCCAGGGCTCCGGATCCACGGCGAACGTGCCCGACTCCATGAGCACCGGGAGCTGGATCCCGTTCCCGTACGTCTGATGAGCGTGGACCGGCAGCGCGACCTGCGACAGCGGGACCGTCAGCCCGGCCCCACAGCCGGCGCACACGAAAACGAACAAACACCCTCCGTAAAGAAACAGAGGCATCGTCGCAGCCCGGCGGCCGACCGGCCACCGTGTTTTCAGGAGCGCCCGAGCCGGGCCGCCAGGTAGGGCGCGGTGGCGCTGCGGCGGGTCTTCGCCACCTTCGTCGGCGGGCCCGCCGCGACCACCTTCCCGCCCGCGTCGCCGCCGCCCGGCCCGAGGTCGATGACCCAGTCGGCGGTGGCGATGGTGTCCAGGTCGTGCTCGACGAGGACGACCGTGTTGCCGGCGTCGACCAGCCGGTGCAACTGCCGCAGCAGCAGTGCGATGTCCGCGGGGTGGAGCCCCGCCGTCGGTTCGTCGAGCAGGTAGAGCGCGTGCCCGCGGCGGGCTCGCTGGAGTTCGGTGGCCAGCTTGATGCGTTGCGCCTCCCCACCGCTGAGTTCCGTCGCGGGCTGGCCCAGCCGCAGATACCCCAGCCCCACCTCGCGCAACGTCTCCAGACTGCGCGAGGCGGCCGGGACGGCGGACAGGAACTCGGCGGCGGCGTCGACGGACAACGCCAGCACCTCCGCGATGTTCTTCCCGCGGTAGGTGACCTCCAGCGTTTCGGCGTTGTACCGGGCGCCCCGGCAGGTCGGGCACGGCGCGTAGGTGCCGGGCAGGAACAGCAGTTCCACCGTGACGAATCCTTCGCCCTGGCAGGTCTCGCACCGCCCCTCGGGCACGTTGAAGGAGAACCGCCCGGCCGAGTAGCCGCGCGCCCTGGCCTCGTCCGTCGCCGCGTACAGCTTGCGCACCGCGTCGAACATCCCCGTGTACGTGGCCAGGTTGGACCGGGGAGTCCGGCCGATGGGCCGTTGGTCGACCCGGACCAGCCGGTCGAAGGACTCGACCCCCGACGCGTCCCGGACGTCGACCTCCAGCCGCGCCTCCGCGGTCTCCTCCGGTTCCTCGGGTACGAGCCCGAGGTGGCCGCGGACGACCTCGGCGAGCACCTGCGTCACCAGCGTCGACTTCCCGGAACCGGACACGCCCGTCACCGCCGTCAGGACGCACAGCGGTACGTCGACGGACACGTCGCGCAGATTGTGGCGGGAGACGCCGCGCAGGCGCAGCCAGCCCTGCGGCGTACGCGGGCGGTGATCGAGCGGCTCGGCCCGTCCGAACAGGTACTGGCCCGTGGCCGACTCCGCGACCCGCTCAAGGCCGGCGACGGGGCCGCTGTACAGCACGCGTCCGCCGCCCTCGCCCGCGCCGGGGCCGATGTCGACCACCCAGTCCGCCCGCCGTACGACGTCCATGTCGTGCTCCACGACGAACAGGGAGTTGCCCGCCGCCTTGAGACGGTCCAGGACGTCCAGCAGTGGTTCCGCGTCAGCCGGGTGCAGGCCCGCGGAGGGTTCGTCGAGGACGTAGACGACGCCGAACAGCCCCGAGCGCAACTGGGTGGCGATCCGCAGGCGCTGCGCCTCGCCGGGCGACAGGGTCGTAGAACGGCGCCCGAGGCTGAGATATCCGAGGCCCAGGTCGAGCAGTACGTCGATCCGCGCGACCAGATCGCCGCAGATCCGGACAGCGACCTCGGTGGTCTCCCCGGATCGGGCGGTCGACGTGGTGGCGTCGGCCTCGGACCGCTTCGCGACGGGCCGCAGCAGCTCCACGACCTCGGTGAGCGGCAGCGCGTTGATCTCGGCGATGGAACGTCCGGCGAAGGTCACGGCGAGCGCCTCGGGCCGTAGTCCGCTGCCGTGACATACGGGGCAGGGCACACTCCTGACGAACCGCAGCGCCCGTTCCCGCATCTTCTCGCTCTTGGAGTCGGCGAGGACGTGCATGACGTGCTTGCGGGCGCTCCAGAACTTGCCCTGGTACCCGTAGTCGACGCGGTCCTCCTCCGGCTCGATGTACACGGACGGCTGCTCGTCCGTGTACAGCAGCCAGTCCCGGTCCTTCTTCCTGAGCCTGCGCCACGGCCGGTCGATGTCGATTCCCAGACCGTTCACGACACTGCGCAGGTTGGCGCCCTGCCAGGCGCCCGGCCACGCGGCGATCGACCCCTCGCGGATGCTCAGCGAGGGGTCGGGGACGAGCAGGTCCTCGACGACGTCGTGCACGACGCCCAGTCCGTGGCACTCCGGGCAGGCCCCGGCCGCGGTGTTGGGAGAGAACGACTCGGCTTCCAGCCGGGCGGCCCCCGGCGGATAGGTGCCGGCACGGGAGTACAGCATGCGCAGCAGATTCGACAGCGTGGTGATCGTGCCGACCGTCGAGCGCGAGCTGGGCGCCCCGCGTCGCTGCTGCAGGGCCACGGCCGGTGGCAGCCCGGTGATCTCCTGCACGTGCGGTGCGCCCACCTGTTGCAACAGCCTTCGGGCGTACGGTGCCACGGACTCGAAGTAGCGCCGCTGGGCCTCCGCGTAGAGCGTGCCGAACGCGAGCGAGGACTTTCCCGAACCGGAAACGCCGGTGAAGGCGACCATCGCGTCCCGCGGAACGTCGACATCGATGTTCCGCAGGTTGTTCTCACTGGCGCCCCGGACATGCACGAAGGGGTCGGTCGCGTCCTTGTTCACGACTCCTGATTACCTGATCGCACCCGGAACCGCGCGACAGGCACCGCCACCGAGCCCCGCTCGCAGACGCCATCAGGGCCTGACCGGCCAACCCGCAGGAGGTTGCTCCCGCCAAGCGGAAGACGGGAGCAACCGCGGCCGGCCCGGCCTGCCGACGGCCCGGAACCGACTTGTCCACGAGGGCCGCATGGCCCATGGCCGCCGGCTGCCGGAACGTGCATCCTGGCACTTCAGGAAGGACATCACGGCGCCCGCGTGGGGTCGGCACCGGAGTCGCCACCGCGGCCATGCGTCGATCGCCGCGCGCAGTTCGGCGGCGGGGAATTGGAGAGTGTCCAGGGGGGGCGGAGGCGGAGGTGACACCGCCGCCCGCCATGACCTTGATCTGGGTCGCGCCGTGTATGAGTTGCGCGTGCACGGCGGCCAGGACGTCGTCGGAGCCGTCGACAACGCGCATGAACGACAGCGTCTCGGCCCGCGAGGGGTTTTCGCCTCGTCAAACTAACGTGAGTCGGGTCAGCGCGCTGGAGGCGACTGTGTCTGTCCTGACGGCCATCTGCACGGGTGCAGCTGGCTGTCACGGTTCCGTCACGAGTGGTCGCCGTACGGAACCCTGCCGCTCTCCCGGCCTCTCTGCACTCACGTACCAAGACCACACGTACCGCGGGGCAACGACCGACGACCGAAACCCGCGGACGGGACGACTCAGGGGGACGACAGCATGCGTCGCAGCAATGGCATTCGCAGGGTGGCTCTGGCGACGACGGCGGTCACGGCCGTCGCGGCGGCGGTGACGGGCATCCTGCCCGGCACCGCCATGGCGGCGAGCGCCACCGCCTCCGCCCGGCCGGCCGCCTGTCCGGCCTCCGCTCTCCAGGTCAGCGCCTGGCAGGCCGTTCACCGGCCGGTCGGGACCGGGACCGGGGCGGCGGTCGTGCAGTTCACCAACGTGTCCCGCAGGACGTGCGTCCTGAAGGGGCATCCGACGGTCGCGGGTGCCGGCAACGGCTCCCCCTCCCACAACACCCCGCTCAAGGTCACCCCTACCGGCAGGGCGGCCACGGTGACGGTCCGGCCGCACGGCAAGGCGTGGGTGAAGCTGACCTTCGTCCAGGTTCAGGGGGAGGGCGACGGCTACTGTGTGTCGGGCAAGACCCCGGCGGCGTATCCGACGATGGTCATCGGGCTGCCGCACTCCGGGAAGCACCAGGTCGCCCTGAACGACGGGTGGTGGGCCGAGTGCGACAACAAGGTGACCGCCACCCCGGTCTCGGCGGTCAAGCCTTCCTGACCTCCGTCCCCTAAAACGAGCAGCCTGCATGCCGATCGCAAGGCTCTGACCTACGCGTCTACGAGGAACTGCACATGAGTGCAGGTCGGCGGCTCTGCGCACTTTCGGTGTGCTGAGCCGCCGACCTGTGGTGATCAAACTCCGGTGACACGAACTGACGTCCGTCAAAGCCCGATGGCAAACGGTCCTGCTTCCAGGGCGTGCCGGTTTCTTCCACGCACGTGCACCGGCTCGTCGCATCAGCGCTTCTGTGGCCTTCTCGGCCAGCAAAGGGTGTACGAGCCGGACGTATCCGGCTCGCCCCGCCCGTGACTTTCTGAGTGGGGTGAGGTTGCGGGCGCTGTAGGAGATTTTTCCGTGGACCTCGATGACCCCGGCAGCCAGTGCCAGCCGCGCCACATTCACGGTGAGCCGACCGTTTCTGTTTCGGTGCCGACGATGCAGTCCACATAGCCCTCTCTGATGCCGAGTTCGACGCCGGCTCGGCTCCGCCCGTGCTGCAGCCGGCCTCCACGAAGAAGTGCCACTTCGCTGAGACGGGAGTCCTCGGCCACAGCGTGAGACAGCCGCGAACTGGGTCTGGTGGGTCTCGTTAGCATGCTGTCTGTTCGTCATGGCGCGTGATGTGCGTGCCGGGACCGGTTTCCTGGATGCAGGACGCCCGGAGTCCTGGTTGATCATTTCTGTCCTCTACGCAGAATGATCTCGCGACGGGGCCACAGGGTTCGTGGTGCTGCCGCGACCCTCGTGCGCTGGGCTCGCCGGCCATCGAGGTCCGGCCCGCCGCGCACCGAGTGCGTCGCGATCCTTGAACCGGTGGTCGAGGGCTCCTGAACCGCGGTGGTGCGGGTGCGCACGATGCGCGGTGCGGGCGTTGGGGCGTTGTACCGACACTGAAGTGACGCGTGTTCTGACGGTATGTCAGTCTGCGCGGGTTCTGCGGAGGTCCGCTCGACGTCCTGCGAAGCCGATCACCGCCGGGCGTGTGCCGCGTACACTCTGTCGCCGGGTCAGGACCGTGAGCGAGGGGTGAGGCGGTGCTGGTGATGCCAGAGGCCGGGGACAGAATCGCCGACCGTTATCTCCTCCAGGAGCCCATCGGTACCGGCGGGATGGGCGTCGTATGGCAGGCGTGGGACGAGCGGCTGCAGCGGCGGGTGGCGGTCAAGTGCGCGCGCCTGGAGGACGATCTGGCCGGCCGGCGGCTCATGGGCGAGGCGCGCAACGCCGCACGGCTGCACCACCCGAACATCGTGGCCGTCTTCGACTACCTCGACGAGGACTCAGTCTGCTGGATCGTCATGGAGTACGTCCCCTCCCGCAGCCTCGCCCAGATCATGAATGAGCGCGGCCCGCTCACCCCCGAGACGGCCGGGTCGGTCGGCTGTCAGATCGCGGACGCGCTGGTGAAGTCGCACGCCGCGGGCGTGGTGCACGGCGATGTGACGCCGGAGAACATCCTTGTCACCGACGAAGGCCTCGCGAGGCTGACCGACTTCGGGATCTCCCGGGCTCTGTGGAACGACGCCACGCAGACCGCGACAGGCAGTGTCCGCGGCAAACCCCGGTATCTGGCCCCCGAAGTGGCCAAGGGGCAGTCGGTGGGCAGGAAGGCCGACGTGTTCTCGCTCGGCGCGTCCCTGTTCGCGGCGATCGAGGGCCAGTCGCCGTACGGGGAAGCCGACCACCTCATGACCTATCTGGCCCGAGCCGTCGCGGGGCACATCGAGCCCGCGCGCCGGGCCGGTCCACTCACCGAGGCGCTGGCCGCGTTGCTGGAGGTGGAGCCCGGGAGCCGGCCCGACGCCGCGCAGGCACGAGAGCTGCTGACGCGCGCCGCCCCGCCGCCCCCGCACATCCAGGAGCAGTTGGACCGTCAAACCGTGGACCTCGGCTCGTCGACGCTTCCGCTGAGGCGGCTCGTCGGCCGTACCCGGGACAGGCTCACCCTTCCGCTGCCACGGCGTTCCCGCCGTCGCCTGGCGATCACGGCGGCGGCGCTGGCCACGGCGGGCGCGGTCGCGGCCGGGCTGGTCCTCTTCGGCCCGTGGGCCTCGAACGGCACGGACCACAAGCACGAAAGGACCGGCGCGACCGGCTCGGCAGATGGGAAACCCTCGGCCACGGGCCGGGCCGGCACCATCGGCGACGAGCGCACGGCGGACCCCTGCGGGCTGCTCGACGCCGCCTCGCTGAGCCGCTTCGGCGGCACCGAACTCGACCCGGACTACGGGGAGTTCGACCGCTGCGACGTCCTGGTGCGCAACAACAGCGGCAACGACAACGCGGACGTCCAGGTCAACCTCGACTCCCACCGGGACGACTTCGACCACATCCTGTCCACCTACCTGGTCGGAAACCTCACGGTCGTGACCATCAAGCGCGACGGGGCGGCCTGCGAACGGGCCGTCCTGACCGCGGACGGCAAGCAGATCCGCGTCATCGGGAAGCAGCTCAACACGGTGGCGCCGGACCCGTGCCAGATGGCGGACGCCGCCACCGGTCACGTGGTCGGCGTGCTCGCGGACGGCCCCGTGCCCCGGCGTTCGTCGGCGCCCGACGCGAACTCCCTGACCCGGCTGGATGCCTGCACGCTGCTCGACGCCATCGCGCTCAAGCGGCTCCCCGGCGTCAAGATGGCTGACCGGGATCACGGCTTCGGTTCCTGGGACTGCGACTGGTCGAGCGACGATGGCAATCGCGAGGTGCAGATCCAGTACAGCCGGGACAACTCACTGGACGCCGACGACGGAACACTCGTCGACGTCGCCGGCACGAAGAGCTACTTCATCGCAGACGAGGCCGAGGACGACAGCTGCACCGTCCGTACCCCGCACCGCACCTACACGGACTCCGCCGGCAAGCGCACCACCGAACTGTTCCAGCTGACCGTGTACGCTCCGCAGCCGACCAGGCAACTGTGCGAGAGCGCAACGGAGTTCGCGACCGTCGTCGCGGGGAACATCGCGAAGCGGCTGCCGGAGCGCTGACATGGCCGGACCCGGAACACCCGATGCCGTGGGCGGCCGTCTGAGGCTGCCCGCCACCCATGGCAGCCTCGCCCGGGGCGCGTGCGCCCCACTGCCCGGCACCCTCTTCGCGCTCGCGCTGACCGGCGGCATGACGCTCGGGCCCGGCGCCGGCCGCCAGGTCCTGTTCGGTCGTAACCGGCCCGAGGTGCACGTCTGCCTCGGCGAGGACGACCCCCAGGTCAGCCGCCACCAGGGCACGGTGACCCACCGGGGCGGCATTTGGTGGGTCAGCAACGCCGGGCGGCTGCCGCTCCGCTTCGCGGGCGCCCGGCTGCTGTTCCGGGACGAGGACCCACTGCCGCTCGAGCCCGGCTACACCCCGCTGTTCGCCGGCGGTTCCCGCGGCCGCGAGCACCTGCTGGAGGTGTTCGTCACCGGACCCGAGGGCGCGCGGCCGGTACCGCGGCACGGGGACGCCACCCGGCCGCCCCGCCTGTGGGTGCTCACCGAGCAGGAGAAGCTGGCCCTCGTCGTCCTCGGCCGCCGCTACCTGCTGCACGAACCCCGGCCGCAGCCGCTGACCTGGCGGCAGGCCGCCGTCGAACTCGCCGAGGTGCAGTCCGGCGCCGGCTGGACGGACAGGCGCGTCGAGCACCTTGTCAACGGCGTGCGTACCCGGCTGTCCCGCGACGGGGTGCCCTGGCTGACCCGCGAGGAACTCGGCGAACCGGTTGGCAACGCCCTCAACGACCACCTGATCCGGGCCCTGCTGGCCTCGACCACGCTCGTACCGATGGACCTGGCACTGATCGACGCCGCCTGATTCGCCGGGCCGGGCCGCCGGTCAGCCGGGGATGATCACCACGGTCACCGTCCTGTTCCTCGCCGCGCTAGCGTACGGTGCGTCCCGCTGGTCCGCGCGGGCGGTGGTGAAGGCGGTGAGGGGTCTGCTGTTGGCGACGCTCAACTCGCGGGCGGGTGCCGTACCGACCCGGTGCCGGGCGAGGGCCCTTCGTAGGCCGCCCGCGACCGAGCCGATCGACGCACGCGAGACCGGCCATCGCCGCCTGGGAAGCCAGCCAGCCTGTCGACCGAGCACCCTGTCGGTTCCCACGTAGCAGGCGCTGGACCCACGACGGGTGAAAGCCTGCCCGGGCGGCCCGCTTCGTAGGCCCAAGGGCGCGACGGCCGCGCAGGTGCGCGCAGATCCACCGCTCAGCCCCGGGCGTCGACCCGGGGCTCAGCCGCGTCTTCGTGGGGGACGATGCACGCGATGCCGTGCTCAACAACCCCGCCGCGAGCCCGTCACCACGGACTGGTTCAGCTGCGGGTGACGACGAACCGCACGACTTTGCCCCACCCGGCCTGGACCGGGGCCATGCACCACTGGCACAGCGGGCTTCCGCCGGACCCGTACGTTGTGGGTCTTGCGCTGGCACCCGGAACAGCCCGGTTCCCGGGGCAGGTCAGCGCGGACGGGTCGGGCTCCGTGGTCGGGGCGGCGTGGTCTTGCGGTCCCCGCCGGTGGCCAGCGCCGGGGCCGGGCGGAGAGGGTGGACGCGACGTCGACCACCTTCTCGCCGACGGCGGCCAGCTGCTGGGCAAGGATGCGGCCCGGGCCGCGGGCGTCTTCGACGGCGAAGCGGCGCTCGGGCCACTTCTCGCACCAGGGCATGAGCTGCTGGACGGTCCCGGCGTTGACGACGAAACGCGGCTGGGCCAGTTGATGCCCGGCGGGATCGACGACGACGGCGGTGTGAGAGGACTTGCGGGGATCGATACCGATGGTGATCACGGGCACCCTGACCAGGTCTCGACGGGATGGGACGGGCGCGGTGGGCACTCTGACTTGAAGCCTCGGCGGCCACGTGGTCACGCCCCTGTCGAGTCACACCGCACGGCGCCGGCCAGCGGCGGCAAACTCGCATGAACCAGCCCTTGTCGGGTCGGCGTGAGGTCACGCGAGCCCCTGCTGACCGGCACTCTGGACGCTACGGCTGGGACCGTGCGGCTGGGTCCGCTTCAGCAAGTCAGAGGTCCGGCTGAGGCCTGAGAACCAGGTTCTGAGCTTGGGGTCCACTGACGCCGGGCATTGAACCGTCCAGGGCTTCGAACCGGGGGGGTGTTGTGCGCGAGCGGGACAAGGCGTGGGCCATGGGGAAAGACGCCGGCTACGGCAGCTATGTGAGGTTTGCGTGCCCTGCCTATTCGCACCTGTGGGCCTTCGCCGGGCTCCTTGGCGTATTGCAGGGGTGGGGCACCGCGGTCGATCTCGTGCACATCATCAAGGGGGAGGGTGGCTGGTGGCACGGCTGGTTCGCCCCTCTGAGCGGACTCTGGACCGTGTTCTTGATCGGCTGCTGTTTCGTGTCCCGGTACGAGCGGCGCACGGGCGGCCCCACCCCCCGGCTGTACTGCTTCCAGCGCGGAGTCGTCGTGGCCACCGGCGACGTCCTGCGGTCCTATCGCTGGACCGAGCTCACCATGCACCGCAAGGAATGGCGCAGCGGGAGCGGGGAAAGTGCCGACTGGGGGACGCGCATCACTGTGATGGCGCCGGACGGCAGTGTGGTTGTCGTGTTCGAGGGGAACGAGCCGGACCGCGCCGGTTGTTGGGAGATGGAGAAGCTTCACGAGGCAGCGGTGCGCGAACCCGAGGAACCCAGACCCGCGACGCCGTGACGGGGGAGCCGCGCCGGTCATGTCGTCAAGTCCGTCGCCTCCACTCCGTCCACGAACGCCGGCCATGGATCCGGCCGGAATACGAGTTCATCGTTCCCGCGCGCCAGGCGGTGGCGTTTACGGGACGGAAGACTGGTCCTAGCGCTCGGGCCCGATGCGGCGGTACTGCGGTGTACCGGGGCCGGGCAGTGAGCTCCTGACCGTGTACCGGATCCCCCCAACGCACCCCTTCCTTTGGTTGGTTGTACGGGCGGCCGAGACGACCAGCCGCAGGCGTCCGGCCAGGGCGGCGGCGCGCCGCCATTCCGCGTGCCGGGCCACCCACTGCTCCGCCGGGCGGCGAGGAGATCGGGGCGCTCTGGTGGTCCTCGCGCGTCGGCAGGGCCGCGCGCGTGGACGAGGTGTCGGTGCCCAGCCTCAACTTCCCGTACGAGCTCAACCGGCAGGTCGGACCCATGCTCAAGTATGCGGGCGCCACCGTGGACGGGGTCACCAGTTCGGTGTATCCGCCGCTGCTGCAGAGCGCGGCCCGCTACTGATACGGCGACGGTAGTCCAGGACAAGTACTGGAGTGGACGAACCTTCCGCCCGTGGGTATTCGGGGAGGTCGGGTTGTTCAGCTGTCGGCACCGATCTTGGTGGAGTCGACGTCCACCGACGGTGAAGTGCGAGCTCAGGTGGGGTACGGAGCGGGCGCGTTCGGCGTCGATGTCGTTCTTCCATTTACCGACCACGATGGTGGCGACGGCGTTCCCGAGGACGTTGATGAAGACGCGGCCCTCGTTGAGGATGCGGTTGATTCCGACGATCAGGGACAGGGCGGCCAGGGGGATGTGGCCGACTGCGGTGACGCTGCTGGCGAGCATGATGGTCCGTCGGTGCACAGTAACGCGTCGGTGAGCTCGAGCAGTGCGTCGCGTCGCCCGGTGAGGCAGTCGTAGAAGACCCCCGTGAAGCGCGACAGTTCCGCGAACGGCTCGCACTGCCCGCTCTGGCGGATCATCACATCCCGACAAGTGATGCCGTATCACTCATGGCCCGTGCTGCTCCTTGTGGGCTCACCGCAATGCGAACTGTTAGGACCCGGCACCGACGGGGGAGCGGTACCGGGCCTGCGAATCACCGTACTTGTTGGTGCTGTACGGATGAGGCTGTTCCGTGGTGTTGGCGCAGTGAGGGCCCGAAGCAACCGTGGCGTCGGCGGGATGTGTCCATGGCCCACGGCTGGCTCCCTGGGGCTGGCTACTGGACGTCCTTCCTCGGCAGCCGGTCGGCACGCTGTCGTCCAAGCGCGCCGGAATGCTCTCCTGGACGGACGGGGCGGCCATCATCACGGGCGCGCGGCCGACGTCTGGGACGGCGGCTGTCGCCGGTGGGGATCTTTCCAGGCCGAGGTCATATGACCTGGCGGCCCGCGACGTCTCCGCCAGGATCGTCGGCGAGCACGATGGACGCACTGATCCGCTTTCCTACGGGTTCCCGCTGGATCGTGAACGTCTGGCAGAGGGCCATCACGATCTCCAAGCCGTGCCGGCCGATGCGCGTCGGATCCGGAGGCAGGATCAGCGGCAGCGTGGTGCTGCTGTCCCACACGGCTATCCGAACGGCTCCGTCCTCCACCTGCAAGGTCAGCAGACACGGGCCGGGCGCGTACTTACGGGCGTTGGTCACCAGCTCGCTCACCGCCAGCTGGACCATTCCCATCGCCCGGTCGGACACCGGCAGTCCGTGCTCGGCCTGCACCGAGGCGAGGAAGTCACGGGCCAGATCGCGGGCTTCAGCGATCTCCTCGCTGCCCTCGAACGCGGCGGAAACAGCAATGGGACGGGCCACGAACTGCTCGTCCCGTGTGTGAAGGTCCATACATCCGCCTTTTGGCCAAAGCGTTGATGCGCCCCGTCTACCCCAGAAGCGTAAGCTCACTCCTTCACCCGTCCTCAGAGCCGGTACACAGCGCTGTCTGCGACCGGTCGAGAGCGGAAACAGCCTTCCCTCAGTTCAGCTACGGGTGTTGACGAATCCCGCCGCGGGGCCCACGCCGACCGATCAGGCGCCATGCGTCTCTGACACGGAGGGCTGCCGCCGGACCCGTACTTGTGGCTCTTGCGCCGGCACCGGGAACACGGTCCGACCCGGCCCCTGGGGCAGGTCAGTGCGGACGGGTCGGGTTCGGTGATCGAGGGCGGCGGGGGAGTCGTCATCAGCGGGTCCTGCACCGGGTGACATGTTCCAGCCGCTACGGACCGCACGATTGGGCCTTATGGCAGGCCCGTTCGAGCCGCGCCGTCGGGGTGTCAGCGCGGTGATGGTCCTGGTCCGCAGAGTCGGTGTCACCACGCAGTGCAGGCCCGGACCGGTTTTCGGGTCGGTCCGGGCCTGCAGTGCGTGGTGGTTGTCAGGTGGTGGGGGTGGTGGTGCGGTTTCCGGTGGAGTGATGCCGAAGCGGCTGGTGGCGGCGGTGGTGATGGCGTCGTAGGCGAGGACGGCCCAGTGGCCGTGGGTGGCGTCTGCGGGCGGGAACTGCTGGCCGTGGTGGGTGGCGGTGAAGGCCTGGGTGTAGGCGTTGTAGAGGCCGTGGTCGGGGTTGGAGGCGCTGCTGAGCTGCGCGGGGCTGGGGAAGGGTGGATAGAGGACGGTGACGGGGGCGTCCTTGTCTTGTAGCGCCTTCCTCTTCGGGCTGAGGGCTGCGGTGTCGGAGCCGGTGTCGACCAGCAGCACGCCCCCGGCCTGCGGGACCACCGTCCGGCCGCCGCCCTCGATGCGGACACGTGGGTACGACCCCATGGCGCTTCCCCACCGGGAGTTCCTCGGTCCGTGTGGCCAACTGGACCCTAGAAGAGTCCCACCGTTGCAGGCCAGGGGCGTTCTCTGCCTATTTGATCAAGCCTTGGTGCCCCAACTCGTCAGTGCGCAAGGCTTAGGGTGTGCGCCCAGTCGTTCCAAGACTTCACACCGCACTGATCACCTCAGGTGACACGGAAGACCGGCCAGCCGATCTCGGTGCGCCACGCAGCGGGATCGCTTGTGTCACGGGGGCCGACGGCGTAGACCTCCCGTACCGGCCCGGCCACCGACATCGCGTTCTCCACCACCCAGGTCCCGAGTTCGCCGTACGTGACCTCGATGCCGTCGTGCTCGCCGATGTGGGTGGTGACGGCCAGTTCCGCGGCCGGCAGGATCGTGGGGTGTACGCGTCCGGTGCGAGGTGGTGCAGCGGTCGGCAGGTAGACGACCGCGTGACCGCGCTCCTGCTCGAACAGGGCGTTGTCGTAGCTGCCGCCCGGTGGTCCGGTCGCGGCGGAGCCGACGGCCGCCTCCAATTCGGCCATCGCGCCGGCGTACCAGGTCGTGATGTCCCGATGTCCGACTACGGCCTCGACCGCGGCGACCGTCCGGGCGGGCTCCGCACGCAGCTCGACGTCGATCGGCGAGGGGTCGGGGCGGAGCAGGCGGCGCAGCGATACGACCGCGGCCCGGGTGCGCTCCAGCACATCCTCCAGGCGTTGCAGGTGGTCTGTGACCAGGGCTGCCCGGACACCGGGGTCAGGGGTCCGCAGGATCTGCTGCACATCGCTCAGGGGGACGTCGAGCTCGCGGAGTCGGTGGATGACCTGCGCGGTCGGGATTTGGTCGACGGCGTAGTAGCGGTAACCGGTGGTCTCGTCCACCACGGCCGGTTCCAGCAAGGCCGCCTCGTGATACCGGCGCAGGGTCCGGACGCTCAGGTGGGTCAGTCGCGAGAATTCGCCGATGGTCAGCATCCCGTCATTCTGAACGCTCCCCCTGGGGGAGAGTCCGCGGCTTGACCCTCCCGCGCCGTGAGGCCACACGGTGGGCTCATGACACAGCACACCGATCTTCCGTCCGATCTGCTCCCGACCACCGTGCGCGAGTTCTTCGCGGCCCACATCGTCCGCGACGCCGACACCGCGTCGTCGTTCCTCACCGAGGATGCGGTGATCGTCGACCAGGACGAGACCTTCCGCGGCCGAGAGGAGACCTACGCGTTCCTGCGGGACGCCGGGTCCGAGTTCGAATACACGACCGAGCAGATCGGCGCTCACCGCGTCGATGACGCCCACTGGGTGGTCACCGTGCGGCTCGAGGGCACCTTCCCGGGGGGCGTCGCCGAGCTCGACTACCGGTTCGCGCTGCGGGACGACCTCGTCGCCGAACTCGTCATCGCCAACCACCCAGCCTGACCGAACCCACGCCACCTCGATCTTGAGTGGAGAGAAGATGTCTAGTTCAGATCGCGATCGTCTCGACGGTCGCCGGGCGCTGGTCACGGGCGGTTCGAAGGGCTCGGGCAAGGCCGTCGTAGAGAGACTGCGAGAGATGGGAGCCGACGTGTACGTGACGGCGCGAACGATGCCCGACGGGTACGAGCACCCTGACCGATTCATCGAAGCGGACCTGTTGACGATCGAAGGCACTGATGCCGTGGCCGCCCGAATCGCGGAGGCCGGCGCCCTCGACATCCTGGTGCACGTCGTCGGAGGGACGTCGACGCCGGCCGGTGGATTCGCGGTGATCACCGATGACCAGTGGCTCACCGAGCTGAACCTCAACCTCCTTGGAGCGGTGCGGCTGGATCGAGCTCTACTCCCGGCAATGATCGCGTCCGGGTCGGGCGTGGTGCTGCATTTCACCTCGATCCAGCGTGAGCTGCCCCTGCATGACGCGTCCTTGGCGTACGCAACGGCGAAGGCCGGGCTGCGTACATACAGCAAGGGACTTGCCAACGAACTCGCACCGCGCGGCGTACGGGTCAACGCAATCAGCCCCGGCGGAATCGAGACCGAAGCCTACGAAGAATTCGTGGACCGGATCGCCGAGGGCAACGGACTCACACGTGAAGCAGCCAAGCAGACCATCTACGACTCCCTCGGAGGAGTGCCCCTGGGACGATTCGCCAACACCGAGGAGATCGCGGACCTGGTCGGGTTCCTGGTCTCGGACCGCGCCTCGGCCATCGTAGGCGCCGAGTACGTGATCGACGGCGGCACCGTCCCGACCGTCTGAGTGGGGCACCGGCTCCGAGTAGCCACTCGCGAACAGCTCGATCCGACGGCGGAACCCCCTCCTTCACAAGGAGGACTCTCAGACGCTGCTCGGCAGCGCCGAGACGCGCGACGACGACGACGCCGTCGCGCGTCTCGGCGCTCGTCTGGTCGTCGAGACGGCACCGCGCGTCTGCAGATCGGCTGCGGGCCACCAGATGGCGTGTGCGAGTGCCCGGGTTGACCACTAGGGGGCGTGCCGCATCGGCCCCGTGACACCTGTCGATGACCCGTGAGCTGGGGCAGGCAGACACCCAGTCGACTACCGCAAGGAGAACACGTGACCACCCAAATCACGGACCAGTCATCCGCCCAACCGGTCGGACCGCCCCCGCCCTTCGACTCGGAGCTCGCTGCCGTCCTTGAGATCCTGACCAGCCTGCGCTCCCCCGACGCCTACCGTTTGGACCACATCGCTGAGATGCGCAAGCCCGTCCCCGGCGTGGAGACCCCGACCGACGGGGTCCTCCTGCGCGGTGACACCTACAGCGTCGAGGAGCGCGTGGTGCCAGGGCCGGACGGGGAACCGGAAATCGCGCTGCTGATCTGTCTCCCGAAGCACGCGGCGACCCCGATCGCGACGATCTACCACATCCACGGCGGCGGCATGATCGTCGGAGTCAACCGGTTCGGCTTGGTCGAGATGTTGAACCTGGCCGAGCCGATGGGCATGGCCGTGGTCTCGGTCGAGTACCGGCTCGCACCCGAGACACCCCATCCGGGTCCCGTCGAGGATTGCTACGCGGGCCTGGTGTGGGTGTCGGATCACGCCCACGAACTCAACATCGACCCTGAACGCATCGTCGTCGGCGGCGCGAGCGCCGGCGGCGGCCTCGCGGCAGGTGTCACCTTGATGGCACGCGATCGCAACGGCCCGGCAATCCTGGCCCAGCTGCTCCTCTCGCCGATGCTTGACGACCGCAACGACTCGCCCTCTGCCCAGCAGATGCGCGGCATCGGTATCTGGGACAGCTCCTCGAACGAGACCGGAGGAACGCGCTCCTCGGCGACGGCGTGCGCGGAGGACCGGACGTGTCCCCGTACGCTGCGCCTTCCCGCGCGGCAGACCTCTCCGGTCTGCCGTCCACGTTCATCGACGTCGGGTCGGCCGAAACGTTCCGGGACGAGGACGTCGCCTACGCAAGCCGCATATGGCAGGCGGGCGGCCGCCTCGAACTGCACGTGTGGCCGGGTGGGTTCCACGGGTTCGACGTCGTGGTCCCTCATGCCGTGATTTCGCAGGACGCCATCGCCGCCCGAGCGGCCTGGCTGCGCCGTCAGCTCTTGGTCTGACACGCGGCCTCGGCCAGGTAATCGGTCCAGGTCCGGATCGGTGAGACGGTCGCGGAGTTCGCCTTCGGCTCGGCTGGGGCGTTGTGCCGGCGTACGTATCTGGCGATCGCGGTGTTCTGCTCGGTGTGGCTGCGGTGCTCGGCGCCGTTGGGGCCGTCCTGGACTTCACCCTCTGGGATACCCAGGATGGGTGTCCGCGGCCCGGCGCTGCGGCGTGTGTCGCTCAGGAAGTCGCGTGCCAGTCGGCGGCGACCGGCACACTCGCCTCCCAGACACAGGGCGCCTCGTCGGAGAGCAGGAATGCGGTGACGTTCGCGTTCTCCTCTACCGCGCCGCGCCGCGTCATCGGCAGGGTCTGCGGGAAGTGGCTCAGGGTCTCCGTCGAGAGGGTTTGGAGCATGTGAGTGTCGATCGAGCCCGGCATGACCCCGTTGCCCGGAAGTCGCGATCACTGAACTCCATGGCGACCGCCATCTTCGCGCCGCGCGGCGGATGTGGGCACAGGTGAGGGGCGGCGGGGCATCCGAGGCGAAGGGAGTGGGCCGACCACGCTTTTGGTGCCGCCCGTCGACGTCAAGAAGATTCTCTTGGCCCGGGTCGTACACGGCACGAGGTTTCCGCCACGGCGTCGGCGCCGCTGATATCGCGGCGTCCAAGTCGGCCTTGTGTAGGTCTCGACCAGCAGCACGTCCCGGCCTGCGAGACGACCGTCCGGTCGCCGCCGTCGATGTGAACACACGGGTACGGCGCGACACACTTCTTCACCTGGAGAGTGCTTCTTTCCGTGCAGCCAACAGGACTCTGGACAAGCCCCATCGTTGCAGTTCAGGAGCACTTTCTCCTTAATTTGATCAAGTCTCGGCGCCTCAACTCGTGAAAGCGCGCGGCTAGCCACCACGACCGCTGAGACGGGGGGTAGGCCAGGGACCTCACTGGTGTGATCGCAGGCGAGCGTGCCGGAGGCTGTCGGATGTGGTCCGATTTCGCCGTGCGGTCGGTAGCAACCTGACCGCTAGCGTGGCTAGGGCTGATGTCGTGCGAAGAGGACCGCGCCTGGAACGCTGTCGTCGGGGTCGATCAGTATGTGGGCCTCGACGGTGAGCCAGGCATCGCGTAGCCAGGCCGCCACGTGGTCAGGCTGGCGGCGGTGAACGTGGACGTTCATCGGGTGGCCGCCGTAGCGCTGCGTCTTCAGTCTCGACCCGTCGCCGACGTGGAAGCCGAGCAGGAGTGGTCCGCCGGGACGCAGCGCGCGCCGGAAGTGGCCGAAGACCGCGGGCACTGCTTCGTCGGGGACGTGAATGAGCGACCGGAAGGCGAGCAGGCCGGCGACTGAGGCATCGGGCGAGGTCGAGGTCGGTCACCGCATGGTGACCGTGCTGATGTCGCTGGGTGCCGTGGAGGGGTTGTGGGTGACGGCCGCGGGGGTCTTGCTGGTCTCGCAGGGCATGGGTGCGGCCACGGTTAGAGGTACGAGGGCAGCGAAGGCCGCGGGCACGACGGCGAGCGCAGGCTTGCGCAAGGCGTCCCTGCTGCCTCACCACATGGTGTGCGATGGCTCCGGTGCGGAGTTTGTCGTGGCTCTCACCCGCTCGCTGCCCTGGATGTCCGGCCGGGGTCGTAGGGCGTCGGCTGTCGACATCGGCCAGGGCAGTCATGCGCTGCCACAGTGTCTCCAGTGCCCGCACCCACGCGTCGCCGACGGGGCGTGGGTGCGGGGTGGCCAGGCGGTCGTTCCCCGTGGTGAAGGGTGCGCTAGGGCCGGTTGAGGGTGATGGAGTTGATGGGCGTGAGGTTCTCGTAGGTCCAGTCGTCCTGGTAGAGGGTCTCGTAGCAGTTGGTGCCGCCGTAGTTGTAGCAGAGGCTGGCGGAGGCGTCGCCGTACTGGTTGTTGAGGACCCAGTGGTCGCCGTACTGGTTGCTGAGGTTGTGGTAGCCGTAGCTGGAGTACTGGACCGTCGGGTGCGGGTTGTTGAAGGGTTCGACGCCCTCGGGCCAGATACACACGTTGCCGGACCTGCATCCGTACACCGTGGAGTCGCCGGCGGGCGCGGCCTGTGCGGCGCCGCTCATCGCCACCACTGCCGTGGCCGCGGTCGCGAACGCGGCGGCGGCACTCATCACCTTGCGCATGTTTCCCCCTCATGGGCCGCCTGCGTCATCGCAGGCGGAGTTTCGAGTTGACGGGTTTGCTGTTGCCCGCTTGGAGGTCGGCCGGAAGCGCGGGCGCGGGCTGGCCAGGCCGACGCATGAGGCCTTCTGGGCGAAGTTCCCGCGTCGGGTTCTGCTTTAGTAGCTGTTTAGTGGCTGAGGTGGCAGTCGGAGATCCAGCCGGTCGCGCGCGTGTCCTCGTCGGTGGTGTTCCACCAGACACGCGACCCGCCGTCAGGGCACGTCACCCACTCCTTCAGCACACTGCTGTTGTAGTCGAGGCAGTCGTCGCTGTAGCCGACCCCCGCGATCGAGGTGCCGACCCCTGGCGCACTGTGGATGTCGTCTTCGCCGGTGAAGTGTCCGTACTTCAGCGGTCCAGCCGGACTGTGCTGCGCCTCAGTGCCGGTCGTCGTACGCGGGCCGTTTGCGGCGGTTGCTGGTCCCGTGGTGAGTGCGACAGTGGGACTGCGCACAAGCCCGCTGCAACGGCCGTGATCACGCCGCGTCCCCCCTGTTTCGCGTGGTCATCAAGCTCCAACCCCCATGACGAGTCGCAGCGGTTGGTCGATCCGCTACCTACGGCATACTTCCCGCGAAGACCTGTCCGCCGCCATGTTTTCGACCCTCGTCGAAGTGTCGCTTCGACCATGCGACGAGACATCCCAGACGGCGTCATACGGAGCTCTAATTCCACACCTGTACGAGGTGAAGGCCGGGACAGGCTCGCCCCGCCTTTTTGGAGCACCCTGCGGCGAGCACCGCGGACGAGCCCGACCTACTCTTCCGCCATCTCTGCCTGGCACCGGTGGGTCGTCGGGCGGAGGGACATTGCCTCCCCGCGGGCGAAGTGAGCGGAGGCCGGGGCTGGGACGATGGGGCCCGGCCTCCGTGTCTCACGGGTTCCACGGAGGGACCTGGCCGCTTCACCCACCCATCGAGGTGCCGGATGAGTGAAATAGGCACATCCAATGTGTGAGTTCGGATGTTCGTCGGTGTTAGTGCTGTTACTCTGCGGGGGAGTTGAGTACCGGGGAGGATAAGTGGGTCAGCCGCCTCAGGCAGGGGAGCCGACATCGGCCAGTGACGCCCGCAGGGATCTCTACGGCTTGGTCAAGGCCGCCCAGCACGACGGTGTCACCACGCTGATCCACAAGTTGGTCAACAAGGGGGTGGAGCGTGTTCTGCTGGCTCCGCTGGACCGGTTCCCGGCGGCCAGGAAGGCCGGCGCGTTTCCCGTCTGGCCGCTCAGCGCGGCGCAGAAGGAATTCGGCACCCTGATCAGCCGGGCGGCCGGGGGAGAGCCTCAGGTCCTGCGTCGGAACAGTACGCCGATCGCCGTGCTGATCCCTGCCGATCCCAACGAGCTTGCCCTTTCACCCGACACGGCCGCGCCCGAGGGCACGGCGACCGCAGGAGGTGCGGTGCCCACTCAACCCACTCCCACCCGTGAGCGCGGCCGGCGTCTCGCCACCCTCGGCGATGCCATCGGCGCCGTCCTGGCCACCGGGTCGGCGCCCGGCCTGCCGTTCGGTCTCGCGTGTCTGGACGAGGCGACCGGGGGCCTGCACCCGGGCCGCCTGGTCCTGGTCGCGGCCGAACCGCAGGTGGGCGGGAGCCTGATCGGCCTCGCCGCCGCCCGCGCCGCGCTCGCCCGGGGCGCCCGCGTCCTGTACGCGGCCTCGGGCCCGAGTAGCGCGGACATCACGCGCCGCATCATCGCTGCGGAAGCCGGCGGCGACTACGCTCGCCTGCGGACCGACGTCCTCACCCAGGACGAGCAGCAGGTCGTCGAGCGCCTGCGCCACGCGCCACTGCTCATCGACGACGGCAGCGACCTGACCGCCGAGGCCATCGCCGACACCGCACCGCTCGCCGACGACCTGGCCCTCGTCGTCGTCGACCGCCTGCAACGCGCCCACAACCCCCGCCTCCCGCTCTCCGGCGAGCACCTGCCCAAGGCCAGCCAGGTCCTGCGCGAACTGGCCCGCAGCCAGAACGTGCCGGTCCTCGCGGTCGTGGACACCGACGACCCGGCCCTCGTCAACCTGCTGGACGCCGACGTCATCCTCACCCTCACCCACACGCCGGGCCAGCAGACGACGACCGTGACAGTCGCCGAACGCGACCTGGGCACCATCGCCACCACCACCCTGTGCCCCGATCTCGCCCACGCCCGCTTCCTCGACACCAGCCCCACCCCCGCCACGGCCGCCCCGACGCCGGCCACCGGCGCGAACGAGGCCGCCGAGGCGCTCCCGGACACCGTGGGCACCGCGGCCGACCACCAACTCGCCGAGGCGGCCCTGCCGTTCACCTCGGGCGCGGTCAAGGGACTGCCTGCGGAAGCGACCCGCCTCCTCGCGGCTCTCCGCAGCGCCCTCGCGGGCGCGCACGTGAAGGATCTCGACGATCTCCACGCCCCGCTCACGGAGTTGGCCGTGGCCGGGCTGCGGACACCCGACAGCGCCGAAGGCCGCCGACTCGCCGCCGCGCTGCACGCCTACATCGCCTCCGCCGCCACGGAGGAGCCTTCCGGGTCTGCTTCCGCTCCTGCGGGCGCGGTCGCGACGGCCGCCGAGGATGCCGATGAGGTACGCCGGGATGACGATGACGGTCTGGTCCCGGGTGATGAGCAGGACGAGCCGGAGGGTGCGGTCTTCCCGGCCCTGCGGATCCTGAAGGAGTCAGTGGCGCGGTCGAAGATGCACCCGATCCCGGTCATCCGCACCGAGGACCGTGGGGCCGGGCCCTGGCCGTTGATCAGTGAGGACATGGACGGTGAGCCCGGCTGGGTCCACCCCGACGTCACCAGGACCCGCCGCGCCCACGAGCGCAACGGCAAGCGAGTGCGGCGCGACCAGCTCGACGTGCCCGCCTCGTTCGGCGACGGCCTGATGTGCCTGATCGACCGCAACGGCTCCTTCCCCTCCGCGTGTTCCGCGGTTCCGCTCGCGCCGAACAAGCTCCTGCACACCGGGCCCCTGGACGTCTTCGACAAGAGCCAGGCCGGTATCTACCAGATCACCGTCCCGGCCTGGGCTTACCCGGATATGCCGCACCCGCTCGGACGCCTCGCCGAGCGGCCCGACGAGCAGGGCCGTGTCTGGGTGACCACCCCGCACATCAAGATGCTCGAACGCCTCCATCGCGACGGCCACCTCACCAATCCGGTGAGGATCCACGACTCGTGGACCGGCAAGGCCAATGAGTCCCTGTTCAAGCCGTTCTATCAAGCCACCAAGGACGCCCGCACCGAGCTGCTCCAGAGCGGAGGCGAGTCGTACACGAACTACAAGACGCGTCTGTCGATCGCGCTGCGTCTGCTGTGGCCCAAGCGGCCGGAGTCGCGGTCGCCGTTCTGGCGGCCGGACTGGCGTATGAGCGTGGTCGCCGAGGCCTCCGTACGGCACTGGACCGTCGCCTTCAAGGCCGTCCAGGCGGGCCACCAGCTCATTGCCCTGCGCAACGTGGATGCCGCGATCTTCTGGGTCCCCGACGAGACGGCGCCCGACACCTACCGGGTGGGGACGGGGTTCGGTGAAGTGAAGGCCAAGTTCATCCAGCCCGGCACCTTCATTCCCGAAGGTGACGACTGATGGCCGGGCCCACCGACCGCGGTGGATCCCTCGGCGCCGCCCTCAACAACCTCCTGCGCACCCAGGTCACTCCACGCCACCGCCTGTCCACCTACACCGCCAAGCACTGGCACGCCCAGCTCAGCCAGCTCACCGGCACCCGCCGCGGCTACGAAGCCCTCGAGACCGCCGGCCTCGACGTCCGCCCCGACACCCTCATCAAGTGGCTGTCGGACGCCGAGTACAACGTGCGCCGCGGCTACCGCGACCTCATCCACACCGCCTACGAGAACGTCGCCTTCGTCCCCGCCGAACCCCTCACCGACACCGTCAAGAACGGCACGTACGAGATCAGCGGCCTGGTCAAGACCGGCGCGGACGAACGCGAACGCGGCAACCGCCGTGCCGCCCCCCTGCGGATCGACGCCAGCCGTGGCGACTGGAGCGACATCGAGACCCGGTGGCTGGCCGGCGACCTGCGCGACGACGACCTCGAAGACCTCTTCATCGACGAGATCATCGTCTCCGACATCGGTGCGGGCACCGACGGCTGGGAGTTCGGCGGCAGCTCGTACTCCGTCGAGCTCCGGTGACACACCGGGTGCTGACAGGGTCTACGGCCCCATCGCGCTTTCGCCCGGTGCGGAACCGGCGATGTTCACTCCCGTCCCGCTGACGTCAGCCCGCGTCGAAGAGTCCGATGCCGCGGCCTTGACCGGGGGAACGCACTGAGCGCCGTAGCCGAGCAGCACGGATCTCTCCGCTGCCCGCCCGCACCGCCTGGACCAGCTTCGCGCCGGCCGCCCGTGCCGTCCCACCACCGCAAGAAGTCAATGGTGCGCCTGCTGACGGTCGTTGACCTGGTCCCAGTGCCGCGGCACCGCCACGGTTCTGGAGTGGCACCTGTGGTCTGCGGAGTTCGATCACCCGATGTCACGCTCGGTGGCCGGCCCTGGTGTCACCGCTTGAGGGAAGGTGAACAGTTCCTCGGCATCGCAGGCGGCCTTGACGTGCTGCATTCTCGGATAGTTCTCGCCGTGGTAGGCCACCGCCCAGTCAGTGAGTTCGGGATCCATGCCGTTGGTGTAACCGCCGGTTCCAAGGTAAGGGTGCATGTCGGCGTGGATGTCACGCAGCCAGGTGAGTCTGCGGTCGACGTGGGTGCGGTCGGTGAACTGGTGCCAGTAGGAGTGGTACTGAACGACGCCGACGGCCGAGCGGTGGGGGAAGGCGGTCGCGTTCGGGGGCCGGTCGTCGACCGCACCTCCGAGGGCGTCGATGAGCAGGCCGCCGGCCCCGCCCACGCCGGTGAACCGGTGCAGCTGCTCAAGAGCCGCAGCCATCTCGGCTGCCGCACCCGGAGGGAGGGGTTCACGCACGATGTGCGACTTGGCCGCGAAGGCGACCCGGGGTCCGAAGGTGCCGCCACCCCAGCGGTCCGCTTCGCTCGCGGCCCGCGTGTAGTCACAGGGGACGATGACCCGGCCGGTCTCGGGCCGGCCCACCGCGGCGGCCAACCGGTCCAGCACCGGCTCGAGTTCACCGGGCGTGCCGATGAAGGTCCCGGTGACGGTGGGCAGGGAGGGCATGCCTGAGTCGCTGAGCTGCTCGAAAGCACAGCACACCGCACGCGTCGTCACCGGGTCGGCATTCCAGATCGTCCAGCCCTGGATGACGGCCGCGACCGCGGTGGCGGGCCAGGTGACCATGAATCTGGTGAAACTCAGGTCACGGATGTCCTCGGTGGCGAACTCCAGAGAGGTGACCGCGCCGAAGTTGCCTCCGCCTCCCCCGCACAGAGCCCAGAACAGGTCCTCGTCCTGGGACGCCGAGTCGGGGCGCACGCGGCGGACGCGGCCGTCGGCGGTGACGATCTCGACTTCGGTCAGGTGGTCGCAGGCCAGCCCCCATGCTCGGGTGAACGCGCTGAGTCCTCCACCGAGGGTGACCCCGGCCAGGCCGATGGTGGGGCACCGGCCGAGCGGCAGCCCGGCTCCTGCCGCGGCCAGCGCCAGGTGAGCCTGTCCGCCCTTCACGCCCGCGCCGAACAGCGCCCGCCCGCCGCCCACGCTGGTGGCGTTGAGTGAGCTGACGTCGAGGACGAGCCCGGGGCCGGTGGAGTATCCGGCATAGCTGTGCCCGCCGGAGCGCAGAGCCAGCGGTACGCGGCCGGTCCGGGCGAAGTTCACGCATTCGACCACGTCCTCTACGTCGGCCGGGTAGGCGATGGCCTGGGGGCGGATGTCGTCGAAGCGTTGGTTGACCAGGAGTCGGGCTTGTTCGTAGGCGGCCTGCTCCGGTTGGAGCAGCACACCGTTCATGCCGGCCTCCAGGGCTGACCAGTTCGTCCTGGAGGAGCTGCGGGGCTTCCGGCGGACCGGCGCAGCGGGGATGCGGGCGCTGCGCAGGGCCGACAGGGTGTGGATGTCCGTGAGCACCGGATAGTCGAACGGCAGCGGGCGCGGGCCCACCTGGTCGGGCACTGAGGTGAAACCACCGTCGGCGTCCTGTCGGCGCAGCAGACAGGTAACCGCCCGGCTGAGGGTGAGGGGATCACCGTGCCGTGCCAGGACGGGCACGGCTTGGGCGGTGGAGAGTACGTCGCTGGGATCGTCGGGGTGCTGGCCCCAGCCGCCATCGGGGTGCTGCGTCTGTGTCAGGCGGGCTACTGACCGGGCGGTGGCGGCGACGATCCGGGCAGTGAGATCCGGAGTTGATGCCGGGACGGCGTGCAGCGCGTCCATGGCGCGGAGGATGGCGCTGGCCTCGCTGACCGTCCAGCTTCGCTCGAACGATCCGTCCGGAAGCTGTGCGTTCAGGACGAACTCCAATGCGCCGGCGAGCAGTCGCTCGTGCTGTGCGGCGTCGGGGGCCAGCGCGAGGATCGCTCCGGCGGTCATGTCCAGGTCCGGTGAGTCTCCGTGCACCCAGGTCGGGAAGCCACCGTCCGGGCCTGCGATCTCCGTCAGGTACCTGGTCGCCTTCTCCAGCGTCCGGCGGCGACGGACGGGGGCGGCGGCGTGCAGAAACTCCATGCACCGGGTGGTGGTGTCCACATCGGTCTGCTGCATCCCGGTGGCGAACGGCCAGCCCCCGTCCGGAGCCTGCCAGGCCGCCACGTGATCAGCCATCCGGGCGACGAACGGCGCCAGAGTGTCCTCGCGGGTGAAGGCGAGGCCCGCCACGGCGGTCAGCCACAGATCCTGGCTGTCCAGGAACGGCACACCGTCGTCGGCGTTGATGGCGAGGCAGAGCCGAAGCACGCCGTCTTCGACCGCCCTCGCGCCGGGCCGGAAAGTGCGCAGCGCGTGCAGGCCGAGCAGGTGGGTGGTCGCGCTGGCCTCCCACAGCATCCTGTCGCGTCCCGAGGACAAGAGCGACACCAGACGATCCCGTTCCGTGTCGGTGACCGCGTGTGGACGGCCGCAGGCGTGCGCGTGGATGACACGGGTCGACAGGACGTGCACATCGGTGAAGGTGGTGATGCCCTCCGGGCCCACCGGCGCGGGAGCATCCTCGTGGTCGAGGGGCGAGCCGCACAGCAGGTGCAGCACGGTCGCCAACATCACGGCTTTGAGCCGCCCGCGCCCCACAGTGCCGCCGCTGACAGTCATGGCCACATCCGCGGCCATTCCCCGCGCACGACCGGCCATACCTGCCGGGTCAAGGCAGGCGTCGATCAACAGGGCGTCCACCCGGCTCGCGCCGCGCCGACGCCTGTTCAGGAACCCGGCGAGCCGCTTCTGCTCGCCGGGTTCGACACCGAGATCACGCAAGAGCGCCAGCAGCAGTGTGGACTCCAGCACCCGGCTGCCGCACCGATCGTCCACGCTGCCGCCCGCATCCACGGCGACGGCCAGATGCTGTGTGAGCGCGCGCACCCCCCGCTCATGAGCATCGGCGGTGATGCCGCCGCCTGCCGGGTTGCGGTGGGTCTCCCGCTGCCAGGCAAGCGATCCGTCCCGCACCCGGCGGATCAGCGCCGCCCGGTCGCCGTGTGCGGCCCGGTCGAAATCGCCCATGCGCTCGGCCAGCATGATCCGGGCCAGTGAAGCCGCCCGGGACCGGCTGCACCGGTTGTGGCGGGCCAGCACACCGACGAGATTGTCCGCGCCTTCCTCGAATTCACGTGGCGCCGACCGTAGATCGTTGGTCCAGGCGATGATGTCGGCGGCGGCTTCCCGTAGTCCAGCGAGTTCACCCGCCACCGGCAGGGCCCGTTCCATGACGGCGAGCAGCGGCAAGACAGTGATCGTGCGCCGGCGCAATGCCACGTAGTCATCGAGCCCGAGCCGTTCACCGGCGGCGCGCAAGCGCATCTCGGTGCACGTCGCGTCGGCGAAGTCCCGGTACAGCGCGAGGAAATGGTGCCTCCACCCCGGCCGGGCCGCGATCCTGGTGCGCTCCCACAGATCCGCGAGCGCGGGCACCGCGGGTACCGCCGAGCCCGCATAGCTGGTCCCGTCCGGCGCGCCGAGCACGTCGAGCAGTTGGTCCAGTACAGCCCGGACCTGTTCCGGTGACTGGCCGTGCTGGTCAAAGCTGTCGTCGACCAACGCGATGAAGGCACCCCACTGCGCGAGAAGGCCCAACTCGGCCGGGGTCGCCCGGGGGGCCAGCCAGCCGGCCATGCGCCCCTGCCCCATCCGCGCCAGCGCCGCGCATCCTCCTCGCCTGGGACGAGGCCGTGCCGTGACGCCCAGGAGCGGGCCTCGCGCTCGGCATCAACCCAACCTGGACTACACATGGCTATCGCTTGAGTGCTCTGTGTGAACATTGCTGGAGAACCTACCGGAATGGGGCAATCCAAGGACCCCTCCGAGCAGCCCGGCCAGGGGCGGACCGTGGTGTACCCCACGACCAAAAGTGCGTCCATGCGCCCCCGGCTGGCGGGTACGCGATGCGAAAAGCCCTCACTACACGGGGAAGGTGCGGGTCGACCAGACCCGTAAAGCAACGGCATGACTCTGTTGGTGATCTTGACGGGTGGTGACGGCGGATGCTGGTGGTGGTTGGCTGGTCGCAGGCGGGGCGGCCTTGGTTTTGGGGCGGTGGACAGTGTCGATGCGTCCGGCAAGTTTCCAGCGGATTCCTCCGATGACGGTCCGCACGGCGTGGGCGGCGTGGGCGGTGTGTCCGAAGGGGGACGCCGGTGATGCTGATGAGGGACCGGCTGGATGTGGTGTTCGCCGACGAGGAATTCACTCACTTGTATCCGTCCGATGGCCGACCGGGCTTCTCGCCTGGGCAGTTGGCACTGGTGTCGGTGTCGCAGTTCGCGGAGAACCTCTCGGACCGGGCGGCGGCGGATGCAGTGCGCACGAGGATCGACTGGACCGCTTGGTGGCGGCCGGCCTGCTCAAGGGGCGGGGCCGACAGCGTACTGATGCCACTCATGTCCTGGCGGCGGTGTGGCGGTTGAGCCGGCTGGAGCTGGCGGGTGAGAGCGTGCGGGCTGCGCTGGAGGAGATTGCCGAGGCCGATCCGGACTGGCTGATGCCGCTGGTCGAACCGGAATCGGCCAAGCGGTACGGCCGGAAGGTGGAGACACCCTTCCCCACCCCCCCCGCGGACTCGGGCGGCTACGAATACGTCACCGGGGTCACCGCGGCCCAACTCACCTTCCGCGACGTCGTCGTGGACCGGCTGCCCGTCATCGTCGCAGTGGTCGTAGCGGCGGCCTTCCTGCTGCTGCTCACCGTCTTCCGCAGTCTCCTGGTCGTTTTCAAGGCGGCCCTGCTCAACCTGCTGTCGATCGGCGCCGCGTACGGAGTCGTCGTCGCGGTCTTCCAATGGGGCTGGGGCGGCTCCCTGTTCGGCGTCGACGAACCCGTCCCGGTCGAGTCGTACGTGCCGATGATGATGTTTGCCATCGTCTTAGGCCTGTCCATGGACTACGAGGTCTTCCTGCTCTCCCGGATCCGCGAGGCGTGGCTGCATACCAAGGACAACCATCTCAGCGTCGCGACCGGCCTGGCCGGTACCGCCCGTGTCATCACCTGCGCCGCCCTCATCATGACCAGCGTCTTCCTCGCCTTCCTGCTCTCCACCAACGTGATCATCAATATGCTGGCGCTGGGCCTGGGCCTGGGCCTGGGCCTGGGCCTGGGCCTGGGCCTGGGCGTCAGCGTCATCGTCGA
This sequence comes from Streptomyces sp. NPDC096013, assembly GCF_044763565.1. Lineage (NCBI taxonomy): Bacteria > Bacillati > Actinomycetota > Actinomycetes > Kitasatosporales > Streptomycetaceae > Streptomyces > Streptomyces sp. NPDC096013. Next base: position 119,791 of record NZ_JBIWGK010000012.1, on the reverse strand, counting down.
TGCCACCCTCGTCCGGCTCGTCCTGGTCCCCTCCACCATGTATCTGCTCGGCCGCGCCAACTGGTGGCTGCCACACTGGCTCGACCGGCTCCTGCCGCACCTCGACCCCGAAGGCCCTGGCTCCGCCACCGCTCAGGACACCGCCCGGGCCGCCGTTCCGGCCGTTGCGGGGGACGAGCAGTGATCCGCGACATGTTCAGGCGGCGCCGTGTCCTCTCGGTGACGGCGGCTGCCCTTACGCTTCTGCTTCTCGCCACGGCCGCTGCCGAACTCGCCGCCCGCACGCTGCTGCACAGCCGCCTCTCCGCCGCGGTGGGCCGGACCCTCGGCAGGGACACCGATGTCGACATCGACGGCGGTCCGGCCCTGCTCGACCTCTTCGAACGGCACCTCGACGCCATCACCGTCACCAGCGGCGACGCCAGGTTGGGCCACATCCCCGACGTGTCCGTACACGCCCGCCTGGACGACGTCCGCCTGACCGGCAACCACTCGGGCACCGTCGCTCGAGCCCACGCCGACGTCGAGGTCCCCGCAGCCTCCCTGCAGAACATGACCACCCAAACGGGCGGCCGGCTCCCGGTCACGGGCGTACGCCTTGACGACCAAGCCGGCACCATCACCCTCGATCTGCAGGGTGGGCTCGGCCGGGCGACGCTGCAACCCCTCCTCCAGGACGGGCGCGTGACGCTGCGTCTGGAAGACGCCGAGATCCTGGGCAGCCCCGCACCCGCTGCGGTCGTCGACCGGATCCAGCACGGACTCACCAACCGCACCGACGCCGCCTATCCCCTGGGCCTGAAAGCGACAGCGGTCGACGTCACCTCCACGGGCCTCACGATCACGCTCGACGCGGCCTCACCCGGTTGCCCGGTACGAAAGGGGCGTAGTCGGCGTCTACGGGCGGCGGGACGGCCCACTCCAGGGTGTACCGGTGGGGAGGCGCGCGTGAGGGAGGAGGGTGCCGCAGAGTTCCGGGCACGGGTGCGGAGGTCGGCCAGTCCGCCGCGCTATAGGCGCTGAGGGCACAGGCCTCGGCCGTCGTCGGAGCCTCAGATGCGCGGTGGCCTCGGGCGCGACGTCCACGGCGGTGGCGTGCCCGTGTCGGCGAGGCCTTCGCGCCTCACTGCTTTCGGCCTCAGCGCGGGCCGAGAAGGCGCGCGGCCTGGGTCCGCCGGACCGCTGCCGATGGTGAGCGTGCGGGAGAATGGACCGTTGCAGGAATCGGAGGCGGTACTGGCCGGCACCAGGGTTGCCGCCGCTCCGACACGGGCTGCGCCAGGCAGCCCACCGTGCAGTACGTGACGGTCCGAGGACTGGCCTTGCCCACGTGCTTCTTGGCGAGTCGGGAGGCAGGGTCTCTCACCTTCCCAGCGGCACGCGACGACTGAGGAGGCCAGGCCCCTCGGGCTTCAGCATGCGGAGCAAGCCCACGCCTTCTACGACTTCCACGGCCGCGGAGTCGCCTCGGTGCCGGCCCCCGGAGCCCGGGAGGAGCCCGGCTGGGCGTTCGGAGTCCTCCCGTTGCCGGCGCGGGCTTGGGCCGGCGCCCCCTCGGCGGCAGCGGTCTGCCGGCGCAGCAGGCGGATCAGCGGTCCCGTGGCCGCCGTCGTGACGAGGGCCATGATGATGAGCAGCGCGTACAGGCGCGGCCCGATCAATCCGGCCTGCAACCCCACGTTCAGGACGATGAGTTCCGTGAGGCCCCGTGTGTTGAGCAGTACCCCGACCAATATCGAGTCCCGCCACGGCAGCCGGGCACCGCGTCGGGCCGACAGTGACCCGGCCGCCACCTTGCCTGCCACCGCGGCGACGCACAGTGCGAGAAGCAACAACAGGTCGGAGAGGCGGACTTCGCTGAGCTGGACCGACAAGCCCGAGACTGTGAAGAACACGGGCAGCAGCAGGCTTCCGGTCTCCTGAAGCGGGCGCAGCACTCGGCTGTCGGGAATTCCGTCGCGCTGACGGGGCATGACGACACCGGCCAGCAGTGCGCCGAAGATCACGTGCAGCCCGAGGGCGTTGGTCGCCCACGCCGAGGCCAGGGTCAGCGCGGTGGCGACGGGCACGGGATCGGTCAGTACGGAGCCCGGCCGGTTCATCCACCACACCAGCAGCCGTCGTACGGCGAAGACCATCACCAGTACGTAGGCCATCAGCAGTCCCGTCCTGGTGAGCCAGTCACCCAGGGAATCCCGTCCGCCACCGATCAGGCAGACCGCGAGGACGGGCCAGCTCAACATGTCGATGACGCCGGCGGCAGCCATCGCGATGGTGGCGGGTCGGCTGCCGGCGAGCCCTTGGTCCCTGATGATGCTGGCCAGTACGGGCACCGCCGTGATCGAGAGGGCGACCGCCATGTAGAGGCTGAAGTTCGCATCGACCGGTCGGCCGCCGTTGACGGAACGGAACGCCCCGGGGAGGAGTACGACGAGACCGGCTCCCATCACCATCGGCAGGGCGAAGCCGCTCAGTGAGACGGTGGACACCGCGCGGCGCTGACGGAGCTGGCCGAGGTCGAGTTCGTAGCCGACGGCGAACAGGAAGAGCGCCAGGGCTACTTGGGCCAGTGCCGTCAGGGCCGGCTTGATCTCCTCCGGGAACAGCGCCGTGTAGATGCCGTGCGGTGTCAGTCCCAGCAGGCTCGGGCCAAGTGCTATTCCTGCGAGCAACTGCCCTATGACCGGAGGCTGTCGGAGTCGGCGTGCCAGTGCGCCCAAGGCCCATGAGGCTGTGATCACCAGTGCCAGGGCCGCGAGGACGTGCGTGACGAGTGAGTCGGTGTCCACCGGTTCTCTTTTCCTTGTCTCGCTGTTCGGCGCTTCGGTAAATGCTCTGTGCGCAGAGGGCCCGTACGTTGCGTTGGCGCGGTCGATGCGCCGTACTCACTCCGGCGGGGCAGCGGCGAGCAGGTGATCCGTCAGTTCCCGGAGTGTTGTCCGGCTGAGGATCTTGCCGACCGGCAGCAATACGCCGTGTGAGCTCTGCACTTCCTGCCGGAGTTGAGCAGCCATCAGTGAGTCGAGGCCCTGGCTGGTCAGGTCCAGCTCCGGGTCGAGGTGGTCGGCGTCGACGCGCAGGATGGCGGCGATTCTGTTCCTGAACAGTGCCGACCGGTCGGCGGTCGGCATCGATGCATTCGGTGTCCGGTGTGCGGTGTCGTCCGGACCGGCAGTCCGCGTCGCATCGTTCGTCTCGCCGAAGGTGGCAACCTGCGGTGTCGGTGTCGGTGTCGGCGTGGTCGTTCGGTCGACGAGTGCCGGTGCGGTGGGCGTCGTTCTGTGCCCACGCGATGGAGTGGGCTGGGCGACGACTGCAGAGGGCGCTCCCGCCCCGTCCAGCACATCCCGCAGGAACGGGGACGCGGCCGCTGTCGGATAAGTGACTCGCCATTCCGCCCAGTCCACCGGCATGACCAGCGTGTCCCCGCTTCCGGTGGCCAAGAGATGGTCAAGGGCCGCGAGTCCGGCCGTGGACGTGAACGCGGTCATGCCGCGGGGGATGAGGTTCCGGCCGAGTCGGGCGCCGGCCCTCGCGGCCATGCCCCGGTCGCTCCAGAAGCCCCAGTTGACCGACAGTGCCGCATGGCCCTGGCTGCGGCGTGTGCGGGCGAGGGCGTCGAGGCCCGCGTTGGCGGATGCCGCCGCGGCGACGTGGGGTGAAGCCAGGAGAGCGTTTCCGGAGGAGAACAGTACGAAGTGATCGAGGCTGTCCTCGAAGATCCGGTCGAGGACTCGGCCGCCCTCCAGCTTGGGACGCAGCACGGCCTTCAGATCCCGCAGTGTGGTCTCGCCGATCGGCTTGTACATGAAGACGCCGGCCGTGTGGAAGACGCCCCGCACCGCCGGGTGGCCGGTGCTGCGGCGATGTTCGACCAGACGCCGCATCGACCGCTCGTCCGCCGCGTCCACCGGGGCGTACTGCACCTCGACACCCTGACCGCGCAGCTCCTCCAGCAGGGCGGCCGCATCGCTTCCCGACGTGGACGCCGTACCTGGCAGGGAGCGGCCGGTGAGCAGCAGGTGCCGGGCGCCGCGCGCGACGAGCCAGCGGGACAGCTCGGAGCCGATGCCGCCGGCGCCGCCGGTCACCAGATAGGTGGCGTCCGGCCGCATCCGTGTCGGTGCGGGTGCCTCCGCCCGAGGTGTCGGGTGGTGGCCTTGAGGTGACCCCAGGTCCACGAGTACTCGGCCGGTGTGGCGGGCCGCGCGTATGTCGTCGAACGCCTGATCGGCCGCGTTCAGGGGGTACAACTCGCCCGGCAGCGGGGGGAGTTCACCTGCTGCGACCAATCGGAGTACCCGGTCGAGCAGCGCTCCCGCCCGTTCGGGACACTCGCGGCAGAAGGCATCGACGTCGAGCACCTGGACGGAGGATCCGTGAGGCAGCCCGCGCGGGTCTGTCGGACGGTCCGCGGGCGAATTCTGGTCGGCCAACTCCACGTAGCGCCCGTACGGGGCGAGCATGCTCATGTTCTGGTCGACGGCCGTGCCCGTCAGCGAGTTGAGGATGACGTCCATGCCCGTGCCGTGCGTCCTGGCCAGCAGAGGACCGGCGAAGTCGCCCCGGGAGTCGGCCACATGGGCCACGCCCATCGCTCGTAGCAGGGCCCGTCGCCGGTCGCTGCCGGCGGTCGCGTGGATCTCGGCGCCGCGCCACCGCGCCACTTGGAGCGCGGCCAGGCCCACGCCGGTCGTGGCCGAGTGGATGAGAACCTTCTCGCCCGCGCGCAACGCCGCGAGTTCGACCAGGCCGTACCAAGCCGTCAGGTAGGGGATCGGCACGGTGGCGGCTTCGGCGAGGCTCAGGGAGCCGGGCAGCCGGTGGGTCAGTCGACGATCGGCGAAGACCTCTGTGGCCAGTCCCCGTTGCGTGATGGCCACCACTCGGTCGCCCACGGACACGCCCCTGACCGCGGCGCCGACGGCCGTCACCGTGCCGGACGTCTCCCGGCCCGGCAGGCCGTCGTCGTGCGCGGAGCCGGACGCGGCCGCCCGGAGGACGTCGCGGAAGCCGATCGCGCTGTAAGCCGCGGTGATCCGCACCTCGTCGGCGGTCGGCTGTCGCGTCGTGGACACCGCACGCGCCGGATGTGCGGCTTGGCCGCGGCCTGGCACCAGCTCGGTGACCTCGTCGGGGCAGGGCGTCGGCGCCAAGCGCTGAAGGCGGAGGACGTGGCGCCCTTCCGCGCGCAGCGCGATCTGGTCCTCGTCCCGGTCGCCGACCGTGATCTCCTGGGCCAGCGCCTCGGCCTGCTCCGCGCCCCACGCCGGATCCAAGTCGATGAGGGTGTGGGGGACGGAGGACAGTTCGCTCGCCGTCGTGCGTGCGAAGCCCCATACGGCGGACTGTTCCGGGTCCGGTGCCCCGTCCGTGTCCACCACGGTCTCCGCGCCCCGGGTCACGAGGACGAGCCGGGGGACGGTTGCCTCCCACCGGGCCGTGGACAGTGCCCGCTCCAGCAGCAGTGCGCTCCCCAGGCCCAGCGGAACGTCGACGAATGACGGTGACGTCCGCAGGCTCCACAGATGAACGACGGCCGCGATGCCTCCGGGCCGGTCGCGTCCGGCCTCGCGCAGCAGCCGGGCGTAGTCGTCGATACGGGACGGGTCGATGCGGTAGGTTCCGTCGTCGTCGCGCCCGTACCGCTCTCCGGGGCGTACGGCGATCCGCGCGCCCCGCGCCGGGGCCAGTCGGGGCCCGAACTCCTCGTCCTCGAAGACCAGCCAGGCGCCCGCGGCCGGTTCAGGAGCGGGCGTGGGCGGGGGTGCGGGAAGCCAGCGGGGTCGGTAAAGCCAGTCGGTGAGCGGGCCTGGATCCTCCCGCCGTACCAGCCAGCGGATGCGCAGACCGCGGAACTCGGCCAGGAGCGTGCCCTGTTCGTTTCGGACGGAGACGTCACCGCTGAAGGACTCGGCCGTCAGGTCTCGTCGTACCACGTGGCTGTGCAGGGTCCCGGTGAGAGGTCCGTGGAGGCGGAACGCGTCCAGAGAACCCAGGACGAACGCGTACTGGTCGCCGGGTTCGGACGTGTCGGGCAGAGTCGCCGCGAGGACCTGCCCGCAGGCGTCGAGAACCGCCGGATGGGCGTGGTGGCGCCCACCGCCGGACAGCTCGGACAGGCCCGGCGGGACGGTGATCTCGGCGAGTGCCTCCCTCTCGCCGCACCACACTCGGCGGACGCCCCGGAACACGCCGTGCCAGTCGTTGCCGCGGGCAGCGAACCGGCGGTAGAACTCGGCGCCGGCAAGATGGTCGGGCGCGCGTTCCGCGATGCGCCGGGGTGTCTCCTCGGGGACGTCGAGCAGTCGGGTGCCCTCGGAGGTCTCCTCGACGCGGGCGTGCGCGTGCCGGCTCCACCCGGTGCCGTCGTAGGTGGAGATGTCGAACGCCCAGGCCCGGCCGTCCGGTCGGAGTGTCACCCGCAGGGTCGGCGGGGCGTCCGGGGTGAGGAAGAGCGCCTTCTCGTAGCGGACGTCGGTGACGACTGCCTCGGCTCCGACGGCCTCGGCGGTGGCCACCGCCAGTTCCAGGTAGGCGGTGCCGGGCAGGATGACCATTCCCTGCACTTGGTGGTCCAGGAGGTAGGCGCTGCGGTCCAGGTCGACCGGGCCTTCCCAGCGGTGGGCACCGTCCTCCAGGACCGTGTGCGTGCCAAGGAGCGGGTGCCTGGACCGGATGTCTGTCGTGGTCGTCCCGGTGAGCGGTCCGAACCAGAACTCGGTGCGCTGCCAGGGGTGGGCGGGCAGTGTCACGTACGCGGCCGGGTCGTCGAACAGGGCATCCAGACGTATCGGACACCCGGCCTGGTGGAGCTGTCCGACCGAGGTCAGCAGGGCGGTCCGCTCATCGGTGCCGCGCAGCAGCGACGGCACCACCTGGTCGTCGGTGCGCTTCGTGGGCAGGCACTCCTTCACCGCCCCGCCGAGGATCGGGTGCGGGCTGATCTCGACGACGGCCGTCGCCTCGCAGTCGGCGGTCTCGGCCGCTACGGCCGCGTGGAAGCGGACCTCGTCGCGGAGGTTGCGCACCCAGTAGTCGGCGTCCAGTTCCGCACCGGTCAGCAGGTCTCCGGTCACCGTCGAGCGCAGCGGAGTCGCGCCCGCGCGCGGGCGGACCGACTCCAGTGCGGTGCGCAGGGTGTCCAGCAGGGGATCGACGTGGGTGCTGTGCGAGGCCACGTCCACCTTGACGATCCTGGTGAACACCTTCCGCTGGGTCAGCGCCTCCAGCAGCTTCTCCACCGCCGGGGTGCTGCCCGAGACGATGGTGCGCCGCGGGCTGTTGCTCACCGCCACGTCCACGTCCGGTACGTCGGCGAGTTCCCGGCGCAGTTCGTCGGCGGGCAGGTCCACTGCGGCCATGGTCCCGGTGCCGGCAATCGTCCTGAGCAGCGCACTGCGACGGCAGATCACCGCGGCGCCGTCGGCGAGGGTGAGCGCGCCCGCGGCGCAGGCGGCGGCGACCTCGCCCATGCTGTGGCCGATCATGACATCGGGCGTGACTCCCCACGACCGCCACAGCGCGGCGAGCCCGACCTCGACCGCCCACAGCAGCGGCTGCACGATGTCGATGGGCCAGGCCGCCTCGTCGCCGGTGGTCAGCTGCTCGATCACGGACCAGCCGCGTTCGGCCCGGACGTGCCGATCGCACTCCTCGACGGCCTCCCGGAACACTGCCGAGGTGCGCAGCAGACCGCGCCCCATCCCGGACCACTGCGAGCCCTGCCCGGGAAACACGAACACGGTCTTCCAGCGCGCGGCGGCCCTGGCGGCGACGATCGGTCGACCGTCGCGCAACTGCCGTACGGCCTGGTCGTGTTCGGCGGCCAGTACGGTCATGCGGTGCCGGTGATGGGTGCTGCGGGCCAGGGTGCTGAAACTGACGTCGCGCAGCGCATGCCGGCGGCCCTCTCCATCGGGTCCGAGGAAATCGGCGTAGGTGGCGGCGAGTTGGCGCAACGCCGCGGGCGTCCGGGCGGACAGGCCGAGCAGGTGCGGACCGGACGCGTCGGCCCGCGGAGTCACGGGCGCGGGGCGGTGCTCGCCGAGGACGACGTGGGCGTTGGTGCCGGAGATGCCGAACGAGCTGACGGCCGCGTACCGTACGGCGCCTTCCCCGCCCCATTCGCGGGCGGCCTGCGGGATCTCCAGCGCCATGCCGTCCCAGTCCACGGCGTCGGTCAGTCGGCCGCTGTGCAGAGCGGGCGGGACGACGCCGTGCGCCACACACAGGGCCGCCCTGATGAGCGCCGCGATCCCGGCCGCCGCCTCGGTGTGCCCGATGTTCGTCTTCACGGAACCGACCAGCAGGGGATCCGCGGCCGTGCGGCCCGCGCCGGTGCCGTAGACCGCATCCAGGGCGCGGAGTTCGATCGGGTCGCCAGTGGGGGTGCCGGTGCCGTGCGCCTCCACGAAACCAACGGCGCGCGGGTCCACGCCGCCGCGCGCGCAGGCGTGGCGCATCGTGTCGATCTGGCCGCTCTGCGAGGGCGTCATCAGATACCCGCTGCTGCGGCCCTCGTTCTCGACGGCCGAGCCGTGGACGACCGCGTGGATCCGGTCGCCGTCCGCCTCGGCTTGAGCGAGCGTCTTCAGGACGACGACACCGACTCCGTCGCTGCGCACGAAGCCGTCGGCGTCGGCGGCGCCGAACTTGCACCGGCCGTCCGCGGACAACATGTCCGCCTGGGAGAACGTGATGCTCTCCTCCGGCGTGAGCACCAGGTTGACGCCCGCGGCCAGGGCGAGGGTCGCCTCCCCGGCGCGCAGCGCGGCGCACGCCTGGTGCACCGCCACCAGCGAGGACGAGCAGGCGGTGTCGACGGACGTGCTCGGACCGCGCAGGTCGAAGAAGAACGACAGACGGCCGGACAGGACGCTGCGCGACGTGCCGGTGTTGGCGTAGATGTCCAGCGCCCCGGCCGCCCGCAGCAGATCCCAGTACTCGGCCGTCCGCTGCCCGACGACGACCGCGGTCGGGCTGCCCGCGAGCCGGTCCGGCGTCAGCCCGGCGTCCTGCACGGCCGCCGCGGCGGTGTGCAGGAGCAGCCGCTGCTGTGGATCCATGTGACTCGCCTCGCGCCCGGAGATCCCGAAGTAGGCCGCGTCGAAGCCCCGGATGTCGGGGAGGAAGCCGCCCCGGCGGCTCACGATCCGTCCGGGGGTGCGGGGTCGCGGGTCGTGGAAGGCGTCAATGGGAAAGCGGTCGGGCGGGACGTCCGACGTGGCGTCCACGCCGTCCAGTTGCATCCGCCAGAACGCGGCGACGCCGTCGGCGCCGGGGAACTCGCACGCCATCCCTACGATGGCGATCGGCTGCGGAGCGGCCGGGTCCTGCTGCGCCGTCACGCGGCACCTCCTGTCGGCGTCGTCAATCCCTAGATCCAGGACGGCAGTTCGGTGAGGGTGAGAACCGCGGCCGCGGCCGACCAGCCCGGGGCGCCGCCGAACAGGAGCACGTGGTCGCCCGCGTCGAGGCGTCCGGTGCGCAGCAGGTGGTCCAGGGCGATGAACTGGTCGCTGGACGAGGCGTGTCCGATCCCGCAGCCGAACTCCCACTGCGACTGGGCGACGTCCAGGCCGAGCGGCTCCATGACGCAGTTGCGGGTGGTCGCCTCGTCACCGTTGGGCACCAGCACCCAGCGCAGATCGGCGGCCTTGACCCCGGCCTCGTCCAGCGCGCCTTGCGCCGTCTCCGAACAAGCCTTCGCTATGCCGTCGCCGACACTCATCCCGCCGACCTCGCGCATCCGCTCGTTGAACTGCTGGGCGCGCTCCACCGTGTCGATCCGTCGGCCCGTGGAACCGGTGGGCGGGAACAGCGGTTCGTCGCCGCGCGCCATCGCCTCGAACTCCGGGTAGACCCGGGAGACGACCGCGTCGACACGGGCGAAGCCACCCCGCGAGCTGATCACGACGGAACTGGCCGCATCGGCGGCGATCACCCCCATCGGCCCGCTGTCCCACCGGTTGAACAGCGGCGAGTTGAAGTTGTCCGCCGTCGTCAGGAGGATGTCCGGCCGGCGGTCCGACTGCAACGGCAGCAGGCCGGCGGCCAGTTCGAGACCGGCGAGCATGCTGTTGCACCCGTTACGGATCTCGGTGCCCGTGGCCCCCGCGATGCCCAGCTCCCGCATGACGAAGGCGGTCGGTGACCACATCTCGGGGCCCTGGTAGAACGTCGAGCCGTGCAGCACCGTACCGATCGCGGCGACCCCGCCGGCGGAGTGGCCCAGCGCCGTGCGTGCGGCGTGCACAGCCATCTCGGGTGGTGACTCCGGCCCGGCGACCAGGACACTGCGCAGCCCGCTCTCCGCGAAGACCGTGGCGTCGTACAGACCCGCGGCGACCGCTTCGGAGGCAGGGAAGGCGTCGGGCTGCCAGCAGCCGAGCCCGGCGAGGAACATGTCGGCCGGCTTCACGCGGGCCTCCTGGCGACGTGTCCGCGGGACGCGGCCCGCTCCGAGCGCGGGGGCCGGGCTCTGTTCACGGCGATGCACCACTTTCTGCTGTGTACGGATCGGACGGGAGCGGCGGCTGCGACTCCTGGTCGTACGGCGTGCCGGGCGGCGGGCACCGCGCTGTGCCCGCCGCCCCGTGAGCCTCGGTTCGAGGGCGTCCCTCCTCATCCGGCGGCCCGATGACCGGTGCGCGGTGCGGCCGCCGAGCCCACCAGGCGCGCGAGCCGTGACACGGTCAACCCGGTCAGGCCCGGTACGGCGAGGGCGACCGGTTCCGCCGTCGGCGTGACCGCGACCGTGACGCAGCCTGCGGCCCGTCCCGACCGGAGCCCGGTGGACGAGTCCTCGACGACGGCGCACCGACCCGGCGCGAGGCCGAGTCGGGCGGCGGCGGTGAGATACGCCTCCGGGTGCGGTTTCGGGTGCCGCACCTCGTCACCCGCCACGGTCACGGCGAACCCGGCCGGGGCCAGCGAAGGCAGCACGGCGTCCACCATGGCCCGGTACGAGGACGACACCAACGCACACGGAACGTGAGCCCGCCGCAGCTCCCGGAGCAGCGCGACGGCGCCGGGCAGCGGGGTGATCCCGAGCCGCAATCGGTGGAGCATGCGGGCACTGACGCGGGCGTACAGGTCCCGCTCGGGCATCGGTGTCCGCATGAGGCCGCGCAACTGGGCCAGGTTCGCGGCGACGTCACGGCCCCGCAGCTCCTCCGGCCGCAGGGCCGTCGCCGGTACCCCGGACGCGGCGAGCACCTCCGACAGCGCGTCCAGCAGGAGGACCTCGGTGTCGACGAGGGTCCCGTCCATGTCGAACAGCACCGCCCACGGCGCGGTCAGAACAGGGCCCGGGAGTTGAGGGACACCTTCATCTTGCCCAGCAGCGGGTGCCAGAGATGGTCGGGGTCGGCCTCTACGGCGGCGATGAAGTCACGCATCGCGGTCAGCGCGGCCGGCTCCTGCTCGTCGTAGACGTCGCCCTGGAGCAGTTTCAGGACGTCGATGCGGTAGCGGGGATCCTGGACGAAGGCGGTGAACAGGATGTTGAGGCGGTAGTAGATGGAGATGAACTCGTACCAACTCGACACACCGCGCCGCAACTTGGTCACGTAGGTGTCGAACCGGGCGGCCTTGAAGTCGCCGGCCTCGGCGGCGGCGATGATGTCGGCGCAGGCCAGCCGAGCGCTGTTCATGGCGACGCTGACCCCGCTGGAGAAGATCGGGTCGACGAACCGTGCGGCGTCGCCGATCATCACCATTCCGTCGTCGCACACCTTGGTCATGCCGTAGCTGTAGTCGCCCTCGGCCTTGAAGGGGCGGACCCGCTCGGCCTTCTTCAGCGCGTCGTGCAGCAGCGGCCTGCTGGCCACCGAGTCCCAGAAGAACCCTTCGAGATCGTCCTTGCCCTCCCTGAACCGCGCCTTCTGGGTGACGACGCCGACCGACGTGATCGTGTCGGTGATGGGAATCTGCCACACCCAGGTGTCACTGAGCGGCAGGAAGTGGATGAAGATGTACTCGGCCTGGTTCGCGTCGTTCGACAGGGCCTCCCGGTCCAGTCCCTCGAACCAACTGTGCACGGCGTACTGGTTGAACACCGGATCGGGCACCTTGACCTTCAGCTGTCGCCCCAGCAGGGTGCCGCGTCCGCTGGCGTCCACGACCATCCGCACCGGCACCTCGGCGGTCGTCCCGCCCAGCCCGACCCGGAGCACGGGCCGCGTGCTGTCCGCGAAGTCCACGCCCCGTACCCGTACCCCGGAGAACACCTTCGCCCCCAGGCTCTCCGCGTGCTTGAGCAGGATGTGGTCGAACCGGCCGCGGTCGACATGGAAGGTGTAGTCACGGTCCACGCCCAACTGGTCGCGTTCGTTGAACAGCACGTCGGCTGCCCCGAGACCGTGGTCGTGGACCTGGAAGCCGAGCGGGTCCACGTCGTCCGCGTTCGCCGAGGTCCAGGCGGCGCCGTACTTGCGGGGAAAGCCCGCAGCCTCGACCTTGTCCATGGCACCGATCTCCAGCAGCACGGGTGTGGTCGCCGGCACCAGGGACTCACCCACATGCTCGCGAGGGAAGAACTCGCTGTCGAAGACGGCGACCGACAGCCCCGCCCTGGCCAGATAGGAGGCGGCGGTGGAACCGGCCGGTCCGCCGCCGATGATGCCGATGTCGTAGTCGTACGTCATCCGTGCTCCTGTCAGCGCGAGGTGTCAGAGGGAGGCGGTCTGCGAACGGAGCAGCAGGATCAGGTCGGTGATCGAATCCAGCGAGCGGAAGTGCTCACCGGTCATGTGCACCGGTGGCACCCGCACGCCGTACGCGGTGCGGATGTGCGACAGCAGACGAGCGGTGCGCACCGAATCCAGGATTCCCATCTCGAGCAGCGGGCTGGCGGCGGTGATCTGGTGGGACGGCACACCCGTCGCGAGTTCGTCCGTCACATAGCGGAGCAGGCTTTCCAGCAGCGTCACGCGGTCAAGGTCCGTCATGGTTGCGGTTCCTCCGGGTGTCAGAGCCGTGCCGACGCACGCGCCACGACGTACCTCGTCGGCAGCTCCAGCGGCTGCCCGTCGGAGGTGTGCTCCGTGGTGTGCAGGGAGATGTCGTCATCGGCGACGACGTCGAATCCGTTTCCTTCCAACAGCAGCCGCAGCCGCCCGTCGTGCGCGGGGGCGATTCGGGCGCCGAAGTCGAAGTGGGCGGCCAGTCCGGCCGTCTTGGGCAACTGAGCTCCTTGGGCGAGGAGTTCGGCCACGTACCAGCCGGTGTGCTCGGTCAGCTCCTGGGCGAAGAGGATGCCCCGCCCGCCCAGCAGCAGCCGGATTGTCGCCAGCATGCTCGTCCGGTCGTCCGGGGTGAGCTGGTGCAGCACCCCGCGCATGTAGACGTTGGCGTCGCCGAACTCCGTGTGCAGGGCCGTCGCGGTGTCCGTGTCGAGCAGGTCGGCACGGCGGTAGACGATGTTGGGCGCCGGGTGCGTGGCGGCGGCCAAGTCCACGGCCGCGTCCGCGATGTCCAGTCCGACGACCCGCCCGAAGTGGCCCGCCAGCCACTGTGTCTGCCGCCCGCTGCCGCACCCGAGATCGATCAGGGGCAGCGAGGGATCGGTGTATTCCTGGAACAGCGGCAGATGCCGGGCCGCGGTCAGTCGGGGCGAGGAGTCCCAGAGGGCGGCACCGGGCTCGGTGGGCAGCGCCGACCAGAAGGCGTCCCAGATCGCGCCTGTCATACGGCCGCTCCCTGCGCCACCAGGCTGCGGAGCGCGGCGCTGTCGACCTTGCCGTTCGCGGTGCGGGGAAACCCGCTGACCGTATGCAGCGCGTCGATGGCCATGTACGGCGGCAGGAAGTCGGAGCAGTGCCGTCGCAGCTGCGCGAACTCGGGCGCGTATCCGGTTTCGGGGATCACCACGGCGTGCAGCCGGGCGTCGAGTCCGCTGCCCACCACGAGCACCACCGCGTCCCGCACCGCCTCGTGCGTCACCAGCACGCCGCTCACTTCGGCCGGCTCGACCCGGTGGCCGCGGACCTTCGCCATGTCGTCGATCCGGCCCCGGTACTCCAGCCGGCCGTCGGCGTCGTACCGGCCGAGGTCACCGGTACGGTACGGCCCGGTCTGCGGCCGTCGGCCCCAGTAGCCGAGCATGACGGTCGGGCCGTCGACCACGATCTCACCGGCCTCCAGCGACACCGCGTCCCCCGCGACGGGTGACCCGATCGGTATGTCCGTGGTGCGAGCGAGATCCGCGGCTGTCACCTCGTACGAGGTGCACACGTTGGTCTCCGTCGGGCCGTACCAGTTGAGCATGCAGACGTTCGGCCAGGCGCGCCGCAGGTCTTTGAGCGTCTTCAGTGGAAAGCGTTCACCGGCGAAGACACAGGCTCGCAGCGCCCCCGGCCCGCGGTCCAGCAGTTCGCCGTACTCGACCATGAGGACCAGGGCGGACGGCACCGAGTACCAGACGGTGATCCGGCTCTCCAGCAGGAAGTCGACCAGTGGCTCCGCGGCCCGAGCGAGGGTCTCTCCTACGAGGTGCACCGAGGCGCCGGCCCGGAAGGCTGCGTAGAGGTCGAAGACGGACAGGTCGAAGCCGAACGAGGCGTGGTTCGCCAGCCGGTCGGCCGCCGTCAGGCGTAGCTCCTCGCAGGCCCAGTCGACGAAGGCGAGCGCGCCGCCGTGGCTTACGCAGACGCCCTTGGGCTGCCCCGTGGACCCCGAGGTGTAGAGGATGTACGCCGGGTCGGCAGGCCGGACCGGATGGGGGGCCGCGGCCGGGCCGTTCGCCCGCTCCAGGAAGAGGTCCTCGCAGTGAACGTGGACGGTGCCGGCGATGTGCTCGTCGTGGTCGGTGACGACGAGGGCCGGGCGGGCGTCCGCCGCGATCTGGGCGACTCGTCGTGCCGGGTTGCCGCGTGGCACCGGGACGTGGATCGCGCCGCACCGCAGCACCGCCTGGGCCACGGCCACCGATGTGACCGTCTTGTCCGTCCACACCAGGACACGGTCGCCAGGCCGGACCCCGTGGGCACGCAGGGCGGCGAGACAGCAGTCGGCACGCGTGTCCAGCTCGCCGTAGCTGAGGCCGCTGGTGAGGTCGTGGACCGCGAGGGCGTCCGGCGTCCGGGCGGCAGCGTCGGCCACCGGGCGGTAGAGGCTCACAGTCCCATCTCCCGGGCTATCAGCTGCCGTTGGATGGCAGAGGTGCCGGAGAAGGTGGTGGCGGGGGCGGCGTCGCGCACCTCCTCCTCGATCCCGTATTCCGCCAGGAAGGCGCGGCCTCCGAAGAGCAGGGCGGTGTCCAGCGAGGTGGCGACAGCGGCCTCGGAGACCGCCAGCTTCGCCAGCGCGACCCACAGGTCGGGGTCCTGGTCGGCGTCGATCTCGGTGCAGGCGCGGTACAGCAGGAGCCGTCCGCTCTCCAGCCGCAGCCGCATGTCCGCCAGCCGGTCCGCGACGGGCTGGTGGTCGGCCAGCCGTTTCCCGAACTGCCGACGTTGCCCGACGTGTTGGAGACACCGTCGGATGAGGCGTTCCTGCTGGCCCAGGTAGATCGCGAAGAGACAGGAACGTTCCCACCGCATCGACGTCCGGAACACCACCTGCCCCTGGCCCGGTCTGCCGAGGACCCGGTCGTCCGGTACGAAGCAGCGAGCGAACCGCACTTCACCGGCTTGGCAAGAGGCCAGGGCGGATTTCCGTAATGGCTCTCCCGCGAACAGCCCGGGGGAGTCGCGGTCCACGGCGAACGCGGTGGTGCCGAAGTAGCCACCGTCCGGGTCCGTCGTCGCGTAGGTGACGTAGACGTCGGCGACCGGGCCGTTGCTGACGAAGCTTTTGACGCCGTCGAGGAGATACCCGCCATCGACCCGCGTGGCCGTGGTCGCGAGCCGGGAGACGTCCGATCCGGCGTCGGGCTCCGTCATGGCGTTGCCCGCCGTCAGCTCGCCCGAACACAGCGTGGGCAGCAGGGTCTTGCGCGTCTGCGGGAGCGCGAACTCCAGCACCGGCATGACACAGGCGAACAGATGGGCCGCTGCGGCGAACAGCAGTCCGGTGTCCGCACCGCCATCGCTCGCCCCTTCGTACAGCAGGGCCGTGTCGAGAGCACCCAATCCTTGGCCGCCGTGTTCTTCCGGGACGGCCGCGCCCAATAACCCGGCAGTGCCCAGATTCTTCCAGGTGTCCCTGTGTGATCCTTGTAATCCTTCGTCGACGATCCCCGGGGCGGAAAGTGTTTGCGCGACCACCTTGATTCGATCGCTTCGTTCCTGCTGTTCAGCGCTCAGGCGGAAATCCATGAGTCGCCCTTCATGAAGCGATGGCCGACAGGGGAGTGGACCAGTGCGGGGTCTCGGTGATCTCGATCACCGCGCACGCGATATTCAGTCCGGGCCCCACTCCGAGCATCAGGAAATGGTCCCCGCCGCGCAGTTCGCCGGAGAGCAGAAGCTGTTCCAAGGCCACCATCTGGTCACTGGCACCGATATGGCCGACGGTACGCCCCTGTTCCCATGTCGAAACGGACATCGGCAGACCCAGCGGAATCATCGCCCGGCCCTCGACGCGTTCCCGAGAGCCGTTCGCATAGGCGACGCGGGAGACATCGTCCATGGTGATGTCGGCTTCGTCGAGAGTGCGGCTGACGAGCTCGTCCTGCGCTGCCACGAGCTTCAGCGGACCCGCCGGATCCCGGTCCGGTCCGTCCAGCCAGCGGTCCTTGGAATTGCCGAAGTCGAGCCTGCCGGGCCGGCCCGCTCCGGGCGGGAACAGCGGCTCGGGTCCGCGGTGCATGGCCTCGTACTCGGGGAGGGTGACGGCGTTGACGGACTTGAGCCGGGCGAAGCCCGCACGGCGGCTCAGCACCACGGCGGAGCCGGCGTCGCCCATGACGAAATGCGGACTGAAACGCCAGCGTTCCAGCAGGTCGGAGGTGAAGTTGTCGCCGGAAGTGAGCAGCGCCGCCTCGTGTTCGGGCGAGGCCATGAGGTGCCCCGCCGCGAGTTCCAGCGCGGAGAACATGCCCATGCAGCCCTGCCTGACCTCGGCCGCGGTCGCCTGGCCGGCGCCCATGTGCCGCTGCACGTAGTACTGCGGACACCAGCCGTGCGGCCCCTGGTACCAGACGCTGACGTAGAGCAGCAGGCTGAGGGAAGCCGCACTCTGCCCAGCCCGTTCGAGGGCCTCTCGGCATGCCCGCACCGCCAGCTCCGGCGCCGGCACCTCGCCGGCGACGGTGACGCTGGTGATGCCGTACTGCTCCGCCGCGGTCCGGTCGATCAGGTCCCGCTCGACCGCCCATCCGATGGGAACCCGGTCGGGAAGACAGGACCCCAGACCGCTGATCAGCACATCGGAAACCTTCATGAACAACCTCGGAATCTCTCGTGCGCTTATCGTGACGAATTGCTAGGAGACGCGACGGAGTCGCCTGTCCCCGTCCATCGTGACAACGTTTTCCCACTTCGCGGGAGTGCGCGTGGATCTTCCGATGAGAGAAAAAAGGGAAGGAGGGGGAGTGGAGAGTGGAAGGGTTCGCGAAGAAACTATCCCATTGCGGGAGAATCTCTTTGAGCGATCAGCCTCCTGGGAGGCGCACCGTGCTGTTTGAAGGAAGTGGACGGTCTCTTCTGAGCGTCGAACCGCTCATGCGCCAAACCCTCGGATACCGCCCAGGTGTGGCGGCGGAGTGAAATTCCTCAAGTAAGGCTGCCCTCCGCTTCCGTGTGTGTCAAGACGCGGAGGAGGAGGCAGAGAAAGGAGGGGACGCTGATGCCGGCAGGTCGGGGCGCAGCCTCGGAGGAACGTCGCTCCTGCCCGAACAGGGGGACCCTGGGCGGTCGATGGCACGATCGGGTCCCGTTGTCCGCTCCGCGCTCCGCGCTCCGCGCTGCGGGTCAGGCGTCTGTCGGCCGGGAAACTCGCCCCGCCTGTGTTCCCAGCGCCCCTGGGAACTACCCCCGGTCGCAGATCCTGCGAGGGTTCGTCAGTACGGCTGCGACACAGTCACCTTCGCGCGCCTGACGCTTCGGCGCGGTCTGCCACGTCGAAGGAGCCCCGTATAGGACGGCCGCCTCAACTGAGGTTCCTGCGCGCCGCAGGAGCAGACCGGCACCGCCGACAAGGTCACCCACCGCCCCGGCTCGCGCGAAGAATCTCCAGCAGGGCTGCGGCGGATGGCGACCCGGGGGCGGTCGTGTACACGAGCACTATCTCGTCCGGGTCGCTGGTCAGTTGGAGTCCCTCCCAGGAAAACTCCAGCCGTTGGTGGGGAGGGTGACAGCGCAGGACGACGGTCGAGTGCGTGGTCTCCAATACGTGCTGTTCCGACCAGAGCCGCCGGAAGTCCTCGCTGTGGTGCGCGAGTTCATCGATCTCCCGGGTGAGCTCCGGGTCCTGAGGCCTCTTGCCGGTCTCGGTCCGCAGGTACGACACTGCCTCGCGGGCCTTCGCCTCCCAGTCGACGTACAGCCACCGGGCGCGCGGATCCGTGAAGACGAGCCGTCCGACGGTGCGCTGTGCAGCGGGAATGCTGCCGAAGTCGGCGAAGACGGCTGCCGCCAGACGGTTCCACGCGAGTATCGAGCCTCCCCGGCCCACGAGATAGGCGGGAGTGCCGGCCATCGAGTCGAGGATGTGCTGCACACTGGGCCGTATGCTGCGGTACCCCTCGGGGGCTGAGCCCGCGCTCGGTCTCGCCAGACTGCGCAGGTAGCGACGCTCGCCCGGGCTCAGCCGGAGCGCCTCGGCCACGGCGTCCAGCACGGCGTCCGACACACGGGACGCTTGTCCGCGTTCGAGCCGTATGTAGTGTTCGACGCTGACGGCCGCGAGCGTGGCGACCTCCTCACGGCGCAGTCCCCTCACCCGTCTGACTCCGTGGTCGGGTAACCCCACGTCCTGGGGGCGTAGTCGGGCCCGGCGGGAGATGAGGAAGTCGCGGAGGGCGTCGAAGGTGTCCATGCCAGGCATCTTTGTCGCCGATCTCGGCGCCTGCCTAGTAGGCGAGAGCCTCGCCGCATGATCCCGCCAGGGCAAGGTGTGACCTCCCTCGGGCATCCCGGTCATCGCATCCTCGTACCGCACCCCGTTACCGGGGCACACATCGCGCCGCCGGCCGGCCCGGCGGCGTCCCGTCGAAAGGACGAGCACTATGTCCCACAGTGCACGGACCCGCAAGCAGCGAACGGCTTCCGCGATCGGCGTACTCATCGCGGTGATCGGGATGACCGTAGGCGGCGGCGTGACGGCGTCGGCGGCCACCGACGCAGCCAAGAAGTGCTATATCGAAGTACAGGTCCACGGGAAGTGGACCAAGTACGAGGTGCCGTGCGGCTGAGTTGACGATCCTGCCGGTCGCGGCCGAGAGGGCGCGACCGGAACGGGCATCGGTCGTCGAGCGTGAGCGTCCGGCCTTCGCGGCCGAGTGAGTCCTCGACGCGGCGGAAGGTGGGGAGGGCCATGGTGGCTATCTGACCGCGCAGGGGGGGCGGGTGTGATGTGGAACAGGTCGAAGCCGGGCTCGGACAGGGCGCGGCCGGCAGGGTGGACGCACGCCTGGTGCAGCCCGTGCGAGCGGGAGCGGATCCGGTCGGCATCGTGCCTCCACTCAGTTGCCTGCACGGAGGGCAGGCTCGGAAAGTCGCGGGTCGTCGCGGTCGACGGTGATCTGTATGTGCTCGGCGACGGCATCGCACATGGGGCACACCTCGGCCGCGGCGTCGAGGGGGCGCAGATTCACAGGTGCCGGGTGCTCGCGCATCGCCAGCGACCTCGTGCACGGTTGGCCGTGGCCCCGTGCGCGGACGGCTCGTCGATCTGTGCACGATGGGGGCTGGGACGCGCGAGTTGATCGTGGCGGAGTACCGGATCACCGGGCTGTCGCGGAGCCCCGACCATCGCCGACGGCGGCTACCAGGGCACCGGCCTGCTCATCCCGCACCGCAAACGACGCGGCCGGACACATCTCAGCCCGCAACAGGAGGCAGAGAACGCCGTCCACCGCCGGGCCCGAGCCCGGGTCGAACCCGCCCTGTCCCGGCTGAAGAACTGGAAGGTCCTGCGGGACTGCCGCCTGAAAGGAAACGGCGTTCGCCAGGCCATGTTCGGCATCGCCCGGCTCCACAACCTGGCCCTCACCCGATAACTCACAGCCCATACGGGACCACCTCTAGGAGCGCAGGGTGCGCAGGCCGGTGCGGATTTCGTTGACGAGGGTGTCGGGTTGTTCCAGGGCTGCGAAGTGCCCGCCTTTGTCGGCTTCGCCGTAGTGGATGAGATTCGTGTAGGTGTCTTCGGTCCAGCTGCGTGGGACGCGTGGGATGTCCTTGGGGAAGACGGTTACCGCGACGGGGAGTGTCAGCGTTGGGCCGGCGAAGGTGCGGGTTTTGTTCTCCCAGTAGATGCGGGCGGAGGAGGCTGCGCTGTTGGTGAACCAGTAGAGGGAGATGGTGTCGAGGATGTCGTCGAGGTTGAGGGCGTCTTCGGCGAGGCCGTGGTTGTCGGTTTTGGACTGGAACTTCTCGTAGATCCAGGCTGCCTGGCCGGCGGGGGAGTCCGCGAGGGCGAATCCGACTGTCTCGGGTTTGGTGCCCTGTAGGTGGTTCGACCCACCGAGATCGCCGGTGTAGAAGGCGAGGGTTTCCACGGCGTCGCGTTGCTCTGGCGACAGGTTGTCGGGCATCTGCGCCGGAAAGGCGTACGGAGTGTTCAGATGAATACCGACGAGCCCCTCGGGTCGCATGACCCCGAGATCGGTGGTGACGACGCCGCCCCAGTCACCGCCCTGTGCTGCCCACCGCGTGTAGCCGAGGCGTTTCATCAGCTCCGCCCAGGCGCTGGCGGTGCGCGAGACGGTCCACCCGGTCTTGGCGGGTTTCTGGGAGAACCCGAAGCCGGGGAGCGAGGGGATGACGACGTCGAAGGAGTCGGCGGCGTCTCCTCCGTGCGAGTCCGGATCGGTCAGCGGGCCGATGAGCTTCAGGAAGTCCAGGATCGAGCCCGGCCATCCGTGCGTGAGGATCAGCGGCATCGCGTTCGGGTTCTTGGACCTGACGTGGATGAAGTGGATGTCCAGCCCGTCGATCTCGGTCAAGAATTGGGGGAAGCGGTTGAGCTCGGACTCCAGGCGCCGCCAGTCGTAGCCGCGCTCCCAGTACTCGACCAGGGCCCTGGCGTTCTCTACGCGAACTCCCTGAGACCAGTCGTCCACCGTCTCCGGATCCGGCCACCGGGTTGTGGCCAGTCGCCGCTTCAGGTCGTCGATCTCCGATTGCGGGATCGAGACGGTGAACGGGCGGACGAGGGCCGAGGCGTGCGGCGTCGGTGCGGTCATTGCCTTCTCCTGCTCTCCCGGGCTTCGGGGCACGGTGCGGCCTTTCACTGCACACACCTGTGCAGCGATGTCGACTGTACACTCATGTGCAGTGAATTTCACCGTACACGGGTGTGCAATAATCCGGTCGTGGTTGCCAAGTCCTCCCGTGCGCGCTCGATGATCGAGACACGCGAACGCATCCTCGACGTAGCCCTCGATCTGCTCGGAGACAACCCCGACGCCGGAATGGGCGAGATCGCCTCCACCGCCGGCGTCGTCCGTCGCACGGTCTACGACCATTTCCCCTCGCGCCTGGACCTGGTTCGGACACTCACGGAACGGGCTGTGGCCGAGATGACGGCCGTGCTCACCGAAGTCAACGCCTCCGACGCGGAGGCGGACGCGGCGTGGGTCGAGTTCATCGCCCGCCTCTGGCCGGTGGCGCACCGCTACCGTGTGCTGTTGGCACTGCGCCGCGGCGAGTACGGCGAGACGATCCACGGCCTGCTAGGGCCAGTCGACGAACTCCTCGCCGACCTCGTGAAACGGGGCCAGGACGACGAGTTGTTCGCCCGTCACCTGTCGGCGGCCCTGCTGAGTCAGCTCGCTTACGGCGTCGTGTTCGCCATCGCGGACAGCGACCTCGCGAACGGAACTCCCGGTGCCCGTGCGGCGACGATCACGAGCCTGCTGATGCTCGGAGTTCCCGAGACGCACGCAATCGCTCTCGCGGACGGCCGGCCCTGACCTGCGCAGTGCGCTCCTCGGTACTTCTCCTGGGAACGCGCTGCGCGACGACAGTCGAGAAAGCCGCGGTAGGTTTGGGTCAAGTCGTCCTGGGCGAGCGCGAGATACGCGTGAGTGGTGGTCAGCGTTTTGTGTCCGAGGATGCGTGCGGCGGTGTGGACGAAGAGGCCATCGGTGACGGCTTCGGTCGCGAACATCCTTCGGAAGTGGTGGGGTGCGTAGCGCGGTGGCTCGACCGCCAGGTCCCCAGGCCGGTGCATGCCACACGGTGCGTCGAAGAGCCGCTTGACGGCGGCCTGGCTCATGACCTGCGGGCTGCCCGTAGGGTCGGCGCTGGAACAAGCGCGGGAGGGGGGCCGGTGACGCGCTGGTGGGAGTCGTAGCGCGCGACGAGCGGGTGCCGTTCGCGTCGCGCAGACGTTTGATGATCGCGGCCACACGATAGCTTCCGTGGACCCGCGACAACATGACGATCCCGTGCCCGAGCGGGACCGCCACCGCGGATGGGCCGTCCCCATGATTGGTCTCGCCGGCCCCAGTCGACGCGCTGGGTCCATGTGCAGGCACCGCCCCCTCCTCCATCGCACACCCCCGTCTACAGACACTCGTGCGTCGCGAGCACCGCCAGCACGATCGCTACGACCACTCGGGTCAGCCACGCCGACTTCTGGACCCCGGCATAGTTCACCGCTGTGAGCGCCACCACCGCCGCCACCCCCACGGCGCGCGCCTGACCGGGCCACACGTACGCGCCGACGGTCAGCGCCATCGCGCGCACGAGGCGGTCTTGCCCACCACGAACGCCCACCCGGCCAGATACCCCCAGAACGCCCCCAGCCGCTCACGCCCGTAGATGTAGGTGCCGCCGGAGGCAGGGTGCCGGGCGGCCAGCCGTGCCGATGAGGTGGCGTTGCAGTACGCCACCACCGCGGCCACCGCCAGCCCCAGTAGCAGTCCCAAGCCGGCCGCCCGGGCGGCCGGCGCGAGCGCGGCGAAGATCTCGGCACCGATCATCGACCCCAGGCCGATCACGACCGCGTCAGGCACCCCCAGCCGTCGCTCCACCTCATTGGGCACCCCGTGCTCCACGTCAGGCCCCCTGGCCGTCCGCATGGCGCGCGGGCGACAATCGACTGCATGATCGAGTCCTCCGGTGGCTCCTCCACCTTCCGTGACCTGTCCGCCTTCGTCGCCTGCCCCCGCGTCAACTCCCTTGCTCTGTCCGTCGATGGCACTCGTCTCGTCGCTGCTGTGCAGTCGCTGTCCGGGGACGGGACGCGCTTCGTCTCCGGGCTGTGGGAGATCGATCCGAATGGTGAGCGCGACGCGCTGCGGCTGACGCGGTCCGACAAGGGTGAGTCGGATCCGGTGTTCGGTCCGGACGGAACGCTGTACTTCCTGTCCGGGCGCGCCGCGGCGGACGGCGAGGAGGACGAAGGGGCCGCGCTGTGGGCGCTGCCGCCGCGTGGAGAGGCCGTCGTCGTTGCCCGTCACCCGGGCGGGATCGCCGCGGTCACCGTCGCTCGGGACTCCGGCGCGCTGTGCCACACCGCCGCGCTGCTGCCGGGTGCCGCCGACGTCGAGGCGCACGGCAGGCTGCGTGCGGCGCGAAAGGACGCGAAGGTCACCGCGATCTTGTACGAGGCCGGCCCGACCCGCGCCTGGGACCATGACCTCGGCCCGGCGGAGCCGCACACCTTCGTGCGTGCCGGCCGCGACGCGGAGCCGGTCGTTGCCGGTGGGCAGGGGATCGGACTGGAGGATCCAGGGGACGTGGTGTTGTCGCCGGACGGCACACGGGTGGCGTACCGGCGGTTCGTGCCCGGGCGGGTCCCGGACGAGCATCGCACCGCCGTGGTGGTGGCCGACGCGGTGAGCGGTGAGGAGGTCCGTCTCATCGGTGATCTGGAGCACCTCTACGAGGAGCCGCGGTTCACCCATGACGGCTCGGCGCTCGTGTGCAGCCGGATGCGCTATCCGACGTACGACGACCCAGGGCAAGTGACTCTCGTCCGAATCGACCTCGCCGACGGTGCGGTGCGGGACCTGCTGCCAGACTTCGACAACTGGCCTGCCAGTGTGGCCTGTTCACCGGTGGACGACACGCTCTTCCTCACGTCCGACGAGCAGGGGCACGCGCCCGTCTACAGGCGCGACCCGGACGGTGGTGTCACACGGCTCACCGCGTCGGGTGCGTACGGCTCGCTGACCGTGGCCCCCGACGGGCGGACGCTCTACGCCCTGCGTCAGGCCGTTGACGCGCCGCCGACGCCCGTCCGGATCGACGCCGGTGTCGCCGATCAGATCCCTGTCGAGCTGCCCGCCCCGGGTGGCGTCGGGGAGCTGCCCGGCACACTCACCGAGGTGCACGTCGAGGCGGACGACGGGTTCGTGCTGCGCGGCTGGCTCGTGCTGCCCGAGGGCGCGTCCGCCCAGCGGCCCGCTCCGCTGCTCGTCGCCGTCCACGGCGGGCCGCAGTCCAGCTGGAACGGCTGGACCTGGCGGTGGAACCCGTGGCCGTTCGCCGCGCGCGGCTACGCGGTGCTGCTGCCGGATCCGGCCCTGTCCACGGGCTATGGGCAGATCAACCACCGGCGCGGTTGGGGACAGTGGGGCGGGCGTCCCTACACGGATGTGATCGCGCTGACCGACGCGGCCGAGGCCCGCGACGACATCGATGCCTCGCGCACAGCGCTCGCCGGCGGCTCGTACGGCGGATACATGGCCAATCGGGTCGCCACCAGCACGGACCGGTTCAAGGCGATCATCAGTCACGCGGGTCTGTGGGACCTGCGGATGTTTCAGGGCGACACCGATGTGCCCTGGTACTTCCAGCGGATCTTCGGCGACCCGCTGACCCGCCCCGAGCGCTACGAAGCCGACTCGCCGCACCTGGACGTGGCCAAGATCCGCACCCCGATGCTGGTCATCCACGGAGCGAAGGACTATCGCGTCCCCGTCGGCCAGGGCGCCGCCCTCTTCCAGGAACTGCAGCGGCACCAAGTCCCCGCGAAGTACCTCTACTTCCCGGAGGAGAACCACTGGATCCTCAAGCCGAACCACACACGCCTGTGGTACGAGACGTTCCTCAACTTCCTCGACCACCACGTCCTCGGCAGCGAATGGCAGCGGCCTGGCCTGCTCTGAGCTGGTGGCCTGCGCTGGTTCGAGCGGGCAGTGAACGTCGTTGGTTCGGGAACCGCTGGCAGGAACTAGGGATGGGTGGGGCGGCTGCAGTCTCATCTGCTGGCGACGACTCAAGCAGGTCGGATCGTGATCACGTGGCGAACTCGTAGGATGACCGCAGTGTTCCCGAGTGATCCAAAGTGTCTCCAAGCGACCGGACCGCGGCGGTCGTTCGGGTGCGCCGGAGGGAAACGACAGACGCAACGACTGCCATGGCGGTGATTCTTTGCCCTCGCGCATAGCCCTCGTCGGTGCCGGCCGAATGGGGACACCTCTGTGTGGACGCTTCGTTTCGGCGGGCCACACGGTGACCGTTTCCGATCTGCGTCCCGAACGCGAAGAGGCGGTGCGCTCGTTGGGCGCGAACTGGGCGCCGTCCGTCACGACCGCCGCGGCCGAGGCGGACGTACTGGTCACCGTGGTTCCTGGACCCGATGAGGCTGCGGCAGCTCTTCCGGATGCCGTGTTCGCCGCCCTGGCCCCCGGGGCGGTGTGGATCGACATGACGAGCAACGCCCCCGCAGCCGCGCGAAAGCTGCGGGAACGAGCAGCGGCCCTCGGCGTCGATGTCCTCGAAGCGCCCATGGGCGGCACTCCTGACGACGCCGAACACGGACGCCTACGGCTGTTCGTGGGCAGTTCCGCTGACGTCCTCGACCGGTGCAGGCCGCTGTTGGAGACGGTGGCCACACCGGACCGGATCCACCACATGGGCGGCCCCGGAACCGGCTACACGACGAAACTCCTCATCAACCTCCTCTGGTTCGGGCAGGCCACGGCAACCGCCGAGGCTCTGCTGCTCGGACGCCGAGCGGGAATCGACCTCGCTGTCCTGCGCGACACGCTGGCCGACAGCGCGGCGGGCAGCGACTTCATCCGCCGGGACCTGTCGGCCCTGTTCGCCGGGGACTACCTTCGCTCCTACGGCCTCGACCGCATTCATGACCAGCTCAAGGTCATCACCGGTGAGGCCCGAGACCTCGGCACCCCGCACGAGATGGCCGATACGGTGTTGCGCATCCACCGGCTGGCCCTGGAGCGCTTCGGACCTGTGGAGGGCGAACTCCTTGCCGTAGCCCTCTTGGAGGAGGCCGCCGGTACCTTGCTGCGCCCCTGACCGGTCCGGTACCGGGTTCGGCCCCGACGACCGCGCAAGCCAGGGCGGCAGCAGTGGTTCGATCCGCGCCCGCAAGTCGTCGTCCACGATCCTCCTGTACGCAGACGCTGATTCACCCGCATCTTCAGCCACCTCACCCGTCCCGCCGGAGAGCCGCGGACGGCCGTCGAACTCCTGCGGACCTCGGTGCAAGGGCTCCACGACCGGGACCGCCTGACGACCGACGTACCGAGGTGAGTCGCTCGGCCAAGTAATCGAGCGTTTCGGAGATACCCCGCTTACAAGGAGCCGCACGCCGAGCAGGACCAGGCGGCACGAGGCTGAGAGCTGTCTGTCTGCCCGTCAGTGAGCGGTCGCCGGTGCGATCGCCCTGCCCGCTGCTCCGTCGTGGAGCTGTTGGGCGCTGCCCACCGCCGTACGCCTTTGCGGGCCGGCAAGCCCCTGGCAGCAGACCCCGCAAGTGAGCGAATGGCACGCACGAAGAGGTGCTTCTCTCCATGCTCCCTAGCTAGTGCCTGACGTGCGCGGTTCGGCGACATCTGCTCGATGTAAATCAGGTGAATCAGATCCTGCTGAGTCGGATCGAGTGTGGCCACGGCAGCCCATGGTCCGCGGGTCATTCCTCGGAAGATGACTTCTCTTTCGGATGGCATCGCACGGTCCAACTCCTCGTGCAGGAAGCCGCAGTCCCGCCGCGCGGTAGCGGTCCTCGCCGGTCTCGTCGGCCAAGTGGTGCGGGAAGAGGGCCAGTCCGGAACGGCCGTGGAACAGTCCGCGCGCGTCGTCGACGCCGAGCGCGGGCACGAGGTCCGCGGTGGCGAGGAGGGCGTCTCCGGCGGCCACGGCCCGCTCCAGGTGCCGCTCGTCGGCGGTCCGCCGGTGCAGGGCGAGCCAGGTCAGGCCGACGCCGGCCCGGCCGCCCGCGAGGGTGGCACAAGACGCGGTGAGAGGGTGGCCGTCGGCGTGCCGGGCGAGGTCGACCGCCTCGTCCAACCGGCCGAGCGTGGCCAGGACATGGGCGATCCCCGCGGTGCCCGCGTCCAGTCCCGGGGGCAGTTCGTCACGACTGGTCAGCGCGTCGTGACGCAACCGCTTCTCGACCGCCTCCGGGACGGGGACTCCGGCCTGGTGCAGGGCGTGGGCCACGCCCGCGGTGCCGTACGCCACGCACACGGTGTTGGCCCGGAACGCCTGCGGCGAGGGCGGGAAGACCCAGTCCGGTCGGTCAGGGTCGGCACTCTCCAGCAGCCCCGCCACCACGGCGTCGGCGAGCCGGGCGAGACAGCCCTGCGGATCGGCCGCCACCTCGGCCGGAGAGAACGATGCCGGGCAAGTCGTGCTATCGGTTGGGTAGTTGGAGATCGCCCGCGCCCACAGGTCGGCCGGGGGCGCGGCCTCCGCCAGATCGTGCCGGAGCAACGGGAGCCCGGCGGGCGCCACTTCGGCCGTCTCGTGGAAGGGCGCGAGAAACGCGAGGGCGAGAGCGGCCGTGCCGTACCGGTCGCTCAGCAGCGGATCGTCACTCGCTTCACGCAGTGCATCGGGTGGCGTGAAGCCCTTGGTGCCCATGGGCGCCGGAGGCCCGTCCAGCGCCGAGACCGCCTCGAAGTCGCAGAGCCTGGCCCTGCCCGACGGCGTGACGACGACGTTGCCGAGACTGATGTCCCCGAACCGGAGGCCCAGGGCGTGCAGTTGGTCAAGGGCCGTGTCCACGTCCCCCAGAAGTCCGCGGCAGACCGTGAAGAAATCCGCGCAGCCGGCGGCCGTACGGCCGTGCCGCATGAGCGGAGACGTACGGCTCAGCCAGCTGCGCAAGGAATCCCCCTCGATGTACGCGGTGACGAGGAAGTCGAGGGCCCGCAGCGGTCTATCTCTGGGGAAAGCGGCGGCGGCGCTGTCAGGCCGAGGTCAGTCGGAAGAGGAAGACTCACGTTCGGGCGACGTGTGGTGCGCCTCGGCGGTCGCGAGTGAGGGGCGCCCTCACTCGGTGCTGCGCAGAGCGAGCCAAGTCGCGCGGTTCACGATGCCGTCGGCGGTCAGTAGCTTGTCGCTCTGAAAACTCTGCACCGCGGACTCGGTGCCGGCACCGAAGTCGCCGTCGACGCCCGTGCTTCCGACGTCGTATCCGCGCTTTACCAGCATGCACTGCACCTGGAGCACACGTTTGCCGCTGTCTCCCATGCGTGTGCGTCCGTTGCCCTGGTAGTACGTGCAGTCCGTGATCCAGGCCGGGCTCGCGGGTTCGGTGGAGGGTGGGTTGGTCGGCGCTGAAGAGCGCGTCGCGGCGGCCGAGGCGGTGGTCTCGGTAGCGGATGGAGTGCCTTGGGCCGCCGTTGCGGCGGGCCTGGGGCCGTCTGTGGGTGTGCCGGCATCGTTGGAGTTCACGGCGGCGCCGTCCACGTTCTTGCCCGGGGCGGCTTTCGCGTCCGATGTGCCGGGCCTCGGTGATAAGGCGGGGGCGCCGGGCACCGTCTGGCCGGTCGCCGTACCGGAGCCGGGAGCGGAAGCGGCGGGCGGGGCATCGTGACGGCTGAACCAGAAGACTCCTGCGGTCACTGCGCAGACGGCGATGCTCGCAGCGATGGCCCAGTGCAGCCTCTCCCGTGCACGGGCACGGCCATTGCCCTCCTGGTGGCGTGCCGGTGGCGCTTCGGAGGAGGCGTCGGCGGACGCCACTTCTGCGGGTTCGAGTACGGCCGGACCAGGTTGGCCGGCTTGCCCAGCTGGAGGGGCCGGCATCGCCATCGGCCTGACGTCCCGGGAGCGTAAGCGGGCCCGCGATGCGGCGGGGAGCCGGTACAACACCTCGTACGCCTGCTGCCGGGCCATCAGTTGGCCTGCCAGCGGCTCGGGCCACACGGTCGTGGCGGTGCGTTCCTTGGCCGTGTCGACCAAGTCCTGCCCTGTGGGCCGCCGTTCGGGCTCCTTGGCCAGGCAGGAGGTCAGCAGCGAGCCCAGCGCGGCGTCCACCGCCGAGATCTCGGCGATCAGCTCGGGGTCCGGCTCCTCGAATGCCACCCGATGCATGACGTCGACTCCGGTACCGTCGCCGAACGGGGCACGCCTCACCGCCGCGTACACGAGCGTCCCGGCGAGCGAGAACACGTCCGAGGCCGTGTCGGATCTTCCGGTCCTCAAGTGCTCCGGCGACATGTAGGCCGGAGTTCCTACCCGGATTCCCGTGCCGGTGATGTTGCTGGCGTCCACGGCTTTCGAGATGCCGAAGTCGATCACGTGCGCGCCTCCGACGGACATCAGCACGTTGGACGGCTTCAGATCCCGGTGCACGATCCGCGCGGCGGCGAGATCGGCCAACGCCTGTCCCAGCTCCGCCACCAGCCGCCAGACGGCGGCCGTGTCCAGGGCGCCGAGCTCACGTACGGCGTACGCCAGATCGAGCCCCGGCAGGTACTCGGTGGCCATCCACAGCAGCTCGTCCTGGAAGCCCGTGCCGCACAGTCGCGGTGTGTGCGACGTGCTGACCCGTTCATGCAGCGACGCTTCACGCTCGAACCGGCGCCGGAAACCGGGGTCGTCCGCGTACTCCGGCCTGATCACCTTCACCGCGGCCAGACCAGGGCTGCCGTCCGCCGGGCACGCGAGATAGACCCGTCCCATGCCGCCGCTGCCGAGCAGGGCGAGCGGCACATAGGGGCCGATGTGGTCAGGGTCGGCGAGGCGTAGGGGCGAGGCACCGGTGCGGCGGAGCGCTGCGGTCTCGTTCATTGCCAAGCCCGTTGGCACCGGCCGCTGTTCTGACACGGAACCCCCGAAGTGATGTGCGCCGTACGTCAGTTCGGCTCCAAAGAATGTCGAGGCTAGCCGAGTGGTGGCGTACGTTCAGCGTTTCCCGCACTTTCGTGTTCGCCGGAAAGCTGCTCGAGGTGCCGGGGTCACATGCCCAAGCGGCGGTGCCCATCGGTTCTGCCGGCTAGGGCTCCCTTGGGAACTGAACGCGACTCTTTGGCTGGCGAGACTCCTTGTGGGCGAGCAGGAGGGGCCGCGGATTTCATGAGTGGTCGCGCCTCTTGGCGTGGGTGCGTCGGCAGTGTGGGCAGGCACGGCGTCCGCAACGCGAGGAGCGCCTCCATGCCGTGGATGATCGTGCCGTGCTGGGGACTTCGAGGTCACAGACAGTGCGGCTTGTCCAAGTCCGTAGCTCCGCACGTGCCAGCACGGTGGCCTGATGCGAACACGGTTGCCGCGGGACCGACGCTGAACGGTGGCGGTCCCCTTCGAGCCACGCGGGTCAAGGACGGCCTCGATCAGTTCGGCAGCCAGACGCCGCTGAACCGCGCGGCCCAGCCCGATAGACCGCCCCGGAGCACTGCGACCTGGAAGCGGCGTGTATCGGCTCCTACCTCGTCGAACGGTCCTGCCCCTCTGCCGGGGACTCCCACACTGGAGGACATGACGACCTCCCCGCCGCTGAGTAACTCGGCCCGCGCCATTGTGGTCGACGCCGACGATCGCGTCCTGTTGCTGCGGTACGACGAAAACGGCGGCTTCTTCCCTGCACCAAGTCAAACAGGGCGATCGTGGCGGTAACGAATCCCTACTCGCACGGGGTTCGGGGCCGTGGTCTGCCAACTGTGCTCGTTTCGGCCACGAACGATTGGCTGTGATCAGCTCGCGTCGCTAGAGCTCGTAGTCCTGGGCCAGTTCCTCCCAGTGAATGCTGCGAAGCGCATGATCAGCGTCCTTGCCCGATGGCACACCCGGGACGGGCTGGAACCAGGCCACGGCGAGAACGGAGCGGTGCAGCACCGGGTCGAGCTCAGGAGCGATCGCTGTCGAGTTGAAGACACCGATGCACGCGACGGAAGGCAGCACCTCAACAGGGCCGAATGTGCCAGCGGCCTGGTCTGGGTACTCGCGGGAGGGCGGAACGAGATAGACCGGCGTGCAGGAAAACGCGCGTTCGGCCTCCCGCTGGAGTCCGCTGACCTTCATGTCGTTGATGCGCTTACACCGGTGCCGCTGGCCGAGCTGCTGCGGGCGGCTGGATGAAGGTGGCGGGTGGAGGAGTTCTTCCCAACCGCCGTTAGGACGCCATCTCATTTGGCCAGGTCAGCTGCCGACCATGGCGAGGATCGTTGAGCGGCTGGTGCCTGATGAGTTGTGGGAGTTGTTCCAGCGGGTGTCGCCGGAAGCGCCGTCGCGGCCCCAGGGCGGTGGTCGGCGCCGGCACGGCGACCGCGAAGTGCTGGCCGCGATCGTCTTCGTGGCAACCTCCGGCTGCACGTGGCAGCAGTTGCCGACCGCGTCGTTCGGCTCGTCCGGCGCGACGGCTCACCGGCGCTTCACCGAGTGGACCAAGGCCAGAGTGTGGGCCAAACTCCACCGCCTGGTCCTCGACGAACTCGGTTCCCGCGGCGAACTGGACTGGTCCAGGTGCGCGATCGACTCGGTCAACATGCGCGCCCTGAAAAGGGGGAGCTGACAGGCCCGAATCCTGTAGACCGGGGCAAGTACGGGTCAAAGATCTACTTGATCACGGAGCGGACCGGGCTGCCCCTGTCCATCGGCATCTCGGGCGCCAACACGCATGACAGCCAGGCATTGATCCCACTCGCGAAAAGCATACCGCCGATCCGCTCGCGCCGGGGACCCCAGCGGCGCAGGCCCCACAAACTCCACGCCGACAAGGGCTACGACTACAACCACCCGCGGCGAGGGTTACCCAGCCGAGGCATACGCCACCGCACGCCCGCAGGGGCATCGAGACCTCACAACGACTTGGCCGCCACCGCTGGACGATCGAACGCACCATGGCCTGGCTCGCCGGATGCCGACGCCTGTACCGCCGCTACGAACGCAAAGCCGACCACTTCCTCGCCTTCACCAGCATCGCCTGCACCCTGATCCGCTACCGCAGACTCACCAAATGAGATGACGTCTTACCAGGAGGGGCGGAAGCCACAGCAGATCGTGCGCCGGGGCGGCACCAGTTCGGTGGGTTACCGGCGCGCGATGATGATGCCGGCCTCGGCCGGCGGGAACCAGGTGCCGGTGTTCGCGAAATTGGTGCAGGCCGACTGGACACGGTCCGCGACGTGGTTCACCGGTTCAACGAGATCGGTCCGGCTTGCTTGGTCCCTCGGTGGGCCGGAGGCCGTCCCCGCCTGCTCAGTCCTGAAGACGAGGACTTCGTCGTCCAGACGGCCGCTGATTACCTGGTGCGCTCGGTTCGCTCGGTGCGCTCTGTGCGGTCGTCGTACTCATCGCGGGCGGTGATGACTTCTTCGATGTGCAGCACGGACCACTCCGTGAGTGCCTTCAGCGGTTCCCGTAGCGTCTGGCCGAGCGCGGTCAGCTCGTACTCCACGTGGGGCGGCACCTCTGGATACACGGTCCGGCTGACCAGCCCGTCGCGTTCGAGGGTGCGCAGCGTCTGGGTGAGCATCTTCTCGCTCACGCCCGCGAGCGCCTGCCGGAGATGACCGAACCGGGAGGTCCCGTTCCGGCCGAGTTCGCCCAGCACGAGGACCGCCCACTTGCTGCCGATCTGGTCGAGCAGGTCCCGCGACGGGCAGCCGCGCTCGTACGGATCGAATGACGGCATGGGCCCGGTCACATTCTCGACAGCAGCCATACGGCTCACCTCCATGCTTTCGCTGCGGTAAGTACCCTACCGAGAAGTGGCTACTCCCCAACAGAGAGTGTCCAGGTCATTCTGTGTTCCATCCCGCGGCGGACGGACCGCGGCAGGCGTGCGAGGCACGCGCGGAAGGAAGGAATGACCATCATGCCGATCGTCGTCACCGGAGCCACCGGCCAGCTGGGCAGGCTCACCGTCGAGGCACTGCTGCGACGCGGGATCCTGGCCGCGGACATCATCGCGACCGGCCGGGACATCGCCGGGATCAAGGATTTGGCCGACCGGGGCATCACGGTACGCCGCGCCGACTTCGCGGACACCGACGGCCTGGCCGAGGCTTTCGCGGGGGCGGACAGGCTGCTGCTGATCTCGGCCTCGGTCCCCGTGGGCGAGCGGGTCGCCAACCACCGCCGCGTGATCGACGCCGCGGCATCCGCAGGCGTGTCGCTGGTGGCGTACACGAGCACCACGCACGCGGACACGGCCACCACCGTCATCGGTGCCACGCACAGCGAGACCGAGGCGTATCTGCGAGACCGCGGAATCCCCAGCGTGCTGCTGCGCAACAGCTGGTACCTGGAGAACTACACCAGCCAACTGCCGCAGATCCTGCAGAACGGCGCGGTCGTCGGCGCGGCGGGCGAGGGGCGGATCAGCGCCGCGTCCCGCGCCGACTACGCCGAGGCCGCAGCGGTCGTCCTCACTGCTGAAGGCCACACCGGCGCCGTGTACGAGCTCGGCGGCGACGAATCCTTCACCCTGACCGAGCTCGCCGCGGCGAGCTCCGCTGCGGCCGGAAAGGAGGTTGCCTACGCTGACCTCCCGGTGGCCGACTTCGCCCAGGTACTGGCCGCCGCGGGCCTACCCGCCGAGCTGGCGGAGGTCCTCGCTGACGCTGACCGCGGTATGAACCGCGGCGAGATGTACACCGACTCTGGCGACTTGCGCCGTCTGATCGGCCGTCCGCCCGTGACCCTGGCCGAGGCACTCGCGACCGCTCTGCATTACAGAGGGTGAACTCGTGAGGTGGCCGGGTTGCTCAGGTGGGCCTGATTGCCAGGTCGGGACCACAGCCGACGGAAGAGGATCGTTCGATGGCGACGTATGACCAGCTGACCGAGTGGGCCGGCTTGGGGCATGTCACACGAGCCGGACGGGACGTTGTGGCTGGCTGGCGGATCCCGGAGTTCATGAAGACACAGCTTGTCGAGGTGGGCATCCCGGTAGCTCCGCGCCTTATCGAACGAGTCGTGATGCAGAGCGAGGCCGATCCCGTCCTGGCCACGTCCCGCGGTCCCCTCTACCGCCTCACGGAGGACACCGACCCCAATACGCCAGCTGAGCGGTCATGGTTCGGCGCCGAGCCAGAGACCGGGGCGGTGTACTTCGTCATGCCGGACGGGGAGGCATGGTTCGCCAACTCGGGTGTCGGCGTGTGGCTCAACGTCCTTCACCGTTACGGCAGTCGCGTCAAAGCCTCCGAGCCTCTCGGCGAACCGGACGGCTCCGCGGGGTACCTCTCCGAAGAGGAGGAAGAGCGGGCTTTCGCCGAGCTGAACCGGCTGGCCGAGGAGCTGAAGGAGATCGACCCGGCAGCCTTCAACGGCTACGAGGGGTTTCTCTGGCCAGGGCTCCTGGACCGCTGGCTCTACTGACCTCGGCCGGAAGCTCCAAAGCCCGTAGGGCCGGACCGTGCACAGATCGCACGCCCACGACTGGGATGATCTTCTTGTGGGGGCTGTGATCACGACGTCGGAGCCGTCATGGATATCGCCGTACTCCGGGCTCAGTCCGAAGCGGTTCGGGAAGCTGATCACCATGCTGCGGCGCGGAGAACCGCCCCTTGCTTGCAGGGGCCGTCCGTGGAGTCTGCCGCTGGAAGACCGCGTGTTACTGGTTGCCGCGTACTGGCGGACGAATCTGACCTTGCGGCAGCTAGCTCCCCTGTTCGGGATCTCGAAGTCTGCCGCAGGTCGGATCGTGAGCCAGCTCGGGCCCTTGCTCGCGCTGTGGCCACGGAGCCGCTTCCGCAGAAACACGGTGCTGATCGTGGACGGCACCCTGGTGCCGACACGGGACCACAGCGTGGCGGAGCAGTCCAAGAACTACCGCTACTCGACCAACCACCAGGTCGTCATCGACACCGACTCACGCCCTGTCGTTTCCGTCGGCCAGCCCGTGCCCGGCAACCGCAACGACTGCAAGGCCTGGGAACTGTCCGGAGCCAACAAATCGGTCGGTAACACCACCGTGATTGCCGACGGCGGCTACCGCAGCACCGGTCTGATCATCCCGCACCGCCGAGAACCCGACCAGACCGAGCTACCGGCCTGGAAGGAGGCCCACAACACCTCCCATCGCAAGGTCCGCGCCCGAGTCGAGCACACCTTCGCCCGCATGAAGACCTGGAAAATCCTCCGCGACTGTCGCCTGAAAGGCGACGGCGTCCACCACGCCATGCTCGGCATCGCCCACCCTCCACAACCTCGCCCTGACCGGATAGCGGATCGATACCGATTGCTGATGAGGAGCACGTCGACAGCACTTGCGGGACAGCCCTTAGGGCGGTTTCAGGGCGGTGGAAAGACGTCCTCCGGATTTCCGATCGAGATGCGGAGGCACGGGTTCCTTGCGATTGGCCCGCAATGCACACCACGCACCGGCCGGGAATGTGTCGCGACCCTGAACTCCATCTTTCCTTCCGCTGTACGGAGGTATGCGGTCCGTTTATCCGGGCCAGCGGAAAACCGTGCTTGTAAGACGTGATCAGCTCTCCGTAGCCTGTGATCCGCAAGAAGCCAGTGACACCAGCCGGAACGAAGGAGAGTTCGTGAAGTCTCGTTTCCGCTTGTCGGCCGCCGCCGCGGCAGTGTCCTTGGCGGCATTCGGTGTGGTGGGGATGTCGTCCTCACCCGCGTCCGCCGCGTCCGCCACCTGTTTCGGCTACACGGGAAACGTCAACGGATACGGGTTTGACGCCGTCGCCTGGCAGTATGGGCCCCCCGAGTGCTTCGGCGTCGCACCCTCCGGAACCATTTGGCACACCTGGTCAGGTGCTGGCGGCTGGAAGGAAATGCCGGGTGACGGCAGAGCCTCGCACTTCGTCGGCTACTTCGAGAGCTCTGCCGGAAAAGCCGTCAAGGTCATAACAGAGGCCGGAAACTACTACTGCAACTACGACGACTACGCGACCAACACATGGGGCGGCTGGTACGGGACGAACACCGACCATTGCTGAATCTCGCGGCCCGGTCCTTGGTGATGTGGGTGACCACATCGCCTCGGACCGGTGCTCCAGCCTCAGATCATTCACGAACCGGGGCACCGGTTCGTGTTCGTCATCGAGTAAGCGGTGCTCTACTGCCCGCTCGGTGACGCGGACGCGATGGCTGCCCAAATGGACCACCTACTCACGGTCGGCGCGCTCCCGCCGTGTCGTTCGGCGTCATCCCGATGTCTATGCGCGAGCGCGCCCTGTGGCCGCAAGGGACGTTCGACATACACGACGACACGCTCGTGTCGTCGTGCGGTTGCTCTCTGCCGAAGCGAACGTCACCCAGCCATCTGAGATCGCTCTGTACGTGAAGGCGTTCGAGCAGTTGCGCAGGACGGCCGTGTACGGCGCAGACGCCTGCGCTCGGATCGTGGAGGCCATAGAAACCTTGCACTGTGCCCTGACTTCGCCCAACTCAGTAGTCGATCTACATCCGCCCTTCGATCGCCACTCGCGGTCGTCACCGCGTCTGTAGACCTTGCCGTTACCCGAGCCGCATCCCCGAGCCTGTCCCGGCGGCTTGGAGGTCATCTCCATTGGGATTCGCCTTCCTGACAGCGACGCTCGACATGAGTGCATATGCTCCAGCTGCCGTCCCAGCCGCCGCCGCTCCTGCGGGTGGCACCCCCCACATACCTGCCTGGAGGAACGATGGAGGAGCCGCCGTTCGGCGTGTTGTTGACGGCGGGCGGGGACCGCGGGCTCGATCTGGTTCAGGCGGTTCGGACCGTGACTCGCCTGAGCGCCTGGCGGAGCAAGCAATTGCTCGATGCCGCGCCCACCACTCTGATCGCCGAGACATGGTTCGAGGGACAGGGACTGTTTGCCCGCGGGCCGCACCCCCAGCACCGTGGACCGTGAGGTCATCGAGCCCTTGCTGCCCTGCCTCCAGGTCACCTCGGAGAATCGCTCCGCGCTCGCCCGCGCCGCGAGGGTGGAGACGGCTCGTGGCGGGGTGCGGTAGTGGGGAAGGGGAGGTGGTCCGAGTCCGCCGTAAGCGGGCTGGTGGGGCTCGGCGTTCTCCGGACGAGCGACTTCCTTACCCTGCAGGGCATGGACGTAGGACAGCCCTCGTTCCTGGAGACCGAGCCTGAACGGCGTGCTGACGCCGTAGCCGACGCCGGCCACGATGACCGGTGCGGTCAGCTTCCACTGGGCGAGTGTGTCTGGCCGATTGAGCGCGAGACGCCACTTCTCCCGGTGCACCACGTCGTCGGGAGCAGGACAGGAAGGTTCACCGGTCGGCGATCATCGGGGAAG
This sequence comes from Streptomyces sp. NPDC096013, assembly GCF_044763565.1. Lineage (NCBI taxonomy): Bacteria > Bacillati > Actinomycetota > Actinomycetes > Kitasatosporales > Streptomycetaceae > Streptomyces > Streptomyces sp. NPDC096013. The sequence goes on along the minus strand of NZ_JBIWGK010000012.1, from coordinate 82,329 downwards.
TTGTTGCAAGGTCCAGCCGTTGCCGTCCGGGTCGGTGAAGGCAGCGTAGGACACGGTCGGCTTTCCCGGCGCGGTCATGTCCACCACTTCATCGACGTCGACCCCGCGCCCGGCCAACTCGGCTCGGGCGGCGCGGATGTCGTCCACCACCAGGTGCAGGCCCTTGACCGAACCTGGGGGAGTGCCGACCACACCGACACCGATGGCGATCGAGCAGGCCGACCCCGGCGGCGTCAGTTGGACGACGCGGAACGAATCGTCCGGGCTGAAGTCGAGGTCGACCTTGAAGCCGAGGCGATCGGCGTAGAACGCCTTGGCACGGTCGACGTCCGTGACCGGGAGTGGAACGAGTTCGAGTCGGTAGTCCACGGCGGCGGGTTCCTTCGAGTCGGGCGGTGTCCAGAACCTCATGTCAGCGCGAACCCGGTGCCGTTCGCGCGAGCGCGAGGTCGCGGCGGACACCGGCCGCGGACACCGGATCAGCTGACGCAGAGTAGACCGAGCACGCAGATCTCCGAGGGAGAACCCGCCGACGAGCCCGTGCTCGACTGCGAGGAGCTCGACTGCGAGGAGTCGGCCGAGGACTGACTCGAAGAAGAACCCGAGGACGACGTCGATCCGGCGGAGTCCGACGTCGTGTCGCCGACGGCAGGGGAGGAGGACGGCTGCGTCGCTGTCGCGGTCGCCGGGTCCGTGGACGACGTAGCGGAGTCGGCGGAGAGCGTGCTCGCCGTCGACGTCCGCGTGGTCGGTGTCGGCGTTGGGTGTCGTGCCGCGGTGGAGTGTGCCTCCGAAACGGATCGGGGCGCGGTGCCGGCAACATGCCCGTACCCGCCGTCCGTCGCGGGGGACCGGGTGTCATCGGCGGAGGACTTCCGGTGCTTGCCCGTGCCCGGCCCGGTCGACGTGATGCCGTCGGGCTGGTCCGTCGTCGGACCGACGTCCAGACTCGACAGGTCAGTAGCCGCTGTCGTCCGGCTCGTGTCGTGACCGGAGCCACGGCCCGTCGCCGCGACGGTCAGCCCGCCGCCGACGAGCGCGACGGCGGTCGCGACCAGGGCCCGACGCTGCGTCTTCTTCCAGCGCGCCTGCTGCCGGCGCCGGGCGGCTCGCCCGTCGGACAGGGGTATGGCGGCTTCGTCGACGGTGACGTCCTCGGCCTCTTCAATGCTTTCGACGTTCGTGACCGAGTCGTACGCGTCCGGTTCCGGTCGGAACGGCGCCGCCAAGGTACGTGTTGCCTGTGTGCCGTGGTCGTGTGTGATCGCCGGTTCGATGTCGGGGGCGTAGGCGCCACAACCGGGGCACACCAGGGCGCCGTTGAGGTGCCGGCGACATGAGGTGCAGTAGTCCATCAGCTGTGTTCCTGACTTCGAACGGAAGATCGAGCAGCCAGCAACGGTATCGGCGTCCCCGAAAGACTGTGTGAGCCCTGTGTGATGCTCTTGCGCGGATTCTTCGCTCACCCTGTGCCCACCGGGGCGAATCCCAGTTCAGCGGCCCGACTTCCTGGCGGTGCGAGCCGCCGTGGCCTTGGTCACGGTCAGCGTGATGAGGGTGATGAGAGCCTGTGGCGAGGCTGTTGGCCATCGCGTCGGCACACCGTTCGTCGTGCGCCTCTCACTCGTTGGCCCTAGTCGGCGGTCCCGTCGGCATGCCACACCCTTGTCGTTCCCGGGCCGGGGTGGGCGTGCTGGTCGGCCGGGAAGGAGGCGTGGGTGAGGTTTTCGGAGATCTGCCAGATGCGTTGGGCGTCGTTCTCGCTGCGGAGCCGGGAGTAGACGGGTTGTTCGGCCGGGGCGCCGGACAGGTGTCCGAGCCCGTTGGGGCCGTAGAGGCGTGCGCCGTGTGCGTGTGGCGAGGTGGCTGCGAACAGGGCGGGAAGCAGCGCGGTCTCGACGGTTCCGGTGAGGATGCCGCGGCGGGACAGGGCCCGGATGAGGCGCACGCCGGCGGTGTCTCGTGCCCGGCCGACCTCGGGGCGTGCGGCCAGGAGACTGGTGGGGGCAACGCCGGGATGGGCGAGGTTACTGGTGATCCCCCAGCCTCCGGATCGGCTGCGCCGGTCCAGTTCCAGTCCGAACAGGCCAAGCGCGATCTTGGACTGGCTGTACGCGCGGCTGCCGTGGTAGGAGCGTTCCCAGTTCAGGTCGTCCCAGTTGATGGCGTTCGCGTTCGCGCTGATGCTGAGCTGTGAGGTCACGCGTGCGCGGCCGGCGCGGAGCAGGGGCAGCAGGTGGGCTACGAGAGCGAAGTGACCGAGGTAGTTGCTGCCGAACTGCAGCTCGAACCCGTCGGCGGTGGTCTGCCGCTCCGGCGGAGTCATCACCCCGGCGTTGTTGATGAGAATGTGAATCGGGCGCTTCTCACCGCGCAGGATGGCGCCCAGCGCGGCGACCGAGTCCAGCGACGACAGATCGAGGTCCCTCAGGGACAGGTCCGCTTCCGGGTGCTGCTGCTTGATCTTCGCGATCGCCGCCGTGCCCTTGCGGGGGTTGCGGACGGGCATGACGACCTCGGCGCCGGCGGCGGCGAGACGGGCCGCCAGGCCGAGGCCGACCCCGTCACTGGCGCCGGTGACGACGGCGAGTTTCCCGGAAAGACCGGCAACGGTGATGTCCGGCTGTGTGCGTGCCATGTACTGCTCCTGGTCTGCGTGGATCAGTGGATCTGATCTCAGGTTGCTCCTGGTCCGTGGGGATATCCACGGCCTCTCGATCCCAGGAAGACGGGCCTGGCCGGGTGCGGCCCGAAGGGGGGATCAACAGGCCGAGGCTGCTGTCCGGCGTTGGTGGCAGGCTGGAACAGCACCGGAAGCAGAGGGGAAGCCGTAGTGATCGATCGAACCGGACTCGCCGAGTTCCTGCGCCACCGTCGAGGGTCGCTCCAGCCTGAGGACGTCGGTCTCCCGCGCGGGCAACGGCGCAGAACCGCGGGTCTGCGGCGTGAAGAGGTTGCCGCGCTGTGCCACATCTCCGCCGACTACTACAGCCGGCTTGAGCGGGAGCGCGGACCGCATCCGTCCGAGCAGATGATCGCCTCGATCGCGCAGGGACTGCGGCTGTCCCTCGACGAACGGGACCATCTGTTCCGCCTCGCTGGGCACCACCCACCCGCCAGAGGTCCGATCAGCGAACACATCAGTCCCGGCCTGCTCCGCATCTTCGACCGGCTCACCGACACGCCCGCCGAGATCGTCACGGAACTCGGCGAGACACTGCGGCAGAGCCCGCTCGGCGTCGCACTCACCGGCGACACCACCAGGTACACCGGCCCGGCCCGGAGTATCGGCTACCGGTGGTTCACCGACCCGGCCACCCGGGCTCTGTACCATCCCGACGACCACGCTTACCACTCCCGCGTCTTCGCCGCCGGACTGCGCGAGATGGTCACACGCCGCGGACCCGGCTCACGGGCCGCTCAGCTCATGGATCTGCTGCTCGCCCGCAGCGAAGAATTCCGCACCGTGTGGGGAGAACACGAGATCGGCATCCACTACAACGGCGCCAAACGTTACGTGCACCCCGAGGTCGGCGTCTTGGAACTGAACTGCCAGACGCTTCTCGATCCCGAGCAGTCACACGTCCTTCTCGTCTACACCGCGGTCCCCGGCAGCGAAAGCCACGAAAAACTCCAGCTCCTGTCCGTCATCGGACCCCAGCACATGGTCCCGCGGACATCCTCGGACGCGGGGCTTCGGGAGCACGACTGAAGCCTTCGCCGTCCGGCCGCTTGTTGAGGTTGGTCAGCTCTCGCACCTGTGGCCCGTTGGCTCGCATGGACAGGAACGAGTACGGAATGCCCGCCGGCTCCCCCTGCCGCCGGATGCGGCAACTCGGCAGGGCCATGGCGATACGCAGCGGCGACGGGGCGCCGATCGGGTGGGTGAAGGCCGATCTGCCGAGTGAGGACGGGATCCGGCGGGGCCACTGCTGCCGATCGCTGGGTAGCCTGGCTTCAGCACCGTCGGCGACTTGGGGTTGTTCTGGCCGTGGCGTTGTTGGTGTTCAGGCTCGAAGGCACTGATGGAGGGTGGGGGCCTGCTGGTGTGAGAACAGTCCGGCGACGGCTTAGACGATGCCGCTCGTGTGCTCGCGTCGGTCAACGTGTCGGGTCAGAGCACGCCAGTTTTTGAGGTGCGCGATGCAGTGCTCAACGCGGGTCCGCGCGAGGAGTGCGCCGTGCGTGGAGTTTGTGCCGTTCCTCGTACCGGGCGGGAGCGTCTTTCTTGAACGTGCGATGTGGTGGTGTCACCACCCGTCCGCCGGTCCGCGCTTCCATGCACCGGTAACCGGCATCCTCGACAGGGGCGGGGGATCGATTTCTGCCGCGGGCCGGTGGCGGCCGGCCGCGCGGCTCCCCGCGCCTTTTCCGGGGCGGCGCGTCGTCCGTGGATTACTCCCCAGGGAGTAATCCACACCCGCCGCCACCCCCGGCAGTACGCGTCACCTCGCCCTCCCGCCCGACGAAAGCCGTGGTTGTCACCGGAAGTCTGGGGACCGAAGCAGAAGTCATCCGGAGGGAGATCGGTCAATGAGGGCCGGAGAGACAACCACGACGAGGACGGGGCGCGCGCGAGCCGTTCCATGGGCGATGCTCGGGCTGTGGATTGCCGTGATCACGCTCGTCGGGCCGTTCGCCGCGAAGCTCGGCAGCGTGCAGCACGACAAGGTCACCGACTACCTGCCGGCGAGCGCCGACTCGACGCAGGTGGCGAAGATCGAGGACAGGTTGCCCGGGGGTGAGACCACCGAGATGGTGCTCGTCTACCACCGGGAGGGCGGGCTCACCCTCGCCGACCGGAAGACCGCGGCCAGGCAGGTCGCGGAGATCAGCCGGCAGCACAAGCTGATCGGCGGTACCCCCAAGGGGATTCCGTCCAAGGACGGCACGACCCTGATGTACCCGGTCGCCAGCAACGAGCCCGGGGCGGACGAGGTGAAGCAGGACAAGCTCGTCACCGACGTTCGCGAAGTCGCCCAGGACGAGGGCGGGTTGAACGTCGATGTAGGCGGCACCGGCGCGCTGGGCACCGACTCCGGCGCGGTCTACGACTCGCTCGGCGGACCGCTGCTCTACACGACCGTCGCCGTCGTCGCCGTACTGCTGATCCTGATCTATCGCAGCCCCGTGCTGTGGCTCGTGCCCCTTGTCGTCGCCGGGATCGCCGACTTCATGTCGATGGGTGTCGCCTACGGCCTCAACCAGGCCTTCGGCACGACCGTCTCGGGGCAGAGTTCGGGGGTGATGACGATCCTCGTGTTCGGGGCGGGCACGGACTACGCGCTGCTGCTCGTCTCGCGCTACCGGGAGGAGTTGCGACGCTTCGAGCGACCGTACGACGCCATGGTCGCCGCCCTGCGCGGCTGCGGGCCCGCCGTGCTCGCCTCCTCCGGCACCGTCGCCGTCGGACTGCTGTGCCTGCTCGCCGCCGACCTCAACAGCAGCAAGGGCATGGGCCCGCTCGGCGCCGTCGGCGTGCTCTGCGGACTGATCGCGATGATGACCCTGCTCCCCGCCATCCTCATCGTGCTCGGACGGCGCGTGTTCTGGCCGCTCGTGCCCGCCTTCGGCAGCACGCCCAAGGGTCGACGCAGCCTGTTCTCGGTGATGGGCAGCTCCGCCCAACGCAGGCCGCTGACCGTACTCGCGAGCGGTGCCGTACTGCTCGGTGCCCTCGCCCTCGGTTCGTTCAACCTGCCGGGACCGCTCAAGCAGGAGGACTCCTTCGTCAAGAAGCCGGAATCCGTCGTCGCGATGGAGACCCTCGCCAAGGCCTATCCCGACAGCGGCAGCCGGCCCATCGACGTGATCACCCCGCAGGGCCGCGCCGACGAGACCCTCGCGACCGTCCGCGGCACCCCGGGCGTCGGCAGCGCGGAGAAGGGGCGTACGGGAGACGGCTGGACCGAAATCTCCGTCTTCGCCAGGAGCGCACCCCAGTCCGCGGGGGAGAGCGCCACCATCAAGTCCCTGCGGGACAAACTGAAGGGCTCCTACGTCGGCGGGGACAGCGCCCAGCAGATCGACCTGGAGGACACCAACGCCCGGGACACGAAGATCGTCGTACCACTCGTCCTCGTCTCCGTGATGCTCATCCTGATCGTGCTGCTGCGGAGCCTCGTCGCACCGCTGCTCTTGGTGGTCGCGGTCGTCGCGGTGTGGGGCGCCTCCCTTGGGATCGGCGGACTGGTCTTCGAGCCCCTCCTCGGTCTCAAAGGCACCGATCCGGGTCTTGGACTGCTGTCCTTCGTGTTCCTCGTCGCCCTCGGTGTCGACTACGGCATCTTCCTCATGCACCGGATGAGGGAGGAGTCCTTGGCAGGAGCGGAACCCACCACGGCGGCTCTCACCGCACTGCGCACCACCGGCGGCGTCATCGCCTCCGCCGGGCTGGTCCTCGCCGCGACCTTCGCCGTGCTGACGAACATGGGCCTGGTGCAACTGGTCCAGCTCGGCTTCGTGATCGCCGTCGGCGTCCTGCTCGACACCTTCCTCGTACGGACGTACCTGGTGACCAGCGCCAGCGTCGCCCTGCGCCGGAAGCTGTGGTGGCCGGGCGTGCTGTCACGGGAGCCCGACCCGGCCGAACGGACCGGACCGGCCGGACCGACCGAGCCGCCACGGCAGACGGAAACCGTCGGCGCACCCTGATCACGCCGATCGAGCACCTTGATCCGGCGGGCCCGCCCGGGTGCCCCTCCTACCGGAGGCGCACCCGGGTTCCCGCACGACTACCGGAAGATGGAGCCGTGGAAGAACGGGGAACGACCACAGGGATACGCGAGCGGCCGACGGCAGAGAAAGCGGCCGGCGGCGGGCAGTCCCGTCACGTCGCGCGCATCATGTCCGCCATCAACCGCGAACCGCTGACCGCACCGCACCGCACCCGCAACGACGCGATCCTCGCGCTGGGCGTCGCCGTCCTCGCCGTGGCCATCGCCCTGATGGGCGGCGAAGGGATCCCGCCCGGCCGTCTCGGCTGGACGCTGCTGCTCGCCGGGCACGTGCCCCTCGTATGGCGGCGCCACCGTCCGATGGTGACCCTCCTCGGGGTGGTGACCTGCGTTGCTCCGTACTACTCCCTCGACTACAACCCTGCCCTGCCCGCCCCCGCGCTCGTCCTGGCGCTGTACACCGTCGCGGCGACCGGCGCCGTACGCCGCACGCTCCTCACGGGTGTCGCCGTCGTCGTCTCGACAGCGATCGGCAACGGCGTCACCAACTCGATGGGGGCGCTGGAGTCCCTGGAGATCTCCGGCTGGATCGTCGCGGTCCTGTTCATCGGTATCGACGTCCGCTACTACCGCTGGTACGTGGCCTCCATCGTCGAACGGGCGGACCGGGCGGAACGCACCCGGGAGGAGGAGGCCAGGTATCGGGTTGCCGAGGAACGGCTGCGGATCGCCCGTGACCTGCACGACCTGCTCGCCCACAGCATCACCCTCATCGGCGTGCAGACGTCCGTGGCGGCCCACATCCTCACCGCCGACCCCGATCGCCTCGACCGCGGGGCCGTCGCCCAGGCACTGGACGACATCGCGGGGACCTGCCGGACCGCCAGGGGGGAACTGCGTACGACGCTGGAGGTGCTGCGGGCGCATGACACGGCCGTGGGGGCCGGTGCCGTGTCCGGCTATGTTTCCGGGACCGAGGACATGCGGGGGCCACTGCCCGGGATCGACGGACTGGCCGCTCTCGCGGAGACCGGCCGGGTCGCCGGTGCCAAGGTCGAACTGTCCGTCCGCGCGGACGGCATCCCGCCGCCCGTCGGCGCCGCCGCGTACCGGATCGTGCAGGAGGCGCTCACCAACGCCGTACGACACGGTGGCCGCGAGGACCTCACCGTGCGGGTGGGTCTATGGACCGCCGACGGGGCACTGCGGGTGAGTGTCAGGGACGACGGGAGGGGCGGGGACGCCGGCTCGGGCGGCGGGATGGGCCCGCCTGACGGCAGGCCGGGGTTCGGGCTCGTCGGAATGCGGGAGAGGGCCCGTAGCGTGGGCGGCACACTGGACGCCGGTCCGAGGCCCACCGAGGGCTTCGAGGTGACCGCCACACTGCCGCTGTCCCGGGAGGACGAGGTCCGATGACCATCCGCGTACTGCTGGCCGACGACCAGAACCTCGTACGGGCCTCCTTCGCGATGCTCGTCTCGTCGGCCGGGGACATGGAGGTCGTCGCCGAGGCGGGCACCGGGCGGGAGGCCGTGGCACTGGCCCGGTCGGCGCGGGCCGATCTCATCGTGATGGACATCCGCATGCCCGACCTCGACGGGATCGAGGCGACCCGGCTCATCGCCGCCGACGAGGATCTCGCGGGAGTGAAGGTGCTCGTCCTGACGACGTACGAGACCGATGAGCACATCGTCGAGGCACTGCGGGCCGGGGCGTCCGGCTTCCTCGTGAAGGACATCAGGCCGGCCGAACTCCTCGACGCCATCCGGACGGTGGCCGCGGGGGAGTCCCTCCTCTCGCCCGGTCCCACCTCGCGGCTGATCGCCCGCTTCCTGCGTGCGCCGAACGCCACGACGACATCCGCGGTGGGCGGGCCGAGCGGGCTGTCCGCACGGGAACGGCAGGTGCTCGCGCTGGTTGCACGCGGTCTCAACAACCCTGAGATCGCCGACGCGTTGGGACTCAGCCCGCTCACCGTAAAGACCCATGTCAGCCGGATCATGGGCAAGTTGGGGGCACGGGACAGGGCACAACTGGTGATTGTGGCGTACGAGTCGGGGCTGGTGATACCTGGAACTGTCTGAGTTCGAGACATCGTGATTCTGCTCGCCGTGCTGTCGTTTGCCGCTCGGCACCGTGCCGCTCACGAAGCTCCGACTCGCGCCGGGCGAGCCACAGATTGGCCGACTCTTCGATCAAGTCGCCGAGCCGTGCACGCGAGACGCCGCAGAAGGCAGGATGGGTCAAGGCCGCACGGGCCCACTTCTTGGTCACACTCGAAGAACCCGTGCGGCCACTGCCACGTCACGGCTGCCCGCCGATGATCAATGGGTGTGGATTTTCTGCGGGAACTGTCCGAGCTGGGAACTTCCCTGCAGAAGAGCAGACGCAGCCGGCGAAGCATCGGCCCGAGCGTCAGGGCCTCAGCAGTCCGCCCACCCACCAGTCGTGCGGCTTGCCATCGTTGGCGATGCTGCGATTGCGCAGTGGGGTGGGGTCTCACCCGGGTTGGGACGCCTCAGAACTCGAGGGCGTGCGAGTAGTCCTTGTGATCCTCGCTCAGCGAGATGACGTTGGAATCCTGGGTCAGCGAGAAGTCCCCGTCGTTGAAGTTGAGGAGGACGTTGTAGCGGAACCGCCAGGTGTCGTCGCCGACGGGGTCGACGTGGAACGTCAGCCGGCCGCCCTGGAGCTGGTCCCAGGTGACGGTCGGCCGCACGAGCAGCGGTATAGGGTGCTCGGAGCCGTCGGTGAACTCACCGAAGTCGCCGACGGCCGTCGCGGCGGTCCTGCCGCTGGCGGTCAGCACCTTGATGGTCAGGGTTGTGTCATGGTCCTTGTTCTCGTCCGTTGTGTCGAACGTGGCTGTGCCGTTGACGATGGTCGCACCGGTGTCCGCCGGGCTGGCGGTGCTGGCACTGGCCACGCCGGCATAGCCGAACAGCAAGCTGGTAGCTGCCGTGCACCCGGCGACGGTGCGTCCGAGTCGTTTTCCCTTCATGGCAATCTCCTCTGTCCGGGCCCGTCAACTATGGGGCCCCGCGGCTCGTCGTAGGAGGTCTGACCACATGGAAAGACCTCCGGCCAAGACTGTGCCGTGCAACCAGGTGGGCTGTCGCATGTCGTGCCGCTCAGCGGACCAAGCCTGGTTGGCAGGTCGGGCCAAATCGTCCACGTGAGGTCCTGGTACTGCCACCCGGTCAGCGATGTCGTGAGGCTGTCTCGACGGCGCTGCTTGGAGACTGGATGGCCCCGCTGTTTCACACGGGCTATCTGCCGAACACCGCTCTCGGCGCGCTGAAAGCCGAGGACCGTACCGTGCGTCGGCAGTTGGTGCCGCTGTGGAAGCGGCGCACCCGGCACGGCCGCGTACTGTCCCTGGACGCCGGCCTGGGCGACGGACTGTCGCTGTACGACCTGCGTCGGCACGACCTGGACCAAGGCAGCCGCCGTGACCGGAACCGCCGACCCGGAAGCCTTCGGTGAAGGCGTCCGCCGCAAGGCCAAGCGCCTGGCTACCGAGCAGGGCCGCCAGGTAGCCCAAAAGCAGGTGGGTATTTCTCAAGAATCTTTGCCGGTACGGCTGGAGCCCGGGACCGAGAGGTGAAGCCCCTCGTGTCGAAGGAGTCCACTCAACATGATCGCTCTCCTCCTTGTGGCCCTGCTGGTCCTTGCGCTTATCGCCTGGCGAGCCATGGACAAGGCCGCAGAAGCCGATGTCATCGGCATCATCAGGTGTGCTCTCGCGGCGATTGTGACCCTCGTTCCCACCTACGTAGCCATGCGTGCCATCCCGCCCGAGGCCGTTCCTGAGGTGCTCCAGGCGGCACTCAGGGCTTTCAAGTCGGCATGACGCAGTCCCCTGCCGGGGAGCCGTGACCTGACCGCTACTCCGCCGGCCAGATCCACGAGCCCTTGCCCGTCGATGACGAGGCGATACCCGTACTCGGCCGCGAAGACCTCGTCGCAACACTGCGGAAGCGGCTGGTCTACTCACACGGTGGCACCTTCTTGGTCAGCGGTTTCCGGGGCGTTGGCAAATCGACGCTCGTACTTCAGGCGCTCTCAGCCGTTGCGTCTCACTACCAACAGACCAGCATGCAGAGGTTGTTGACGGTGCACTTGAACATCGCACGGAAGATGGAAGGCGGCCAACTGCTCTTCGCTGTCGTCCGGCGCATCTTCGAGACGCTCGACGACAAGGCTTGCTCAGGCAACTGCCGGACGATGTCCAGGAAGCCTTGCTACTCGCATACACCGCACGTCGCCGTCCTTCAAGCAGATTCATTCGGAGGGCAACGAGCAGGGCGGAACCATGGGATTCGGCATGCAGAGAGGGCCTCTTGCCGCCGTGTCACCCGCGCTGAGCCTGACGGGCGGCCGGACGAGCGCGCGCTCGACGGAGGCCACGTTCCTGGACTACTCCGAGATGGATGTCGAACAGGACCTCATTCGGATCATTCAGCTTCTCGGTGGCATTCAGGGACCTGCCGCAAGGCGGCGACGCCGCTTTCGCCGAGAGCGGCGTCGGCTGTTGGTGCACCCGGTGATCGTGCTCGATGAGGTCGACAAACTGACCGACAACTCCGACGAAGCGCTCGGTCACCTTGAGAACTTGCTCGGCACACTGAAGAACGTACTGACCACCCGTGGCGCCTACTTCATCCCGGTTGCCGGACCCGACCTGCACGACCAAGCGCTGAGGGACGCAGACCGAGGCAACGGTGTGTACGAGAGCGTTTTCAGCTGGCGGATGTACGTGCGATGTCTGTGGGCGGGGCCGGAGAGGCTCGTGCGGGGACTCGTCGACTACGGTCGCGCGGAAACCGTTCCCGCCCCCGCAATGCGGAGCGTGCAGCCAGGGAGGTCTGTGACGTGGCGACCGGATGGGTTGAGACGTGCGGTTGCTGAAAATCTCGGTGATCCGGTCCCGCGCAAGGTGATGCTGGATGCGGAAGTCGGCGATGGATGGGGAACGGGATCAGCTCGCCTGGCGGTAGCGGTCGATGATCGCGGTTCGCAGCGCCGGGGCTGACGCACCGAGTGCTGACAGTACGGAGGGCACCCGCCCGCTTTTCATGGCGATGAGGCCGAGTGCGAGGTGCTCGGGGCCTACGTCGGTCTCGTGCCGGGCCTGTGCCTCGTGGACGGTGTTGGACAGGCTCTCCTTGGCGTGCGCGGTGAAGGGGGATGTGCCCGGTGGGGCGGCGGTATCCGCGAGGTTCGGGCCACAGGCACCGGCCTGTCGCGCGGGTTCTCGGCATCCGTCCCGAGGTTCCGCGCGACAGGGTGGGACGGGTCTCGGCTGAACGCGTTCACCGTCTGGTGAGCGGGAGGCTGAGGACCCCGCGGTCGTGCCCGACGATCAGGTCCGGACCCGCGGTGGCCAGACAGGTGAGCACCACATCCAGGGCGATGTACCCCACCGCGCCGGTCTCCGGTTCCCATACCCGCAGCCGGTGGCCGTGACGGGTGCCGGTGACCAGGACCGTGCGGCCGTCGTGCAGGGTGGAGGCGGTGATGACCGGCAGGCCCCCGGTGCCTGTCGAGGCGGGCAGACCGTCGCCGATCGGGGCACCGGTGGCAAGGTCCCACAGCATGACCACGCCCTGGTTGTCTCCGGTGGCCAACATGGTTCGGTCGGGTGTGGGCACAGCCGCCACGGTTACCACCCGGTGGTCGGCATCGGCGAGGGCACTGGCGCTCAACTGCACGGCCGCGCCCTTTTCCCAGGGGTCCTCGACTGCCGGGTCCCACACATGAAGGCGGCCCGCGGTGTCCGCGGCCGCGATCAGTGTGTGGCCGGCGGAGATCGGGACGGCGGCGATCGACTGGATCGGACTGCCATAGGGGTTGAGGCGCCCGACGCACTCACCGGTTTCCGGATCCCACAGCCGGACCGCGCCTCGGGGGGTGGCGGTGACGAGCAGGGTGCGGCCGTCGGGGACGATGGCGACACACATTCCGGTCACCCCGCCAGGCCAGTCCCCGGCCGGTTCGCGGATCGGCTGCCCGGTGACGGGGTTCCACAGGGCGATCGTCCCGGTGTCGCCTCCGCTCGCCAGAAGGACGCGGCCGTCGGGCAGGGGCAGGGCCGTCATCGAGCGGATACGGTCACGATGTCCTGGCAGCGGGGCATGGACGAGCCGGGCGTCGGCCACGTCCCACAGGCACACCACGCCCCTGTCTCCGGCGCCGGCCACGAGCGTCGGCCGACCCGGGCAGGACACCACCGCCAGCGCGTCGACACCCCCGGATGAACCCGGCGCAGCATCGGAGAACACCGACATACGGCCCCAGGGGGTGCCGTCGGCCGCGAGCACCGCGTTCCCGTTCTGCCGGAACCGAGTCGCCGCTTCACCTGTTCGTCCGGGCGCCGCCGACTCCACCGTGTCGGCCGGTTCGTCGGCGTCCGCCCGCGCCTCTGTCGGCCGGTGCCGGGGGCTTGCACCGGCCGGGTTCTCCGCCAGGCCGTCGGCGATGGTCCACGTCCGCTCGCAGTCCCAGCAGCGGAAGTCTCCTGTGAGCGCCATCAGTTGGCGGGCCAACTCCCTTGCGTCCTGTTGCGGGGTGCCCACGACCGCCACCATGCCGACGAGCAGACACAGGACGGCTTGCCCCGGAGTTTCGGGGGGCACGCCGGCCATCGCGACCTCGCGTGCCACCCGCAGGAAGGGCTCCCACTCCTCGCCCACCGCTTCCTCGCGCAATGCTGCAGCGACCTCGCCCCAGGTATGTTCTCCCTGCCTGACATGGGCGGGATCAGGGAGCCCCGGAGCCTCGGCGGGCGGACGTGCCGGGTCGACGAAGAAGTCGGGGATCTCGGTATCACTCTCGCACTCGGGACATATCAGCAGGAGGTCAGCTTCCCGGGGATCGGGGAACCGCCACAGCGCTTCGCCCATATGGTGGCCGGCGAATGCCACGCAGGCGAGCACGAGGTGGGCATAGACCAGCGGAGCAGTATCGGCGGCAAGGAGGCTTCGGGTGGCCGCCCGCTCGGCCAGACGCAGTGCGGCGCCGAACCCCGTCTCGAGATCGGCCGGAACGGGGGGCCTGTCCTCCGCGGTCACGATGCATCCCAAGTCCACCCAGAAGTCGGCGGTCTGTCCCGGAGGCAGGGCCGCTGCCGCCTCGACGAGATGCGGCAGAGCGGCATAGGCCCCGTCGAAGACGGTCCCGTCGTCCATCAGACCGCCGGCCAGGTACGTCCAGGTCTGCCTCCAGCCATCGCCGCTCCCGGCGACAGCCGCGGACGACAACTGCTCCAGGAATGCTTTCACCTCTTCGACCTTCACACCGTCGAGGTCGAGCCAACGAGGGCTGTGCAAGGGCAGCTTCGGAATCATGGAACGAGTCTCGCAGGCAGCACTGACAATCAGGAGGCTGCCCCGGATCAGCTCATCGTCCGATCGGCGACGACTGCCAAGGAACGGGGCACGATCCGCTCCAGGACCGGCAGAACAGGATCCCAGTCGCCCGCAACCCTCACGGCCTGCGCGGCGAGCCTGCGGGCGTGGGACGGCTCGGACAACTCCCCGAGTGCGGCCAGGGCGCGGGCTCGTGTCGCGCGGTGAGCGATCGAGCGGGTGAGAGCCTCGGCCCGCGCGTGATCGCCGTGCCGGGCCGTCTCCCGGACGACCGCGACCAGTGCCTCGCCCTGCGCCCAGCGGTCGCCGATCGAGTGGACGAGAGCCTCGGCCCGGCCTGGATCGCCACCCCGGGCCAGCTCCCGGACCACTTCGACCAGCGCCCTGTCCTGTGCCTTGCGGTCGTTGATCGTGTGGGCGAGAGCCTCGGCACCGCCCGTGTCACCGGACCGGGCCAGTTCTCCGACGATGTCGGCCTGCCGCGCCACGGACAGATCGGCGTCAAGACGGCCGGCGAGGGCCATGGCCCGCTCGACCTGCCCATGCCTGGCCAGCAGGAGCGTCAAGGACCTCAGCAGAATGTCGTGATCACGGCCGTCGCCGGTCTCGAGCACTGTCTCGGCCCGGTCGGCAAGGGCCAGGACCACGTCCTGGTCGGCGCTGTGAACGACCGCGTCCAGCACACAGGCCATGTCCCAGGCGTCGAGCGGGGAGCCGGAGGGGAACGGGCGAACGGCAGCCTGGTCCAAGTCCCTTTCCGGGACCACCACGTCCACGTCTCCTTCCGGGACCACCATGTCTTGTTCGGCGGCTTCGCCGAGCGCCCACCCGCATACCGTGCCCCCGGCGCCGACGCCTGGTCCGGGCGGGGTGCGCAGGAGAGCATCGAGCCGGTCAAGGTCTCCCGCCAGCGCCTCACGGGCCAACACCACCGCCAGGGGCCGTGGTTCGGACCACCTTGTCGAGTCGCGGGAGCGGGTGATGTCCTCCACGCGGTCGGCAAGTGCAGCGGCCCGGTCATGGTCGCCGCCGGCGACGGCCACCTCCACGAGGAGCGCGAGCACCTGTTCCGTCCCGTCGGCGGCGTAAGAACTCACCACGTCGTCGGCGCGAGCGGCAAACCTGAGCGCCTCATCGATGTCGCCGCTGTCCGCCACCGCCTTCGCCAACAGGGCCCAGGCCCACCCCCAGTTGTGCGGGTAGCGGATCCTCTCCGCCAGAGCGACGGCCCGGTCACGCTCACCGGCACGGGCCCACGCCGGCACGAGGGCGACCAGTGCCTGGTCCCGCACCTGCCGTAGAGGAATCGACTCGGCCAGCGCCTGAGCGCCGCCCAGGTCTCCCGCGCCCGCCGCGGCCTGCACCAGCGCCAGTAGTTCCGTACCCTGCTTGAGCTCGTCACTGATCGTGTACGCCAGCTCAGCCGCACGGACGAGGTGGCCGGTGCGGGCAAGCGCCCTTGGGAACCACCCACGGGTGAGATCGGTGTTCGAGTGCCTGCCCACCGACAGGCGCAGAAGGGTCAGCAGGCAGGGCTCGAACCCCCCTTGCGCGATGTCCCTTCCCACGTCGTTCTCGGGTGCCAGACCGCGGCGTAGCTCCCGTTCCCGCGTCATGAAAAGCTCTGGTCCCCACTGGGCCAACCCCTCTGACATGCCTGGTACCCCCCTCGGCGAAGCCCCTCAACTGCGCGCCTGCGCAGGCGGCCCCACAGTAACGGGGCCCCGAACTGACGGAGTCTCACCAGTGGCCCGGCCGAGACGCTGGTCCCGTTGGTGCGCAGGAAGGCGACAGGGCGCCCGCGCAGCTGAATCGCTGCAGAGATCCACGCACGCGCTGAGCCCGTTATTTCAACGGGGCAGCGGTGAACATCTCGTGGCTCTCAGCTCGGACATCAGCTTCGACGATGCCTCGGCTGCATGATTTCCCCGATGCGGTGATCCCCAAGAGCATCTACAGTCGTCTCGGTCACATTTCTGGGGGGTGTATGAAATATCGAATGCTGACCGCGGGTGTGGTGAACCTGCTTATGGGAGACGGGGAGGCAACTCCGAAGGGCATCGAGACCACCGCCCTCGAAATGGTCCGCACGGGCCGACTGCAGGGTGAAGAGAAAGCCGACGGCACGGTGACCGTACGGATCGTCCCGCAGACCGCCGACTCGGCGCCGCTGCGGCCCGTCGAGGAACTGGTGGTCGAACGGATCCGCCGGCGCTGCCGAAACGGTGTCGACCGCGTGCCGATCGGCGCCCTCGGGCCGGGCGACGGCGACGAGTTCTGGGTATGGTGGCGCGGCTTTCAGAACAGTGTCCGCAACGAGGCGACCGCTCTTGGCCTCATACGGCCGGCTCGGAACAAGTACCTGACGCTGCTGTATCGGGGCGCGGCCCTCGCGGCCTGCTTCGGCGCCCTGTGGGCCGGCGTTTCGTTCAGTCCCGAGTCGGTGCGGGGCATTCTCAAATCGGTCCTATTGCTCAGCCTGTTGGGGCTGGTGCCGCTGTCAGACGTCCCGCTCGAATCCGGGCCCAGATTGACGGCAGCCGGACGGCAGGCCGCGCGCAAATGGCGGGTCCACGACCGCGCTGGAGAGCATCGGCTGCCCAAACGCGAGGTGGGAGCGGCTGGTCCCGAATCGGCGCTTCCCGTACGCGAGCCGCAGCGGATCTGGTCCTCGTACGGCAGATCGTGGCACGTCGTGGACGCCGGGCCGCTGGACACCCCGCGCTGGGGACACCTGTGGCAGCTCGTGCTGCTGGCCGTGGGCGTGTGTGCCGCCTTTGGCGCTCTGGTCGCGGTGACCCTGACCGCGCACCACCCGGCGTTGGCCTGGGAATGGGACACCGCTCCGTTGCTCGCCGGCGTACTGCTGTGGGGTTTGTGGCTGCCGGCCCGCCGCCGGGTCCTGGCGGTTCCCGACGAGGCGAGCTTTCGCGGTGCCGTCATCTCACGCTGGGACTACGACACCCACTACGACGACCCGTACACGGATGTCACGCACTACTGCTGCTCCATCGAGGACCCGGCGACGCGGAAAGCCTGGTCCTTCGAGGTCGACCAGTGGAGCCGGCCGATGTTCTCACGCGCAGCGAACCCTGAGCTCAAGGACAGGTTCCGGGTAGGGGACGTCGTCGATGTCCACTGCAGCCCGCGTCGGCGCAAGATCCATCAGATCAGTGTGGTCGAGGCCGTGTCGCGGACCGACTGACGATCAGATCCGCTCGCCGGCACGCACGCAGCCGCCAGAGGTGGGGGTCCCGAGACACCTGCGGCCTGAGCGGGTCCTGTTTGCGGCTGAGGCTCTGCGCGGCGTCACCCATCTACAGTCCGCCCTACCCTGGAACCATCGCACCCGGGCGGTAGGTCGTCGTGAACGCCTTCAACCAGCACCCCGACCAAGAGTTCCGAGCCCGGGAACTGCACGAACTCCTCGCCATGCCCACCGACGAGGCATCCGTCAACATCACTCGCAGCCGTCTCGGACGCCTCACCCGCCAAGGCTTCCTCACGCAACCCGGACGAGGCCGCTACCAGAAACGGACTTAAGGCCCGCCGAGAGGGCGTTTATGCGGGTCAAGGCCGTTGTGCGGCCTACTTGAGTGCCCCACTTCGACGCAGTTCACCTTGTAGATGTCGGACATCCCAGAAGCGGACGCGAGCCCGACTGCCCGTCTCATCCGCTTCTGCGCCCGGAAACCCTTCTGAGCTTGTTCTTTATGGTCTGACCTCGAACGATGTCCCGAACGTGATCGCTCGTACGAGGATTCTGGGGACGTGAACACGGCCTCCGTCTGATCATGTGCTCCGACCAAAGAGGCACTTGACCAGTACGAAGGCCGTAGGGGAATGAGTCTGCTGCATCACGATGTCCGGCGGGAAGCGTTCGCGGTGGCGTCACACTTCCTGGAGGCCTTCTTCGACTGCCTGACTGCGCGCGGGGACACGCTGTTCGAGCTGACCGACGCCCTGTTGTGTGCGGACGGGTCGGTAAAGACACCGGTCGACCTCACGCTGACCGCTGAGCACCGGCGCGGGCACGGCGCGATGTACGAAGCCTTGAACGGCGGGAACGTCGATGTGTCGCGGCTGCGGCAGGTGCTGGCTGGGCTGCCGCAGCCGCAGGCCGCCGACGGGCGCCTGGTCTTGGCAGTGGATGTCACCCACTGGCTGCGGCCGGACGCGCCGACGAGTGCGGACCGCTTGTTCTGTCACGTCTACGGCCGGAGCGGACGCTCCTCGGACCAGTTCGTGCCCGGCTGGCCCTACTCGTTCGTCGCCGCGCTGGAGTCGGGTCGGACCTCGTGGTGTCAGATCCTGGATGCGCTGCGGCTGGGGCCGGCCGACGATGTCACCGTTGCCCAGGTCCGCCGGGTGGTAACCGACCTCATCGAGATGGGCCGCTGGAAGCTGGGTGACCGCGACATCCTGGTTGTCTTCGATGCCGGATACGACGCTCCGCGCATGGCCCATCTCCTGGCCGAGCTACCGGTGGAGGTCCTGGGGCGGATGCGCACGGACCGTGTGATGCGCAAGCCCGTCCCGGTCCCCTGGATCTCTCCGCCACAGGGAGGACGCCCGCCGAAGCACGGCAAGGAGCTCCGCTTCGCCAAGCCGGATTCTTGGGGCGATCCGGACGCGGAAACCGTGCAGGTCACTGACCGCTACGGCACCGCTCGCGTGATGGCCTGGGACCGCATTCACCCGAGGCTGACTACGCGCTCGGCATGGATCGACCACATCGGCGAACTCCCGCTCATCGAGGGTACGTTGATCCGTCTGGAGGTCGACCGTCTGCCCGGCGGTCATAATCCACTGCCGGTCTGGCTGTGGTCGTCGGCGGCCGGCCTGTCAGGTGAGGACGTCGATCTGCGCTGGCAGGCGTTCTTGCGCAGGTTCGATCTGGAGCACACCTTCCGGATGATCAAGCAGACGCTGGGCTGGACCCGTCCGAAGCTCCGCACGCCCACGGCGGCGGACCGGTGGACCTGGCTGATCATCGCCGCCCACACCCAACTCCGCCTCGTCCGGCCCCTGGTCGCTGACCTCCGTCGTCCATGGGAGAAGGCGGCCGAGCCCGGTCGGCTCACCCCGGCCCGGGTCCGCCGGGGGTTCAGGAACCTCCGCCCGAACTTGCCCTGTCCGGCTCGGGCACCGAAACCCAACCGGCCCGGTCCCGGCAGGCCGCCCGGCTCGAAGAACCGTCACCCCGCCACCCGCCATGACGTCGGCAAGACCGCCAGACGCCCCGAAAGCATCACCGAACGTGACCAGCTCAGACCCTGAACACGGCTTCAGAAAGGAACGACCAGGCCGGCTTCTCGCAACCCAAGCAATGCCCTGCCCATGCACTCGGCGGCCGAGGCCCCATCGGCCCTCATCCCACCGTCCAAGGGCCCACCAGAGGCTGCGAATGTCCACGCTGGCTGACCGTCCCGCATCCGCTCCGCGTCGACCCGGATCATGGCACCTACACCCTGCTCGCCGAGCCACTCCAGGATGAGCATCGCCGCGTCCTCGACGCCACTGTCCAGATCCACCTTGGGCTGTCGCCCCATTCCCTTGGCCATGGCCACAACCCTACTCAGGGACTGGATTGGCCTTGTCGCACGCTGTCAGGCGGCTCAAACCATAAAGAACAAGCTGAGAGCGCGTTTGAGATCTGCCGTATCCCGTTGCTGAGGCGCTCGTCGAGCTCACAGTGAGTAGTCCTGGGGGTGGGTATCCGTCAGACCTGACGGATGAGCAGTGGGCGCTGGTGGAGCCGTTGTTGCCGTCGGCGGGTGGGGCCGAACCGTCGTCGTGCCACCGGGTGAAGTACCAGTACGCCGTCGGCCACGGAGCGAAGTCCTTCGGCAGTTGCCGCCAGGAACACCCTCTCCGGACCACGCAGGAGATCGCATCCACGATCCGCCGCCGCGGATGCTTCTCCCGCCGGCCACCCACCCTTGAGCGCATCCATGACGCCCTGCGTGGCAAGGTCCGTGAAGCCGACGGCCGTGACGCGGAGCCGAGCGCCGGGCTGATCGACTCGCAGTCCGTCCGCACCGCCGATACCGTCCCTGTTGCCACCAGGGGCTTCGACGCGGGTAAGAAGGTGAAAGGCCGCAAGAGGTTCATCGTCACCGACACCCTCGGCCTTCTCCTGTCCGTCCACGTCGTCGCGGCGAGCATCCAGGACCGCGACGGCGCGAAGCGGCCGCTGTTGTGGACCAGGCTCGATCACCCCGGGGTCCGGAAGGTCTGGGCCGACCAGGGCTTCGCCGGCCGCCTGGGCGAGTGGACCGCCCAGATCCGAGACCGTGATCTGGAGATCGTCCGAAAAGCCACTGACCAGCGCGGTTTCCAGGTCCAGCCCAAGCGGTGGGCGGTGGAGCGTACCTTTTCGTGGCTCAAGGCTCACCGGCGTCTGGCCAGGGACTACGGGACCAACCCCACCCATTCGGAGACGATGATCCGCTGGGCGATGATCGGCGTCATGGTCCGTCGCCTCACCCGAGGCCGACCGGCAACCCGACCAGGCCCAGGGGCGCTCTCTCGCGCTGAGGTCTGCGGACTCAACCGCCGTGTGGCCGAAGGCCCTCCGCTCACGTCATGAACGCGATCACCAGTGGGTCCGATTCCGGCGCGATGTAGTCGCATGCCGGGGAGTCGACGTGGCAATGATCGCTTGCATCTGCTTCGCAGGCGAAGTCTTCGATGTTGTCGGCGAGGAGGTCGAGAGCTTTCCGCCCTCCTTGGATCCGCAGGACCTGGTCCTCCGTGATGATCGAAGCGGTGTCGCGCTCCGGATCCTCCCGGAACACGATCTTGGACAGCGACCTCTCGTAGGGGAAGGGGTGCGGTCTCTCCGAGAGATCACAGCTTCCGGCCTTCCCCCGCAGCAACTGCCCGAGCGCCAAGAGCCCTTGACGCGTCCCAGAGAGCTCGAGCTCTTTGGTTGCCCCGCTGTACAGAACCTGCAACATCACATGCCCTCCAGCCTGCCGACCCTACCGATCACCAAAGCGGGACCGCCCCTCCGGTCCTTCGACCTGAGCTGGGTCCTACGGCTCCACGGCAGATCTCAAACGCGGTCTGACGTGAAGGCGCGGCAGAATCTCCCATTCCTCTGCGGAGCAGAGATTTCCGCCTTGGTCGTGATCACGCTGTGCCGTGAGCGAGCGCAAACCGTACCCCAGCGACCTGTCCGACGCCCGATGGGCCCTGATCGAGCCGACGTTGACGGCCTAGCGGAACGCCCGGCTCGAACGCCGACCCACCGGAAAGCCGGCCCAAGTCGACTTACGTGACGTGTTCAACGCAGTTCTCTATCTCAACCGCACCGGAATCCCCTGGAAATACCTCCCACACGCGTTCCCCGGCCACGGCACCGTCTACTTCTACTACGCCGCCAGGTTTCTTTCGCTTGGTCGAGGAGGCGTATCTCCATGAAGTTCTCGAAGAGGCTGGCGCCGGCGACGGTCACGGCGAGGATGAGACCGATCGTGTCGGTGAGGATGCCCCGTTTCCGGCCGACGATCTTCTTCGCGGCATCGGTTCCCTGGCTGGCCAGGGAACACGTTGGTGGAGGTCTTGACACTCTGGACGGCGATGACGGAGCCAGTCGGCTCGGGCTTGCGCCCCTCCTTCACACGGGCCATGGCGGTGAGGTCGTAATTGAACTGGGCGAAGATTCCTTCGTCGCGCCAGCCAGCTCGCAAGCCATGATTCACATCGCCTCGGTCGGCAACCTCGTCCGGCGCATAGCAGACCAGACCACCCCTACCTGGCGAGGAACTTCCTAGAAGATAACGGGCAATCCACCTAGATCAAACGCTCTCTTAAAACGTGCGCGGGAGCGGTCAACTGCGCTGCAGGATCCAGTCGTTCGGCCGCTTCCGCTTTTTACGACTTCGACCACGTCGTCCTCGCTCAGTTCACGCCGGGCCGCTTGGGTGGCGCCGGCACCGGCTGGCGACTGCTCAAGGGCCAGGCCGTGCGGCGAGGTCTCCTCCACGGGCGCCGCCTCGTCGTTGTCGAGTGCGGCAAGGGTGGTACGAGGAGCGCTGACCGCCGCGTTGTCACGAGCATTGCTGCCGGCAGCGCTCGGCGCATGCGAAGACGTAGAAACATGGCTGGTGACTCTACGAGGGGGCCCGGGAACCTACAACGCGAGATGCGTGCCGCCGGAAGGGCAACCGGGAGCGCCCTTCGCGGGTCTAGCCACCGATGACACACCATCAGGTTTCGCCGTACACGGGGAAACGGCGAACCCGGCGTCCCGAGGGGGGACTTCATGCGCATGCGCCCGACCGTCGCCGTCACTTTCCTGACGGCCACCCTTTCCGCGTCGGTGCTTCCGGCCACCGCACACGCGGCGGACCCCGCCGCCGACAGCACCACGTTCTCGCATGTCGTGGTCAACGGCGGCAAGGACATCGTGCTCGGCCCGACCACCAGAAAGACCGTCACGATCACGTGGACGGCCCAGGACCCGGAGGGCATCACCGCGTCCTGGGCCTACCTGTGGCACGGCCCCAATACCGACGACGCCGACGGCATCCTGCCGCAGTATCCGCCGACGGGCACCTGCGTGGTCTCGGCGGCCGACCCGACCACCTCCACCTGCAAGGTGAGTTTCACCGTGGACGCCGCACGGGACGTCGGCCACAACGCCCTCGCCGGCGCCTGGAAGGTGCTCGCCGGGGCACAGGACACCAGCGACGACTGGACGGAGACCGACGTCGCCGGCATGGCCGACATCAAGCGGTCGGCCACGGTGACCGTCAACGCCTCGCCCGAGCCGGTGAAGAAGGGCAGGACGATCACGGTGACCGGGAAGCTGACCCGCGCCAGCTGGGAGAACGGCAGCCACACCGGCTACCAGAACCGGCCCGTCCAGCTCCAGTTCCGCAAGAAGGGCAGCTCCGTCTACACCGCGCTGAAGACCGTCACCAGCGGATCCGGCGGCTCGCTGAAGACCACCACCAAGGCGACGACCGACGGCTACTTCCGCTTCGTGTTCACCGGCACCGCCACCACCGCCCCGGCCACGGCCGCGGGCGACTTCGTTGACGTGAGGTGACCAACCGGGCCGCCGCAGCGGAGCAAAGCGGCGGCCCCGGCCGGAACCGTCCGCTTCCCGACCGCCGACGCACACGTGGCCAACAGCTGCTCCGCCAACGGTCCTCTCCATCGACGTCGGGCTGCTTGAAGCGGACGGCGTCTAGCACGTAGGTTCGCCGGGTGTTGCTCAGCTGTGCGCGGGCTTTGCGGTCTTCGACCCGCCCCATAGCGCGCCGGGGTTGGCCCGATGTGGGTAGAGCGCGAGCATCCGGTCGTAGAGTTCCTCGGCCGTGGCGGTCTCGGCGACGGCCTTGTTGAAGTCGCGCAGGTATTTCGCCGTCTGCTCGAGGATTGCCGGGTCGTCGACGGCTTCCGGCTTCTTGTGTCCGGCGATCACTGCTGCCGGGCGGAGCGCGGCAAGCTGCTCGGCGGCCTGCGCCCAGTGCTCCCGGGTCTCGGTGGTTGTCTCTGCGGTGTACTGGTGGGTGTCGTTGTAGGCCACGTCGCCGGCGACGATCAGGCGGAGGTCGGGCACCCACAGGCTGGTGCTGTCGGAGGTGTCGGTGAAGCCAGCCTCGATGACCTCCAGCCGGTGACCCTCCAGCTCGAAGAACTCGGCGCCGAGAGGCTCGGGGTATGAGACTTCAGGGATCTGTCCCGGGAACAGTTTCTCCCAGAACTCCGCACGGTACCGCGGCCCGCCCTGGAAGTGCGCAACGGCGACGCTGCCATGGGAGGTGACGGCCTTGGCTTCCGGAAACGCCTCCTGGAGCTGACCGATGCCGAAGAAGTGATCGCCGTGGCCGTGGGTGATGTAGACGTAGGTCAGGCGCTTGCCGAAGGACCTCACCCACTGGACCAGCTCGGCGTTCTGCTCGATCGAGGTGTAGGTGTCGACCAGTACCGCGTCCTGGTCGCCGTAGATCAAGGTGGCGCTGTTCGAGACCCACTGCAGGTCCTCGGGACCGTGTGGCAGGTCACGGGTGACTCCCTGCCTGGTCGCCGTATGCACGGCGTACGCGAGTTTGCTATCGGACATTGATGTTCCCTCTCGTGCTGTTCCTCAACGCACGGCACGTTCAGGCGCCGTCGACGCCGAGGGTGTCTCGCAGGACGTCCGCGAGGCTGGTGGCCGCGAGCTCGCGCCTTACAGCGTCACCGACCCGGGCGTATACGGGCGCCAGCGCGGGGCGGATGCCGCGGGCGACCGGGCAGATGGCGCTCGGCTCGTTGCGGTGCATCGCGAACGCTGCCTCCGCTCCAAGCGCGTCGTCGATGTCACGGAGGCTGATTGCCTCCGGTGCCTTTGCCAGCCGCCATCCGGCGTTCGCGCCGCGCCGGGAGCTAATCAACCCGGCCTTTCCCATCTCGGACATGAGCCGGCGTATGACGACCGGATTCGTCTTGACGCTGCCTGCGATCTGTTCCGAGGTGGTCAGCTCCGCGCCGCCGCGCTCGTTGAACGCCATCCACGCCAGCGCGTGCGTCGCGATGGTCAGTCTGCTGTTCGCACCCATGGAGTCACTGTAACTATTTCTGTTACGTCAATGCAAGCCTGCCGATGCGCGGGCACTGGTGCCGCCGTCGACGGACCCCTGCCGTCTGCGCGTATCTGTTGAAACAAGGTTGAGACGTCCCGAACGCCTCAGATTCGATCGACCGGCTACGACGGGGGGCACGCCCACTGGCGTGCACGCACCGAGGCACTCTTGCTGTTCCGGACCTGATCGTCCGACGACGTCGCGGAAGAGTTTTGATCGGAGCAACTCACGCCGCGAGCGCAGGCCTGCCGCCCCAGCGGATGCCCTTCTCGCTGCGGATGCGAGCACGCTCCTTCCGCTGGGCCGCGAGCACGTCGGGGTGGCGGGCGTTCCTGTTGCGCCAGCGCAGGTAAGCGTGCAGAGCTCGGGTCTCGACGGTGTGGTTGCGGTGGTTCGAATTCGCGACGGTGAACTGCCGGAGCGGCCCGAAATGGGCCTCGATCGGCTTGGCCCAGGACGCGCAGGTCGGGGTGAAGCACAGCTCGACCCGGCTTTTCTTCGCCCAGCGCCGAATCCTGTCGCCCTTGTGGGCGGACAGGTTGTCCAGGATGACGTAGATCGGGGCACCGTCCGGGCGGGCCGCGCGGATCGATCTGAGTGCGGCCTGCGTGTTATCGGTTCCCTTTGCGCGGCGGTTGACGCCCCACGGGGTGTCGTCGCCGACGGAGTAGCAGCCGTGGAAATAGCGCACCCCGTGGATGCGGTGTAGGTGGCAGGATGCCGTTCGGGGTGACTTGCCCTGGCCCAGGACGAGCCGGTGGTGGGGCGGATGCCGAGCGGGCCGAACTCGTCGAACGCGAACGCCCGGTCCGGGAAGGGGTCAAGGACGTGTTCGATGCGTTCGAGTTTGTCGTCGTGGTCGGGGTCCGGTGACTCCTTCCAGGTCTTGGTCCGCTGGAAGGTTATGCCGCGGCCGGCGAGCAGGCACCGTAACGCTTCACGGCCGATGAGGATGACGCGGTCATGCACTTTCCGGAGGTAGGCGGCGAGTTTGCGGATGGACCAGCGAGTGAAGGGCTGGCCTAGCTTGGTCGGGCGGGTGGTGGCCGTCTGGATGGCGAAGTCCTCGTCGTCAGGGCAGAGCAGGCGGGGACGGCCTCCCGCCCACCGAGGGTCCAAGCAGGCCAGGCCGATCTCGTTGAACCGGTGGATCACGTCCCGGACGGTGTCCTCGTCGGACTGCACCAGTTGGGCGATCACTGGCACTCGGCTCCCGTCGGCCGAGGCCAGCAGCATCATCGCGCGCCGATAACGCACCGAGCCGGTGCTGCCCCGGCGCACGATCTGCCGCAGCCTCTGCCCCTCCTGGTCGGTCAACCTGCGCACACGGACAGGCTCAGCCACCACACCCCCAACGATCAGACGGGCGGACGTCACCGCACATCCAACCGCCGGAAGCGCCAGCCCGCCGGACCTATGTGGTCACAGCACTAGCCACGCCGACCGGGAGTAAGTGAATTAAGTCCGGTGTCGATGAGGTGGGCAGCGCGTCGGACGTCGGCGTTGACCGCGTCATGCAGTTCCGCGGGGGTTTGAGTGAGGCTCAGATGCCTGCGCAGCGCCCGGAACTGGACGGGCCACAGTGCGAGCAAGGCGGTCGCGGCGATCTGCGGTTCGGGGTCGTCCGGGCTCATCCCGGTGCGTTGAGCCAATACCTCGGCGGCGACGGCAACTTGGCGGTCGGCCGTGTCGCGCTGGTAGGCCCGCAGGGACGGCGTGGATCTGATCAGCATGCCGAAGCGCAAGAACATGGCCCTGGCCTCGGCCGGGTCGTTCTGCGCGCTCAGCCATGACGTGATGTTGGCCAGCTCTTCGGAGAGGATCGTCAACGCCGCGTCGACCGGGTGCAGGTTCGGATCGGCCAGAGCGGTTCGCAGGGAGACCAATGTGGCCTCGCCCAGATCGAGGACAAGGGCCTCCTTGGTCGGGAAATAGTTGAACACCGTCTTCTCGGAAACCCCGCACGCTTCTGCGACCTCGGCGACCCGTACGGCGTCGAAGCCCCGTTCCATGAACATCTCGGTGGCCGTGTCGGACAGTTGGCGTCGCAGGATCCGCTTCTTGCGCTCCCGTAGCCCCTCGGCGACGGGTTCCTCGTCGCGCGGACGCAGGGGCGTCCAATCCACGGTGCGCATGGTCATCGTCGCAGCATAGTCCAGCCATAATGTTTTTTCTACTACTGTATATTTACATTGACTGTAACTTAGGGTTGTGTCTGACACTCCAGCCGAAAGGGGCTCTTCATGAGCGCCATCCACATCGTCCGCGACTACCCACACCCACCACAGAAGGTCTGGCATGCGCTCACCGATCCGGCACTGATTCCGCTGTGGACAGCCACCGGAGCCGGCGCTCGGCCGGAAGGCTTCGCCACCACGGTCGGCACCACGTTCAAGTTCATCGCGAAGCCCAAGCCCGGCTGGAGCGGAGTCGTAAGGTGTGAGGTGCTGGCGGTACGCGCGCCCTCTCTGCTGCGCTACTCGTGGCAGGACGAAGCCGGGGGCGAGATAACCGAGGTCGCCTACCGGCTCGAACCGCATGACCACGGGACGCGCTTCACCTACGACCACACCGGCTTCACCGGGGCCGGAGGTTTCTTCATGGCCAAGATCCTTGGCACCGTCCGCGCCAAAATGCTCACCAAGGGCCTACCCGCCCTGCTGAACAACCTCGACGACCAAGGCAACCTACGCCCCCACTACCCCCGGAGCCCCGACCACCTCTAGCAAAGCCGGTGCGGGAAGCGACTGAACGGCAGGCACTGGCAAACCTCATCGTTCGTCAGCACCTCCACCGCGCCCCGGGGCTCGGGACATCAGCCGTCCTCCCGACCGTCCTCAGCTCAGAATCACAAAGACCCACACGGTCCACCGCAGCGCTCAGCTGGCCGAGACCGGCCGCCCGCGGAGCCGCCACCGCAGGAACAGAAGCTTCTGCAACACCAGGAAAGGCATGCACTGCTGACCACTGCCTGTCCTTCTACGGAATCGCCGACCTGGGCACCGCTGTCGCCGACTACTCACACAGCTGCGGCCTGACCGACCTCGTCGAGGAACTGCGGTCCCCCAGCGCGGAGTTCGCCCGACTGTGGGACGAGGGTTCCGTCGGATTGCACGTCTCGGCGCACAAAACCGTCGTACGCCCCAGGTGGGCGAGGTGATCTGCGACTGTGACGTCCTCACCGTTCCCGGCTGCGACATCAGACTCGAACTGCTCAACCGCAGACGGTGGCGGACGCGGCTGGAGCTGTCCACCGCACTCTTCGAATACCTGGAAATCTTGCACAACCGCCAGCGCAGACACTCCGCCCTGGGCATGCTCAACCCGGTGGAGTACGAACTCCGCACCCCACCGGTAGCGTGAGACCAAGCAACTCGACTCCACCCAATTCGGGCCAGTCCGTGGACGCCACGAAACGGGGTGCAGCTCACCGCAGGTGCGTTATCGGGGGCCGATACCGGGAGAGCCGGGTTGGTGTGCCAAGCGGTGTGATCAGTGCGCGTGGTTGAAGGTCAGCGGAGGGTTGGCGTTGCTGGCGAGGGTGTGGGCGAAGTCCGGCCACCAGGCACCGGCGGGCGGATCCTCGACGCCGCCGTACTCGGGGTCTCCCGGTCCGGCCGTGCCGCGGTGGCAGGTGCCGTCGGACTGGCCGATGGTCTTCACGTACAGGTACGCGTCGGCCAAGGGGGCGCCGGTTTGCGTCGTGGGGCGGTTGCCGACTCCGCGGCCCGGGGCGTTGCACCAGGGTTCATCGTCGGTGTACTTGCCGGGCGGGGCTGTCCATGCACCCTGTCCGTTTCGGCTGGTGTCCAGGACGTAGTGGGTGAGCCGGTCGGTACGAGGTGTGCCGACGTTGCTGTCGTACCAGGCGTCGGTCCAGTGCCAGGTCGAAGGGTCGTCGAACTCGACCGCGTCGCCCGGGAGCCCGTCGTTGGGGGCAGCCGAGGAGTAGTACTGGCTGGCACACTGGTCCGCCCGCCCGGCGGGGTCAAGGGATTCCGTGGCGTACCAGACGCATTTGGACACCCATGTGCCATAGCGGTTGAGCTGGTCGGTCGGCTGGTAGTTCGAGATGTTGAGGGCGAATCCCTGCGCCTGTCGCAGGCCCGCGTCGATCAGCCGGCCGGTGATCTCACCGACGGGCTGCCATTTGCTGTTGCCGGCGTCAAGGTAGACGGAGGTCGCCGGGTCGGCTTCCAGGGTGCCCACGGCCGATCTGACCTCGGCGATACGGGCGGTGGTGAGCGAACCTGTCGGGTCGGTGTCCGGGCCGCAGTCCTTGGGGAGCAGCGCGAGTGAGTCCGGTTCGACGATGACGACGGCCTTGTAGGTGCCGATGGCTCTGGCGACAGCCTTCACCCAGGCGTCGTAGGAGGCCGAGTCGGCCGCGCCGCCGGCCGAATAGGAGCCGCAGTCGCGGCCAGGAACGTCGTACAGGACCAGCAGGGGGACGGAGCGGGTCGCCTTCGCGGCCCGGACTATGCCTCGGACGCGATCGCCGACTTGCTGAGGGGTTCCGTCGGTCAGCCAGACCGCCTCGGGCCAGCTGGCGAGTTCGGCCATGTTGCGCGCGTCGGCCAGATGGCCGGCCCGCAGGTCGGAGCGGGCCTGGTGAGCGGCTTCGCTGTGCGGATCGACGTAGAAGCGTGTGCCGCTGCCCAGTGTTCGGCTCGATGCCGGTCCGGGGGTGGCTTGGGCGCCGGAGGTGAGGCCTGTCACCACGAGAGCCGCCGCACAGGCCGCTAGGGCCAGTCGGCGGAGCGCTCTGCCATTCATCATGGGGTGGAGTCTCCCTTTCAGTACACACGTGTGGGTATGCCGGGCTACTGCACCGGCGGAGCCTCGAATCTCACGGCTCCCCGCCATGCGACGCACAGTTGGGAGCGCTTCCAGTTTTGTGATGATTGAGCGCACGAGAGCCCGTGTCAAGACTGAAGTGGATGATGTATACGGCTGCATGAGGAACGAGACGTGGGGTCGCGTCGTCTCACCTTTGCATTCACACGCCGAACTCGGTGACCCGCAACGTCCGGATCGGCACCGCCTTCAGTTCAATCGAGCTCGCTCAACGAAGCGATCGACCCGTTCTTGTTCAACAGTTGAAGTCGAAGCTATTGACAGGAAGTTACGGCGCTGTCATGTTCACCGTCATCGGAGCGAAGTGCCACCTTGACTGGAAGCGCTTCCAAAACGAATCCACGGCCGAGCAACGGAGCTCACCATGCCAGCTGGTCTCTTCACGTCGGTCCGCAGCGCGGTCACGTTGGTGACGGCATGCCTGCTGCTGCCCTTCTCCGCTCACCCGGCGCAAGCCAGTTCCTGGGGGAGTCCCCAGACCGTCAACTCGTGGAATGTCATCAACGGGAGGTGGACCGCCAACAACGAGCTGGAGACGTACACGCCGAACTGCGTCTGGTACGACGGCGGCACCCTGATGATCAAGACATACAAGGCCGCCAACGGGACGTACTACTCGGGTCGCGTGGAGTCGAAGGCGCTCTACGGCTACGGCACCTACAGCTTCACCGCGAACATGCCCGACGGACGCGGGCTGCTCCCGGCGGTGTGGGCGGCCTACCTGAACCCGTGGCTGCCCGAGTTCGACGCCGCTGAGATCGTCGGCCAGAACAACCACACCGTCTACCAGACACTTCACGACCAGAACAACGGGCAGACTCAGTACTCGAAGAACAACTCCTCGGGGTGGACGAACGCGTTTCACACGTATTCGTTCACGTGGTGGCCCGACCACGTCGACTTCGCGGTGGACGGCATCATCACGGGCTCGAAGCCCTACACCACACCGGCCGGCACCGGCATGCACTTCATCGTCGACACGGCGGTGGGAGGCGACTGGCCGGGTAATCCGGACAACTCGACCTGGGCAACGGCGGACGGCGCCCGCTACCTGAAGGTCTCCTCGATCACGTACACGCCGTACTACCCGTGACCTGACCGGCGGCCATCCTCCGCGATGGCCGCCGCCCGTGCGGGATCCCGCGAGGGTGGTTCGCACGGTCAGGCGCTGGAACGCACCACCAGATGAGACGGCAGCAGCAGGGGAGTGGGGTCTGCGCCCTCGATGACACCGACCAGCATGCGGGCCATCTCCCGTCCCAGGGCACGGATCGGCTGGTGAACGGTGGTCAGCGGCGGGTGTGCGATCTGCGCCACAGGGAGATCGTCGAAGCCCACGACGGCGACGTCGTGCGGAACCGAGCGGCCGCCTGCGCGCAGTGCACGCAGGGCCCCCGCGGCCATGTTGTCGTTCGCTGCGAACACTCCGTCCACGGCGGGATGTCTCTCGAGCAGCCTGGCCATGGCCAAGGCCCCGCTGGGCTCGTTGAAGTCCCCGGTCTCGGGGGCGTGCGGCGTCCTCCCGGCGAGCAGCAGCGCTTCCCGGTAGCCCTGGTAGCGTGCACGGCCCACCTCCGTGTCCAGGGGCCCGCAAATGGTGGCGATGTCGGTGCGTCCGCCGGCGATCAGATGCTCGGTAGCGCGCCGTGCGCCGGCGACGTTGTCTATGTCCACGTACCAGCGCGGCTCGGCGCCTCCAGGGCGTCCGCCGAAGACGACCGGCAGCTCCGTCTCCGCTGCCAGGTGTGCCAGGGGGTCGTCGGCGTGCAGCGCCATCATCATCACGCCGTCCACGCCTCGGGACCGCAGCAGGTCCCCGACCCGCTTCCGGGCCCGGTCGGTGGCGGCCAGGCAGAGCATGAGATGCAGGTCGGCCTCTTCGAGGACACTGGAGACTCCGGCGATGACCTGTCCGAAGAAGGGGTCCGCGAGCACTGAGGAATCGTGCTGCGAGATGACGAGAGCCGCTGCCCCCGCCTGGCGCGTGGCCAGCGCCCGGGCCTTGGGGTTCGGCACGTATCCAAGTTCCCGTACGGCCCGCTCTACCGCGTCGCGTTTGGCCCGGCTGACATGCGGAGCGTTGTTGAGTGCCCGGGACGCGACGGAGCGGGAGACCTCGGCGAGCGCAGCCACCTCGTCGAGCGTCGGCCGTCCCGACCGCGAGACCTCATGCATCACTTACCCCTTCATGTCACCGCGTACGTGCAAGTCCGTCCATTCTTGTCTGCTCCGTCCTCTGACGCCTCTCTGCCATGACTCCCAACTTCCCCTGCATGCGTGGTCTCTACGCTACGAGGCGCTGGTGCGCCTCACGGCGCACATGCCTTTCTGCCCGGTCGATCCCGCAGAACACAGGCACACGTTCTCCCGCAAGGGGGTTGTTTTCCCAGTTCACGAGCTCATGCGGGTCACGCGGCGTCCTAATCCCAGGACTCGTTGGTCCGCCATCCCGTCAAAGCGTGAAGACTTGGAAGACCTCCCACGACCCCGACTACGCCGCCAAGGCGGCCTGCGTCGAGCACCTCTACGCGCTCGCCGAAAGCGAGGTCGTACCCGAGGAAGGTGAGCCCGAAGTCGTCTTCTGCCTGGACGAGTTCGGGCCGCTCAACCTCCAGCCGCACCCCGGCCGGCAGTGGGCCGAACGCGGCGGCAAGGGCAACGACCCCGACCGCGACCCAGACCCCGCAGGCGGGCCACTTACACCCGACCGCACGGCGGCCGGCACCTGTTCGCCGCCTACGACCTGGGCAAGGACCAGCTCTACCGCCACATCAAGAAGATCAACAACCGCTCGAAGTTCCTGGAGTTCTGCCGCTACCTGCGCTCGCTGCACCCGGCGGACGTGCGCATTGCGACAATCTGCGACAACTTTCTCCGCACCTGACGACGAAGCGGTGCCGGCGGGTCGGAACGTGGGCGGCGGCGAACAACGTCGAGATCGACTACATCCCGACCAACAGCTCCCGGCTCAACCGGATCGAGGCCCAGTCCACCGCCTTGCGCTACTTCGTCCTCGACGGCACCGACCACCCCAGCCACAAGGCTCAGGGCGGCATGATCCGCCGCTACATCATCTGGCGGAACAAGTACGCCGCCGACGAACGCCTACGCGAAGTTGTCGCCAGGGCGAACGTTGCTTGGATGCGGCACTGGAAGCGCCACCCCTCCTGGCGGTTCAGCGATTGAAGTAGAAGCCTGCGTCGAGGTCGGCGAGCAGGGTGGGGTGGGTCGGCTCCCAGCCGAGCAGTTCGCGGGTCGCCTGGTTCGGCATCTTGACGTCGATGCCGATGAAGGGGAAGACCTTGAAGTGCTCGGCTGCCTGCTCCGCCGACATGCTGACCGCCTCGATGCCCAGGTGGCGGGCGACGGACTCGGCGATGGTGCGGACTGGGATGCCGGCCTCGGTGGCACCGGTGACCTGCGAGCCGGCTGGGGCCTTATCCAGTGCGAGCGCCCAGACGCGGGCAACATCTAGGGTGTGGCCCGCGGCCCAGGTGTTGGCGCCGTCCCCGATGTAGCCGGCGACGCCGGTCTGGCGGGCGATCCGGATGTACTGCGGGATGAACCCGTTCCGGTCGCGCTCGCTGTGGGTGACGTTCGGGACCGCGACCAGGACGGTGCGTACGCCGCGTCCGGTGTACCCGTGGATGGCGAGTGCGACCTTGGCGCGGGGGTTGGGGTGGTTCACCAGGTCCTCGACGCGGCCCATGCCGATGCCGAGGAAGGCTTTGCCGGTGTCGACGAGTTCGCCGCAGATCGCGTGGACGACCTCTTGGTCCTGTGCGGCGACCTCGGCGAAGCGGCCGGACGCGATGCCCTCGTGCTGGAAGCCGAGGTGGACGACCGCGTCGGCGTCGCGGGCGGCCTCGCGCAGCCCGTCGAGGTCGGTCAGGTCCCCGCGGCGGGCCTCGGCGCCCATGGCCCTGACGGTCGCTGCCGCCTCCTCGGAACGGGCGAGGCCGACGACGTCGTGACCTGCGTGGATGAGCTCGGGAACAACGGCGGAGCCGATGTGGCCGCTGGCGCCGGTGACGAAGACGCGCATGAGGATCTCCCCGGGAAGTGAAGTGACTTGGTAACATCACGCTAGCATGGTGACGATACCAAGTCACATCACCTAGGATGGCCCTCATGGCTCGATGGGAACCGAACGCACGGGAACGCCTGGTCCGCGCCGCAGTCGAATTGTTCGCGGAGCAGGGGTACGAGGCGACGACGGTCAACGAGATCGCCGAGCGGGCCGGAGGGCTGACCAAGACCACGTTCTTCCGGCACTTCACCGACAAGCGCGAGGTGCTGTTCGCGGGCCAGGAGATCCACAACCGGATCACCGCCGAGGCGATCGCCGAGGCGCCCGAATCGGCCACGCCTTTGGAGACGGTCGGCCTGGCGCTGGACGGACTCGCTTCCTCGTTCACCGAGGACCGGCGCGACATCGGGCGGCGGCTACGGGCGGTCATCGCGAACAGCGCGGAACTGCAGGAGCGCTCTGCCTCCAAGCGGGTGGCGCTCTCCGGGGCGATGGCGCAGGCGCTTCGCACGCGCGGTGTCTCGGAACTCGTCGCCGATCTCGCGGCCGAACTGGGCGTGCGTGCCTTCTACGGCGCGTTCGACCGGTGGACGTCGACAGCGGATCCGCGGACTCTCGTCGAGTACGCGCGAGAGGTGTTTGGCGAGTTGAAGACCGCTGTGTCCGCGCTCGAATAGCCTGCCTGGCCGGAATGCGACGCTGTCCGATACGTGGCGCCGCGCGCAGTGCTGGTGAAGATGATCGTCGCGACCGGCATCGCCGGGAGCAGCATCATCCGGGCCCGCCGCCGAGTCACCACCGAGCCCCTGCCCCTGCGCACGATTCGCACCAGCCGACGACCCTCGTCGCCATCGATCTCCCGAACTTCAACCCATTTCGCCCTAGAAGGTCGGGCGAGGTGAACGGCTCCGGGGTGAGATGACATCCTGCGGAGCCTGCTGAGGTGCTGGATCGGCACCATGCGGTCGAGAACTGTCAGCGCGGACGGGCACTGGTCACGGCTACAGGTATTCCACCCGAAGACCCGGCCGATAGAGGTCGCGGTATCGATCAAGGCAATCGGCCAGCACCATCGCCCCATCCGGAACACGTTCTAGTAGGGCTTGGTCAGGTTCGTGATGGTGTGGGTATGTTGCGGTGGCAGGTGGGACAGGTGCCGGTAAGGGTTGAGAGGAGTGTCTGCAGCTCGCGGACGACCTGGTAGAGGCTCAGGCCCGCACGCACCGCGTCTTTTGGGTCTCGGGCCAGTCGCTGCAAGGTGCTGAAGGTGTGGGCGGCGGAGACGAGGGTAACGTGGTGATGCCAGCCGCTCTGGGTGCGGCCTTCGAAGTGGGTCAGTCCCAGGGCCTGTTTCATCTCGCGGTAGTTGCGCTTGGCCCTCCCCGATGTGTCGTGGTGAGATCATCGTGTCGTCTCGGCGTACTGCGGGAGGGTTGATGGATCGTGCCTCGAGCGAAGTCGTCTTGTACGCGGCCGGAAGGTGCGAGGAGGGGTTCGGCGGGTGGGCGGCGGTCCTGATCTATGGGACCCGCCAGCGCGAGATCAGTGGCAGCGCTACAGGAGTGACGTCACACAGGATGGCGTTGACGGCCGTCCTGGAAGGGCTCGAGACGCTGACCCGACGGTCACGGGTGCGGATCTGCGTGGAAGACAGGACCCTGCACGAGAAGCGCGCCCAGCGCCGCCCGCCCGACGAGCCCGACCTGTGGCAGAGACTGCGTCCGCTGCTCGCCGAGCACCAGATCGCCTGGGACGAGGGCGACGAATGGTTGGATGAGGTGCCGTGGGACCTGGCCGCCGGACTGGCCTACCACCAGCATCGTGGCGCACAGGTCCGGGCCGAGGCGCGGAGTGAGGAGACCACTCTCGCCGTCGTGCTGTCGCGCTACCTCGTCGAGCGGTGGGACGACATGCACGCGTTCGAAGAGGCAGACGAGGTCATCTCGACGCTGCGTTTCAGTATCGGCTGGTACGGCGACAAGCCGTCCACCGAGATGGCACCGGCAGAGATCGTCGATGAACTGGGCGCTCTCTTCAGCAGCACCCTGCCCCACAAGCAGCACGCCTCCCCCGACGAGTTCCGGGCGGCGAAACGCGTGGTAACCGATCTGCTCGACTGGATGGTCACGAACGGCCACCTCGACGCCGATTCGGCACGACGGCGTCTGGAAGACATAGGCATCACCGTGGACGAGCGGGCCTCCGTCAAGGCGTTTGTCGACGCGTTCGGCCACGACGATCTCGTGCCCTGGTCCGACCGCTCCCTGATCGAGGCCGACGTCGACTGCCAGTACCTGACAATCGAGGAAGTGACCGCCGATTCCCTGACATTCAAGGACTACGACAGGGGATACGACGATGAGGACGACTGCCCGCTGGTCGGCCCTATCCCCGTACGCCCTGAGATCGCCGCCCGGGCCCGGACCGGCTGGCGGATCCTGCTTTCCGCTGTGAAGGTACGTGGCGAGTGGCGACTCGTACAGGTAGTCAGCGGCGATCCATGAGATCGGGATTCTCGCTGAGGGCACAGGCCGGGTCCTTCTTTGGAGGACTCAAGGCCGCTCCGCGTCCGCCTCCGACAGCGTGATGCGGCCGAAGAACCCGGTGAGGCCGCCGTCGGCCAGCCCCCCGAAGTCGACCTGATCGCCTTCGTGGCTCGAGGAGTATTGCCCCCCGCAGCACCTGGAACGCGTCGTCGAGATCGTTGGCGTACAACTCCCGCTCACACGCAGGTGCTTCTTGAAAAGTTCGGGTGTTCAACGGATCCGCCGGGCAGGTGCCAGCGGCCGGGGTGGGCGGTGGCAGTGGACATCTGGGCGACCAGCAGGGCGCCGTCGTCGGCGGGCTGGAGGACGTCGACGAACAGGGACGGCAGGACGAGGCGCCCGGGCCCTGGTCGATGCCGATGGGGAGGGTCCCCGTTGCGGCGGGCTGGCAGTGCGTTCAGCGGGCGAGGGTGACGGTGATCGGCTGGTCGGCTCGCGCGGAGAGCACCTTCCTGCAGGCCGTCCGTGTCCCGGAGCAGGGTGCTCGCCCGATGCCCAGAGCGGCGGGCCGCGCCGCGGGGCCGGGCGCGATGTGAGGGAGGGGCAGGCTCAGGAGGCCGGGCGGGTGCTGGAGGTCTCTCCTGGCACCCGGTCCGGCACGGCGGGCGTGTCTGGGCCCTCGACGACGTGCGGCGCGACTCCGGGATGCGGCTGTACCGGGCGGCGGCTGAAGCGCACTCGATGCCGGCGAAGGAGAGGCGGCCCGATCACCGGACGGCGGCCGGCCTGGGGTGAAGGTCTCGTCGTGCTGTGTCTCAGTCGATGGATCCGAGACGCTCGATCCCGGCGGTGGCCTCCGCCGCGGACGCCGTGTCGCCGAAGGCCGTGAACTGGTCGCGGGCCCGGATGTAGTGTTCGCGGGCCTCGGCGCGCTCGCCGACGTGTTCCAGCGCCGTGGCGAGGCCGATGGAGGTCTGGGCCCGGAGACGGTCGATGCCGGTGTGGACGGACGGTGTGCCGACCGCCCGGAAGGCCTCCACCGCTTCCGGCC
This sequence comes from Streptomyces sp. NPDC096013, assembly GCF_044763565.1. NCBI lineage: Bacteria > Bacillati > Actinomycetota > Actinomycetes > Kitasatosporales > Streptomycetaceae > Streptomyces > Streptomyces sp. NPDC096013. The sequence goes on along the minus strand of NZ_JBIWGK010000012.1, from coordinate 45,275 downwards.
AGCGCTTCAGAGCCAGCAGGTCCCTGGCGGTCTCGCAGCGCAGCAGGGCTTCGACGTACTCGCTCAGGCCGGGAACGTCCGCGGGCCGGGTGCCGAGCAGGTCCCGGTGCAGGGCCAGTGCCTCCTCGCCGTGGCCGGACTCGCGCAGGGCGGTGCCGAGGACGCGCTGGGAGACGGCCCTGCCGGTGGAGTCCCCGGTGGTCTCGAAGAGCCGGGTGGCCCGGGCGGCAGCCTTTGCCGCCTCCGCGGGCCGGCCCAGACCCATACAGGCCCCGCTGATGTACGACCACGACCAGGCCTGCTGGTCCAGGTCACCGGTCTCCGAGGCCAACTCGAGGGCTTGGCGGGCGAGTTGCTCGACCTCCTCGTACCGGGACGCGCCGACCGAGTGGGCCCAGGCGAGGCAGTTGAGCTGGTGGGCCTCGGCCACCCGGTCTCCGAGGGCGGCCGCGGACCGGGCGCCGTGGGAGAACAGGGTCCGCCACTCGGGCCACTGGCACCAGCGGTCGGAGAACCAGTACAGGGTGCGCGAGGCGTGCAGGATCTCCTGGTGCCGGTCCGCCGCGAACATGTGGGACAGGGCGCCGGCCCAGTTGGAGCGTTCGGCGGTGAGCCACTCCTCCGCCTCCTCGGCGGACCCGGGGGCGAAGGCGGCGGGTTCGCCCGGCCAGGGCTCCGGCGCACCGGGTGCCTCGAACCGGCGGCCCGCGGCGGAGGCCGAGCGCATCAGCCAGTCGGCCATGCGCAGTCGCACGTCCAGGGTCGCCGACTCGGTTTCCTCGTCGCGGAGTTGCTCCCGCGCGAAGAGCCGTACGAGATCGTGCGGGGCGTACCGGCCGGGCGCCGTCTCCTCCAGCAGGCCCCGGTCCACCAGCAGGTCGAGGGAGTCCTCGGTGGTGAGGGGATCGTCGCCGGTCAGGACGGCGGCGAGGTCGGGCCCCGTGTCGTGCCCAGGGACGAGGGCGAGACGGCGCAACAACAGCCGGTGCGCGTCGGTGAGTTGGCCGTAGGAGAGGGCGAGCGCGCTGCGCACGGCGAGGTCGCCCGCTACCAGGCCGCTCAACCGGCGCCCCTCGTCCGCCAGTTGGCCGGCCAGTCGGGCGGGGGTCCAGTTCGGGCGGCTGGAGAGGCGGTTGCCGACGATCCGCAGGGCCAGCGGGAGGTGCCCGCACAGCTCGGTCAGCCGGGTGATCGCCTCGGACTGTCCGTCGGTGCGCGGAGTGCCGAGGATCCGCTCCAGGAGCGTCGCCGACTCGCCGCCGCTGAGCCCGCCGAGCCGGATCCGCCGTACCCCTTCGAGACCGGCGAGCGGACTCCTGCTGGTGACCAGCACCAGACTGCCTTCGGCGTCCGGCAACAGCGGTCTGGTCTGTGCCTCGTCGGCCGCGTCGTCGAGGACGATCAGGGCGCGGCGGCTGGCGAGGGTGGCCCGGTAGAGGGCCTCGCGGGCCGCGAGGCCGACGGGGATACGCTCCGGCGGATGACCGAGCGCCGTCAGCAGGAGGACCAGTGCCTCGCCGGCCGGCAGCGGAGAATCGCTCATGCCGTGCAACTGGACGCAGACGCGGGCGTCCGGGAAGAAGCCGGACAGCCGGCGCAGCGCTTCTGCGGCGAGCGTCGTCTTGCCCTGTCCGCCCGGCCCGAAGAGCACCACGCCACGTGTGCGGGTACCGGTCGCCAGGGCCTCCAGCTCGGCCAGCTCCTGCTCCCGGCCGGTGAAGTCCGGGACGGTCCGCAGCAGATACGGTGGCGCCGGCGCCCCGCCGCGTTCCCGGCCGGCGTCGGCCAGCCGCTGGAGGCGCTCGCGCTCCTCGTCATCGAGCCCGAGGGCGACGGCGAGGGCGTCGACGGTACGACGCTGAGGCCCCCGGCTCCGACCGCGTTCCATGTCACCGAGTGCGCGGACGCTCACCCCGGATGCCTGGGACAGTTCCTCCAGGGTCAGCTGGGCGCTCCGGCGCAAGGAGCGCAGCATCATGCCGAAGGCGGTGCCGCCGTGCGGAACCTCGGACGGTGCTGGTTCTGAGTCATGACTGGTCATCACGACAATTAGACCAAGTGACCAAATGCTCGCTACTTCCGCCTGCACTTCTGCCTGGTTGCCCGCGGCTGTCCGTGGTGAGCTGGACTCTCCACTTAGAGAGGACGAACCCCCATGCCGTACATCACCGTCGGTGAAGAGAACAGCGCGCCCATCGAGCTCTACTACGAGGACCACGGCACCGGACAGCCCGTCGTCCTGATCCACGGCTACCCGCTCGACGGCCACTCCTGGGAGCGGCAGGTCCCCGCGCTCCTCGAGGCCGGCCACCGCGTCATCACCTATGACCGCCGGGGCTTCGGCCGCTCCTCGCAGCCGACCACGGGCTACGACTACGACACCTTCGCCGCCGACCTCGACAAGGTGCTGACCAGCCTGGACCTGACGGACGCGGTCCTCGTCGGCTTCTCCATGGGCACCGGCGAAGTGGGCCGCTACCTGGGCGCGTACGGCTCGGGGCGGGTCGCGAAGGCCGCCTTCCTGGCCTCGCTGGAGCCGTTCCTGCTGAAGACCGACGACAACCCGACCGGTGTGCCCCAGGACGTCTTCGACGGGATCCTGGCGGCGGTCACCAAGGACCGGTACGCCTACTTCAGCGCCTTCTACCAGGACTTCTACAACTTGGACGAGACGCTGGGCAGCCGGATCAGCGAGGAGGCACTGCGCAACAGCTGGAACGTGGCCGCGGGCTCCTCGGCCCACGCCTCGGTGGCCTGTGTGCCGACCTGGATCACCGACTTCCGGGCCGACGTGGCGAAGGTCGACGTACCGGCGCTGATCGTGCACGGCACCGGTGACCGCATCCTGCCGATCGACTCGACCGGACGGCCCTTCCACGCGCTGCTGCCGTCCGCCGAGTACGTCGAGATCGAGGGCGCGCCGCACGGGCTGCTGTGGACGCACGCCGAGGAGGTCAACGCGGCGCTGCTGGGCTTCCTCGCCAAGTAGCCCTCGGCAAGGGGTGGTCAGTCGCACCCGGAGGCCGCCACCGCCGACACGCTCACCAGCCCCGCCGAGATCGCCGGCGGAATGCCCACACCGTGATGGAGCACCAGCCACGCGCCCAGCGCGGCCCCGGTGACCATCGAGGTCACGGACGCCATGCGGCAGGGCGAACGGGTGCCGGGTCCGCCGCCCGCACGGGAGTCCGCCGCGCGGCCGGTCAACGTCATGGTCAGCACGGTCGTCGTCAGGCCAGGGACGCCGAGCCTGCGGACCGTGGCGTTGCGCGGGCCCACGGCGAAGGCCGTGACGGCGATCAGGGCGTAGACGCTGGCCGTGGCGCCGGGCGCTACGAAGGCGGCCACGGTCGAGATGCCCAGTAGTACCGGACGCAGTTGGGCGGGAGGGGTCATGCCGGGCACGACGGAAAGGGGTGCCGGGCAAGTGGCGCGCGGCGGCCTGGACCACGCAGCCGGATTACGTGCCGCACGGTGAAGCCTCGGGGGAGGGGTTCGCGCACGGTATGCGGGTGGGTTACGTTTCGTTCCGACGAGGGCGGCGACTTCTTCGCCGGACGGGGCGTCCTCGTGGCCACTGCGATGCTCCCGAGGGTGGCGCCGAGGTGTTCCCAGTGCGGCAGCAGCTGTGCGGGGCAGGCCCATTACCTCACCCTCCCGGTGCGGCAGCCGACTGACCGTGCCGTTGCTCTGCCGTGCGGGAGGGCGCGACATACCGTCGCGGGCGAGTCCGACCGCCGCGGTCTCACCCTCTTCGTGGAAGCCCATGGTTACGGCGCCGGCCTGGACGAGCGGCTTCGGGCCGTAACACCCGGGGAGCAGCCCCGTTCGCTGACGCCTTCGGCCATGTCGAACCTTTGGTGCTGGTGACCGTGTCCTGGCCAGGCCCGTCAACTGTGCAGGGGCAATGCGGCGTTCGGGCTGTCCTTGAACTCTACGGTGGTGAAGACCAAGGTCGTAGAACCCGTGTTCTCCAAGTCGTCGAGGAGGTACTGGCCGGGTCGGAAGGTGAAGTGCCGGATGTCGCCCGCCTGGTGCGCGACCTCCCTGGTGGTGCCGTCGTCGGTGTGCTGGCGGCTGCGGCCGCCCGCGACCGCGGTCCAGAAGTAGTCCAGGACGTGCTGGTGGGCGCGTGTGCGCTCGCCTGGGGGGAGCGGGATCTCCCATACGCGCACCCGGTCGGTCTCGCTCCTCACGCCGCTTAGCGTGTTGGTGTCCGGGCCTTCTGCCGGATCAACGGTGGCACCGAGCGGGCCGCGGGCCTTCAGGAATGGGCTCGGGCGACAACGGCCGCGCTGCTGGCGAGGTATAAACGCTTCTTCCTGCCAACGGCTACCAGGCCGACGACAGCGGGAGCCGCTCTGGTCCTGGCCACGTCTATGGAACTGGTTCCCGGCCCCGCCCACGCCGCTGCTGAAGAATGGTCGATGCGCTCGAGCCGCATCGTGTGCCATGTGCGCTGGGTGTGCAGGCGCTTGAGGCCGGGCGGCAGGTCGTCGGGTATGCCGCCCTGACTGAGCGACTCAGAGGGCGAGTTGAGCGCTTCGGTCGGTGGCCATGGCCGGGACGGCCGCCAACTGGCGGGAACGTTGCGCATGACCAGGGCGCAGTCCAGGGTCGCACTCCCTGACGGGAAGCGGCCTGGGTCGTCGAAGAAGGTCGATGCGGCGGAGCGGACTCTGCCGGCTTCTACGTGCCAGGCGTCGGTGTGCAGTTCCATGCCGTCCAGGTGGCGGCCGGACCTGGTGGCCGAGTACCCCTTCGCCTCGCTCTGGAAGAAGCGGGAGGCCTCGGCGAGATCGGCGAACAGCTCGCCGGCGAGATCTTTTGTCGTCTAACAGGTTGACAATCATGCTGTAGCAAATACGGTACTGGATATGGAAGTAACCTTTGCTTCTCACGCCTCCTGTGTCGCACGGGACAGGGAGGCGCGAGGCGATCCGTGAAGCCGCCGTGTCGGACCGATGGCACGCAGGGTCACAGCGGCGGAACGCGGCGTGACTGAGGCGCAGGAGATCGGCGGCCCGTTGGCACGTGCGGCGCTGCCGCACGCCGAGTGGGGCGGCTCGGTGCCGGATGTCTCCAGACCGCCGGCGAGTTGCGGGGTTTGAAGGCGGGAGCTGCACGGGTTCACGTTGATTGAGGATGGGCCGTGAAGCTGCGGCACATCGGGCCGGAGAGGAGCCCGGCGCGGTGCAGCGCTGGAGAACTGCTATATCCCGCAATGAACTGCACCGTACAGTGCTATAGCAAATAGTGGAGAATCGATGAAGATCTCAACACCTAAAGCCCTTGCCATGGCAGCCGCGTGCGCGCTTGGCCTCGCGGCCTGCGGCGCATCGTCCGGCGGGGCAACCGTCACGCCCAGCTCGACGGTGGATGTGGGCACCCCCTCCGCAGTGACACCGGTGAGCGCCGGCACGCTGGCCAGAGCGAAGAAGCAGGGGTCGGTTCTCCTCTACACCAACGCCGACGAACAGCAGATGAAGCCGATCACGGAAGCGTTCCAAGCGAAATACCCAGGTCTGAAACTGCGGGTGCTCAACCTCGACGACACACAGACCTTCCAGCGCTACGCAACCGAAACCGCCACCGGGGTGCGCACGGCCGATGTCGTGATGACCACCGACTCGGTCGGCATGCTGAACTTCGTCAAGAAGGGCAACATCGCCGACTACACCGACCCCAACCTCAAGAACCTGCCCAAGTACGCCCAACTCGCCCCGGGCGTGGCAGCCATGTCCGAGGACCCGGTCGTCGCTGTCTACAACACCGCCCTGATTCCCAAGGACAAGCAGCCCAAAGACGTCACCTCCATGGCGCAGCTGTCCCGCTCCCTCAAGGGCAAGATCGGCACAACCGACATCAGCAACCCCGTCGCATTCGGTGCCCTGGCCGGCTACATCGGCAAGCACGGCAAGGCCGGGTGGAAGAACATCGAAGAGCTGGGCCCCAATTCCGGTGTGGAATCCGGCAACGGGAACCTGATGCAAAAGCTCGCCCAGGGCCAGTACCAGGCGTCCTACTTCGTCTCCGGCGCGGTCCGGGCGCTGATCACAGGTGACACGGCCAAGGTTCTCAACTACACCTACCTCACCGACGGTACGCCGATGCTGCCCCGAGCCATCGGTATCACCAAGAAGGCCGCCTCGCCGGACGCCGCGAAGGTCTTCGTGAACTTCCTGCTCGCCGTCGAAGGACAGGAAGCAGCCTGCAAGGGCGGCTTCACTCCCTACCGTGACGGCGTCAAGTGCGCGTACGGCGTCCCCGCCATCGAGAAGGCCGTCGGTGCGCAGAACATGATCCTCGGGGGATATCCGGACGACATCGTCAAGAACAAGCCCGCCATGGAAGCCCGGTGGAAGAAGGCGTTCGGACGATGACCGTCACCCAACTACGGCCTGCAGCAGGCCACACGCCCCCCACACCACCACCCCGGAAGCGGTGGCTCTTCACCAACACCAGTCACTACCTGCTCTGGGCCGCAGCGCTCCTGGTCATCATCGGCCCCATTGTGCCCGTGGCACTCGCCTCCTTCTGGTCCACACCGCTCTACGACTCCGGCGGACATCTGACCTCGGACAACTACCACGCCCTGCTCACCGACCACTCCTGGTGGACCGCGGTCGCCAATTCGGTGCTGTTCGCCGCGCTCAACACAGCGGGTTCCATCTTCGTCGGCGTGGTGTGCGCCGTCCTGCTCACCCGCACGAACATTCCCGGGCGGCGCATCCTCTCGTCGATCCTGCTCATCCCGCTCGCGCTGCCCGGGCTTGTGCTCATTCTCGGATGGGCCGTGATGTGGACTCCCGCCGGGTTCGCGTCGTCGTGGCTGAAGACCAACACCTTCCTGAGCATGCCGATCAACCTCTACAGCGTTCCCGGAATGGCACTCGTCGGCATGAGCGTGGCCTCTCCAGTGGTCTACCTGCTCTGCCGCGGCACCTTGCTGTCCATCGACCCGGCCCTGGAGGACGCGGCGCGCACTTCTGGCGCGAGCTCCCTGCGCAGCCTGGTCTCCGTCAGCGTGCCTCTCCTGCGTCCCGCAGTCATCAACGCCGCGCTGCTGGTCTTCGCTCTGTCGATCGAAGTTCTCGGGCTGCCACTGATCCTCGGGTTCTCCAGCAAGATCAATCTGATCTCGACCTATCTGTATGACCACTGGGTCAACGACTCCCAGCAGGGGCTCGTCTCCGCCGGCGCCATGTTTCTGCTCGCCGCGGTCTCCGGCCTGCTGTTGCTGCGCAACCGGCTCGTGGGTGACACCGCGCGTTTCACCACCACGACCGGAAAGCCCACGGGAGTCCGCGTCATCCGCATCGGGAAGCAGCGTTGGCTGCTGACCGCCGCGATCGCCCTCGTCCTGTTCGTCTCGGTGATCGTTCCCCTGGCCGGTGTGGTGATGGCGGCCTTCACCACACTTCTCTCACCCTTCATCTCCCCGTGGAGCGTGCTGACTTTCGACAACTTCTCGACTGTCTTCAGCAACCCGCTCTACACCAGTTCACTCACGAACAGCCTGCTGATCGCGGGCATCGGCGGCGCACTGACCACTGTCGTCATCGCCGTGCTGTCCGTCATCGCCCATCGCTCCGACTTCCGGTTCCGCGGGTCCCTCCAGCAGGGCATGCTGTGGCCGCGGATGATGCCCGCACTGATCACCGGCATGGCCTTCTTCTGGAGCTTCGCCCTTCTCGACCGGTCCGGAGCCATACGCGCAAGCCTGTGGGGCATTGGCATCGCCTTCGCCGTCCGCAGCCTCGCTCTCGGCTACAGCGCCTTCTATCCTGCTCTCGCCAGCATCGGTGCCGACCTCGACCATGCCGCTCGTACCTCAGGCGCCACATGGTGGACGGCCATGCGCACCGTCGTCTTCCGCCTGGTCGCCCCAGCCATGGCAGTGTCGTTCGTCCTGCTGTTCGTGTCCATGCTCAACGACGCCGAACCCGCTGTCTTCCTCGTCACCGACACGACCCCCGTCCTAGGCCTGACCATGCTGCAACTCGCAGCGACTAGCACCGGCGGGACCGTCGCCGCGTTGGGAGTAATCCAGATGATCATCACCCTGGTCGTCCTGGGCGCCGGGCGCGCCCTGCTGGGGGTGCGTCCCCGTGCCTAGCCTCCACATCAACGGCATCACGAAGCGGTTCACCGACCATACGGCCCTGCACGACCTGTCCCTGACGGTGCGCGACGGGGAAATCTTCACCCTGCTGGGACCGAGCGGGTGCGGAAAGTCCACCACTCTCTGGTCCATCGCAGGCCTGCACCAACCGGACTCCGGCAGCATCTCCTTTGACGACCGCGTCGTGTACGACCACGGCCGCATCGACGTCGAGCCGGAGCACCGCAACTGCGGCGTCGTGTTCCAGTCCTACGCGATCTGGCCCCACATGTCGGTGTTCGACAACGTGGGCTACCCGCTCAAACTCCGCAAGGTCGACAAGGCAAAGCGGCATCGGCGCGTCCACGAGGTGCTGGAACTCGTTGAACTGGGCAAGCACTCCGCGCGCTACCCGCACGAGTTGTCCGGCGGACAGCAGCAGCGAGTCGCCCTCGCCCGCGCACTTGCACACCCGCCCGACATGTTGCTGCTCGACGAACCCTTTTCGAACCTGGACGCCAAACTCCGCGACCGCTCCCGACAGTGGCTCAAGACCTTGCAGGCGCAGGTCGGTGTCACCACGATCTTCGTGACTCACGACCAGGACGAAGCCCTCTCCGTCAGTGACCGCATCGCTGTCATGAGCCAGGGAAGGGTACGCCAGATCGGCACGCCCGCCGAGATCTACGAGTACCCGGCCGATCTGTTCGTCGCTGACTTCGTGGGCACCGCCAACATCCTTCCCGCCACCATCGTCGAAGCCGACGGAACCCGTGCACTCATCAAGCTCGATGGCCTGGACGACGTGCTGAGCGTTCCACATACCGACAAGCGCCTGGGTGCTGCCCACATCACGATCCGGCCCGAAAACATCGACGTCCTACCAACGGGCCCTGGCCATGTCCCGGCCGGCAACAGCGTCACGGCCCCGATCGAGAACCAGGCATACCTGGGCGATCACTTCAGGTACAGCGTGCGCATCGGCGCAACCCCGATCGCGGTGACCACCACGCGCCGAGTGGACGCCGGCGCGCTCACCATCAGCCTCCCACCGGAAGACATCCGCATCTTCCACGAAGAACTTTCCACGGATGAGGAGAACCACCATGCCCCCGCCCACTGATGCCGCTCGACAGGTCGGCATCCTGGTGCCGTCCGGCATGCTCGGCGCCGGATTCGACCCCGCGACCGTCGAGCGAGGCCTGACGCTCCATCCTGATGTCATCGCCGTCGATGGCGGCTCCACCGACTCGGGCCCGCACTATCTGGGAACGGGCACCGCGAAGACCACCGCCGCGGCCATCAGCCGCGACCTGCGGATCCTCCTGAAGGCGGCCGCCTCCGCGGACATCCCGCTCGTGATCGGTTCCTGTGGAACCAGCGGCACCGACTCGGGGGTCGACTGGGTCGCGCGCATCGCTGAGACCGTCATGGCTGAAGAGGGACTCAACCTCAAGGTCGCACGCATCTACAGCGAGCAGGAGGCCGGCTTCCTCAAGGAACGGCTGGCCGCCGGACGCATCCGACCGCTTCCCCCACTCGGTCCGCTCGCCGCGGAAACGCTGGAGAGCTGCACTCACATCGTCGGCATGATGGGCCACGAGCCGTTCGTCGAGGCCATCCAGGCGGGCGCACAGGTCGTGCTGGCCGGCCGTGCCACGGACACCGCAGTCGCTGCGGCAGTACCCCTCATGCTCGGAATGCCCGCTGGTCCGACGTGGCACGCCGCGAAAGTCGTTGAATGCGGCGGTCAGTGCACCACCAATCCGCGCTCCGGCGGCGTCTTCGCCACCATCGACCAGGCCGGCTACACCATCGAGCCGCTGGATCCCGCATCCGCGTGCACCCCGATCTCGGTCGCCGCTCACATGCTCTACGAGACGGTCAACCCCCACCAGATGCGCGAACCCGCCGGCACACTCGACGTGTCCGATGCCGTCTACACAGCGCTCGACGAGCGACGCGTACGCGTCGAGGGGGCACGCTTCGAACTCGCCGAACAGCACACGATCAAGCTCGAAGGCACCCGCATCACTGGATACGAGACGGTCTCATTCACCGGCATTCGCGACCCGTACATCACCGCCAACATCGACCGCTGGGCACTGCTGTTGCGTGAGATTCTCCCCGAACGGATCGCGCAGACCCTCGGACTGACGGAGGATGACTACGCCCTGGATGTCCGACTGTACGGTCACAACGCCATCCTCGAAGGCATCGACCCCGACTCCAGCCCGCCGCGCGAAGTCGGTGTGATGCTCATCGTCAACGCCCCCTCCCAGACCACCGCCACGGCCGTCGCCAAGATCGCCAACCCGCTGATGCTGCACCTCCCGCTGCCGGAGATGGACTATCTCCCCAGCTTCGCCTTCGCCACCTCCCCAGCCGAGACCGAGCGAGGTGCCGCATACGAGTTCGTCCTCAACCATGTGGTCGAGGTCGACTCCGCCACCAGTATGTTCCGCACCCACCACAGCCAAGAGGTCTCCCGTGCCTGAGGACAGCCAGAACAAGCCCGTACTCGGGGATTACGCCTCCGAGATCCGCTCCAAGAACGCAGGCCCCTTCTGGGTCACCATGGAAACCTTCATGAAGGACGCCCAGGGCTACGCCATCGCAGCCGACGAACAGTTCCTCAACGAACAGGTCATCGCTGATCTGTACAAGGTCGACGCCGGGACCGTCCAGGTCTTCCGGATCCCCGCACTGAATGTCGTGAAGATCTCGTTTCCGCGCCCAGTGTCCCAGGCCAGCCTCCGCGACCGTGACGTCCACGCGGGTCAGCACCATGTACCTCTTGCCTCCCTGACGATCCCCGTCCATCACCTCAGCGACCAGAGCAAGGGGACGGCACGTGGCTGAACCCACCGTCACGGACGGGCAGCTCGAAAGACTCCGCCGGCTCGACACCCCCACCGTGTGCAACGCGCTCGACCTCATCGACCCCGACTTCGATCTGCCCTACTTCACATCGCAGCCTCTGCGTTGCGTCTATCCGAAGCTGCCGCCCATGGTCGGCTTCGCCCGAACTGCCAGCATCCGTGCCGTAACACCTCCCGCGGACAGGGTGGATGCCGCCGAAGTGCGCGCCGCCTACTACGAGTACGTCGCCCAGGGGGCCGGCCCCACCGTCGTCGTCATGGAGGACCTCGACGGTGACCGTGCAGGCAGCGGATGTATGTGGGGCGAGGTGAACACCGCCATCCACCAGCAGCTCGGCTGCCTTGGAACGGTCACTAACGGCAGTGTCCGAGACGTCGACGACAACGCGCCCGGTTTTCAGATCCTTGCCGGAGGAGTGGTACCGTCCCGCGCCCATACCTGGGTTGTCGACTTCGGCCAGCCCGTGACAGTGCGCGGCATGGAGGTACGCGACGGTGATCTCATCCACGCCGACCAGCACGGAGCCGTCCGCGTCCCGTCCGCACTTGTCGATCAGGTTCTCGCCGGAGCCGACACGGTCACCCGCCGCGAGCAGGCTCTCCTCGCTTCCGTGCGATCGGACTCCTTCACCGTCGCTGCTCTGCGCAAGGCGTTGAAGGCTTCCAGCGAGATCCACTGAGACAGCACGTCCGCCTGGCTCGGCACTCCGGTGGGCAGTGTGATCTCGTCATACGACCGCTGAAGTGCTTTTCCATCTCCGCCGCAGCGGTTGGCCCCCGCCGAGGCAGACTTCGGGGCAAGGCGCATCCTCCACGTGGTAAGGCATTCCGAACCGGAGCGGACGACAACATCCCGGACTCTCAGTCACTGTTCGACGCACCATGTTGACAATTACGCTGTAGCAAATAAGGTGAGTTCTATGAGTCGGCTCCCGCAACTTGTATCCTCTGTGACCCTGGGGGATCAGGCCTATAAGGCTATCCGTGAGGCGATCATCTCGGGTGCCCTGAAGCGTGGGGAGAGGGTGACGGAGCGGGGGCTGGCCGAGTCACTGGACATCAGCGCAACACCGGTACGCGAGGCGCTGCGGCGACTTGAACAGGATCGCCTGGTCGTCCGGGAGGGCCCGCGTTCTGTGCGGATCGCAAAGTTCGAGGACGAAGAACTGCGCGAGTTCACGATGATCGAGGATGCGCTTCGGGCCCTGGCGGCGCGGCTGGCGGCGGAGAAGTCGACCGCGGCTCAGCGTCGCGAGATGGCCGCCCTCCTGGACAAGACCGACGGTCTGCGCAAGCAGGCGGAAGAGGCTGGCGCGGACAGCCTCCAGGAGCGCGATCTGGTGGTGTCCATCCTGGAGTGCATGCGCAGCTTCCACGCCTTGGTCGACCGGGCCAGCGGGAACTCGACGTTGATCCAGATGCTGCACATGGTCGATGCGTTCGGCGCGGACGAGCGGCGCCGGAGCGTTCTGTCCGAGGTCGGCAGCGACCGGCGGGATGCCGTGATCGCCCGTTACGAACAACACCGCGCCATCTTCGATGCCATCGCCGCCGGTGACGGTGACCGTGCGGAACGGCTGATGCACGACCACAGCAAGACCTCCAACACGTCACGGCTCACGGCTCACCCCTCGGCTTGAGGCGCGTGCCAAGGCGGCCCTTCGAACGAGGCTCTGCTTGCTATGGCATATAGCGCTTGCATGTCCAGTCTGCTGGGTGTCCGTGCCGCCGCGGTGGCCATGGTGCTGGACGACCCCGTGAATGACGGGCCTGGCAGCAGTCACTGAGTGCTCAGGCGGCGGCATGGCCAGGACGAAGGCTCCAGCTGAGGTACTGCCGCTAACCAAAGCCTGCGGTCGGATCGACGTCCGTCGGCCCCAACCGCGGTTCCTGAGGACGGGCACACGCAACCGTCAGGAAACCCTCAAGCGCCCGGGGGTGTCACATCAAGTCCGCCCAGAAGGATCGGCCATGTCACTGCCACTTCCATCAAGGGATCCACACATGGCAACGCTCCTGTACCGCCTGGGTGCCTCAGGGGCCCAGCGGTGGCGAACGATGCTGGTCGGATGGGTGCTCGCCCTGGGCGCTGTGATCGGTCTGGGCATCTCCTTTGCCGGTTCGTTCCAGAGCAGCAACTCCATCCCGGGGTCACCGGCCCAAACGGCGCTGACCAAAATGGACCAGCACTGGCCCGACCCGGCGGTCCAGTCCGCGACCATCGTCTTCCAGGCGCCCCCGGGACACAAAGTCACCGAACCCGCGTTGAAGAAGCCCCTCGAATCAGCCCTCACCGCAACTGGCCACGTGGATGGGGTAACGGCCGTCAGCGACCCCGTCGAGGACGGCACCGTCTCCCACGACGGGCGGACTGCGGTCTCGCAGGTCACCTTCACCACAAAGAAGGACAGCGACGTACCCGCCGGGACACTGACCGCAGTCAAGGACGCCGGCGCCGTAGCGCATCAGGCGGGTATTAAAACGGTCTACGGCGGCGACGCATACTCTCCGTCGACCTCGCCCGTCGGACCGACCGAGATGATCGGTCTCGGTGTGGCTCTGGCCATCCTTGTCATCACGTTCGGTTCGCTGCTCGCTGCCGGTCTGCCCTTGCTCACCGCCATCCTCGGCGTCGTCGGCACCATGGTCGCCATGATGGGCCTGGCGTCCGTACTCGGCGTATCCGACAACGCGCCCACTCTGGCGATCATGCTCGGGCTGGCCGTAGGTATCGACTACGCCCTGTTCATCGTCTCCCGGCACCGTGCTCAGCTGGCCGACGGTACTCCTGTCAACGAGTCCATCGCCAAGGCCACCGCCACCGCGGGGAGCGCCGTCGTATTCGCCGGTGCCACCGTCCTCATCGCACTGGCCGGCCTGTCGGTCGCCGGCGTCCCGATGCTCACCTCCATGGGCCTGGCGTCCGCCGGGGCAGTCGCCGTAGCCATCGTCATGGCGCTCACGCTCCTGCCCGCCCTGATGGGGATGGCCGGCCGCAGACTCATTCCCAAGCCGGGTTCACGAGCAGCTCGGCAGGCACATCAGAGCAGCCGCGGGACCACGATGGGTGTGCGCTGGACGGAGGGCGTACTGCGCCACCCGCTGCGCAACCTGATCCTCGGCACCGTCGCACTGGTAGCCATGGCGATTCCCGGTATGCAGCTCAAGCTTGCACTCACCGACGACGGCTCCAACCCCACCACCTCGTCGAGCCGGCAGGCCTACGACATGATCAGTGACTCCTTCGGGCCCGGTGCGAACGGACCCCTTCTGATCCTGATCGAGGACGACAACCCGGCAACCGTCACCTCGACAGCCACTGCCGTCGAGCACAAACTGCACACGGTCAAGGGCATCGCGGACATCAGCGGCGTCGACGTAGCCAAGGACAAAGCGGCCGCCCGAATCCAAGTGACGCCGTCCACCGGGCCGCGCACCCAGCAGACCAGCGACCTGGTGTCCCATCTGCGTACCACGGTGCAGCCCATTGCCCGTTCGACGAACAGCTACGTCGCCGTCACCGGACTGACCGCCGTCAGTATCGACGTCTCCTCCAAGCTCAGTGGCGCCCTCGTCCCCTTCGCCATCGTGGTGGTCGGCCTGTCCCTGCTGCTCCTGATGATCGCCTTCCGCTCCATCGCCATCCCCATCAAGGCGACCATCGGCTTCCTGCTGTCCATCGGCGCCGCCTTCGGAGCCACCGTCGCGGTTTTCCAATGGGGGTGGCTGGCAGACCTCCTGGGTGTACCCAGCCAAGGGCCGGTCGCAAGCTTCGTCCCCATCATCGTCATGGCCGTGCTTTTCGGACTCGCCATGGACTACGAGGTCTTTCTCGTATCCGCGATGCGAGAGGACTACATCCACCAGCGCAATGCCCGTGCCGCCGTCATCACGGGAGCCCGCAACGCGTCCCGAGTGGTCACCTCAGCGGCCCTCATCATGATCTCGGTCTTCATCAGCTTCCTGTTCTCTCACGACGCCGACATCATGCCGATCGCCTTCGCTCTTGCCTTCGGGGTCCTGATGGATGCCTTCGTGGTCCGCATGACGCTCGTGCCGGCGGTGCTCGTACTCCTCGGTGACCGGGCGTGGTGGCTGCCTCGTCGACTCGACCGCTTGCTGCCCCACCTCGACGTCGAGGGCGAGAACTTCGATGACCCCGACGCCAGCGTCAAAGCGCTTCACCCCAGTGAGCCCATAACACGATGACCAGTCAGGCCGACACCGGAACATGTGTGGCATCTGCCGTATCTGCCGAAGTGATCGAAGTCGGGCAGCTCGCATTGCCCGAACAAGAGGAGTACATGTGAATGGCGTCGACACACCGAGTGCCGCTGACCGTGTACTCGTCATCGACGACGACCCCGGTATCCGGCGTCTGCTGATCTCGGCACTAGGGTTCGCGGAATTCGAAGTGGACGTCGCGGGCGATCTGACCGAAGCCCTCGAACAGGTTGCCCGCCAGGCCCCCGACGTCATTGTGCTCGACGTCATGCTTCCGGGGGCCGACGGCTTCGATATCCTCCAGCTGCTCCGCGCCCAGGCCATCGACGTACCTGTCCTCTTCCTCACTGCTCGCGACGCCGTCGAGGATCGCGTCCGAGGTCTCCGTCTGGGCGGCGACGACTACGTCACGAAGCCCTTCAGCGTCGTGGAGGTCGGCGCACGCCTCCAAGCCCTGCTCCGCAGATCCCGCGGCGGTGCACCAGCCGGAAACGAGGAGGCACCGCTACGGTGTGCCGACCTTGAGGTCAACGACTTTCGTCACGAAGTGCGCCGGGCCGGCCAGCTCATCGAGCTCTCACCCACTGAGTACCGCCTCCTGCACTACCTGCTCAGCCATCAAGGGCAGGTCCTCTCCCGTGCTCAAATTCTGGAAGCAGTTTGGCAGTACGACTTCGGCGGGGACTCGGTGGTCGTCGAGCGATTCATCTCCAACCTCCGCCGCAAGATCGATCACGGTAGGACTGCGCCGCTGCTGCACACTGTCCGCGGTGTCGGATACACCCTCCGCGACGAGGCTCCCAGGTGAAACTGCGTGGCCGACTCCCGTGGTCGTTCTCCAGCGTCCGCCTCCGGCTCCTCGTCGGCCTGGCCGTGCTCCTCGCGGCCGGGCTGGTCGCCAGCGCGGTAAGCAGCGCACTGCTGCTTGAGGACTTTCTCCACAATCGATACGAAAACACCATCAGGACAAGCGCGGACCGGTTCGCGAAAGTCGTCGCCCGCGGGCCGCAGACCGCGAACGCCGATCAGCTCGCCGCCCTCCTTGGGCCTCCGCTGGGTGTCGTGGCCGTCAACGCCGACAATCAGGTTCTGACCAGCACGGGCTCCGCCTCTCAAGTCGCCGGCGACATCGCGAAACTCACGGCCACTACGTCGCCCGACAGAGTCGTCACCTACCACGGACGAGAAGACCAGGACGACCTCACGGCCGTGCGCATTCCCAGCCCTGGTCTGACTCTGGACCGTGGCCCGGCCCAAGCCGCCCTCAAACCGGCGGCCCTGGTCCTGGCTATCGACACATCCGTCGACGATGTCACCACGGACCGCCTGATCAAACGCCAACTCGCCCTCGTCGGAGCAGAGCTGATCCTCCTGTTGGGACTCGCCACGATCGTCCTGCGCCTGGGCATGCGACCCCTGACCCGGATGGCGCACACAGCCGACGCCATCGCAGCCGGCTCGCTCACCGAACGCCTTCCCACCCACGGCAACAGCAGCGAGACCGACGTGCTCGCAGAAGCCGTCAACCGGGCTTTCGACGCACAGGCCCGTGCCGAAGCGACCGTACGTTCCCTGGCAGCGGACACATCACACGAACTGCGGACCCCGCTGTCGACCATCTCCGGATGGCTCGACCTGCACAGACAAGGCGGAGTATCAGGACCAGGCCTGGAGATCGCCTTGGATCACATAGAGGACGAGGTCGGACGGATGCGTCTGCTCGTCGAAGACCTCGCCCTCCTTGCGCGTCTCGACGCTGGCCGACCAGTGGTACAGGAACCCGTCGAGCTGACCGCCCTGGCCGCAAGCATCGTGGAGGACGCTCAGATCATCAATCCGGACCGCGACATCACGATGGCTCACACACCCCCTACGGTGGTCCTCGGCGATGCGACCCGCCTGCAACAAGTTCTGCGCAACCTTGTCGGAAACGCCGTACAGCACACCCCTGTCCAGACATCGGTACGCGTAGAAATCACCCGGTTCCAAGACTGCGTACAACTCCAGGTCACCGACAACGGACCCGGAATCCCGGCCCAGGACCTTCCTCGCATCTTCGAACGCTTCTGGCGCGCCGAGGCCAGCCGCAGCCGCGCTTATGGCGGTTCAGGACTGGGCCTCGCCATCGTCGAAGCGATCATTCACGCCCACCACGGGCAAGTAGCCGTCCAATCCGAAGTCGGAGTCGGCACCACCGTCACCGTCCGGCTCCCTCAACCCTCACGACAGCTCTGATGCATTCCACGCATGGGCCGTTCGATCCGAAAAGCTGGTTGATCATCTCACGGCAGGTACATGTAACTCCGGAAGAGATACCGGAAAAACTGCACAGGGAACGGAGAGAACGCGTGGACAGTATGTCCTTGCTGTTGAGGCCCAAGGCTCGTACGCGCAGCGATCGTCACGATAATTACGAACCTCCCGACTACGGATATCGTCGGACGGTCGGCAGACGTCAACGGGCTCTGTGAATGTCTTCAAGGCGGCGCGAAGCCAGGCGCGGTACTTCTCGACCACAGAATTCGGACAGCAGCGTGCGGCGACTTCCCCTGGCCGACCAGGGCTTCAAGAATGCCGCGCTGCTGCCTGGCCAGTTCCTCGCGTTCAGCGTTGGTCGCTGTGAACTGGTAGTACTTGTCGCGGCCGCCGCAGCAGCCATAGGGCATGGAGGCGAGCGGCTCGATGAACTTCACGTCGATCTGTGCCCGGTGGCCGGGCAGCTGCGTCTCGTACCGCTTCCATCGGCGGTCGTGCCGCTTGCAGCGCTGGGAGGCGGCCCATATCCAGCCGGTTGAGGATCCGCCGGACGCCCGACTTGTTGATCGTGAGGTTGTGATACCGCTTGAGGTACATCGCGATCTTCTCGGGCCCGAAGTGGTAGTTCTGCCGGAGATAGATGATCTGCTCGACGACCTCGACGTGAGTGGCGTTCGGGCTGTGCTGGGGCGCCTTCGAGCGGGTGCGCAGCCCCTCGATCCCCTCGGTCTGGTAGGGGCGATACCAGATGTAGTGCGCCTGCTGGCTGATGCCGAAGTACCGGCAGCTCATGGCGACGTTGCTGGTGGCCTCTTCGACATGGCGTATGACGGCAAGGCGCCGCTTGGCCTCGCGAGCGAGCGGGGGTGTCTTCTACATGTGGATCTCCTAGTGATCAGAGACCCAGCTGTCAGCGATGATCGGCAGTTTCCAGACCGACAGCGGCTGTGGGCAGCTTTGCTCACGTGATCGCGCTTCAGGCCCGACCCGCACCGCAGGAGAGTCTGTCCGATCAGCTCGTCCAGGTCTTGATCTGAGCGGCGACCTCCCGCACAGGCAACCCCTCCCGGGCCGCGCGAGCCAAGGGGAGAACTGTGTCCAGCCCAGGGCTCACAGGAAGGCCGCACGCCGACAGATAGGCCGCAGTCACTGTGGCCGCAAAAAGAAGATTGCGCGCCTCCAAACTCGGATTCCTCGCCAGTTCGCACAACAGCGCGGCAGCCTTGTGGTGGGCCTCGGGATAGACGGGGTGGTCCAGGATCTCCGCCCGGTGACGTGCTTCCGCAGCGACCGGTACGCCGTAGTCCACGACTTGGGGATCTCCGGGGATCTGCTGCGCTACCGCTAGGATCCAAGCTAGATCGATTCGGAGATTCACGCAGCGTCCCGCGGTGCGTTCTGTGCCAGCCCCTCCGGAAGACCCGGGTATCGGTCCTCACCGATCTCTGCCTCGAATGTGTCCGCATATGCAGCCAGAAATGCAGCAGCACCGGCCATGAAGGCGGCGCGTGACTGGTTCACATCGGCTTCGATCAGATCGGCCACATACCCCTGGAGACTCAGGCCACGGCGTGCTGCCCGGTCCTCGGCGGCCGCCCTCACGTCGTCGCTCAGTCGGATATTCGTCTGCTTTGCCATACCCGCTACCATAGCTAGCCACTGATACCGCTGGCTAGCGGAAGGCTGAACTGAGCGCCACAGATCGCCAATCAGACTCCACTACGACATCCTGGTCCATGTCGCACCCTGTGCATGCCGTGCCCGTGCACCACGCTCACGACGTGGGCCTTGGTGTAGTCGCCGTTCAGCTTCAGTACGGCGATCTGGCCGTCGGGGTTGTCCAGTTCGGTGACCGCGGTCAGGGTGTGCCCCTTGAGGAGCAGCCCGTCGCCGGAGATTCCCTTCGCGCCGCCGAGGTCGACCGGGACGACCTGGTGGGTGCGCAGGTCGACGCGGTAGAAGGCGTAGTCGTTGTAGTCGGCGAGCAGCACATAGCGGCCGTCACCGGTGACCACCAGGCCGTTGCCGTTGAAGTCGGCGTTGTAGACCATCGGCGAGTTGGTCAGGTCCGTGCCCACCCGCAGAGGCTGCTGGACCTGCTTACTGTTCAGCTCGGCGGCGGTGATGTGCCACAGCGCCGGGTGGATCGAGTCGGAGATGTACGCGTCGCCGTCGGGAACGAGGGCGACGTCGTTGAGGAAGGTGTCGGTGCGTCCGGTGTCGAACACGTGCAGCAGGGCGCGGGTGTGGGTGTCGTAGACGAAGACCTTGCCGGTGGCGCCGCCGGCGACGATGAGCCGTCCCGCACGGTCGGTCTTCATGCCCGCGACGGAGGTCCGTCCGTCCGCACCGCCGGGCAGGAACGCCTCGGTCGCGCTCTGGTGGATGTCGCCCCGGTAGATGGTGCCGTCGCTGGTGCTGCCGACGTAGAAGAAGGGTGTGCCCTGCTGGCGGGCGATGCCCTCGGGGTAGGTCCTGTCACCGGGGATCGTGTAACTGGCGGGAAGGGAGTGCTTCCCGGCGAGGACAGCGTGGTGGGGTGTGCCGCCGTCGGAGGTGGCGAGGGCCGGGGTGGCCGCACCCAGGACGAGGAGGGCGGCCGTGGCGACAGCCGCGGCCCGGGGACCGCGAAGACGTACTCGGGACATGGTGGATCTCTCCGGATGAGAGCGGGGCAGGAGGGAGCAGCGAGGCGGGGATCAGCCGGCGGCCGGGAAGAGAGACCGGTTGGCGATGTCGATGATGAACGGGCCCACGTGGGAGGGGTACTTGTCGACGATCGCCTTCTTGTACGCGTCGCCGTCGTCGCCGAGCAGTTCCCGGGCGTCGTCGAGGTAGCGGCGGATGTCCGCGTAGATCTCCGGCCCGGTGGGGCGCCGTGGCCGGCCAGGATCGTGTCGTAGCCGGACTCCGATGCCAGCGTGTCCACGAGCTGCTGCCAGCTGGTGATGTCGTTGTTGCCCAGGTAGAGGTGGACGTCGTTGTAGACGAGGTCCTGGGCGATCAGCACCCCCTGCTCGGGCAGCTTGATGAGGAGCTCGTCCGCGGCCTCGCCGCCGGAGACGGCCTCGAAGACGAAGCGGACGCCGTCGATGACCTCGGTGCCCGGGACGAGGGCCACGTCCGGGGT
Organism: Streptomyces sp. NPDC096013; assembly: GCF_044763565.1. Taxonomy (NCBI): domain Bacteria; kingdom Bacillati; phylum Actinomycetota; class Actinomycetes; order Kitasatosporales; family Streptomycetaceae; genus Streptomyces; species Streptomyces sp. NPDC096013. Next base: position 24,679 of record NZ_JBIWGK010000012.1, on the reverse strand, counting down.
GAACTCGCTCAGGGGGATGACCTGTCCGGTCGGCAGGTGGCTGTCGCCGCGGTCGATGATCTGCTGCGTCACCTGGGCCAGCGCGTGGACGGGAGCGCCGAAGCGCGCCGCGCCGTTGTAGTGGTCCGGGTGGGCGTGGGTGACGATCAGCCGGTCGATCGGCTTGCCGAGGCCCTTGGCGTAGGCGACGACCTCGTCGGCGTAGGCGGGCAGCAGCTGGGCGTCGACCGCGACGATCCGCGCCGGGGTCTCGACCAGCTGGGTGGTGGTGTGGAAGGTGTCCGCCGGCGACATGTAGCTGTGGATGCGGACCGCACCCATGTCGAGGACCGTGACTGTGCCGTTCATTGCGATGCTCCCTGCGCTGGAGGCGGCCTTGCGCCGCCTTGACGACCTCTACAGTCGTCGTAAAAGCCGAGGTAGGCGAGGTACGCTGAAGACGCGGCATGGTAATTCGAGGACATTTGGAGCTCGGTGTGCTTTCCGCGGACCTTGGCGACGGTGATCCCTCCCGTGGCGGGGCGATCCTGCGGCTCGACTTCAATCCGCCCCAGGAGCGGGTGCCCGTCTTCGAGATCATCGATCTCGCCACCCTGCACGAGCGGCGTCGGCGGCGTGGCCGGCGGCCCGATCTGGTACACCGAGTGGACTTCCACACCCTCACGCTGATCACGGAGGGCAGCGGGGATCACGCGGTCGACTTCGTGACGTATCCCTGCCGCCCGGGCACCCTGTTGTGGGTCCGGCCGGGTCAGGTGCAGCGTTTTGTCCGGCCCGGCACGGCCAACGGCACCCATCTCCTGTTCACACCGGCCTTCCCGCCGCACACCAGCAGCGCCGACCGGCTGGTGAAGGAGTGGTACGGGCCCGCCTGTTGGCAGCTGGGCGCGCGCCCTGAGTACGCCGTGCTGTCGACCTTGCTCGGTCAGATGCGGACCGAGTACGACCGGCAGGAGGAGAGCGTATCGGCGGAGATCCTCCAACTCCTGCTGGCCACCGTCCTGTTGCAGATCGACCGCCTGCCCCACCCGGACAGCGGGGGAGACCCGCACGCGGGCGGCGAGGTGTACGCCCGTTTCCGCGCCGAGCTGGAGCGCTCCTACGCCACCACCCGCCGCGCCGCCGACTACGCGCACCGTCTCGGCTACACCGTCAAGACCCTCACGCGTGCCTGTATCGCCGCCACCGGACAGCCTGTGAAGCACGTCATCGACGCCCGGGTGGCCCTTGAAGCCCAGCGGCTGCTCGCCCACACCGACGAACCGGTGGCGACGATCGCCCGCCGGCTGGGATTCCTGGAAGCCACCAACTTCGGAAAGTTCTTCACCCGTCGCATTGGAGTGACGCCTGGCGCATTCCGTCACACCCATCAGGGCGGATGACGCCTGGCCGCTCACCTGATCTGTCCGGGCATGTGGCTGCATCTAATACGCTGTCGCTGATCGTGTGGCCTGTGCCCGTGTTCCGGGAGCAAGGCTTCTTGGGGAGAAGACTGACAGCCAGGCCGCCCGCCTGCGCAAGGGTCCACGCGGTGGACGGCCGCCCGGTTTCGATGAGGATCGCTACAAGAAGCCCAACACCGTCGAGCGGGCGATCAACCGCCTGAAGCAGTCCCGGGCGGTCGCGCTACGACAAGCGCGGCTACGTCTATCTCGGCACCGCTACCGCCGCGGCCGTCGCTATCTGGCTCCGAACCTGAACTCCTACGCGACCCAGCAGTAGACGCTCTGGTTCTGGCGCCGGGCGCTACTGACAAGAGCAGCCAAATCACCCACGATCCCGTCCGCGATCTCGGTGTCGATGACCTCGCCGTCCTCCGCACGCCGCTGAGCCCACGCGGCAGCGACGTCACGCAACCTGGAGTGCTCCGCGTCCGCAAGTGCAGTGGTCAGGCGAGGCGAGAGCGCGAAGACGACGCACCCGTCGTTGTCTTGCCCAGCGACGATGCGAGGCTCACCGGCTTCGACGAGTTCCTCGAAGCTGCCGCCGGCCAGGAGGCATTCCCACTCGACCACGGCTTCTTCAGGATCGAACTTGCCGAAGGAGAGCGACTCGAATGCCTGTCCCGGCCCAGTCTTGAGAGCCAGGCCCGCTGACGTGTCGTCCGGCGCCGCGAAGAACTTCACGATGATGCTCACCGGGGCATCGTGCCCGACTACCCAAAGCCATGATCGGCCGGACAACTCCTACAGTAGTCGCTGTAATCGCTGTCTTGACGCCGGTTGTGGGGTTCGGTCCACTCCCGTGAGGCGAGGGGTGGGGTATGTCCCGCTTGGAACGCTGGGTTGAAGGCGTCGATTGATGAACGCCTCCTGCTCATCGGGGCGGGCATCGCCGTGAGCGTTTCATCAGTACGACGCCCGCTTCCGGTGCCGAGGGAGGCCGCGCCGCAGCCGAACTTGAGGTTGCGGTGGGTCGCGTATAACGGTGCCGCCGCCCCTCGGTCACTGCCAGGAGAGCCGTCCACCTGCCCAGCCTCGTGAGAGCGCGCGCGTGAACCCCGGTGGCACCACCCCCCCCGGGTCATCCGTTCGACAGGGGGATCAGCCATGCCGGGCCCGGAGGCCAGCGGCCCTCTTGCAGGACCGCGGAAGACGTAACGGGGGAGTCGCGGGCCCGGCCGGGTTGTTGGGGGTGGGTGCGCGGTTGTCGGGTTGCGGCCGGTGGGGTACGTGTCAGCTTCGCGGTGCCTGTTGGGCCGATGCGGGCAGTCGCCCGGCGAGGAGTTCCTCGGATCGGTCCCACAGGTCGCGGGCGAGATCGGCGTCCAGGGCCTGCGGGTTCTTGGGCGGCACGTCCTTGCGCTTGTAGTAGTAGGCCCCTGACCGCCAGTCCTTGCCAGGTGTGGTCTCGGCGAGCCACACGATCTGGTCCGCGCCCTGCTCGGGCGTGGACAGCAGGATGTTTCGTATGACGGGTTTGGTGCCGAGGAAACGGACCGTTCGCATGATCGCGCTGGTGGTGTCGGAGGCGAAGTTCGTGCGGACGTTGCCCGGGTAGAAGCAGGCTGCCGAGAGGCCGTCGGCGTGGTGGCGCCGGTGGAGTTCGGTCGTGAAGAGGATGTTCTCCAGCTTCGACGCGCCGTACGCGTGGACCGGGTCGTAGGAGCGGTCGTGGTCCAGGTCGTCGAGATGGATTTCCTTGGCGAACCGCACCGTGCTCGAGGTCTGGAGCACCGACGCCCGCGAGGCGATGAGGACGTCCAGGAGCAGCCGTGTCAGCAGGTACGGCGCGAGGTGATTGACCTGGAAGGTCTTCTCGAAGCCGTCCACGGTCTTGGTCCGGGTGCCGAACACCCCTCCGGCGTTGTTGGCGAGCACGTCGATCCGCGGGTACGCGGCGCGCAGTTCGGCAGCGAGACGTTCGACGTCGTCGAGGCGGGTGAAGTCGGCGACGAAACTGTCGGCCCCGATTTCCGCGGCGACGGTGCGGGTCTTCTCGGCGGAGCGGCCCACGACGACTACGGTCTGCCCGTCCGCGTGCAGCTTCCGCGCCGCTGCTGCCCCGATGCCGTCGCTCGCGCCCGTGACGACGACCACCTTGGTGTCACTCATCGCTTGTCACTCCTCCTGGATTGGCACCACGTCCCATGAGTGAGACACAGTACCAATAATGGCTAGTAGTACCGTGAGGAGATGAATCCGGACCGAACCGCAGGCGGCGCACGAGCGCGGGCGCGCCAGGCCCTGCGCGCCGAGGTGGCCGTGACCGTCCAGGACCTGGTCCTCGAACACGGCTACGAAGAGACGACGATCGACGACATCTGCGAAGCCGCCGAGATCTCGCGCAGCACGTTCTTCCGGTGCTTCCACTCCAAGGACGAGGCCCTCTTCGGCCCCACGGCCGACGCCCCCGAATACCTGCGGGACGCGCTCGCCGCCCGCCCGGCCGATGAAGCACCCTGGGTCGCGATCCGGCACGCGCTCACTCCGGTGATCGACCAGTACGAGGGCCACGACGAGCGCACCCGGCGCCTGACCCGCCTCATGGTGAACACGCCGGCGCTGACGGCCCGGCACCGCGAGAAGAACGCCCGCTGGCACGAACTCCTGCGCCCCGAGATCGCCCGCCGCCTGGGGGCCGACCCGGCCGACGCCGCCGACCCGCGCGCCGACGCCGTGATCGCCGCGGCACTGGGCTGCGTCGAGGCCACGCTGGCCGCATGGACCGCAACCGATCGGCCACGACCGCTGGCGGAGATCCTCGACCAGGCGATGGGGGTGGCATTCGTCCCCCAGCGGCAGGAGTAGGACCTCCGCTCACGATGCGGCCCCCTGGCCTCGACGACGGACGACCCCGCGGCCGTGGACCGCGACGGTGCAGGGTTCACGGTGCGTATGGAGGACGGAGCGCAGGTGGCCGCGGCTACCGTCGTGGCTGCCTCCGGGCTGTCCGGTCTGGCGCACATCCCGGACGAACTCGCCTCGCTGGCGTCGGACGGCCCGGATCCGGACGGCCTCGTCTCGCACACCAGCCGTGCACCAGGACCTCGCTCGCTACGGCGGGAAACCTCCTTACGCGGCTGATCCGCAGTGGGTGCACCCATTCGGTGCTCTCCCTCGCCGCCCACAACGAGCTGACCCACCGCATCTCTGAACTGGGCATCGACTCCTTGTTCTTACGGGCGACGGACGTACGGGCCCTTCCGCCAGGAGCAAGAAACAACCTCTGGCCAAACACCTCACCGCGCTGCGCCAGACGGTGGGAGACCGGTCGATCGCCCTCATCGGTGATGCCGTGGATGACATCCAGGCCGCGGTCGCGAATCGGGTTCACCCTGTGGCATACGCGGGAGGCTTGACACACCGCGACACTCTCCGGCGCGGCTGCGTCCCCGTCGCCGACACTCTTGCCGAGGCGTCTGCGCTTGCGGTGGAGTACGCGTACTCAGCCTGAACGGCACAGGATGTCGACAGCCCTGAGGCGGCCCAGCAGCCCGCGGATGTAGTCACGCATTCTGCGACGCGGCTCGACACGCTGGAAGCGGTGGCCGGTACGCAGGAACAGTTCCTCGAGTTCGTCATTCCAGATCTCAACTGCACGCTCGTCGATCACGTCGGGAGGCTGCCCGGACTGTTGCCACTATCAGCGGCGGCTGAACACGATCGAGGGGCGGACCGGGAAAGAGAACACAGGCCGCCGGCCAGCCCTCTACACTCACCCAAACCGCCCCTGAACAGGGAAAACAGCGAAGTGCTGCTGGAGTACTAGTGTGATGCGCCAGAAATCTCGCGCTTAAGTCTGTAGCCTATTTACATGTCGCCGGGACCCCGTGCTGTTGAAGTCAGGCTGTCCGATGCCGAGTTCGCCGAGTTGTCACGCTGGGCGGACGGGGCGGTAGAACCCCGTATCGCCGAGCGGGCGCGCATCATTTTGGCATGTGCGGCCGGGGCGCCGAATACGCGTGTGGCGGCGGATCTCAAGGTGACCGCCGACACGGTCAGGAAGTGGCGGTCGCGGTTTTCTGACCATCGGCTCGAGGGGCTGACGGACATGCTGCGGCCAGGCCGGCGCAAGGCAGAACTGGTACTCAGCGAGGACGAGCGGCATCAGTTGATGCGTTGGGCGAAGCGGGCGAAGACCGCCCAGTTCCTGGCCCTGCGGGCGAAGATCGTGCTGCGGTGCGCGGAGGGCGGGACGAACAAGCAGGTGGCGGCCGAACTCGGGGTGCGCGAGCAGTCGGTGAACCGCTGGCGGGCCCGGTTCGTCAAGCGGCGCCTGGACGGGCTGGTCGACGAGCCCCGTCCGGGGCGGCCGCCGTCCATCCTCCTCGACCAGGTCGAGGACGTTGTCGTCGCGACGCTGGAATCGACGCCGGGTAAGGACACGCACTGGTCGCGGGCCTCGATGGCCGAGCGCACCGGGCTGTCGAAGTCGACCATCGGGCGGATCTGGAAGAGGTTTGATCTCAAGCCGCACCTGCAGGATGCCTTCAAGCTCTCCACCGACCCGCAGTTCGTCGCCAAGGTCGTCGACGTCGTCGGGCTGTACCACCACCCGCCGGAGAAGGCGGTGGTGCTGTGCGTGGACGAGAAGTCCCAGATCCAGGTGCTGGACCGGTCCCAGCCGGTGCTGCCGATGATGCCGGGCATGCCCGAACGCCGTACCCACGACTATCTGCGGCACGGCATCACCAGCCTGTTCGCCGCCTTCAACATCGCCGACGGCACTGTCATATCGGCACTGCACCGCCGCCACCGGGCGATCGAGTTCAAGAAGTTCCTGGTCACGATCGACAAGGCGGTGCCGGCCGGCCTCGACGTCCATCTGGTCTGTGACAACTACGCCACCCACAACACCGCCGAGATCAAGACCTGGCTGGGCAAGCACCCCCGCTTCCACGTCCACTTCACCCCGACCGGCTCCTCCTGGATGAACCAGGTCGAGCGGTGGTTCGGCCTGTTGACCGACAAGCTCATCCGCCGCGGCGTCCACACGTCGGTGAAGGCCCTGGAGGACGACATCACCGCGTGGATCGACACTTGGAACGAGAACCCGCGGCCCTTCACCTGGACCAAGACCGCCGACGAGATCCTCGACTCTCTCGCCGACTACCTCACGAAGGTCACTCCACCGGTCAACAAAAACCAGGGAGAAACTTAAGCGCGAGATTTCTGGCGCATCACACTAGGAGTTGCTCGTCATCCAGTCCAAGAGGCGGAACGCCCGGTCGCTGTTTTCGCAGGGCGCGTACTGCGCGGTGACGAGCACGACGCCGAGGATCGCCAGTTGGGCGCCGAGCACCGTCCCGGCCCTGTCGGAGCCGTCCGCGCCTTGCTCTGCGGTCTTCATCGATGTTCTTCCCGTAGTTGAATCCTTTCCCCCACCCGACATGCAGCTACAGAAGTAGCTGCGCGTACCGGTTGACGAGGGGTTCGAGGTAGTCGACGTGCGGGCCGTCGAGCGCTTTGAGGTCGGCCGGGCGGCGGACGAAGGCGATCCGGTCGAGTTCGGGGGCCTGGCTAACGGCGGCGGTGGCGCGGAGGGCTGCGGTGAACCGGTCGTTGAGGGTTGTCGCGGGCTGCGGCGGGGCGGCGAAGTGGATGCCGATGTTGCCGTGGTTGCCGCGGCTGACGGCCCACAGGGTGAGGTCCTCGGGGGCGGTGTCGGCCCCGAGTTCTTCCTGGAGTTCACGCGCCGCGTTGTGGCGCAGTGCCGTCGTGTTCAGGGGCTGGCCGGCGTCGGGGTGCTCGACGGATCCGCCGGGCAGGTGCCAGCGGCCGGGGTGGGCGGTGGCGGTGGACATCTGGGCGACCAGCAGGGCGCCGTCGTCGGTGGGCTGGAGGACGTCGACGAACAGGGCGGGCAGGGCGCGGGCGCCGGGCACCCGGCGCAGGGCGAAGTTGCGGTAGGTGACGCGGGCCCATCCGACGACGAGTTCGTGGGGGCTGGGCTGGGTGAGGCTGGTGCAGGCGACGACGGGGCCGTCGAAGAGCGCGGGATTGTTGTGGGCCAGTTCGTCCCAGGCGCGGTCGCGTGCGGCCTGGTGTTCGGCGGACAGCCGCGGCGGTGGCTTCTCGATGAGGTGGAGCTCGGTGGCCTCGATGACGTCAACGGGTGGGTGCGTTGAGGGTTGGGTCACCGCCGAAGGCTGTCACAGCCGACACCCTGTTCTCACGGGGGTGTCGCTTTCGTTGGCGAAGTCGATCTCGTGGTGCGTTTGGTGACCGGGTGGTGGTTCAGAAGTGCTCGGCACATCAGGGTTCGTGTTCGGTGGTGCTGCGGATGAGAGTGGCCAGGCTCTGTTCGTCGGTGGCGTGGACACCGGCCATGCGGGCGGCGGCGGTGCTGCGGTAGCCGCCTGCGTACCAGAGGCCTGACTGTCGCCTGCGCTGTCGCCGTCATGTATTTGGAGGCCAGCAACATCCCCGTGGACCCCACCCGTGAGCAGTTCACCGCACTCGCCCACGAACTGAACACCTCCCCGCTGTATCGCCGACCGGATCGCCTCCCTCCTGCGTACCGGGGAACCCTGATCCCGGTCCGGGCGATGCCCGCCGTCGGCGTCATGCGCTCAGCAGCAGGGAGTCCCGCACAGCCCGGACGCGGCGGTGGGGAGCCAACTCGTTTCGGAGATCATCGAGCGCGTCCGACGGACGAGAGGAGTTGAGGAAGACGTTCTGCGAAAAGGCGTCCGTCGCCACGGCGCACGCGGTGTCCAGATCACCCAGTCGGAGATGGGCGCGCGCGGTTCGGGTGAGATAGAGGACGTGGTCGCGGGCGTATCCGTCGGCCGCGTACTGAACATGGCGTGCCTGCCCGAAGTGGCGCAGGGCGCGACGAGGGTCGTCGAGATCGAGCGCAGAAGACCCGGCGAGCATCTCGATCTCGCCCGGGTTGAGCCAGTACGACCACGGGGGGTCGTCGTCGTGGGGGCCGCGTGCGTATTCGGTGCGTGCGGTGTCCAGTTCGCGCCAGCACCCGGCGTGGTCGCCGGTCTTGGACAAGGCCCGGGCAGCGCGGGCGTGCAGCATCGACTTAACACGTGGCGTGGCGCACCGGAGGGTCGCGTCCTGGGCCGTGCGGACCAGGGCGACGGCGTCCTGGGGATTGCCCTCGGAGTAGACCTGGATCGCCATGAAGGCGAGGGTGTTGGCGCCGACCTGGTGGTCGTCGGCGCTGGCGGACGCGCGCAGTGCGGTGATGTAGAACCGCTGGGCGCGGGCATGGTGTCCGGAGTCGAACTGGAGCCAGCCGCACATCCGGGCGGACTCGGCGAGCAGTGACAGCAGCCGGTGTTCGAGCGGCCCGTGCTGACCGGTCCGTTTGGCCAGGCCTTCCAGAAGGTCGTACTCGGCGATGGCCGTCTGGCGGAGGCGGGTGCCTCCGAGGACGTCGTCGAGGCGGCGCAGGTCGTCCAGGCGCTGTTCCAGGGTGTCCAGCAGTTCCGGCGTCAGGCGGGTGTTCGTGGGGACGGCGCCCGCTAAGACGGCAGATGAGGCCCCGGCCGGTTCGGCGAGCGCGCGACTCCAGCTCGTCGCCACGCTGGTCAGCGCGGCTCCACTGGCGATGAGAAATCCCCGTCGATCCTGCATGGAGCCTCCCCGAGCAGCAGCGGCTACTGCTGCCACGGTACCCGTCAGGGTCCAGGGGCTGTCGAGAACGGGACGGTCGTCGGGGAATGCGAGCAGCAGGAAATCCGGCCAGCCGACCTCGGTGACGGCGGCGCGGGGGATGCCGTGGAGGTGGGCCATGGCGTACCGGGCGGGCATGTCGGGGGAGTTGACGCCGTTTTCCCAGCGGGAGATCTTCTGCCGGCTCTTGGCCATCCGGCCGTGGCCGAGGGCGCTGTGCACGTCGTCGAGCCGGTCGAGGTACTGCTCGCCGCTCAGCCCGAGTTCGGCGCGCAGAGCGGCCAGCGGGTGCGGTAGCAGCTGGTCGGACATCGTAAGTCCTCCTCCACACGCTCTCCTGATGTTCCGTCACCGTAGCCAGTCCCGCCCGTGCTGTGCAGAACTTCGGCGCACGGTCCGCAACACCTCCGCAACAGGCTTTTCCTTCCCGGCAGTTGGGTGCGCGCGGTGACATGAACGGCAGCCCCGATCCCCGAGCGAGGAGGGAGTGCCCATGCCCGGTCCGCCCCCGTTGGTGTCCGTGGTCGTCAGTGCCCGCGGGAACACCCAGAGCGTACGGAACCTGCTGGACGCCCTGGCCGTGCAGGCGCTGCCGGCTGCGCAGATGGAAGCCGTCGTTGTCGACAACGACCTGCCCGGCCCCGTCCGGCCGATCGCGGACGCGGTCTGCGACGGCACCTGGCCGTTCGCGGTGCGGGTGCTGTACGAGCCGACTCCCGGACTGAGCGCCGGCCGCAACCGCGGGATCTGCGCCGCCCGCGGCCGGTACGTCGCCATCACCGACCCGGACATCACCCCCGACCCCGGCTGGCTGCACGCCCTCGTCGCTGCGATCGAGGAGGAGCAGGTGTTCGCCGTCGGCGGCCGCACCGACGTCACCTACCCCGGCGGTCAGATCACCGCGCTGACGACGGCGCTGCGTGAGTGCCACGGTGCGGTGAAGTGGCCCGCAGGCCGGGAGATGGCCGTGTGGCCGTACTGGGTCACCGGCTGCAACCTGCTCTTCGACCGGCAGACCGCGCTGGACATCGGCCTGTTCCGCACCGACCTCGGGCGCCGGGGCCGGTGGATGGGGGACTGCGAGGACCTGGAGTTCATCGACCGGGCCCGTCAGGCAGGCCACCAGACCCTCATCGAGCCGGCCGCCCGCGCCTCCCACCCCGTCTACCGTCCGGAAACCACCCTCCGCTACTTCGTCCGCCAGGGCGCCGGACACGGCGTATGCGTGGCCCGCATGCACCTGAGCGTGACCGTGGAGCCCGCCGCTATCCAGGCCGGCTGCAGGGACGTGCACGCCGCCGCCGTCGGCCTCGCCGCCGGATGGACCTTCCTGGACCGCTCGCGCGCCGTCGAGGGTGCCCGCGACCTGGTGCGGATCGGCGCCTACCACCTCGAACGCGGTCGCCTGCGCCTTTTGGGCCGCCGTCCCATCGCCCTTGCCCAGTACGCCCCGAAGGAGCCCCTCCCATGGACGTGATAACGACCACCGGTCTGATGCCGGCCTCCGCCGTGCTGGGCACCGAAGTCGTCGAACGCAAGGGAGCCGGACACCCCGACACCCTCGCCGACGGTGTCGCCGAGGCGATCTCCCGCGCCTACAGCCGCTACTGCCTGGACGAACTCGGCGCGATCCTGCACCACAACACCGACAAGACGTCCCTGCTCGGCGGAGCCGCCGACGTCGCCTTCGGGCACGGCGAGCTCACCGCACCCATCCAGGTCCTGGTCAACGGGCGCATCACCACCGCCCTCGGCGCCCACGCCATCCCGGTTACGGACATCGTCACCACCGCCGCCCGCGACTACCTCGCCAGCGCGCTCCCCCTCCTGGACGTCAACCGGTGGGTAGAGGTACGGCCGCGGCTGAGCCAGGCATCTAGCCCCGGAGCCGTCCACGACCCGTCCGCCGCGCAGCACGAGGCCTCCCGCCAGCGGTGGTTCGCCCCGCGCAGCCTCGACGATCTCGCCGAACGCCACCGCATGTTCTCCAACGACAGCAGCGCCGGCGTCGCCTACTGGCCCCTCGGCATCGCCGAACAACTAGCCCTGGGCATTGAGGGACATCTCACGGAGGAGACGTTCCGCGCCGAACACCCCTGGTACGGCACCGACATCAAACTCATGGTCGTCAGGTACGGCCCGCGCGTACAGCTGACCGCGTGCGTACCGCAGATCGCCCGCGAAACAGCAGACCTGGACACCTACATCACCCGCCGCGCCCAGGCCCGCGACCTGATCACCGAACTCGCCGCCCAGATCGCCCCCCAGCATCACGTGAGCGTCTGCCTCAACACCCGCGACAACGACAGCAGGCCCGAGCTGTACCTGACGGCAACCGGCTCGTCGATCGAGTCCGGAGACGAAGGTGTTGTCGGCCGCGGCAACCGCGCCAACGGCCTGATCAGCATGCTCAGGCCATGGTCCGCCGAAGGCGTATCCGGCAAGAACCCCGTCTACCACGTCGGCAAGCTCTACAACCTGGCCGCCGCCGAGGTCGCACGCCGCCTGTACGAGGAGAGCGGTCAGGACTGTGCGGTCGCCCTGGTCTCCCAGTCCGGCCGGGACCTGACCGACCCCTGGCAGGCGATCGTGCAGGCCTCCGGCACCAGCCCCATCGGCGCCGCCCGCGTCCGGCGCGTGGTCGCCGACGTGCTGGAGGAGCTGCCGGCGCTTCGCCAGCAGCTCCTCGACGGCAAGCTGGCCACCGCGTGAACACCCACCGCGTCACCGATCTCGCCGGGCCCCCGTTCGTGCCCTGCCTCAACCCGGCCACCCTCTCCGGTATCCCGCTGGAACAGTTCCTCGCCCTGGCCGCGGGAGCCGGATTCCCCACCGTCGAGGTCTCCATCCAACAGGCCCAGGCTCACGGCACCAGCCGGCTGCGTGACCTCCTGCAGGAGCTCGGCGTGACCGTGGCGGCCTCAAGCGGCATCCTGCCCGCCGGACCCGTCCTGCCCGCCCCGCTGCTGTCCGGCCCGGACACCTACCGCACCTGTCTCGACGGCCTCGACGAACGCCTGGAAGCCATGGCGGCACTGGGGTGCACCGTCGCGACGACCGTCCTCAACCCCCGCTCCCCGCTTCCCGGCGCCGAGGCACGGGCCGTCGCACGCGTGCGGATCGCCCAACTCGCCAGCGCCGCCGCCCGACACGGCGTACAGCTCGCTGTGGAAACGGTCAGCGTGCAGGCCGCACTGCCGCCCGAACTGGACGGCCCGGACCCGGTCCTGGGCACTCTTCCCCAACTCGCCGAACTCCTCGACGAGACCTCCGCCGACGCGGCCGGTGTTCTGGTGGACTCCTTCCACTGGGCCGCCGCCGGCGCGGACCCCGCACACATCAGCAGCCTCAGCCCGCACCGCATCACGCACGTGCAGATCGCCGATCTCCCCGCCGGTTGCGCCGAGCGCGAGCTCACCGACAGCCGGCGTCTGTTCCCCGGCGACGGCGCCATCGACTGGCGCAGCTTCGCCCACGCACTCACCCAGGCCGGGTACGCCGGGCCGGTGTCAGTGGAGCTGTTCAACCCGAAGCTGCGAGCGCTGCCCGCAGGCGAAATCGCCCGCAAGTCCCACCACGCGGCCACCGGCTGCTGGATCCCCGCGGAGGCACCCCGATGACCCCCACCCCTGCTGGCCGGCCATGGCGGCTCGCCGTGGCCGGATGCGGCGCCGCCGCCTTCGGCCTCCACCTCCCACTGCTCACGGCCTCCACCGCGTTCGACGTGGTCGCCGTCGCAGACCGGGACGTAACCCGGGCCCGCAGCGCGCAGCGCCGGTTCGCCGTCCCCCGCACCGCGACCCGGGTCGGCGACCTGCTGAGCGAGGCCGACGTCCTGGTCATCCTGACCGGCGTGCACGATGACCTCATCGAGGAGGCCCTCGACGCCGGCGTCCACGTCGTCACCGAGAAACCCGTCTGCCTCGACCCGAAACGGACCCGCACGCTCGCCGCCCGGGCCAAGGACGCCGGCCTGCTGCTGGAAGTCGGCGCGATGCGCGCACACGACCCAGCCCTGCACGCCGCCCTCGCCCACGTACCCGAGCCCACCGGCGGCTGGCTGGTGAAGGCCGACGGCGTCGACGAAGCCGCGCGCCGTCGTCTTCTCCCGCCCGGTTTCGCCCCATACACCTTCGCCCAGGACCCTCCCCAGCCCCTCCCCGACCACCTCGCGCCGCACCAGGTGACGGCTCTGCAGATCCTGCTGTGGCAGGGCTACCACCTGCTGACCGCTCTCGTCCTGGCGGTCCCCGGCACCACCGCAGTCTCGTGCGGCCTCGATCCCGCCGGACAGTCCGTCCACGCCCTCCTGCACGGCCCCAGTGGTGAGCCATTCACCCTGGTCATCAGCGCCACCCCGGCCGGGGTCTTCCGCGAGCAGATCCATCTCGCCGACCAGACGGCGGCTGCCACAGTCGACTTCGCCCGCCCTTACGAAACGGCCGCCGCCACCCAGGTGACCACCACCGTCGGCAGCCAGCGCGGCTTCGGTGACCCGTTCGCGGCCATGTGGAACGCCGTCGACGCCCGCCTGTCCGGCCAGCACCCGGCCGACCTGCCGACCAGCGCCGACCTCGCACTGCGCGTCGAGGAGCTCGCCCTCGCCCTGGCCGGCCTTGCCCGCACCGGCACAACCGCACGGAAGGACACGTGATCGTGGCCCACGACGCCCCCGTACTGGTCCTGGACGGTCCGCCCGGAGCGGGCAAGACCTCGCTGCTCGCCCACATGGTCTGCGCCCTGGGCGACGACACCGTCTGGTTCACCGAACCCAACGCTCGCCTGGCGACGGGCCTGTCCATGCCCGTGCATCCCAGCCCGGCCGGACACACCCTCTGGTTCCTGCGGCACGAGTTCGACAAGGCCCGCGCCGCGCGACGCCTGGTCGTCGACCCGGCCACGAGCTTGCTCATCTCCGACCGTAACCACCTCGGTGCCCTCGCCTACTGCTACGCCACCCGCGCCGAGGACTCCCTGCCCTACCGCACCGCCCGAGACTTCTACGCCCGCCGCATCGCGCCCGCACTCCCCGAGACCGTGCTCACCGCCATCCTCCTGGTGAGTCCCGCACAGAGCCTGGCCCGCCGCGGCAACGTAGCCGAACTTCCTCGCTGGAAACAGTGGTTCGACCAAGGGCTCCTGGAGCGGCTGCACACCTTCTATACGGACATTGCCCCCACGCTGTGCCCGACCCCACCGGTGATCATCGACACCGACGGCGCCACCCGGGAAGCCGTCCTCGCCCAGGTCGCAGGCATCCTCGCGGACGTCGGCCCCGCCGAGACCGCACGGCGCCTCACCTCCGTCGCCGCTCCCACCCTCCGGCCGTCCCTGGACGAGCAGTTCGCCGACACCTACATGCGCCTGGGCGGACTGGAAGCATTCGGCCACCCCTTCACCCCGGCGATCGAACACCGCGGCGGCACCGTCCAGCTGTGCCAGCTCGGCGCCCTACACCGCGACCCGGCCGGCCGCACCCGGCTGTGGAACCCGCTCGCCGACCCCGACCGGAGGGCCGCCTGATGAAACGCACACCCTGCGTCGTCGGCATCAACCTCGGCCACGACGGCGGCGCCGCCCTCATCACCGACACCGTGATGGTCGCGATCGGCGAAGAGCGACTCAACCGCACCCGCTACAGCCCCGGCTGGGAAGCGTCCCTGCTGTATTGCCTGCGCGCCGCCAACCTCGCCCTCGACGACATCGACCTGGTCGCCGTCAGCGGCATCGGCCGCACCCGGCCCGCCCCCACCGAGACCGGTCTGACCCATCTAGGGATCGACCTGAGCCGCATCGCCCCGGTCGACCACCACCTCAGCCACGCCTACACCGCCTACTGCCTCAGCCCGTACGAGACGGCGACCGTGCTGGTCGTCGACGGCGGCGGCAACAACAACGACACGGAGACCCACTACGCCGCCACCCCCGACGGAATCGAACGTCTCGGCGGCAACCCGCCCACCCGACCGCGTGCGGGCGGGATCGGCGCGACGTACGAAGCGTTCACCAACTGGCTGGGCTGGCATGAGCAGGAGGCTGGCAAGACCATGGCGCTCGCCTCGTACGGAGACCCCAGCCTCTACCTCGCCCCGCTCTTCGACGTCGTCAACACCCAGGTCCACGGACGCCTCACCCGCACCCACGCACCCGGCATCGCCGATCTCGCGGCACGGACCGGCTTCGACTTCGGCCCGTACGACAGCCGCGGCGCGCACGAGCTCGGAACGAACGCGGCCGCATACGTCCAGGGCGAGACCGAGCGTGCCCTGTGCAGGCTCGCCGAGCAGACCATCGCCGCGACCGGGCTGGGCAACCTGTGCTTCGCCGGCGGCGTGGCCCTCAACTGCGTCGCCGCCGACAAGATCCACCGCCTGATCGCAGTCACCGGCTACTTCGCCCCGCCTGCCGCCAGCGACCGCGGTCAGGCCCTCGGCTGCGCCCTGTATGCCTGGCACCGGTTCACCGGAGACCTGCCCCGGCGGCCGCTGTCCAGCGACTACTTCGGCCGCGACTACACGAGCGAGGAGATCGAGCAGGCCCTGCGCCGCGATCCGCCCTCCGGTTTGGTCGAACGCCGCCGGACACCGTTCACATGGCGGCGCGAGAGCGACATCGCCCGCACGGCCGCCCAGATGATCGCCGACGGGAAGATCATCGGCTGGTTCCAGGGCGGCAGCGAGCTCGGACCCCGCGCATTGGGCGCCCGCAGCATCCTCGCCGACCCCCGCACCACGGCCAGCTCCCACGCCCTGAATGAAAGGATCAAGCACCGCGAAGCGTTCCGGCCATTCGCACCGAGCATCCTTGCCGACCATGCCGGCGCCTGGTTCGACCTCGACGTGCTCAGCCCGTTCATGCTGCTCGCCCCGCCCGTACGCCCCGATCATGCCGACAAGATCGCCGGAGTCGTGCACGTCGACGGCACCGCCCGGGTCCAGACCGTCGACCCAGCCACCGCGCCCGCCTACGGCGCGCTGATCGAGCACTTCCACCAGCTCACCGGCGTGCCCGTTGTCCTGAACACCTCCTTCAACGACCGCGAGCCCATCGTCGAAAGCCCCGCCGACGCGCTCGCCACGTTCCAGGCCTGTGACCTGGACGCGGCGTGTATCGGCTCCTACCTCGTCGAGCGGTCCTGACTCCCTTCCAGGGACTGCCACACTGGAGGACATGACGACCTCCCCGCCGCTGAGGAAAGCTGCCCGCGCCATCCTGGTCGACGCCGACGATCGCGTCCTGTTGCTGCGGTACGACGAGAGTGGTGGCTTCTGGGCCACACCGGGCGGCTCACTGGAGCCGGGGGAGGACGACACCACGGCAACGCTCCGCGAGCTGCACGAGGAACTCGGTATCGACGAGCGGGCTGTCGAACTGGGCGTGCAGCTTGCCGAGCGCAGCAAGGACCACCTGGTGGGCGGACACCCGGTCCGCCAGGTGGAGAAGTACTTCCTCGCCCGCGTCGACGCGGGCGCCGTCGATCCGGCCCGTGCAACGCAGCCCGACAACATCCGCGAATACCGCTGGTGGACTGTTCCCGACCTGCGCTGCACCGAGGAGACGGTCTATCCCGTAGGCCTTGCCGAGCTGATCGCCCGCGTCCGTGCTGGCCGCATCCCCCAGCATCCCGTCGTGCTGGACTGATTCCTGACCGCCCGCTGCCAGTGGTGCCATCCGCGCAGCGGTCAGGTCAGCTCGGCCAGGACGTCGGCCATGGAACGGTAGGTGTCGCGCACTCCGTCGTTGTTGTGGAGCCGGTACCGCTCCAGACGGACTGCGCCGAGGTGGCGGGCTTCGTAGACGAGGGCGCGCCAGATAGCGGCCGGGGAGGAATCACGGGCGCCGTAGGTGTTCCAGAAGGCAGTGCGCTCGTCTGTCTTCGCGCTGGCCATGCGGATGGTCCAGTCAGCAGCCGGGTCGCCGAACAGGGTGCGGTCCAGGTCGATAACGCCACTGATCACCGGCGTGGGGGTGGGAGCGAGCAGCGTGTTGACGGTCCACAGATCGCCAGTGAGCAGCCGGGGCTCGGTGATCTCGTTCAGGACCTTGTGGTGTTCGGCCGCGAGGTCGGCGGCCTTGCGTACGTCTGAGGCGTCCAGCCCGACGCGGCTGACATCGTCCGCGATGGCGGACAGGGATGCCAGCACGGCCTCGCTCCACGTGGCGTGGCCGGGGCCGGCGACGGGCCCGAAAAGCGGGCCGGATACGGCGTGGAGGTGCTTCGTGATCGTGCCGAGCTGGGCGAAGAACCCCGGCCAGAGGTGGCGGGGGTAGTCGTCGAGGCGGTCAGGGGCGGGCGTGCCGCCGAGGTGGCTCTGCACCATCCAGTCCCGGCCGGTGATCTCCTGGGACCAGTCGGCGGCCAGGACCCGCGGAACGAGGTCGGCGATGGGTGCGAGGAAGGGGGCGGTGGCGTACTCGTTGCGCATCAGCTCGTGCTCGCTGCCGAACTGCTGGTTCGGAGCGGGGGCGATGCGCAGGATGACCGGCCCGTCGAGGCCTTCCGCCACGAGCCGGTAGGTGTTGTTGTACATGCCCCCTCCCAGCTCGACCACCGAGGTGACGCGGACGGCGCGGCCGAAGGCTCGAAGTGCGATCGCTTCGACGTCCTCGGCCGTAACGGGCTGCTGAAAGGCTTCGGGGGCGCGGGGGATAGGGCAGAAGTCCATGACGCTCCTTATACGGCCTGTGCGGGGGCCGGGTGGCTCTCACGTGCTCGCTGTTCGCCAGGTCGGCAGTGGTCCCGCGTGCTTCGCGCCGCGCGGGTTCAGAGCGGGACGCCGTCGCAGTCGACGTAGCCGTCCGGGCCGAGGTGGGGTTCGAAGCAGCCCGCGTGCGCCGCGTCGTGATCGTCGCTGTCGTCGCCCGGGACCGCGTGCCGGGGGAGGAAGGCGCCGGCGTGGGCTGCGGCCTCGATCCGGCTTCCGTACGGCTCGGGGACTGACCGCTGGTGTGGTCGGCTCCTGTGGCCTCCAACACGAACCCTCCCTCGCCGGGGAGTTGGGCGATCTCGGCGAGGCCCCCGCCGAGCCGCAGCTCGAACGGTTCGCCTTCGCCGCTGGTGTCGTCGTGTTTACTCACGGCACCGGGCCAGCGCAGCCGCGCTGCCTGTTCCCTTGCAACGACGCTGGCCCTCGATACCGGAAGTAGTTTCATGCCTTCTGTGGACGACGTCACCTCATCGTGGACCAGAATCGTCAGATGGCTGGAGAACAACGCCCCCGCCAGTGCACAGGCACTCAACCCTCCGGCAACGGATGCCGACATCCGACACCTGAACGACATCCTGGGCTTCCGCATACCCCAGGCCCTCGAATCCTGGCTACGCCTGAACAACGGCAGCACCGCGAAGGACTCCAGAGCCCCAATCCCCGGAGGGTTCCGGCTCATCCCCCACATAGACTCCAGCATCTTCCCGGGTGGTGAGGTATTCCTCGATTGCCAGCGCATCATCAACCAGCATCAGGATTGCCTTCGCATCGCCGCTGACATCGGCGACGAGGAGTGGTGGAAGCCGTCCTGGATACCCGTCCTGGTGCAGCCGGACGCACACTACGGGCTGATCCTGGTGGCCGGGCAGCGGGACGGAACCGCCCCTCTGCTGGCCTATCGCGAGACCGGTTACGCCAAGCACTTCACCTCATCGCTGGAAGAGTTGCTGACTGCCGTAGCCGATGCGCTGGAGCACGACCAGGAAAACACCGCGCTAACGCGCGGGTACCGGGCGTCCGTCCACGACGGTCGGCTGCTCTGGCACTGATCCCCAATGCCAGCAGTGCGCGGCGATGCGCCCTACGTGCATCATCAGCTCTGTCCAGCGGTGTTACATGCTTGATCTGACCTGCTCGTGATCAAGATGGAAGAGGCTCCGTGTCGTGTTCTCTTCGGAAGAGCTAAAACCGAAGCTTGCCTGCTCGCTTCGTATTCAGGTGCTAGCTCAAAACTTGCGAGTTAATTTCCCTGCCTTTCAGAGCCAATAATCGACCTCTGTGATATAGGCAGAACAGAGCATGGGTTCAGGCAGTCTGCCAGTAAGTGAAGCCGAGTGACGTGAGTCCTTCGGCCTGGCAGAGGCAGTCAGAGGGACCTCCTACCTCGGTTTGAAGGAGCTGGTAAGCGGCTCCGTTGTCCTGTCCCCAATACATCGCGGCACGCCACAGAAGACGTCCCAGTCCCTTGCCGCGATGCTCCTGGAGGACGCCGAAGTACTGCGGCATCAACTGAGGGGTGCCGATCGCGTCGGGCCGAATCTCCATGGGGCCGATGGCGCCGGCCACTCCGCCGCCCACGACGACGGTCAGCACCGGGCCGATGGTCCCAGCCTGCATCTGCTTGTAAAGGAAGGTGAAGCCGTCGGCTGCCGTTTGCTCGGCGAAGGCGGCGAAGGTGTCTCGTACTCCCGCTGGCCACTTGTCGAAGAGACGGACCGGGCCATCGGGTGCCAGGCACAAGGCCGTCCTGAAGTCCTGGAGTTGGATGCGCGTACCGCGCCCGTCTGATGCTTCGGGACCGAGGAAACGCACGATCCGTGCCTTGCCTGCGCTGTGCTCGGCGGCCAGCTTCTGAGCCAGCTCCGTGGCGGCGTAGACGCTGTCGGGCTCGATGCCGTACACATGGACCTTGACCATGCCGGAGCCTCGCTGGGACAGCGTGGGAATCAATGTCTCACCGGGTCGGTGAACAATGTGCTCGACGAGAACGGTCTCGTCTTTGCTGTCGGACCAGCGGATGTCCTTGTCGTAGCGCAGGAACCAGCGGTCGGTGGAGGCCGCGATCAGGGTGTCTGTGAACAAGTCTTCGGTGAGGACGGACGGGTGTACCGGTCCGATCGTCGGCACGTAGGGCGCCGACACCACTGGACGTAGCCAGTCCCAGCGGAATCGCATGTGCTCAGGGTACTCATCTCGTGCTCGTGGCTCAGGCTCCGACGCGGATCCGCCAGGGCCTGAGCGCAGATGACCGGAAGGGTTCGGTCAGTTCGGGTTGTCGTCGCCGGCCGCGGAGGAACAGGCGCTCCCCTCCATCAAGGCGTCGGCATCCATCTCAATGACGAGCGCCGTGGTTGCGACGAGGGTGGTGGGCAGAGCCGGACGGATAGCCAGCGGGGGGAGTGTAAAACTAACGGCGGATCCGACGATCATGGGAGAGACGTCAAGTGACTGACACCGCCGTGGAGTTGGAGACCGTGGAACCTGTCGAGAGTGCCCCATCCAGGCAGCCTGCACCCGTGTCCGATGAGCAACTGGTCGCGATGCTGGTGGAACGGGCCCGGTCGGAGGGCTTGCAGCTGACCGGGCAGGGCGGGCTGCTGCAGCAGCTGACCAAGCGGGTCCTGGAATCTGCCCTGGAAGGCGAGATCACCGATCACCTCGGCTACGAACGTCACGATGCTGTCGGTCGAGGCAGCGGCAACTCCCGCAACGGGAGCCGGGCCAAGACCGTGCTGACCGACGTCGGGCCGGTGGAAGTAGAGGTGCCCCGCGACACTGCCACCATGAACATTCAGTTCGTCGGGATAGATCCCGAGACCGACGAGGACGGATGCCCCACAGTCTGGGTGGACACCAGCACGGACGATCTGCTGATCCAGAGCTACCAGGCCGACGACGAGACGACCGCGACCTGTGACGCGTTGTCCCCGGCTGGGGCGCCGATCCCGTGCGGCGAGACCGTCATCAGGGTCCCGGCCCGTATGATTCCGATCATCAGGAAGGCGTGCGATGAGCTCGGTTCCGGAGTTCGCTGAACTCCTCTCCGGTACCAGGCAGTCCGCCGCCCATCTGGAGATGAGGGACGCATACTTCACCAATCCGCGCTTCGAAGCCTGGCGGGACGGCCGGCGCGTCGACTGGGACGACCGGGGTTCCTGGTGGCGTCCCTACCACCAGAACATCGCGGACGCTGTCGCCCGCGGTGTGCATGTGCGGCGCGTCAGGATCGTGTCCCAGCCGGTCACCGACTACATCGCGTGGGAGCACTACCAGACCCGCGCCAACGTGGAAGCGGGCGAGGATGTGCGCTGGCTTCCCCGGCACCGCGCGTGGGACTTGCTCGTCCCGGGCACCGACCTTTGGATCTTCGACGGGCGCCTGATGCGGATCCACCACTTCTCCGGTGACGGCGAATGGATCGGCAAGGAACTCTGCGACGAGGGCAGCACGGTCTCCCGGCACGCGAGCGCATACGAACGGATCTGGGAACGGGCCACCCCCCACGACCAGTACGAGGTCAGGGTCAAGTAACCGTCCATGTCCACATTTCCCACGCCCGGCGTGCAGGAAGCACGCGCAGCTCTCGCGGCCCGGCTGCGGGAGCTGCGCCTGGACGCGGGCATTACCGGCAAGGAACTCGCCCGTCTCGCGGGCTGGTCCGTCGCCAAGTCGTCGAGGATCGAGAACGCCGTGACCGCGCCGGCCGACGCCGACATCCGCATCTGGTGTGCGGCCTGCGGCGCGCACGGCCAGGCGGACGACCTCATCGCCGCCAACCGTCAAGCCGACTCTCTGTACCTGCAGTGGAAGCGGCTCCAGCGGACCGGCATGAAGCAGTTGGCGGAGACCTCGGCCAGGCTGTACGAGCGCACCCGCCAGTTCCGCGTGTACGCCTCCCACGTTGTGCCCGGCTACCTGCAGACATCCGGTTACGCGACGGCACTGATGCGCACGATCGCGGACTTCCGCGGTACCCCGGACGACGTGGCGGAGGCGGTCGAGGTCCGCATGCGCCGCGCACGCGTGATCCACGAGGGAGACCACCGGTTCGCGACCCTGGTCGAGGAGAGCGTCCTTCATCACCGGATCGGCGATCAGGACGTGATGGCCGGCCAGCTCGGCAACCTGCTGGCCGCTATGTCCCTGCCGTCAATGTCACTCGGCATCATCCCGGCCACGGCAGCGCGGGAGGCGGTCGTGTGGCCGCTGGAGCAGTTCACGGTGTTCGACGACTCGCGGATCCATGTGGAGTTGCTTGCCGCGAAGGTGACCGTGACGGCGCCGGGCGAACTGGACATGTACTTGCGGGCGTTCGCCCGGCTGACGGAACTGGCCGTGTACGGGGCTGATGCGCGGGCTCTGATCGTGAAGGCCATCGACGCCCTGAGCTGACCCCGTCCTCGCCTCCTACATCCAGTGGTTAGGGTCGCGGTACCCGAGCTGGAGAGGTAGCCGCATGGACCCCGAGATCGTGATCGCGCAGACGACGGGTGACGACAAGGAGCTGGCGGAGTCCCTCGCCAGAGGCGCTGTTGAGAGCAAGCTGGCGGCGGGCGTTCACATCGATGCGCCCATCGCGGCCTTCTACCGGTGGCAGGGGAAGGTCGAAGCGGCTCAGGAGTGGCGGATCTCTTACATGACGTCGGCGGATCGCCTCCCCGCACTGGAGGCGTGGCTGCAGGAGAGGCACCCGTACGACGTGCCCCAGTGGGTCACGCTGCCTGTGACCGGTGGGTCGGAGGCGTACTTGTCCTGGGTCGTCGACGAGACGCGTCCGTAGTAGAGGTCACCACCTCAGCGCCTCGCTCTCGCCGGGCCTGTGCGCTTGGACGCTTCATAGTGTCGCGAACGTCAGCAGGTGGGGGGCAAGGTCATACTCGGTGTCGGGGAGCTCGGCGGCTGTGGCCTGCGCCCGCTGATGGCCCACGGTGTTGGGCTTTGGCTGTCCTTGTGTATGTGTCGGGCTGGCCCGGTATTGCGTGAGTTGTTCGTCTGGGCCCTGGATGCGCAGGCTTTTGGCTGGGGCTCCGCCGAGCGACTGTTCCCGGGTGCCGAACCTGTTACCTGCTTGCAGAGGCTTGTGTGGGCGGAAGCGGGCCTGCTGCCGGGTGGGGCCGCTCATGCGACTGCGGGAGGTCTGCTCGTCGTGTGCTGTGTGCTTCTTGGGTGCGGAGGGTCTTTGAGTCTTACGTGACTCTGACCGTGCAGGTGCATCGTGGTGCTGCAGTGGCATTGTGCGGCACTGTGGATTGTGTTCGACGCCGGTTGTGCTGGGCGTTGCGACGGCAGAGGGAATCGGCAGCTGTGGGGGAGGCGTCCCGGGCGGGTCTCGGGGCGTCTCGCTGCAAGTCCGGGTGCGCGGCGGATGCCGTCGCGTGCCTTACGGCAGTGTCGAGCCGGTTCCGGTGTGCAGGCGTACGAAGGGAATGGCCCTGCTGGCCTGTCGGCCTGCCGGAACCGGGTATGGGCGCTGTCTGGAGCGGAACCTGTGAACGTGCGGGGCGGCGCCGTCCGCGGGGGCGGTCGAGCGTGGCCGGTCATGATTTCGGCTGCGTTTCCCGGTGGGAGTAGGTGGGCCGTGATGCTCTGGTGGTGATTGTCCGCCAGCGGTGACGGATTGCGGACTGGCGCGCTGATGCGGTAGCTGGCACTGGCACTGGCACTGGCCTCCGACGCCGGCCGCTATGAGGACACTGGGCTTTGGAGGGTGGTGACCTTGTATCAGTCAGGCGTGCGCGGTTTGGATGGTGTTCGTCGAGTGGGTGCACGGGGAGTAGATCTGGGAATGAGCGTCAGTGAGTTCCTGCCAGCGGCCGGTGTTCTGGGGCGTGGCCTGGAACGCCTTGGCGATGTTGTTCGTGACTTTGACGCAGGCGTTGGGATCGGGTGCCATCCAGTTGTCGGCGAGGTTGTGGGCTGTGTCGGTCATTGCTTTGTGTGTGGTGGTGTGTTCGTGAGGTCGGCTGCGGGTCTCCCGGGAGGGTTCCTGATGGCCGGGGTGTCGCCGTTGTCCAGGGTGAGCTCTGCCCTGAGTCGTGGGTGAGGACGGCTGGTCGTTACTCTGCGGGTGGGAGATGGTGTCTGGGTGATTGACCGTGAATTCGCTGTCCGGCTGGTGGAGTTGCAGCTGGAGCGTGAGTGTCCGGGGCAGTTGCTGGTGGCCCATGTTGAAGAGCACGAACTGGCGTGGGTTGTCTCTTACCAGTCGGCGGAGTATGTGCGGACGGGTGATCCTTCCCATCTGCTGGTGGGTAGTGGTCCGTTTCTCGTTGATCGTGTGGATGGCGGGCTGCATTCGATCGGGGTGGTGTCTGCGGTCACTGGAGCGTGGGAGTCGGACTACCGGTCCCGTATCCGGGGGATGGCGGTGCGAACGGCGGTCGATGACCTGCACGACGAGCTACGCCAGACGACAGCAACTCGCGGTCGGATCTTCGCTATGCATGTGCTGCGTCGGAAGGTTCCGGCGCTTGCGCACGCGGAGGCCATCGAATACGTAGATGCTCTGCGGAGCGGTTCGCCATCGGCTCATCTCGTGGCGGTCGCTGCCAGGACCCTCGTTCCGGAGCTGGACCCCGTCCTCGGCGTCCGCACCATCCAGCCTGGGCGAGACACCGCCGGCTGAGCTCAAGCCGCCGGCTGGTAGTCCGGATAACGACGACACTGGCCGGCACCAGGTCAATTTCGCCCAGCCCGCTGTTTCTCGGGTTCGCTGTTGCTGTTGCTGTCGCTGTCGCTGCCGTCGTTGTCTTCGTGTCCGTTGTCGCTGTCTGCGCTGGTGTCGCCGCTCTGTGTGCTGACTGTGTTGGTGGTGGTGAGGTGGGTGATGTTGGGGGTGAGGTTGAGGGTGGTGAGGGTGGCGGGGTGGGTGATGGTGGGGAGGGTGTGTTTGAGGAG
>NZ_JBIWGK010000011.1:0-331867 GCF_044763565.1 Streptomyces sp. NPDC096013 | reverse complement strand
TTGATTTTTGGCACGCTGTTGAGTTCTCAAGGAACGGACGCTTCCTTTGTACTCACCCTCTCGGGCTTTCCTCCGGGCTTTTCCCTTCGGTCTTGGGTTTCCGACTCTATCAGACCGTTTCCGGTTCCGATTTCCTCGGTGCTTTCCAGGTTTCCGCTTTCGCGTTTCCCTTTCCGGCGGTTCCGACTCTATCAGATCCTTTCGGGCCTGACTCCCAGTCAGAGGGGGTTGCCTTCGCGGCTGTTGGGCCGTTCCGACGAGCGAGACTTTAGCGGATTCCTGAGTCCCGAGCGAATCGGGGCGGTGCGTCCTTTCGAACGCGGATTCCTCATTTCGCAAATACGCATGCCAATACAACGCGACGACGGATCGTCGATTGTCTGTAGGTACTTGCGGAATGGCTGTCCGGGGACCGACCGGAGTCGGCGCTCACGTCGGACAACTCGGAGAACACTACGTAGCTGGTGGGGGCGTGTCAACTCCGCTCCGGAGAGCAGTGCGGAGGCGTACCCTGTGTGACGTGACTACCCATACGTGCACCCAGCAGTGGTGGGCCGCCTGACGGCGGCCGTACACACGTATGTACTCAACGGCCGCCGCCTCGGCGGCCGTTCGCGTTTCTCCCTCCTGAGGGTCGGCCGGCCGAGAGCGGCGGTCTCGACCAGGAGGTGGAGAGATGACACGGGTCTTCAGTGGGATCAAGCCGACCGGGCACCTGACGCTGGGGAACTACCTGGGCGCGATCCGGCGGTGGGTCGACGTGGATCAGCGGCAGAGCGACGCGCTGTTCTGCGTGGTCGATCTGCACGCGCTGACCGTGGACCACGATCCGGCACGGGTGCGCAGGCTCAGTAGGCAGGCGGCGACGCTGTTGCTGGCGGCGGGGCTGGATCCCAAGCTGTGCACCGTGTTCGTACAGAGTCATGTGGACGAGCACGCGCGGCTGTCGTACGTCATGGAGTGTGTGGCGACCGACGGTGAGATGCGGCGGATGATCCAGTACAAGGAGAAGGCCGCGCGCGAGCGGGAGCGGGGCGGGAGTGTGCGGCTGTCGTTGCTGACGTATCCCGTGCTGATGGCGGCGGACATCCTGGCGTACGGGACGGACGAGGTGCCGGTCGGGGACGACCAGACGCAGCATGTGGAGCTGGCGCGGGATCTGGCGGTGCGGTTCAACCAGCGGTACGGGCACACGTTCGTCGTGCCTCGGGCGACCCGGCCCGGGGTGGCGGCTCGGGTGATGAACCTTCAGGAGCCGACGTCGAAGATGGGGAAGTCGGACGACTCCGGGCCGGGGATCGTCTATCTGCTGGACGAGCCCGAGGCCGTACGGAAGAAGGTCATGCGGGCCGTGACCGACAGTGCGGCGGAGGTCGTCTACGACCGGGAGGCGCGGCCGGGGGTGGCCAATCTGCTGGAGATCCTGGCCGCTTGCGGAGGTGGGAACCCCGAGGACCTGAGCGGTGTGTACGAGTCGTACGGGACTCTGAAGAAGGACACGGCGGAGGCCGTGGTCGAGCTGCTCAGGCCCGTGCAGGAGAGGCACAAGGAGTTGTGCGTGGACCCCGCTTATGTGGAAGGGGTCTTGCGGGACGGGGCGGAGAAGGCGAGAGAGATGGCGAAGCCGATGGTCGACAGCGCGTATCGAGCCATCGGGCTTCTGCCTGCGTAGTCGCGTGAGCGGTTCACCGGTCGGCCGGTCGGACGGTCAGCCGGTCAGCTGTTTCCGGAGGCCAGTTCGCGGCTGCGGTCGCGGGCGGCCTCCAGGGCGGCGATGAGTGCGGCGCGTACGCCGTGGTTCTCGAGTTCGCGGATGGCGTTGATCGTCGTGCCGGCGGGCGAGGTGACGTTCTCGCGGAGCTTCACCGGGTGCTCGCCGCTGTCGCGGAGCATGACGGCGGCGCCGATCGCGGACTGGACGATGAGGTCGTGGGCCTTGTCGCGCGGCAGGCCGAGCAGGATGCCGGCGTCCGTCATGGCCTCGACCAGGTAGAAGAAGTAGGCCGGGCCGGAGCCGGAGAGGGCGGTGCAGGCGTCCTGCTGGGACTCGGGGACGCGGAGCGTCTTTCCTACGGCGCCGAAGATCTCGTCGGCGTGCGCGAGATGGGCCTCGGTGGCGTGGCTGCCGGCGGAGATGACGGACATGGCCTCGTCGACGAGGGCGGGGGTGTTCGTCATGACCCGGACGACGGGGGTGCCCGCGGCCAGGCGCTCCTCGAAGAAGGAGGTGGGGATGCCCGCCGCGCCGCTGATGATCAGGCGGTCGGCGGGGAGGTGCGGGGCGAGTTCGTCGAGGAGGGTGCCCATGTCCTGCGGCTTGACCGTGAGGATCAGGGTGTCGGCGGTCTTCGCGGCCTCCGGGTTGGTGACCGGGGTGACTCCGTGGCGGGTACGGAGTTCTTCGGCGCGCTCGGGGCGGCGGGCGGTGACCAGCAGGTCGGCCGGGGCCCAGCCCGCCCGGATCATTCCGCTGAGCAGGGCTTCACCGATCTTGCCGGTGCCGAGGACTGCGACTTTCTGGGTCATGGGTTCATCCTCGCACCGGCGGTGCGCCCTTGAGACGGCTGTCCGGCTGGCGGAACACCGTGGTGCCTATGCCGTACGCCTCCGCAGTGTGGCCGCGCCCAGGCACAGCACCAGCAGCGCGCAGCCGGCCACGATCAGTACGTCGCGGACGAAGGTGGCGGTCATGTCGGTGTGCTTGAGGACCTCGTTCATGCCGTCGACGGCGTACGACATGGGGAGGACGTCGGAGACGGCTTCCAGGGCGGGGTGCATCTCGGAGCGGGGAGTGAAGAGGCCGCAGAGGAGGAGCTGGGGGAAGATCACCGCCGGCATGAACTGGACGGCCTGGAATTCGGAGGCGGCGAAGGCCGAGACGAAGAGGCCGAGGGCGGTGCCGAGCAGGGCGTCGAGGAGAGCGACCAGAAGGAGGAGCCAGGGGCTGCCGGTGACGTCGAGGCCCAGGACCCAGACGGCGAGACCGGTGGCCAGGGCGGACTGGATGATCGCGAGGATGCCGAAGGCGAGGGCGTAGCCAGCGATCAGGTCGCCCTTGCCGAGGGGCATGGCGAGGAGGCGCTCCAGGGTGCCGGAGGTACGTTCGCGCAGGGTGGCGATGGACGTGACCAGGAACATCGTGATGAGGGGGAAGATGCCGAGGAGTGAGGCGCCGATGCTGTCGAAGGTGCGCGGGTTGCCGTCGAAGACGTAGCGCAGCAGGAAGAGCATCACGCACGGGATGAGGATCAGCAGCGCGATCGTGCGGGGGTCGTGGCGGAGCTGGCGCAGGACTCGGGCCGCGGTGGCGGTGGTGCGGGAGGCGCTGAGGGCGCGGGTGGGGGCGGGGGTCGTCGTAGCGGTCGGGGCCGCGGTCGCGGTCTGGGTCGTGGTCATCGGGACGTCTCCTTCTGGCGGGCTGTGGCTGCGGCCTCGTCGACCAGGTGCAGGAAGGCGGCTTCGACCGTGTCCGAGCCGGTGCCGGCGCGGAGGGCGTCCGGGGTGTCGTCGGCGAGGATCTCGCCCTCGCGCATCAGCAGGAGGCGGTGGCAGCGCTCGGCCTCGTCCATGACGTGGGAGGAGATGAGGAGCGTGGCGCCGCGGGAGGCGGCGATGTCGTGGAAGAGGGCCCAGAGGTCGCGGCGGAGAACGGGGTCGAGGCCGACGGTGGGTTCGTCCAGGACGAGGAGTTCCGGGGTGCCGAGGAGCGCCACGGCCAGGGAGACGCGGCTGCGTTGGCCGCCGGAGAGGTTGCCGGCGAGGGAGTCGGCGTGGGTGGTGAGGTCGACGTCGGTGATGACGCGGGTGACGTCGTCGTGGCGGCGGGTGGCCGCGGCGCGGCCGGGGTCGAGGATCGCGGCGAAGTAGTCGAGGTTCTGCCGGACCGTCAAGTCGTCGTAGACGGAGGGGGCTTGGGTGACGTAGCCGATGCGGGTGCGGAGGGTGGGGTGGCCCGCGGGGTGGCCGAGGACGTTCAAGGTGCCGGTGACTTTGGCCTGGGTACCGACGATCGAGCGCATCAGGGTCGATTTGCCGCAGCCGGAGGGTCCGAGCAGGCCGGTGATCTGGCCGCGCGGGACGGTGAAGTCGAGGGCGCGCAGGACGGTGCGGGGGCCGCGGAGGACGGTGAGGGCTTCGGCTCGGACGGCGGGTTCGGGGTCTGGGTGGGGGGAGGTGGTGGCGGTGGCATGTGCGGTGCTGGGTGGGGTGCCGGGTGTCGTGTCGGGGGAGCCCGTTGGGCCCGGGAGGTAATTCATCATGTGATGAATAATGCTCTCAGCGGGTGGGGGCGTCAAGCAGGGTGAGGGGGACGCGGGCGCGTGGGGTGCGAACGGAAGGGGGCGGTCGGAAGCGGGGGCGGTCGAAAGGGGGGCCGGTGTGGGGGCTTCCGTGTGTGCGGGGTGGTGGCGCGGAAGGGGGCGGGGTCAACTGGCGTCGCTGATAACGGACTTCAGTTCGCCGCGCCCCCGGGGCACTGGTGACCGTGGTGGCCGTGGTGGCCGTGGTGGCACCGTCCACTGATTCGCCGGCCCGGCCACGACACCGGCCCGGCGGCGGGTCAGGGGGTCATGGCGTGCGGGCGACGACGAGTTCCACGACGTAGGTCTCCTCCACTGTTCCGTCGGGGAACGTGGTGAGCAGGTGGGCGCGCTCCTCGTTGAGGAAGGCGGTCGCGCTGGCCTCGTCGTGGACCAGGAAGGCCGAGTGGCTGCCGATGTTGGCGAGGTGGGTGTCGATCGGGACGCGGCGGCTCCAGCGGACCTTGCGGTGGGCGAAGTCGAGTCGGCCGGTGGGGTCGGCGAGGGCGGAGCGCAGGCCGCTGCCGTTCTGCTCGACGACGCGGTCGATGCCGAAGTGGAGCCTGATGCGTTCCGACTGGTCCGCGATCCAGGGGACGTCGAGGGCCCCGGTGTTCCACCACAGGGCGAGTGCGCCGCCGGGGCGCAGGACGCGGAGCGCTTCCGGGACCGATCGGGCGGGGTCGGTCCAGTGCCAGGCCTGGGCGTAGGTGAGGAAGTCGACGGAGTGGGTGGTGAGGGGGAGGGCGTTGCCGTTGCCCCGGACGATCGGGATGTCGGGGAGGGTGCGGCGGAACTGGGCCGCCATGCCCTCGCCGGGTTCGACCGCGACCACTTCGGCGCCTCGGGCGTGCAGCAGGGCTGTCGCGATGCCGGTGCCCGCGCCGACGTCCGCGACTCGGGCGCCGGTGAGGGGGCGGTCCGCGAGTTCCTCGATGGCGTCGAAGAGGGCGGGTGGGTAGGAGGGGCGGTTCTGGGCGTACTGGGCTGCGGCGGCGTTGAAGGAGTGGGCTCGGGCGGCCGGTGAGGGGGGATTCGGGGAAGTGGTCATACGGCCATGGTTGCCGGGGTGGGTGCAGGGTGCAGGTGGTTTTTGGTGAGGGATGGGGGTGGGGTGGGGCGCGGGTGCCGTTGGGTGGGGCGGTGAGGGGCAGTGAGAGAGGTGTGGGGTTCGGCGGAGTTGCTCGGGTGCGTGAGCCGTGGGTACCGGGGCGGTCGCACTGGGCCGGGTTCGCCTGGCTGACGTCGAGCGGGGGCACCCGTGCGTCGTAGGACATGGGTGTTCGGTGTCGCGGGGTCCGGGTGGCCGGACGTCGCTCAGCTTCGGGAGGGTGCTGCCGATCGCCGGGGGTGAGGCGCCGTGGCGTGTGATCGGTCCTCGCGGGTTCGAAGCTGCTGCCGATCGCCGGGGTTGTGTGGCGTGGCGTGGCCTGGCGGGGGTTCGGCTCTCGTGGGTTCGGTGAGGGGTGCGCCCGGCGGGTCGTAGCCCTCGGCCGAATGCTGTCGGCCCTTGGGTCAGGGGCGGCGCTTCTTCGACGGGTTGCGGGTGCGGCGGGACGTGCGCTTTTCGTGTTGGGCCACTGCCGTTTCGTACTCCTGGCGGTGGAGTTTTTCGCCGGGGGCCTCGGTGAGGGAGCGGAAGAAGTACGCGAGGAGGGAGCCGACGAAGCCGATGGCCAGGAGGCCGCGGAGGGAGGCCTGGCGGTCGGGGTCGGGGCGCTTCTTGAAGGTTTCCCAGGTGTGGCCGAAGGCGAGGGCGCTACAGATCGCGAACATCACGATGATGAGGAGGGTGACGAAGCTGCCGACGTTCGCGATCTGGATGCCCTGGTACGCGAAGCGGAGGACCAGGCAGGCGGCGGCCGCGGCGGCGAGGGAGCCGACGGCCGTTCCGATGCGGCGCGCGGTGTAGCCGTTGTCGTGGTTCACCCAGGTGGTGCCGTAGAAGCGGAGGGGCTCGGGGCGGGGGCCCGTGCCTTCGCCTGGGGAGCCCGCGGGGGTGTCCTGGGTGCCGGTCGTCTCGTCGTTCACGGGACGATTATGGCTCCGGGGGTGGGGGCGGGCTCCCGTTGGGTGCTCAGGCGCAGCGCGGACGGATGTAGCCGTCGCTGCCTGTGTTCACGTAGGCGTCCGAGATGTACTCGCCGGTGTCGATGTTGTCCCAGATGCTCGACGTGCCGTAGTAGCCGGTGACGGTCGTGCCCGGTGCCTGGCAGTAGATGGGGACCTTGGAGCCGGCGGCCAGGACGCGGACGATGGCGTAGCCGGTGCCGGGGCCGCTGCGGACGTTGATGCTGGTGCCGGGTGCGGTCGAGTAGTACGTGACCGCCGCGGCCGCGTTGGCCTGAGCCGGTGAGCCCATCACCATGAGCAGAGCTCCGGCCGCGCCGGCGAGTAAGACGGATCTACGTCTGCGGGATGACATGCGTGTCCTTCGGGTCGGAGACGTGGGATCAGGAGCAGCGGGAGGTCACGTAGCCGTCGCTGCCGGTTTGCACATAGGCGTCCGAGACGTACTCGCCGCTGCTGATGTTGTCCCAGATGTTCGACGTGCCGTAGGTGCCGGTGACGGTCGTGCCCGGCGTCTGGCAGTAGATCGGGACGCTCGACCCCCCGGGCAGCGAGCCGACGATGCTGTAGTTCGTCCCCGGGCCGCTGCGGACGTTGAGGCGGACGTCGGCGGTCGTGTAGTAGTGCACAGCGGCTGCCGTCGCGATGGCCTCGGTCTCGCTGCTCTGCGTCTCCTGGACACGGTCAACAGACATGAAAATCCTCCCCCGTTGCACCCCATGACTGCCATGGGGTCCCGTTGATTCCCCTAAATCACGCCATGAAACACATGTACGCAACTCGCACGCGGAGGCTAGCAAGCCTCCTCTGTCCCGTGCGGGTCATCGACTAGGCTCCGTGCGTCGCGCGCGCGAACGAACAGCACGGGGGTGGTTCCATGGCGCCACAGCGCAACACCGGAGCGGGCGCGGAAGCGGAACTTCCCGAGTACGCCGGTCACTACCGCCTGGAGTCCTGCCTGGGCTCTGGCGGTATGGGCGTGGTGCATCTGGCGCAGAGCACCTCGGGGATGAAGCTCGCCGTGAAGGTCGTCCACGCGGAGTACGCCCAAGACCCTGAGTTCAGGGGACGGTTCCGGCAGGAGGTGGCTGCCGCGCGGCGGGTGAGCGGGGCCTTCACCGCGCCGGTGGTCGATGCCGATCCCGAGGCACAACGGCCTTGGATGGCGACGCTGTTCATCCCCGGCTCCACCCTGTCCGAGCATGTGAAGCGGAACGGGCCCATGGCACCGGCCCAGTTGCGCCAGCTGATGGCCGGGCTCGCCGAGGCGCTCCGCGACATCCATCGGGTCGGCGTCGTACACAGAGATCTCAAGCCGAGCAATGTGCTGCTCGCCGAGGACGGGCCGAAGGTCATCGACTTCGGCATTTCCCGGCCAAAGGACAGCGAACTGCGCACCGAGACCGGCAAGTTGATCGGGACACCGCCGTTCATGGCGCCCGAACAGTTCCGGCGGCCGAGGGAGGTCGGGCCCGCCGCGGACATCTTCGCCCTCGGGTCGGTGATGGTGCACGCCGCGACCGGGCGGGGGCCGTTCGACTCGGACAGTCCGTACGTCGTGGCGTACCAAGTCGTGCACGACGAGCCCGACTTGACCGGGGTGCCGGACAACCTGGCCCCCCTCGTGCTGCGTTGCCTCGCCAAGGAACCCGAAGACCGGCCCACGCCGGACGAGTTGATGCGGGAACTGCGGTCCGTGGCGGCCTCCTACGACACGCAGGCGTTCATACCGGAACAGCGGACGGGTGGTTCACCGGCCCCGCAGCCCGACGCGGTGGAGGTGCCCGAACGCAGGCCCCGGCGGCGCCGGTTGACGATCCTCTCGGCCGTTGCCGCGGTGCTGGTCGCCTGCGGTGTCCTCGCGTCGGTTCAGCTGGCCGGAGAAGCGGACTCCTCCCCGAAGAGCACCCGCGCGAAGACCTACCCGGCCCTGTTCAAGCCCTGGACCGTGAAGCCTGCGGCCAAGGCCGGGGGTGTGCCCCAATGCTCTTACGGTGCGGACGAGTTGCTGTGTGCGCAGCCGGGCGTCGTCTACGCTCTCGCACCGACCGACGGCACCCTGCTGTGGCGGCATTCCGTCGCCGAGCAGAGACCCGACGGCGCACCGGTCGTCGCCGGTGGGCTCGTGCATCCGAGCATCGGCGCGGGCCGGCGTCTCGAAGCGCTCGATCCGTCCTCGGGCGCGAGGGTCTGGCAGCGGGACGTGCCCGGGAGCGAGTCCGTGCGCTACGTCGGCGGCATGGTCCTGCTCACTCACGCGGACGGCACGGTCACAGGCATGGACGCCGCGTCGGGCAAGACGAAGTGGAGTCGGCCGCTTCCCGGCGTCTCCTCCTTCGTGTCGCTCGCCGGGAGTCCGCTTGCCTACGCGACGAGGGTGTCCGACGACGGGTCGACCACGCAGGCCACCGCGATCGACCCGGACACGGGTGACGTGCGGTGGAAGGCGCGGTTGCAGGGGATGCTGGAGCCGGTCGGCGTCCACGGCGGATCGGTGTTCTTCCTGTCCACCGACTGGGGCACCGGCAACACGACAGCCATCCTCCGCTACGCCCCCGGGACCAAGACGTCGAACCGGGTGGCGCTGCCCGTCCCGCGTCAGGACGCGGTGGCCACCGTGCGCGGGAACGTCGTGTACGTGCTCGCCACCGGCGGTTCGCTGGAAGCCATCGACGCGGACACCCACAAGCGGTCGTGGCATCTCGAGACGTCGGTGAGCCGCGGTTCCGTGCCGGTCGCCGACGGACGGCACGTGTACGTCACCGCCCCGGACGGACGCCTCCTCGCGGTCGACGCCGGCACCGGGCGACTCGTCGGGCAGACGGCCGCCCGGCTCGGCGCGGACTCCGGGCAGGTGGTCGCCACGCTGCCCGAACCCGTCCTGGCCAACACCCACGTCTACGCCGCCGCCCCCGACGGCACCGTCTTCGCCGTCGACTCCCGTACTCCGGGGGCCTGGTAGCAGTCGTAGGGCAGGCAAGGCGAAGGGCCGTCCTCGTGGAGGGGACGGCCCTTCGCCTTGATGAGCCTTAAGGACGTCAGCCCAGTTTGCTGACGTCTCGGACCGCGCCGCGGTCCGCGCTGGTGGCCATCGCCGCGTAGGCCCGCAGGGCCGCGGACACCTTGCGCTCGCGGTGCTTCGGGGCGTAGCGGCCGTCCAGGGCGGCTTCGCGGCGGGCCAGCTCCGCGTCGTCGACGAGGAGTTCGATCGAGCGGTTCGGGATGTCGATGCGGATGCGGTCGCCGTTCTCGACGAGGGCGATCGTGCCGCCGGAGGCCGCCTCGGGGGACGCGTGGCCGATGGAGAGGCCCGAAGTGCCGCCGGAGAAGCGGCCGTCGGTGATGAGGGCGCAGGTCTTGCCGAGGCCGCGGCCCTTGAGGAAGGACGTCGGGTAGAGCATCTCCTGCATGCCGGGGCCGCCCTTGGGGCCCTCGTAGCGGATGACGACGACATCGCCGTGCGTCACCTGCTTGTTGAGGATCTTCTCGACCGCTTCTTCCTGCGACTCGCAGACGACCGCCGGGCCCTCGAAGGTCCAGATGGACTCGTCGACGCCGGCCGTCTTCACGACGCAGCCGTCGACGGCGAGGTTGCCCTTGAGGACCGCGAGGCCGCCGTCCTTGGAGTACGCGTGCTCGGCGGAGCGGATGCAGCCCTCGACCGCGTCCTCGTCCAGCGCCTCCCAGCGTTCCGACTGGGAGAAGGCCTCGGCCGAGCGGACACAGCCGGGTGCCGCGTGCCACAGTTCCACGGCTTCCGGGGACGGGGAGCCGCCGCGCACGTCCCACGTCTTCAGCCAGTCCGCCAGGGACGGGCTGTGGACGGAGTGGACGTCCTCGTTCAGCAGGCCCGCGCGGTGCAACTCGCCCAGCAGGGCCGGGATTCCGCCCGCGCGGTGGACGTCCTCCATGTAGTACGTGCGGTTCTTCGCGACGTTCGGGGCGACCTTCGCGAGGCACGGGACGCGGCGCGAGACGGCGTTGATCTCGTCGAGGCCGAAGGGGACCTCCGCCTCCTGGGCCGCGGCGAGGAGGTGCAGGATCGTGTTGGTGGAGCCGCCCATCGCGATGTCGAGGGCCATCGCGTTCTCGAAGGCCGCGAAGGTGGCGACGTTGCGCGGCAGGACCGTCTCGTCGTCCTGCTCGTAGTAGCGGCGGGTGATGTCCATGATCGTGCGGGCCGCGTCCTGGTACAGGCCCTTGCGGGCCGTGTGGGTCGCGAGGACCGAGCCGTTGCCGGGGAGGGAGAGGCCGATCGCCTCCGTCAGGCAGTTCATCGAGTTGGCGGTGAACATGCCGGAACAGGAGCCGCAGGTCGGACAGGCGTTCTCCTCGATACGGAGGATGTCCTCGTCCGAGATCTTGTCGTTCACCGCGTCCGAGATCGCGTCGACGAGGTCCAGGGTGCGGACCGTTCCGTCGACGAGCGTGGCACGGCCGGACTCCATCGGGCCGCCGGAGACGAAGACCGTCGGGATGTTCAGCCGCAGGGCGGCGTTCAGCATGCCCGGGGTGATCTTGTCGCAGTTGGAGATGCAGATCAGGGCGTCGGCGCAGTGCGCCTCGACCATGTACTCGACCGAGTCGGCGATCAGGTCGCGTGAGGGCAGGCTGTAGAGCATGCCGCCGTGGCCCATCGCGATGCCGTCGTCCACCGCGATGGTGTTGAACTCGCGCGGGATGCCGCCGGCGGCGGTGATCGCCTCGCTGACGATCCGGCCGACGGGCTGTAGGTGGGTGTGGCCGGGCACGAACTCCGTGAAGCTGTTCGCCACCGCGATGATCGGCTTCCGGCCGATGTCCGCACCGGGTACACCGGAGGCGCGCATAAGGGCGCGTGCGCCCGCCATGTTGCGGCCGTGGGTGACTGTGCGGGACCTCAGCTCGGGCATCGTCGCTCGCTCCTTCAGGCAGATAGGGCTGCTATTGAGCGTACGCCGGTCATCCAGGGGGCGGACACGGTGTCCGTATCGCGGGATGCCTGTCTCGCGGAGAGGGCCGTCTCAGGGTCCCCCGAGGACAGCCTCGCCATCCCGCCGGGGTGGCCTCACGGCCCCGTCAAATGCCCCTGCACCACCGGCGCCACCCGCGCGATGATCAGCTCCACGTCCACCGACGCCAGCGGTTCCACCTTGATCACGTACCGCAGCATCGCCGTACCCACCAGCTGCGCGGCCGCCAGTTCGGCGCGCAGCTCCGCGTCCGGGAGGTCCAGCTGGGCGGCGACCCGGCCCAGCACCTGGGAGACCACGAGCCGGCGGAAGACGGCCGCGGCGGCCTCGTTGTTGACGGCGGAGCGGACGACCGCGAGCAGGGGCTTACGGGTGGCCGGGTTCTCCCAGACGCCGAAGATGAAGCGGGTCAACCGCTCGCCGACACCGTCCAGCGGGCCCTCGGCGACCGCCTCCGGCGCGTTCGTCGCCGGGGCGAAGGCGACCGCGATCGACGCCTCGAAAACCTGCTCCTTCGTACCGAAGTAGTGGTGCACGAGCGCCGGATCGACCCCGGCCGCCTTCGCGATACCGCGCACCGAGGTCTTCTCGTAGCCCCGCTCGGAGAACTCCTCGCGGGCCGCGGTCAGGATGCGGTCGCGGGTGTCGGCGGACTCCGTACGAGGGGGCCGGCCCCGGCGCCTGGCGGTGGCGTCGGTCACCGCCGGGGCACCTTCACGGCCGAGGCCAGATGCAGCCGCGTGAAGGCGAGCGCCTCCGCGAGGTCGGCCTCGCGTTCGGCGCTGGACATCGCGCGCCGGGTGTTGACCTCGATGACGACGTGGCCGTCGAAGCCGGTCGTCGCGAGCCGCTCCAGCAGCTCGGCGCAGGGCTGGGTGCCGCGGCCGGGGACGAGATGCTCGTCCTTGTTGGAGCCGTTGCCGTCGGCGAGATGGACATGGCCGAGCCGGTCGCCCATGCGCCCGATCATCTCGGTCGCGTCGGTGCGGGCGGTCGCGGTGTGGCTGAGGTCGATCGTGAAGTGCCGGTAGTCCTCGTTCGTCACGTCCCAGTCGGGGGCGTAGGCGAGCATCTCGCGGTCGCGGTAGCGCCACGGGTACATGTTCTCCACGGCGAACCGCACATCCGTCTCGTCCGCCATCCGCCAGATCCCGCTGACGAAATCGCGCGCGTACTGGCGCTGCCAGCGGAACGGCGGATGCACCACGACCGTGCTCGCGCCGAGCTTCTCCGCGGCCACCTGGGCGCGCTGGAGCTTGATCCACGGGTCGGTGGACCACACCCGCTGCGTGATGAGCAGGCAGGGCGCGTGCACGGCGAGGATCGGGACCTGGTGGTAGTCGCTGAGTCTGCGCAGCGCCTCGATGTCCTGGCTGACCGGGTCGGTCCACACCATGACCTCGACGCCGTCGTAGCCGAGGCGTGCGGCGATCTCGAAGGCCGTCGCCGTCGACTCCGGATACACGGACGCCGTGGACAGCGCGACCTTCGCATCCGGGATGCGCACGACTGGTTCTGCCACGGGGGACAGACTACGGGGCGGTGCTTTGCGCGGGGGAGCCGGTCGCTGTGCGCGCGCTGTGCGGGAGACGGCAACCGGCCAAGTCCGGCGAGCGGCCGCTTTGTGGCGATCCTTCATGCGGGTCTGATACGTCACGTACCGGGCCGGCGTTCAGTACGCGCGCATGGGCCCAGCGTCCGGCGCTCAGTACGCGCGCGTGGCCTACGGTCCGGCGTTCAGTACGGCGGGGCGGGGCGGGCGTTCCGTGCGGGCACGCGTGCGTACGGGACGGACAACAGGCACGCGTGCGTACGGGACGGACAACAGGCACGCGTGCGTACGGGACGGACAACAGGCACGCGTGCGTACGTCACGAAAAGCGGGCACACGCGTGTACGTCACGAACGGCACCTCACGCGCGCCCCGCAGCCGTGCTCCCCCGCCCCGATGCCCCCTGTGTCCCCATGCCCCTACGCCCCTACGCCGACTGCATCTGATCAAGCCGCCGCAGGATCACGCCCTCGCGCAGCGCCCAGGGACAGACCTCCAGCGTCTCGACGCCGAACAGGTCCATCGCCCCCTCGGCCACCATCGCGCCCGCGATGAGCTGTTCGGCGCGGCCCTCGGAGACGCCGGGGAGGAGGGCGCGCTGGGCGGTGGTCATGCCGGCCAGGCGCGGGACCCACGACTCCAGGGAGCCGCGCTTCAGCTCGCGCTGGACGTAGAGGCCGTCGGCGGAGCGGGCGGCGCCGGCCAGGCGGGCGAGCTGCTTGAAGGTCTTCGACGTGGCGACGACGTGGTCGGGGGCGCCGAAACGGCTGAACTCCCCCACCGTGCGGGCGATCTGGGCGCGCACATGGCGGCGCAGGGCCCTTATCGCGTCCGGTTCCGGCGGGTCGCCGGGGAGCCAGGCGGCGGTGAGGCGGCCCGCGCCCAGGGGCAGGGAGGCTGCCGCGTCGGGTTCCTCGTCGATGCCGTAGGCGATCTCCAGGGAGCCGCCGCCGATGTCGAGGACGAGGAGCTTGCCGGCGGACCAGCCGAACCAGCGGCGGGCGGCGAGGAAGGTGAGACGGGCCTCCTCGGCGCCGGTGAGGACCTGGAGTTCGACGCCGGTCTCGGTCTGCACGCGCGCGAGGACGTCGTCGGCGTTGCTGGCCTCGCGGACGGCGGAGGTGGCGAACGGGAGGAGTTCCTCGACGCCCTTGTCCTCGGCGGCCTGCAACGCCTCCTGGACGACGCCGGCGAGTTTGTCGACCCCTTCGGGGCCGATCGCGCCGTCCTCGTCGAGGAGTTGGGCAAGGCGCAGTTCCACCTTGTGCGAGTGCGCGGGCAGCGGGCGCGCACCCGGGTGTGCGTCCACCACCAGCAGATGCACCGTGTTCGATCCCACGTCGAGGACACCGAGTCTCATGTACGGAACGCTACTGCCACCTGCACCTATCTCGGCCCCCGGAGCGGTGTCTGGGGTCGTCCCGGGCGACTTACCCTGGACCCGTGCCAAAGACGAAAAAGGCGAAGACCGACAAGGCGGCCAAATCACCCGGCGACTTTTCGCCGGTGACGTCGGCCAAGCCCCCGAAGCTGTCGAAGAAGGCCCTGAAAGCGGACGAGAAGGGGCTCGACTTCGCGCGCGCATGGGTGGAGTTCCCCGATCCGGCGGACGAGGAACAGCTGTTCCGCTGCGATCTGACATGGCTGACCTCTCGCTGGAACTGCATCTTCGGAAGCGGCTGCCAGGGCATCCAGGCGGGCCGCGCGGACGACGGGTGCTGCACCCTGGGCGCGCACTTCTCCGACAAGGACGACGAGAAACGGGTCGCCGGGCATGTGGCGAGGCTCACGCCCGACATCTGGCAGCACCACGACGAGGGCGTGGAGAACGGCTGGATCTCCGAGGACGAGGACGGCGACCGCCAGACACGCCCCTTCCAGGGCTCGTGCATCTTCCAGAACCGCCCCGGTTTCGCCGGCGGCGCGGGCTGCTCGCTGCACATCCTGGCCCTCAAGGAGGGCCGTGAGCCGCTGGAGACCAAGCCGGACGTCTGCTGGCAGCTGCCGGTGCGGCGGACCTACGAGTGGATCGACCGGCCGGACGACACGCGCATCCTCCAGGTGTCGATCGGCGAGTACGACCGCAGGGGGTGGGGTCCCGGCGGCCATGACTTGCACTGGTGGTGCACGTCGGCGACCTCGGCGCACGGCGCGGGCGACCCGGTCTACGTGTCCTACGGCCCGGAGCTGACCGAGCTGATGGGCAAGGCGGGCTACCACCGGCTGGTCGAGCTGTGCGAGGAGCGCCTGGCGTCCCAGCTCCCGCTGCTGGCACCGCACCCGGCGGACCCGGTCCACTAGCCGCTACGACGAACCCGGGCTCGGGTCGTCGCCGTCGCCGGGCGGTGGTGTCGAGCCGCCCGGGTCGGCGGGGGACGAGTCCGTGGGCGTCGGGGTCGGGGGGGCGGAGGTCGGCGGGTCGCTCGGGGTGGGGTCGGTGGGCGCGCTGCTCGTGGGCGTCGGGTCCGGACTGGACGAGGGCGGGCCGCCGGGGTCCGTGGGGCCGGTCGGGGTGGGCGCGCTGCCGTAGCCGTCGATCGAGACGACGGCGCCCGCCGGGGAGACGGCCACGCGCGCGGACCAGTGGCCGGAGGGCTCGCGCAGATGGTCGACGTACACCTTGATCGTCAACGAGTCGCCCGGGGCGAGGGTTCCCGAGGACTGGCTGAAGTAGAGCCAGGGTGCCGGGGTGGTCACGGACCAGCGGACCGGGGCCGGGCCGGAGGCGGTGAGGGTGATCAGCGTGGTGTCACCGCTGTTGGCGGCCGAGACGGCGAGGTGGCCCGCGCCCTTCTTGCCGGCGCCGGTGACGCTGACGACCTCCACGGAGACGTCGTTCTTGCCGCCCTTGCCGGGGCGGGGGCCGGTGGTGTCGTTGCCGGTGTTCTCGTAGCCGCCGCTCGCGACCTCGCCCTCCAGGCCGCCGGGGCCGTGCTGTTCGCTCGCGGTGGCGGGCCTGCCGTCGACGCCCTCGCCGGTCGGGGTGCCCCGGTAGGCGGCCCACAGGGCGAGGACCGGGGCCGCGATCACGGTGGCGACGACGGTCGTCGTGACGGCACGCGCGCGCAGACGGTCCCGCCGGGCGGCGCGGTCCTTCGGGTCCATCGGGAAACCGCGCCGGTCGAAGCGCGGTGCGGCGGCTCCCCGCGCGCGCGGGAGGTGCGCCATGGCGACATGCAGGGCCGCGCGGGGTGCCTCCAGGACGGGCAGTTCGGCGGGCGTGACACTGGCGCCGGGCCAGGTGCCGGGGACCGCGCGTTCGGCGGTGCGGCGGCAGTGCGGGCAGTCGTCGACGTGCCGGACCAGCTCGCGGCGCAGGGCGCTGCTCAGCACGAGCTGGTGGTCGCCGGTGAGGCGGGCGACGCTCGGGCAGCTCCCGGTCTCCACGACGGCCAGGGCGGCACGCGTGCGTTCCACCTCGCAGGCCGCGGACGCCAGCAACTCCCGTGCCCCGGCCGGGTCCATGCCCAGGACGGCGGCGACC
Organism: Streptomyces sp. NPDC096013; assembly: GCF_044763565.1. NCBI lineage: Bacteria > Bacillati > Actinomycetota > Actinomycetes > Kitasatosporales > Streptomycetaceae > Streptomyces > Streptomyces sp. NPDC096013. The sequence goes on along the minus strand of NZ_JBIWGK010000011.1, from coordinate 315,511 downwards.
TCGTGGGCGGCGAGCCGGTGGCGCACGGCGAGTTCGAGTGCCTCGCGCTGCTCCGGGGTGGTCCCCGCGGCCTCCGGCCAGGCGAGCAGGGCGAGTTCACGGCGCCGCTGCTCCTTCGCTTCCTCGGAGAGGGGCGGTTCCTCCGCCTCGGTGCGCCCGGCCGCGTGCGTGCCCTGACGTTTCTGCTTGGCCTCGGCGAGCTTGCGCAGACAGGCCCAGCGGGCCAGCGCGTAGAGCCAGGCGCGGCGGTCGCCGGCGGTCTCCGGGGCGCGTGCGCTCCGGCGTTCGGCGAGCGCCAGTACGTCCCCCAGGGCGGCGGTCGCCGTGTCGTGGTCGCAGAGCACGGACAGGCAGTAGGTGAACAGGCCGTCCAGATACGGTTCGTAGCGAGCGGGCGGGCGCTGCGCCAGCGTGCGCGCCGCCCCGCGGTCACGCGCCTCCCGATGCGCCCGGTGTGCGCCGGTGGTGCGGGTCGAGGTCTCCGGACTGCTGCTCATCACCCGTGCGACCGTAGGCGGCAGGTGATGCCCCCTTCCGCCCCCTTGAGCACTTTTAATCCGTACGGGTGAAACGATCCCTCAAAAGGGGACGGGCACCCTGACCTCCCTGACTCGTTCCCGACGGGCGGTGGCCGGATACCGAGGGAGCGCGGTCCGACCGCCGACCGCGTTGTCAGTGGCGGCGGTTACGGTTCACGCATGGCTGCCCGTACGAAGACCACCAAGGACCGACCGTCCTACCGCTGCACCGAGTGCGGCTGGCAGACGGCGAAGTGGCTCGGCCGCTGCTCCGAGTGCCAGGCCTGGGGTACCGTCGAGGAGTACGGCGCGCCCGCGGTCCGGACCACCGCCCCCGGCCGTGTCACCACCTCCGCGGTCCCGATCGGCCAGGTCGACGGCCGCACGGCCACCGCCCGCTCGACCGGTGTGCCCGAGCTGGACCGCGTCCTCGGCGGCGGCCTGGTCCCCGGAGCGGTCGTCCTCGTCGCGGGCGAACCGGGCGTGGGAAAGTCGACCCTCCTCCTGGACGTGGCCGCGAAGTCGGCGAGCGAGGAGCACCGCACGCTCTATGTCACCGGTGAGGAGTCGGCCAGCCAGGTCCGGCTGCGCGCCGACCGCATCAAGGCGATCGACGACCACCTGTATCTAGCCGCCGAGACCGATCTGGCCATGGTCCTGGGCCACTTGGACGCGGTGAAGCCCTCCCTGCTGATCCTGGACTCCGTGCAGACGGTGGCCTCCCCGGAGATCGACGGCGCACCCGGAGGCATGGCCCAGGTCCGCGAGGTGGCCGGCGCGCTGATCCGCGCCTCCAAGGAGCGCGGCATGTCCACCCTCCTGGTGGGCCACGTCACCAAGGACGGCGCGATCGCGGGACCCCGCCTCCTGGAGCACCTGGTGGACGTGGTCCTTTCCTTCGAGGGCGACCGCCACGCCCGCCTGCGTCTCGTGCGGGGCGTCAAGAACCGCTACGGCACGACCGACGAGGTCGGCTGCTTCGAGCTGCACGACGAGGGCATCACCGGCCTGGCCGACCCCAGCGGCCTGTTCCTGACCCGTCGCGCGGAGCCGGTCCCCGGCACCTGTCTGACGGTCACCCTGGAGGGCCGCCGCCCCCTGGTCGCCGAGGTCCAGGCGCTCACGGTCGACTCCCAGATCCCCTCTCCCCGGCGCACCACCTCGGGCCTGGAGACCTCCCGCGTCTCGATGATGCTCGCGGTCCTGGAGCAGCGCGGCAGGATCAGCGCCCTGGGCAAGCGGGACATCTACTCGGCGACGGTGGGCGGGGTGAAGCTCTCCGAGCCGGCGGCGGATCTCGCCATCGCGCTCGCCCTGGCCTCCGCGGCGAGCGACACCCCTCTTCCCAAGAACCTGGTGGCGATCGGCGAAGTGGGCCTCGCGGGCGAGGTCAGACGGGTCACGGGCGTCCAGCGCAGGCTCTCCGAAGCACACCGTCTGGGCTTCACCCACGCCCTCGTCCCGAGCGACCCGGGCAAGATCCCGGCGGGCATGAAGGTCATCGAAGTGGCCGACATAGGAGACGCTCTCCGGGTCCTTCCGCGCTCCCGTAAGCGAGAGGCCCCACGGGACGACGAGGACCGCCGGTAGACTTTGCCCTGGTCTCGCCCGTCCGTACGAAGAGAGCGCGCGGAAACGGGAGCACCGGAAACACCTGCGACCGGAGGAGTGCAGTGGCAGCCAACGACCGGGCGTCAGCTCCCGGAAAGTCCGGCGGCGATGGCCTGATGCGCGCCTCACTGAGCGCCGTGGCCCCCGGCACGGCGCTGCGCGACGGCCTGGAGCGCATCCTCCGCGGCAACACGGGCGGCCTCATCGTGCTCGGTTCCGACAAGACCGTCGAGGCGATGTGCACGGGCGGTTTCATCCTGGACGTCGAGTTCACGGCCACGCGCCTGCGCGAACTGTGCAAGCTCGACGGTGGCATCGTGGTGTCGTCCGACCTCTCCAAGATCCTCCGGGCGGGCGTCCAGCTGGTCCCCGACCCGGACATCCCCACCGAGGAGACGGGCACCCGCCACCGCACGGCGGACCGCGTCAGCAAGCAGGTCGCCTTCCCGGTGGTCTCGGTCTCCCAGTCGATGCGCCTGATCGCCCTCTACGTGGACGGCCAGCGACGCGTCCTGGAGGACTCGGCGGCGATCCTGTCCCGCGCCAACCAGGCCCTGGCGACGCTGGAGCGCTACAAACTCCGCCTGGACGAGGTGGCGGGAACGTTGTCGGCGCTGGAGATCGAGGACCTGGTGACGGTCCGGGACGTCTCCGCGGTGGTCCAGCGGCTGGAGATGGTCCGGCTGATCGCCACCGAAATCGCCGAGTACGTAGTGGAGTTGGGCACCGACGGCCGCCTGCTCGCCCTCCAGCTGGAGGAGTTGATCGCGGGCGTGGAGCCGGAGCGCGAGCTCGTCGTACGCGACTACGTCCCCGAGCCCACGGCCAAACGATCCCGCACGGTGGACGAGGCGCTCGCCGAACTCGATGCCCTCTCCCACGCTGAACTCCTCGAACTGCCCACCGTGGCGCGTGCGTTGGGCTACACCGGCTCCCCCGAGTCCCTCGACTCGGCGGTCTCCCCCCGGGGCTTCCGGCTGCTGGCCAAGGTGCCGCGCCTCCCGGGCGCGATCATCGACCGCCTGGTCGAGCACTTCGGCGGGCTGCAGAAGCTCCTGGCGGCAAGCGTCGACGACCTTCAGACGGTCGACGGCGTGGGCGAGGCGCGGGCACGCAGTGTCCGGGAGGGCCTCTCCCGCCTGGCGGAGTCCTCGATCCTCGAACGCTACGTCTGACCCGACCGCAGCTACGTCCGACCGGCTCGCCGCGAGGTCCGACCCGGCCGCCGCCGATCGTCCGGCTCAACTGCCCCTAGTCGCTGGCCAGGACGAACGAGGTCTGCGCCTTGGCGAAGCCGGAGGCCGCCGCCTCCACCAGATAGGTCCCGGCGCCGGCCGAACCGGCGGGCGGGGTCGCGCACTCGGGGGCACTCGGCTTGCGGTCCCACTTCAGGGTGTACGTGACACTGCTCCCGGCGGACACGCGGTAGAACACGCTCCCGGAGTTCTTCGGGCAGTCGGCCGAGGACCAGAAGTCGGCGGCGCCGCCCGCCTCCGTGATCGTCAACACCGCGCTCTTGGGCCCGAGATCGACCTTGCAGTCACTGCCGGAGGAGTTCGTGGCGGTCAGCACGAAGGTCGGGGTCTGATCGGGCGAGTACGAATTGTGCAGGCTCCGCAGACCCAACTTCACGGCGCCGCCGGTGCAGTTGGGCAGCGTCGAGTCGGCTGGAACCGTGGTACCCGTACTGCTGCCGCCAGTTGACGACCCACCAGATCCGCCGGACCCACTGGAGCCACCGGAACCGCTGCCGCCGCCGTCGCCCGACCCGGCACTCGACCCGCCTCCGGACCCCCCGGAACCCCCGGAACCCGACCCGTCCCCGCTGCCGCCGCCGGAGCCTCCACCGCTCGACTCGTCGCGCCCGCCCGGGTGTTGGCTGATCGCGGGACCCGATCCCGACGGACCGGCGGTGATCGTGGGAGCGGGCGTCTTGCCGTTCTTGCCCCCGTCCGCACCGTTCTTGCCGCCCCCGCCACCCGAGGTGACGATCCAGGTGATCAGCAGTGCCAACAGGGCGACCACGGACACCATGAGGACCCTCCGTCGCCAATAGATGGAGGAGGGAAGCGGCCCGACCGGATTGCGCAGAGATCCCACGCCGCAAACTGTACGAGAGATCAGGGAGTTACCTCGCCCCACCCGCCGCCCCAGCCCCAACTTTTCCGGATCATCATCCCGGCAACCCCGCCTGGAACAGGCCGGGATGGACCACGCGGACGCGATCGCCGGCGCGCGGGCGGCCTCGCGGGGGTACGCCGCGCGGCTGATCGCCGTACCGCCGCCCCCGCGGGCAAAGCACCACAACCCCTCACGGCCGTGGCAGGATCGGTAGGCCATGACTGCGCCCACGAAACCCCCGCACAGCAGCCCCTCCGACGACCCCGCCCAGGGAGCCCCCCTCCACGCCCCGGTCATCGACTGGTTCGAGGAGAACGCCCGCGACCTCCCCTGGCGGCGCCCCGACGCCGGCCCCTGGGGCGTGATGGTCAGCGAGTTCATGCTCCAGCAGACCCCGGTCAGCCGTGTCCTCCCGGTCTACGAGCAGTGGCTCGCCCGCTGGCCGCGCCCCGCCGACCTCGCCAAGGACGCGCCCGGCGAGGCCGTCCGCGCCTGGGGCCGGCTCGGCTACCCGCGCCGCGCCCTGCGGCTGCACGGCGCCGCCACCGCCATAACGGAACGGCACGGCGGCGACGTCCCCACCGACCACGCACAGCTCCTCGCGCTCCCCGGCATCGGCGAGTACACGGCCGCCGCCGTCGCGTCCTTCGCCTACGGCCAGCGTCACGCCGTCCTCGACACCAACGTCCGCCGTGTCTTCGCGCGCGCGGTCACCGGCGTCCAGTACCCCCCGAACGCCACCACCGCCGCCGAACGCAAGCTCGCCCGCGCCCTGCTCCCCCCGGACGAGCCGACCGCCGCCCGCTGGGCCGCCGCCTCCATGGAACTCGGCGCACTCGTCTGCACGGCGAAGAACGAGACCTGCCACCGCTGCCCGATCTCCGCCCAGTGCGCCTGGAACCTCGCGGGCAAGCCGGAGCACGACGGTCCTGCCCGCCGCGGCCAGACTTACGCCGGCACGGACCGCCAGGTCCGCGGCAAGCTCCTCGCCGTACTCCGCGAGGCGGCGGCCGACACCCCCGTGCCGCAGTCGGCGCTCGACCGGGTGTGGCACGAGCCGGTGCAGCGGGCCAGGGCACTGGACGGTCTGGTCTCGGACGGCCTGGTGGAACCCCTCCCGGACGGCTTCTACCGGCTGCCCGCGGCCCGCGCCTGACACACGGTCACTTCACAGGCCCGCGTCCCACCCCGGGGAACATCACAGCCCACACCCAGCTCTCGTCACACTCTCGCGGGCCCCAAATCACCACATACCAACGCCAAATGACCCGCCCCCTTACCCCGGACCTACTTCCGTTACACAACCGACGGACAGCCGAGCGCTCTCCGCAGGCTGCTCCGCACAGTGCCGTGACAACCGCTCCGTAGCTTCCTTTGTGTGCCGCAGACCGGCGGGACAGCAGCAGAGGACAACCGGCAGCAGGCGGGTCGGAAACGGGGATGGAGGCGGTTGATCATGGCGCAGGGCGAGGTGCTCGAATTCGAGGAGTACGTCCGCACCCGACAGGACGCGCTGCTGCGCAGCGCCCGCCGGCTGGTGCCGGACCCGGTCGACGCCCAGGACCTGCTCCAGACGGCGCTGGTACGGACGTACGGCCGCTGGGAGACCATCGAGGACAAGCGCCTCGCGGACGCCTACCTGCGCCGGGTCATGATCAACACGCGGACCGAGTGGTGGCGGGCCCGCAAGCTGGAGGAGGTCCCCACCGAGCAGCTGCCGGACGCGAGCGTCGACGACGCGACCGAACAGCACGCGGACCGGGCGCTTCTTATGGACATCATGAAAGTTCTCGCTCCGAAGCAGCGCAGTGTGGTCGTCCTGCGACACTGGGAGCAAATGTCCACCGAAGAGACGGCCGCCGCCCTGGGCATGTCGGCCGGTACGGTCAAGAGCACGCTGCACCGGGCGCTCGCCCGGCTCCGGGAGGAGCTGGAGGCCCGCGACCTGGACGCACGCGCGCTGGAGCGTGAGGAGCGGGAGCGTTGCGCGGCCTGAGCGACGACACCCTTGCGCCCGGCCCGAGCCACGGCCCCGGGCCCGGGCGGGTGCGCGGCAGCCTGGAGACCGCGTTCACGGCGATGGTCGTGCTCGCCGCCCTCGCCCTTCTGGTGTCCGGCTGCGCCACGGGCGGCACCGGCGCGCGGGACGAGGGCCCGGCGCACTCCGACTCGGTGGCGGGGGTCGCGCAGGCGGCGACGCCCTCACCGTCCGCGACCGCCGACGACCATGTGGACGCGGTCAAGCTCGTCATGGACGACCCGAAGGTCTCGGCCGCGGTCAAGCACGAGCTGAAGCCGTGTGTCGCCGACGAGTACGCGGTCGACGTGTCGTACGGCGTGCTGACCGCCGGCACCGCGAACGACGTCGTCGTCAATGTGATGACCTGCGGCGATGCGGTGGGAATCGGCTCGTACGTGTACCGGCAGACCGGTGGGACGTACGAGAATGTGTTCAAGGCCGAGGAACCCCCGGTCTACGCGGAGATAGACCGCGGCGATCTCGTCGTCACCAAGCAGGTGTACGAGAAGGGCGACCCGGTGTCGAGTCCGTCCGGTGAGAACGTGATCACATACCGCTGGACCTCGGGCCGCTTCGTGCAGGAGTACAGCACGCACAACGAGTACAGCAACGCGGTCGGGGGCAACGCCTCCCCCGCCCCCAGCAAGAACTGACCCGACCGGAACCGACCGCCGTCGGAGCCGGACCGGTCGCGACTGAACCGATCGGGCCCCCCGATCCGATCCTTCGGTGAACGTGGACGCCTCTTCGGGCGTCCCCTGCCTGAGAACGACCCATACGAGGACTGAGAGCACCGGGATGGCAGACCAGACCCACGTCCTGTTCGTCGAGGACGACGACGTCATCCGCGAGGCCACCCAACTCGCCCTGGAGCGGGACGGTTTCGTGGTGACCGCGATGCCCGACGGGCTGTCGGGCCTGGAGGCGTTCCGGGCCGACCGCCCCGACATCGCGCTGCTCGACGTGATGGTCCCGGGCCTGGACGGCGTGAGCCTGTGCCGCCGTATCCGGGACGAGTCGACGGTTCCGGTGATCATGCTGTCGGCGCGCGCCGACTCCATCGACGTGGTGCTCGGCCTGGAGGCGGGCGCCGACGACTACGTCACCAAGCCCTTCGACGGCGCCGTCCTGGTCGCCCGCATCCGCGCGGTGCTGCGCCGCTTCGGCCACGCGAGCGGCGGCGACCGTACGGCGGACGCCGACGCGGCGCCGGTCGCCGGTGGGGTGCTGACCTTCGGGGACCTGGAGATCGACACCGAGGGCATGGAGGTGCGCAGGGCCGGGCAGCCGGTGGCGCTGACCCCGACCGAGATGCGGCTGCTGCTGGAGTTCTCCTCGGCGCCGGGCACGGTGCTGTCCCGGGACAAGCTCCTGGAGCGGGTGTGGGACTACGGCTGGGGCGGTGACACCCGGGTCGTGGACGTCCATGTGCAGCGGCTGCGGACGAAGATCGGCCAGGACCGGATCGAGACGGTCCGCGGTTTCGGCTACAAGTTGAAGGCCTGAGCAGGGGTATGCGGGGGAATTCACAGCGCAGGGTGCCGTCGTTGATGGACAGAGCGGGCATCCGCACGGGCCTGAGATGGAAGCTCAGCGCGGCCATCGCCCTGGTCGGCACGCTGGTCGCGATCGCGCTCAGCCTGGTCGTGCACAACGCGGCCCGGGTCTCCATGCTGGACAACGCGCGCGACCTCGCGGACGAACGCGTCCAGATCGCGCAGCGCAACTACGAACTGTCCGGGCGGCCCAACTTCCCCAGCATCAAGATCGACGACCAGAACCTGCCGTCGGCGCTGCGCGAGAAGGTCGAGGAGGGCCGGCGGGCGACCTATGTCACCGACCGGCCCAGCGGTGTGCCGGACATCTGGGCGGCCGTACCGCTCAAGGACGGCCATGTGATGTCCCTGCACACCGGGTTCACCGACCGCAGCACGGACATCCTCAAGGACCTCGACCAGGCCCTGGTGATCGGCTCGATCGCGGCCGTGCTCGGCGGCAGCGCGCTCGGTGTCCTGATCGGCGGGCAGCTCTCGCGCCGGCTGCGGAAGGCCGCGGCTGCGGCGAACCAGGTCGCCAAGGGCGAGACGGACGTACGGGTGCGGGACGCGATCGGCGGGGTCGTACGGGACGAGACCGACGACCTCGCGCGCGCGGTGGACGCCATGACGGACGCGCTGCAACAACGGCTTGAGGCCGAGCGCCGGGTGACGGCGGACATCGCGCACGAGCTGCGCACGCCGGTGACGGGTCTGCTGACGGCGGCCGAACTCCTGCCCCCCGGCCGCCCCACCGAGCTGGTCCTGGACCGGGCGAAGGCGATGCGCACGCTCGTCGAGGACGTGCTGGAGGTGGCCCGGCTGGACGGGGCGTCCGAGCGGGCCGAGTTGCAGGACCTCATGCTGGGCGAGTTCGTGAGCCGCCGGGTGCTCGCGAAGGACCCGGACGCGGTGGTGCACGTCGTGCACGAGTCGGAGGTCACCACCGACCCCCGCCGCCTGGAACGGGTCCTGTTCAACCTCCTCGCCAACGCGGCCCGCCACGGCAAGCCGCCGATCGAGGTCTCCATCGAGGGCCGGGTCATCCGCGTCCGCGACCACGGCCCCGGCTTCCCCGAGGAACTCCTCGCGGAGGGCCCGAGCCGCTTCCGCACCGGCAGCACGGACCGCGCGGGCCACGGCCACGGCCTCGGCCTCACCATCGCCGCCGGCCAGGCCCGCGTCCTCGGCGCCCGCCTGACCTTCCGCAACGTACGGCCCGCGGGGGCGCCGGACCACATCCCGGCGGAGGGCGCGGTGGCAGTGCTCTGGCTGCCGGAGCATGCGCCCACCAGTACGGGGAGTTACCCGATGTTGCCGTAGGGGGTGGGGGGTTGCGGCGGTGGTGCGGCTTGGGGGGAGAGGGGGGAGGCTGGCGTGGCTGCCCGGGGCGACCGGTGCGGTCGTGGCTTCCGGGGGCCGGCCGGTGCGTCCGTAGCCTCAGGGGGCTGGCCGGTGGGGTCGTAGCCTCGCTGGGGTTGGCCGGTGCGGCTGTCCCCTCTGGGGGGTGTCCGACGCGGCGGTAGCCGGCCTGTGCTGCGGCGGGGCCGTGACCACGCGGGCCGGTCGATGAGGACCGTCAGGCAGGGAACCGGACGACATCGCTCCGCGCTGACCCGGCCGGTGCCCTCACCCGCTTACCCGCCGGCGAAACTCCGGTCCTGGCACGCACTCCCCGACCAGCACATTCAGATCTCCGGCCCCCGCACGCCCTCCCCGACCAGCGCACCCCGGACCCCGGACCCCGCTCTCCTCACGTACCGCCCACCCTCACCGCCCCCCGGACGGCATCGCCGCATCCCCCACCGGCTCAGGGCTCATGCGAAGTCCTTGGAGAAGTCCAGTTCCGCGCGGCGCTCGGTCAGCGAGTACCAGTTGCCGCTGTCGTCTCGGAAGATCGCCTCGATGCCGTACGGCCGCTCGGTCGGCTCCTGGAGGAACTCGACGCCGCGTGCCTTGAAGGTGGCGTGGTCACCGCGGCAGTCGTCGGTGGTGAACGCCCCGGCCCCTATCGCCCCCTTGCTGACCAGCTTCTTCAGCGCCTCGGCGGACTCGGGGTCGAGGCCCGGCCCGTCCAGGCTCATCAGGGTGAGCGCGAGGGCGGGCTGGTTCTTGGCGCCCACGGTGACCCACTGCATGTCGCCCATCGAGATCTCGTCGCGGATCTCGAAGTCGAGTTTCTCGGTGAAGAAGGCTTTGGTGCGCTGCTGGTCGAAGGTCCACACGGTGGCGATGCCCAGGCCCTGGATCATGTCTCCGCACTCCTGTCGGACGAGTCGGGTGAGGGTGAAACTGCTTCCTGTTCCTCACCGTAGGCAGGGCGGGCGGCGCGACGCTTCTTCAAAGTTGCGCTGGGGAAACCGCCGACCCACAGCATCGCGTAGCACCCCGGGATGAGCGCGGTCCCGCGGCCCACATGCCTGGTCCGGTACTCGCTCGGCGTCAGCCCGGTCAGCGCCTTGAACCGCGCCGAGAACGTGCCGAGGCTGCTGAAGCCGACCAGATGGCAGATCTCCGTCACCGAGAGATCGGCGCACCGCAGCATCTCCTCGGCCCGCTCGATCCGCCGGTGCGTCAGATACTGCCCGGGCGTCTCGCCGTACGCCTCCTTGAAGGCCCGCAGAAAGTGATACCGCGAGTACCCGGCATGCGCGGCCACCGCACCGAGGTCGAGCCCCGGCTCGGCCCAGTCCCGATCCATGGCGTCCTTGGCGAGCCGCAACTGCCGCATCCTGTCCATGCCCCCGATGGTGACACCCACCACTGACAACGTCTCCGACCAGCACGTACGGCTCCGCCGAGGTTTGTCGCCACCCGAACCTGTCGACACCCGCGCCCACGGACACACGAAGAAGGCCCCCCGGGGCGGACACCAGCCGGGGGACCTTCAGCCAACAGGCGACGGACTCAGACCGCTTCGACGATCGGCAGCTGCTCCGCCACACCCTCGTCCGAACCCTCGGTCTTGGGCCCCGCCCCCTTGAGCGGAACCTCCTTCACGAACACCGCGGCCACCAGCGCGACGATCGCCACCACGGACCCGAGCAGGAACGCCGAGTGGATACCGGAGGACACCGCGTGCTGATACGCCTCACGCGCCACCGCCGGCAACTTCGCCAGACTCTTCGCATCCAGCTGCGCGGACTGCTCCGTCACCTTGGACCCGATCGCCCCGGCCCGCGCGGCCATGACGTCCTGCACCTTGTGGTTGAACAGCGCCCCCATGATGGCGACACCGAACGACGAGCCGAGCGTCCGGGACAGCGTGCTCGTGGAGGACGCGACCCCCATGTCCTTCATCTCGACGCTGTTCTGCGCGACCAGCATGGTGATCTGCATCAGGCAGCCCATGCCGAGCCCGACGACGGCCATGAACACACCGGACATGAACCGCGTCGTACCGGTGTCCATGGTGGAGAGCAGATACAGCCCGACGACCATGAACACGCTGCCGACGACCGGGAACACCTTGTACTTGCCGGTGTTGGTGGTCACCCGTCCCGCGACCATCGAGGTCACGAGCATCGCCCCGAGCATCGGCAGGAGCAGCAGCCCGGAGTTGGTGGCGGACGCGCCCTGCACGGACTGCTGGTACAGCGGCAGGAACAGCGTCGCCCCGAACATCACGAACCCGGTGATGAAGCCGATGATCGCCATCAGGGTGAAGTTGCGGCTGCGGAAGATGTGCAGCGGTACGACCGGCTCGGTCGCCTTGGTCTGCCAGAACACGAACCCGATGAGCGAGGCCACGCCGATGCCGATCAGCTCCATGATCCGCGCCGAGGTCCAGGCGTACTGCGAGCCGCCCCACGTGGTGACGAGCACGATGGAGGTGATGCCGAGGGTCAGCAGACCCGCGCCCAGGTAGTCGATCCGCGCCTGCGACCGCTTCTTCGGCAGGTGCAGCACCACGCTGATCGCGGCGAGCGCGATGACACCGAGCGGCAGGTTGATGTAGAAGGACCAGCGCCAGCCCCAGTTGTCGGTGATGGTGCCGCCGACCAGCGGTCCGCCGATCATCGCGAGCGCCATGACGCCGGCCATCATGCCCTGGTACTTGCCCCGCTCACGCGGCGGGATGAGGTCGCCGATGATCGCCATGACGCCGACCATCAGACCACCGGCACCGAGACCCTGGATGGCCCGGAAGCCGATCAGCTGCCCCATGTTCTGCGCCATGCCGCTGAGCGCGGAACCGGCCAGGAAGATCACGATCGAGGTCATGAAGGCGCCCTTGCGCCCGTACATGTCGCCGAGCTTTCCCCACAGCGGGGTGGAGCTGGCGGTCGCGAGCGTGTACGCGGTGACGACCCAGGACAGGTGCTCCAGGCCCCCCAGCTCACCGACGATCGTCGGCATCGCCGTACCCACGATCATGTTGTCGAGCATCGCGAGCATCATCGTGATCATCAGGGCGAGCAGGACGACCCGCACGCTCCTGGGCTGTTTCCCGGTGTCCTCCGGGCCCGTGTCGACCGTCTGTGTGTCCGCCATCGTCCCACTCCCCTATGCACTGCTTCCGGCCGACCACTTACTTGCCGCCCGGCTAGTTGACTACACTCAGGGAAAGTAGACCCGCAACTAGCCGGGCGTCAAGTAAGTTTGCTGGGGCATTGAGACGAATGGGCGGCACCATGGACGGCATCAAGCGGCAGCGTCGCGGAGACACCCGCCAGCGCATCCAGGACGTGGCCCTCGAACTCTTCGCCGAGCAGGGCTACGAGAAGACCTCGCTGCGCGAGATCGCCGAGCACCTGGACGTCACGAAGGCCGCGCTCTACTACCACTTCAAGACCAAGGAAGAGATCCTCGTCAGCATCTTCGAGGACCTGACGAAGCCGATCGAGGACCTCATCGAGTGGGGCCGCGGCCAGCCGCACACCCTGGAGACCAAGCAGGAGATCGTACGGCGCTACGGCGACGCGCTCGACGGCGCGACCCCCCTGTTCCGCTTCATGCAGGAGAACCAGGCGACGGTACGGGACCTGCGCATCGGTGAGCGCTTCAAGGAGCGCATGCGCGGCCTCCGGGAGATCGTGATCGACCCCGGGGCGAGCCTGGTCGACCAGGTCCGCTCACTGAGCGCGATCTTCACGCTGCACGCCGGCATGTTCGCCGTGCAGGACCTCGAAGGCGACCCCGAGGACAAGCGCAAGGCCGTCCTGGAGGTCGCCACCGACATGATCACGCAGGCCCACGCGGGCTCGAAGCCCGCCTGAAGCCCAAGCTGTCGCTTTAGGGCCTGTCCGACAATTCCCGTCGTCGCCCGACCGGGTCAGACGGACACGCCCTTGCCGCGCAGGAACGCGACCGGGTCTATCGCCGAGCCGTAGTTGGCGGTCGTGCGGATCTCGAAGTGCAGGTGCGGGCCGGTGGAGTTGCCGGTGCTGCCGGAGAGCGCGATGTGCTGGCCGGTCCTGACGACCTGGCCGACCTTCACGTCGATGCGCGAGAGGTGGGCGTACTGCGAGTAGGTGCCGTTGCCGTGCTTGATGACGATGGCGTTGCCGTACGCGGGTCCGTCACCGGCGCCGTTGCCGCCGGCCTTGACGACGGTCCCGCCGTGCGCGGCGAGGACGCTGGTGCCGCTCGGCACGGCGAAGTCCTGCCCGCTGTGGGTGGACTGCCACATGCCGCCGGCCTGGGCGAAGCTCGCGGACAGCGTGTACTTCTTCACCGGGTCGACCCAGGATGCGGCGGCCTTCGCGCTGACGGCCTTCGGCGCCACGCTCGCGGTGGCGGCGCTCGCGACCCCGGTGCCCAGCACGGCGGTGGCCCCCAGTCCGACGGCCATGACGGCCATCCGGGTGCGGAGCGAAGTCGTACGGGAAGAACGGGACGTGGCGCGCTGGAACATCGAAACCTCACGGGGGACGGGGACAGAAAAGCCACCCGGCGCACGGACGCCACCGGATGACACGTCCATTGGTAACCCCCGCCCCTCGAAACCCCCAAACAGGCCTTCTACGACGGAAGCTAGTACTTCATCCCAAAACTTCCGACTTCTTGACAGAGCGCCCGTTCGGCAGAATTCGCACCATGGACGGCGAAAACGCCCATTCGGTTCCATCCACCTCCGGGCAAAAAGTCCTTTTTGCCCGGATCGGGACTGGCGACTATCCGTCCTAGTAGGGGTCGAATCGCCTGTGCGGCTTGTCACCGGGCGGGGTGGCCGCCGACCGCGGAAATGTGGCGCAGACCTCTATGCACCTACCGTTCAGTAACCTTACGGTTCCCCTCCCGCCACCCGCACCCGCGACCATGCCTCTGCACCGGCCGCGCACCGACGTGAGAGGAACCCCCACCCCCATGACGAGACGACGCCCCTGGGCCCGCCGTACCGCCACCGTCACCGTGACCGCGGCCGCCCTCGCCGCGGTGAGCGTCCCCGCGCAGGCCGCGACGGCGGCCGGCACCGCTGTCGACTACGCCACGTGGCAGGCCGACTGCCAGACGGTGATGAACCAGGCGCTGCCCTATCTGAAGCAGCGCATCGCGGCCACCGAGCCCGGCGAGAAGCAGGCGATCGTCTTCGACATCGACAACACCACCCTGGAGACCGACTTCGGCTTCAGCTGGCCCCAGCCGGCCAACAAGCCGGTCCTCGCGGTCGCCAAGTACGCCCAGGAGCACGGGGTTTCGCTGTTCTTCGTCACGGCCCGCCCCGGCATCATCTACCTGCCGACCGAGTACAACCTCACACACGACGGCTACGACGTCGACGGCCTCTACGTCCGCGGCCTCTTCGACCTCTTCAAGGACGTCGCCGACTACAAGACGGCCCAGCGCACCGCGATCGAGAACAAGGGCTACACGATCATCGCGAACATCGGCAACAGCGCCACCGACCTGTCGGGCGGCCACGCCGAGAAGACCTTCAAACTCCCGGACTACGACGGTCAGTTGTCCTAGAAGCCCGGACCTCGCCTGATCGCCGGTAGGCTCCATCCGTTCCCAACGGCTACGGGGGTGGCGGATGGAGCCCGCGGTACTCGGCGGCAAACTGGCGTCCAGCCTGATCGCGCCGCTGGTGAAGAGACTGTTCGTGGCGGACGGGCCCGGCGCGGGGCTGGTCGACAAACCGGTGCGCCTGTCCAGCCTGGTCTCCTTCAAGGGCGAGAAGCGGAGACTGGGCGACAAGGACGTCCACAGACTGGCCCAGCACTTCGTCCAGCAGGCGATGGACTCCCCCGGCGAACGCCCCTTCCGGTCGGCCGAACAGACCGCGGTGGCCGACGCGTTGGCCCGTCGCCTGCTCGCCCTCGGCGACCTGGACATGGACGACGTCCAGGCCGTACGCCTGGGTCACCGCGAACTCGCCAAACAGCTCCACTATCAGGCGCCCGCCCCCGACGGCCTCTCCACCGACGCCTGCTACTTCCTCGACTCGGCCACCGAGTGGGCCTGCCTCCAGATCCTGGAGTTCTTCACCCGGCGCTCCACGTTCGTCGCCCGCACCCTGGTCGAACAGACCCGCACCCAGGCCGAACTGATCGCGCGCGTCGACGAGTTGATCGCCCGCACCCCACGCCCCGGCACCCAGGACCGCGCCTTCGAACGCCGCTACCTCCGGTACGTCGCCGAACGCCACAACCACATCACCATCTACGGCATCGACCTCCGCGACTCCCCGGACCGCTGGCCCCTGGAAGTCGCGTACCTGAGCCTGGAGGCGACGGCGACGGAGGAGCGCCCCCTGTCCGAGGGCCACCCCGGCGCCCACTACGACCTCCAACTCCCCGCGGAAGAAGCTCTCGTGTCCCACGACCGGGTCCTGCTGCGCGGCGACGCGGGCTCCGGCAAGACGACGTTGGTGCAGTGGCTGGCGGTGACGGCGGCGGCGGACGGCGACCGCATCCCGTACGTGCTCCCCCTGCGCACACTGATCCGCACCGGCCAACTCCCCTCCCCTGCCGACTTCCTGACGGCGGTCGGCTGCCCCCACACCCCGCCGGAGGGCTGGGCCGAACGTGTCCTGACCACCCGCCGGGCGCTGATCCTGGTCGACGGCCTGGACGAGATCCCGTCCGCCGACCGCCACCGCACCCGCGACTGGCTCCTCTCCCTGATCGGCGCCTTCCCCGGCAACCACTGGCTCCTGACCTCCCGCCCCACCGCGGTCCGCCCCGACTGGCTGGCGTCGGAGGGCTTCCGCGAACTGACCCTGGCCCCCATGCGCCGCCCCGAGGTGAAGACCTTCGTCGAGCGCTGGCACACGGCGGCCGAGGCCCCCGAGTACGAGGCCCCCCTCCTCGACTCTCTCCACACCAAACGCGACTTGGCCCGCCTCGCCACCAACCCCCTGATGTGCGGCCTGATCTGCGCCCTCCACCGCGAACGCCGGGGCTATCTCCCCACCGGCCGCAAGGAGTTGTACGACGCCGCCCTGACCATGCTGCTGGCCCGCCGGGACCGTGAGCGGGGCATGGGCGCGCTGGAAGGCGCCGAGCTGGGCGAGGAGGCCCAGCTGGAGATCCTCCAACGCCTCGCGTACGCGCTGGTGTTGAGCGGCCGCACGGAAATGGACCTGGAGACGGCGGAGGGAATCGTCGAACGCTGCCTGCCCACGGTCACGGGGACGGGCGACGCCAGAACGGTCCTACGGGACCTGCTCCTCAGAAGCGGCCTCCTCCGCCAACCCGCCGACGGCGTGGTCGACTTCATCCACCGCACCTTCCAGGACTACCTGGGCGCGCGCTACGCGGTCGAGGAGGGGCACCTCGACGTCCTCACCAGCCACGCGGACGACACCCAGTGGGAGGACGTCATCCGCATGGCGGTGGCCCACGCGAGGCCGCGCGAACGGGTCGTACTCCTACGGCAGTTGCTCGCCAGGAAGGAGCCCCGGCTGACGTTGCTGGCACTGGCCTGCCTGGAGCACGCGACGGCGTTGGACCCCGGGGTGCGGGCGGAGGTCGAGAGCCGTTCCGCCTCGCTGATCCCACCGCGCACCACAGCGGACGCACGCACGCTGACGGATGCCGGGCCCCTGGTGCTGGAGCTGTTGCCGGGACCGGAGGGACTGACGACGGAGGAAGCGCGGTGCGTCGCCGAGACCGCCTCGATGCTGGGCGGGCAGGAACCCACGGGCGCCCTGGCGGTGCTGCGCCGCTTCCGCGATCACCCGGCCTTCGACGTACGGCGTCAACTCGCGGGCACCTGGGACCGGTTCGACACCACGGAGTACGCGATCGAGGTGCTCGACCACCTGCACCGCGACGGTCTCTTCCTGCGCTGCGGATCACCCGGACAGCTGGCGGCACTGCGCCTCATGCGGCCCTGGCAGCGGTTGACGGTCAACGGCTCACCCGACCTGAGCGACGTCGTCGACGCCGTCCGTGATCCGGACGAGCTCGACCTCCTGAGTCTTGAGCACCACACGAGGGAGATCACCCTGGCCGAGCTGGCGGCCTTCCGGAACCTGCGCGCGCTGTGGCTCCAGGACTGCTTCGGCGTCCGGGATCTCACCCTCCTGTCAGAACTGCCGCTCACCGAGCTGGCGTTCAACCAGATCAACTCCCCGGCGGGCCTGTCGGCTCTGCACGGGCTCACCCGGCTCTCCCTGAACCAGACGTTCCAGGACGGGCACCTTTCCGACGTGCTGCCCGTGGACGCACCCCTGGAATACCTGTTCCTGGGCCAGGAGACGCTGGCCACCGCCGGCCTGCGCGGTCTGGAGAGCTGGCCGACGCTCACCGAGTTGAGCCTCGCCAGACCGCCCACCGCACCGAGCGCCACGGACTGGGGACACGTGGCACGACTGCCCGTCCTGCGGAGCCTCGTGCTGAACGCGTCCCTCAACCACTACGCCCTGGAGCTCATGCCGGAGCTGCCCTCCGTCGAAACCCTCCGCATGCCGTCCCAGCGCAAGGGCGACAAACACCTCCGCATCCTCGCCTCCCGCCTGCCGGGGCTGCGGACGGTGACCCTCAAGACACCCGGCAGAAGAGGCGTCCCTCTCGACACCTACGCGGAATTCTTCCCGACCGCCGAAGTAACCGACGACCGCCTCTGACCTGCCCCCGGACAAACGAAAGGGGCCGGTGCCAAAAGCACCGGCCCCTTTCTCAGCCGCAAAAACCCGAACCGCTGGGCCTTACGCCTCCTTGCTCAAATTCGGACCCGCGCCACCGGCAGCGGCATCCTCGATCGGCGGCACGTCGGGAAGCGCCGACTTCTCCTCACCCCGGAAGGTGAAGGTCTTGGCGTCGCCCTCGCCCTCCACGTCGACGACCACGATGTGGCCGGGACGCAGTTCGCCGAAGAGGATCTTCTCCGAGAGGGTGTCCTCGATCTCGCGCTGGATCGTGCGCCGCAGCGGACGCGCGCCCAGCACCGGGTCGTAACCCTTCTTGGAGAGGAGCTCCTTGGCGGCCTGGGAGAGCTCGATGCCCATGTCCCGGTCCTTGAGGCGCTCGTCCACCTTGCCGATCATCAGGTCGACGATCTGGAGGATGTCCTCCTGGGTGAGCTGCGGGAAGACGACGACGTCGTCGACACGGTTGAGGAACTCGGGGCGGAAGTGCTGCTTGAGCTCGTCCGAGACCTTGTTCTTCATGCGCTCGTAGTTGGACTTCGTGTCACCCGTGGCCGCGAAGCCCAGGTTGAAGCCCTTGGAGATGTCACGGGTTCCAAGGTTGGTCGTCATGATGATGACCGTGTTCTTGAAGTCCACGACCCGGCCCTGGGAGTCGGTCAGGCGACCGTCCTCCAGGATCTGGAGCAGCGAGTTGAAGATGTCCGGGTGGGCCTTCTCGACCTCGTCGAAGAGGACGACCGAGAACGGCTTGCGGCGGACCTTCTCCGTCAGCTGGCCGCCCTCTTCGTAGCCCACGTATCCGGGGGGCGAACCGAAGAGACGCGACACCGTGTGCTTCTCGCTGAACTCCGACATGTCGAGGGAGATCAGCGCGTCCTCGTCACCGAAGAGGAACTCGGCGAGCGCCTTGGACAGCTCCGTCTTACCGACACCGGACGGGCCGGCGAAGATGAACGAACCACCGGGACGCTTCGGGTCCTTGAGGCCCGCACGCGTACGACGGATCGCCTTCGAGAGCGCCTTGACGGCGTCCTTCTGGCCGATGACCCGCTTGTGGAGCTCGTCCTCCATGCGGAGCAGCCGCGAGGACTCCTCCTCGGTGAGCTTGAAGACCGGGATGCCGGTGGCGGTCGCGAGGACCTCGGCGATCAGCTCGCCGTCGACCTCGGCGACGACGTCCATGTCGCCGGCCTTCCACTCCTTCTCCCGCTTGGCCTTGGCGGCCAGGAGCTGCTTCTCCTTGTCGCGGAGGGAGGCGGCCTTCTCGAAGTCCTGCGAGTCGATCGCGGACTCCTTGTCACGGCGGACGCCGGCGATCTTCTCGTCGAACTCGCGGAGGTCCGGCGGCGCGGTCATCCGGCGGATGCGCATCCGGGAACCGGCCTCGTCGATCAGGTCGATCGCCTTGTCCGGCAGGAAGCGGTCCGAGATGTACCGGTCGGCCAGCGTGGCGGCCTGCACCAGCGCCTCGTCCGTGATGGATACACGGTGGTGCGCCTCGTACCGGTCGCGCAGACCCTTGAGGATCTCGATGGTGTGCGGCAGGGACGGCTCCGCGACCTGGATGGGCTGGAAGCGGCGCTCGAGGGCCGCGTCCTTCTCCAGGTGCTTGCGGTACTCGTCCAGCGTGGTGGCACCGATGGTCTGGAGCTCACCGCGGGCCAGCATCGGCTTCAGGATCGAAGCGGCGTCGATGGCGCCCTCGGCGGCACCCGCACCGACCAGCGTGTGCAGCTCGTCGATGAACAGGATGATGTCGCCGCGGGTGCGGATCTCCTTGAGGACCTTCTTCAGGCGCTCCTCGAAGTCACCGCGGTAGCGGGAGCCGGCGACCAGCGCGCCGAGGTCCAGGGTGTAGAGGTGCTTGTCCTTGAGGGTCTCGGGCACCTCGCCCTTGACGATGGCCTGGGCGAGACCCTCCACGACGGCGGTCTTGCCGACGCCGGGCTCACCGATCAGGACCGGGTTGTTCTTCGTACGGCGGGACAGCACCTGCATGACCCGCTCGATCTCCTTCTCGCGCCCGATGACCGGGTCGAGCTTGGACTCACGAGCGGCCTGGGTGAGGTTCCGGCCGAACTGGTCGAGGACCAGGGACGTCGAGGGGGTGCCCTCCGCAGGGCCGCCGGCGGTGGCGGTCTCCTTGCCCTGGTAACCGGAGAGCAGCTGGATCACCTGCTGCCGCACACGGTTGAGATCAGCGCCCAGCTTGACCAGGACCTGGGCGGCTACGCCCTCGCCCTCACGGATCAGGCCGAGCAGGATGTGCTCCGTGCCGATGTAGTTGTGGCCCAGCTGAAGGGCCTCGCGGAGCGACAGCTCCAGGACCTTCTTGGCACGGGGGGTGAAGGGGATGTGCCCGGACGGGGCCTGCTGCCCCTGCCCGATGATCTCCTCCACCTGCTGGCGGACCGCCTCGAGCGAAATCCCGAGGCTCTCCAGGGCCTTAGCGGCGACACCCTCACCCTCGTGGATGAGACCCAGGAGGATGTGCTCGGTGCCGATGTAGTTGTGGTTGAGCATCCGGGCTTCTTCCTGAGCCAGGACGACAACCCGCCGCGCGCGGTCGGTGAACCTCTCGAACATCGTTAATCGCTCCTCAGAGCGGTCAGGCAGTAAGGGGACGCTCCCCTCCCTGTCCTTCCGCAGCTTAGTCCCGCAAGCGGGGACCGCTCATTCCAACTGCCGACACCGGACCGAGATCCAACACTGCCTCCTGAACCCGAACGCCGACATCTGCTCCAACCTGATGGTGCGAGACGATGTTCCCGCAGGCCAGGCAGTTACCCTCACCATGAGTACGCCGATGGCGAACGTGAGACGCCCTTTTCTGCGTGTCGCCCCCTCCCACTAGGGATGTCTTACCCGTTCGCACTGACACTCCATGCCGAGTGCACCGGTTCCCTCCGCTACGGGCGAACAACCTTGCGCCGGTCGGCACCCCCGAACGCCCCCTTTTCCAGCACCCAGCGCATTCGCCGGGCCACCCAGCGTAACTCCCGGCCCGCTTCGGCGGTTGCTCTTGGCATGGCTGGCACAGTCCCCCCTCGCACCACGGTCCCGCTCCCTCGCCGCCCGCTCGACCCGGACGACCGACAGCGGCACTGGTACGAGAACGAACTGGGGTGGCGCACGGTGCCCGGGGAGCCGCTGAGGCTCGTCACCGGCCTGCGTTTCGACGTCCTGGACGTGCCGGTCGAGGCGGGCGCGGCGGCGCTGTGGCGGCTGGGCCCGGACTCCCCGGTGGCCGTTCGGGGCGACCGGATGCGGCTGCTGGTGGCCGCGGGCAGCGCGGAGGAACTCCCGGGGCTGCTGGACTGGCTGGAGTGGGGCGCGCTGGCGCCGGCGCTGGATCTGGTGGCGCTGGGCGCGGACGGGCACATGGAGGCGCCGTCGAGGCCCGGGGAACGGCCCCTGAGGGCGCCGCTGCCCGGAGCGGGGCCCGCGGAGGACCGATCGCTTCCTCCGGGCCGCTCGCGTCCCTTGCAGGGGGCCGCCGTATGGCTGCGGCCCCCCGAGCCGGGGTGCGAGGTCGAGGCCTCGCTGCCGACGCTGTCGGCCGTGGGGGGCGCCGGGGACGCCCCTGATCTCGTACGACTCGTGGACACGGTGGCGACTCAGTGCCACCGGGTCCGGCTGCGGCGCTCGTGCGCTCAGCCGTTGGCCTTCTCGTAGGCCTCGCGAATGGACGCGGGAACACGGCCGCGGTCGTTGACCTCGTAACCGTTCTCCTTGGCCCACGCGCGAATCTGCGCGGTGTCCTGGCTGCCGCCGGTAGCGGCGCGCGCCTTTCCACGGCCACCAGAAGCGCGGCCACCGGTACGGCGCCCGCCCTTCACGTAAGCCTCGAGAAGGCCACGGAGCTTGTCCGCATTCGCGGTGGTGAGATCGATCTCGTACGTCTTGCCGTCCAGCGCGAACGTCACCGTCTCGTCCGCCTCGCCGCCGTCGAGGTCGTCGACAAGAAGGACCTGAACCTTCTGTGCCACCGGATTTCCTTTCATCGATTACTTGCGGGCCTGGGGTCTGCGGCGTCCGCCGTTTCGCCGTCCCCTGTTATATGCAGTACTGCAGTACGTCGGAAAGCAAACCGCTTTTGCTGGAAAAACACAAACCCCTGGGAGAGACCCAGTGACCTCCCCGGCCCAGAAAGATGCGCGTTTCGGACATAGGGAACCTGGGCAGGGCGGCCAGGCCGAATTGAGCGGGGCGATCACAGATGCAGAAGCATCCGGCTGTTGCCCAAGGTGTTCGGTTTCACTCGTTCGAGACCGAGGAACTCCGCCACGCCCTCGTCATAGGAACGCAACAGCTCCGCGTAGACATCGGTGTCGACCGGCGTCTCACCGATCTCCACGAAGCCGTGCTTCGAGAAGAAGTCCACTTCGAAGGTGAGACAGAAAACGCGACGAACGCCTAGCCAACGAGCCGTGTGCAGCAACTTCTCCAGCAACTGATGGCCCACACCGGCGCCCTTCAGGCCGGGCTTCACCGCGAGAGTGCGGACTTCCGCGAGGTCTTCCCACATGACATGCAGTGCCCCGCAGCCGACGACCTCCGCGTTGTCGTCCCGTTCGGCGACCCAGAACTCCTGGATGTCCTCGTAAAGAGTCACCGTCGCTTTGTCGAGCAGGATGCGACCGCGGACGTAGGCGTCAAGGAGTCGGCGCACCGCCTCGACATCGCCCGTCCTGGCCCGCCGGACAGTGATGGCTTTCGCGGTGACTTCGGGGTGCTCTGCTGACATGAGCGGACGCTATCGCCCGCCGCCCGAGGCCGTGGAGCCGGGGTTCTGGACGCCATCCGCGGGTTCGGGTGTTTCCGGTCCCTGGACGATGCGTACGGCGCTGCGCAGGGCCTCTCGTTGTTCGTCGCTCATCATGCCGAAGAACGCGACGAGAGCGGCCGCGGGGTTGTCGCTCTGGGACCAGGCGTCGTTCATCAGGGCGGCCGAGTAGGCGGCTCGTGTGGAGACCGCCTCATATCGATAGGCCCGGCCTTCCGCCTCACGGCGCACCCAGCCCTTCTGATGGAGATTGTCCAGAACGGTCATGACCGTGGTGTACGCGATCGACCGTTCCTGCTGAAGGTCTTCCAGGACTTCTCGAACGGTCACCGGGCGGTTCCACTTCCACACCCGCGTCATGACCGAGTCTTCGAGTTCTCCCAATGGGCGAGGCACAGCTCAGAACCATAGTGGAAAAGGAACAAAAAGGGCGTACGACTCGGAAAGCACGCGCACGCGTGCGGGAGTCGTACGCCCTTGAAGGCGCCGCGGAAAGCGGAGGGTTCAGGCGTCGCCGGCCGAAGAGGCCTGGCGGGCGCTCTCCGCGCGCGCGATGGCGGCGTCGACGGCCGCGTCCTCCTTGGCCTTCATGGCCCCGCCCTGGGTCTTCACGATGACCCGGATCAGTCCGATGAAGAACACGGCCATGACGACCGGGGGCACGAGCGCGGAGACATAGTCCATGTCCTCCAGAGTAGCCACGGGCCCACGGGAGGACGGGGCGGGGTCGTTTCAGCCGGCCGCGAGCTGCTGCGGCGGGTTCGTGGGGGGCGGTGCCGGTTTGCGCCGGGGGAAGACCTCACCCGGGGTGGGGATGGGCCGGGACGGCTTCGGCGCCGCGGGCGAGGGCTTCGGCGAGGGCCGCTCACCGGGCCGTCCACCGGGCCGCTCCACGGGCTTGCGCACGGGCTCCTTCGCGTCCTCTCCGACGACATCCCCGGCACTTCCCGGAAGACCGCCGGACCGGCCTCCGGGGAGCGCCAGGAGGCGGGTGCGGGACGCGGGGACCGTCGGAGCGGGCCGGGCGGTCGTACGGCGGGCGAGGCGCGCGCGGACGTCGTGTTCGGCGAGCGTGAGGCAGCGGTCCAGGAGGACGGCGGCGGAGGGGTTGCCGCGCAGCGCCCTCAGCGCGGAGAGGTCGTCGACGTCCGGGCGGTACCCGGCGCCGAGCGCCTCCTCCAGGAGCGTGAGGTAGCCGGCGGTGGTGCCGGGCAAGGCGGCGCGGTACCGGGCGAGGTCGGCGACCAGGAAGGCGCGCAGCCGGACTCCCTCGCGTACCGCCTCGTCGAGGGATTCGGCGAGCCGGAGACAGTCCTGGACGTCCTCGGCCGAGGCGGTGCGGGGCTGGAGGGCGAGGGCGAGAGCGCGACGGAGCACACGCAGCTCCTCCGCACCGAACGCCATGCCGCCGCGGGATCCGTATGGCGTGGGCATGCGGCGACGATACGCGCTAATCAGACAAATTCGACATAGGGGGCGGGTGTGGCGTGGGGGTTTTCGCCTGATGGCGGGGGTGTTGGCATGCGCGGGGGGACGGGTCGGGGCGGGGGCATACGTGAGGGGGTACGGCGGGCGCGGTGGCACGCGCGCAGGCACACGCCGGGGGCGGCGGCACGCGCGCGGGGTCCACCCCTGAGGCGCCCGCAAGGTGGCCGGGCCGCCTCCTGGGTGTCCCGCGCGCGTGGTCACATCCGCGAGACGTTGCGCTCGTAGACCAGCCGCAGGCCGATCAGCGTCAGCCAGGGCTCGTGTTCGTCGATCACCGAGGCCTCGCCGAGGACCATGGGAGCGAGACCGCCCGTCGCGATGACGGTGACGTCCTCCGGGTCGTCGGCCAGCTCCTTGGCCATGCGGCCGACGACGCCGTCGACCTGGCCGGCGAAGCCGTAGACGATGCCCGACTGCATCGCCTCGACGGTGTTCTTGCCGATCACGGCGCGCGGCCTGGCCACCTCGATCTTGCGCAGCTGGGCGCCCCTGACGCCGAGGGCCTCGACCGAGATCTCGATACCGGGGGCGATGACACCGCCGATGTACTCCCCGCGCGCGGAGACCGCGTCGAAGGTGGTCGCCGTACCGAAGTCGACGACGATCGCCGGGCCTCCGTAGAGCTCGACGGCCGCGACCGCGTTGATGATGCGGTCGGCGCCGACCTCCTTGGGGTTGTCGGTGAGGATCGGGACGCCGGTCTTGACGCCCGGTTCGACGAGGACGGCGGGCACGTCGCCGTAGTAGCGGCGGGTCACCTCGCGCAGTTCGTGCAGGACGGACGGGACGGTGGCGCAGATCGCGATGCCGTCGATGCCGTCGCCCAGCTCCTCTCCGAGGAGCGGGTGCATGCCCATCAGGCCCTGGAGGAGCACGGCGAGCTCGTCGGCGGTGCGGCGCGCGTCCGTGGAGATCCGCCAGTGCTCGATGATCTCCTCGCCGTCGAACAGGCCCAGGACGGTGTGCGTGTTGCCCACGTCGATCGTGAGGAGCATGACTACTGCGCCTCACGGAGGTCGAGGCCGATGTCCAGGATCGGCGCGGAGTGGGTCAGGGCGCCCACGGCGAGGTAGTCCACCCCGGTGTCGGCGTACGCCTTGGCGTTGTCCAGGGTGAGCCGTCCCGAGGCCTCCAGGGCGGCGCGGCCGGCGACGATGCCGACGGCCTCCGCGCACTCTCCGGGCGTGAAGTTGTCCAGGAGGATCAGGTCGGCGCCGGCGTCCAGGACGTCGCGGAGCTGGTGCAGGGTGTCGACCTCGACCTCGATCGGCACGTCCGGGAAGGCCTCCCGTACGGCCTTGAAGGCCTGGGCGACGCCGCCGGCGGCGACCACGTGGTTGTCCTTGACGAGGGCCGCGTCCGACAGGGACATGCGGTGGTTGACCCCGTCGCCGCAGCGCACCGCGTACTTCTCCAGGGAGCGCAGTCCCGGTGTCGTCTTGCGGGTGTCGCGGACCTTGGTCCTGGTGCCCTCCAGGGCGTCCGCCCACGCGCGCGTGGCGGTCGCGATGCCGGAGAGCCGGCACAGCAGGTTGAGCGCGCTGCGCTCCGCGGTCAGCAGGTCACGCGTGCGCGTGGTGACCGACAGGAGCTGCTGGCCGGCCTCCACGCGGTCGCCGTCCTCCACGTGCCGCTCGACCTCGAACTCGTCGGTGCAGACCACGGAGATCACCGCTTCGGCGATCCGGAGGCCCGCCACGACACCGGCCTCGCGCGCGGTGAAGTCGGCGGTGGCGACGGCCTCTTCGGGGATGGTCGCCACGGTCGTCACGTCGACGCCGCCCGCCAGGTCCTCCTGGACGGCGACATTGGCGATGTCCTCGACCTCCAGGGGGTCGAGTCCGGCGTCGGCCAGGAGTTCGGCGAGCGCGGGGTCGAGACCGCACACCCCGTACTCTGCGGCCTCCTCGTCGGCGCCCGCGCCACAGGCACAGCCGTCGCCGCAGCCGCCGCTCTCGGCGAGGGGAAGGTCGTGGGTGCTCACTTCTGTCACTGCTCCTGGGGACGGTGCTGCCGGGTCGGGGGGAAGTCTGCGGTGTCCGTGGTGTCCACGGCCAGCGTGCGGTCGGGATTCAGCCGTACGACGATGTGGCGGCGCCAGGCGGTGTCGTCACGGTCGGCGTGGTCCTCGCGCCAGTGGCAGCCGCGGGTCTCGTCGCGCCGGGCGGCGGCGGTGACCAGGACGCGGGCCACGCACAGGAGGTTGGTGGCCTCCCAGGTGTCGACGCCGGGCTCGGCGGTCTTGCCGTTCTCGTCGAGGGCGTCGCGGGCGTCCGTGTGCAGCTGCTGGAGCTGTGCCGCGGCCCGGGTGAGGGAGTCGGCGGAGCGCAGGACGCCCGCGCCCTCGGTCATGATCCGCTGGATCGCGAACCGGGCCTCGGGGGCGAGCAGCGGGTGCGCGGGCTTCTGGGGGTGCGGGACCGGCTCGGGCACACGCGCGTGGAGGGCGTTGCCGGCCTGGTTCCCGGTGATGTCGGCGACGATGCGCTCGGCGTAGACGAGGCCTTCGAGGAGCGAGTTCGAGGCGAGCCGGTTCGCGCCGTGCACACCGGTGCAGGCGACCTCCCCGCAGGCATACAGCCCGGGGACGGTCGTACGGCCCCGGGAGTCGGTGCGGACGCCGCCGGAGGCGTAGTGGGCGGCCGGGGCGACCGGGACGGGCTCGGTGACCGGGTCGATGCCGTGGCTGCGGCAGGCGGCGAGGATCGTCGGGAAGCGGTGCTCCCACATGTCGGCGCCGAAGTGCCGGGCGTCGAGGAACATGTGCTCGGCGTCCTGCTCCAGCATCCGCCGCGTGATGGCCTTGGCGACGATGTCCCGGGGCGCCAGCTCGGCCAGCTCGTGCTGACCCACCATGAAGCGCACGCCCTCGGCGTCGACCAGATGGGCACCCTCACCGCGCACCGCCTCGGAGACGAGGGGCTGCTGGCCCTCCGCGTCGGCGCCGAGGAACAGCACGGTCGGGTGGAACTGCACGAACTCCAGGTCGGAGACCTCGGCGCCCGCGCGGAGGGCGAGCGCGACCCCGTCACCGGTCGACACGGACGGGTTGGTGGTCGCCGAGAAGACCTGCCCCATGCCGCCGGTCGCGAGGACCACCGCGGGCGCGTGCACGGCGCCGACGCCGTCGTGCTGGCCCTCGCCCATGACGTGCAGGCTCACGCCCGCGGTGCGCCCCTCGGCGTCCGTCAGGAGGTCCAGCACGAGCGCGTTCTCGATCGTGCGCAGGCCACGCGCGTGTACGGCCTCGACGAGCGCCCTGGAAACCTCAGCGCCGGTCGCGTCGCCGCCCGCGTGCGCGATCCGGCGCCGGTGGTGACCGCCCTCGCGGGCCAGCTCCAGGCCCCCTTCGGAGGACTCGTCGAAGTGGGCGCCGGTCTCGATGAGCCGCCGTACGGCGTCGGGGCCCTCGGTGACGAGGATGCGCACGGCCTCCTCGTCGCACAGGCCCGCGCCCGCCACCAGGGTGTCGTCCAGGTGCTGTTCGGGGGTGTCGCCCTCCCCGAGGGCCGCGGCGATGCCGCCCTGGGCCCAGCGGGTGGAGCCGTCGTCGAGGCGGGCCTTGGTGACCACGACCGTCCGCAGCCCGGCCGCCTCGCAGCGCAGGGCCGCCGTCAGACCGGCCACTCCGGAGCCGACGACCACCACGTCCGCGTCGATGGACCATCCGGGGGCGGGTGCGTGCAGTCGTATGCCTGTGCTGGTCACGAGGCGGCTCCGAGGGTTCCGAAAGCGAGTGGGATGTTGTCGATCAGCCGGGTCGTGCCGACCCGGGCGGCGACCGCGAGGACGGCCTCGCCGGTGAAGTCCTCGTCGACGTCCGTGAAGTCGGACGGGTCGACCAGGGCGAGGTAGTCCAGGACGAGCGGCGGGTCCAGCCGGGCCGCGTCGTCGAGGACCAGGCGGGCTGCCGCGCGGACGGACGCCGGGCTGCCGGGGCCGGGGGCCGCCTTGGCGACGGCGTGCGCGTCGGCCGCCGCGCGGGACTCCCCGATGGCGCTGAGGGCCTCGGCACGCGCGTGCGAGGCGGGCACCTCGCGGGCCCGGGCACGCAGCGCCTCCTGGGCGGCGTGCCGGTCGCGGCCCGCGAACAGGGCCTGGGAGAGGGCGAGCGCGGTACGCCGCTCCCGGGGGGACAGATAGCGGTTGCGGCTGGACAGGGCCAGCCCGTCGGCCTCGCGCACGGTCGGCACGCCGACGATCTCCGTGCCGAAGTTCAGGTCGCGCACCATGCGGCGGATCAGGGCCAGCTGCTGGGCGTCCTTCTGGCCGAACAGGGCGACATCGGGGCGGGTGAGGTGCAGCAGCTTGGCGACGACGGTGAGCATGCCGTCGAAGTGGCCCGGGCGGACCGCGCCCTCCAGACGTTCGCCCATGGGGCCCGCGGAGATGCGCACCTGGGGTTCGCCGCCGGGGTAGACCTCGTCCACGGAGGGCGCGAACACGACGTCGGCGCCCGCCTGTTCGGCGATCTTGAGGTCGGCGTCCAGGGTGCGCGGATAGCGGTCGAGGTCCTCGCCCTGGCCGAACTGAAGCGGGTTCACGAAGACGGTGACCACGACCTCGCCGTCCGGTCCCGCGACCTCGCGCGCGGTGCGGACCAGCGTGGCGTGGCCCTCGTGCAGGGCGCCCATAGTCATCACGACGGCGCGGCGGCCCGCACGCGTGCGTGCGTGCAGTTCGTCGGCGGTGCGCAACAGGGTGGTGGTCATCCGGCATCTCCCTCGGCGCCGTTGGCGAGTACCCCGAGGAGGTCCTCGGCGAGTTCCGGCTTCAGCAGCCCGTGGGCCAGGGCGCGGTCGGCCGTGGCGCGGGCCATCGCCAGATAGCCGGCGACGGTCTGCGGGGCGTGCTTGCGCAGCTCGGTGACGTGCGCGGCGACGGTGCCCGCGTCCCCGCGCGCGACGGGGCCGGTGAGCGCCGCGTCGCCGGAGCGCAGGGCGTTGTCCAGGGCGGCGCCCAGCAGCGGGCCGAGCATCCGGTCGGGGGCCTCGACGCCGGCCGTGCGCAGCAGCTCCATGGACTCGGCGACCAGGGTGACCAGGTGGTTGGCGCCCAGGGCGAGGGCCGCGTGGTACAGCGGGCGGTTCTCCTCGGCGATCCACTCGGGCTCGCCGCCCATCTCGATCACCAGGGCCTCGGCGGCCAGCCGCAGTTCCTCGGGCGCGGTGACCCCGAAGGAGCACCCGGCGAGCCGCTGGACGTCCACCGGGGTGCCCGTGAAGGTCATCGCGGGGTGCAGCGCGAGCGGCAGTGCGCCCGCCCGCAGCGCGGGGTCCAGGACCTGCGTGCCGTACCGCCCGGAAGTGTGCACGAGCAGCTGCCCGGGGCGCACGGCCCCGGTGTCGGCGAGGCCCTCCACGAGGCCGGGCAAGGCGTCGTCAGGGACGGTCAGCAGCACCAGGTCGGAGCGCTCCAGGACCTGCGCGGGCGTCACGACCGGCACGTCCGGGAGCATCAGCGCGGCCCGTCGCCTGGACGCGTCGGAGACCCCGGAGACGGCCACCGGGCGGTGCCCGGCCAGCTGGAGGGAGGCGGCCAGCGCGGGACCCACCCGGCCGGCGCCGACGACACCGACGGCGAGCCGCGCGGGGCGGTCCTTGGGCTCTGGCTGTTGGAATGTACTCACGCGACGGCGGCCTTCCCGTTCCAGTCCGCTCCGGGTACCGGACGATTTCTCGTCATGTTAACGCGATCGGTTCGAGGGGCGTCCGGTTGTCCACAGGCTGTGGGTTGTCACACACATCGCCGCCGCACGGGAGAGCCCGGGAAAACCAGGTGTTCCCGCGGACCCGCGCCAGGCATCATCCGGAGCATGAGCGATACGGCGGAACAGGCTGAGCAGAGTGACCGGGCGACAGAGGCGGCCACCGACGAGGAACGCGCCCTGACGCGCCGCGCGCGGCGCACCGCCGCGAACCGCGCCGCGGAGCGCGCCCTCGCCCGCTACCCCTTCACCGAGCCCCTCCGGGAGCGGCTCGCGTTCCTCCAGGAGGCGGCCGGGCTGTACGACCTGGACGAGCCCTCGGACATGTACGGCAACGGCGTCGTCGAGGTCCTGGAGAAGCGGGTCGCCGCACTGCTCGGCAAGGAGGCCGCGGCCTTCTTCCCCACCGGCACCATGGCGCAGCAGGTCGCCCTGCGCTGCTGGGCCGGCCGCACCGGCGATCCCACGGTCGCCCTGCACCCGCTCGCCCACCCCGAAATGCACGAACGGGACGCGTTCAGCCAGGTGAGCGGGCTCCGCCCGGTCCATGTGACGAGCGAGCCCCGGCAGCCCACCGCCGACGAGGTACGCGACGTCCCGGAGCCCTTCGGGACGCTGATGCTCGAACTGCCCCTCCGGGACGCCGGTTTCCTGCTGCCCTCCTGGGAGGAGCTCTCCGCCCTCGCCGAGGCCGCGCGCGAACGCGACGCCGTGGTCCACTTCGACGGCGCCCGCCTGTGGGAGTCCGCCGCCCACTTCGGCCGCCCGCTCGACGAGATCGCCGACCTCGCGGACAGCGTCTACGTGTCGTTCTACAAGTCCCTCGACGGCCTCGGCGGCGCCGCGGTCGCCGGCCCGAAGACCCTCGTCGACGAGGCGAAGACCTGGCGGCACCGCTACGGAGGCATGGTCTTCCAGCAGTTCCCCACCGCGCTGACCGCCCTCGCGGGCCTGGACCGGGAGCTTCCCCGGCTGCCCTCGTACGTGGCCCACGCGCGCGTGATCGCCGACGCGCTGCGCGAGGGGTTCGCGGCGGCCGGGGTGCCCTGGGTGCGCGTCCACCCCGAGCGACCGCACACGAACGAGTTCCAGCTCTGGCTGCCGTACGACCCCGACGTCGTCATGGAGGCGGCGATCCGGCACACCGAGGAGACGAAGACCGCCCTCTTCGGCAATCCCTGGGGCGCGAGGGGCCCGGGCCTGTCGGTGACGGAGGTCTCCGTACGGGCCGCCGGCCTGGAGTGGACCGCCGACGACGTGAAGACGGCGGTCGCGGACTTCGTGGTCCGGCTGGAGGAGGATCTGAAGGGCAGCTGAGAGGGAGCTGCCGGGGGGGGCGGTCTTCTGGAACGCCTCCTGGAAGGCGACGGCCGCGCGGTGGGTACGCCCCTGGAAGGCGACGGCCGCGCGGTCAGCGGCGGAACGCGGAACACGGCCTCTGGTGTTGCCCGTCGTCGTCAGCAGGCGGACCGCGGGCGTGGCCGCACGAGTCGGCCCAGTGCCCGCCGTAGCCGACCACGGGCCGGGCGTCCGGTGAGGACCGCGCGGAACTCCAGGCGGCCGCGCAGCTCGCGGGTGGTCTGCCGGTCGTAGGTGCCGGGCGCGGGCGGCGGGATCTCGCCGAGGTGCTGGGCGCGGTAGGTGTCGAGGGCGTGCTGCTGGGTGATGCTCATGTCCTCAGGCTGCGCCGCTCCCCCGTGGCTGTCGCGTCGATTGACGGGCGGCGTCAAACGAGGGGAGCGCTGTCAGTGGCGGGGTGCACGATGGGGACATGAGCGTGCACATCGACATCACCGGGCTGCGGCAGGAGCGGATCACCTTCGTGCCCTCCCCCCTGGGCGAGCTGTGCATGGCGCTGCACGCGATGTCCGAGCCGGGGCACCACCCCGGACTCCAGGGCTGGGTCACCGGTGTCACCGCGCGGCTCGACCCGCATCTGGCCGACCGGATGTGCGAGGCGGACTTCCTGTGGCGGTCGACGTTCTCCGACCTGTTCCTGCCGTACGCGGGCATCCCGGGCCGGAGCACGCTCCCCGGGGCCACGCTCGCCGAGGAGCTGGACCTGCTGGACAAGCTGACGGACGAGCAGTTCGTGGACGCCGCGATGGAGTTCACCACCTGCGCGGTCTCGTACAGCACGGGCGGGCCGGGCCCGCTCACCGACGCCGGGATCCGGCGCCGCGCCCTGGAGCAGGCCGCCGCGCGGGGTCCGCATCAACTGGCTTTCACCGAGCGCCTGTTGGCCGACCCGCCGCGGACCAGGGCCTGGCTGCGGCAGTTCCTGGAGGACTGTGACGAGGCGTTCTTCGCGGAGACCTGGTCCCGGACGCACCATCAACTCGTGGCCGACGCCCGCCACAAGACGGACCTGCTGCGCCACAAGGGCCTCGCCGAAGCACTGACGTCGATGTCGAGCGCCGTGACCCTCGACGAGAGCGCCACGCGCATCACGGTCGACAAGCTCGGCACCGGCCGTACGGCGACCCAGGACGGCGGCCTCCTCCTGGTGCCCACGGCCCTGGGCTGGCCGCACCTGACGGTCCTGTACCGGTTCGGCTGGCAGCCCGTCGTGCACTACCCCGTGCACAACACCCCGAAGATCGCCGCGCCGACCTCCCTGGAGCAGCTGACCCTGCGGATGACCGCCCTGTCCCACCCGGTGCGCATGCGCCTGTGCCGCAGCCTGGCCCGGAGCGCGTTCACCACCAGCGAGCTGACCCAGGTGCACGGCATGACCGCCCCCGAGATATCCCGCCATCTCGGCGTCCTGAAGAAGGCCGGCCTGATCACCACCCGCCGCCGCGGCCGCTACGTCCTGCACCAGCTGGACGTCACGATGGTGGCCCGGCTGGGCAGCGACTTCCTGGAGGGCATCCTCCGGTGACCGCCCCGGGCACGGGCATCCCGCGGTAATCGCCCCTGGAGGGCGGCGGTCATCGCCCCGGGTGCCAGGAGTCAGCCGTGCCCGCCCGCCCGCACCAGCCCCGTCTCGTACGCCAGGACGACGACCTGCACCCGGTCCCGCAGGCCGAGCTTCGTCAGGATGCGGCCGACGTGGGTCTTCACGGTCGCCTCGGAGAGCACCAGGCGGGCCGCGATCTCGCCGTTGGACAGACCCTGGGCGACGAGGATCATGACCTCGCGCTCGCGCTCGGTGAGCCGCTCCAGCTCCTTGTGCTGGGGCTCCTTGCCGGAGGCGGGCAGCATCGGGGCGAAGCGGTCCAGGAGGCGCCGGGTCGTCGAGGGCGCCACCACGGCGTCCCCGCTGTGCACGGAGCGGATCGCGGTGAGGAGTTCGCCGGGCGGCACGTCCTTGAGCATGAAGCCGGACGCACCGGCCTTCAGCCCCGAGAAGGCGTACTCGTCGAGGTCGAAGGTGGTCAGGATCAGCACCTTCGGCGGGTTCTCGCCCTGGCAGATGCGGCGGGTGGTCTCCACCCCGTCCAGCTTCGGCATGCGGACGTCCATCAGCACCACGTCGACCGCGGTCGCGGCCAGCACCTGAAGGGCCTCGACGCCGTCGCCCGCCTCGGCGACGACCTCCATGTCCGGCTGGGCGGCGAGCACCATCCGGAACCCGGTGCGCAGCAGCACCTGGTCGTCGACGAGCATCACGCGGATCGTCATCGGGTCCTCTTCCGTTCCGTCAGGATCGTTCAACAATTGCTTCTACACGCCGTGAACCGGTGCAACAGGTCGGTCATCGGTCCAGCGGATCGTTCAACAAGGCGTTACAGGTGTCACTGCCCGGCACACGGAATGTCAGTGCGCCGGTTTGAGCGGAAGCAGCGCGCTGATGCGGAATCCGCCGCCCGGCCGCGGACCCGCGTCCAGCGTGCCGCCGACCATGCCGACCCGCTCGCGCATACCGATCAGACCATGCCCCTGCCCGTCGGCGCCGCCCTCCTCGTACAGCTCGTGCGGGGCGCCCTTGCCGTCGTCCTCGACCAGCAGCCCGAGACCGTCGTCGAAGTAGACCAGCCGCACACTGGCGCCGGTGTTCGGGCCGCCGTGCTTGCGGGTGTTGGTGAGCGCCTCCTGGACGATGCGGTACGCCGTCAGCTCGACGCCGCTCGGCAGCGGGCGCGGGGTGCCCTCGACCTTGAAGTCGACGGGCAGCCCGGACGTCCGGCACTGCTCGACCAGGTCGTCGATCTGCTCGACGTCCGGCTGCGGCACGTACTCGCCGGCCTCCTTGTGCTCGCCGGTGCGCAGCACGCCCAGCAGACGGCGCATCTCGGCGAGGGCCTGGCGGCCGGTGGAGGAGATCGTCTCCAGGGCCTTCTTCGCCTGGTCCGGCGCGGAGTCGAGGACATAGGCGGCGCCGTCGGCCTGGACCACCATCACCGACACGTTGTGGGCGACCACGTCGTGCAGCTCGCGGGCGATCCGGGCGCGCTCGGCGGCGACCGCGACCTTCGCCTGCGCCTCGCGCTCCTTCTCCAGCCGGGCGGCGCGCTCCTCCAGCTGCGCGAAGTACGCGCGCCGGGTGCGCATCGAGTCGCCGAGCACCCAGGCCAGCGCGAACGGCACCGTCTGGAAGACCGCCAGCGCAACCAGCCCGGCGGAGCTGGTCCCCTCCTGCGGCCAGCGGATCTGCGCGAGGGTCGCCGCGGACAGACCGGAGGCCAGGGCGAAGCGGGAGGCCCAGCGGGCACCGATCGCGGCGACCGTGTAGACGATCACCAGCATGGCGAAGTCGGCCCCCACGGGCTCGATGCCGAAGACCAGTTGCGCGAGGCCCGTGGCGGCGGCCAGGAGGAGCATCTTCTCCGGCCAGCGTCGGCGCAGCGCGATCGCCACACACATCACGACGGACGCGGCGATCGCCCCGGGCACCGTCCCATGCCGGCCCGACGCGTAGCTGGTACTCGCGATGCTCACGCCACTCAGCCCCAGCAGGAAGACAGCCCAGAAGGTGTCGACCCATGTCGGGTGTCTGCGGAGGAAGTCATAGAGGCGCTGCACGTAACCCAGCGTAGGGACGCGTGCCGTGTG
This sequence comes from Streptomyces sp. NPDC096013, assembly GCF_044763565.1. Lineage (NCBI taxonomy): Bacteria > Bacillati > Actinomycetota > Actinomycetes > Kitasatosporales > Streptomycetaceae > Streptomyces > Streptomyces sp. NPDC096013. The sequence continues at coordinate 280,688 of NZ_JBIWGK010000011.1, read as the reverse complement.
CGGGGGTCAACCGGAGGATCGATCCGTATACGCCCCGCGTACTCCCCAAGGTGGAGGCCCCGTTGTCCTGTGCACTTAGTCTGACCACGTGACGGAAGACACCACGGGCCGGTGGCGCGGCTGGCGGACGGCGTCCCAGGAAGCGCTGTACGGGCCCGGGGGCTTCTACCGCAGGCCGGAGGGACCCGCCGGACACTTCCGTACGTCGGTGCACGCGTCGGCGCTCTTCGCGGCTGCCGTGGCACGGCTGCTGTGCCGGGTGGACGAGGCGCTGGGCGGTCCGGCCGCCCTGGACTTCGTGGACCTCGGCGCGGGCCGCGGCGAGCTGGTGACCGGAGTCCTCGGCGCGCTCCCCGCGGCCGTGGCCGCACGCGTGCGTGCCCACGGCGTCGAGCTCGCCGACCGTCCCGCAGGGCTCGATCCCCGCGTCGGGTGGACGGCCGAGCCCCCGAAGGGGATCACCGGGCTGCTGTTCGCCAACGAGTGGCTGGACAACGTGCCCGTGGAGGTGGCCGAGGTGGACCCGGGAGGCGTCCCGCGGCTCGTCCTCGTACGGGAGGACGGCACCGAGCGGCTCGGGGAGCCCGTCTCCGGCGCGGAGGCCGCGTGGCTCGCCCGGTGGTGGCCGCAGGCGCCCGAGGAGGGGCTGCGCGCCGAGATCGGCCTCCCCAGGGACACCGCCTGGGCGTCCGCCGTCGCCGCCGTCGACCAGGGGCTCGCGATCGCCGTCGACTACGCGCACACCCGGGACACCCGCCCCCTCTTCGGCACGCTCACCGGCTTCCGCGAGGGCCGTGAGACCGCTCCCGTACCGGACGGCTCGTGCGACATCACCGCCCACGTCGCCCTGGACGCCTGCGCGAGCGCGACGGCCGCCGCGCCGACGGCCGCACTCCCCGGCGCACGCCTGCTCACCCAGCGCGCCGCCCTGCGCGCCCTCGGCGTCACGGGCGCGCGCCCCCCGCTCACGCTGGCCTCGGCCGACCCGACGGCGTACGTCCGCGCCCTCGCGAGCGCCGGTGAGGCGGCCGAGCTCACCGCACCGGGCGGCCTCGGCGACTTCGGCTGGCTCGTGCAGCCGGTCGGCATCCCGAACCCGCTCGACCAGCCCTGAACAGCCCTTACTTGTCGATGTCCCCGACCACGAAGAACAGCGACCCCAGGATCGCCACCATGTCCGCCACCAGCGTCCCCGGCAGCAGCACCGCGAGCGCCTGGATGTTGTTGTACGACGCCGAGCGCAGCTTCAGCCGGTACGGGGTCTTCTCGCCCTTGCTGACGAGGTAGTAGCCGTTGATGCCGAGCGGGTTCTCGGTCCACGCGTACGTGTGCCCCTCGGGCGCCTTCAGGACCTTCGGGAGCCGCTGGTTGATCGGGCCGGGCTCCAGCTCGGCGAGCCGGTCGAGGCAGGCGTCCGCGAGGTCGAGGGCGTTGTGGGTCTGCTCCAGGAGTACTTCGAAGCGGGCGAGGCAGTCGCCCTCCTGGCGGGTGGCGACCTTCAGGGTGTCCTGGAGCTCGCCGTACGCGAGGTACGGCTCGTCGCGCCGCAGGTCGAAGTCGACGCCCGAGGCGCGCGCGATGGGCCCGCTCACGCCGTACGCGTGCACGGCCTCCGCCGACAGCGCGCCCACTCCGCGGGTACGGCCCCGGAAGATCTCGTTGCCGAGCACCAGGTCGTCGAAGCGGTCCATCCGGGAGCGCACCGCGGCGACGGCCTCCCGCGCGCGTGCCGTCCAGCCCGCGGGGACGTCCTCCTTGAGGCCGCCGACGCGGTTGAACATGTAGTGCATGCGCCCGCCGGAGACCTCCTCCATGACGTTCTGGAGCACCTCGCGCTCCCGGAACGCGTAGAACACCGGGGTGATGCCGCCGAGTTCGAGGGGGTAGGACCCCAGGAACATCAGGTGGTTGAGGACCCGGTTCAGCTCGGCGAGCAGGGTGCGTGTCCACACCGCGCGCGGGGGCACCTCCATGCCGAGCATGCGCTCCACCGCGAGGACGACGCCCAGCTCGTTCGAGAAGGCCGACAGCCAGTCGTGGCGGTTGGCGAGCATGATGATCTGGCGGTAGTCGCGCGCCTCGAAGAGCTTCTCGGCGCCGCGGTGCATGTAGCCGATCACCGGCTCCGCGTGCTGGATGCGCTCGCCGTCAAGGACGAGCCGAAGGCGCAGCACACCGTGCGTGGAGGGGTGCTGGGGGCCGATGTTGAGCACCATGTCGGTGCTCTCCGCGGCGCCGCCGATCCCGACCATGGTCTCCGTCGTGGGAGTCATGGACACAGTCTCTCGTACGTACGCTTGCGGCATGGAAACGGGGACTGCCGCCCAGGACGGCGCGGCGAGCGAGCCGGTGTGGACCGGGCTGCCGCCGGGGCTGCTGAAGATGCGACGCCTGTTGCTGGTGGTGTGGCTGGGGCTGCTGGCGGCGGCCCTGGGTGTGCCGCTGGGGCTGTTCGTCGGCCCGGGGTGGGCCGCGTTCGCGCTGCTGCCGCTCGCCCTGATGGCGTGGGGCTGGGTGGTGCTGGGCCGCAACTGGCGCTCCTGGAGGTACGCCGAGCGCGTCGACGACCTGCTGATCACCAGGGGCGTGCTCTGGCACCACGAGACGATCGTGCCGTACGGGCGGATGCAGCTCGTGGAGGTCACCTCGGGGCCCGTGGAGCGGCACTTCGGGCTGGCCAGCGTGCAGTTGCACACGGCCGCCGCGGCGACCGACGCGACGATCCCGGGGCTCGTGCCGGCCGAGGCCGAGCGGCTGCGCGACCGGCTGACCGAGCTGGGCGAGGCCCGATCGGCGGGGCTGTGACGACGCCGGGCGCCGAGAAGGACGTACCCGGGGGCGCCGGGACCATACGGGAGCACGTACCCGTGGTGGAGCGGCGGTTGCATCCGGTGACGCCGTTGCGGCGGGCGTGGGCGCCGGTCGCCGTCGTCATCGGGTGGGCGGTGCACGACCCGAACCAGGCGCAGGAACAGCTGACGAAGCTGACCACCATCACCCTGCTGATCGCGGTGGCCGTGATCGTGCCGGCGGCCGGCCTCTACGGCTTCCTGACCTGGTGGTTCACGCACTTCGCGGTGACCGACACCGAACTGCGCATCCGTACCGGCCTGGTGTTCCGGCGCACCGCGCACATCCGGCTGGAACGCATCCAGGCCGTCGACGTCACACAGCCCCTCCTCGCGCGCGTGGCGGGCGTCGCCAAGCTGAAGCTGGACGTCGTAGGGACCGACAAGAAGGACGAACTCGCGTTCCTCGGCGAGGGCGAGGCGCGGGCGCTGCGGGCCGAACTCCTCGCGCGGGCGGCCGGTTTCGCGCCGGAGACCGCGCACGAGGTCGGCGAGGCGCCCGCGCGGCAACTGCTGCACGTGCCGGGCGGCGTCCTCGCCAAGTCCCTGGTGCTGACCGGCGCCACCTGGGGATCGCTGGCCGCCGCCCTCGTCGTACCGCCCCTTCTGTGGCTGGCCACCGAGAGCGTGTGGACGGTCCTCGCGACCGCGCTGCCGCTGCTGGGCGCGGCGGGCGCGAGCAGCGTGGGACGGTTCGTCGGGGAGTACGACTGGACGGTGGGCGAGTCCCCGGACGGGCTGCGCATCGACCACGGGCTGCTGGACCGCACGCACGAGACGGTGCCCCCGGGGCGCGTGCAGACGGTACGGATCGTGGAGCCGCTGCTGTGGCGGCGGCGCGGCTGGGTGCGGGTCGAGCTGGACGTGGCCGGTTCGTCCAACTCGGTTCTGGTGCCGGTCGCCCCGCGCGAGATCGCCGAGTCGGTCGTCGCGCGGGTGCTGCCCGGCGTGACCGTGCCGCCGCGCGAGGCGCTGTCCCGTCCCCCGCGCCGGGCGGGCCGGTGCATGCCGCTGTGGTGGCGCGGCTACGGCCTCGCGGTCACCGACACGGTGTTCGTGGCCCGGCACGGCCTGCTCCGCCGGAGCACGGCGTTGGTGCCGCACGCGAAGGTGCAGAGCGTACGGCTGGCTCAGGGGCCCTGGCAGCGCCTCTGGCGGCTCGCGGAGGTCCACGTGGACACGGGGGCCAACAAGACCGTCACAGCCCGTCTGCGGGACGCCGAGGAGGCCGCGGAGCTGCTGCGCGGCCAGGCCGAGCGGTCACGGACGGGGCGCAGGGACGCCCGCCCGGACCGCTGGATGGCCTGACGGCGGGTCAGGAGGCCGCGCTGCGCAGCCCGTGGAGGTTGATCTGCTCGGTCTCGTCGTGTGCCGTCAGGTCGATGACCTGGCGGACGCCGACATCGCGCGAGCGGTCGTCGGCCGGCTTGAACTGCGCCTCGGCCTCCGCCTTGTGCACGGCCAGGGCCTCCTCGCCGACGACGTCGGCCAGGTCCTCGTTCTGTACGGCGTCCATCGCGGCGGGCGTCGCGCCCTTCTGCATCCCGAAGAAGTCGAAGCCGCCCTCGACCATCGGGCGCCGTACGGGAGCCGCCGGCACGACCGCCACCGCGGTCGGCACGGTGAAGTGCCCCGACGGCTGCGCGGACTGGGTGTGCTGGACGGACTGCGCGGCCGGGGGAACGGCGGCCGCGTGCTCATGCCCGTCGACCGCCTCGGGCTTCCCCTCCGCCTCGTCCTCCTGAGCGGCCTCCGACTCGGAACCGCCGCTGTCGGCGCGCACCGGGGCGGGTTCGGCGCCCCGGGACTCCTCGGCCTTCGGGGCGAAGTCCTTCGCCAGCGGGGCCTTCGACACCGGGGCCTTGGACGCGGAGTCCTTCGGCCCGGAGCCCTTCGGAGCCGACTCCTCTGGCCCGGCGTCCTTCGACGCGGGGTCCTTGGGAGCGGGGTCCTCGGGCCCGGGCGTCTCGCCGTCGCCCTCCTGCCGCCCCAGAGCCGCCTTGGCCCGCAGGAAGAGCTTGGAACCCTCCGGGGAGAACACCGTGGCCGCCGCGGGCTTCTCCGCAGCGGCGGCTACCTCGCCCGCCTCCGGCTCGTCGTCCTCGGTGTCGATCTCGTCTTCCGCGTCCGTCCCGTCCTCGGCGTCGACCGAAGCAGCCACAGCCTCGGTGTCGTCGGTCTCGGGAAGGTCGTCCTGCGACTCCGGCTCCACGTCCGCCACGACGTCCTCGCCCTGCCCCGGAACGGGCGGCAACGCGCGCGTGGGCTCCGCGGCCTCTATCTCCAGCAGCCGACGGCCCTCCAGGGCGCTCGCGCGCTCGGTCTCCGCCGTGGCGTACCGGCGCAGCAGCGCCGCGTGTTCGTTGCGCAGGCCCGCGAGTTCGGTGCGCTTGGCGCGCAGCTTGTGCTCCAGCTTGACGCGGAGTTCACGCGACTCGTCGAGGTCGGACTCGAGTTCGGCGAGCCGCTCCTCGTAACGCCACTCGTCGCTCGTACGCGCGCGTATCAGGTCGGCGACCTGTTTGCCCGCCTGTGTGTCCCAGCGGCGCATGAACGCCGCCCCGACGAGCGCGGTCGCGGCGGCGACGGCCGCCACGATGCGGAGCGCCGCCGGCTGCGAGAAGACCCAGGGCCCGAAGGCGCAGACGAGCGACACGCCCGCGATCGCCGAGGGGGGCAACAACCGGTGCAACGGCGGGGAATGGCGATGACGTCCACGTGGCATGGCCAGAAACTTACCGCGCGTAGGCGAATCATGGTGCCCCGCCCGGTAAAAACACAGCCACCCCTGTTCCCTCACACGGGTCCCGTGGTCACTTCCACCAGTCGGTGAGCCGCCCGCTGATCCACTGGAGGGCCGGCGGGATCTCCCGTCGCCAGGTGTTGAAGTTGTGGCCGCCGCTGTCCAGGATGATCGACGAGATACGGGTGGAGTTCCTGGCCTTCACCTGGGCGATGAATTTCAGGGTGTCGTTGTAGTTGTGTTCCCCGACCCTGCTGCTGGTGACGAGCAGTGAGGTGTCGGGCGCGGGACGGTGCTTGATGTACCAGGACAGGTTGGCCTCGTTCCGCAGCGTCCCGTCCCCCTGGAAGAGGTCTCCCGTGGTGGGGTCCTTCGGCGCCTTGTAGTACGGCGACAGGCCGGCCCCCGCGACATACGTCCCCGGGTGGTGCATCGCGAGTTTCAGGGCGCAGTAACCGCCCGTGGAATCGCCGATGATGCCCCAGCTCCCGGGCTTCTTGCTCACCCTGTAGTGGCTCACCACGGCCTCGGGAAGGTCATTGGCGAAGAACGACTCGGTCTGCGGTCCGCCCGGGACGTCCACGCACTCCGTGTCGCGCGGCGGCGCCACCGTGGGCCGCATCATCACCAGGATCATCGGCTGCATCCGGCCCGCCCTGGCCAACTCCAGGGCGGTGCGCGGGTAGTTCAGCTTGTCGACGAGCGCCTGTGCGGTGCCCGGGTACCCCGTGAGGACGACCGTCGCCGGGAACGAGCGCGTGCGGTACTGCGGCTGGAAGTACTCCGGCGGCAGGTACACGTACGCGGGGGTGGCGATGTGGGTCGTACGACCGACTATGTCGACCCGCTGCACCTGGCCCACGTGCCGCGGCCGTGCGGAGCCGCCCGGTGCGTCCACCCGCCGGGTGTCGACCACTTGGAGCGGACCGCCCGTGTCCTGGAGCGCCGAGTGGTCGACGACCACTCCCTGGTCGGTCTCCTTGCCGAACAGGTCGGCCCAGCTGGCGTAGAAGCCGAAGGACTGGTTGACACCGAGGCCGACCGAGGCGAACAGCACCAACTGGGTGGCCAGGAGCAGGCCGACGCGGCCGCTGACGGCCCGCCAGTTCCGCCTGGCCAGGCGGGGCCACAGCCACACTGTGCCGATGAACAGCAGCACGGCGCACGCGACCGCCAGTACCAGCACTTTCCTGCTCGTGAGTCCCATGAGCTGTCCCCGCCTGCGCTTTCCGCCCGCCGCGCGCACGCAAGTTTCGCGAGCGTTTGCCCCGGGCTTTCCTCTGCCTTTGAACCGGCTTTCCGGTGGGGAAGGAACCTCCTTCCCCTAGACACCGTCCTAGAGGGCGCAATGTCGCCGGATGCCCGAATCGGGCCCGGATCCAAGGTCTCTCGCAGAACTATGGGATGCGATGTCTGTCAGGATAGATGGGGAAATGTCGGTTGAGGTTCCTAGCCGAACAAGCCGGGTCCGGCGCATAGTCCGTGGTCCGCGCCCCGAGGTCGTTCCCACGCTCGTCGCCAGGGCCTGTGCCCTCGTCGGCCTGCTGGACATCGCCGCAGGGGTGTTCCCGCGCTTCCGGCACAGCCGGATGCACACCATGGCGGAGGTGCTGCCGGGCGCGCTCGGCCCCTTCGCGGCGGCGCTCTCGCTCAGCGCCGGTGTGCTGTTGCTGCTGCTCGCGCACGGGCTCAGGCGGCGCAAGCGCCGCGCCTGGCGGGCCGCCGTCGCGCTGCTCCCGGCGGGTGCCGTGGCGCAGTTCGCCTACCGGCACTCCCTTATAGGAGTCGTCATCTCGGCCGCGCTGCTCGCCCCGCTGCTGATGCACCGGGACGAGTTCCGGGCACTGCCCGACCCGCGCAGCCGCTGGCGTGCGCTCGCCAACTTCGTGCTCATGGGCGCCGGTTCCCTCGTCCTCGGACTGGTCATCGTCAGCGTCCACTCCAAGCGCATGGTCGGCGACCCGAGCCTGGCCGACCGCATCACCCACGTCCTGTACGGCCTGTTCGGCTTCGAGGGACCCGTCGACTACGAGGGCAGCACCTCCTGGACGGTGGCCTTCTCCCTGGGCGCCCTGGGACTGCTCACGGCCGTGACGACGATCTACCTCGCGTTCCGGCCCGAACACCCGGCCGCGCGGCTCACCCCGGAGGACGAGACGCATCTGCGTGCCCTCCTGGAGAAGCACGGCCGCCGCGACTCGCTCGGCCACTTCGCGCTCCGGCGCGACAAGGCCGTCGTCTTCTCGCCCAGCGGCAAGGCGGCGGTGACGTACCGCGTCGTCTCCGGGGTGATGCTCGCCAGCGGTGACCCCATCGGCGACGTGGAGGCCTGGCCGGGCGCCATCGAGCGGTTCATGGACGAGGCGAAGGCCCACTCCTGGACGCCCGCCGTCATGGGCTGCTCGGAGACGGGCGGCGAGGTGTGGACCCGTGAGACCGGACTCGACGCCCTCGAACTGGGTGACGAGGCGGTGGTCGACGTGGCGGATTTCTCGCTCGCCGGGCGCGCGATGCGCAACGTACGCCAAATGGTGAAGCGCATCGAGCGGGCCGGCTACGAAACCCGGGTACGGCGTGTACGTGACCTCGGCGAGGGCGAGTTGGAGCGCATCCGGCTCGCCGCGGAGGCCTGGCGGGGCACCGACACCGAGCGCGGTTTCTCCATGGCGCTCGGCCGCATCGGCGACCCGGCCGACGGCGACTGCTTCATCGCGACCGCCCACAAGGCGGACGAACAGCCGGGCGAGTACGGCGACTTGAAGGCGATCCTGCACTTCGTGCCCTGGGGCACCGACGGCATGTCGCTCGACCTGATGCGCCGTGACCGCGCGGCCGACCCGGGGATGAACGAACTGCTGATCGTCGCCTCCCTCCAGGCGGCGCCGAAACTCGGCATCACGCGCGTGTCGCTCAACTTCGCGATGTTCCGGGCGGCGCTCGCGCGGGGCGAGAAGATCGGCGCGGGCCCGGTGCTGCGCGCCTGGCGCGGACTGCTGGTCTTCCTGTCCCGCTGGTTCCAGATCGAGTCCCTGTACAAGTTCAACGCGAAGTTCCAGCCCCGCTGGGAACCCCGGTTCGTCGTCTACCGCGCCTCCGGCGACCTCCCCCGCATCGGCTTCGCCGCGATGCAGGCCGAGGGCTTCGTCAACCTCGCCCTCCCGCTTCCGCGCTTCCTGCGCCGCCGTACGGCCGCGGCCCCGGCATGCGCCCACGGGCTGGCGGAACGGGATGTCCGGGCGGCCTGAACGACCGGCCCGGCCCGAGCGGGCACCCCGCCTCCCCCCGGGCGGGCCCGCCCGGGCCTGGTCCAGCGGCCCGCGGTCCCCCGCCGGACCAGGCCGCTTCCACCCGGCCCGCAGGGCCGTGCGCCCTCCCTCTGGGCCTACGCTGGCCGTATGAGCAAGCAGAGCGGACGCGGGCGCGTCACGGGCCTTCCGGAGTGGGACCGGTGCGCGGTCATGGGAGTCGTGAACGTCACCCCGGACTCCTTCTCCGACGGCGGCCGCTTCTTCGACACCACGGCGGCCGTCAAGCGCGGCCTCCACCTGGTCACCGAGGGCGCCGACCTGGTCGACGTCGGCGGCGAGTCCACCCGCCCGGGCGCCGCCCGCGTGGACGAGGCCGAGGAACTCAAGCGCGTCATCCCCGTGGTGCGCGGCCTCGCCTCCGAGGGCGTCACCGTCTCCGTCGACACCATGCGCGCCTCGGTCGCCGAGCAGGCCCTCGCCGCGGGCGCCGTCCTGGTCAACGACGTCAGCGGCGGTCTCGCCGACCCCGCGATGATCCCGGTCGTCGCCGCCTCGGGCGCCCCCTTCGTCGTCATGCACTGGCGCGGCTTCCTGGAGGGCGGCAACGTCAAGGGGGTCTACGACGACGTCGTCACCGAGGTCGTCGACGAACTGCACGCACGCGTGGAGGCCGTTCTGGCCGGCGGTGTCACCCCCGACCGGATCGTCGTCGACCCGGGACTCGGCTTCTCCAAGGACGCCGAGCACGACCTCGTCCTCCTGGCCCACCTCGACCGCCTGCTCGCCCTCGGCCACCCCCTCCTGGTCGCCGCCTCCCGCAAACGCTTCCTCGGCCGCGTCCTCGCCGGCCCCGAGGGCGCGCCCCCGCCCGCACGCGAGCGCGACGCCGCCACGGCCGCCGTCTCCGCGCTCGCGGCGCACGCCGGCGCATGGGCGGTGCGCGTCCACGAGGTCCGCGCCACCGCCGACGCGGTACGGGTCGCACGCGCCGTCGAAGGAGCGCGCGCCCCCGGCGCCCACCCGGCCCCGCACACCAACTCCGAGGCCGCCCGGTGACCGCCCCGCACACCGACGTCGAGCAGGTGGAACTCGCCAACACCGCGTTCTACGAGACCCTCGAACGCGGCGACTTCGACGAGCTGTCCTCCCTCTGGCTCACCCCGGCCGACCTCGGCGTCGACGAGGAGTACCACGACCCGGCGGACAGCGGCGTGATCTCCTGCGTGCACCCAGGCTGGCCGGTGCTGACCGGGCGCGGCGAGGTCCTCCGGTCGTACGCGCTGATCATGGCGAACACCGAGTACATCCAGTTCTTCCTGACCGACGTGCATGTCTCGGTGACCGGCGACACCGCGCTGGTGACCTGCACGGAGAACATCCTCAGCGGCGGACCGTCCCCCGACGACAGCGACGAACTGGGCCCCCTGGTGGGCCAGCTCGTGGTCGCCACGAACGTGTTCCGGCGCACACCCGACGGCTGGAAACTGTGGTCGCACCACGCGTCCCCGGTTATGGCCGAAAACAACGAGGACGAGGACGAGGACACCCCCACCTGAGTGGGTAGGCGCCCCTTCTGAAGACCCGCCGGGACCCCGACCGGGTTTGTCCGAGCGCATCGGAAACCCGTCGGGACCAAGAAGTGGTTGGAATCACGAACGTGCGGGTAGGGGCGGCTACCGACCCATGAGCCACCGGGTTCCCCAGGGGAAACGCTCGATGAACCCTCTGGCCCCGGACAGTGCCCCCGCCCCCGCGGCCCGGCATTGTCAGTGCCCGCAGGTAGATTCGTTCGAGGCCGGAGTACCGCCCGCACACGGTACGAACCGGCCACCACCGACGATTGCAGGAGTGATTCGCGTGGACCGTGTCGCGCTGAGCGGCCTGAAGGCCCGCGGGCACCACGGCGTGTTCCCGAAGGAGCGCGAAGAGGGCCAGACCTTCATCGTGGACCTCGTCCTGGGCCTGGACACCCGGCCGGCCGCCGCCGACGACGACCTGGCGAAGACCGTGCACTACGGCATCGTGGCCGAGGAGGTCGTGGCCGTCGTCCAGGGCGAGCCCGTCAACCTCATCGAGACCCTCGCCGAGCGCATCGCGCAGACCTGCCTGAAGCACGAAGGGGTCGAGGAGGTCGAGGTCCGCGTCCACAAGCCGGACGCCCCGATCACCGTCCCCTTCGACGACGTGACCGTCACCATCACCCGGAGCCGAGTATGACCTTCTCGTTCACCGAGGGTCACAGCGACCCGACCGTCCAGCCGGTGCCCGCCTCCGTGGTGCAGCAGGTGGACGCCGCCGACACCACGCTCAGCAACCCGATGCGCGCCGTGATCTCCATCGGCGCGAACCTGGGCAACCGCCTGGAGACCCTCCAGGGCGCCATCGACGCCCTGGAGGACACCCCCGGCGTCCGCATCAAGGCCGTGTCACCCGTCTACGAGACGGTCCCGTGGGGCGTCGATCCCGACAGCCAGCCGTCGTACTTCAACGCGGTCGTCGTCCTCAAGACCACCCTGCCCCCGTCCTCCCTGCTGGAGCGGGCGCACGCGGTCGAGGAGGCCTTCCACCGGGTCCGCGAGGAGCACTGGGGCGCGCGCACGATCGACGTCGACATCGTCGCGTACGCCGACGTCGTCTCGGACGACCCGGTCCTGACGCTCCCCCACCCGCGCGCCCACGAGCGGGCCTTCGTGCTCGCGCCGTGGCACGACGTGGAGCCCGAGGCGCAGTTGCCGGGACGCGGTGCGGTCGCCGCCCTCCTCGACGCCGTCACCCGTGAGGGCGTCGCGCCCCGCAAGGATCTGGAACTCCGGCTGCCCGAGTAGTCGTTAAGGTCGAGACGACCACTACGCCCGGACAGGGCACGGGGAGCTGAAGGGACACCGTGAGAGAGCTGCGGATCAGGGTGCTGGCCGGCGTGTTCGTGATCGCCGGAGTGCTGTCCTGGGCGGGGGCCCGGCTGTGGAGCGCCGTGGGCACCCTGCCGAGCGTGCCACTGGCCGCCCCCATCGTCCTCGCCGTGATCGCCGTGGTCCTGCTGGCCACGGCGCTCTCCCTGCGCGCCCGCCTCAAGGCGCAGCGAGAGCGCCGCCCCGGCGCCAAGGGCGTCGACCCCCTGATGGCCGCCCGCGCGGTCGTCTTCGGCCAGGCCAGTGCCCTGGTGGCCGCCCTCGTCGCCGGCATGTACGGCGGCACGGGCGCCTACCTCCTGGAGTCCCTCGACATCCCGGCCCGCCGCGACCAGGCCATCTACGCCGGCTTCTCGGTGGTGGCGGGCATCGCGGTCATAGCGGCGGCCATCTTCCTGGAGCGCATCTGCAAGCTCCCGGAGGACGACGACAACAACGCGGCAGGAGCGACGCCCGTCACCTGATGGGACAGCGCCCCTCGCTTGAGCGCCCCGAAAGGGGCGCGGGGAACCGCCCGCCCAGCCCCCACCGGGCCCGCACCCACACGACGAACCGCTCCGCCCTGGCCGGCGAAGCGACGCGTCAACGAGCCATGATCAGGCTCATCGCCTCGTTACGCGTGGCCGGGTCCCGCAACTGCCCCCGCACGGCGGACGTGATGGTCTTGGCCCCCGGCTTCCGCACCCCGCGCATCGACATGCACATGTGCTCGCACTCGACCACGACGATCACCCCGCGCGGCTCCAGGATCGACATCAGCGAGTCGGCGACCTGCGTGGTCAACCGCTCCTGCACCTGAGGCCGCCGAGCGTAGACATCGACCAGCCGGGCCAGCTTCGACAACCCCGTGATCTTCCCGTCGGCCGACGGGATGTACCCGACATGCGCCACCCCGACGAATGGCACCAGGTGGTGTTCACACGAGCTGAGCACCTCGATGTCCTTCACCAGGACCATCTCGTCGTGCCCCAGATCGAACGTCGTCGTCAGCACGTCCTCGGGCCGCTGCCACAACCCCGCGAATATCTCCTTGTACGCGCGCGCCACCCGCGCCGGCGTCTCCCTGAGCCCCTCACGCTCCGGGTCCTCACCAACCGCGATCAACAGCTCGCGTACGGCGTTCTCGGCGCGCTTCTCGTCGAAGACGCCGATCGATCCCTCGCCGTCCAGCGTCACGGGGTCGGTCATGTCTGCCTCGTTCCTGTGCGGGTCACGCGTGTGCGGGACACACGCCTCAGTTGCGGGCAAATGGAAAAGCCGCGCCCCCCAGGCTAAATCCCGGGGGGCGCGGCATCCATTTCAGGCCGTGTGAGACGCGCTTCAGTTGTCGGGGCGGTCCTCCGGGGCCTTCTCCAGCGTGGGAGAGGACTCGGTGGTCGCACCGGCGGTGATCGCGGGTCCCGCGCCGTTCGTCCCGTTCGTCAGTGACAGCTCCTTGGGGGAGAGCACCGGCGGGCGGGTGGACGGCGTACGGCGGGAGGAGCCGGTCCAGGAGGGACGGGCCGGACGCCGGACGATGGGAGCGAAGATCTCGGCGATCTGCTCCTTGTTCAGCGTCTCCTTCTCCAGCAGCTGGAGCACGAGCGCGTCGAGCACGTCACGGTTCTCGACCAGGATCTCCCAGGCCTCGTTGTGCGCGTTCTCGATGAGCTTCTTGACCTCTTCGTCGACGAGCGCGGCGACCTCTTCCGAGTAGTCGCGCGGGTGCGACATCTCTCGGCCCAGGAAGGGCTCGGTGTTGTCGCCGCCGAACTTGATCGCGCCGAGGCGCTCGGTCATGCCGTACTGCGTGACCATCGCGCGGGCCGTCGCGGTGGCCTTCTCGATGTCGTTCGCGGCGCCCGTGGTCGGGTCGTGGAAGACCAGTTCCTCGGCCGCGCGGCCACCCAGCATGTAGGCCAGCTGGTCGAGCATCTCGTTGCGCGTGGTCGAGTACTTGTCCTCTTCCGGCAGGACCATCGTGTAGCCCAGAGCACGGCCTCGGGAGAGGATCGTGATCTTGTGCACCGGGTCGGAGTTGGGGGAAGCCGCCGCGACCAGGGCGTGTCCGCCCTCGTGGTACGCGGTGATCTTCTTCTCCTTGTCCGACATGATCCGGGTCCGCTTCTGCGGGCCCGCGACCACACGGTCGATCGCCTCGTCCAGCATGGCGTTGTCGATCAGCTTGCGGTTGCCTCGGGCGGTGAGCAGGGCGGCCTCGTTGAGGACGTTGCTCAGGTCCGCGCCGGTGAAGCCCGGCGTACGGCGCGCGACGGCCGACAGATCGACGTCCGGAGCGACCGGCTTGCCCTTCTGGTGGACCTTGAGGATCTCCAGACGGCCCTGCATGTCCGGGCGGTCGACCGCGATCTGGCGGTCGAAGCGGCCGGGGCGCAGGAGGGCCGGGTCGAGGATGTCGGGCCGGTTCGTCGCGGCGATGAGGATCACGCCGCCCTTGACGTCGAAGCCGTCCATCTCCACGAGCAGCTGATTCAGCGTCTGCTCGCGCTCGTCGTGACCACCGCCGAGGCCGGCGCCGCGATGGCGGCCGACCGCGTCGATCTCGTCGACGAAGACGATCGCCGGGGCGTTCGCCTTGGCCTGCTCGAAGAGGTCACGGACTCGGGAGGCACCGACACCGACGAACATCTCGACGAAGTCGGAACCGGAGATCGAGTAGAAGGGCACCCCGGCCTCGCCCGCGACGGCGCGCGCCAGCAGGGTCTTGCCGGTGCCGGGGGGGCCGTACAGGAGTACGCCCTTGGGGATCTTGGCGCCGACGGCCTGGAACTTCGCCGGCTCCTGGAGGAACTCCTTGATCTCGTGCAGTTCCTCGACGGCCTCGTCGGAGCCCGCGACGTCCGCGAACGTCGTCTTCGGGGTGTCCTTGGTGATGAGCTTGGCCTTGGACTTCCCGAAGTTCATGACTCGGGAGCCGCCGCCCTGCATCTGGTTCATCAGGAACAGGAAGACGACCACGATGAGGACGAAGGGGAGCAGCGACAACAGGATCCCGACGAAAGCGTTCTGCTTCGTCGGCGACACCGTGTAGCCGTCCGGAATCTGCTTGTCCTGGTACTTGGTCTGCAGCGTGGCCGCGAGGTTCACGCCTTGGTCGCCGATGTAGCTCGCCTGGATCTTCGAGCTGCCCTCGACCTTTACGCCGTCCTTGAGCGTGGCCTTGACGGTCTGCTCGTCACCGGTGGTGATCTTGGCCGACTGGACCTTGTTGTCATTGATCGCCTGGACGATCTGGCCGGTGTCCACCGTCTTGTAGCCGCCGGACGAGCCGACGACCTGCATCAACACGACCACGGCAAGGACGGCCAGCACGATCCACATGACCGGCCCACGGAAGTATCGCTTCACGTCCATCCATACGGAGCGAATTCGCTCCGTCCCTCCTGCCATAGTGAGTTTGATAAAGACAGTTCTTCTGACGGTACCCCAGCATGGTGGGCCAAAGCCGCACAGGACCGCTGGGAGACGCGTCTGCATGCTCCAACGGCGCGAAACCCGCTGGGGTTCCCGATCGTCTTACCGGGCTTGGGCCGAGTGGCTCTAACCGCCGTAGACGTGCGGCGCGAGCGTACCGACGAACGGGAGGTTGCGGTACTTCTCGGCGTAGTCGAGGCCGTAGCCGACGACGAACTCGTTCGGGATGTCGAAGCCGACCCACTCCACGTCGATGGCGACCTTGGCCGCCTCCGGCTTGCGGAGCAGGGTGCAGATCTTCAGCGAGTCGGGCTCGCGCGAGCCGAGGTTGGAGATCAGCCAGGACAGCGTCAGCCCGGAGTCGATGATGTCCTCGACGATGAGGACGTGCTTGCCCTTGATGTCGGTGTCGAGGTCCTTGAGGATCCGCACCACACCGGAGGACTGGGTGCCCGCGCCGTACGACGACACGGCCATCCAGTCCATGGTGACGGGGGTGGACAGCGCCCGGGCGAGGTCCGCCATGACCATCACCGCGCCCTTGAGGACGCCGACGATCAGCAGGTCCTTGCCCGCGTACTCCGCGTCGATCTTCGCGGCGAGCTCCACGAGCTTCGCGTCGATCTCTTCCTTGGTGATGAGCACCGACTGGAGGTCGTCACCCATGTCTTTCGCGTCCACCCGCATCACTTTCGGTCGTCCAACCGGCCACTACCTGGCCCCGCCCCCGGAGGCCCGGAGGGGGTGTCGATTCAGCCTTGCCGAATCACCAGTCTGCCACCCTGGCGCCGGGCGACGACTTTGCCCGGGAGATTGATGGCTCCCTGGCCGCGCCAGCCGGTGATCAGGCGGTCGACTTCCTCGATGTGACGGGCGAACAGCGAACCGGCCGGGGCACCGGCCTGGATGGCCGCCCGGCGCAGCACGCGGCGGCGCACGGCGGGCGGCAGGGCGTAGAGCTTGGCGCACTCCAGGAGCCCGGTGGCGTCGCGTACGGAGGCCTCTGCCTGGCTGGCCCAGGTGTCGAGGGCGTCGGCGTCGTCCCGGGACAGCTGCGCCGTGCGGGCGAGTGCTTCCACGACCCCTTTGCCGAGCGCCTTCTCCAGGGCGGGGAGGCCTTCGTGGCGGAGCCGGGAACGTGTGTACGCCGGGTCGGTGTTGTGCGGGTCGTCCCAGACGGGCAGCGACTGGACCATGCAGGCCTTGCGGGCGGTCTGCCGGTCGAGCTGGAGGAAGGGGCGGCGGTAACGGCCGTCGGCCCCCGAGACCGCGGCCATCCCGGACAGGGAGCGGATGCCGGAGCCGCGGGCCAGGCCCAGCAGGACGGTTTCGGCCTGGTCGTCGCGGGTGTGGCCGAGCAGGACGGCGGCGGCGCCGTGCCGGGCGGCGCAGGCGTCGAGGGCGGCGTAACGGGCGTCCCGGGCTGCTGCCTCGGGGCCGCCCTCGCGGCCCACGGTCACGCTGGTGGCCTCGACGGGGTCCAGGCCCAGCTCGCGCAGGCGCAGGACGACCTCGTCGGCGCGCAGGTCGGAGCCGGCCTGGAGGCCGTGGTCGACGGTGATGCCGCCGGCCCTGATGCCCAGCTTGGGGGCCTCGAAGGCGAGGGCGGAGGCGAGGGCCATGGAGTCGGCGCCGCCGGAGCATGCGACGAGCACGAGCGGCGAGGGCGGGCGCTCGTGCGAGGGGTGCCGGGAGGCGCCGGCGGTCTGGAGGGCCTCGTGGTCGGTGAGGATGTCGTGGAGTACGCGGCGGACCGCCAGGCGTATCGCCGCGACCGCAGGATGGGGACCCATGTCCGGTTCCCTTCATGAAGTTTTCGGGGGGTTGGCCCGAGATTCGGTCACTCAGAGTGTGTAGATGGTGACAGAACCGGGGCGTTCCCCGAGCATTGCACGCCTACCCATCGCTCACGGTCCCTCGGACGGGTGATTGCAGGGGCGTTCGCCTGCCGTAGGCCGGATTCGTTTCACCCCGCCCACGGCACGTTCACGACTCGGCCTTGCGATGCACCCGCGCGACCCAGTCCGCCGGTTTGGCGATCTCCGACTTGGTCGGCAGCGTGTTCGGGGAGGTCCACACACGGTTGAAGCCGTCCATGCCGACCTGGTCGACGACCGCGCGGACGAACCGCTCGCCGTCCCGGTACTGCCGCAGCTTGGCGTCGAGGCCCAGCAGCTTGCGCAGCGCCGAGTCCAGTCGCGAGGCGCCCTTCGCGCGACGCTGCTGGAACTTCTCGCGGATCTCCGCGACGCTCGGCACGACGTCGGGACCGACGCCGTCCATCACGAAGTCGGCATGCCCCTCCAGGAGGGACATCACGGCGGTGAGGCGGCCGAGGATCTCCCGCTGCGCGGGCGTCTGCACGATCTCCACCAGGGAGCGGCCATCGCTGTCGTCCTCCTCGCCCTCGGGCCGGCCCCCGGCCAGCGACTGGGCGGCCTCCCGGATGCGCTCCAGGACCGTCATGGGGTCGACCTCGGTCTCCCCCAAGAACGACTGGATCTCGCCCTCCAGGTGGTCACGCAACCAGGGCACCGCCGTGAACTGCGTGCGGTGCGTCTCCTCGTGCAGACACACCCACAGGCGGAAGTCGTGGGGCTGTACGTCGAGTTCGCGCTCCACGTGCACGATGTTCGGCGCGACCAGCAGCAGCCGGCCGCCCTTCGCCCCCGCCGGCAGCTCGCGGGAGGCCGGGGCGAACGTCTCGTACTGCCCGAGCACGCGCGAGGACAGGAACGACAGCAGCATGCCCAGCTCCACGCCGGTCACCTTGCCGCCGACCGCGCCGAAGACGGCGCCCCCGGGGGTGTTGCCGCGCCGCTCCTGCATCTTGTCGAGGAGCGGCTTGAGGACCTCCCGGAACCCGGCGACGTTCGCCCGCACCCAGCCGGGGCGGTCGACGACCAGGATCGGGGTGTCATGGATGTCGTCCGTGCCCATCCGGGTGAAGCCCCGGACGTGCTGCTCCGAGGCCTTCGCATGCCGGCGCAGCTCCGCGACGACGGCCCGGGCCTCGTCGCGGCTCACCTCGGGGCCCGGCCGCACGAGTCGGGTCGCGGTCGCCACCGCGAGATTCCAGTCGACCATCTCGGCACCACCGATGCTCGTCATGCGTCAACCGTACGTGGTCGCTCCCGCTTGGGGCAGGCCGCGAGCGTCGGTCAGGTGAGCGTCGGCCGCGGCGGCGCCCGGCGTCGGCGGCCGTGCCCACCCGTTCCACCTCGCGGAACGCCTGCCCACAGCGGTTCGTACGGCAGTTGTGGGCCGTCCGGGGTCTAACTGCAGCCGCAGGCCGCCAGTGCGGTTGCCGTGTGGTCCAGGGCCGCCTGGGCCTCCAGGGTGTTCGTGGTGTCGGAGGCCATGAAGGCGAAGGCGAGGAGTTGGCCGTCCTTGTCGACGACCGTGCCCGCCAGGGTGTTGACGCCCGTGAGGGTGCCGGTCTTGGCGCGGACCACGCCCGCGGCGCCCGTGGCGTCGGTGTAGCGGGTCGTCAGGGTGCCGGTGAAGGCCGCGACGGGGAGTCCGGTGAGGACCGGGCGGAGTTCCGGGTGGGCCGGGTCGCCGGCCTTGACCAGGAGGGCGGTCAGGAGGTCGGCGGTGAGGCGGTCGTCGCGGTTGAGGCCGCTGCCGTCGTTGAACGCGGCGCCCTTGAGCGGGAGGTGAAGTTTCGTCAGCTGGGCGGCGATCGCGGCGGCACCGCCGTGGAAGTCGGCCTGCTTGCCCGTGGCCACGGCGGTCTGGCGGGCCAGGGCCTCCGCGATGTCGTTGTCGCTGTTGGTCAGCATCCGCTCGACGATGTCGGAGAGCGGCGGCGAGGTGACCGTGGCGAGGGTGTCGGCGCGTCCGGTCGCCTTGGAGGGACCCGGGGACGTCGTCGTGATGCCGTGCTTCTTCAGGAAGCCCGCGAATGTCCCGGCCGCGTCCGCCGCCGGGTCCGGCACGCGCAGCACCTGCCCGCTGGACGAGTCGTCCGTGCGGCCCTCGTCGGCCATCAGGGCGCTGACCGGGGCGAGGTTGTCGTTGACCCCGATCGGGTGGAGTTCGGGCCCGGCGTACAGGGTCGTGTCGTACGACAGCGTCACGTCGGTCATGCCGCGCTTCTTCAGGGCCGCCGCCGTCTTGTCGGCGAGGGTGCGCAGGCTGGCCCAGCCTTCGGCGTCCTGGTGGGCCGTCAGGGTCGGGTCGCCGCCGCCGACCAGGACGAGTTCCTTGGTGTCGGGTTCCAGGGCGGCGCGGGTGGTGAGGCGGTGGTCGGGGCCCATCGCGGAGAGGGCGGCCACCGCGGTGGCGATCTTCGTCGTCGAGGCCGGGGTCAACGCGTCGTCGGCGCCGACACCGTAGAGGCGCTTTCCGGTGGAGACGTCCACCACGGCGGCCGTGTGGCGGGTGCCGAGCGCCGCGTCGCCCAGGAGGGGCGTGAGGACGTCCGAGAGGGCCGTGCCGGTCGGGGCCGACTTCACGGCGTTCGCGGAACCGCCGAGGCCGACCAGGACGGACGCCGCGCTCGGGGCGGGGCGGGGCGCCTTGGCGGACGTATCGGAATTACGGCCGTGATCTACGCCACCTGACTGTTCGAGTGCGACGGCGCGGTCCCGCTCGGCCGTACGCTGACCCGAGGAGTCCCAGGGACCCGCGGCGGTCACCACGACCGCCGTCAGCGCCATTCCGGCGGTGGCGGCGACGGCGGTGAACTGCCAGGTCCTGTCGGGCCGCGGCACCTTAGCGACCTGCGGTGACATGGATGCGACGAGTCGGGCGACCTTCGGCGACACGGCTTGAGTGAGCCGCGCGACCCGCGGTCGTACGGCTTGATCGAGCCGTGTGACCTGCGGTTTCACGGACTTCGCGGCCCGTTCCAGACGGGGCCGGACGGCTCTCGCGATCCGCGCCGCCTGCGGTCTCGCGGCCCGCCAAGGCCTCAGCTCCGGCACGACCACCAGCCCCTTTCGCGATCACACACCTGCGTGAGGGACACTTAACCACCAGAACTATGTGCTGATCATGGAGGAGCCACCGGTGGAGTTCGACGTCACGATCGAGATCCCGAAGGGTTCGCGGAACAAGTACGAGGTGGACCACGAGACCGGTCGGATCCGCCTGGACCGTCGACTCTTCACCTCGACCAGTTACCCGGCCGACTACGGCTTTGTCGAGAACACGCTCGGCGAGGACGGTGACCCGCTGGACGCGCTGGTCATCCTGGAGGAGCCGACTTTCCCCGGCTGCCTCATCAAGTGCCGTGCGATCGGCATGTTCCGGATGACCGACGAGGCCGGCGGCGACGACAAGCTGCTGTGCGTCCCGGCGTCCGACCCGCGTGTGGAGCACCTGCGTGACATCCACCACGTGTCGGAGTTCGACCGCCTGGAGATCCAGCACTTCTTCGAGGTCTACAAGGACCTGGAGCCCGGCAAGTCGGTCGAGGGCGCCAACTGGGTGGGCCGTACGGACGCCGAGGCGGAGATCGAGCGCTCCTACAAGCGACTCAAGGAGCAGGGCGGCCACTGAGCCCCCTGCGCACTGACGGGCCGCACGCGCACGCGTGCGGCCCGTTTCCATGCCTGTGCGCATACTGAAGATCACCGAAGTGTCGTACAGGGAGTGCCGCGGAGTGACGGAAGCCGAGGACCGAAAGCCGCAGTCCGACGAGGCCAGGAGCGCCTTCACCGCTCCGGCGGGCGTCGAGGCGGCACCCGTGTCGATCGACGGCGAGTCTTCTACGACGTCCGAGTTCGCCGTGCCGAGCGGGCTCGGCGTGACGCCCGCGCCGGCCGTCGAGGACTCCGAGGGCTCGGCGTTCAGCCCGCCCAGTCTCTACAGCGCGCGCAAGGCGCCGCCCGCCTTCACTCCCCCGACCGGGATTCCCGCCGTCAGCCTCACCAAGGACGTGCCCTGGCAGGACCGGATGCGCACGATGCTGCGCATGCCGGTGGCCGAGCGGCCCGCGCCGGAGCCGGTGCAGAAGCCGGACGACAGCGGCCCCGCCGTGCCCCGTGTGCTCGATCTGACGCTCCGCATCGGGGAGTTGCTGCTCGCGGGCGGCGAGGGCGCCGAGGACGTCGAGGCGGCGATGTTCGCGGTTTGCCGCTCCTACGGCCTCGACCGCTGCGAGCCGACCGTCACGTTCACCTTGTTGTCGATCTCCTATCAGCCCTCCCTGGTGGACGATCCGGTGACCGCGTCCCGGACCGTGCGCCGCCGGGGCACCGACTACACACGGCTCGCGGCCGTGTTCCGGCTGGTCCAGGACCTCAGCGATCCGGAAACGGCACTCTCCTTGGAGGACGCCTACCGGCGGCTCGCGGAGATGCGGCGCAACCGGCACCCGTACCCCGGCTGGGTGCTGACCTCCGCCAGCGGGCTGCTCGCCGGTGCCGCCTCCGTGCTCGTCGGCGGTGACATCATCGTGTTCTTCGCCGCCGCGCTCGGCGCGATGCTGGGAGACCGGCTGGCATGGCTGTGCGCGGGGCGCGGGCTGCCGGAGTTCTACCAGTTCACGGTCGCCGCGATGCCGCCCGCCGCGATAGGGGTCGCGCTGACGGTCGCGGAGGTCGATGTGAAGGCCTCCGCGGTCATCACCGGTGGGCTGTTCGCCCTGCTGCCCGGGCGGGCGCTGGTGGCGGGCGTGCAGGACGGCCTGACGGGTTTTTACATCACCGCGGCGGCGCGGCTCCTGGAGGTCATGTACTTCTTCGTCGGCATCGTGGCCGGCGTCCTGATCGTCCTGTACTTCGGCGTGAAGCTCGGCGCGCAGCTCAACCCGGACGCGGCCCTCGGCAACTCCCACCGCCCCCTGTGGCAGATCGCCGCGTCCGTGCTGCTGTCGCTGACCTTCGCCGTACTGCTCCAGCAGGAACGATCCACCGTGCTCCTGGTGTCCCTCAACGGAGGCGTCGCCTGGTCCGTGTACGGGGCGATGCACTACGTCGCCAAGATCTCGCCGGTCGCCTCCACGGCCGTCGCGGCGGGGCTGGTCGGGCTGTTCGGGCAGTTGCTGTCGCGGTACCGGTTCGCGTCGGCGTTGCCCTACACGACCGCGGCGATCGGGCCTCTGCTCCCTGGCTCCGCCACGTACTTCGGGCTGTTGGCGACCGCGCAGAACGAGGTCGACCGGGGGTTGGTGTCACTGGCCACGGCGGCTTCTCTTGCCATGGCCATCGCCATCGGGGTCAACCTGGGGTCGGAGATCTCGCGGTTGTTCCTACGGCTGCCGGGCGCTTCCAGCGGGGCCCGGCGGGCGGCCAAGCGGACCCGGGGTTTCTGAGCGCTCGGCGGCTCGGGGGCTTGGCTTTTCGGGGCGGGTGCAGGTCCGTGGTGGCGTGTCGCGCAGTTCCCCGCGCCCCTTGGGGGCGCGCTGCTAGGACTGGGGATAGCCGCCGTTCTGGGAGTAGCCCTGGCCCTGGTTGTCGTACGGGGGGTACTGCTGGTTGCCGTACTGCTGGTTGCCGTACTGCTCGTTGCCGTAGGGCTGTTGCTGGTACGGCTGTTGCTGGGGCTGGGCGTAGTACTGGTCGTAGCCGCTGTTCTGGTCGTAGCCGTTGTTGTGCTGGGGCTGGGGCTGCTGCTGAGGCTGGGGCTGCTGCTGCGGCCTGTCCACGCGGCGGAGCTGGGTCGTCGAGTCGTCCATGATCACGGGGAAGGGCTGGGTCGCCGCCGGGTCGCCGGGGTGCTCCTGGGGGGCCACGGGGTTCTTCCTGGCCTTGGAGCGGGCGCGGAGGAACTCGATGATGATCGGGACCACGGAGACCAGGACGATCAGGATCAGGATCGCTTCGATGTTCTTGTGGACGAAGTCGATGTTGCCGAGCCAGGAGCCGAGCAGCGTGACGCCCGCGCCCCACAGGACGCCGCCGATGACGTTGTACGTGATGAAGGAGCGGTACTTCATGCCGCTGACGCCGGCGATGATCGGCGTGAAGGTGCGCACGATCGGCACGAAGCGGGCCAGGACCAGGGACTTGGGGCCGTACTTCTCGAAGAACTCGTGCGCCTTGACCACGTTCTCCTGCTTGAAGAGGCGTGAGTCCGGGCGGCTGAAGAGCGAGGGGCCGACCTTCTTGCCGAAGAGGTAGCCCGCCTGGTCGCCGAGGACCGCGGCGACGCAGATCAGCGCGATGGCCGCCCACAGCGGGAAGTCGAGGGTGCCCGCGGTGATCAGCAGGCCGCAGGTGAACAGCAGGGAGTCACCCGGCAGGAAGAACCCGATGAGCAGGCCGGACTCCGCGAAGACCACGAGCAGGAGGCCCCAGATCCCGAACCGGTCGAGCATGGTGTTCGGGTCGAGCCAGCTCGGGCCGAGGGCGAGCGTCATCACGGTTCCGGGCTCCTGAGGGGTGGAGGGAGGTGCGTCGGCGTCCAGGTGCAGCCGCACAAAGCTATCAACGCGATGTGTCCGTCCCAGGTTCCACCGGTGACTCCAGGATGCACTGTGCATCCCGTAGGACAAAGCTGTGAGCCATGGGTATCGAAGAGTACGGCGGCGGCCAGGGGCCGCAGGCCGATGTGCTGGTCGTGACGACGAACGACGTCCCGGGGTACCGGGTCGAGCAGGTGATCGGTGAGGTGTTCGGGCTGACCGTCCGTTCACGGCACCTCGGGAGCCAGATCGGCGCCGGTCTGAAGTCGATGGTCGGCGGTGAGCTGAAGGGGCTCACCAAGACCCTCGTGCAGACCCGCAACCAGGCCATGGAGCGGCTGATCGAGCAGGCACGCGCGCGTGGCGCCAACGGCGTCCTGGCGTTCCGCTTCGACGTGACCGAGGCCGCGGACGTGGGCACCGAGGTGTGCGCCTACGGGACGGCAGTGGTCCTGGCCCGGGAGTAAGGGCGTACCCCCGGGCCGGGCCTCTAGGAGGTGTGCCGGGACGCGTTCGCCAGGATCGCGTCCTTCAGGTGCTCGGCCAGGTCCGGGGCCATCGCGTCGTAGAACGCCTTGAAGCGCTCGTCGGAGACGTACATCCCGGCGAGGCAGGTGTGCATCTCGTAAGAACACGGATAGAACCAGCGGTCGATGTGCAGGCGGTGTTCCTCGGCGAGGTCCATCGCCGCGTCGGCGGTGGGGGGTTCGCCCGCGGTCACCAGGGTGGCGTAGCGCTCGCTCCAGGCGTCGACCTCGGCCTGGAGGCGTTTCCAGTCGGCCTTCGTGTAGCGGGCGGCCCGGCGCTGGGACTCGGCGTAGGCCTCGGTGCCGCCCCAGCGCTGTTCGGCCTCTTCGGCGTACTGTTCGGGGTCCTTGTCGCCGAAGACCTCGAAGCGTTCCTCGGGGGTGAGGTTGATGCCCATCGTGCGTGCCTCCATGGCGTGTTCCACGGCCTCGGCCATCTTCTGGAGCTTCTCGATCCGGGCGGTCAGCAGCTCGTGCTGGCGGCGCAGGTGAGCGCGCGGGTCCGTCTCCGGGTCGTCGAGCAGGGCCGCGACCTCGTCGAGCGGGAAGCCGAGCTCCCGGTAGAACAGGATCTGCTGCAACCGGTCGAGGTCGACGTCGGTGTAGCGCCGGTGACCCGCGTGGCTGCGCTCGCTCGGGACGAGCAGGCCGATGTCGTCGTAGTGGTGCAGCGTGCGCACGGTGACCCCGGCGAATCCGGCGACCTGTCCTACGGAGTAGCTCACTTCCGCTCCTTCCTCTGTCCGCGCTCCACGGTGGGACCTCACGCCACGTGAGGTGCAAGCCCATAAGCCTCGCGGCGCACGGAACTGCCTCCTTCAGGATGTTCTTCAAGATGTTGGGTCCGTTTTGCCCGCTTATGGTGAGCGCGTGGCCCAGCACAGCGCGCAAGAGGCACCCGCAGCCCCGACGACCCCGGCGCGCACTCTGCTGCCGATGATCATCCCCGCACTCGTCGTGGGCGTGGGCGCGAGTCTGCTCTTCATCGGGGTGAGCGAGGCGGCCGAGCAGCTCCAGCACGTCCTCTGGAAGAACCTGCCCGATGCCCTGGGCATCGGCCGCTACTCCGTCCTGTGGATGCTCATCATGCTGACGGCCACCGGCATCGCGGTCGGGCTGGTGGTGTGGAAAGTGCCCGGGCACGCCGGCCCCGACCCGGCGACCACCGGCCTGGAGCCTGTGGCGCTGCCCCCGGGAGTGCTGCCGGGACTCGTCCTGGCGACCGCGCTGATGCTCGCGGGCGGCCCGAGCCTCGGCCCGGAGAACCCGATCATCGCCGTGAACGTGGCTCTCGCGCTGTGGCTGGGGCGCAGGCTGGCACCGCGGCTGCCGGGCGGGGTGTGGGGGGTGCTGGCCGAGTCGGCGACGATCGGGGCGCTGTTCGGGACGCCGGTCGCGGCGGCGCTGCTCATCTCGGAGGCGCTGGCCGCGCGGCAGACCAGGGGCGCGCTGTGGGACAACGTGTTCGCACCGCTCGCCGCCGCCGCGGCCGGCGCGTTGACGACCACCCTGGTGGCCCATCCGACCTTCGACCTGCATCTGCCCGCGTTCGGCAGGCCCGGCTGGGGCGACCTCCTGACGGTCCTGGTGCTGGCGCCGCTGGCAGCCGCGCTCGGCATGGCGGCCGTCTACCTCTTCCCGTACGTCCACGGCGCCTTCTCACGGCTCAAGCACCCCATGCTGACGCTTCCGATCGGTGGACTGGTCCTGGGCCTTCTGGCGGCGCTGGGCGGCCATCTGACGCTCTTCAAGGGGCTGGACGAGGTCGGGGAGCTCGCGGCCGATCCCGAGGGCTGGTCGGCGGGCCAGTTCGCGACGATGACCGTCGTGAAACTGGCGGCGATGCTGGTCGCCGCGTCCTGCGGCTTCCGGGGCGGCCGGATCTTCCCCTCCGTCTTCATCGGCGTCGCGTTCGGCCTGTTCGCCCACGCGGTCGTGCCCGCGGTCCATCCGGCGCTCGGGGTCGCGGCGGGCGTCCTGGGCGTGCTCCTCGCGATCACCCGCCAGGGCTGGGTGAGCCTCTTCACGGCCGCGATCCTGGTCGCCTCCCCCGCGATCCTCGCCCTGCTGTGCATCGCCTCGCTGCCGGCCTGGCTCCTGGTGACCGGGAGACCGCAGATGCAGTTGCGCGCGGACGGAACTCCGGTTCGCTAGTACCCGTTGGTTCTTTTGATCCTTATCGGAGGCAAGCCCATGCCGTTGCACGAAGGTCCCGACCCGTCCACCGAGCGCCCCCTTTCCGTGAACCCCTTCTACGGAGAGGCCAATCCGGTCGGCGGCATGTCCGAGGCCCCGCCCAAGCACCGGCTTGCGGACGCCCCGCTGCCCCCGATGACGGCGGCCCAGCTCGTGCAGGACGAGCTGATGCTGGACGGCAACTCCCGCCTGAACCTGGCGACTTTCGTCACCACCTGGATGGAGCCGGAAGCCGGCGTCCTGATGGCGGAGTGCCGCGACAAGAACATGATCGACAAGGACGAGTACCCCCGCACGGCCGAGCTGGAAAGACGCTGCGTGGCCATGCTCGCGGACTTGTGGAACGCACCGGACCCCTCATCGGCCGTGGGGTGTTCGACCACGGGCTCCAGCGAGGCCTGCATGCTCGCCGGCATGGCCCTGAAGCGCCGCTGGACGCAGCGCAACAAGGACCGCTATCCAGCCGCCCGCCCGAACCTGGTGATGGGGGTCAACGTCCAGGTCTGCTGGGAGAAGTTCTGCAACTTCTGGGAGGTCGAGGCACGCCAGGTCCCCATGGAGGGCGACCGCTTCCACCTCGACCCCCAGGCCGCAGCCGAGCTGTGCGACGAGAACACGATCGGCGTCGTCGGCATCCTGGGCTCCACCTTCGACGGCTCCTACGAACCGATCGCCGACCTGTGCGCCGCCCTGGACGCCCTCCAGGAGCGCACGGGCCTCGACATCCCGGTCCACGTGGACGGCGCGTCCGGCGCCATGGTCGCCCCCTTCCTGGACCCGGACCTCATCTGGGACTTCCGCCTCCCGCGCGTGGCCTCGATCAACACCTCGGGCCACAAGTACGGCCTGGTCTACCCAGGCGTCGGCTGGGCCCTGTGGCGCGACAAGGAGGCCCTCCCCGAGGAACTCGTCTTCCGCGTCAACTACTTGGGCGGCGACATGCCCACGTTCGCCCTCAACTTCTCCCGCCCCGGCGCCCAAGTAGTGGCCCAGTACTACACGTTCCTCCGCCTGGGCCGAGAGGGCTACCGCGCGGTCCAGCAGTCCACCCGGGACGTGGCCCGCGGCCTGGCAGACCGCATCGAGGCCCTCGGCGACTTCACCCTCCTCACCCGGGGCGACGAGTTGCCGGTCTTCGCCTTCACCACGGCCCCCGGCGTGGAGAACTACAACGCCTTCGACATCTCCCGCCGCCTCAGAGAACACGGCTGGCTGGTCCCCGCCTACACCTTCCCGGCCAACCGCGAAGACCTCTCCGTCCTCCGCATCGTCTGCCGCAACGGCTTCTCAGCAGACCTGGCCGAACTCTTCCTGGACGACCTGACCCGCCTCCTCCCCGAACTACGCAGCCAACCCCACCCCTTCACCCAGGACGAGCAAGCAGCAACAGGCTTCCACCACTAACTCACAGCGGCCAAGCGGGTCGTACCCCCTCCCCAAGGGAGCCCAGTGGGTCGTATCCCCATCCCACGAACGGCAGGTACGACCCGCGGCCCGCGCACGGCGAGAAGGCGACGTGTCGGGGGGTGTCCGCCCGCAGCGGTCGGCGCTCACACAGCCGCACTCTCAAGAAACGCCCCCGCGCCGACCCGAGGACGGAGACCCCCCGGCGCGGCGCCGACCCACAACGCACCGCAGGCAACCCACAACGCACCGCGGGCAAACCACAACGAGAACCGAGGCCCCCACTGGTCGACCCCGACCCGCGAGGTCAGCCCCCGGTCGCGCCCCGCTCCTTCATGACCAGCTCATAGGCGGTGGCGCCGTCGATGGACTCACGGATGATGTCGGCATGACCGGCGTGCCGGGCGGTCTCGCGGATCAGGTGCAGACAGAGCCAGCGCACGGAGACCCGCCCCTCCGGCGGAAACCAGGGTTCGCTCGGAACCGGGAAGGTGTCGTCGAGGCTGGGCACCGAGCGGACGTAGGCCTCGGTCTCGGCGACGACCTTGTCCCAGTACGCGAGCCGGCCCTCGACGGTCTCGCCGTCGACCAGCCGGAACGACTCGTGCCAGTTGCTCTGGTCGCGCTGGACCGCCGGCGGCTCCTGCTTCGCCCGCGCGATCCAGCCCTGCTCGACGTCGGCGACATGCTTGAGCAACCCGGAGAGGGAGAGCCCGCTCGCGCTCGGCGTGCTCGCGGCCTGTTCCTCGGTCAGCCCGAGCAACGCCCTGCGGATACCGCCCCGCTGGTCCTCGATGAACGTGAGCAGCGACCCGCGCTCGTCGCCCTGTGCGTCCGCGGGTACGTGCGTGACCATGGCCTTCACCTTTCGCCGGTGCCGGCAGGAAGCCTGTCACCCTGCCCGACACCGATGAAGCTACGGGCCATCGAGGTCAGTTTCTGTCCTCAATGGCCCGGGCTACGGCGTCGTAAAGAGATCGGCTGTCCAGAAAGACCGACCGCTCAGGGGATCAACGCTCAGGGGATCATCGCTCGCGCGATCAGAACGGGAACCCGCTCCGACCGTGCTGCACGGAGATCCACTTCAGGCTGGTGAAGGCCTCCAGCATCGACTCGCCGTTGAGGCGCCCCACGCCGGAGGCCTTCTCGCCGCCGAAGGGAACGATCGGCTCGTCGTGGACGGTGCCGTCGTTGACGTGGAACATGCCCGTGTCGATCTGCTTGGCGAAGTTCACACCGCGCTCGATGTCACCGGTGTGGACCGCACCGCTCAGGCCGTACGGCGTGTCGTTGACGATGGCCACCGCCTCCTCCTCGCCGTCGAACGGGATGAGGAAGGCGACCGGGCCGAAGACCTCCTGGCGGAGCAGGTCCGAGCCGGCCGGGACGTCGGTGAGGACCGAGGGGGCGACCAGGTTGTCGGTGGTCGTGCCGTGCACCAGGGCCGTCGCGCCCTCCGCGATCGCCTGCTCGACGACCCCCGAAAGGGCGTCCGCCTGCGAGGAGTTGATGACCGGTCCGATCACCGTCTGCGGGTCGCTCGGGTCGCCGACCTTGAGGGACTTGACCTTGGCGACGAACTTCTCGGTGAACTCGTCCCGGATCGACCGGTCGACGAGGACACGGTTCGCGGCCATGCAGACCTGGCCCTGGTGGACGTAGCGGCTGAAGACCGCCGCGTCGACGGCGTAGTCGATGTCGGCGTCGTCGAGGACCACGATGGCGCTGTTGCCGCCGAGTTCGAGCACCGTGCGCTTGAACTGCGCGGCGCAGACGGTCGCGACGTGGCGGCCGACCTTGTCGGAGCCGGTGAAGGAGATGACCTTCGGGATCGGGTGCTCGATGAACGCGTCGCCGATCTCCGCGATGTCGGTGATGACGACGTTCAGGAGGCCGCCCGGCAGGCCCGCGTCCTCGAAGATCTTCGCGACCAGGGAACCGCCGACGATCGGGGTGTTCTGGTGCGGCTTGAGGACCACGCCGTTGCCCAACGCCAGTGCGGGGGCAACCGACTTGAGGGAGAGGAGGAAGGGGAAGTTGAAGGGGCTGATCACGCCGACGACGCCCACCGGGACGCTGTAGACGCGGTTCTCCTTGCCGTCGACCGGCGAGGGGATGATCCGGCCCTGGGGGCGCAGCGCGAGGTGGATCGCCTCGCGCAGGAACTCCTTGGCGAGGTGCAGTTCGAAGCCGGCCTTCAGGTGCGTGCCGCCGAGTTCGGCGATGATCACCTCGGCGATCTCCTGCTCGCGCTCCTCGATGAGCCGCAGGGCCTTCTCGAACACGGCACGCCGGGCATAGGGGTTGGTCGCGCCCCACGTCTTCTGCGCGCGGGCGGCGGCACGGTATGCCTCGTCGACCTCGTCGACCGTGGCTATCGTGATCGACGCGAGCTTCTCGCCGTCGTACGGGTTGAAGTCGATGATGTCCCAGGAGCCGGTGCCCGGGCGCCACTCACCGTCGATGTACTGCTGAGCCAGGTCGGTGAAGTAGGACGACATGTGATCCCTCAATCGCTCAATCGTCAGCAGACACGATCAGTTGCAGACACGATCAACAGCAGACCGGGCTATCCCCCACGATCATCACGGTCTGATCACACGTCATCGTACTTGTGTTTCAAGAGAGTTGGAGCAGTCCCCGGAGAAGATCCCGGCTCTCGTCCGGGCCCGGACTGTCCTGCTGGAGCTCCTTCAGCGCCTTCTCGTACTGGGAGACGTCCTCGGCCTTGTCGAGGTACAGCGCACTGGTGAGCTGCTCCAGATACACGACGTCGGAGAGGTCCGACTCGGGGAACGACAGGATCGTGAAGGCGCCGGACTCACCGGCGTGGCCACCGAAGCCGAACGGCATCACCTGAAGGCGGACGTTCGCGTGCTCGGAGACCTCGATCAGATGCTGCAACTGCCCGCGCATCACCTCGCGATCGCCGTAGGGGCGGCGCAGGGCGGCCTCGTCCAGGACGATGTGGAAGTCCGGGGCGTTCTCGTTCACCAGGTACTTCTGCCGCTCGAGGCGCAGCGCCACCCGCCGCTCCACGTCGGCCTCGCTGGCGCCCTTCATGCCGCGCCGGACGACCGCGCGGGCGTACTCCTCCGTCTGTAGCAGCCCGTGCACGAACTGGACCTCGTAGACGCGGATGAGGGAGGCGGCGCCTTCCAGGCCCACATAGGTGGGGAACCAACTGGGCAGGACGTCGGAGTAGCTGTGCCACCAGCCCGCTACGTTGGCCTCCTTCGCGAGGGAGAGGAGTGAGATGCGCTCCGCCTCGTCCGTGATGCCGTACAACGTCAACAGGTCCTCGACATCCCGCGTCTTGAAGCTCACTCGCCCCAGCTCCATGCGACTGATCTTGGATTCGGAAGCGCGGATCGAGTACCCCGCGGCCTCGCGAGTGATCCCACGTGCTTCCCGCAGTCGCCTGAGTTGCGAGCCGAGCAGCATCCGCCGCACCACCGATCCGGGCTCTCCCGCGCTCACGTTCGCCAGCCTCCCCAACCGTCTTCAGGGGCCGCAGTCTGCCACTAAAACACTTCGAGCAGTACTCGTTCGATTACAGATATGGAAAGAAGAGGCGGCTGTCCACAGGAAGTCGTCAGCAAGTTGTCAGGAAGAAGCAAGCCAGGAGCCCGAGAACGGCGTGAAGTTGGCGGAAAAAATGGCCAACAAGCGGTACGGGAGGGTCCAATTCGGTCAGCTGCACGTGCATCTGCCCTTGCATCTGCTGTACGCATCCGAAACCATGGTCTCGCGCCACCGCTGCATCGCAACGACCGCGAATTCCGGGAGTGCCTCGCATGGGGACGAATGGATCGACCATGCTCGAGCCGTTACGGCAGGGCCTTCCGCCGCTGGACCCCTCGGCCGTGTCCAGTGCCGCGTCGTGTGCTCTGCCCGCCCGCTACGAAGCGGTGCGCGAGGCACGGCAGTTCACCCGCCGCACCCTCGACCAGTGGGACATCGGCGACCGCTTCGACGACGTCTGTCTGGTCGTCTCCGAGTTGGTCACCAACGCCCTGCGGCATGCGCTGCCCGCCAACACCCCGCGCGTCCCGGAGCAGAACCCGCCCGTGCGGCTGCACCTGATGCGGTGGACCGAGCGGCTCGTGTGCGCCGTGCGCGACCCCAGTCACGACAGTCCCGTCGCCCGCGACTCGGACGACTTCTCGGCGGAGTCGGGCCGCGGTCTGTTCCTCGTCGACTCGTTCGCCGACGGCTGGGGCTGGCACCCGCTGGCGGGCACGCTCAGCGGCAAGGTGGTCTGGGCGCTGTTCCGGCTCCAGGCCGAGCCGGCCCAGAACAACGCGTGAGGAACCGCGGCTCTTTTTGGGGTCGCGGTTCTACGCGCGTTGCCGTGGTCTTGGCGGGTCGGCGCGCTATCCCGCGATCAGGTGGTCGAACTCGCCGTCCTTGATGCCGAGCAGCATCGCCTCGATCTCGGCACGGGTGTAGACGAGCGCCGGGCCGTCGGGGAAGCGCGAGTTGCGCACCGCGACGTCGCCGCCGGGCAGTCGCGCGAACTCCACGCAGGAACCCTGCGAGTTGCTGTGCCGGCTCTTCTGCCAGGCCACTCCGTCCAGCTGCGTGGCAGCCATGCCGTTGTACACGTCGAACCCCAAGTACACGCTGTCAACGCGGTGGTCCACAGGTCGCTCCCGGTTGTGCACTGGCTGGTGTGGCCATTGATGCAGTGGTCAACTGTTCCGGATCATAGCCCTGTTCATGTGCAGATGCATGGGCAGATGCACGTGCACGCGGGGTGGTCCTCCGGTTACAGCTTTGACGACCGCTTTACCGTTGCCGTTCCAGCGTCTGCCCAGGAGTGGGCAGGGCATGTACGGGGGAAGACGCGTACGGGGGCCTTCGTGTTCCCTCCGAACGCCTATCGGATCGAGTACGGCAACAATGCCATCTCCCGCGCGTTCTTGATCGCAATTGCCAACTGTCGCTGCTGCCGGGCGGATACGCCGGTGACCCGACGGCTGCGGATCTTGCCGCGGTCGGAGACGAACGCCCGCAGCAGGGCGGTGTCCTTGTAGTCGATGTACGTCACGCCGGCCGCGTCCAGGGGATTGCGGCGGGACTTGGCGGGGCGGCGCTCGGGCTTGCGGGGCACGGTCAGATCTCCAGAAGGGTGTCGAAGGCGGGCGGGAGGCGTTTCCAGGCGGCGCGGCCCGCGGCGTACTCGGCGTCGGTCAACAGGCAGGACTCCAGGAGCCGTTCGAGTCCGTCGCGGTCGAGCCCCGGGGACGTGAAGACGAGGTGCTGGCAGCAGTCGCCGTGCTCCGGGTGCCAGTCGAGCGCGGCGGCGGCGCGGCGCACCGGCGGCACCAACTCCCAGGCCGCGTCCGGCAAGGAGGCCAGCCACGGGCCCGCGCTCTCCACGCACAGGGCGCCGCCGGCCGCGTCCCAGTGCAGTAGCGAGTCGGGCTTGTCGGCGAGCCAAAACCGGCCCCGGCTGCGGGCGGCGGCGCAGGTGATGTCCTCGAGTGCGGCGTACAGGCGCTCCGGGTGGAAGGGGCGGCGGCGGTGCCAGACGAGGGTGGCCACGCCGTGGGCGTCGGCGTCCACGGGGAGCAGGGCGCTGGCGGGGTGTTGGGCTGCGGCCGCGGCGTCCACGTCGAAGCCGGCGAGGGCTGCGTGGGCGAGGGCGCTGCGTGGGAGTGAGGTTGGGTAGGT
The DNA here is from genome assembly GCF_044763565.1 of Streptomyces sp. NPDC096013. Taxonomy (NCBI): domain Bacteria; kingdom Bacillati; phylum Actinomycetota; class Actinomycetes; order Kitasatosporales; family Streptomycetaceae; genus Streptomyces; species Streptomyces sp. NPDC096013. Next base: position 247,363 of record NZ_JBIWGK010000011.1, on the reverse strand, counting down.
CGATGCGTCGTGCGGGGGTGGGTGGTTGGGGTTGTGTGCGGAGTGCGGGTGCGATGTGGCTGGTCGCGCAGTTCCCCGCGCCCCTGAGGGGTTGGGGGTGGGCGGGGTGGGAATGCGGGTCGGGGCTTCGTGGTCGCCCGGGGTGTCGTTGCTCCTCTTCAAGTCGTCCGCCCTCAGCGGGACTTGGCGGGCCGTCGGGTGCAATTGCGTCAGCAACTCGCGGTCTTCGTCGTCGGTCTCGTCCGAGTCGAGGACCGCGAGGATCGGGGCGTACTCCAGTTGGCGGGCGAAGGTGTCCGCGATGGTGCGTTCGTCCGTGGCCGCCGCCGCGAGCCCGGCCGTGGCGAGGTCGTCGCCGTTGCCGAGGTACGGGAGGAGGAGTGCCGGGTCCACGGCGGTGATGACGCCGGTGATCGTGAGGCCGCCGGAGGTGATCACCTCGGCCATCGCCTTGGGCTCGACGGAGTCCCACAACTCAACGACAGCGAGCCTGACTTGACCGGCCCCGGCCAGTCGGCGCAGTTCCGGCACCAGGTCCTCGCGGAGCGCGCAGCACGCGCAGTCGTTGACGAGGGGCGTCTCACCGGCGTCGAGGATGCCGGTGGCGTCCCTGACCGTGCGGACGACCGTGCCGGCGGTCGCCGTGGCGAGGTCGTGGTGGAGTACGACGCTGCCGGGGACGTCGTGGAGGAGGCGGGCGACGGTCGCTCCGCGGGCCTCGGCGTGCAGGCCGGCGACGATCACGACGGAGAGGTCGGACACCGTCAGGCCTGCTTCCCGTACCGGCGCTCGAAGCGCTCCACCCGGCCGGCCGTGTCCAGGACGCGGGCCGTGCCGGTGTAGAAGGGGTGGCTGACGTTGGAGATCTCGACGTCCACGACGGGGTAGGTGTGGGCGTCCTCCCACTCGATCGTCCGCGTGCTCGTCATCGTCGAGCGGGTGAGGAAAGCGTGACCCGCGGCCCGGTCCCGGAAGACGACGGGGCCGTAGGGCGGGTGGGTGTTCGCGCGCATCGGGGTCAGCGCTCCTCTCGGAAGTCGACGTGGCGGCCGGCGGCCGGGTCGTACTTGCGCAGGACCAGGCGGTCGGGGTCGTTCCTGCGGTTCTTGCGGGTCACGTAGGTGTAGCCGGTGCCGGCCGTGGACCGGAGCTTGACGACCGGGCGGAGTTCGTTGCGAGCCATGGCTGATACCTTACTGAAAATGAATTCCATTAGCATCACTGGCTACGACCCCGATCGAGGAGAGGTACGTCACTCATGTCGGCCCACTGCATGCTGACCGGCGCCCGGCCCAGCTTCGGCAACCGCATCTCCCACTCCCACCGGCGCACCTCGCGCCGTTTCGACCCGAACATCCAGTCCAAGCGCTACTGGCTGCCCGGCGAGGGCCGGTACGTACGGCTGCGGCTGAGCGCGAAGGGGATCAAGACCGTCGACGCGATCGGCGTCGAGGCGGCCGTGGCCCGGATCCGCGAGCGCGGGGTGAGGATCTGATGGCAAAGAAGAGCAGGATCGCGGCGAACGAGCGGCGGCGGGAGACCGTCGCGCGGTACGCGGCACGGCGGGCCGAACTGAAGGAGATCGTCCGGCGGCCCGGTTCGACGGCAACTGAACGGGCCGCCGCGCAGCGGGAGTTGGGGCGCCAGCCGAGGGATGCGAGCGCCACGCGTGTGCGCAACCGCGACCAGATCGACGGGCGGCCCCGCGGCTACTTCCGCGCCTTCGGACTGTCCCGGGTGAACCTGCGCGGCCAAGCTCACAGCGGATACCTGCCCGGCGTCCGCAAGTCCTCCTGGTGACCCCTGGTAACTTGCTGCGGTCGTTCCGGCCAAGGCCGACCGGGCGGCCGTCCGGCTACAGCTTGGGAGCTACCAGTGACTACGGCGATTTCGACGGTGTCGACGGTACGGACAGCGGCGGCTGCCGCGGGACTGGTGGGCGCGCTCGTCCTGACCGGGTGCAGCGGTGGCTCCTCGGACGACTCGTCGTCCACGCCGAGCGCGTCCCCGACGTCCACCGCGACGGCGGACTCCGGTGGCTCCGGCAGCAGCCCGTCGGCCGCGTCCGACGGGCTTCAGGGCAGCTGGCTCGCCACGACCGGCGGCAAGGCCGTCGCCCTGGTGATCACCGGCAAGCAGGCCGCGCTGTTCACCACCGGCGGCAGCGTGTGCAGCGGGACGGCCGGTGAGGAGGCGGGCATGCGGATGATCCACCTCAAGTGCACGGACGGCACGAAGACCCGCGCCACCGGAATGGTCGACTCCGTCAGCAAGTCGGCGCTCGCGGTCACCTGGTCGGGGAGTCTCGGCAAGGAGGCGTACACGCGGGCGGAGGGCGGGAAGTTTCCGTCCGGGCTGCCCACGGCGAGTCTGGGGTCGTAGGGGACGGGGGGCGTCGGCCCGTCATGGCTCCCGGGGGTGGGGCGGGCGGCGGAGGGGCGACGGGTGCGGGATGATCCCCTCATGCGCACCATTCCCCTCGCCGTCGCCGCACTCGCCTCGGCTCTGCTCCTGACCGCCTGCGACAGTGGCGGCGGCAGCTCGTCCGACGGCAAGAACGGCTCGGCCTGCTCGTTCGACGGGGTCTCCGTCCAGGTCGGTCCCGCCAGTACCGCTCCGGCAGCCGGTGACACGGGCGAGGTGCCCGTCTCGCTCACCAACCAGAGCAAGCCGTGCGACCTGAACGGCTTCCCGGGCGCCACCTTGGAGGCCGGCGGCACCAAGGTCGCCCTGCCCACGCTGAAGGGCGCCACGGCGCAGAAGCTGCGGCTCGCCAAGGGCGACGCGGCCTCCTTCACCATCACCTACGTCCGCGGCAAGGCGGGCGACAAGCTGAGCCTGGCCGCGACGAAGCTCGTCGTCACCCTGCCGGGCAGCAGCGACAGCGCCGACTACAAGTGGTCGTACGGGCCCGTCCAGGGCAAGGGCGACGTGAGCGACGCGGAGGCCTCGGTGAGCGCCTTCACCCAGGCCGGCGACTGACGACGTCCCCCAGGAACCACCGGTACCCCTAGGACCCCTAATACCCCTAGTGCCCCTGGTCCCCGAGTCGGGGCCGGGACCTGACCTGGGCCCGGTCCGCCGCCTCGGCGCCCTCCGTCCAGCCCGCCTCGTCGGTGACCCCGCGCAGGCGGGTCGTGGTCGTCTCCGGGAACATCGCGTCGACGCGGTCGGTGACGGCGACCTCGCGGGTGGCCAGGACGGGGAGGAGGTCGTCGGTGACCTGCGTCTCGGCGGCCTCGGCCAGCCGGGTGCCGATGCGGTGGGCGTAGGCGGCGAGGAAGGACTGCCGGAAGGTCTTCGTCCGTCGGCTGCCACCCGCGCGCTGGGCCGCCTCTGCCCGGGTCATCGCGGAGGTGGCCTGCACGAGCAGCGACGTGTAGAGGAGTTCGACGACCTCCAGGTCGCCCTCGAAACCGACGACGGTCGAGAACCCGAAGGCCTCGTTCCACACGGCCCGGCAGTGGTTCGCGCCGGCGACCGCGTCCAGCAGCACGGCCTTCGCCTGCTCGTACGGCGCCTCGACCCCGATCCGGCACGCGCCGGGCGCGTCCTTCGCCGGGGCCTGCGCGTCGAGCAGCGCCTCGTCGATACTGTGCCGCGCCATCAGCTCCTGCGCCTTGGCACTGAGCGCCTCCGCCTCCTCCGGGAACCCGGTCGCCTCCGCCTTCGCGAGCAGGGCGCGGATACGGGTGAGCATGCGGGAGGCGGGCCGGCGGTTCTCCCGCGGTCGCTGTTCCTCCAGGGGTTCGAGGCTCGGCAGGCGCAGCAGCAGGCGGTAGAGCTCCAGCACGGTGGTGGCGTGCGTGAAACGGTCCGTGCGGGGCGGTTCGTCGGCGGTCAGTTCGTCGAGCTGCGCCGCCCAGCGGGGGCCGCGTGCCCGGTCGTCCGGCGCCTGGGCTCGGATCAGCGCCGAGACGAGCCGTACGTGGACGTCCTCCAACTCCCGCCGCACCAGCCGCACGACATCCGCGGGCTGCCACCCACGCCGCCAGGCCGCCGCGACGAACTCCCGCCCTCGGCGCGCGAGTTCGGCGTCCGACGCGGGATCGGCGGCGAGGATCGAGGCGCCCGCGTCCAGGGCTTCATGGGTGTCGTTGTAGAGGGCGGCTTCGAAGGCGCGCTCGATGGGGGTGGGGGTGGTGCCGGTCATCTGGTGATCGTGCCATGGGGTGGAGTGGGGTGGGTTGCGGTGGGGTGGGGTGGGCTCGGGGGTTTCTGGGGCGGGGGGTGTTCGGGCGTGGGTTGTGGTTCGTGGGGGCTGGTCGCGCAGTTCCCCGCGCCCCTGGGTGGGCATCGGGGGCGTGGGTTCAGGGGGAGCGGGGACTCTGTGGTCGTTCTCGTCCGTCGTGGGTGCGGGTCGTCCACACCCTGTGGATAAGCAACTCCTCGCGGATTTACGGCCGTTGGGCAGAGGGCGAGGTGCTGCGGGTGGCCGTGTGGGCGCCTGATGCTTCCTCGCTCGGGTGCCCGGTGAACGACTCCGTCCGCGAGCCCGTTCGTGCAGGTCGGGGGCGTTGTCAGACCTGCGTGCCACACTCGCTGACATGACCGATCGCTGGGCGCTCGCCCCGGCCGAGGGTGGCGGTGCGGAGGTCGCCGCCCTCGGTCCGGACGGGCTGCCCGCGGGGCCGGTGCTGCGCGAGCCGGACCTGGTCGAGGCCGTGCGCGCGCGGCCGGACGTCAGCCGATGGGTGTGGCGCTCCACGGCGGAGGTGTATCCGTCACTGCTCGCCGCGGGGGTGCGGGTGGAGCGGTGCTACGACGTGGAGGACGCCGAGACCCTCCTCCTGGGCCACGAGGGGCGGCACGGCGAACCCCGGTCGGCCGCCGCGGCGCTGGCCCGTTCGCGGGGCGGGCCGGTGCCGCCGGACCCGCCGCAGCGCGCCGCCGAACCGGGCGCGCAGTCCTCCCTGTTCGAACCGCAGAGCGTCCACCTCCCCCTCACCGACCTGCTCACGGTCTACGCCGAGCAGCAGCGCCGCCATGACGCCACCACCTACCCCGACCGCATGCGCCTGCTCACCGCGTCCGAGTCGGCGGGGATGCTGGTCGCCGCCGAGATGAACCGGGCGGGGCTGCCGTGGAGCGCCGAGGTGCACCGGGAGATGCTGCACGAACTGCTGGGCGACCGGTACGCGGGCGGCGGTGAGCCACGGCGGCTGGCCGAGTTGGCCGACGAGGTGTCCGTCGCCTTCGGGAGACGGGTGCGGCCGGATCTGCCCGCCGATGTGGTCAAGGCCTTCGCCGAGGCCGGGATCAAGGTCAGATCGACCCGCCGCTGGGAGATCCAGTCTCTCGACCACCCGGCAGTGAAGCCGCTGCTGGAGTACAAGAAGCTGTACCGCATCTGGGTCGCCCACGGCTGGTCCTGGCTCCAGGACTGGGTGCGGGACGGGCGGTTCCGGCCGGAGTTCCTCGCGGGCGGGACGGTCACCGGGCGCTGGGTCACCAACGGCGGAGGCGGCCTCCAGATCCCCAAGGTCATCCGGCGTGCCGTGGTGGCCGACCCCGGCTGGCGGCTCGTCGTCGCCGACGCCGACCAGATGGAGCCGCGCGTCCTCGCCGCGATCTCCCGCGACCCCGGGCTGATGGAGGTCGCCGGCCGCGCGACCGACCTCTACCAGTCCGTGTCCGAGCGCGCCTTCTCCGGCGACCGCGACCAGGCCAAGATCGCCGTGCTCGGCGCGGTCTACGGCCAGACCTCCGGCGACGGCCTCAAGAACCTCGCCGCGCTCAGACGCCGCTTCCCCAAGGCGGTGGCCTACGTCGACGACGCCGCGCGGGCCGGCGAGGAGGGGCGGCTCGTCCGGACCTGGCTCGGGCGGACCTGCCCGCCGGTCGCCGGGGGCGAGGACGCGGCGGAGGAGGCGGGCATCCCCCAGGACGATCCGGTCACGGCCCCCGCCGACCAGGGCTGGGTGCCGGGTTACGCGTCCACCAACTCCCGCGCCCGCGGCCGTTTCGCCCGCAACTTCGTCGTCCAGGGCAGCGCGGCCGACTGGGCCCTGCTGATGCTCGCCGCGCTCCGCCGGTCCTGCGCGGAGCTGGCGGCCGAGCTGGTCTTCTTCCAGCACGACGAGGTGATCGTGCACTGCCCCGAGGCGGAGGCCGAGACGGTGGCCACCGCGATACGCGAGGCGGCCGACCTCGCCGGCCGGCTCACGTTCGGCGAGACACCGGTCCGATTCCCCTTCACGGTGGCGGTCGTCCAGTGCTACGCCGACGCGAAATAGGGCCCTACGACCGGGACGGTCGACGCGCGTCACCCTGCGACAACAGCTCGCCGAGTTCCTGGACGACGGCCTTCTCGTCCGTGCCGTCGAGGGCGTCGAGGGCGATGCGCCATTGGTCGTGGGCCTCCTTCTCGCGGCCCAGTTCCCTCAGCAGCAGGCCGAGTTGGTGGCGGGCGAGGCCGCCCATGTAGCGGTCGGCGCGGGCGTCGGCCCGGCGGAGGAGCTCGGTGCATTCGGTGTGGGCGCGGGTGGTGTGGGCGCGGGTGGTGTTGAGGGAGGTGACGGGGGCGTCTTCGGCGGCGGCGCGTTCGGCGTAGGAGCCTTCGGCGAACGAGCGCTCGGTGTCGGTGTCGGTGTCGGTGTCGGTGTCGGTGTGACCGAGGAGGCGGAGGGCGCGGACCAGGCCGAGACGGGTCTGGGACTCGCCGTGCCAGTCCCCGTGGCCGCCGAGAATGCGGAGGCTCTCCTCGAAGTGCGGTACGGCGGCGGCCGGTTCGCCGAGGGTGAGGTGGGCGTAGCCGATGTTGCAGTGCGCGGAGTGCTGCACGATGACGGCGCCGATCTCGTTGCCGATCGCGAGAGAACGGCGGTGCTGCTCGATGGCGGCGCGGGGGTCGGTGTGTTCGTACAGGTTGCCGAGGTGGCTGTGGGTCACGGCCTCGCCGTACGGGTCGTTCAACTGCCGTGAGTAGGCGAGGCTTTGGCGCAGGGCGACGCCCGACTCGGCGTAACGGCCCAGGCCTTCGAGGAGCAGGCCGCGATTGTTGAGGCAGCGGCGGATCCAGGAGAGGGCGTCCAGACGCCACCAGATCGCGAGGGCCTGGTCGTTGAGACCGAGCGCCTCGCTCTGCCGACCGGTCAGGAAGTGCAGTCCGGCGAGGTCTCCGAGCGCGTACGCCTCCGCCGCCGCGTCCCCGAGCCGCCGCGCCGCGTCGAGGGCGGCCCGGCCGAGCACCTCCATCTCGGCGACGCGGCCGCTGCGCAGGACGTAGGGGAAGAGCAGCCGGACGAGGGTCGAGACGTGGGCGGCACGGCGGGGGTCGGGGGTGTCGCGGTACCGGGTCACGAGCGCGACGACGTTCTCCAGCTCCAAGTCACCCCAGGCGAAGGCGTCTTCGGGACGGGGGAAGGAGTCGGTGGCGGCAACTTCGTCGATATGCCCAGCCAGTTGAGCGGCGGTCGGCCGACGCCGGTCGTCCCGATCGAGACCGGGTTCGACGATCGCGGTGAGGGTGTGTTCGGCGCGGGCCGCGTACCAGGCCAGGGCGGTGTCGGTGGGGTCGGGGGTGGAGGGAGGGGGCGGCTCGGTTCTCGCGGGGGTGCTGTGCGGGTTGGCTGCCGGGGTGGGGGTGCGGGGGTCGGCGTTGGCGGGTGGGCTGTGCGGGGTGGCTGTCGCGGCGGGGGCGGGGGTGCGGGGGTCGGCGTTGGCGGGTGGGCTGTGCGGGGTGGCTGTCGCGGGGAGGGTGCGGGGTTCGGCGCTCGCGGACGGGCTGTGTGGTGTCGTCGCCCGGGTCGGAGTACCTGGGATACCTGGGTCGGCGTCTGCGGCGGGAATGGGCGGACCGGTGTCCGTGACGGTGTTGCGCTGCCCGGCGGTGGCGGCCAGTTCGCGGGCGAAGTCCCGGACCAGGTCGTGGGGGGTGTACCGGCCGTACGCCGTCTCCTCCAGGAGGGCTACGTCCACGAGGCGGTCGAGGGCGGATTCGGTACGGCGTTCATCGGTGCCGGCGAGGCGGGCGAGCAGGGGGGCGCCGTACGACGGGAGGTCGAGGGTGCCGATGTGGCGCAGGGCGAGGGCCGCGTCGCGGTCGGTCCGGCGCTGCGAGGCGGCGAGGGCGTCGTGGGCCACGGCCAGCGAACGGCGGACGCTGAGGTCGTCGTACTCCAGATGGTGCAACCGGCTTTCCGTGGCGGCCAGTTGACCGGCCAGGAAATCCGGGGTGAGGGCCCGGCGGGCGGCGAGCCTGGCGGCGACGACACGCAGGGCGAGCGGGAGACGGCCGGTGAGTTCGACGAGCGGGTGGGCCGCGTCGAGACCGTCCCGGCCGGATACGGCACGCAGCAGCGCCGCGCTGTCCTCGCCGGACAGGGGTGTCAGCGGGAAGCGGCGGGCACCGTCGAGCGTGGTCAGCGGCGAACGGCTGGTGACGATCACCGCGCAACCGGTGCCGGCCGGCAGCAACGGGCGTACCTGAGCGGCGTTCTCGGCGTCGTCCAACACCATCAGCGTGCGGGTCGGGGCGAGCAGCGAACGGAGCAACGCGGTTGCCGCGTCCGGGTGTTCGGGGATGTGACGGGGTTCGACACCGAGGTCACGGAGCAGGGCGTGGAGTGCCTGGCCGGAGGTGAGGGGGGTCATTCCGGGGGTCGCGCCGTGCAGGTTCACATACAACTGCCCGTTGGGGAAACGATCCTTCACCGCGTGCGCCGTGTACAACGCGAGGGCGCTCTTGCCTACGCCGGCCATGCCGGTGACTACGGCGAGGGGGTGGGAGTGGGGGTCGGTCGAGCGGGGCGCGAGGGTTTCGTACAGGGCGCGGTGGGTGTCGTCCCGGCCGGTGAAGTGGGCTGGTGGGGGTGGGAGTTGGGCTAGGCGGGGTGGGGTGTGGGGGGTCGGGTGGTCCTGCGGGGCGGGGGCGAGGTCGGGGTCGGAGGCAGTGGGGTTGGAACTGGGTTTGTGGGAGGGGGAGTTGGGGGTGGCGGGGATGTAGGAGGTGGGTGTCGGCGGGTGGGGGGTGAGTGGGGGGACGGGGGTGTTGGGGGTGGTGGCATCCGAGGCGGGTGGGACAGGGGCGTTGGGCTTGGGTGAGTGGGAGCCGGGCGCGGGGGTGGCGGAGGCGTGCGGGACGAGGGCGTCGGGCGCGGGGACATCCGGGGCGCCAACCGCACGCGGGTAGGAGTCGAGCGCGTAGGCGCGGGCGCCGGGGGCGAGCGGCGCGGGGGAATCGGACGCGGGCGAGTGAGCCCCGTCCACCAGCTCGTCCGCAGCGACGTCACCGGCGGCTCCAGCCGCACCAGCCGCACCAGCCGCACCAGCCGCACCAGCCGCACCAGCCGCACCAGTGTGACCCTGCCTCGAAGCCCCGGCGCGCCCAGTGCGACCGGCGTCCCCAGCACCCCCGATGTCTTCAGCACCCTCGGAACCCTCAGCGTCTTCGACGCGCCCGGCACCCTCGACGCGCCCGCCGCCCTCGGCATCCTCGACGCCCCCGGCACGATCGGCGTCCTCAGCTCGCCCGGCGCCCCCCGCGCCCAACACCCCTTCCGCCCCCGCTCCCCTGCCACCCCGCGCGGGAGATCCCACGCCTCCCACGCCTCCCGCGTCTCCCGCACCCTCCGTACCCCGCGGCATCACCGCGCGCGCATCCCGCACACCCGCCCCACGCGGGTCCTCCCCCCGCAGAACCTCCGCGTGCGCCCCCCGAACCCCCGCCCCCGGCTCAATCCCCAGCTCGTCAAGCAGCCGGTTGCGCAGATCCCGGTGGACGGCGAGGGCCTCCGCCTGGCGGCCGGTGTGGTGGAGGGCGAGCATCAGTTGGCGGTGGAAGGACTCGCGGAGCGGATGGTCGGCGACCAGCGCGGCCAACTCCGGTACGAGCACGCCGAGTCGTTCGCCGCCGAGGGCCAACTCCGCGTCGTAGCGCCATTCGAGGACGAGGAGTCGCGCCTCGGTGAGGCGTTGGGCGAGGGCGTAGCCGCCGAGTTCGGCGGGGAGGCCGCTGAGCGGGGTGCCGCGCCAGAGGGCGAGGGCCGCCGTGCAGGCGCGGACAGTGCCGGGCCAGTCCCCCGCCGCGTGCGCCGAACGGGCCGTAGCGACGTGGGTCTCGAAGACGTGGACGTCCAGTTCACCGTCGTCGACGCGGAGGACGTAGCCGGGCGGTACCGCGCGCAACCGTTCCGGGTCGTCGAGGAGTCGGCGCAGGCGGGTCACGTGGTTGTGGAGGGACGCGTGCGCGGACGCCGGCGGTGCACCGCCCCACAGTGCGTCCTTGAGGGCGTCGACGGAGACCACCCGGCCGGGTTCGAGGAGCAGCGCGGCCAGCAGGGTCCGCACCTTGGGGCTGCCCACGGGGTGCACGGCGTCGTCGCGGTCATGGCCGTGGCCGTGGTCGACCGGGTCGAAAAGGACAGGCGTGCCGAGCAGTCCGAACCGCAGCTCGCACCGCATCACACCGAACCCGTCACCTTTCCGCGCGGCCTCGCACGGCCGTGCTCCGCGGCGGAGGTTCCGCCGTCGCTGGCGGATAACCGCCCCGTCCACAGCGGTTTCCCGCCACCTTGCACCGGCCGCCGGAGGCCGGAATCCGCTACCGTACCCGCCGTCTCCCGTGACCGTGAGGCGACTTCAGGCCACACGGCTTGCGAGCATCCCGCGCACCGTTGGCCACATGTTAGCGATCCGTTGGTGCGACCTGATGTGATCACTTCATCGGATCTGGCCCGAGGGCGCGCGCGTACGACGCGCAGCTCGGGGGAGTGTCGCCGTCGCGGCCGGGTCCGGGGGACGCGAGAGGGCCCCGGTCGTCGGAGGTGAACGACCGGGGCCCTCGTCCCTTACCTTCGAGGCACTGAAGCACTGAAGCACCACGGGTATTGAGGTGCGGAGGTTCTACGGTCGTTGCGGTCAGTGCAGTTGTTGCGGTTAGTGAGGGTGTTGCGGGGTGGCCGGGCGCCCCCGACGCACGACGGGCACTACTGCCCGCTCGGGTCAGACAACAGGCGGTCGCCCCAGCCGCGTCAGCCGCCACACCGTCCGCCACCGCATCGGCCGCCGCTCCCCCGCCCCTTCCCGCACGCCCTCCACAAAACCGCCGAACCACGCCCGCAGCCCGGCGGCCGATCGTGTCCGTACGAGCGTGAGCAGCATCCAGATGCCCAGGTGGACCGGGATCAGCGCGAGCGGGAGGCGGCGGCGGACCAGCCAGACGCGGTTGCGGGCGGTGACCCGGTAGTAGATGGCGTGCCGGGCAGGTGAGGTCTTGGGGTGCTGGAGGAGCAGCTCGGGGGCGTAGAGGATGCTCCAGCCGGCGTCGGCGGCCCGCCAGGCGAGGTCGGTCTCCTCGTGCGCGAAGAAGAACTCGGCCGGCCAGTCCCCCGTCTCGGCGAGCATCGCCATGCTGAGCGCGTGGCCACCGCCGAGGAACCCGGTGACGTAGCCGCCCTGCATGGGATCGCCCGCGCCGACCCGCGGCACATGGCGCCGCTGGGTCTCCCCGTACTCGTCGGCGATCCTGAACCCGACGATGCCCAGGCGGGGTTCGGCCGCGTACAGATCGCGCACCCGGCGCAGCACGTCCGCGTCGACGAGGAGGCCGTCGTCGTCGAGTTCCACTACGACGTCCACGTCACCGAACGCGCGGAGCCGGGCCAGGGCCACGTTGCGGCCGCCGGGGCAGCCGAGGTTCTCGTCGACGTCGATGGTGGTGACCTCGCCGGGCAGGGAGAGCCGGGCGGCGAACTCGGGGAGCCGGCAGCCGTTTCCGACGATCACGATGCGGGTGGGCGGGAGGTCCTGCTTGGCCACGGACTCGAGGAGCGCGTCGACCTCTGCGGGCCGGTTTCCCATGGTCACCACGGCGACGGCGATCCTCGGCTCGACCACGTCTCTCACTCCATCCGGCCATCCGGCGATGCCCGCGCCCTGACCGCGCAGCACTCGCCGTTCACCAAGATGTTGCCTCAGGTCGACCGGTTGCTCCGACTCAAGTTCATTTTGCGGGACCTTTGTTGTCGCTTTGCCGGTTTTCCCTCCGTCGCACGAACTTCAGCCCCGACCAGTCGTCCCCCAGGGAGGCGACCTTCACGTCGACGACACCGAGTGGGAGGAAGAGGTCCCGCAGATGATTCTCGGTGAGGTCGCTCGTATGCCCGGCGGCCTTGCGCGGCCAGGCGATCCACAGCATGGCGGTGTCGGCGAGCTCGCGGACCAGCTCCGGCCCCTCCGCGTCGAGTTGCCGCCGTTCGCGGTAGAAGGCCACGGTCACATCCGCGCCACGCGGCCCACCGGCGCTGACCTCACAGCCGCCGGGAAGCCCGGGGATGGCCCAGCCCTCGGGGGCGTGCCGCAGCCCCACCCGGTGACCGGGCTTGACGCCGATCTTCTTCGCGAGCGGGGTGCCGGAGTAACCACCGGCTGCCGTAGGAGAGTTGACCATGCCGTGGACCTCCGGTCAGGCGCCAGGAACGCGACGGCCTACCACGGCAGGCCTGTCGTCCGTCCGACCGGCCGTCCGCCCTCCGTCCGTCCGTCCGGGGTGACGGTAACGGAGAGCCCGGGCGCCCGTCTCCCGACCTGGGCGACCTTGAGCGTGCAGGTGCAGGTGCAGCACGAGAAGTCGTCCGAGCCGGCCTTGCAGGTGACGGAGTCGACATCGCGGAGGCCCGTCGCGCTCGCGGTCGGCGACCTCGGGTGGAAGGTGGCCCGGGGTACGGGCCCCCGCCCCGACTGACCCCGAGCAAAGCAAAAGCCCCAGGTCACGGCGAGTGAGTCCTGAGGCTTCGGCAGAGCCGCCTTCGGGATTCGAACCCGAGACCTACGCATTACGAGGGCCTGCATGATCGTGACGGGTGGTGCCGGGGCGTGACGCTGGATGACGTTTCAGCTGGTCATGGACTTGTGACCACGACCGGCGTGACTGCTGATCCGCCCTCGTGCCGCCCAGTCCGCTCACGCAGCGCTCACGCACATCGGCACCCCGCTCGGTGGTTCGAAGCTCAGACCCGACCGAGGTAGACCTCGACCGGCAAGGAGGCCGAGGCCACGGCTGGCATGGTCACGTGCAGCCGGGAAGCAACACCCCATGAAGACGACCAGAGCCAAGGGCCACTTCGGCGAGCCCGGGGATCAGCGTAGTGGCCCTCGACTCCGCGAACGGGTCCGAAGTTCATTGCCCACTGCACGTGAAAAGTCCCAGAACGCCGGTCCGAACAGGTAACGCTCACGTACCATCAGTTTTTGGGGCGGGAACTCACATCTGCGGAGAGCTGCCCCCTGTTGAGAGGTGCTCGCCCGCTTCGTTCCAGTGCGTCTCCGGGACAGCCTCCACTTCGAGAAGCGGCCGTAACGGGGAAGCAGTGGAAACACCCATCGCATACGACATCGCAGCTCCCGAGCCGGCAGGCATGGTGGCCTCGCTCAGCTCCCTTGGCTACTCGCTCCCCGCGGCCGTCGCAGACCTCGTGGACAACAGCATCTCCGTCGAGGCCAAAAACATCGATGTCGAGTTCACCTGGGCTGGAGCCGACTCGTGGATCGCCGTCGTGGACGACGGCTGGGGCATGACGGCCGAGGAGCTCGTCACGGCCATGACCGTGGCAGCCCGAGGACCTGCGACCGCACGCTCCTCCACCGACCTGGGCCGTTTCGGTGTCGGACTCAAGTCCGCCTCGTTCTCCCAGGCCAGACAGCTCACGGTCACGACGGCCAAGGACGGCGAGTGGCACACCCGGACGTGGGATCTCGACGTCGTCGAGGGCTCCGGCCAGTGGCGGCTGCTTCACGGGGCCGATGACGACACGATGGACGTGCTCGCCAGACTCCGAGGTTCTTCCGATCACGGCACCATCGTGCTCTGGAGACGACTCAACGGCTATCGCACGGACAGCGCCAGCCTGGACGACGAAGGCACGCAGAAGCAGTTCTACGCCGAGGCAACCCGCACGGAATCGCACCTCGGCATGGTCTTCGCCCGCTTCCTCACCGGAACCCGCCGCCGCAACCTGCAGGTCCGGGGAACCCTGGTGGAGCCTTGGGACCCGTTCATGAGCAACCACCCCTCAGTACAGCGCCTGCCCTCCGAGGAACTCCCCCTTAACGGCAGCTTCGTGAAGGTCGAGGCGTTCGTCCTCCCCAGCGCCCAGAGGCTGACTCCCGAGGAGTACGACCAGGCCGCCGGTCCGGAGGGCTGGCTCGACCAGCAGGGTTTCTACGTCTACCGCCGCAACCGGCTGATCCTCGCAGGTGACTGGCTCGGACAACGTGGCATGCGGCGCGAGGAGAAGTACAACCTGGCGCGCATCGCCATCGACATCCCCACCGAGACGGACGCCGAGTGGGGTGTCGACGTGAGGAAGTCGAGCGTCGTCCCTCCGGTCAGCCTCCGCTCGCACCTCAACCGCCACGCACGCAATGCGCGGGCCACCGCCGCGGAGGTCCTTAAACGCCGGGGCCAGATCGCCGCACGTACCCACGGCGACCCACTGGCGTACGCATGGCTCGTACGTCGGCCCGACGACAGGGTCGTCTGCAAGATCAACCGAAGTCATCCGCTGGTGCAGGCAGCACTGCGTCCCGGAGGAAACAGCGCCGCGGACGTGCGCGCCCTGCTGCTTCTCCTTGAGGAGACCATCCCGGTCACCGCCCTCCGAGTGATGCACGAGACGGACAGCAGCGACGATCCCGAGCCGTTCGGCGGTCCGGGCGTCGCCGACAGCGCAGCGGTCGAGGTCGCACAGCGAATCTTCGAGTCGCTCGTCTCAGGAGGACGTTCACCGGCGTCCGCCCGAGATCGCCTCCGAACCATGTCTCCCTTCGATCAGCTCCAGGGTTTCTGGAGCAGGTGACCCCTCGTCAGTGGTCACCTCTAGGCTCCACGCAAACCGACCGTGTCCAGCTGGAGGTCTCCTGTGAGTGACGTTTCCGACGACTCGATGGCCAAGGCCAAGCGTCTTGTTCTCGGCTTCCTGCCACAGGATCGGCAGCCGAAGGCGGAAGAGGTCCAGACCGCGGTCAACGCCATCTTCGGTCTGCTGGCCGGGCAGGGCGAAGACCTCGACCGTGAGCTGCTGGTCAAGGAGATCGAGGCGATGACTGCGGTCTTCCAGGAGCGATCTCTCGCGCTCACGGATGCCAAGGGACACGAGCCGTGGCTTCCAGAGGCGAAGATCGACCGCGACTGGGAGTTCTGGGAGCGGTACCGCAGGTATCTCGAGGACGTGGTGAGCCTGCCGCCGTGGGTGGTGCGTCGCCTGGACCAGACCTCGGACGACGTGCTGAGCCAGCTGGAGGATCCTCGACGGTCCGGCCCCTGGCGTCGTAAGGGCCTTGTGATCGGTCAGGTGCAGTCCGGGAAGACGGGCCAGTACATCGGCCTAGCCGCCAAGGCGGTCGACGCCGGCTACCGGTTCGTCGTGGTTCTCGCAGGTATCCACAACGACCTTCGCAGCCAGACGCAGCTCCGGATCGACGAGGGACTCCTGGGTTTCGACACCCAGAACCAGAGCCGCTCGGACGAGGACGGACGTTCCCGGGCCATAGGCGTGGGCAAGATGCCACTGGCCAAGAAGCTGAAGATCGCCTCACCGACCAACAGCGGCGAAAAGGGTGACTTCGGGCTCGCCACGGCCAAGGCGATCAATTTCCCCCTGGGCAGTTTCCCCGTCGTCCTTGTGGTCAAGAAGCACTACAAGATCCTTGAGTACGTCCGGAAGTGGGTGCTGGACGTCCACGGGACCGAGGACGAGAACGGCGAGAAGATCGTCAAAGATCTTCCCCTGTTCGTCATCGACGACGAGGCCGACAACGCCTCGATCAACACGGTTCGCGATCCCGAGGCGGACCCGACCAAGACGAACGCGGCGATCCGCAAGCTCATGAAGAGCTTCGACAAGTCCGCTTACGTCGGTTACACGGCAACTCCCTTTGCCAACATCTACATCGACCCCGATGCCGAGCACACCGAAGCTGGCGAGGACCTGTTCCCCGCCAGCTTCATCCGCAGCCTTCCCTCGCCCACGAACTACCTCGGTCCTGAGAGGGTCTTCGGGCTCCGGGTGGACGACGAGGACGAGGCCGATGTGGAGCCCCTGCCTCTCGTCCGGCACGTGAGCGACGCAGATGCCTGGCTGCCTGCCAAGCACAAGGCCAGCGACGTTCCAGCGAACACCCTCCCTGGGTCTCTGCGCGAGGCGATCTTCTCGTTCGTGCTCTCCTGTGCGGCTCGACGTGCCCGCGGACAGACGAAGGTCCACAACTCGATGTTGGTACACGTCACCCGCTTCACCTCGGTTCAGACCCTCGTCCGCGACCAGGTCGACGACCATCTGCGACTCGCCGTCGACATGATCCGGGACCGGTACGGGAAGGCACCCGAGCTGCGGGCGGAGTTCCGGGCCCTCTGGGAAAGGGACTTCGAGCCGACCACGGACTGTTTCACTCCTGACCAGGCCGAGCGTCTGACCTGGGAGCAGGTCTCGGAGCAGCTCCTGCCCGCCCTCAGGAAGATCCAGGTCAAGACCGTCAACGGCACCTCGAAGGACGCCCTCGACTACTACGAGAACCGGAGGAACGGGCTCTCCGTGATCGCCATCGGCGGGCAGAAGCTCTCCCGCGGCCTCACGCTCGAAGGACTGACGGTCAGCTACTACCTGCGGACCTCGAAGACGTACGACACCCTCCTGCAGATGGGCCGGTGGTTCGGCTACCGCCCCCGTTACGAGGACCTGTGCCGCCTGTACACCACCTCTGCCCTTGAGGACGCGTACGTGGAGGTCACCGCCGCCACGGACGAGCTACGCCGGGAGGTGGAGGAGATGGCCACACGCGGGCTCACCCCGACGGAGTTCGGCCTGAAGGTCCGGGCGTCATCGCTGGGTCTCACCGTGACTGCGGCGAACAAGATGCGTCAGGGCACGAAGATCCTGCTCAGCTACTCCGGTGAAGGGCCGGAGACCGTGATCTTCAAGCTCGCCGACAAAGCCGTTGAGCACAACTTCGGGGCACTTGAAACCCTTGTCCGCCGTGCAAAGGAGAGCAGCGACGCTACCCAGCCCATCGAGAACGGCAACGTCCGATGGGACAGCGTGCCCGCTGACGCGGTGACCGAGTTCCTGAACTCCTACGAGGCCGACCGCATGGCGCAGCGTGTACGTCCTCGGCTCATCGCCAAGTACATCGAGCAGTGCGCAAAGGTCGACGAACTCGGCAACTGGACGGTCGTCTTGGTCGGCAGCACGACGTCGACGAAGCCGGAGAAGATCGGAGATCACACCGTCGGTCTGGTGAAGCGCAAGGCTCTCAACGAGCGCTTCAGGAACGAGGGGCGGTACACGATCCGGCGCGTGCTCAGCCCGCCGGACGAGCTGATCGGCCTCGACGACAACCAACTGAAGGCAGCGAACAGGGCTGCAGCACGGGCAGCGGAACTCCAGGACAAGCAGTCTGTGCCGAAGACGCCGGCCGGTCCTCACATCCGGCGGCAGCGCCGCACCGACCAGGGACTGCTGCTGATCTATCCCCTCGCGGTCCCTGACGCCGACAAGGCAGGTACGAAGGCGCCCCTCGTCGGTTTCCAGCTGAGCTTCCCGCACTCCGACTACCAGACCAAGACCGAGTACGTCGCCAACTCCGTCTGGTTCCAGGAGGACATCTACACGATCGACGAGGAGGAGGACGACGCGTGACCGTCACCGAGGACGAGTGGCACAAGCTGGAGAGCCCGCAGGGTGTCCCAGGGCGGTCCAGCCTCCGCTTGCACCCGGAGTCGCAGCTCGACATCTTCCTCGCCGTCTCCCACCCCGCTCGGCAACGCATGCTGGTCCTTCGGGCTGATGCGCGCTCCGCGGACCCGATCGTGCGCTCCGTCGGGCGTCTGCCCAGGGCTGCCGGGATCGAGATGAACCTGAGTGCCGTGTCGCGCCTTGAATACGAACTCCAGGTGATCCTGACCGCCAACGACCTCAGCGAGGTGTTCAACCCGCTCGTCGCTGACGTCGCCGATGTCGCAAAGGCTGCCCCTGACGCCACCGAGGCCCTGTCCGCAGCCGTGGAACGGTTCGGCAGGTGGCAGGACCTCCTCCGTGCAGTCAGCAGGGACGGGCTGAGCGTCGAGGCACGTCGTGGCCTCTACGGAGAGCTGTTGATGCTGGGCGACGTCCTGTTCGCCGAGCTGTCCCAGCCCGAGGCCGTCGAGGCGTGGACCGGCCCCACGGGAACCAACCAGGACTTCGAGCTCCCCGACGTGGCCATAGAGACGAAGGCCAGCACGGCGAAGCGCCCCCGGAGCATCCGGATCGCCAGCGAGCGACAGCTCGACGGAACCGGCACGTCCGCACTGCTGCTCACCCTCGTCCAGCTCGACGAGCGGCGCGGTGGCACGGGCGAGAGCCTGAACCGACGGGTGGAACACGTGCGTCAGCAGCTCACCGACCCCACAGCGCGTGCCCGGTTCGACGGCCTGCTGATCCAGGCTGGGTACCTGCCCGGGCACCAAGACCTGTACGACGAACCCCGTTACACCCTTCGCGACCTGAGGTTCTGGCACGTGCGGGACGAGTTCCCGAGGCTGGTCGAGTCCGACCTCCCCGACGGGGTCGGCGACTGCTCGTACCACCTGGATGTGTCGGCGCTGGGGGCGTACCGCGCCGAAGTCGACGAAGTGAAGGAACTGATCGGGGGATCAAATGGCTGAGCTCGAACTCACGGAGTTCTCCAGAAGCCTGGTGGCCGACGTCCAGGCGACGGCCGACGCCGAGGGGACGACCACCCCGGAGACGTTCACACGGCGCGTCTTCGAGGACTTGGAGCAGGCAGGCGTGGTGTCCAACACCTTCACCGCCTTCCACAAGGCACATGGTCACGAAGTGCACGGCTACGGCATCGGTGAGTCGGGCGAGTCCCTGGACCTGTTCGTGACTGACTTCCAGCTCACTCCGCTGGATACCAAACTCACCAAGGGGCAGACGGAGACGTGCTTCAGGCGCCTCCTGACGTTCGCCGTGCGGTGCCGGGATGGACTGCAGCAGCACATCGACGAGTCCTTCGACGTGTACGACATGTGCGCGGCGGTCGAGAAGGCACTCACCGAGGTCCAGCGGATCAGGCTCTTCCTGCTGAGCAACCGGGTCGCCACCTTCACCGAGGTGCCGGCCTCGGACCTCGACGGCCTGCCGGTGACCCACGAGGTGTGGGACCTCGCGCGACTGCACCGCCACGCCACGTCGGGTGCTCTTGGCGAGCCCATCGTGGTTCCCTTCTCCCCGCCCCTCCCCTGTGTCTCGGCTCCCAGCTCGGAGGAGGACCACTCGGTGGTCCTGGCCGTCATACCCGGGCAGATGCTCGCTGAGCTGTACGCGGAGTACGACACCCGGCTCCTGGAACTGAACGTGCGTTCCTTCCTCCAGACTCGGGGCGCGGTCAACCGGGGCATCCGGGAGACTCTGCTCCACGCGCCCGGCCGGTTCCTGGCCTACAACAACGGGATCACAGCTACGGCGTCGCAGGTCGACTTCGTGAGAGGGCCGGACGGAGTGCCCACCCACATCTCCGGGGTGCACGGTCTCCAGATCGTGAACGGAGGACAGACCACAGCCTCGCTCCACCACACACTCACGCGCGACAAGGCCGACCTGTCCGAGGTGCGGGTCCAGATGAAGCTGACGGAGGTCGCTCCCGACCGGCTCGCGGAGATCGTTCCGAAGATCTCGGAGTACTCCAACACCCAGAACAGGGTGACCCAGGTCGACTTCAGCTCGAACCACGAGTACCACGTGGAGATCCAGCGGATCACCCGCTCCCTGTGGGCGCCCGCGACGGACGGCAGTAGCCAGGAGACTCACTGGTTCTACGAGCGGGCCCGCGGCCAGTACACGGACGCCTTAGCGAAGGCTCGGACTCCCGCCCGGCAGCGGCAGTTCAAGAAGCTGAACCCGGCAAAGAGAAAGTTCACGAAAGCAGACCTGGCCAAGTACGTCCACTCGTGGCATCGGCTGCCCCACTTGGTCAGCCGGGGTGCTCAGAAGAACTTCGTAGAGTTCATGTTGCGCGTCGAGGAGGCACCACCGCGCGTGGACCTCCAGTACTGCCAACGAGTGATCGGCATGGCCATCCTGTTCAAGGCCGTGGACCGCATCGCTGCGATCCACGGTGCCGGCAGCCACAAGAGCATGATCACCACATACACCGTGGCACGTCTCTCCCTGGCGACCGACCGTCGGATCGACCTCGACCGGATCTGGCGGGAGCAGTCGCTGTCTCCGGTTCTGGAGTCAGCGGTCCATGACCTCTGTC
The DNA here is from genome assembly GCF_044763565.1 of Streptomyces sp. NPDC096013. Taxonomy (NCBI): domain Bacteria; kingdom Bacillati; phylum Actinomycetota; class Actinomycetes; order Kitasatosporales; family Streptomycetaceae; genus Streptomyces; species Streptomyces sp. NPDC096013. The sequence continues at coordinate 227,122 of NZ_JBIWGK010000011.1, read as the reverse complement.
CCAGGGTCATGCGGGCGGTGACCGCACCTCTGGCGGGAAATCACGTCGGTGAGTGGGCCAAGAAGGTCGCCTGCTGGGACGCCGTGTCGGGGGTGCCCTGGACCGTCCCGCGCGCTCTCTCGTCGGAGCTGCTCGACCAACCGCTGGACGAGACCGCGCTCGCGGGCGGTACCGGCGACGAGACGGGAGCGGGCGAGGAGGCTGCTCAGTTCCCTGCCGACGAGTGGTACGCGATCGAGGACTGGGCCAAGGAGACACGCGTCCTCGAGCCGTGGCAGCGGCAGCTGGCTCACTTCGTGGGCAAACGCCTCGAGCTCGGCGAGGAAGTTCCCGAAGCGCAGGCCGTGCAGGCACTTCACACACGGACCGAGGCACTACGCCTGGGGTTCACCCCGGCCCCGTAGGCGATCGAGAGGAAGCCCCAGCGGGTTCGCACATCAGCCGCGAACCCGTCCGGCGCGTCAGAGGTGCCCCTTCTCGATCAGATCCCTCATCGCGTCCTCTGCCCGCCTCAGCACGATGCGACCGTCCGCGTCACTGAAGGCGACGAGCCTGGCGCCCGGTGAGAGGCCGGCCTCCGCCAGCAGCCCGAGCGGCAACTCGACTCGGCCATGGTCATCGACGCTGAGTTCGACTGGTTCCCGGAGCATGGGGAGAGTGTGGCACCCTCCCTTACCCACCACGTCGACAGGCTCGGGTTCTGATCATGACCGAAGGTGACAGCAGACCGGGACAGCAGTGGGTCCCCACTGCCGAAGGAGAACACCTGCGCGGCCGCCGTGCGCGGAACACCAGGCCGGAGATCCTTCTCAGGAAAGCGGTACACCGCCTGGGACTCAGGTTCCGTCTCCAGCAGCAGGTGGCCCCTCGCTGCACCGCCGACTTCGTACTGCCCCGCCATCACGTCGCCGTGTTCGTGGACGGCTGCTTCTGGCACGACTGCCCTGATCACGGTCCCAAGAGGTTCCGAGGCCCCAACGCCTCCCTCTGGCGGGACAAGATCAATGCCAACAAGGCCCGGGATCGACGGAACACCGAGCAGGCCACAGCTGCCGGGTGGACCGTGGTCCGGATCTGGGAGTGCGAGGTCCGTCGAGACGCGATGGAAGCCGCGCAGAAAGTGGCGAAGTCCGCAAACAGGGGCACCACGACACCGCGTCGCCCGTCGGCTACTCCTGCACGGCAGCCAGGGTCAGCAGATCGTCCGGACGCGCCTTCCGGCGGGGGCAGTACGCGATCAGCGGACAGTCAGAGCAGACCGGCCCCTCATCCCGGCACAGGTCGGCTCCTATGAGCCGGATCGCTCCCATCCGCAGAGGGGCGTCCTTCCCTGCGCCGACGAGCTTCACAAGGTTGACGCGCCCCTCGCTGAGCCGGTTCGGGTGATCCGCCTCCTGGCCGTTCATCCGCGCCGCGACCCTCAGAGTTGCCTGTCCGACGAGCATCAGATCCTCGCCGATCAGCAGAAGGTAGAGGGACCTCTCGGCCGGCTTCATACCCAGCTTCTCGGGAACGTCGAGCCGCTTGTCCCAACGCCAGGCGTAGGGCTTGTCCACCAGCGGGGTCAGGCGGTCGAGACGGGACCGGGCCGACACCGTGGGCGCCGCCTCAAGCAGCTTCAGGAACAACGTCGCCGTCAGCGTCTTGGAACGCCGGACGGTGTCCATGAGCTCAGCCATCGCGGCCGGTTTGATCTTCGCCCCGGAAAGTATGGCGACGACCGCTGCATGGAGAGAGAACCGCTCTCCGTCACGCTCACGCGGAAGCTGGTACCAGTCCGCTCCGTCGCGGCGTCGCTCCGCCCACTCCGTGAGGGCACTCCGGACCTCCCGCCAGTGAGGCTGAAGTCCCTCAGCCCCACCGGGGGTACCGTCGGCTGGCCTGAGCACCTCAGCAGCAGCTTCCCCCAGCAGAGGAGGAACGGCGTTGCCAATCTGCCGGAACGCGTCACTCCGAGTGCCTGCGAACCGGAACTTGTCAGGGAAGGTCTGGACGCGTGCGGCCTCCCGCACGGTGAGGGTGCGCAGCTGCTCCGGGTGGATGTACCAGTAGCCGTCCTTGGCGATGTGAGCCGTGATCGTGCGGCTCAGCTCTCCCCAGTCCAGTTTCTTGTACTTGTCCGTGTACTTGTCCGCGCTGTAGCGCTGATACGTCTTCTCTTCATCGGTCTTCAGCAGCTTGTGCAGATCCGAGTACTTGGTGTCGGACTCCATAAGCTCGAAGATCCGATGGTCGTCCTTCCGGACCCTGCGCGTCATGTGATCCCAGACGCGTCCGCGAGGCGCGTCCTCGCGCATCATCTCGGCGAAGGGCGGCAGGTTACGCGACTTGCGGTAGGACATCTCACGCTCGCCGACCCGCTCCGTGGGCACTACATCCAGCACTGGGAGATCGCCGATCGCATCGCGCAGGGTGGTGTGCTTCTGGTCGCGTTCGCGCCAGCTGAAGTCGGCGACATCCCTCCTCGCCAGAAGAATGAGCCGCTTCCGGTGCTGCGGAACGCCGTAGTTCCACGCGTCGACAAGCCGTACCTGCGTCGCGTACCCGAGCTCCTCCAGCTCCTCCTCGATCGTCCGGATCACGAAGAAGTCGTCGTGCAGCCCCATGTCGGGCACGTTCTCCATGAGGACCACACGCGGCCGGATCCGCTTGACGATGTCAAGGTAGGCGCTCCAGAGCTCCTTCCGACGGTCCTCCGGATCACGTCCGTGGTTCTTGACCAGGTCACGGATCTTGTTTCGTCCCGCTCGGCTGAAGGGCTGGCACGGCGGCCCTCCTGCCACGAGATCGATGTCGGCAGGCTTGAGGATCTCCACGAGCCTGTCCCGCTCATCGGGATCGCCGAGGTCCATGTGCAGGCTGAGCCCGGGAAAGTTCGCCCGGTGGGTCTCCAGCGCGCGTTCGTCGAAGTCCACCGCCGCCGCAGTGGTCCACCCCGCCCGCTCGACCCCAAAACTGAGACCCCCGGCACCGGAGAAGAGATCGACGGCCAGCCGCTTGCCCTTACCGAAGCCTTCCAGCCACTCCTGGAAACCCTCTGGTTCGCAGCTGTCGCTGTGTGGGGCAAGCTCAAGGTAGTCACTGCGTTCAAGAGGTACGCCGTAGCCGCTCCCCTTCACAGCACAACCCTCCGTACGCATGACATGAATGAGCACCAGGAGATCACAGACCTCCTGGTGGAAGCAAGGATTCCGACGCCTTGGGCATCGGGAACGGCTGGGCCGCCGACCAGTTCCCAGCTCGGCTTACCGACCCCCGCCAGCAGCGGGCTCGAACCAGTGTTCCACGCCTCAAGATGATCGATCATAGTGGAGTCCAGCGCCGAATTCCGCTCACTCGTCAGGAGTGACGCACCACTCCGCTTGGCTAACGACACCAGGGCGCAGAAGACACGTTCGAACCGTCGGGAGACCGTCGAACATTATCGGCCACCAGCGTCCTTCATCACATGGTCCACACGTGAACCAGTTGTAGAATTCCGCCAGTTCACCGCGATCCGTGGTGCAACAAGCTGAAGGTCACCAGGAGCGGGGGCGCGGGTGGACTCCGAGAACGCCAAGGCTTATCTCCGGCCTCGGGCTCGTCTCATGAGCACCCTGGGCGAGGAGCTGATCAGTAACGAGCGCGTCGCGCTCACCGAGCTGGTGAAGAACGCGTACGACGCCGACGCAAGCCTCGTCGTCATCCGGTTCAACACGCCCCTCGTGGCGGGTAGCGGTTCCATCGAGGTGTGGGACGACGGCCATGGCATGTCGCCGGAGACCGTGCGTGGCACCTGGCTGGAGATCGCCACGCCCCATCGCCACCGGTCCCCGCAGAGCGAAGGACTTGGCCGACGGGTCCTCGGCGCCAAGGGCATCGGCCGCTTCTCCGCGGCCCGCCTCGCTCAGGTGACGTCCCTGACGACTCGCCGACGGGACGAGCAGGAGGTCACCGTACGAGTCGACTGGGGAAGGTTCACGAAGGACGACGACGCCTACCTCGACCAAGTGCCGGTCGACTGGATCTCTGGAACTCCACGCGCCTTCGGTACGGACAGCCCGGCGCAGCAGCTGTTCGACACGGTCACGCAGGGCTTTCGCGACGAAGGACGGCCTGACGACCTCGGACATCACGGCACCCTGGTGCGGCTGGAAGGGCTCCGGCAACAGTGGGACGAGGAGTCCGTCACCCTGCTCAAGCAGTCCCTGGGCAGGCTCCTGCCGCCGGCACCGCCTTCCGAGCTGGACGTGCCGGACCGGCCGGACTTCTCGGTGTACATCGAGATGCCTGCCGGCGAGCTGGAGCATCACACGGGCTTTGTCGGCGCCAGCGAGGCCCTTGCGCATCCCCACTACCGCCTCATGGGCACGGTGGACGCCGACGGGCAGGCCCACCTGCAGCTGCGCACGAGTCACAGCGACGCCAAGACCACCATCGACGAGAGCCTCGTCGGGGTCTCCTCCAGACCGAGTTGCGGTGCGCTGACGCTCGACATCCGCACATGGGACCTCGAAGGCACCTCCCTCCGGCAGCTGCTCAACATCGACGTGGGCGCACGCAGCATTCCCGAGATCAGACAGCTGATCCGCAGGAGCAGCGGCGTGGCCCTCTACCGGGACGGTTTCCGGGTACAGCCCTTCGGCGAGTCCGGGTTCGACTGGCTCGGCTTCGACCTCCGTCGTGTGAACAACCCGACCCTGCGCCTCTCCAACAACCAGGTCGCCGGGTTCGTGTACATCTCGGCTGACGGTAACCCAGGGCTCAAGGACCGTTCCCACCGTGAGGGTCTCATCGACTCCCCGGAGTACGAGGAGCTCAAGGCCCGGATACTCCAGGCCGTCAGTCTCCTCGAGAGCTGGCGTTACAAGCTGCGCCGCCCCGAGCAGCCGGACGAGAAGCTTCTCTCCCCCGGAACACCCGGACACGGACTCTTCTCCGGCTTCAGCCTGGACCCGCTGCGCCAGGTCGTCGAGCAGCGGCACCCCGACGACGTGGTGCTTGGCCGTGCTGTCGAGGACGCATCCGAAACGATCACCGAGGGCGTCCGGAAGGTCCAAGAGGTCCTCTCGCAGTTTCAGCGCCTGGCCACCCTCGGCACCCTCGTGGACGTGGTGCTCCATGACGGAAGGGCCGCTCTCACCCGAATCGCCTTCGTTCTCGAGGACCTGCAGGAGCTGATCGAGAACCTGCGTGGGGAACACGCTGAGCTGGCCGAGGAGCTGGTCAAGGCCCACACGGGTTTCAGCACCCAGCAGGCAGCCCTGGACCATCTCTTCACTCGGATCCAGCCGCTCAGTGGGCGCCGACGCGGACGACCTCGCTCGATCTCCCTTCACGACGAGATCAGGGCAGCCGTCGAGGTGCACGAGGCTGACCTCGCCAAGCTGGGCATCAACCTGGAGATCGGTGGTGAGGACGTCACCGTCACCGTCGCCCCCGGGGACGTGAACACGCTGGTCCTCAACCTCGTTGGGAACGCGATCTATTGGCTTTCCACCACTCCCGAATCCCATGACCGGGCCATCCTCATCGAGACCGGACGGACGCCGAAGGGAGAGGTCGAGATCACCTTCAGCGACAGCGGCCCCGGGGTTCGCGCAAATATACGAGACGTCATCTTCGACACGTATTTCAGCGCCAAACCCGACGGGATCGGCCTCGGGCTGACCATCGCCGGAAGCGTCGTCAAGGACTTCTACGACGGTGGCCTCGCCCTGCTCCCGTCGGGCCCCCTCCCGGGGGCGTGTTTCCAGGCAGTGCTGCGAAGGAGAGTTGGGTGACCTTGTCAGAATCGGGGTTCCGGGTACTCATCGTCGATGACGAACCGGACATCGCCGAGAGTCTCCAGAGCCTGCTCACGCGGAGGCTCACAGATCTGGGCACTGTCACCATCGAGACCGAGGACGACTTCGCCGAAGCCGAACGACGACTCGGGAGTGAACAGTTCGACCTCGCCATCCTGGACGTCAAGGACGGCGGAGGTGCGCTTGGCGACGACGAGGCGGACGAACGCGGACGGGACATGTACGAACGTGTCTCCCAGAAGTGCTGGATCCCGGTGATCTTCTGCACCGGCTTCCCGCAGCGGGTGGAGAGCCTCAAGCGCCCACCGCTCGTGAACGTCGTGACCAAGAACCGCCTGCCCGACTTGGTCGAGGCCGTGCGAGCAGCTCTCCAGTCCGGCGTCCCTTCACTCACGCGCCAGCTCGGAGCGATCACCGACCGCTACATGCGTTCCTTCCTCCGAGACACCATCGCTCCGAACTGGGAGGAGATGGCCGAGTCGGACCAGCACGAGATCCCTCTTGTGCTGATCAACCAGCTGGCCGCATGGCTGAAGGAAAACGCGGTTCGCGAGCTCGACTCCGTGATCTCCGCCAACGGCGGAAACGTCGTGGGCCACTCCTCCGCCGCGAGGGTCTATCTCAAGCCACCGGTGACCCATCACGTCACCGCGGCCGACATCCTGTCGTCGCCCGACGGGGACTGGTGGCTCGTCCTCACGCCCGCATGCGACCTCTATGAGGACCCACCCACAGCTGAAATGGCCAAGAAGCGCCATGCCAAGGCCGAGTTCGTCCGACTGGCACGCGCCCATGTGCTGCACACGTCCCCGCCCGTCGCCGACTGGCAGGCCAACGGCGGCAACAAGCAGCGCGTCTCCGATCTCTTCCGGACCGATCACAACCGCTACCGGGTGCTTCCGAAGTACCTCGACGTGCCGGACCTTCTGGTGGACTTCGAGGACGTCACGTCCCTTCCGTTGCACGAGGTCCGTGACCTGCGCCGCGTCGCCACGCTCGACAGCCCCTTCGCGGAGGCGATGTTGACGGGGCACAGTCGGGCTGTGGGCCGTATCGGAACTCCGGACATCGACTTCGAGAGGCAGAAGGAGGAACTCGGCCTCAAGGGCAACAAGCGGCAGGTCGTGCAACCGTCCGTGCCGGCCGCGCGCGGTACGGAGCCCATACCGATCAGCGACTTGCGGCCCCCTGGGACGGCAATGTGAAGGTCACACCGTCTGGGTATGGACGAACCCCAGCGTCGTGAGCCCTTCAGTGCGGCACAGACGGTCCGAGGCGCCGCCGACTTCGGTCTGGAGTAGCTGGTACGCCGCACCGTGCACCTTTCCCCAGCGCATGGCGGCGCGCCACAGGTGCCGGCCGAGTCCGTGCCCGCGTGCTTCGGGGTGCACGGCGAAGTACTGCGGCATGAGTTGGGCGATTCCTGTGGGGTCGGAACGGATCTCCATGGGGCCGATGGCGCCGATGACGCACTCCTCCATGACGGCGGCGAGGATCGGCCCACAGCATCCGGCCTGAACCTGGCGGTCGAGAAAAGCGAAGCCGTCGGCTTCCATGATCTGGGCGAAGGCGCTGAAGGTGCCGCGCACCAGAGCGGGCCAGTCGTCCAAACTGCGGACCGGGCCGTCAGATGCCGGACAGTGCCGCACCGAAAAGTCCTGGAGCTGGATGCGGACACCGCGGGGGCGTGGTGTCTCCGGGCCCAGGGGCCGGACGACGCGGGCGGTGCCTGCTCTATGGACGGCAGCGAGTTTGACGGCGAGTTCGGCGGCCTGGTCCAGGATGTCGCCCCGGTGACCGTAGGCGAAGACCTTCACCGCTCCCTGGCCGCGGGTAAGCAGAGTGGGGATGAGTGTGTGGTCGGGGTGGTGCACCACGTCCTCGGCGAGGACGGCCTCCTGCTTCTCGGTGCTCCAGCGGCGATCCTTGTCGTACGGCAGGAAGTGGCGCTCAGTTGCGGCCGCGACGAGAGTGGCTTCGAAGAGGTCCACGGTCAGGGCGTGCGGGTGGACGGGGCCGAGGGTGGGCACGACCGGTGCGGTGAGCACGGGGCGGAGCCAGTCCCAGCGGAAGAGCATGCGGGCACCTTAGCGCTGTACGTGAGGGGGCTCCGGCCCGTCGGTGGGACGGGCCGGAGCACATCGGTCGGGCCGGGATTAGTGGGGGTTGTCATCGCCGGCGTCGCAGGAGCATTCAGCGCTCTCGACGACGTCGTCCAGGTCCGCGACGAGCGTCACGGCGGCCGAGGCCACCGGGGGCGCCGCGCGGCGGGCGCTGCTGGGCGGGCCGGTCAGGATCTGCACCGGTACGGGTCCGGGCGTCATGGGGTCACCTTCTCCTTCTCCTTGTCTCCGTGCTGGCAGTAGCTGTGCAGCGGCGCCTTCGCCTCCTGGTAGTGCTTGGCCAGGGGGCGGCAGACCCGGCAAGTGCCGGACAGGGCGCAGCCCTCGCACCCTCCGGTGCGAAGCATCAGGCGGTCGGCGATCGTGCCGAGCCGTCGCAGTCCTTCGATGCCTTCGGCCATGAGGTCGATCTGGTCGTCGCGGCCGACCTTGCAGATCGAGACCCTGGCGTGCGGGTCGGCGTGGAAGAAGGTGTGGCCGGCGTTGCATCCGGCGAACGGTTTGCGCTGCCGCAGGTGGTCTGCGGACTGGGCGAGGAGGGGTTCACCGCCGCCGTAGATCGTCGGGGTCATATTGGTGTACGCGTGATGCTCCACGCCCCACTCCCGTGCGAGCGCGGCCATCTCGTCGGCTTCGCGCGCGTTGTCCTCGGTGACCACGATGTTGATGCGCAGCGGCAGCCCGGCGGCGCGGCCGGCGTCCATCCCGCGCCGGAAAGCCTTCCAGGCGCCGCGCCGCTGGGTGAGTGCGTCGAAGGACTCCTCGCTTGCGCCGTACATGCTGACGACGAGGCGATACGGCGGGCATTCCCGGAAGAGTTGGAGCAGCTCGGGGTGGAAGAGCAGGGAGCCGTTGGTGGAGATGGTGAGCATCATTCCGGCCAGCCAGGCGTACCGGTAGGCGTTCTGGAAGTGCGGGTCCATGGTCGGTTCGCCGCCGGTGATCTGGAGCCAGATGACGCCTGCCTCGCGCATGATGTCCAGGAGCTTGACCTTGTTCTCCCAAGTGAGGCCGGAGAAGGGGCGTTCGCCGAGGTAGCAGTGCTTGCAGCCGAAGTTGCATCCGAGGTTGATCTCCCAGGAGGCCCGGCAGTATCCGTACGCGGACGGCTCGCGGATCAGGAGCGTGTCCCTCGTCGGGGCGCCGGCCACGTCGAGGCCCCAGACTTCGGCCGCCAGGTCGACCGTCCACTCGGGCAAGGGCTGCGCGCCGTCGGCGGCGTGGAGTTGCTCGTAGTGGGTGGCCGGGATGCGGGCGCCGGATCGCGCTCCGGGGCGCAGCAGGAGGTGGCCGTCGAGGAAAGGGGCGGCGATGAGCTGGTGCATGGCGTGCCTTTCACGGTTCGAGTCGGCAGTGCAGGGAGCAGTCCGGGCATGCGCGGCCCGAGGTCGGGTCGGTGCCGCTGCCGTCGCAGGTCGAGCAGACGTCAGCGCGCGGGGCTGGCGGCGGGAACTGGACGCGCCCGAACAGCAGTCGGTCGGCTGCGAGGGCCGCGTCCAGGTAGGCGTCGAGGCGAGCGGCGCCGGCGGACTGTGGCAGCGGATCGAGACCGAGCATGAGGATCGCCTCGCTGGTGCGGGTGACCAGTTCGGTCCAGGTACGGCGGGTGGGTAGCCGCAGTCGGCGAGAGGCCCCGGGGATGTGCAGCAGCACATGGTCGCCGACGAGTTGAAGGCAGGGCTTCAGTTCTGGGATGACCTCACGGGCTCCGGTCAGGCCGCCGAGGCACGCGGACAGTCCCCGCATTCGGTCCTCGGCCGTGACGGCGGTGCCGGTGTCAGTCAGGGCCGTGGTGTGCGTGATCAGAATGTGCGCGATCTCGCGGCCGTCCGGTCCGGCACCCGGCCAGGTCCAAGCAGCGAGCGACACCAAGAGGTGCAGTTCAGGGCCGGATGGGGTGAGCGTGACGCTCATGATGTCGTCCCGCCCGGGGCTTTGAAGCACGACCAGACGATCTTCCCGAACGGGGTGCGCTCCTCCACGCCCCAGCCGTCGGCAAGTGCGGTCACCAGGAGCAGACCGCGGCCGGCGGTGTCCGTGTCGCGAGGCCGACGGGGGTGGGGGTGGAGGCGGCGGCTGTCGTGTACTTCCAGGCGTACGACCTCGTCGTCGGCGTCGAGTCTGACGAGAAAGCCGTGGCCGGGGGCGGTCCCGTGGAGCATGGCGTTGGTGGCGAGTTCGGAGACGCAGAGTCGGACGTCTTCGCCTCGGTCCAGCAGACCCCAGCCGGTCAGGGCCTCGGTGGTGAAAGTCCGTGCCTCGCCGACCGATTCGGGCCGGGACTCGAAGAACCTCTGGATCGTCTTGGTCATCGCGATGGTCCTCATGACTCGGCATCCACGACGCGAGTGGTGCCGGAGCGCGGACGGTGGACGAGACCGCATCGAGAGGCGGTCGAGTAGGCGGGACGCGGGCGCCGGACCAGCAGCAGCCGAGCACCGGCCGAAGCGATCTGTCGCCCGCGTTCGGCCGCTACGGCTTTCGGGCCCAGGTGCGACATGGCGGGGGCGACGACGCCGTAGACGTCCGGCAGCGCCAGCACGTCGAGGAGACCGGTGAACGCCGCTGACGCCGGTCCGGCAGCGTCGCGGTCGGTGAAAAGGCCGGACAACTGCAGCTCGTGGCTACGGCAGTACTCGGCCAGCGAGGCGGCCAGCGCTTCCTGCCGTGCTCGGGTTACGTGTGCCAGCCGCAGAAAGCCGTAGACGACCGGGCCGCTGACCAGGCGATGTTCCGTAAGAGGTTCCATGCTTGGGACCCTCCAAAGGCTCGAGACGTGGTGACGTTCCGAGCATGGCGTCGGACCAACTCGCCGGAAATCACCGCCTGTTCTACTTCCGTTCCACTTCCGTCCCGCTGTCTCCTCAGGTCTGCTTCGATGGCTGGTGGAAGGGAGCGACGCGTGGCGACCGTGCACCACTGGACCGGGCTTGAGGCCAAGGCATTGCGGCTCGCCCTGCGGCTGAGCGTGCGGGCCTTCGCCGAGCGCCTGGGACTGGCGGTCGCGACCGTGTCGAAGTGGGAGAGCAAGCTCGCCGCTACCGAGCCGAGACCCGATACCCAGGCCATCCTCGACACCGCCCTCGGACGAGCGGACGCCGCGGTCCACCTGCGCTTCGAGACGCTCCTGTCGGAGATGGCCGGCACCGTCGCGGCTGTCGGCAGACGTGTCGCCTCGTCCGGCCCCAGGGCGTGGGAGTACGAGTCCTGGGCCGATGACCTCGACCGTGTCGTGGTCGCCCTGGCCCGGCAGAACTTCGCCTTCGCCGACAGCCTTCTCACCCGGTGGCTGAGCCGGTTCAAGGCCCATGAGCTGGACGAGAAGGGCCTGTACCTCTTTGCCCGCTCCACCGCTCTGCTCGGCGACCTCAAACGCGACCAAGGCATCGTCCTGGGCCCGCTCTCGGCCCAGCACTCCTACGCCGGTGCCCGTACGGTCTTCAGCCAGCTCGACATCCCCCGCCGCGTCGCCCAGCTCGATCTGTCGCTCGCCGTCGTCACCGAGATGTCCGGCAAGCTGGAAGTGGCCGCCCGTAACTACGAGACCCTCGCCGTCGACGACCGGCTCTCCCGCCGCGACCGGGCTCGTGCACGGCTGTGGGTGGGGACGGCGCTGAGCAAAGACGGCGAGCACGACTACGCGACCCGCGTCATGCAGGCGGCGACCCGCGAGTTCGAAGACCTCACCGAACCGGACGACTGGTCCGTGGCCCACCAAAAGCTCGCCCTGGCCCGCCGTGGTGCCGGCGACCTTTCCCAAGCCCTGCACTTCATCGACATCGCCCGAAGCAGCGGGACAACCGACTCACCCATGCAACGCGTACGACTGGACACCGCTCACGGCCACATCCTGCTCTCCGATACGGCGACCCAGGATGATGGAATCCTCGTCCTCGACCAGGCCGCCAATGTGGCCGCGCAGTACGGACTCGTGCACCAACTGCGCAGCATCGAGGGCGTCAAGGCCATGAGTGAGGGGCCGACCGGGCCCCGGCAACGGTGACCAGGGAGAACGCGTGCGCAACGACCATCAGGGCATCACCGAGGACCAGTGGCACCAGGCCAAGCTGATCTGGGACTACCACCAGATGCAGCACGAGCTGCGGCCCGTCGACGTGGCGATCGGACTGGGAAGCCACGATCTAGGCGTCGCAACCCGCTCCGCCGAGCTGTACCGCGCCGGACTGTTCCAGACGCTGGTGTTCACCGGCGGCAACAGCCCCACCACCGCCAAGGTCTTCCCTCGCGGGGAGGCGATCCACTTCCGTGAGCACGCCATCGGGCTCGGTGTCCCTGCCGACGCCATCCTGCTGGAGCCCCACGCAGCCAACACTGGAGAGAACATCACTCTCTCCCGCGAGGTCCTCGCCGCCTCCGGCTTCCATCCGGCCACGGTGCTGTTGGTCTCCAAGCCGTACATGGAACGGCGATCGTTCGCGACCGCCCGCAAGCTGTGGCCCGACATCGAGTTCCTCTGCGCGTCGGAGCCGCTGGAGTTCGACGACTACCTGAAGAGCATCGGGGACGAGAAGCTCGTTCTGGACATGCTCGCCGGCGACCTCCAGCGGGTCATCGAGTATCCGAAGCTCGGATTCGCCATCGAGCAGGAAGTCCCCGAGGACGTACATGCAGCGTACGAATCTCTCATTCGCTCCGGCTTCACCAGCCGCCTCATCGCCTCGTGAACAGCCCGCTCCCGGCGGGCTGTGCGCGATCCACCAGCCCAACCTGTTCCCGCGGCTGACGACACTGGCCAAGCTGTTCGCGGCGGACTACTGGATCGTCCTGGACGATGTGCAGTTCACCCGCCGCGACTACCAGCACCGAGCGCGCCTCGCCGCCATCCACGCACCAGGCCGCCAGCAGTGGCTCTCCATCCCCACCCATCTCCCGCGCGGGCGATCCACCCTCATCCGAGACGCGCTGGTCGACAACGCGGAACTCGCGCGCCGCAGGACCGCCGGAATGCTGCGGCAGAACTTCGGAGCCAGCCCGCACTGGCCCTCTCTCGCCCCAGCGCTGGACCCGGTGTTGGACGCCTTCGCCACCGGCCGGACCTCGGTGATAGCTGAGACCTCCACCCGCGTGCTGCTCGACCTGCTCGGCTGGCGGGGCCGGATCCTCAGGAGCAGCCTCCTGCCCGCCAGGCCAGGCCGCTCCCTCCGGCTCGCCGACCTGGCCGCCGCGACGGGTGCTCGCGCGTACCTGTGCGGGACCGGTGGCATGACGTATCTCGACCCCGCCCCGTTCGCTGCCAGGAACATCTCCGTGGCTGCCTTCCGGCCCGCGACTACCGGCATATGGTCGACCGCACGCCGACTGAGTGCCCTGTGGGCACTGGCGTCGCTCGGCTCGGACACCCTGGCTTCCCGTCTCCGTGCCGTTGCCGACGGCCATGCCGCACTCCGGGCCACCGCGCCTGAACTGCGGTCACCGGCAACGTCTGTCTGAGGTGACAGCGGTCCGGAGCCACGAAGGGCTGCCTCCTGCGACCGCTACCGTCGCGGGCGGCTCCCACGCTCCGGCGCGGAAACCGGCGCTGGCGGATGCTGCAGGGCCGAGGCTGTAGTGCTGGCCGCTGGTATCGACCGCGTCGAGCGGATGCGTGCGGCTTCGGCTCGGCTGATACGTACGGGGTTGCGGGCGGTGTGCTGGATACGCGTGATCAAGACCCGCGCCGGGCGGCGGGCGGTGTCGAGTTCGCGTTGCTCGGCGGCCGCCTTGAGGAGCTGGTGCGGCTTGTGGCCACCGGCCTCCGCATCGGCGAGGACTGCTGCGAGAGCAGGCCAGTTCTCGTCGGCGAGGATGCGTTCGGCGTGGTCGGGGACGGCAGCGCGGACGTCGTGGGTAAACGTGCAGCGGACCTGTTCGCTCGGCTGGCGGCGCTCCAGGTCGGCGAGCACTGGGACAAGAGCGTTGTCGGCGGCGGCTTGGAGGTGGCGGAGGGTCTGGCCTGCTGCGTCGGCCTGGTGAGCGTGGTTCCTCGCCTCGTGCCAACGCTGAGCGAGGATCGTTGCCCAGATCATGGCGGCGAGGAGGGCGGAGAGTGCGCTGCCGTCCGGGCCGGTGCCGGAGTGGATGATGTCGCGGGCCGCTATGCGTACCGCATCGCCAGCGCGGTCCTCGGCACGAATCAGGGAGCGTTGAGCGCGAACGAACGCCCTTGATGCTGAACGCAATTCGGCGCGTAGATCCTCAGGGGCGTGCTGAGCGGTGGCCTCGATCAGTTCGCCGAGTGCGGCTATGTGGGCTTGGATTCGCGCGTCCTTGCCGGAGTCGTCGCCGTCGCCGGTCCCGTTGGTCAACTCGGAGTGGAGCGTGTCGAGGACGTCGGTGGCTCGGTGCCAAGGGGTACTGGGACGGTCGCGGCGGGCGGTGGGGTGTTCCTCTGGCGCGGCGGTTTCCAGGCGGGCCTTGAGCTTGGGAAGGGTGAGGTCGGGGGCGATCTTTCCGCCGGGGTGGAAGATCTGTTCGCCGTCCCTGTTGATGTCGCCGGGGCGGCCGACGGCGTAGCCGAGGAGGTCTCCGGATGGTCCGCGGCGGGGCTTGACCGCGATGCCGTCGGCTTCGAGGTAGGCGAGGAGTTCCTCGGCGCTGCCGGCGTGGGGGATGGCGGTGCGGATGTGCTCCTGGAGCCAGTCGCGGCTGGTCTGCTCCCAGCCGAGGCGTTCGGCCTTGTGCATCTCGGCCTGGGTGGGGCGGCGCCCGGCGGTGCGGTCCCCCTTCTTGAGTTGGCGCAGGCCATAGTCGGACTCGATCTGGCGGCAGGCGTTGCCGACGCGGATACCGCTGTCGTGGAGTTTGGGGCGGCGGCCGTCTTCGCGGACGGTGGTGGCGAGGATGTGGATGTGGTCGTCCGCGTGACGTACGGCGATCCACCGGCACCCCAGATCGTCTCCAAGTGGAGCGATACCCGCTGCCTCGACGACCCGCTGGGCGATGTCGGCCCACTCGGCATCGGAGAGGTGCCGGTCCTCGGGGGCCGCGCGGACGGGGCAGTGCCAGACGTGGTCGGTGACCGTCCTTCCGAACTCGCTGTTGCGAAGCCGGACGGGCTCGTCGAGGTGGCGGGCGAGCTGGGTGAGGGTGGCATCGGGGTCCCGGCCGGGATCTGGCATTCCAAGCATGGCGAAGCCCGCGACGATGTGCGGGTCGAGATGCTCGTCATGACGGCCGGGACCGTAGAGGTAGGCGAGCAGACCGCGGGTGTTGGCCCCGGCCGGTTTGATGGCGGCTATCACGCGGTCTCGTCCTTCCTGGGGGCTGCGGGTTCGCGCAGCGCCTCGGCGATCAGTTCCAACAGGTGGTGCAGCTCGTCGAGACGGTCGCGTACGTCGAGTGGGGTCAGGTCGCTGTTGAGGGCGCGGGCGATCTGGTTGACGTTGACCCCGATGCGGTTGAGCTCGCGCAGCACTTGGGCGCGGAACATGTGCGTGCGACGGCGGTCCTCGGACAGCGGAAGGTTGGCGGTGAATCGGCCGGCGACGAACGCGAGGACGATGTCGGCAGCGAAGCCGGATTCCCCCTTGTAGCCATGCTCGGCCGCAGCCTCCTGGAGGGCGGCGTGCTCGTCGCCGGTGAAGCGCAGCGGGCCGACGCGGACGGTCCGCTTGGTGCCGGTGAAACGACGGATCGCCGGCTGGACGCTCTGCACCGCTCGCTCACCGGCCGACGGCTCGGTGGTGGGTACGGGGCGGAGGATTTGCTGCTGGACGGTATGGAGCTCGTCCTGGTCGGAGCCGCCCTCGGCTCCGACCTCCCGGTCCGGCGCCCCCTGGCGCTGGAGCGTCTCCGCCACCCCTGGGGCGGAGATCCCCGAAGACCGGCTTTGAGTCGGACTCGGGGTACTACTGGCTCCGCCAAGAGCCGTCCCTTCTCCGCCAGAGGCCGTCCTTCCGAACGCCCGCCTCAGCCGTGCGAGCAGCGGAGGGGACCGCGGCGGTGCAGGCGGCTCGGCGTGGGTGCCGTCAGGCAGGTGCTGGTTGTGTGACAAGGCGGATGCTCCAGGTGGGGCTCTGCGAGTGAGGCGGAGGCGTCTGCGCGGCGAGGCCCTCGCGTCGTCCACAGGTGTGGAAATCTGCGGGCCGGTCGGCCGGTGCCCGGGTGGCCGCAAGAGTTCCGGTCACCCGGGCAAGCCCGGTGTCAGCGTTTGGAGACCTCGATACCGGCTGCTTCGAGTTCCGGCCGAAGCAGCTCCATCACCTCGGTCTGCCGCTCACTGCCGATCGCCAGGTCTCGGTCCTTGACGGCTGCTCGGAGCAGGCCGCGCGTGAGTTTGCCGTGCTGGTGGCCGGTGGTCCGGCCGATGTCCGCCAGCTCCGCGATGGTCGCCTTCGGTGGCCGACCGCCGCTCGATTTGGTCCCCGGTACCTGGGGCGCAGGTTCTGTCCACTCGTCACCGGGAGCTTGCGCACCATCGGGAGCGGCATCCGGCCCGTGGCTGTGGCTGAGGCCGCCGACCGACCGGCCCCGCAGCTGTACGGAACCGATGCCCGAGGAGTCGTCGGACGGTGCGACGAGTTGGTGGATCTGCCGCATCAGGACGCCGAAGGCGACCATCGCGGCGGCCGGAGGAACGGCTGCGACCACGTAGTCGAGGAGCGGGACGCTGCGCGCGTCGCCCGTGCCGTTGACTCCGCTGACCCCGGCGACGTTCAACGCGATGGAGCCGACTGATCCGGCGGCGGTCACGGCGATCGCCCAGGGGTCGGTTGTACGGCGCAGCGCCGCGCGCAGCATGAGTAGTTCGCCCGCGACGATGAACGCGTCCAGCGTGGCGGGCCAGGCCCAGCGGCGGATCGGGGCTACTCCGAGCCCGTGCTGGCCGGCGACGTCGGCGAGATGTGCGTAGGAGAGCCAGAACGCTCCGGCTGTCAGGGCGACGATGACGATGCCGGCCGCGCCGAGCGCGAGCTGCTCGGCGTCAGCCCGCCTCTTCGGCTGCCCTTCGTCGCGGGCGTCGTCTCGTGGCTGTGGTGCTTGCGTGGTGAGGTCCGGGGCGGTCAAGCGGGAAACTCCTGGGGGTGGTGGTGTGGGGCGTATTTGCCGTCTCAGCCGTTGCAGGTGCAGGTCAGCGCGGGACGCCAGCGCTCTGCACATGCCGTCTCAGCGAGCAGCGCCAGCGTCTTGTCCCGGTCCGGGGCAGGGAAGCGGCGGCTTCGATTCGGCTCTGGCCCGGAGGTGGCTTGCCCATGCCGGGACGGCTGCGTCGCGGCAGCCGTCCCGGCAAGCGAGGCTCTGACCAGCGGCGATACGGCAAGGACGCCTGGGACGCGGCAAGACGGATGTGGGTGGTGTCTCCCGACAGGTGAACTACCCGCGCGGAGGAGACATCTGGTTTGCCGTCTTGCCCTCTGTTGCCGTCTTGCCGATGCGCGCTCTGACCTGCGAGATCACGGCAGGGACGGCAAGGACGGCAGCCAAGGGGCGGGGCTCAGACCTCGCCGCGAGGGGATTCGACCGGGTGGACGGTGGGACAGTACCGCCGCCATGCGTCGAGGAACTTGTTGCGCGTGTAGCCCTTGCGCTGAGTCCGGTCGGCCATGCGCACGTTGCCAGGCCGGATGTCATAGTCGCGCAGCATCCCGCTGAGCTCCCGGGAGGTCAGGCCGTAGCGTCCACGCTCTCCCCACGGGGCTTCGGCATCCGCGTTCAGGTGGTGCAGGAGGTCTTCGGTGGAGAGGCTGTCCGCCTCCCGCTGCGCGAAGAAGACCCGTCGGATGTCAGCGAGGATGCGCGCCCCGCTTGGGTGGTCCTCCTCGGCCGCCACCTCGGCGGCGACCATCCGTGCGCACGCGATCCGTGCGAGCCGTGGCCAGCGACCACCGGCCAGGTCCGCGACGATCACAAGAGGCTCCCAGGTGTCGGCGGCTCGATCCTCGACCGGCATCTCCGGCTCCAAGACCGCAGCGTCCTCCAGCAGCGGGAGGGCCCAGGCCCGGATACGGTCGCGCAGCTCGTGCAGGGCCGGGATGTCGCGCCGCGAGCGGAAGGGTTTGACCTTCTCGCCCTCGGCCCTGCGGCGCATGCGGATGACGACCGACCGGTCCATGACCGTGTCCGGCAGGTCTCCGATACCCGCGATGGCCGCCATGGCGAAGGTGGCGAACTTGTGCGGGGTGTGATCGTTGCCGACGACCCGGGTGACGTAACGGCCGCGCTGATGACCGGCGTTGAGCAGGCCGCGTGTTTCCTCGTTCTTCTCCGCGACCTTGGGGCCGAAGATGGTGTCGGCCTCGTCCACCAGCAGCGTCGGCGGCTCATCCTCGTTGATCGAGCGGAAGATGGCCGCTGGTGTGGTGTTGATGGTGAGCATCGGCTCGTGGACCGTCTCGGTCAGCACGTCCAAGAGCCGTGACTTCCCGCACCTCTTCGCAGGCCCGACCACCGCCAGCCGTGGGGCGTGCTGCCACGCGGGCTGGAGCTGCGTCGCCGCCACCCACAGGGTGATCGCGTCGAGCGCCTCGGATGAGGGCGGGATCACGAACTGGGCTATCTGGGAGCGTAGTTCGTCCAGCAGCTTCGAGCCCGGTGTCGGCTCCGCGTCGGGAATGCACTCCAGGCCCCTCGCCGGGTCCGCCTCGCTGCTGCCGTCGGCCGGACCGTCGTACGCGTCCACTGTGGCACCGCCGGCCTGGTCGGGGCGCAGGCGGGAGCCGGGCCGGCCGGGGATGGCTGTGGCGGGCCAGGCCGCTCGGGCGGAGGCGGAATAGGAGTCGGGGTTCTCGGGTTGCACTGGGCGGCTCCTCGTCTGGCGGTGTCGGGCTTGCACGCCCCTGCCGCCGGGTCGGATCTCACGGGATTGCTGGGGAGTCTCGGGGCCTCCGGCGTTGCACCGCCGGAGGCTCTCCCTTTGCTCGCGGGGGTTTCGGTACCGCGAGCGACCACGGACAGTACGTCCACGCCATGCCACAGTCCAGCGTTTCTGTGTCAGCTCAGCGCAGAATGACCTATGGCGCGTCAGGTGCCTCACGCGGCCAGCCCCAGCAAGGCCAACAGGTCCGCGGTCACCACCCGGTAGGCGTTCCCGAGCCTGAGCACCTTGCACGGGTACTGGCCGCGCTTGGCCAGTTCGTAGCCCTTGCTCCGGCCGAGCCCCAACGCCCGGTTGCCCGTCTCCAGGTCAACGGCCGCCGGGAGCCTCAGAAGCTCCTCGCGACCCATCCCCTTCACCCATCCGGCGTCTTCGTTCTCGCGCATGCGCACTCCATCCATGACTGAGCCCACGGCGAACGTGACCTCCGCGTCCGTCTCCAGGTCTTGGAATCAACGCTAAGCGAGCTAACGTGTCTCCATGACACAACGCCGTAGCCATCCTGGAGAGAAGAAAGCCGACGACGGGGACGACGTCCCGGAGTGGGTGGACCAGGTCATGTCCACCGTGGCCGGCGAGGTCCGCAGACGACGGAAGGAACTGGGTTGGAGCGCGCAGGACTTGGCCGACAAGTGCGAGGAGATCGGCCATCCGATCCCTCGCAACGTCATCGCCAACATGGAGTCCGGGCGTCGCTCCAACCTGCCCTTGGTAGACGTCATGGTGCTGGCCGAGGCGCTCAACACCCCGCCCATCTGCCTGCTCTATCCCGTCGGCTACGTCGAGGACGTACAACGCCTTCCTCTCCAGCACCCGACCACGTCGCTGAACGCGCTGCGCTGGTTCACCGGGGAGGAGACCGCGCTCGGCACGGACGACGACATGCTCCGCTACTTCCGCGCCCACCACGCCGCGCAGGAGCAGATGCGCCGCGCACAGCAAGACGAGGAACACGCCCGCTACCAGGCCAAGACCGCCCCCAACGCGGATCGAAAGGCCGAGGCCCTTCGAGCCCAGGCGCAGGCCGCCGTAGCCGCCGAGAAGGCCAAGAGACGCCTGCACCGGGTCCGCGCCTTTATCGAGGAAGAGGGCGTCACACCCCCACACCTGTGGCCCGACGTCATCAGCGCCATCGAATCGACCGGCACCGACCCCGACACCACCGAGGAGAATGATCTTTGAAGGGCTCCACCTACCGCCGCTGCTCCTGCCGCGACCCGAAGACCGGCAAGGAACTCGGCACCTCCTGCCCCAAGCGCAACAGCAGGAACCACTGCACCTACTCCGTACGCCAGGAGCTCTCACCTCGCGAGGACGGCAGCCGTCGCTCCTTCGCCCGTGGCGGATACGGCAGTCTCAAGGCCGCCCAGGCCGACCTCGACCACGTACGCGCCCTCCTCGGACTCGCCGAATCGGACGACCCCGAGGGCACCGAACTCATCGCTGAGATGCTGGCCGAGGTCAGCCGCGAGCGCTCGCCCCTGCCCGAGGTCGAGGAGACGCGGCGGCGCCTCAACGCCGGCCGGGACCTCATCGGCAGCCTGACCGTCACCGAATGGCTCGACCGGTGGCTGGCCGGCAAGCGCATACGCAAGTCCGGCCTCAACCGCTACGAGACCGACATCCGCGTCCACCTGAAGCCGCGCATCGGCAACCGGCGCTTGGACCGGCTGCGCGTCAGCCACCTCAGCGAGATGTTCACCGACATCCGCGACGCCAACGCCCAGATCCTGGAGGACAACGCCCAACGCCGAGCCGCACTCGACGAGTTGGCGACCATCCCATGGAAGGGCGCGGAGCACCGTGCCCGCCGTAAGGCGATGAAGGCCGCGATCGACGAGATGCCGCCCTTCCGGCGCATCACCGGCCCCGCCACACGCCAGCACATCAAGGCGACCCTTCGTGCGGCCCTAAATGACGCGATCGGCCAGCAGATCATCACGTTCAACCCGGCCGCCTACGTCGAGATCGACCCCGTACGCAAGCCGAAGGCCCTGGTCTGGACGGACGAGCGGGTCGCCAAGTGGGAGCAGACGGGAGAGAAGCCGTCGCCCGTGATGGTCTGGACGCCCCAACAGACCGGCGCCTTCCTGGACTTCGTCGCCGATGACCGGCTGTACGCGATGTGGCACCTGATCGCCTTCCGCGGCCTGCGCCGTGGCGAGGCGTGCGGGCAGCCGTGGTCGGAGACGAACCTCGACACCCACTCGCTCACCGTCTCCTCCCAACTCGTGCAGGACGGCTGGGAGGTCGAGGCGTCCGATCCCAAGACGGACAGCGGCTATCGCGTGGTCGCGCTCGACGACGACACCGTCGATGTCCTGAAGCGCCACCGTGAACGCCAGGACGCTGCCCGCGAAGAATGGGGATCGGCTTGGGTCGACACCGGCCACGTCTTCACACAGGAAGACGGCTCCTGGCTCCACCCCGGCAAGGTGACCGACCTCTTCGAGCGGCTCGTCGCCGCCTCCGGCCTCCCGCCGATCCGGCTGCACGACCTGCGCCACGGCGCTGCCACCCTCATGCTCGCCGCCGACATCGACATCAAGATCGTGTCGGACACCCTCGGGCACAGCGACACCCGGATCACGCGGGACATCTACCAGAGCGTGCTCCCCCACGTGGGCAAGAGCGCCGCCGAGGCCACAGCGAAGCTCGTCCCTCTCCAGCGCAAGGCCGAGGCCGAGGAAGCGGCACGCAAGGCCGCGAAGAAGGAGAAGGCCAAGAACGCCGGCAAGGCAAAGGGCGGCAAGCCGAAGCTCAAACCGAAAGCCCAGGCCAAGGCGGGCAAGAAGGCCAAGCGCCGGAAGCCCAAGAAGTAGATCCCCGAGCCGCTCCGCTCACGCATCGCTCACGCAAGCACTCCCACGGCATCCCCATCGTGCGCCCCGCCACGCCCCAGGCATGAAAAAACCCCAGGTCACGGCGAGTGAGTCCTGGGGTTAATCCGAGCCGCCTTCGGGATTCGAACCCGAGACCTACGCATTACGAGTGCGTTGCTCTGGCCATCTGAGCTAAGGCGGCGCGCTGTCCACACCATGGTGCGATCAGCAACGTCGGAAAGTCTACACAGTTTCTGGGGGTGCTCCGTACACCCCCCGGACGCACCCCCGAACCCGGCGGCACCCAGCCTACGAGCAGCGCTTTCCCTCCCCGGGCGGGGTCCCGCGCAGCAGATACGCGTCGATCGTCGAGTCGATGCACGAGCTGCCCCGGCCGTAAGCCGTGTGACCGTCGCCGACGTACGTGAGCAGCCGGGCCGAAGACAGCTGGTGGGCCAGCGACTGGGCCCATGGATACGGTGTCGCCGGGTCGCGGGTCGTGCCGACGACCACGATGGGGGCGGCGCCCTTCGCCTCGATGCGGTGCGGCTCGCCCGTGGCCTTGACCGGCCAGTACGCGCAGCTCAGGGACGCCCAGGCGAGGCCGCGGCCGAAGACGGGGGACGCCTTCTCGAAGTCGGGGAGGGTCTGTTCGACCTGGTCGGGGGAGGTGAACGCGGGCGGCAGGTCGAGGCAGTTCACGGCGGCGTTGGCGAACATCAGGTTCGAGTAGCGGCCGTCGGCGTCACGCTCGTAGTAGCTGTCGGAGAGGACCAGCAGGCCCGCGCCGTCGTGCTCCTTCATCGCCGACGTGAGCGCCTCGCGCAGCTGCGGCCAGGCCGCCTCGTCGTACATCGCCGCGATGACGCCGGTGGTGGCGAGCGCCTCGCCGAGCTTGCGGCCGTCCGCGTCACCGGTGGGGATCGGGTGTGCGTCGAGCTTCTTGAAGAAGGCCTTCAGGTTGTCGCCGACCTGCTTCGGCGTCGTACGCCTGCCGCCGAGCGGGCAGTCGGTCTGCCGTACGCAGTCCTTCGCGAAGGACTGGAACGCCGTCTCGAAGCCCGCCGTCTGGTCGAGGTTCATGCGGCGCGCGGGTAGCGACGGGTCCATCGCGCCGTCCAGGACGACGCGGCCGACCCGGCCGGGGAAGAGTCCCGCGTACGTCGCGCCGAGGAACGTGCCGTACGACGCCCCGACGTACGTCAGTTTCCGGTCCCCTAGCACCGCCCGCAGAATGTCCATGTCACGCGCCGCCTCGACCGTCGAGACATGGCGCAGGAGGCCGGCTGAGTGAGCGCCGCAGCCTTCCGCGAACTTCTTGTACTCGTCGACGAGTGCGGTGGTCTCGCGCTGGTCGTCGGGGGTGGTGTCGGTCTGCGTGAACGTGTCCATGGCCCGCCCGCCGAGGCACTCCACCGGCTCGCTGCGGGCGACACCGCGGGGGTCCATCGCGACCATGTCGTAGCGGGCGCGGATCTCCGCCGGGTAGCCGATCCCGGCGTACTGCTGGAGATAGCCGACCGCCGAACCGCCCGGCCCGCCCGGATTCACCATCAACGAACCGAGCGGCTTGCCCTTCCCAGTGGCCTTCTTGCGGGCGACCGCGAGCCGGATGTCGCCGGCGCCGGGCTTGGCGTAGTCCAGCGGCGCCTTCATCGTGGCGCACTCGAAACCGGGGACACCGCAGGTGTGCCAGCTGAGCTTCTGCCCGTAGTACGACGTCAGCGTGGACGGCGTCGCCCGCGGCAGCGCGGCCAGCGCCACGTCCGCTGCCGGACTCGCGGCCGTCGTCGAACCCCCCGAGGAACACGCGGACACGAGCAGCGCGGCTACGGCGAGCAGCGCGCCACCGGTCCTGTGGGTGCGGCTGCGCCGACTCCCGTGCCGACTCCGGCTACTTCGACGGACCTCGACCTCGCTGGGCTGACTCGGCTGACTGCTCCGGCTGGGCCGGCGAAGGGGGCGCCTGATGTGCATCGCCCGAGCGTAACGCTGCGCGATCTCTTGAATGCCGTACGTGCATGATCGGCCCCGGACGAGTTACGCCGTCAACCTCGCGTCCGTCACCCTCCGACGAATCAACCCGCCGCCCATCCGGCCACGCCAGCGGATCACCCCACCCGGCCCGCCCAGCCCCCTCAACCCGCTCTGAGCGCCAACGTCATCGCCTCCACCGCGAGCAGCGGAGCCACATTGCGGTCGAGCGCGTCCCTGCACGCGCCGATCGCCTCGATACGGCGCAACGTGGACTCCGGCGAACCGGCCCGCGCGAGCCGCTCCAACGCGTCCTCGGCGTCCGCGTTGGCGATCGCCACCCGGGAACCGAGCTGGAGGGCGAGCACATCCCGGTAGAACGCGGTGAGGTCGGTCAGCGCGAGGTCGAGGCTGTCGCGCTGCGTCCGCGTTCTCCGGCGCTTCTGCTTGTCCTCCAGGTCCTTCATCACCCCGGCCGTGCCGCGCGGCATCCGGCTGCCCTGGCCGCCGCCCATGGCCGCCTTCATCTCCTCGGTCTCCTTGTCGTCCACCTCCTCGGCCAGCTGCTTGGCGTCCTCGGCGGCCGCGTCCACCAGCTCCTGGGCGGCCTTGAGACACCCGCCGACGTCCTCGACGCGCAACGGCAGCTTCAGGACGGCGGCCCGGCGCTGGCGGGCGGCCGGGTCGGTGGCCAGGCGGCGGGCCCGGTCGACATGGCCCTGCGTGGCACGCGCGGCGGCCATCGCCACGGCGGGCTCGACGCCTTCCCGCCGGATGAGCAGGTCGGCGACGGCGTCGACCGAGGGCGTCGTCAGGTTCAGGTGGCGGCAACGGGAGCGGATCGTGGGGAGGACGTCCTCGATCGAGGGGGCGCAGAGGAGCCACACCGTGCGGGGAGCGGGTTCCTCCACGGCCTTGAGGACCGCGTTGGCCGACTTCTCGTTAAGCCGCTCGGCGTCCTCGACCAGGATGATCTGCCAACGGCCCGTCGCCGGTGACGTGAAGGACTTGCGGACCGTGTCCCGCATGTCGTCGGCGAGGATCTGCGTGCCGACCGCGGCGACCGTGGTGACGTCGGCGTGGGTGCCGATCAGCGCCGTATGACAGCCGTCGCAGAAGCCGCAGCCGGGGCTGCCGCCGAGCGCGCGGTCGGGGCTCACGCACTGCAACGCGGCGGCGAAGGCCCGCGCCGCCTGATTCCGCCCGGCGCCGGGCGGGCCCGTGAACAGCCAGGCGTGCGTCATCTTCGACGCCTCCGGCGGGGCCGTGCCGGTGCTCGCGGCGGTGACGAAGGCGTCGGCGTCCCGAGCGGCGGCATCGAGCTGCTCACTCACCTTCTCCTGCCCCACCAGGTCATCCCACACCGTCATGGGTCACCGGCCCTTTCGTCACGCTTCGAGTCACGGAATCCATTGTGCGGGCCACCACTGACAACGGGGCCAGGGTGTTGTGCGGGGCGCCGATCGGGAGGGGGCGGAGTTGGGTGGGGGCGCTGATTGGGTGGGGTCGGGAGCCGAGTGCGGGACCCCGACTCGGGGTGGGTGGGAGCCGGTGCGGGACCCCGACTGGGAGTGGGCGGGAGCCGGGTGCGGGGCGCCAATCGGAAGGGGACGGGAGCTGCGTGTGGGGGTCCGACCGAGAGGGGGCCAGAGCTGGGCGTGGGCTCCGATCGGGAGGAAGCCGGGTGCGGGACGCCGATCCGGAAGGGCCGGGCGCCGCGTGCGGGGCCCGATCCGGAAGGGCCGACCGCTGCGTGCGGGGCACTGATGCCGGGGCGCACACACGAGGCGCGGGTCACCACCCCGACCGACGCCGCCACCCCCTCGGCCCACGTCACCATCCACCCTGCGCGCCCATGGCCGTCAGCCCACACCCCGTCACCGTCAACCCCGGGCGCCCGTCACCATCAGCCCGACACCCCATCACCGTCAGACCTGCGCGCCCGCCGTCACCATGAGCCCCGCGCGCCCGCGACCCTAAGCCCCGCACCCCACAGACCTCAGCCCCGACGCCCCCGCCCACGACCCCGCCGCCCGGTGTCGTCGTCGTGGTCGCCGTCCTCGCGCGGGCCGAGCAGTTCGTCGGCCAGGGAGGGCAGGTCGTCCAGCGGGGTCTCCTCGGCCCAGTCGGGACGCGGCCGGCGCCGGGGGGTGCCATGCTCGTCGACCTGGGGCAGCTCGCGGGTGCGGTCCTCGCCGCCATCGGCGCGGTCGCCGGGCCGTTCGTCCCGGAAGTACCCGGCAGGCACCCGGTCCGAAGGACCGTGGTCGCGCACCGGCGGCAGCACCGCGGTCTCGTCCGCCGCGCCGACCGGCGGCAGCACGGCCGTCTCGTCGGCCGCACCGGACGGGACGGGCGGCAGTACCGCCGTCTCCTCCGTGGCGGACACCGGCGGCAGTACGGCCGTCTCGTCCGCCGCCCCCGCGGGAGCCGGCGGCTGCGGCAGCTCGGCCGTCGTCTCGGAGTCACGTACGTCGGAGTCACGTACGTCGGAGTCGCGCTTCTCGGCGTCCGGAGACACCGACCGCAGCACGGCCGTGTCCTCCGCCGACCGGCCACCCGCACCAGCACCGGACGGCTTCACCACCGGCGTCTGCACGGTCGACGCCTCGGGCCTGACCCCCGGGACCGGAGGAGCCGTCGGCTGACGGGCAGCCCGCTCCGCAGCGGCCGCCGCCTCGGCCGCCAACCGGCGTGCCTCCTCGGCCGCGAGCAGGGCCGCCTCGGCCTTGCGCTGCTTCTCCAGCCGACGTGCCTCCGCCTCGGCGCGCAGCCGGGCCTCGTCCTCGGCCTGCTTACGCAGCCGGTCGGCCTCCGCCCTGCGGCGGGACTCCTCGGCGGCGCGGGCCTCCTCCTCGGCCAGGAGGCGTGCCTTCTCCTCCTCGGCACGCCTGCGTGCGTCCTCGGCGCGCTGCCGGGCCTCCTCGGCCTGGCGCTCGGCCTCGCGACGCTGGGCCTCCTCCAGCTCGCGCCGCTTGCGCTCCTCCTCCTCGGCGCGCAGCTGGGCGAGCCGCTCCTGGCGCTCGCGCTCCAGGCGCTCCTCCTCGGCCTTGCGCGCGGCCTCTTCCTCGGCCTTGCGGCGGGCCTCCTCCTCGGCGGCCTTGCGCGCCTCCTCCTGGGCCTTGATCTCGGCCTCGGAGAGCGGCAGGACAGTGTCGAGGCGGTGCCTGATCACCGTGGTGACGGCCTCGGGCTCCTGGCCCGCGTCCACCACGAGGTAGCGGCTGGGGTCGGCGGCGGCCAGCGTGAGGAAACCGGACCGTACGCGCGCGTGGAACTCGGCGGGCTCCGACTCCAGTCGGTCCGGCGCCTCCGTGAACCGCTCGCGGGCGGTCTCCGGGTCCACGTCCAGCAGGACGGTCATGTGCGGGACGAGTCCGGCGGTCGCCCAGCGGTTGATGCGGGCGATCTCGGTCGGGGACAGGTCCCGGCCCGCGCCCTGGTAGGCGACGGAGGAGTCGATGTAGCGGTCGGAGACGACGACCGCTCCGCGCTCCAGGGCGGGCCGTACGACGGTGTCGACGTGCTCCGCGCGGTCGGCGGCGTAGAGCAGGGCCTCCGCGCGGTGGGACAGTCCCGCCGACGACACGTCGAGCAGGATCGACCGCAGCCGCTTGCCGACCGGGGTCGCACCGGGCTCGCGGGTCAGCACGACCTCGTGTCCCTTGCCCCGGATCCACTCGGCGAGTGCCTCGGCCTGGGTGGACTTGCCGGCGCCGTCGCCGCCCTCCAGGGCGATGAAGAAGCCGCTGGTCGCGGGGACCGTCTCGGGGTCGTCGCCGCCGAGCAGCGCGTCCCGCAGGTCGTGGCGGAGCGGCACTCCCGCGCGGTCGTCGACCTTGGCCAGGACCAGCGCGGCGACCGGCAGCAGCAGGGCACCGACCAGCATCAGGGTGAACGCGGCACCGCCGTGCGCGAACACGAACTTGCCGTTCTCCAGGCGGTGCGGGCCGATCAGCGCCGCCACCAGGGGGGCGATCAGCGCGCCGAGCGCCACCGCGACCCGGACGACCGCGTGCAGGTGCTCGGTCGTGCGGGCCTTGCGGTAGTCCTCGGCCTCCTGGTCGAGCAGGGTGTGCCCGGTGTTGGCGGCCACGCCCGCGCCGATGCCGGCGAGCGCGACGATCAGCAGCACGGTGGTGACGTCCGGGACCAGGCCGGCGGCGAGCAGCGCGACGCCGGTGAAGGCGATGGCGAGGGTCAGCAGCCGGCGGCGGGACAGGGTCGGCAGCAGCGAGGGCGCCGTACGGATGCCGATCACGACTCCGCCGGTCAGGCCGAGCACCAGCAGCCCGAAGGTCACCGGGCCGCCGTGCAGATCCTTGGCCTGGAGCACGGACACGGCGACGGCGGCGGAGATCGCCCCGGCGACGGCCGCGCAGGCGATCACGAGCAGCGCGATCGCGCCCGTACGGCCCTTGTCGATGCCGGTGCCCGTCCGGGGGCGGCGCAGCCCTTCGAGCGGCGACCGCGCGCGCGGGGTGCGGATTCCGGGCAGTTCCAGGGCGGTCAGGACGGAGAGGGACGCGGCGAACAGCCCGGCCGCGAGGTACGAACCGAGTGCGGCCTGGTGCTGGTCGAACCACGCGACGCCGGTGCCCAGCAGGTTGTTGAGCAGGGCCGCCACGACGAGTGCGGCGGCGGCGAGCGGGATGGCCACGAAGCTCGTGCGGAGCGAGAGCCTGCGCAGGGCGTCCATGTGGTCGGGCAGCGGCCGGACCGTGGCGCCCTCGGGCGGCGGGGCCGGCAGCAGGGCGGGCGCCGCGCTCTCGCGGCACACCGTCCAGAAGCGCTCGGCGACTCCGGTGACGAAGGCGGTCACCAGGAGCACCGCCAGTGCGTTGTCCGGAGTCCAGTCGATCCACAGGGGGGCGACGATCAACAGTGCGGCCCGCAGGCCGTCCGCGCCGACCATGGTCCAACGCCGGTCGAGCGGCCCTTCCTGGGAAGTGAGCGAGGTGAGCGGGCCGAGCAGCACCGCCCCGAAGAGCAGCGTCGCCAGGACGCGCGCCCCGAAGACGGTCGCCACCGCGAACGCCACACCCCGATAACCACCGCCGAACGAGCCCTGGGCGATCGCCGCCTGGAAGGCGAGCACGACCAGGACCAGCAGGGCGAGGGTGTCACCGACACCCGTCACGAACTGCGCACTCCACAGCCGCTTGAGCTGCGGTTGGCGCAGCAGGGCGCGGACGGCACGCTCGCGGGAGTCCGCGACAAGGGCGTCGTCGGGGGCCGGCTGGTGGCCCGTTGGCTGCTCGGCTGGCGTCATGCTTTCAGCCTATCCGCAGCCACCGACATCAAGCCGCGCCCGCCCGGAGCCGCACACACCCCGACACCAAAGTGATGCCGGGGCGTGTGTTTCGCGACCTTGTGGTGCAGGAAGCGTGTGCTGATCGGTTCTCAGGCGGGAGCCCGACGGACCGTGAGCTCTCGTCCGTCAGGACTCATCCGTCAGCTCTCGTCCGTCAGTCCTCGGACGTGACCTTGGAGGAGGCCGTCTTCTTGGCGGTGGCGGCGGCCGTCGTCTTCTTGGCGGCCGTCGTCGTCTTCTTCGCCACGGTCTTCTTGGCCGTCGTCGTCTTCTTGGCGGGCGCCTTCTTGGCCGCCGCCTTCTTCGCCGGGGCCTTCTTCGCCGTCTTCTTGGCGGGCGCCTTGGCCCGCTTCTCGGCGAGCAGCTCGTAGCCGCGCTCCGGGCTGATGTCCTCGACGCTGTCGCCGGAGCGCAGGGTCGCGTTGGTCTCGCCGTCGGTGACGTACGGCCCGAAACGGCCGTCCTTGACGACGACGGGCTTCTCGCTGACCGGGTCGGTGCCCAGTTCCTTCAGCGGCGGCTTGGCGGCGGCCCGGCCGCGCTGCTTGGGCTGGGAGTAGATCTCCAGCGCCTCTTCGAGGGTGATCGTGAAGAGCTGGTCCTCGGCCGTCAGCGAGCGGGAGTCCGTGCCCTTCTTCAGGTACGGCCCGTAGCGGCCGTTCTGCGCGGTGATCTCGACGCCCTCGGCGTCCTTGCCGACGACGCGGGGCAGCGACATCAGCTTGAGGGCATCGGCGAGTGTCACCGTGTCCAGGGACATCGACTTGAACAGCGAGGCCGTACGCGGCTTGACGGCGTTCTTCCCGGTCTTCGGGGTGCCCTCGGGGAGCACCTCGGTGACGTACGGGCCGTAGCGGCCGTCGCGGGCGATGATCTGGTGGCCCGACTCGGGGTCGACGCCCAGCTCGAAGTCGCCGCTCGGCTTGGCGAGCAGTTCCTCGGCGTGCTCGACGCTGAGCTCGTCCGGCGCGAGGTCCTCGGGGACGTCGGCGCGCTGGTGGTTCTCGGAGTCCTTCTCGCCGCGCTCCACGTAGGGGCCGTAGCGGCCGACGCGCAGCATGATGTCGTTGCCGACCGGGAAGGACGACACCTCGCGGGCGTCGATCGCGCCCAGGTCGGTGACGAGTTCCTTGAGGCCGCCGAGGTGGTCGCCGTCGCCGTTGCCGGCCTCGGCGGCGCCGCGGGCCTCGCCCTCGCCGAAGTAGAAGCGCCGCAGCCACGGCACGGCCTGTGCCTCGCCGCTGGCGATGCGGTCGAGGTCGTCCTCCATCTTGGCGGTGAAGTCGTAGTCGACGAGCCGCCCGAAGTGCTTCTCCAGGAGGTTGACCACGGCGAAGGACAGGAAGGACGGCACCAGGGCCGTGCCCTTCTTGAAGACGTAGCCGCGGTCGAGGATCGTGCCGATGATCGACGCGTACGTCGACGGGCGGCCGATCTCGCGCTCTTCGAGCTCCTTGACCAGGCTGGCCTCGGTGTAGCGGGCCGGGGGCTTGGTGGCGTGCCCGTCGACCGTGAGTTCCTCGGCGGTGAGCGCGTCACCCTCGGCGACCTGCGGCAGCCGGCGCTCGCGGTCGTCCAGCTCGGCGTTCGGGTCGTCGGCGCCCTCCACGTAGGCCTTCAGGAAGCCGTGGAAGGTGATCGTCTTCCCGGAGGCGCTGAATTCGACGTCCCGGCCGTCGGACGAGGTGCCCGCGATCTTCACGGTGACGGAGTTTCCGACCGCGTCCTTCATCTGGGAGGCGACGGTCCGCTTCCAGATCAGCTCGTAGAGCTTAAACTGTTCGCCGGTCAGGCCGGTTTCGGCGGGCGTGCGGAAACGATCACCCGAAGGACGGATCGCCTCGTGCGCCTCCTGGGCGTTCTTGACCTTCCCGGCGTACACGCGCGGCTGGGCCGGCAGGTAGTCGGCGCCGTACAGCTGCGTCACCTGGGCGCGGGCGGCGGTGACGGCCGTCTCGCTCAGGGTCGTGGAGTCCGTACGCATGTAGGTGATGTAGCCGTTCTCGTACAGCTTCTGCGCGACCTGCATCGTGGCCTTCGCGCCGAAGCCGAGCTTGCGGCTGGCCTCCTGCTGGAGCGTCGTCGTACGGAACGGCGCATACGGAGAGCGTCGATACGGCTTCGACTCGACGGACCGGACGGCGAACCGCGTGTCCTCCAGGGCGGCGGCCAGCGCGCGGGCGTTGGCCTCGTCCAGGTGGAGGGTGTTCGCGCCCTTGATCTGGCCGAGGGAGTCGAAATCGCGTCCCTGGGCGACGCGCTTGCCGTCGACCGCCTGAAGACGGGCGACCAGGGTCGACGGGTCGCTCGCGTCACCGGCCCGACCGGTCCCGAAGGTGCCGGTCAGGTCCCAGTACTCGGCGGAACGGAAGGCGATGCGCTCGCGCTCCCGCTCGACGACGAGCCGGGTGGCGACGGACTGGACACGGCCGGCCGACAGGCGCGGCATGACCTTCTTCCAGAGGACCGGCGAGACCTCGTAGCCGTAGAGGCGGTCGAGGATGCGGCGGGTCTCCTGGGCGTCGACCATCAGCTGGTTCAGGTCGCGCGGGTTGGCCACGGCGGCGCGGATCGCGTCCTTGGTGATCTCGTGGAACACCATGCGCTTGACCGGGACCTTGGGCTTCAGGACCTCCAGGAGGTGCCACGCGATGGCCTCGCCCTCGCGGTCCTCATCGGTGGCCAGGAAGAGTTCGTCGGAGTCCTTGAGGAGGTCCTTGAGCTTCTTGACCTGGGCCCGCTTGTCGGCGTTGACCACATAGATCGGTTCGAAGTCGTGGTCGACATCCACACCGAGGCGGCGGACCTCGCCGGTGTACTTCTCAGGCACCTCCGCGGCGCCGTTGGGAAGGTCGCGGATGTGCCCGACGCTCGCCTCGACGACATATCCGGGGCCGAGGTAGCCCTTGATCGTCTTCGCCTTGGCAGGGGACTCGACGATGACGAGTCGGCGGCCGCCGTGTGCGGTCTCGCTGGTCGGGGACAACTTCGCTCTTCTCTCCGGTCGACGCTGGGGCCTCCCCCGGAGTCGCTTCCCCCGGGGTCGGGTCATGGTGACGCTGCGGAGTGTGACGGTACATCCCGCCCCCGTGTCAAACGGTAAAAGCCCGCAACGGCCACTCGAACGGTAACCCGACTACCGCCATTCCTGCCGCCCGGAGTCCCCACCGGCCTCTTCCGAGCCGTCCGGAGAGTGATCGCCCAGTTGTCCGCCGACCGTCCGCCGACGGTCCGTGCCGCGGCTACGGTGCGCTGCTCAGACGTGCAGGAAGCACCAGGTGCCGAGCAGGAGGGCGACGACCGCGGCGAGGCTCGCGAGGGTCGCCGATGCGACCGGGTTCACACCTTGGGCGACGGGTTCGCGGTGCCGGACCCTGACCACGGTCCACAGCAGCAGCGCGCCTCCGAACAGGGCGAACACCAACCCCGCGAAGATCGCAGGCCCGCTCTCCATGCGTGTCCCCTCCCGGCCGGATGCCACGGTCCCGGAGGCTGGCACCCGCGGGCGACGGGCGGGCCAACCCCGGGTGAACTCGCGGCGGACAGCGCTCAGGCGGTCGCGCCGGAGGACGATATCGCGCCGGTCGTCCGGGAGCGGTCGGCCTCCCCGACGGTGCACACGACGGAGTCGAAACCGGCCTTCCAATTGTTCTCGTCGGACAGATACCCGAAGACGGAACGGTCGGATCCGGGTGCCCAAGTCGACTCGAACCTGTTGGCGCACAGCGTGTTCGCCCGCCGCAGCGCGTCCTCGAACGCCATCGCCTTCGGGGCGGTCACAGAACCGATCACCTGGTCGGTGTGCTGATCGGCACAGTCGGTCAGGGTCGCGGTGAAGTACGTCGTGTGATCGACGTACAGCCAGCAGTCGCCGACGCTCATCTCGGTGGTCCACACGTTTGACCCGGTGCTCCGGAAGCGCCCTATCGCGCCACCGATCGGCACGTGCCGGCCGAGCACGAGACACGCCGTACCGCGCCCGGCGGCCCGGAAACCGGCCTCGGTCGGCGTGAGCGCGTAGACACCCGCGTCGGCCAGCGCCCCGACCACCCCCTTGACGTCACCCGAGCACCGCTCACCCCCGTGATCCCGCGCGTCGGCGAAGTCCCTCGTCGCGTCGACGGCCATCACCTGCCCGTCCGGCACGCCGTGCGCACAGTCCACGACCCGCAGCTCGGGCCGCGACGAGAACGCCGTTCCCGTCCACACGGCACGCACGCAATCTCCGGTCCGGAGCGCCTTCTTGAGCCCGACATCGGGCCCGTACGGGTAGTCGGCACCGGCACTGGCACTGGCACTGGCACCGGTCCCGGATGACGGCGACCCGTCCGGGGATGCCTTCTTCGTCGCCGCCGTGTGCTTGCCGCCGCTGCTCAACGAGGTCGCGGCCCAGACGCCACCGGCGACCACGAGGACGACGGCTACGACGAGGGCGAGGATCGCGACGAACGGCATCCGCCGCCGCCCGCCTCCATGCGCCGGCCCGCCGACGCCAGACCCCGGCCGACCGTGCCGGCCCGCGTACGGGGGTGTCGGCGCGGTGCCCTGGTAAGGGCTCGGCCGAGGGTCCTGGTGCGCATCCTGGTGCGCGTCCTGGTGAGGTCCCGGATACGGCTGCTCGTAGGGCGTCGTGGGGGTGTTCGCGTAGGGGTTCCATTCGCCGTGCGGGGTGCGCTCGGGCGGGCCGGGGTGGCTTTGCGGGGAGTACGGGGAGGTGGCGGGGGGTGGGGAGTTGGGTGTTGGTGGCGTGATTGGGGGTTGTGGGGTCTCTGGGGGCGGCGGGGTGTCCCGGGATGGCGGGGTGCTAAGGGGTTGTGGGGTGCCGGGAGTGTGGGGAGCGCCGGGGGTCGGCGGGGCGCCCGGGGTGTGCGGGGTGCCGGAGGTCGGGGGGGTGCCCGGGGTGTGCAGGGCTTGCGGGTTGCCTGGCGAGGGCGAGGTGCCGGGGGTGTGGGGGGTGCCGAGGGTCGGCATAGTGCCCGGAGTGTGCAGGGCCTGCGGATTGCCTGGCGCAGACGAGATGCCGGGGGCCTCTGGAGTGTTGGGGGTCGGCAGGGTGGCCGACGAGTGCGGGATGTCGTACGGAATCTTCGAGGTTCCCGGAGTGTGCGACATGCCGGAGGTGTTCGGGGCCTGCGGGGCTCCCGGGGTCTGCGGGATGCCTGCCGTGTGCGAGATGCCGGGGGCCTGCGGGATGCCCGGAGCCTCCGGAGCGCTCGGAGTCTCCGGTGTTCCCGAGGCCTCCGGTGTACCTGGCGTCCGCGGGCTGCCCGCAGTGGGGCGGCCTACGGGTGTGAAGCCCCCGAGGGCTGCCGCGGGCCGGTCACCGTACGGCGCCGTGTCCGGGTGGGTGGCCCCGGTTCCCTCCGGGGTCCGGGGAGCGTAGGGGCCGCCTACGTAGGGACCGCCCAAGGCGTATCGGGACGGCCCGCCCGGGAGTTGACGCCGGGACCCTCCCGGGAGTTGGCCTTGTGCCCCACCCGGGAATCGGCCTTGTGCCCCGCCCGGGGCTGCCCCCTGAGTCCCACTCTCCGCATGAGCGGGCTGATCACTCTCGACGTACCCGGGTGAGCCGCCGGGGGTATCGCCATACCGGCCACTTCCCCCGTAGCCCGCTGAGCCACTCCCACCCGGCCTGGACACACCGTCAGCGACAGACCCCAGCGGCTGATCAGCCGAGCCCCGGCCACCCGGCGCCGAGCCGAACCCGTCCGCCGCCGAACCGGAACCCCCCTGGCCCGAGCCGGCCCCCTCCGATGTCGAACCGGAACCCCCTTGCTCCGAAGCGGAGTCATCCGATGCCACGCCGACTCCCTCCGGCGCCGAACCGAACCCATCCGGTCCTAGGCCGAATCCATCCGGTGCCGGACCAGGCCCCTCCGCCGCCGGCGCAAACCCCTCCGGCGGCGGCCCGAACCCGTCCGGCAACCGCCCGAAGCCATCCGCCCCCTGAACGAACGCGCCCCCGGCGCCACCACTGACGAACGCGTCCCTGCCCGCCCCCACACCTGACGCGTCCGGGTCCGTGTCCACCCCCACGCCTGACGTGTCCCTGTTCGCCCCCGCGTCTGACGTGTCCGTGTCCGCCCCCACGCCTAACGCATCCGTGGCCGCCCCCCGCCCAAACGCACCCACATCCGCTCCGCCGCCAAAAGCGTCCCCGTCGGCTCCCCTCCCGAACACACCCCTATCCGCACCCCGACCCGCCACTTCCCCGCCATCCGCCCAACCAGACGCACCCCCATCCGCCCCCGGCCCGAGCCCATCCGCCCCCTCTCGGAACCCACCCACCCCCGCCCCGAACCACCCCACCGTCCCCGCCGCCGTCCCATCCCCCTGCGCACCCCGAACCCCCCGCGCCACCCGCTCCAACCCCAACGCCACCCGCTCCGGCGCCGACCTCAACACCGGGTCCTTGACCAGCAACCCCTGGAGCACCGGCGCCAGTTCGCCCGCGCGGACGGCCGGCGTCGGCTCCTCACCGAGCAGCGCAGTGAACGGAGCGAAATCGACCCGGCGATCGAACGGCCCCCGCCCCTCGACGGCGGCGTACAGCGTCGCGCCGAGGGAGAACAGATCCGCCGCCGGGGTGGGCGGCTCGCCGCGAGCCCGCTCCGGGGCGAGGTTGCCGGGCGAGTCGGGGATTCCCGGCACGGCGGTGGGCCGGAGTTCGGCGGACTCGGATCGGAGGGCGATGCCGTAGCCGGTGAGCAGCACGCGTGCGTACGGGTCACCCGAAGTGTCCGGCGCCAGAAGGATGTTGGCCGGTTTCACATCCCGGTGCAGGACGCCGTTGCGGTGTCCGGCGGTGAGCGCCTCGAGGACGGCGAGCCCGATGCGGGCCACCCGGGCGGGCGGCAGCGGGCCCGAACGCCGTAGGACCGCCTGGAGGTCGATGCCGTCCGGGACGTACTCCATCACGATCCATGGCATGCCCTCGTGGACCACCACGTCGTGCACGGTCACCACATGCGGATGGCCGCGCAGCCTGGTGGCCGCGTGCCGCGCCTCACGCCGCGCCCGCGCGACGCGCCGAGCCAGCTGCTCGCCAAGGCCTCCCGGCACGTCCGGCACACCCCGCGCGTCCGGCAGCGAGATCTCCTTCACGACGACCTCGCAGGCCAACTCCTCGTCGTACGCGAGCCATACGCGACCCGCGCCGCCCGCGCCACCCATGCCACCCATGCCAAGCGTGCGCAGCACCCGGTAGCGGCCGTTGCCGACCCTGCCCTCACCTTGTTCCGGCGTACCCCCGGCCATCACGCCTCCACCGAGACGGCGCGCCTCCCCCGAGGACGCGTGGAACCTGTCTCCGAAGGTAGCCTCGCACCCGCCACTGACAAGAGGTCTTTTCCACAGCGGACCCGAATAATCACACCGGATACGGACACACGCGACTCACGGGCACGAACAGGCCCCACGCGTGACGCCGTACCGGGCCGGGCCCGGCCGAGCCGCGCAGCAGAGGGCGCCCGCCGAGCCAGCCCACGCACGACGACGCCGCCCGGCGCTCCCACACACGGCGCCCGCCGACCCGAACCCGCCCCACCGCCAACGCGCGACAGCCGCCCGCCCCGACCCGACCCGCTCAGCCCACCGGCTCCAAGAACCCCTGCTCCACCAGCAACCGAATCTGCGCCGGCGTCCGATCGCGGAGCAGGACCGGGTCCTCGCCCACGAGTTGGGCGATCGCGTCCAGGATGCGCCCCGCGCTCAGCGTGCCGTCGCAGACGCCCGCGAAGCCCGCGCCGACGGTGTCGACCTTGGTCGCCCGGCGCATCCCCCGGTGCTGGCGCAGCACGACGTGCTCGGGGTCCTCCGCGCCGGGCAGCCCGACCTGTTCCTGGATGATTTCGGGGGCGAGCCTGAAGTGGGCGGCGAGCAGGGCCGCGTCGTCATGGGCGCGCAGATAGTCGACCCGGTCGAAGTGCTCCCGCACGGTGTCCCCGAGCGGCTGCTCGACCGGGTGCGGCCACTCCTCGACGGTGATCGAGGGTGCGTCGGAGTCCGTCCTGCGCAGGGTGATCCAGCCGAAGCCCACGGCCTTGACCTTGCGCGCCTCGAACTCGTCGAGCCACGCGTCGTAGAGCGCCTCGTACGCGGTCGTGTCGCCCCGGTGGTCGCCCGCGTCCCTGAGCCACAACTCGGCGTACTGCGTGACGTCCTGGACCTCGCGCTGGACGATCCAGGCGTCGCACCCGCGCGGCACCCACGAGCGCAGCCGGTCCTGCCAGTCCTCCCCCTCCACGTGCTGCCAGTTGGCGAGGAACTGTGCGAATCCGCCCTCCCGCAGCCGCTCCCCCGCCTGCTGAACGAGCGACCGGCACAGATCGTCCCCGCCCATCCCGCCGTCGCGGTACGTCAGCCGCGCGCCCGGCGAGATCACGAACGGCGGATTGGACACGATGAGTTCGTACGTCTCGTCGTCCCGGACCGGCTCGAAGAGCGAGCCCTCGCGGAGGTCGGCGGCCTGCGCGCCGGACAGCGCGAGGGTGAGCGCGGTGATGTGCAGGGCACGGGGGTTGAGGTCGGTGGCCGTCACGCGCGTGGCGTGCCGGGACGCGTGCAGCGCCTGGATGCCGGAACCGGTGCCGAGGTCGAGCGCGGCGGAGACCGGTGTCCGTACGGTGATCCCCGCGAGCGTGGTGGACGCGCCGCCCACCCCGAGGACGACGCCTTCCTCCCGGCTGCCGATCCCGCCGGCCCCGCCGACCGCGCACCCCAGGTCGGACACGATGAACCAGTCCTCGCCGTCGGGCCCGCCGTACGGCCGCACGTCCACGGTCGCGGCGACCTCGTCGGTGCCCACGGAGACCAGCCAGCCGCTCTCCAGGCACGCGGTGACGGGCAGGACGTCGGCCACGCGTGCGTGCGGCACGGGCTGCTGGAGGAGGAACAGCCGGACCAGCGTCTCCAGCGGGGTGTCGCCTCTGGTCGCCCGGAGCGCCGGCACGGTCTCGCTGCGGGCGAGCGCCGTGTACGCGGGGGCGCCGAGCAGGTCGAGCAGTCCGTCGGCGGTGAAGGCGGCGCCGAGCAGGGCGTCCCGGAGCCGGGCGGCGACCTCCGGGCGGTCGGATTCGGGCAGGGCGGGGAGGCTGGAGTTACTCACACCCCCATTGTGGCCGCTCCCGCCGACACCGCGCCCGCGCGGCCGAAGGCCCCGGCACGCACGCGTACCGGGGCATCTTTCAGGTGCTGAAAGATCGCTGCCTACGGGAGGCGGCCCCGAGGCGACGTCCTATAGGGACGCCATTTCCGGACGGGTCAGGCCGCCGACGAGGAAGCCGCCGGCGTCGCCGTCTTGCACGCCTCCTGCTTGGTCATCGCCTTGCCGACGTCGCCCTCTTCGAGGGTCTTCAGCGCGTCGTTCCCGCTCGTGCTGAGCTTGTCCAGGGAGGTCGCGATGCCCTTGAGGCCGTCCGCGAACTTCGCCTGGTCCTTGGTGTTCAGCGCGTCCACCTGCGTCTTCAGGGTGGCGTACGACGTGGAGATGTCGTTGAGCTCCTTGACCGCGTCCTGCTGCTTCTTCGCGCCGTTGTCGACGTCCGGCGCGCCGGCGGTGTTCACGGCGGCCCCGATCGCCTTGTACGCGTCGGACATGTCCTGGAAGGCCTGCGAGTCGGTCTTCTGGACCTCTTCCGGGGTGCTGTTGTCCGAGGTCTCCTTCTGGATCGCCGTGTTGGCGGCCTCGATCTTCTTCGCCTGCGGCTGTACCGCGACGCAGACCTGCTTGGCCCAGGCGTCCAGCTTGGCGTCGCTGTTGTCGCCGCTGCCGCCGCATCCCGACAGCCCCAGTACCAGTACCGCACCGCCGGACAGTGCGAGCGCAAGCTTCTTGTTCACCGGATCGGTCCCTTCCATGGCTCTCGGCCCCGGAACATACACGGCGGACGGGCCACCCCTCCGGGCCCAAGGTCCGATAGGAGACCTTTTGGGGCCATTTGCACCAAGCGAGAGAAGGCTCACGGCGAGGTCCTGAACACAGCCCAAGCGGGCGGGCGACGCCCACAACTCGCGCCGCCCGCCCGCCCGTTGAGCCGAGTCCCGCTGGACCTCCTACGACACGACGGCCGGGTCCGCCGACTTGGCCGACCGGTCGTTGTCGTCCCCGTCCCCCACGGCGATCCCGCGCCGCTTGGAGATGTACACGGAGACGGCGATCACGAGGAACGCGAGCACCGAGATCGTGATGCGCACCCCGATGTTCTTGTCGCCGCCGTAGCTGAACTTGATGACCGCGGGCGCGATGAGCAGCGCGACGAGGTTCATCACCTTCAGCAGTGGGTTGATGGCCGGGCCCGCGGTGTCCTTGAACGGGTCGCCGACCGTGTCGCCGATCACCGTGGCGGCATGGGCCTCGCTGCCCTTGCCGCCGTGGTTGCCGTCCTCGACGAGTTTCTTCGCGTTGTCCCAGGCACCGCCCGAGTTCGCGAGGAAGACCGCCATCAGCGTGCCGGTGCCGATCGCGCCCGCGAGGAACGAGCCGAGCGCGCCGACGCCGAGCGTGAACCCGACCGCGATCGGCGTGAGCACGGCGAGCAGGCCGGGGGTGGCCAGCTCACGCAGCGCGTCCTTGGTGCAGATGTCGACGACGCGGCCGTACTCCGGTGTCTCGGTGTAGTCCATGATCCCGGGGTGCTCGCGGAACTGCCGCCGCACCTCGTAGACCACGGACCCCGCGGACCGCGAGACGGCGTTGATCGCGAGCCCCGAGAAGAGGAAGACGACCGCGGCGCCGACGATGAGCCCGACCAGGTTGTTGGGCTGGGAGATGTCCATCATCAGGTTGAGCGGCGCGCCCGGGCCCGAGACCTTCTCGCCGACGTCGTTGGCGGCGGTGACGATCGCGTCCCGGTACGACCCGAAGAGCGCCGACGCCGCCAGGACGGCGGTCGCGATGGCGATGCCCTTCGTGATGGCCTTGGTGGTGTTGCCCACCGCGTCCAGGTTGGTGAGCACCTGCGCGCCCGCGCCCTCGACGTCACCGGACATCTCGGCGATGCCCTGCGCGTTGTCGGAGACCGGCCCGAAAGTGTCCATGGCGACGATCACACCGACCGTGGTGAGCAGCCCCGTACCGGCCAGCGCCACCGCGAACAGCGCCAGCATGATCGAGGCACCGCCGAGCAGGAACGCCCCGTAGACCGCGAGTCCGATCAACAGGGCGGTGTAGACGGCCGATTCGAGGCCGAGCGAGATCCCGGCGAGGATGACGGTGGCCGGGCCGGTGAGCGAGGTCTTGCCGATGTCCATGACGGGACGGCGGTTGGTCTCCGTGAAGTAGCCGGTCAGCTGCTGGATCAGCGCGGCGAGGACGATGCCGATGGCCACGGCGACGAGCGCGAGGATCCGCGGATCGCCGTCCTTGGCCTTGATCGCCGCGTCGGTGACGCCGTCGAGGCCGCCGTACGACGACGGCAGGTAGACGAAGACCGCGACCGCCACCAGCACGAGCGAGATCACCGCGGAGATGAAGAATCCCCGGTTGATCGCGGACATGCCGCTGCGGTCGGTCCGGCGTGGCGCCACCGCGAAGATGCCGATCATGGCGGTGATCACACCGATCGCCGGCACGAGCAGCGGGAAGGCCAGCCCGGAGTCGCCGAAGGCCGCCTTGCCGAGGATCAGCGCGGCGACCAGTGTCACGGCGTACGACTCGAAGAGGTCGGCCGCCATGCCCGCGCAGTCGCCGACGTTGTCGCCCACGTTGTCGGCGATGGTCGCGGCGTTGCGCGGGTCGTCCTCCGGGATGCCCTTCTCGACCTTGCCGACCAGGTCGGCGCCGACGTCGGCGGCCTTGGTGAAGATGCCGCCGCCGACGCGCATGAACATGGCGATGAGGGCGGCACCGAGGCCGAATCCCTCCAGCACCTTGGGCGCGTCGGCCGCGTACACCAGCACCACGCACGAGGCGCCCAGCAGACCGAGCCCCACCGTGAACATGCCGACGACGCCGCCCGTGCGGAAAGCGATCTTCATTGCTTTGTGCGAGACGGCGGTGAGATCCTTTTCCGGCTCACCCTCCGCCGGGGTCGCTTCCCGGGCCGCCGCGGCGACACGGACATTACTGCGTACGGCGAGCCACATGCCGATATAGCCGGTGGCCGCCGAGAACACCGCACCGATCAGGAAGAAGATCGACCGTCCGGCGCGTTGATTCCAGTCGTCCGCGGGGAGCAGCAGAAGCAGGAAGAAAACGATCACGGCGAATACGCCGACCGTGCGCAACTGCCGTCCCAGATAGGCGTTGGCGCCCTCCTGGACCGCTGCCGCGATCTTCTTCATGCTGTCGGTGCCCTCACCGGCCGCGAGCACCTCGCGGACCAGGATGCCCGCGACCACGAGCGCGGCCAGCGCCACGAGGCCGATCACCATCACGAGGATGCGGTTGTCGTCGGTCAGAACTGCGGCTGCGAAGGTTGTGGGGTGGTCAAACTGCTGAGGGGTAGAAAGCCCCGCCATTCGTCCTCCTTGACGCCTGTGCTGAGCTCAAGATGTGGACGGATTGTAGGTACCGGAACCTGATCAAAACAGAGCGCGGCAAACGGAATTGGCCTTCGCATAGTAATGCCTTTAAAGCATTGGCGCTTGATCAAATTATCGGGGCGCCCACCTGGATTGATCGTGAATTCATTCACGAATTCAGGCGCGCCGGGGATACGCCCGGGAAGAAACCCCGGCCACCCTCTTCCGGAAATGCCGAAGGGCCCTGCTCAGCAGGGCCCTTCGGCTGTGAACGTGCGGCGGGTCTCAGGAAAGCGTCGTGGTCGGCGGTGTCGTCGGCCAGGTCATACGGATCGAGCCGCCATGCTCTCCGGCGGTGACCTCGACGTCGTCGACGAGCCCGCTGATGACAGCTAGGCCCATCTCGTCCTCCTCGGTCTCCACGTCCGGATCGGAGCCCAGCGCCCCGGGCGCCTTGTCGCCGGGGGCCGAGCGCGGTGCCTCGTCGCCGACCTCGATGGAGAACTGCTTCTCCTCCTCGATCAGCAGCACCTTCACCGGGGCGGTGATCCCGCTGCTCTGGTGCAGCCCGACGGCACGGGTGCAGGCCTCGCCGACGGCGAGTCTGACCTCGTCGAGTACGGCCTCGTCCACTCCGGACCTGCGCGCCACCGCTGCCGCCACCAGACGGGCGGTCCTGACGTGCTCGGGCAGCGCGCTGAAGCGGAGTTCAACGGTGGCCATGCATCCCCCTCGGGACTACGGGCGTGCTGTCGGAGGGCCGGGCCGCCGAAAGCCCGGTCCACCGGTCGTCTATACGGCCGATCGGGGAGCGGTCACACGCCGCTCCCTGAACGGTCGGTCAGTCGGTGGCCGCCACCGCTTCCTCGACCGAGGTGTGAATCGGGAACACCTTGGTGAGGCCGGTGATACGGAAGATCTTCAGAATGCGCTCCTGGTTGCAGACCAGGCGCAGCGAGCCCTCGTGGGCACGCACCCGCTTCAGGCCGCCGACCAGCACACCGAGCCCGGTGGAGTCGAGGAAGTCGACTCCCTCCATGTCCACGACGAGGTGGAAACTCCCGTCGTTCACCAGCTCGACCAGCTGTTCGCGCAACTTGGGCGCGGTATATACGTCGATTTCGCCACCGACCTCGACGACCGTACGATCGCCGACGGTACGGGTCGACAGGGACAGGTCCACGGATCCTCCAGCACCTTGCTATCGAGCGGTCATCCCATGGGACACCTCGGCAGAGCCCCCAGGACGGTTCGCCAGCCGCGATGGCATTCAATCACTTACCGCAGGGCGTGCACGACGCCTTGGCTCCATTGTCCGTCACGCCAGTGACACACTCGGTGCCGATGGCCAAGAATCAGCGAACCGATCGACCCTCGGCGGACCCCGTGTCCAGCCTCTCGCCGAGCACGGTTCTGGACCGGCTGGCGTCGGGACCGAGCCGGGCTTCGCGCATCACTCATACGGAGCACTTGCCCCCACGTGCGGGCCGCCATGCCGTCTGGCCTGACCGGATTCGCGCGGAGGTGATCGCCACCGTCCAGGAAGCCGGTGTCGAACACCCCTGGGCCCACCAGGCACAGGCCGCCGAGCACGCCCTGGACGGCGAGTCAGTGATCGTTGCCACAGGCACCGCCTCGGGCAAGTCGCTGGCTTATCTGGTACCGGTCCTCTCGACGCTCCTGGACGGCTCCGAGGCGCCGAACGGCCGCGGCGCCACCGCGCTCTACCTGGCGCCCACGAAAGCCCTGGCCGCCGACCAGCTCCGTTCCGTGAAGGAACTTTCACAACCGCTGGGCAATGCCGTTCGCCCGGCCGTGTACGACGGCGACACTCCGTTCGAGGAGCGCGAGTGGGTCCGGCAGTACGCCAACTACGTCCTGACCAACCCCGACATGCTCCACCGCGGCATATTGCCCTCGCACCCGCGCTGGTCCTCCTTCCTGAAGTCCCTGAAGTACGTCGTAATCGACGAGTGCCACACCTACCGCGGCGTCTTCGGCTCCCACGTCGCCCAGGTCCTGCGCCGCCTGCGCCGCCTCTGCGCCCGCTACGGCTCCTCCCCCGTCTTCCTCCTCGCCTCCGCCACCGCCGCCAAGCCCTCGGTCGCCGCCCGCCGCCTCACCGGCCTCCCGGTCGTCGAGGTCGCCGACGACGCCTCACCACGCGGTGAACTGGTGTTCGCCCTCTGGGAGCCCCCGCTGACCGAACTCCACGGCGAGAAGGGCGCCCCGGTCCGCCGCACGGCCACCGCCGAGACCGCCGACCTGCTCACCGACCTCGCCGTCCAGGGCGTCCGCTCGGTGGCCTTCGTACGGTCGCGGAGGGGCGCCGAACTGATCGCGCTGATCGCCCAGGAACGCCTCGCCGAGGTCGACCGCTCGCTGTCCCGGCGGGTCGCCGCCTACCGCGGCGGCTACCTCCCCGAGGAACGCCGTGCCCTCGAACGCGCCCTCCACTCCGGCGAGTTGCTCGGCCTCGCCGCCACCACCGCCCTCGAACTCGGCATCGACGTCTCCGGGTTGGACGCCGTCCTGATCGCCGGCTACCCCGGCACCCGCGCCTCCCTGTGGCAGCAGGCGGGCCGCGCCGGACGCTCCGGCCGGGGCGCGCTCGCGATCCTGATCGCCCGCGACGACCCCCTGGACACCTTCCTCGTCCACCACCCGGAGGCCCTCTTCGACCAGCCGGTCGAGTCCACGGTCCTGGACCCGGACAACCCGTACGTCCTGGCCCCCCACCTGTGCGCGGCGGCGGCCGAACTCCCGCTCACCGACGAGGACTTGGACCTCTTCGGCCCGGCGACGGAGGACCTGCTGCCGCAACTGG
Organism: Streptomyces sp. NPDC096013; assembly: GCF_044763565.1. Taxonomy (NCBI): domain Bacteria; kingdom Bacillati; phylum Actinomycetota; class Actinomycetes; order Kitasatosporales; family Streptomycetaceae; genus Streptomyces; species Streptomyces sp. NPDC096013. The sequence goes on along the minus strand of NZ_JBIWGK010000011.1, from coordinate 183,001 downwards.
AGGCCGCGAAGCTGCTCCGCCGCAGGGCGAAGGCGTGGCACTGGACGCGCCGCGAACGGGCCGCCGACCTCACCGACATCCGCGGCGGGGGCGGACGCCCGGTCCAGGTCGTCGAGAACGGCACCGGCCGCCTCCTGGGCACGGTCGACGAGGCCGCCTCCCACGCGTCCGTCCACGAGGGCGCGGTCCACCTCCACCAGGGCCGAACCTACCTGGTGCGCACCCTGGACCTGGAGGACTCGGTGGCCCTGGTCGAGGAGGCCAACCCGCCCTACTCGACGGTCGCCCGCGACACCACGGCGATCTCGGTCCTGGAGACGGACGTCGAAGTCCCGTGGGGCCAGGGCCGGTTGTGCTACGGCTCCGTCGAAGTCACCAACCAGGTCGTCTCCTTCCTCCGCCGACGTGTCATCACCGGCGAGGTCCTGGGCGAGTCCAAACTCGACCTCCCCCCGCGCACCCTCCGCACCCGCGCCGTCTGGTGGACGGTCACGGAGGACCAGCTCGACGCCGCCCGCATCAACCCCGAGATCCTCGGCGGCGCCCTCCACGCCGCCGAACACGCCTCGATCGGCATGCTCCCCCTCTTCGCCACCTGCGACCGCTGGGACATCGGCGGCGTCTCCGTCCCCCTGCACCCCGACACCCTGCTCCCCACGGTCTTCGTCTACGACGGCCACCCGGGCGGCGCGGGCTTCGCGGAACGCGCCTTCCACACGGCCTCCGCCTGGCTCGCCGCCACCCGCGAGGCCATCGCCTCCTGCGAGTGCGACGCCGGCTGCCCGTCGTGCATCCAGTCCCCCAAGTGCGGCAACGGGAACGAGCCGTTGCACAAGCGTGGGGCTGTGCGGTTGCTCACGGAGTTGCTGCGGGCGGCGCCGGAGGGGGCTGGGGAGGTGCCGGGGGACGTGTCAGGGGCGCCTGGGGAGAGGGTGGGCGGAGTTTGACGGGCGGAGCGGCACCGGCGGGCTGCGGCTCCGCACGGCACCGGTAGGCGGCGGCTCAGGGCGCCGGTGGGGCGAGTGCGGGTGCCGGCGGTGCGGGCGGTGCCACAGGGAGCGGTGAGGGCACCGGTACCGCAGGGTGCGGTGAGTGCACCGAGGGCGCTACCGGCCCCGCGGGTCCCGCCCGTGACCTCACCTCCGTCGCGAACGGTCCCCCGCCCGCCGACGCCGTCACGTCCGACGTCTCGCCCACGATCACGCACCGCACCAGGCGGACCCCCTGCGCCCGCGCCACCCGCTCCGCCCGGGCGCAGGCCCCCGCACCGCCCTCGGCCCAGTGGTCGGCCGCCGCCAACGCCGCGAGATCCGCGCCGCCGGCCGCACGGTGCCGGGCCACGACGGCCTGCCCCAGGCCCAGCACGACCCCGAACACGACACACATCACGGCCATCGCGCCAAGGCTCCACACGGTGGCGGCCCCGCGATCCGAGTCCCGGGATCTCCTAGGTGGCCCCAGCGCCCGAAGCACGTACCGCACCGCCCCGATCCGCCGCCTCACGGCCCCGCCCTCCCCTCGCCCACCGTCTCCTCCGCCAACGCCACGGCCTCCTCCCGCACGTCGAAGGGCAGCCCGCTCAACATCGGCGGTTTCGCGACGACGACCACATGGACCTGGTCGCCCTCCCGGCCGACGGTGACCTTCGCGCCACGCGGTGCCGTGTCCCGGACCACCTGGACGACCGCGTCGGCCGGGTCCTGCCGCGCCGCGGCCCGGGCGCCCGACCGGGCCGCGTCCACGCACTGGATCTGCGCGGCCACCACCAACAGCCCCCACACCAGCGCCATCGCGAACATCACCAGCACCGGCAGCACCACGGCCGCCTCCGCCGTCACGAACCCCCGGTCCCCGCCCCGGCGGTCACACCTGCGCATCGAGAGCCCGCTTCACGATGCTCTGCAACTCCGCGCTGACCGCCCCGCTGGTCACCACCTTGTAGAGCACCACCGCGAACGCCACCGCCGCGACCAGCCCCATCGCGTACTCGGCGGTGGCCATCCCCGCGTCCCCACGCGCCGCCGCACCCGCCCGTGCCCGCACCCACACCGCTCGCACACCCCGTACCGCCACTGCCTGCATCGCCTGCACTGCCTTGTACATCTCAACCCCCGTGAGGTTCCTGTCACTTCACTTGCTCGCCAAGTCGTCGTACGTCCGTCACCGCCGCGCTCCGCCCGTCAGCCGCCGCCCCCTCCCGCCGCACCGCCCGCGAGCCCGATCACCACGGGCAGTACGCCGACCGCGATGAACGCGGGCAGAAAACACAGCCCCACCGGCGCGGTGATCAGCACGGCCGCCCTCCGTGCCCGTGCCGTCGCGGCACGCGTCCAGTCGGCGCGGGCCTCCGCCGCGAGCCGCGCGACCGGTCCGGCGGCGGGGAGCCCCGACTCGTCGGCCCGTTCGAGCAGCCGGGCCAGCGGTCCCGCGCCCGGAAGCGCGGCCAACCTCCGCCAGGCATCGGCCGGTTCGCCACCGAGCCGCACCTCAGCCGCGGCACGCGCCAGCCGTTCTCCCACGGGCCCCGAGAGCGCCTCCCCCACCGCCTGGGAGGCGACCACCGGCGAGGCCCCGGCGGCGATGCAGGCGGCCAGCAGATCGGCGGCGAGGGGGAGTTGGCGGGCGGCGGTGGCGGCATCGCGCTCGGCACCGGTGTCACCGGCCACCTGCCGTCGCCGCCACTGCCACAGCCCGCCGGCGACGACCCCACCGACCACGACCCCGGCAACCCCGCCGACCACCACCCACCCGGCCCCCACCACGCCGACCACGGGCAACCACCGCCGAGCGACGTCCCGCACCTCGAACCGCGGCCTGCCAGGCACCCCATCCGGAACTTCGTCAGCTTCCCGAACTCCTCCAATTCCCAGTGCCCCACGGCCTCCCAGTGCCCCACGGCCTCTGAGCGCTCCCCGGACTCCGAGCGCTCCCCGGACTTCGCGAAATCCCCGGACTTGTCGGACTTCCCGCGCTCCACGGCCTTCGCGAAATCCCCGAACCTGCCGGGATTCCCGCGCTTCCCACGCTTCCCGAAGCAGCAACCCAGCCAGCCTCCGCCGCGCCCTCCGCTCACGCCGTGCCCCGTCCAGCCACCACACCGACCACCCCACGACCAGCACCGCCCCCAGGACCACCCCCAGCCTGTGGACAACTTCCGCGCTCATACGACCTCCCGCCTCCGACTCCGACTCCGACCAGCGCCCCCAGGACGCCCAAGACGTCCAGGACGCCCACCACCGCTCACGCCACCTCCACCCCCCGCACGATCCGCATCGCCCACCACAACCCCAACCCCTCCAGCAGCCCCCCGACCACCAGGCACCCCAACCCCGCCCCGCTGTGCAGCAGCACCCGCAACGGGTCCGCCCCCATCGCCGCGCCCAGCAACAGCCCGAGCACCGGCAATCCGGCGAGCATCACGGCGGTCGCCCTCGCTCCCGCCAACTGGGCGCGCAGATCGGCCCGTTGATCCCGGTCGGCGCGCAGCGCCCCTTCGAGCCGGTCGAGTCCCGCCGCGAGCCCAGCCCCCTGATCCACTGCGACCCGCCAGCACGCGGCCAACCCCAACAGCCCCTCCGCTCCCGGCTGTCGCGCCGCCGAGGTGAGCGCACCCGGCACATCCCCGCCGAACCGCGCCGCCGCCAGCACCCCGGCCTGCGCCTCACCGAGCCCGCCGGAGTCCTGCGCCGCCCGCAGCAACGCCTCCCCCGGCTGCCGCCCGGCCCGCACCTCACCCGCAAGCGTCGAGCACAGCGCGATCACCGCGTCCCCGCGCGACTCCCCTGCCCGACGCGCCTCCCCGGCGACCCGCACCCGCCGCAGCAACGGCACCCCGACCGCGCCCGCGACGACCGGAACCACCGAGGCCCCCAACACCGCGACCACCAGCCCGACCCCGAGCGCCCACCACTCGACCCGCAACCGCCCCCGAATCCGCCGCAGTTCGCCGAAGGCCCGCTCCCAGGAAGGCGGCCCGACACCCACGCCCCCACCGCCCGCGAACAGCAACTCGGCCCGCCGCGCCCCGGGTTGCCGCCCGACCGTCAGCCACACCAGAACCCCGACACACACCACGACCATCCCGTCCGACACCTCACCCATCACCACTCCCACTCGCCGTCACCGCGCCCCGTCCCGCACCCACGCCCATCACCACACCGCCCCACTCCCACCGGCCAACTCCCGCACCGCACCCAGCCCGCCGATCACGCCTAACCGCCCCCATCGCCACCCCGAAGCGACTCCCGCAACCGCTCCCACCCCCGCTCGTACGCGAACGCCTCCGCCCCCCACCGCAACGCCGGCACCGTCCGCACCAGCCCCGACGCATCCCGCTCCAGGACGTGCACCTCGGCGATCCGTCGCTGCCCGGCCCGGTCCCGTACGAGATGCAGGACCACCGACAGCGCTGCCGCCAACTGGCTGTGCAGTGCGGCCCGGTCGAGGCCCGCGGCCGTACCCAGGGCCTCCAGGCGGGCCGGTACATCGGCCGCCGCGTTCGCGTGGACGGTGCCTTCTCCGAACTACCGCTGCAGACCCGGCCGGAGGCCTCGTAGCATCTGACGTTGTGACGTCACGTCAGGCACTGGATGGCCTCGCCGACCTCCCCCAGGGGATGACACCGCAGACTCGCGGCCGCGAGTTCGAGAGGTGGCTAAACGGACTCCTCAGTCGAGAGGACATGCAGCCTCGGGCCTCCTCTTTCCGCCCCGCTGGCGAGGAGATCGATGGGTCCTTCTTCTATGAGGGGCGGTTCTATCTACTTGAGGCGAAATGGTGGAAAGAAAGGGTTCCAGCATCCGCCATCTATCAGTTCAAGGGGAAGGTGGATGGAAAACTCATTGGAACCATTGGCGTCTTCATATCGATGTCCGGTTATGCCGCCGATGCCGTCGATGCCCTTCGCGTCGGCAAGGATTTGAACGTACTTTTGTTCGATCGGGAGGATGTCTCCGCGGCAGCGGAAGTCGGGTTTTCTAGTGTCCTTCGATACAAGCTGCGGATGGCGGCAGAAAGAGGAGAGGTATTCGTCCCATATGCCACCACGACTCTCCCCGCCACCTCTAAGCCGTTGACTGTCGTAATCAAAAGTCGCCGTGATGCAATGATGGTTCGCGGTATCGCCGAACGCCTTTCCCGGGACGGTCTTCCCGTGCGAAATTTGGAGTTCATTCCATCACTGGGCGTTATCGGGCTAGCTAACGTGGCAATGGCTGCAATAGAAGAGCAAGCGCGCCACGTGATCATCTTTGCTGACTTCGCCGGCGACCCAGCGAACCTCCCTGACGACCTAACGTATATTCAGGGACGGACAGAGGCGGTACTTGTTGGACCATGGAGTACTGACTGGCTGGGGCTGCCCTCAGAGGTTGACGCAAAGAAACTTCCTCCGAATGAGCTTCTATCACGCGCAAGCAATCTCAATTTCGATGACCTAAGGGAAAGGGACGGGCGATTCGAACGCCTGATCAGAATCCTCACGGCGTAGTGCAATCTCTGAGCCCCTCAACCGTTGACGGGCCGCCAATCCCTTGCCCTGCTGGTCAGCCGTCGTCGGAGGTTCGGACGGTCAGTTGGCCGAGGGTCGGGACGCCAAGGAACACAGACGATTTTTGTCGAGACAATCGGGCGTCCAGTTGGCCGATCTTCTCCTCGGCGGCAGCGAGACTTACTGAAAGTCCTTCCACTTCACCGAGCCATCCTTCGGATTGCGCTTCGGCGATTCTGTCCTTGAGGTTCTGCCGGATCTCCACCAGCCGACCGCGGTCTTCCGACCCGACGATAAGGACGGGGCATCGAACACATGCGTGCTCGTGTGCGCAATCCGTCCCGTAAGCGCGGCCGCACTGGCCAAGGGCGAGCTTCCTATGCTCGAAGTGGCCAAGGAATTCTTCCCATTCTTCTGGAGTCACGGACCGATACTCTTCGGGTGGCCTCATGCTGCGACGTCGGGCAATAAAGGCTCGATGCGCCTCGATTGCCTCCGCCGGGTAGATGGCTGCGTATCCCATCGTGGTGTTGATGTTGCGGTGACCTGCGATGACTTGCGCGATGTGAGGCGGGAGGCCGTTCATGATGGCGTCGGTGATGAAGATGCGGCGGAAGTCGTGGGGCTGGAACTGCAGCGGCCGCCCGCTGCTGTCGACGAGGCCTGACGCGGCGAGCGTGTCGTTCAGCGCCCGTCGGATGCTGCTGATCGAGATGTGCCGGTTCTCGCCGGATACCTGCCACTGGTAGAGAACCGGCATGGGAGGGTTCCAGATCCGCTCGTTGGAGTCGTAGGTCCCAACGGACGGCACCGTGCCGTCAGCCCCTCGGACACGTTGGATCACCGCGCTGAGGACGTCTGCCAGTTCTGGGTTGATCAGCAGGAGTCGCTCCTGGTCCGTTTTGGACGGGGCGATCTGCAGCAGCGGAACGACGTCGCCTGTCGTGGGCAACTTGTAGCTGATAATGCTGTGGTGCCCGAGCTCGAGGAGTTCCTCGATGCGGATGCCGGTGTGCCTAAGGATCTCGATGGTGGCCCAGGCGAAGAACGCGTGCTTCTCCTCGGTGCGGAGGCTGCGCACCTTGCCGTCAGCGTTGAAGACCTTCCCCGGCTTGCCGTCGACTCTCGTCGTTGTCTTGGGCAGCGTGAACGTCTCGCCCAGGACGGTGACTTGGGAGCCGAGCGGGGCACTCTCGACTGCTTCGAGGCGGACCCTGGCCTCCTTCAGGCGCCGGTTCGCCGCGCGGATCAGAGCTGGCAGGACCGGCAGCCGCTCTCTCGTGCGCTGGTCGGTTCTGGCCTTCTGCTCGCGCTCGACCTTCTTGACCGTGCAGTCGGCCTCGCTGATCGGGTTGGGAGCCGCCCACGGCCCCCAGCGTTCCGGCTCCTCCAGCGCCCACGAGGCGATGTCCAGGTAGAACGCCCGCACCAGCATCTTCGTGGACGCCGCGCTCATGCGGGGTGCCAGCTCCTTGGCGAGCGATCCGTCGAGCTGGCGCCGGTGAACGGTCTTTACCGCGATGCGGGCTTTCCAGCCCTCTGCGACCTCGGGCGCCAACCGGAGGCTGTCGATGCCCGGGTGGTGCCGTTCGAGGTCCGCCCAGAACAGTCTCGCGAGAGCGGACGACATGTTCTTCAGGGAGTTGTAGTCGAGACTCGGCTGTCGTTCCTTGAGGTAGTCGACGATCAGGTCGCGAACCGGCTTGCACTGCAGGTCGTATCGGTCAACGAGGTCCTCAGGGCTGACCTGCCCCGTTCGGGCGCCCAAGTGGTGGAAGGTCCCGGGAGCGTGAGCGGGGAAGTGGCCCCGGTCCCTGAGCCAGACGTATGCCAGGCGGATGCCGCTGTGGGCCGAACGTCCCGTCACGGGGTAGAAGGACAGCAAGTCCCCGACGGCGATGTCCTCGAGGCGCCCGCCGTAGGCGGCGACGACCCGTGCCAGCGTGTGGACGGCTCGATCGCCCACCTTCGAGGTCCACTCGCTCTCGGGCATGGACGCCCTCAGCTCCTCGAACCCTTCGGGGTCACGCGTGCGGATGATCTCGGCCGGCAAGTATCGAGAGGAGTTGCCCGCGAGCCAGTGAGGGCTGGGCCGGATGACGTCTGCGCAGGTCAGCGTGAGCACTCCGGCAGCGAGGTAACCCAGGCTGGTCTTCTTGGCGCTGACTTGCCCGGTGGCGTTGAGCCATTCCTGCGGAGCCGAAGCCCAGTCGGCATAGGTGGTGGCCGGGCTCGCGTTCCACCGCTCCTGCCAGGTGTCTCCTGGGAAGGTCTCAAGCCAGTCCAGCATGTGCTGGCAGCCGGTCCTGCGCGCGTACTGGGTGAGTTCCCGGGCAGCGCTCAGCGGGGGATGCTCAATGCGCGCCATAACCTCCCTGAGGGAGGCGCTGGTGGCCGGCCAGTCGGTAATCCGCGGCCGGGGCGGGAAGGACCGGATGACGTTCGCGGCGTCCCGTCCGCGAAGCGGTCTCGCACTCGTCGGGCCCGCGGCGACCGGCGAGGAGAACAGCAGGTCGGTCGTCATCAGGCCCCGCCCCCGAACAGAACGTTCAGCGACTCGGGGTTGTACTGGGGGTCCCGACGGACCGGCTGGGTCTTGCGCCGCTGTTCCACCCGGGCGTGGTGGGCGAGGCCGGCCGCGATGACGTCGTCCCGGCCGGGGCGGTTGTAGATATCCAAGGTCGTCAGGTGCTTGTGGCCGAGGATGTGCTGGACGTAGACGGGCGGCATGTCGGGGTCGTCGAGCATCATGAACGAGGCGGTGTGCCGCAGATCGTGAAGGGTCCAGTTGGCGCCCAGGAGGTCGTTGGCACGGTTGAACATCATGCGGGCCGCGTCGTACTCAAGAGGCCGCCAGGGGCGGCGCAGCGTCCACCACAGCGGCTGCCGACGGCCCCGGGGGACGCCCTTCTTCCAGGCTTCTTCCTGGTAGAGACGAAGCCAGACGAACGCGTCGGGAGTCGCGGGCAGTTCCTGGTACTCGCGTGTGCCTTTGCGGGTCACGCCGATGGTCTGCTGGCCGACGATCGCGCCGCCCTGAGTAGCGGTGAGGAGTTCCTCGGCGCGGGCTCCGGTAGCGACCCAGAAGGCGAGCAGAGCACGGTCCCGGTGCGAACGGAGTCTAGCGAAGACCTCGGTGAACTTGTCCTCGGGGATGCGTCGCGGGACCTGCTTCGGGATCTTGGGCCGGTAGAGGCCGGTGCGCTGCTCCTCGTGCTCGTCCTCAGGATTGTGGTGCGCGTTGGCGCGTGCCGAACGTCGGCCACGGACGAGAGGGAAAGGGTTGACCAGCAACGATCCGCTGTTGCGGTCCAGGTGGAAGTCGTAGAACGACCGCAACACCGTCTCGCAGTGCGCCCGGGTTTTCGGCGCGTACTTCCTGCCGACGGTGGGCTTTCCGGTCACCGGGTTCGGTGTTCCCGGCGCCGGCCTGCGAGGGCGGGAGAGCCGGGAGATCTCACCAGGGTCTTTGCCGCGGTGGCGCCAGTGGACCCGTACCGGCTTGTCCCCCAGCTTCATCCAGAGCATGAAGTCCCGGGCGTCCTCGCGTGTGGCACGGTCCCACTCGATCCCGAAGGCCCACAGGTAGCGCCACCAGCGGAGCAGGTCCATGCCATAAGAGCGTGGCGTTAGCACCGAACTGTCCGCGGCCATTAGGTCCTTGAAGTACACCGCGGCTGGCTCGATCGGTCTCCCGAACGCGTCGAGGAGTTGCACAGGCTCCCATGGGTCTTCGGTCTCCAGTAACTGACCGATCTCGGGCAGCACAAAGTTCTTCAAGTCCCTTCCGGGACGTTGTTCGGCAGGCATGGCGGGAAGCTAGCAGAAACCCTAGCTGACCTGCGAAAACACCTAAGTTAGTTCGGTCAACACACCGCAGCCGCCCTCGTGGCCGGTGTTGAGCGCGGCGAGGAGGTGGATCAATGTCTAGTACGCACCTACACTCTCGCCATGACGGAGAAGCCGAAGAAGGCTGCTGTGTACTGCCGACTCTCGTACGCGCCGGACGGGTCGGTGGAGAAGGTCGAGCGTCAAGAGGCGGACTGCAGGGAGTTGGCCGCGCGGATCGGCTGGGCAGTGTCCGAGTCGCATGTGTTCATCGACAACAGTCGGTCCGCGTGGCAGCGCAACCGGAAACGGCCGGCCTGGGATCGCCTGTTGGCGGCGGTTGAAGCAGGCGAGATCGACGGAATCGTGGTGTATCACGGCGACCGGATGATCCGTCAGCCGTTCGATCTGGAGAAGCTGATCTTTCTTGCCGAGAGCAGGCGCCTGCGGATCTCGTCCCCGTCTGGTACGCGGGATCTCGACAGCGAGGAGGATCGGTTCATCCTGCGGATTGAGGCCGCGCAGGCCTGCCGCGAGTCGGGGAACACGTCGCGGCGCGTGAAGCGCGGGATCAAGGCACGCATCGCGCGGGGCCTGTCGGCGACAAGGGGCGGGAAGCGGCCGTACGGGTGGGGCGTACAGACCGGTACGCGGGTGGTGATCGATCGCGAGACCGGTGATGAGCGCCTGGTGCCGGTCATCGACACCACGCTGCCTGTCCCTACGGAGATCTCGTTCATCAAGCGAGGCATCGAACGCCAGCTGGCCGGAGCGGGCCACGCGGCCGTCGTCCGGTGGCTGAACCGGTCCGGATCCCGCACGACCGAGGGCAACGAGTGGACACCGAAGTCCTGGCGGCATGTGATCCTGTCGCCGCGCGTGGCGGGCCTGATCGAGCACGAGGGCCAGCTGTACAAGGCCGCGTGGGACGGGGCGGTGTCCATCGAGGTATGGGAGGCCGTCAAGGCGCTGTACGCGGTGAGGGCCCTGGAATACCCCTACCAGGGCCGCGAGCGTGCGCACATGCTGACGGGGGGCGCGGAGTGCTACCAGTGCCACAGAGGGCCGCAGAGCGCCGCGTGCAAGGGCGTGGACTGTCCCGGGCCTCACATAACCGTCCGATCCAAACCGACAGGCGGCCGCAACCGGAAGGACAGCAGGATCTACTACTGCCCGTCCTGCCGGGGAGTGGGCCGGAACATGGCCCTGATGGACGGCTATGTGAGCGGCCGAGTAGTGAAGCTACTGTCGAGCGAGGTCTTCACCAGCGAGCTGCACAAGGCAACGGAGGCAGTCGGCGGCACGGCCCTGTTGACGGAGATCACAGCGCTGGAGCGGCGGCGTACCGAGGTTCGCGCCGAGCTGGAGAACCTTGCCGATCACCCGGACATGGATCCGAAACTGGCGCTTCTCTCGGTGGCCTCGTTCGACCGGAAGATCAACGAGCTGCGTTCGCGACTGGCGGTGCCGGCGAAGCTGAGGCGACTGACGAGTCTGGCCGGCATAGGCCGCGAGGAGTGGGAGGCTCAGCCGATCGACGTTCGAGCCACGGTCGTACGGGATCTGTTCCGGATCGTCATCCTGCCGACCTCGCGGCGTGGCCCGGGACTGGACACGTCGAGCATCCGCCTCGAACGGCGTTCGCTGGAGGCGTGACATCGGTGCGGCGGGGTTGCGACATTGAGCCACGCACCAGGCGGAGAGAGGAACGATTTTCCTCGATCGTCTCGGCCTCCTGGTGCTGAGATCTAGCGACTTCCGTCGCTGCGCTGAGCGCGTCGAGCATCCGGCCTCGGTGCTCGGGCTCTGGCTCTTCGAGGGCCGCAGAGAGGGCGGCCTCGATGACGTCCAGGCGATCCCCGAGGCGCTGAAGCTGATCCATAAGTACCGTCCCCCAACAAGCGCTTACCGGTAGCTGTTGAATGGTCACCGATTGTGCCATTGCAATATGCACGCGTCTATCGAAATGGCTCGAAAAGCCCTGTGCAGCCTGACAGTTGAGTCCGACGACATGACGGAGCGGCAGCACTGGACACCTAAGTCCGGCCGCATGATCAAGATCAGAAAAGACCGTTGCCGAGTGCCTCGCGACCTGCCCGAAGACGACGACTGGATCCGCGCCCGACAGCAGGAGATCGGGCAGCGGATCCGGGCTGAACGCCTAAGGCGGAACCTCACTCAGGAGAGGGTGTTTCTCGCCGCAGGCCGTGACCGTCGTACGCTCCAAGCCATTGAGACAGGGACTGCCAACCCAACGTTGGTCCCACTCCTACGGCTGCCTCACGCTCTGGGTGTGCCTCTTGCCGACCTGGTGAACTGAGCCGCCGCAGCTCCGGCAAGAGGGTCCGGTCCCGGTACGTCGGCGCACCGGGACCGGAGCTATAAGGACGTCGCCGACGCGCCCAGCTCGGCGTCTTCCAGGTCCTCCAAGTCGGTCACGGGGGTGACGCCCTCCAGCGTGACCATGAGGCGGGACGCCAGCACCCAGGCGATCCGGTCGTCCGAGAAGGGCACCCGATGCAGGCTGCGGCCCTCGGGCGGCGGAACGACCGTCATCGTGCGGGAGTCGTACAGCATGCCCGCGACACCCCACACCGGAGTGCGCTCGACCCACCCGGCGGACCAGCCGCGGCTGAGCGGCCGGCAGTACTCCACCGAGCTGCGCGCGCAGGCCGCGTGCACGGGTGGCGACGCGGTCTCCTCGCCGTCGCAGATGGGCTTCCCGCCAGCAGCGCCGAGCAGGAACAGGCCAGGCCGACCGATGGTGGCGGGAGTGGGCCCGTAGCAGATCTGGCACAGCATTCGCGTCATGGCGGCCCGCTGCCGCAGGCCATGGATCATCTCGTAGGCAGGCTCCCCGCGGCCCAGGATGGGCATGCGCATCCACGGGACGCCGTACTGCCGGTCACCCGGCACCTCGTCCGTGAAGCCCAGGCGGGTGCGCTGCCGCATCAGCGGCTGGGGCGGGGGTTCTTCGCCTGCTCGGGCGGTGATAGCCGGTACGGGCATCGCGTCCCACCACTCGACAGGGCGAATGCCCGTACCGGTCACCGCCGTCACCGCACACCGCCGTCACGGCGGTAGGCGACCAGGTAGGGCGTGCGGTCGACGCTGGGATTCCAGGGCCGCCCGTGGCCCAGGACCTCGTAGCCGGTGACGCGTAGCAGACGGCGCAGGCGGGCCATGGCGCTGTCCCACTCGTCGACCGGGGTGTCCTCGGCGCATGGCCACAGCACCGTCGTGGCGGCGGTGGCGTAGGGCGGCCACAGGTGCGTGCCCAGGGAGCGCGTCACATATCCGGTCAGACGCGAGTCTTCCAGGATGGTTTCCAGGTGCTGGCCCGGTGACCGTGAGGGCCACTTGTAGGACGGGTGCACGTCCAAGTGGTCCCACCCATCAGCCGGGACGGGCGCCGGAGCGATGCCGTCCGGGTGGCGGGACACGATCAGTGGCTGACACGTATGGACGCCCGGAGTCCTACGTGGACCGGGCACACGAACCGCGTAGCCGAGTCCCTCCAGCCCTGCGGTCACCACGGCCAGCCGGGTGCGCCAGTGCTCGGCCTGGTCCTCGGCGGCGATGTCCTGGTCCGGGTACCACTCGGCCTGGACGCACAGATCAGCGCCTGCTGGCCAGAGCGCTGGTGCCAGGCCGGTGGCCCTGCACCAGCCGTGACCGCGCGGGATACGTCGGTCGAAAAATGGCCGGCCGCCCTGTTCACCGGTCTGCGTCCAGTACTCGCCTAGGCCGAGCGTGTCGAGCTGCTGGGTTACGACAGCGGCGCCGGTACGGGCCGGGTTTGCCGGGTCGTACACGGGCGTGGACGTGGCGGGTGTGGTCATCGGGACACCAGCCGGTCGTAGTGCCCGCACAGTGTCTGCACCGAGCGGGCTAGCCGGTCGGCGACGGCTCCCTGTACAGCGTTGTTGTCAGCCGTGCCTCCGCGCAGCAGCATGCGGGCTCGACCGGTGCACATCATCGCCGTCACACGGTCCGCATGGCGCTCCGGCAGCCGCTTCGCTCTGGCCTCCACAGCCTGAATGAGTACTCGCACGTGGCCTCGGTAGGTGTCCGCGAGCGCCACCAGTTCGGGACCGCTGAAGCGCAGTTCGGGCGCAGAGCGGGACTCAGGGTCGGCAGGGTCGGCCCGGGGGATGTCTGCGGCGAGTAAGACCGCGACACTCGTACGCATCGATCGGATATCCGGCGGGAGGTCCGTCTCTGCTGTGCAGGGGGGCAAGGCTGTAGCGTGCGGCACGTCGACTCCTCGCAGTCGGCCATCCCCGGGGCCGTTCGCGCGGTCGCCGGGTTTTCGTACCTGGTCAGGCTGGTGCGAATGTGGGTGCCGTTGCGATCCCCCAGCGGTAATCTCATCGTGAGATGGATTCTCATCTCGTCGTGGACACCCGGGGGTTGCCATGCCGAACGCACTCCAGCCGATCGCTCTGCCCGACTGGGCATGGGAACGCGCCGAGGTCCGGCAGGCCCTGCGCGCCCGGGATATGGGCGCTGTCTTCCGGCACGCTCAGCAGTACACCGGCGCCAGCCAGTCCCGGATCGCCACCGCTACAGGCATGACGCAGGCTCGCGTCAACGAGATCATCAACGGGCGCCGCGAGGTCACCCAACTGGACGTGTACGAGCGGATTGCCGACGGCCTCCACATGCCTGACGACGCTCGCCACCTCTTGGGCCTCGCAGCAAGTCGCGAGAAGCGCAGCGGTGGAGCCGCCTTCGACCTGGCTGCCTTCCCTGAGGTCGTCCGTGTGTACGCGGCGCAGAGTTCGGCGGCCGCCGAGATCCAGCAGCAGGCCCGTACGGCGGGAGAGCTGGACGTCCTAGCCGTGCGTGGCCTCGGCCTGATCGGGCTGAACGACAGCCTCTTGCGCGCCTGCCTGCCACGCGAACAGGGAGGCAGGGGACTCCGCGTCAGGGTCGCCCTACTCGACCCCGACAGCGAGGCTCTGACCCGGCGTGCTGCCGAGATTGGCGAGTCCACCGAGTCCCTCGCGTCCGGGGTCCTGCTTGCCGAAGCACGGTTGCGGGAACTGGCCGATACCTGTGACATCGGCGTCTGGCGCTACGGCATGCTGCCGACCTGGCGGGTTATCCGCACAGACAGCACCATGTTCGTCGGTGCGTTCGACGCGGGCTGGGAAGGGCACGAGTCCGCAACGTACAAGATCATGTCCACCCCGCACGGCCCCCTCTACCGTGGGTTCCGGCGAATGTTCGAGGCGATCATCGACGGGGCGAAGCGCTCTGTCTGACGGAAGGGGAGACGTCCGTGATCGAGGCCGAGCTGAAAGCCCGGGTCCATGCACCCGAGGCTGTGATGCGGCAGCTGGACAGCCGGGCGACGGCCCGGGTCGAGGTGTACCAGGACACCTACTACGACCGGCCAGACGGATCCCTCGACAAGGCTGACGAGGAACTACGGGTCCGCACCGTGCACGGCGTGGACAGCACCCGCACCGTGCTCACCTTCAAGGGCGCGACCGTCGACGAGGACTCCGGCTCCAAGCCTGAGATGGAAACGGCAGTCGAGGACGCGGACGCGATCCATGCGATCCTGCGGGGCCTCGGGCACGTCGTGCAGATCGCGTTCGAGAAGCGGTGCCGGAACTACGACTTCCAGGCGCGCGGCCGCCAGCTGCTGGCTACCCTCGTGCGCGTGCCGGAGATCGACGGCACGTTCCTGGAGGTTGAGACCATCGTCGACGAGGACGAGGTGACCGCGGCCCTAGACGACATCCGTGCCGTGCTCGCCGACCTGGGCATCGGGCCCGAGGACCTGACCCGCGATACCTATACGGACGCCGTAGCAGCGCAACGCGGCTGACACCGGGACACGGCAAAAGGCCCCCTGCACGGCCGCTCAGGGCCGTGCGGGGGGCATCTTCGTGTCATGGGTACTGGCGGCGGTTGGGATCGAGCCCCATCGAGAGCAGGTCGCCACCACTGCTCGGGCTCGGGCTCGGGTCGGGGGCGCCGTTCTTACGGCAAACCAGCGCGTCGGGGTCGTAGCTCGGGGCCTGCAGGCTGTACCCGTCCGGGCAGGTCTGGCCGTCCTTGCCGTCGGCGCCGTCGCTACCGTCCTTGCCTGGCGGCCCGCTCGGGCCGGGGACCGTGGAGTCTGCGCCGGGCTCGCCCTGCGGGCCCGGCGGTCCCTGCGGTCCCGTGGCGCCCGCCGCGCCGGATGCTCCGGGCGACGGGGTGAGCGTCGGCGCGGCCTTCCCTGGATCGCCCTTGGCGCCCGTGGCGCCCTTGGGACCTGGCGGCCCTGGTATCGGTACCGGGACCGCTGCCCGGTCCGGCAGGTCCTTGACGGCCTTGGTGGGGTCCGGCGCGACAGGCGTTGCCCCAGCGGCCGTGACTTGCTGGCGCAGGGCCCGCACGTCGCCGGCGAGTGTGCTGACGGCAGTGCCGCGGAGGTTGGCCTCGGCTGCGAGTTCGTCGGCCCGGTGCGCTTCGGCCTGGACGCGGACGTACACCAGGAGGACGGCTCCGGCGAGGGCGAGGAGGAACGCCAGGAGAGCGATCGGTTTCCAGCGGCGGGCCAGTACCCGTTCGGTGCGTGTCACGGTGTCCCCCCGAGCTGCTGCACGAGGAGCCGCAGACGCGCCGACTCTGCTCGTTCTGCCGCGAGTTCGGCCCTGAGCGTGGCCACCTCGGTGCGCAGCTCGGTGCGCTCCTCCTGTAGCTGGTCCGTGAGGCTGTTGAAGCCGTTCACCGCGCTGCCCTCCTGCTGGGCACGCCCCGCGACTCTGGACCCGTACATGGCTGCCGCTCCCGTCACGGCGGCGCTGCCGATCACGCCGATAGCTGTGACGAGGGCGGCGTCCATGCCACCTCCAAGACCCGCTGGGGCAGGGGTCAGGCCTCCGGAGAGGCGGTCGACGTCGTCCGGTTGGGCACGGCCCAGGTGAGGCCGAGGCCACCGAGGAACGCACCGACGATGAGCCAGGCCTCGCCACCGGTGATCACACCGTCGGCGGCCGCGGTCGCGACCGTTCCGCCGGCGGCGACCGCCGCGGCGGTGATGGCCTTCGCGTACTTGGTGATCCTCATGCTTCAGTCCTCCTGCAGCTTGTCGCCGAGGGTGGCGAGTGCGGCCTTGGCTCCGGCCTCGGCCGCGGCCTGGATCTCCGCGGCAGTCAGGCCGCCGCCCGATCCGATGGCGTCGACGAGCTTGGCGATGGTGGCCTGTTGCGCGCCGAGCTGGGCGAGGATCGCGGTCGTGTTGTCGGCGGCACGGCGGGCGTGCGCGTAGCCGGAGCCGATCGCCGTATTGACGGTGATCTTCTTATCGGCGAGGCCCTTGTCCTTGGGCCACGTCTGGGGAATCCAGTCCCCCAGCAGGACGGTGGACTGCAGGTCCATGTCGTCTTCCTCCTTCGTGGTGTCGCCTCCGGCCCAGGCGCGCAGCGCGGCCTCCGACAGGTAGGCGATGGATCGGTCAACCGGCTGGCTGGTGAACTGCCAGATCAGCGGGCGTCTGCCGGCGATGACGGGCTGCGCCTGGTCCTCGGCGCGCGACCAGTCCGCGGCACCCCACGGGTAGCGCGGGAACCAGAGCGGGGCTCCCTCGGGCACGTGTCCGGCCGTTAGGTCGGATGCGCTGGTGTAGACGCCGACGCGCTGCCCGGGGAACGCCTTCTCGACGGCGGCGATCCACGCGGCCGCCCACGCCTTGATCTGGGTGGCGGAGCGCCCGCTGTAGTTGCGGCCGTCGGAGTAGCGCTCAAGGTCGAGCCAGTGCGTGTACCCCGCTTTGGCGTACGGGCGTACCGCCGAGATGTAGTTCGCGGCCTCGGCCTTGACGTCCTGGTTGGGCCACGCGAAGTGATACGCGCCAGGCACCAGGCCCGCCTTGATGATCCCCGCAATGTGGGTGTCGAACTTCGGGTCGCGGGAGTGCTGGCCTTCGGACGCTTTGGCGAAGGCGAAGACCAGGCCGCTCTTACGGAGTGCGGCCCAGTCCTGCGTGCCCTGGTAGGCGGACACGTCCATGCCACGGCTGGTAGCCATGGGACCTCCAGACATGAGAGAAGCCCCGGCCATCGGCGCGAGGCTGCGGGTGACGTACGGCGGGGCTCAGGCGGCGGCGGCCCAGATGTTGTTGGCGTCCGCGGTCGCGCTCGTCATCGTGTAGTTGGTCGGCAGCGAGGTCTGTCCGGAGGCGGAGCGGCAGAAGCGGTAACTACCGCTGGCCAGGTGGGCGTTGCCGGGGGTGAAGGTCGCCCCGAGCGACGAGCCTGCGGCGAACACGGGGCTGGTCGTCCCGTTGTGCAGGAACGCGATGTAGTACTTGCCGGCGGCCGCCGCGTACGGGGACGTCAGGTTCATGGTCTTGTCGCCAGCGGAATTCCAGGTCGTCGACATATCTGCCGTGACCCCGACCCGTGCGCCCGCCGCGGTGTACAGCCCGGCGAGGCACTGGCCGGAGGTGAGGCCGGACCCGGCGGTGCCGATGACCGCGCACAGACTGGTGATCGTGGCGGCGTTCCGGAGGATCACCTCCATGAAGTAGATGTAGCCCGCGCTCAGCGACGATCCGGCGGGGGTGCACGAGGCGGGGTCCATCGTCCAGGCGACAAGCCCCTGATCCGCCGGCCGCCACGCGTTGGCGTTGACTGCCGAGATGATCCGCCCCGCGCCGTCGATCTCGAACACCGAGTTGCCGTCGGCGTCGCGGAACCGGGCGATCGACACAGCCGACGAGGAGAAACCGATGACGTCCAGGCCGATGGTGGTCAGGTCGTTCTGCTGGATGTTCACCCGGCCTGCGTTGAGACGGCCGGCGACAGTCAGGGCATCGGTCACCACGTTCGGTGCCAGCAGCGCGGCCCGCAGCAGAGTGCCCGGGCCGGGGCCCGCATCGGCGGCCGCGTAGTTGTAGCCGGACACCCCCTTGAGGGCAGGGTCCGCGGTGGTGATGCCCTCCGCGTAGTTCGGCAAGCCGTACCCGTAGATCACAGCGTCGGTACGGCGCCTGCGGCGCACATAGACGCCGTCGCCCTCGGCCGAGCCGGTGTCGGAGGTGTTGCCCCCCACCGCCCAGATGTAGGTGGCGTCGTAGGCGACCACGATCTCGCTGTGGTCCTGGCCGGATGTGCCGTAGAACGCCTGGCCGCCGATCGCCGGATACGCGGACCAGCGGCCGGCGTTGGAGAAGTAGGTGACCCCTGCCGAACAGTCGGAGGTACGCGGGAAGATGCTCGCGACGCCGGCGCGCATCGCGACCCACGACGTGAAGATCATGCACCAGGCCTGGCCCTGGTAGCCGCCCAGGCCCGGGACCTCCAGGGCGTACTTCTCGATGTTGTTCCAGCCGCCCTCGGCGTAGCCCTCGCGGTAGCCGATCTGCGACCGCGCTACGGCGATGACCTGCGCGACCTGCGTGGTTGCCATGTGTCCTCCTCAGCTCTTCAGCAGGGCGCTGATGACGGACGCGGTGTAGGCGTGGCCGGCGTCCGACATGTGCAGCAGGTCGGTGCCCGCGGTGCCGGGCGAGGTCGGGTCGGCCCAGTAGCCGAGGCTGTTCCAGTAGTTCCAGGACGTGCGGCCCATCGCCCACAAGTTGATCAGCGCGGCCTCGTGGGCGATGGCCAGGCCGTGGGCCCGGTCGGCGTAGTCCTGCATGCTCAGGTTGGTGTCGGCCTTGCCGATGTGCGGAAGGACGATCACCAGATCGGTCGCCCCGGTGAGAGAGCCGCTGTCCCGGATATCCGCGATGTGCTGGCGCACCGTGCTGGCCCAGGCGTCCGCGCTGGTGCCGTTGAGGATGTCGTCGGGACTCACCGCGTACACCACGACGTCCGCCGGGAGGGACGAACCGCCGTTCCAGCCGACGCGCAGGGGCTGTGTGTAGACGTCCGCAGTCCCGTTCTTCCGGCCGAGGTTGTGCAGGACGACCCCGGCGGCGTTCTTCGCGGAGACGCCGAGAACGGACAGGTACTGGCCGGTGGTGCCGGCGTGCCGGACCTTGACGGTGTGGGTGCCGGCGGACAGGCCGGTGATCGTGCGGGTGATCACTGCCAGGCCGGTGGTGGCCGTGTCGGTCACCGTGGTCTCGCTGCCGCCGTCGACGCTGTACGCCCAGGAGGCGCGGCCGCCGTCCGCGCCAAGGACGTAGATGGTGGCCGATGTCCCGCGCACGCTGAACTGCAGGTACGCGTTGGCTGTGGAGGCGTAGGTGTAGTTCCAGCCGGGGCCGATCTGGAAGCCGCCGTTCGTCCAGGTCCCGGACTGGGTGATCAGGCTCCCGGTCGCGGTCCAGGCCGTGATCGCCGCACTGTCCTGGCCGGCGATCCCGTTCGCGGAGAACATGCTGGAGCGGTAGCCGGAGCCGCCGTCGCCGTACATGGACTGCAGGGACGTGGCGAGACGTGCGGGCCAGTTCCCAGTGACCAGGTCGGAGGCGTAGAACCCCACCGCGCTGCTGCCGCCAATGACGGCCACCGTGGCGGGGGCGCTGGCGGCCGCGCTGCGGGCCGCACGCCAGAACTGCCCCCACCCGGGCCGCACGTACAGGCCGGTGGTCTCCAGCGCGGTGCTGGAGGACTGCGCGAAAGCGCCGCGGGCGGTCATCCATGCGCGGGTGCTGCCGTCTCCGGCCTGGGCCCACATACCGGCGACCTCGTCGGGGCCGTAGAAAGCGGGCACCGCGCCGTAGGTGTCGGAGGTGACGGACGTGGCCGGGTTGCCCGACGCGTCCACGAGATCGGTGTACTGGGTGCCGTCGTTCGCCGCGGACCAGAAGGTAACGATCACGTTCTGCCCTACGGCCCAGAGGCTGTCGGACGGTGTCACGACGAAGTCCGCGATGCCTGCCCCGAACTGGTACCTCATCAGCTCACCGCCCAACTGATGCCGCCGGCAAGGACGGAGTCGCCCGTGTGGATGTCGGGGTGCTGGGTGAGGAACGCTTGCCCGGGCGTCGTGGACGCGGCCGAGTAGATCGTGATGCGGCCGATCTCCAGGCCGCTGATGTAACAGATCGCGTACTGGTCCCTGCTCGGGTGCCGGTAGTCGCCCGGGATCAGTACGGGCAGCCGGGAGGTGGACGCCCCGGTGAACGCGCCCCCCGTCCGCGTGAAGGAACCCATCCGCAGGTGGACGCTGCCGTTGCGCGCTTCGAGGACGCTCTCCGTCTCGTTGCTCCAGGTCGAGAGGCTGGAGTTGACGCTGATCACGCCGGAGTTGTCGAAGAGCGTGGTCCAGCTGCTACCCGTCCACAACACGGTCCGGCCCGTGTTGGTCTCGAAGCCCATCTCGCCAGGGCGCGGCGTGGGGTTGCGGGTCGTCGAGGTGCAGGGCCGCACGCGGGTGCCGACGTACAGCTCGGCGCGCGTGACGGTGACCGAGGACGCTCCGCTCGCCAGCCGTACCTGAGCGAGGGGGATCTCGTACAGGCCGGTGTCGCCCGTGTTCTGCACGAGTGCCGGGGCGCCGCTGCCGGCGGTGCCCTGGCGGATGGCGGCCTTGACCGTCCAGTCGGAGCGGTCCAGGCGCAGCACCACCCAGTCGATCCGTGTCGACCCCGAAGCGTTCGCGGCGATGGTCAGGGTGACGGCGCTGGTACCGGAGTACCAGGCGTGCCCGCGCACCGTGGCGTAGACGCCGGAGCGGACCGTTACCGTCAGCCCCGATCCTGCAGTCACTACCTGCGTGTCGGCGGGAGTCCCGTCGACACCGTCGTCCGAGAAGCGGCCGGCCATCTTCTCGTACTCGCTGTCGGTGACGGCCCTGTCGTTGTGGCCCGGGCTCGGCCAGGAATCTTGGGCCACGGCTACCTCGCTTCCAGTCGTCCCAGGCGGCGTTCGAGGTTGCGCACCAGGCGCACCATCGCCGAGCTGGTGGTCTTGTCGGAATTGCCGATGACGGAGGTGACGACCTCTCCGCCGTCGGGGGTCGCCTCCAGGCGGATCGTCTGGACGAGGTCCGCGACTTCCAGGCCGGTGGGCAGGACGACGGTGACCTTGTCGCCCAGGCCGTAGTCACGGCCGGCCCTGAGGTCGGCGGTGTCGACGGTGACGGTGGCGAGGCTGGCCTGCGGGCCGTCGTCGCCCTGGGCGAACACGGCGGCCTGGGTGAGCTGGCCCTTGGAGTCGTCCTCGGTGCCCGTCATGTCGATCAGCTTCTCGATGCGGTACCAGTCGGCGGTGGCGTCGATCGCGTCGACCTCGACGTAGACGCGGGTGTTGGGCGGGGTCGCCGCCTCGTCAGGGTCGTTGCCGCCCAGGACGAGTTCGCTCGTCGCCAGCGGGGCCGCGAGCGTGAACGCCACCGACCGCAGGTTGCCCAGCCCGGCGGAGAACCGGGCGGTCTTTCTACGGTCGGCCGGCGCGTACACCCCGAACCGGATTTCGTTGCCGACCTGGCGGGTGCGGAAGCCGAGCCCGTCGGTGGCGGCCGCGGTGCGGCAGGCGTCGAGGAGCGGTTCGAACCGGGTACTGATGGTTCGTGTGCCGCCGACGCCGGCGAGGTCGTCGAGGACCAGGCGCTCAATGCGCCGGGCCGTGAGCGCGGAGGGCCCGCAGTTCTCGTTGACGAGGGTCCGGATGATGACCTCGGCGTTGGTCGTGTTGAGGTCCCGGGTGAAGTCGACGGCCGTGAGCTGGGCGGTGAACGCGTGGTCGGGCTGCGGATAGGTGACGTAGCCCGCCACGCGCGCGAGGTCGTCGGTGAAATTGGCGGTGAGCATGCCGTATCCGGCGTTCGTGGTCAGGTCCCAGGTGAAGTTCTGCGGTTCCTCCAGCGGGCCCGCGCACCAGATCTCGTCGTCACGGATGACGACGAGCCGGCGCCCGGGCTGCAGCAGCTGTACGTATTCGGGGCGCGCCGGGATCGTGAGCGACCCGGCGGCAGGCTGGTTGAAGTTGAGGTCGCACGTGATCTTGGTCCACCCGTCGAGCGGGTCTCCGAGGAAGTTGAGGTTGCGGTCGGTGACCAGGAGCTTGATCGTCATGCCGTCTCGTACCTCGGGTGGAAGGTGAGGTCGACGGCGCTGCCCGCCGCGGCGCCGTCGAGCTGGAAGGTGACGGGCGTCGACCCGGGTGGCAGGGACCACAGCACGGCCGCGGGCCAGTTGAGGCCGGCGACGAGGTTCTCGCCGGTGCCGGAGCGGACGCGCGGCGGGTCGGTGGAGATCGTCACCGTCTCACCGTCCAGGAGTACGCCGTGGGCGGTGGCCGTCATGTCGAGGGTGAACGCCTGGCCGTTGTCCTCGCGGGTGAACTCGATGTGCGTGGCCGGCCCGGTGATGGTCCAGGTCGGCCAGACGTCGACGTCGCCGGGGTTGTCGACGGTGGTCGCTCCGAGGACCTGGCTGGAGGACACCGACGGGAACGGGTCGAGGTAGTCGTCCACCGTCCCGGTCTCCCGGTGTACGACGACCGGTTCGGCGTCCGCCCAGTACGGGTCCTCGCACCACAGTGTGAGGACCGCGGAGTCCCAGGTGATGCCGGTCGCCGTCTGGCCGCGCCCCTCCCACCCGCTGGAGTAGTAGACGTTGATCGTGCGGACGCTGCCGTCCGGGCGCGCCACTTCCAGGACACCCGGCGGCCAGGAGCCGTCCGGCTGCTGGCGCAGGGTGCGCGTGAACGCACTCGCGAGGGCTCGCCAGTTCGTCGTGAAAGCAGTGTGGTCGGCGCCCTTGACGAGGAGCGGCCACACGATGGTGCGGGCCTGCGGCTGGACGTGCCGCAGGCGCGCACCGCCGCGCGGGTGGTCGTCCGAGGTGAGGACGTACGGGGCCGCGCCGAGCCCAGACACGCCCTCGGCGAGGGTGTACCAGTCGGCGGACAGGTCGGTCATCGGCCACCGTGTGCCGGTCGGGTCGATGTAGGTGATGACCGCGTAGCCGATCTCGGGCAGCTCGACGGGCGGCGGGGTGGGATCGACCGGGGTGGTGGTGACCGGTGCTGTGACCAGGGGCATCTATCTCGGCCTCCCCACGCGCTGGCGCGCCTCCTCCTGCCGCTGGATCAGCCGCAGGTCCTCCACATCGATCACCGAGGCGCGCGGATACACGTTGTAGGTGACCTGCGGGAGGTCGCTGCCCGCCGCGGCGGCCGCCGTCGCCGCGGCGGGCAGCCCGGCCCGGGGTGCCGCCTTGCCCACCGGCAGGACGCCGGCGTTGAGGGCGTCCATGAACTTCAGGCCGTACTTGTCGACCGATGCGGCCTTGACCATGTATTCGCCGGTCGAGCCCCACATCAGGATGGAGTCGGACGTGGGTGTGCCCGGCCCGCTCAGCAGGCCGCTGCCGCTGGAGAGGCCGGGGATCACTCCGCCGTGCGCGCGGCCGATGAGTCCGCCGGCCGCCTTGTGCGGGCCCTGGGAGTAGTACTGGCTGGCGTTGACGCCGGTCGCCTTGCCGTTGATGTAGACGGTCACGGTCGTGCCGTTGAGGATCGCCAGCTGCCGCTTGGCCTCGGCGATCTGCGCCTGCAGTTGGGCGATGTCCGCGCGGACCTTGGCCTTGCGGGAGTCGGGAACGGAGGCGAGCCGCTTCTTGGCGTCGGCGAGTTTCGCCTGCAGGTCCTCGATGTTGCCCTTGAGCTTGGCCGTCTTGTCGGGCGTGGACAGGATCTGATCCGCCAGCTTCTTGGCCTCGGCCCTGGTCAGGCCCATCTGCTCGGCGCTCTTGATCAGCGCCTGGCGGCCGCGCTCGTAGATCGAGTTGACCTCCTGCCACGACGCCCCCGACTCGCGCGCGGACGCGGTGGCCTCGTCGGTCTTGGCCGCGAGGTCGTTGAGCGCCGTGGCGGCGGCCCGCTGCTTGTCGGTGGTCAGCGTCAGCTGACCGTTGCGCATGTCCAGGACGCCGGCGTTCTCCTGCGCGGCCTTCGTCGAGGCGTCGATCGCGGCCTCGAACCCGATCATCCCCGACAACCCCTGGCGGTTGACGTCGTTGAGCGCCTGGATCGACTGGCGCAGCCCGTCGGCGCTCTCCTTCTGGTCGGCGAGTTTGGCCTGTACGGCTTGGGCCTGCTCGCCGAAAAGACCCATGGACTCGGCCGCGAGCCGCTGTTCGAGGGCCTGCCCCGCCAGCGCGTCGTTGTAGTCGTCGAGCTGGGCGCGCAGCTTGCTGGTGTCCTTGCCCTGCGCGTCCAACTTGCTGATGGTGTCCTGCAGCGCGGCCGCCGCCATCGACGCGTTGCCGCTGGAAACGAGGCTGGCCAGCGACTTGTCGAAGGCGTCGACGTCCTCCTTCGCGTTCTTGATCGGCGTCGAGTCGGTACCGAAAAAGCTGATGATCGACTGCTGGACTTTGTCGAGCCCCTTGGGGTCGGTGATCTTCTGCAGGCTGTCGCCGAACCCGGCCAGGTCCTTGCCGAAGGACCGAGCGGCCTCGCCGGAGACCTTGCCGGTGGTGGCGAAGATCTTCAGCGACGTCGTCAGTTTGTCGACGTCCGGGGGTGCCTTCTGGCTGCGGCTGGACAACTCGCTCAGCCCGATGAGCAGCAGCCCCAGGCCCGTCCCGGCGATCGCCAGTTTGGCGCTGGTGGACAGGCCGACGATCGCGGCCCGCACGCCGGCGAGGAGACCGGGGGTCGCGGTGGCCGTGGTGTTCATGACGGCGATCTGCAGGCCCAGCGCCAGGAGCGCGGCCCTGGCCGCGCCGGCGCCGGCCGCGGCCAGGCGTACGGCCTTGATGGCGATGGCCAGCTGCAGCATGTCGGCGATCGCCTCGGGCGGTACGGCGGCCACGATCCCGGACAGCAGGTTGATCACGTCGAGCATGCCGACCCCGACATCGGACCCCGCCTGCAGGACGTTGATCAGCGCGTCCGCGACGTTGCGCAGGGTCTCCCATACCGCGGGCCCATTGGCCTTGGCGTAGTCGAGGAACTTCTCGAAGTCGCCGCCGATCTCGCCGGCGTCCAGCTTGGCCAGGAAGATGTTCAGCTCGTCGACGGCGTGATCGAGGGTCTTGTCGGCGAAGTCGGTGAACTTCCCGGTGAGCCTGTCGAACCCGGGTGTGGAGACGGCGCCGCCGAGTTCGGTGATCAGCCGGTCGAACTGGGTCGATGCCCCCTGGACCAGGCCCGTGGTCTTGGGCAGCAGATCGTTGGCGATCGCCACGCCCTTGTTGAACGGGGCCATGACGTCGCCCGCGAGGGAGTCGGACCACTTCTGGTAGTTGTCCTTGAGCAGGCCTACCGCGACGGCCGCCTCGCGGGTGGCGGGCGGCAGCTTGTCGAGGGACTGCTGATAGGCGGCCTGCGCCTTGAGCGCCTCGTCGGAGGTGGCGCCGCTGGTACGGACGGCGTCCTCGTACTTGCCCTGCGCGTCGACGGCCTCGCCGAGCGCGGCGACCTGCGGCTTGAGCGCCAGCCCGTACGCGGCCGCCGACACGGCCACCGCTCCGAACTGACCCGCGAGGACGCCGGCGGACTGTGCCAGCGCGGCCGAGGCGGGGATCGCCGCCGGGACCAGGCTGATCAGGTTCGCCTTGAGCCGCTCGCCCAGCTTGCCGCTCGCCGTCGACAGCTCGTCGAACCGGGAGCGGAGCATCCCGGTGCGGTCGTCCAGGCGCCGTTGCGCGTCGGCGGTATTGATCAGGTTGCCCTGCAGATCGCGCAGCCGGCCGTCCGCGTCACCGGTGATGCCGGCCATCCGCAGCCGCAGCCGGTCGGACGCGTCGGCGGTGTTGTTGAGGACGCGGCTCAGTTCATCGCGGCCGGCGAGAGTGAAGGTGAGGCGGTCGACCACGACTCACCCCCTTATGGAGCTATCTCGTGGCGGCGTGCCGTTCGATCCAGGCGACCAGGCGCAGGAACCTCTCGACGCCCAGCCGGTCGAACTCGCTGGGCTGCATGTGCAGGTAGTGCATGAACAGCGGCTCGTACTGCTCGATCAGGCCGCGAAGTCCTCCCGGCCCGCTACCAGGTGGCCTTTTCCCAGAGCGTCGAGCGCGGCGTCGACGTCGGCCTGGTCGTGGGCGAGCCTGCGCAGGTGCGGCAGCATCGAGTCGATCGACGCGTCCTCGCTGTTGGCGAGCGCCTCCGTGACGAGGGTGTTGAGGACGTCGTCGATCTCGGCGCGCTCGATCGCCGCCGAGAGTCGGCGCTTCCACCCCGGCACGTCGAACTCGTCGAAGTCCAGAGCGGGTTGAGCACGCCGGCGAAACGCCCACAGGACGGCGCGCAGCGCGGTCGGATCCTGCGCACGAAGGAGATCCTCGATGCGCCGCCATGCGGTGCCGCCGGTGGCCTCCTCGATGGCGGCGGCCTCCTTCGCCGACAGATCGTCGGTGTAGTACCGCTCCTCGGGGAGGGGCTCTCCCGGCGTGTAGGTGATGATCATGCGTTGTCTCTCCTCACTGAAGGTCCCGGCGCACGTCGTCGCGGACCCGGGCGACCTCGTCCCGCATCCGCTGCGTGCCGTCCTGGACGGTCTTGGACCACCAGCCTGTCGGCCTGGCCCACTGGTTGGCCCAGCGCTTCCTGTTGCCGAACGTGGGGTGCCTCAGCCGCCCCTCGTCGATGCGGGCCGCGACGCCAGCGGTGATGTCGTCCGGCAGCCGGGAGGTGTCCAGCCACACCCGTGCGCCCGGGCTGGAGCCGGACCGGACGCTGATCCGCACGGCGCCCGCCAGCGCCGCCCGCAGCGGCCTGCGGGTGGGCGAGGGGCCGCCGCGCCCCTTGCGTCCGGACCCCGGCAGCTCGACCGTGCGGATCGCCTGCTGCAGGTCCTTCTGCAGGGGCTCAGCGGCCCTGCGGACCCGGCGGGCCATGTTCGCCCGAAGCCTCGGGCCGCCGGCCGCGCGTAGCTTCCTGGACAGCTCCAGCAGCTGGCCCGTGCCGAGGATCTGTACGGACCTCGGCATGGTCAGGCCGCGGGGATCGTGACGTTCTCGGCGGGCTCCGAGGTGATCGCGAACTGCGCCATGATCTGCGCGGCGGAGTCGAGTTCACGGACCTTGGCCTGGGAGGTGACCGTGACCGGGAAGATGTCGCACGTCTGGCCCTCGACGTCGCCCTCATCCATCCACACGACGAACCCGTTGTCCTCGCGCTGCAGGAGGGTACGGACGTCGTCGCCGTCCTTGGACGCCCAGAACGTCAGCGACGAGTCGGCCGCGGTGATCTCACCGCCCACCACCGGCGTGAAGCGGGAACCGAGCGCGGGGGTGCCGACGGTGGCGGACGTGGTCTGCCAGCCGCCCATGGCGCCGGTCTCGCCCTCCAACGCGGTCGAGGCGTTGATCTCCGCACGGGAGATCGCGTTCTTGTTCGCGATCGCCGGCGCCCAGAGGACCTTGGTGGTGCCGCGCCGGTAGTAGCGCACGGACGCGTTGATCGGCGTAGCTGCCATCAGTTCTCTCCTGTCTGCCGGCGGCGGCGTGCCGGGGCTCTGGTGGGTTTGGCCGGAGGGTTGTCGACGGGCTGCCAGCCCGCCGACTGGTAGTGCGGCACCGCCTCTTCGCGGACCTCGATCGTCTGGTCGAGTTCGGGGTGCGTCATGGTGACGGTGCTCATGAGACGTTCACCCGGAGCACGGCCACCTGCATGGAGGTGACCGCGTCGTAGGTGATGCTGGCGCGGCCCGTCGACGGGTCGCGGTAGTCCGCGGTGACGGGGATCGCCTCCATGGCTCCGGCCGCGACCGGGACCGGCCGGTCGGCGATCGCCAGCCCGTTGACGGTGCCGGGGGTCACCAGCGTCACCGTGTGGCTCGCGGAGTCGCCGTTCTTCACCAGCAGCACGACCCCGGCCCCGGTGAGGCAGGTGTCGCCGCCAGCGGCCGCGGAGGCGAAGGTGATGGCCAGGCCCGCCAGCGGCGGGACCTGTGTGGAAAGTGCAGCCATGTGTGTCCGTTCCTTCCTACGGGAGGGTGAAGGCGCGGCCGGCCACCGACAGCAGCAGTACGACCTGGGCGCCCTGGTCCGTCTGGTCCTGCACGAGCCGCGTGCCGGCGATGGCCGCCTCGACGGAGCGCAGGCCGATGCTCGGGTCCGCCCGCAGCCAGGCCTCGACGGGTGCGGCGATCTCGTAGGCGCGCCTGCGGGCGGTGACGACGTCGGTGTCACCGCGGCTGGCGATCGCTGCGACGGTGATCTGGAACTCTTCCTCGCGGCCGGTGCCGAGGTCGGCCCAGCCGCCCACGGACGTCGCGGCCTCGAAGTCGCCGTTGGGGTCGCCGTCGAATCCGACGACGAGCCAGTCCGGTGCCTTGTTGTCGGTGACCTGCGGACCGTCCGACACGACGACACCGGCCGTGCGGTCGTCGGCCGGCTCGTAGGCGGGCTCGGCCTTGCCCAGCGCCACCAGGGCTTCGATCACTTCGGGGACTCGTGAGCCCATCTATGCCATCCCTGGGGGGAGTCGGTCCGGGTCGAGCATCTGCACGGCCCGGTTGGGGATCGCGTAGCCGAGGCCGGGGATGGGCTCGGTCACGCTGTAGTCGTCGCTGGAGCCGGGTAGGCCGCCGCTGCGCCCGGGGCGCTGGGTGCGCCACAGGTGCTGGAAGATCAGGAGGTCGGCCGCGCTGATGTTCTCCGTCACGACGCGGCGCCCGGCCTCGTAGAGGGCGTGCAGCGGACCGGTGAACAGGCCTCCGTCCA
The DNA here is from genome assembly GCF_044763565.1 of Streptomyces sp. NPDC096013. NCBI lineage: Bacteria > Bacillati > Actinomycetota > Actinomycetes > Kitasatosporales > Streptomycetaceae > Streptomyces > Streptomyces sp. NPDC096013. The sequence continues at coordinate 154,106 of NZ_JBIWGK010000011.1, read as the reverse complement.
GGCGGCGCACGATGCCGGTGGCGCCGTCGACGTGGAGGGTGTCGGGGTCGTAGGAGGTGCCGCCGTCGAGGATCGGCGTGAGGGCGGTGAGGGAGAGGACGGGGACCTGCCGCAGTGACAGGCGCTCGGCCACGGTGACGTCCTGGACCTCGGCCACCTCACGGATGCCGACGGGTCCGACGAAGTATTCGACGGCGAACGCGGACGCGTTGAGCCAGAACCGGATCTCGTCGTCGTCCGGTTCGCTGGTCATGTTGATCTGGTTCTTCGCGTCGGCGAGGGACGAGATCGCCGGCAGTTGGGGCAGCCGCACGTTGAGGACGTCGGTGAAGGCGTAGGCGGGCCCGGTGAACACCCACCGCACCAGGTGCCGTCCGGCCTGCGTGGTGACGTAGTCGGCGACGTAACGGCCGGTCTGCTGGGGCGGGTTGGTCACGACCGGGGTGTCCGTGCTGCCGTCCGGGAGGGTGACGGTCAACTGCGCGGTGCCGGCGTCGGTGAGGGTGCCGCCGGCATCCCGGCATGGGGCGGTCAGGCGCGCGGTCGCGCCGAGGTCGTACGGCACCGGATCACCGCTCCTTCACCGGGTCTCGATGACGTCACCGCGGCCGCCGCCGCGCGAGGCCTCGGCCGCCTTCTCGGCGTCAGCCTGGTCCCCGTCACGGGCGCGGGCCCGGGCGAGGATCGCGTCGCGTTCGCCGGTGATGCCCTTGCGGGGGGTGGGGGCGTTGCCCTCGATCTCCAGCACGCGCTCTGCCTCCTGTTCGCTTGCGTCCTCCAGGTAGGCCAGGACGTCCTTGACGTTGTGGGCGGCCGGGTCGAACACGTCGCCTTCGCCTTCCGGGTCGCCCTCCTCGGCCTGACCGCTGTCCGCCCGGGTGACCGGGGGCGGCGGGGGCAGCTCGTCGACGAGTTCGGCGCGGTGGCCGTCTGCCCACTTGGCGGCCTCCTCGTCGTCGAGGTCGACGAGCTGGCCCGGGTGCCAGGAGAAATCGGTACCGCTGATGCCCTGCAGGACGCGGATGGTGGCCATCAGCTGTGGACCACCGCAGCGCGCCGCGGGTTGGCCAGCACGACGTCGATGCCGTAGATGCCGCCGGTCGTCGTGCCGGCGGCGGTCACCACGACGCGCACGTAGCGCAGGCTGCCGAGGTAGCCGATCTCGAAGATCTTGTTGTCGTCGGCCGCGCCGATCACCGGCTCTGGGCCCTGCAGGTCGGTGGCGGCGGCGGACGTCCAGGTCGAGTTGTCCGCGGACTCCTGGACGTCGACGGTGTGTGTCCCGTCGGTGATGGCCCCGGTAGAGATGACGATCACGGCGTCCTGGAACGCGGCGCCGGACGCCACACGGTCGACGCTGCTGCTGGTCGTGGTGGCGGTCCGCGCGGCCGGCGGGAGGATCTGCCGGGTCGACAGGTTGTTGTACGGGTTGGGGTGCATGGCAAGTCCCTTCCAGAGGGCGGGAGTTCAGGGGTGCGCCCGGGGCCGGATGCGGCCCCGGGCGCGGGGTGGGTCAGGAAGCGGCGTTCTGGTACGCGGCGATCGCGGCCGGGTCGTCGACCATGCCGTCGACCTCGGCGTAGCCGAAGAACCCGGACTGGAGGTAGTCGGCGTACCGCTCGTTGAGGCGGATCGTGGTGACGTTCTGGACCTGGCGCACGACGTACCCGGCCTCGAAGTCACCGAACGCGATGCTTTTCGCGCCGGCGGCGGGCTCGGGCATCTTGTTGTCGATCGTGTAGGACCAGCCGTTGATGGTCGGCGAGAACCCCGGTGCCGGGACCGGAACCCACAGCGGACGCTGGTCGCCGTCCTTCAGCTTGCGGATGACCTTCAGCGACGTGTCGTGCATCAGGTACTTGCAGTTCGCGCCCCGGTAGGCGGGGTCGATGCTGTGCTCCAGGTCGACCAGGTCGTCGAAGATGACCGACGTCGTCTGACCGGACGCGCCCTGCTTGCCCACCCGGATCTGGGTGGTCAGTCCCTCCGGCTGCTTCACCCCGGTACCGGTGATGAGGTAGCCGGCCACGGCACGGCCGATGCGCTCGCCGAGCTTGCGTGGCAGCCAGGCCTCCAGGCCGAATGCCTCGTCGCGCATCAGCTTCCAGGACAGTTTCACCATCTTCGAGGTGAAGATGTAGGCGCCCAGCTCACGGCGCCCGACGCTCATGTCCTGGTCGGGGACCTGGGTGTTCTCCGAGAGCAGGGCGCCCTCGTTGCCGGTGTCGTCGTTGGTCGGCCACGACAGATCGCCGCCGTCCGCCGTGGTGATGACGGAGCAGATGTTCAGCAGTCCGCCGAACGCCTTCATCGTCTCCGTCATCGTGTTGCGGAACGTCTCCGGCACCAGGTAACCGCCGGCGGTGTCCGGGGCCGTGGCCATGGCGCGGCGGTCGAACTGGTTGAACCCGTTCTGCAGCAGCTGCCGCTGCTCACCCTGCAGGCCCTCCAGGCCGTAGCGCAGGTAGAGGCCGAACGCCTCGGCGTAGCGGGCCTGCTCGGCCTCGGCGTCGTCGCCGCGGTCGGAGGTCTGGAGGATCTGGCCGCGGTCGACGCTGCCGAGCTGGGCCATGCGCTCCAGCCGCTCCAGGTCCTCGGAGACGCGGGTGAGGTCTGCCTCGGCCGCGTCCCAGTTGGTCCGCTCCTCCTCGGTCAGCTGCGCGCGTCCCTCGGCCTCGGCCCCGCCCATGATCTCCTGCATGCGGGTCCAGATGGTGTTCTGCTCGTCGACCAGGCGCTGGCGCCTGACCAGGGTCTCGGTGGCCATGTGGTGCTCCTTGTGGGCATGCCGAACGCCCCGGGGCCCTTGGGGTCCGGGGTCGGCGGGGTGAGTGGGTCAGCGGGCCAGGCGGTAGCGCGCTGCCAGGGCCTGCATCCTGCGGTCGACCGAATCGCGTGACAGCCGAGTGGCAGCGGCCGGCTCGGTGTCGGTGTCGGCGCCGCGAGTGGACTCACCCGGCTCGCGGTCGATCGCCTGCAGCAGGTCGAGCAGTTCGGGCCGGTACTGGGCCCGCTGCTCGATCGCGGTCTTGTCGCCGCGGTGTACGAGCGCGGTGGCCACGGCCCTCAGGCCGGCCTCCGTGTCGTCGTACGCGGGGAAGGTGACGGCGGAGACCTCGAACAGCTTGACCTCGCGCAGGGTGCGCAGTTCGGCCTGGACGGTGTCGCCGTCCTTGGTCTCGACGTCGATCAGCTGCCAGTCGTCCTTGACGACCTGGAAGCCGAAACTCATGCCGGTGATGTTGCCGTTCCTCACGTTGGCCTTGAGGTCACCGACGTAGCTCAGGGACGGGTCAAGAGCCGAGTCGACCGGCAGACCAACGTCGTCCTGCGCCAGGTCGAGGGTGCCGGCCGAGACCCGGGAGACGACGTAGTAGGTGTCGTGGTCGATCAGGAAGCGGCTGTCGCCCTCGTCAAGGGTCTTGGTGAAGCAGCCCTCGGCGATCTCCTCGTAGAAGCCCCAGCGCAATGGATTGCCGATGCTGGTACGGGAGTTGAACTTCGCCGCGTACCCGGTGAACCGCTCGGCGCCGTTGTCTCCGGCGGCGCGGATGGAGAGGCCTGCCGTGGACAGCGGCAGGCGGCGGCGCTCCTCAGTCGTCGTCCTCGTCAGGGTCCTCATCGTCCTCGCTCCCTTCCTGGGGCTCAGGTGCTGGGTCGATCTCCAGCGGCGCTACGGGCAGGGCAAGGAGGCGGTGAGCCTCGGCCAGGTGCGCCGCTGCCCGCACGGCCGCGGGCAGCTGCTCGTGCCCCTCCAGGAGGGTGACGGACTCCCGCTGTCGGGCTGCGGGTGCCGGGTCGGGGGCGAGCGGGTTGGTGCCGAGCGGCGCCATGTAGGTGGGCTGGAGGTGGACGTCGCCGCCCGTACCGGCGGGCAGCGGGGGCATCTCCTCGAACCCGCGGACGTCGTCCGCGCTGAACGCGCCGACGTCGCGCATGGCCCGGTAGAACGTCGCCCTTGCCGAGCTGTCCCCGCGCAGCAGACCCTGCACCGAGTACTTGGCGTACTGGTTCGCCGGCAGCAGCTCCTTGGTGATGCGCTGCTCGGTGGGCTGCAGCCATGTCGGCCCGAGGTCGAAGACGACCCAGGCGCCTGCCTGCTGCTCAAGGCCGGTCCCCCACGACGTGGACTTCGCGGTCTCCATCAGGAGGAAGAGCGGCACGCCGAACATGCGGGCGACCTCGGTGATCTGGAACTCGCGGGACTCCAGGAACTGGGCGTCCTTGTAGGGCATCGTGACCGTGTTGAACGTCGCCCCGGAGTCGAGAACGGCAATCTCCTGGCTGTTGCGGAAGCCGCCCATCTTCGCCCGCCACTGGGCCTTGAGCGCGGCGGCCTGGTCGGGCTTCAGCCGCTGTTCGGTCTGCAGTACGCCGGAGAGGATGTTGCCCTTGCCGTACAGCCGCGCCGCGCTCTTCTCGGCGGCCTGGGCAAGTCCGATGCCCTCGGCCGCCAGGCGCACGGGCGAGCAGCCGGTGACGCCGTCGTAGCCCAGGCCGGGGATGTGCAGGATCTCCCGCGAGGTCAGCGCGTGCTGGACGCCCCAGTCGTCGGTGACCTCGAACACCTTGCCGCTGGGCAGCAGGTCGTCCGGGGGCACCTTCCCCACCCGGACTCGATCCGGCATGACCGGCCACAGTTCGGTGATCACGTTCGCCCGGTTGCGGACCTTCTGCGCATAGCCGTTGCCCCACAGCGAGCGGTGCATGTAGAGCAGCCGCCACAGCTCCAGGGGGGTCAGGTCCGGGTGCGGGTCGTCCAGCAGCGTCGAGGGCGCGGTGTCGCGCGTGCCCCGCACGTACGGGCGCAGGGGCAGGCTCGATGACACCGAGGAGATCAGGCCGACCGAGCGCCACACCGCAGGCATGTGCAGCGAGGACCGCTCGGTGACCGCCATCCCCGACTCGTTCTCGACGGCGCCGAGGTAGGCGCCCACCGCCTCGGAGGTGAGCGGCAGCGCCGGGTTTTCCAGGCTCCGCTGTTCGAACAGACCGAACAGGCTCATCCCTCAGGCCCCTTCCGCTGTGGCTGCGCGGGCGCCTGCCGGGCCATCTCGCGCTCGACGGCGACAACCCCCAGGACGCCCCCCAGGACCAGCGAGGCAGGCACGTAGAGCATGCCGACACCGGCCAGGAACAACAGGACGAACGCGACCTCCAGCAACAGCAGGACCTGCGGCTTCGGCAACTTCGCGATCTTCACCATACGTTCGGCGCTCCCTCCTCCTCGGCGTCGTGGAACATCTCCCACCCCCACACCGCGTTCGTCGCGGACACGAGGGGACTGATGTCCACGCCGTCCGACTTCCGCGCCCACGCCCATGCGTCGCCCACCTCGCGCTTCTTCGCGCCTGCCAGCGCGGCCGTCAGCGGCGCCTGGCCGAGGTGGTACAGGGTCCCGGTGTCCATCACGCGGTCGTGGAACATGCCGCAGGCCTGCGTCACTTCACGAACCTTCGGGCAGTGCAGGTACTCGGACCGGTCCAGGCGCTCGGGGTCGTCCTCGAACATCAGGGCCTTGCGCACTGCCGGCACCAGGGATCCGGCCGGGCCGCCCTCGTCGATCACCCACGCGCAGGGGTTCCACTTCTTGTCGCGCTCGGTGACCCAGTCGACGACCCAGTCCGTCCCCGGCTGGTGGGCGACGACCTCGGCGTGCACGCCGTCCCCGGACGCGCCGACCACACTGATCGCGGTCCAGGTGCGCTCGGGGTTGGTGTCGATGGCGAACGCCACCGGGTCCCCCGGCCTCGACCGGACGTTCTCCCCGGCTTCCCACTTGTCCTTGGGGATGACCTGCCAGGTCTCGTCCGTGACCTCGGGGTAGTCGCCCACACCCAGGCGCTCGCGGTCGAACAGGTCGGGCCGCATGCTGCGCATCTCCTGCAGCACGTACGCGGTCCTGATCCGGATCCCCAGCGCCGGGTTGGCCCGCGCGAACGAGGCCTCGTCGCCACGGTTGTCGTGCGACTCGCACACGATCCGGCCCTCGGCATCCGTGGGGCATTCCTTCGCGTGGGGCGCGATCGAGTGCTCCAGGTAGCAGAGCGACTGATCGGGCTCGCCCTCGGCCAGGGCGCGGGCGCGCAGCAGCGCCAGCTGCTCGCTCTCGTCGCCCAGGCCGGCGCTCCCGGTGAACACCAGCTGAGGGTTGGGGCGGGCGGAGAGAACCGGCATGAGGGCGCCGATCGGCGCGGCGCGGAGTTTCATGGCCTCGTCCATGAGGACCAGGTCGCCGGAGAACCCGCGCCCCGAGTCGCCGCCACGCGCCAGGAACCGGATGCGCGCCCCGCTGAAGAACGTGAACCCCTCTTCACCGTGCGAGCGGCGGACGTTCTTGACGCGGCGTGACAGGGCGTACGAGCCCTCGATCATCTGGTCGAGGCGCAGGAAACTCTCCGCCGCGGTGTTGAACTGGTGGGCCGTGTGGATGACCAGCCGCCCGCCGAACAGAATCACCTCGGCCAGCTGGCGGACCTCCAGGAAACCGCCCTTGCCGTTCTGCCTGGCCACGTTCAGAACGACGTCCAGCGCAGCCCAGCGGCCCTCGTCGTCCTCGACGAGGGAGTGGTGCAGGGCGAGCCGCTGCCACGGGTCCAGGTCGACACCGGCGTCCTCGGCGAGTTCGACGCACTCCAGGCCTGCGGGCGACGTGAAGTCCAGCGCCTCCTGGTCCTCGACGCCGTCCCATCGCCCGGTGTCGACACGTCGCCGCCAGGGCACAGACAGGATCCGCGGTGTCTGGCAGCCGATCACCCGGCACCCCTGGCCTTGGCGATGCGCTCCTGCCGCTTCGCGGCGAGGCGGTCGTAGCGGTCGCCAGTCTCCTTGGAGGGAGCGGCAGCGACGACGACGGTCATGGCCATGCGCAGCTCGCGCGCGGCGGCGGCCGCGGCCTTGGGGTCCGGGGCGCAGTCGAGTTCCTTCGCGAGCCGGACAGCGGCTGCGGCCTGGGCGTTGTCTTCCGGCTTGACGCCGAGGTCGACGAGCTGGGCCAGAGTCGCCTTGGTGACTGCGCCGGCGCGCAGGGTGCGGCGCTTCGGAGCGTCATCCATCGGACATCACCCCCCGTAACCAGACAGAGGGTCACGGAATGTGACGGATAGTCAGTTACGGAGCGTCACGGAGATTAAGTGACAGAGCGTCACTAATTCACTCGAACTCAGTTCGCGCGGAATAGTGCACCGCCGCGGGGAGAGAAACGGGCGACAAGGGCTTTTGGGTCGCCCGGCTACCTTCCCAACTTTTGATCCACTCTCCGCCTCCGCGTCCGGCCGGACCGCTCGCGAGCCGCAATCGAAGATCGACAAAGCGCGTTCGAGGCTGGTCGACGGGCCGAGTGCGGCGCGTCACCACTCGCGTGAGGCCTGGGTGGTGACGGGGCGTGACCCGCCCTTGCGGTAGTCCCGGTACCAGCGGGTGACGACACCGTCCATGGCAGGTGAGCGCATGGCTGCGACGCGCTCGCGCACGATGTCTTCGCCCGGGTCGACGGTGACGATCTCGGCGCCCAGGCGCCGGTACTTGGCCCGGGCCTTGGGGCTAGGCATGGTGTGGATCAGGTAGACGTCGACCTCGTCCAGGTGTGTGAGCGCCTCGTCGATGGCGGCGAACCGGGCGCGCTGGGCGATGCGTACGTGCACGCGGTCCTGTGACCACTGCGGTGCGCCCGGGCCTGTGAGTGCCATGGTGATGCGGTCCAGGTCGATGACGACGTCGGCGGCTTTGGCGTGCGCCTGGATCCAGCTGCTCTTGCCCGAGGCGGGCGGCCCGGTGATGACGTACAGCACGGCGTCACCCTTCAGCTGGGCCGGGGGCAGCTTCCATTCCTGCACGTGCGGCGCATACGACTGGCTCGTCGCAGGCAAGGGGCCAGGGGCACCGGGGCTGTAGCCAGCAGGGGGTTGCTGCTGCGTCGGGTTCGGTATCGGCTTGAGGCGTCAGGTGCGGCTCGGTCATGGGAGCTGGCCGGTGGCGAGGGCCTGGGCGACGCGGGCCCACATCTCCGCGAGCTTGAGGAACTCGGTGGACCGTACGCCGTGGAACTGGCCCAGGGCGCGGGACTCGGCCATGCGGTCGCGCTGCCAGCCACTGTCGTACTGCTGGCGCTCGCGGGCGTCGTCCTCATGCCGGACGGCGGTCCCGTACTCGGCGGTGGCTCGCTCGGCCCAGACGAACGCGTGGGCCTGGGCGCGGCGTTGCTGTTCGGCGCGCCACGCTCCGTAGTCCTGCTCGTCGTCGCTCATGGTCACCATCTCCTCGATGCTCGGGGCTGCGCCTGGGTGATGCGGTTGCCCCGGGAGCTGTTGCACGCGCGGTGCGCGCTGCGGGCGTTCTCGCGGTCGAGGAGGTCGCCGCCTCGTGTGAGCGGGATGGCGTGGTCGAGGGTGAACGCCCACCGGCCGCGCTGTGCTGCGTAGCCGGTGAGGGTGTAGTCGATCTCGTGGCCGCAGATCCAGCAGGGCAGGTGCAGGGCGCGCTGCCAAATGGTGAGCCTGCGGTAGGGACGCCCATTGCGCGGGTTGCCGGCCACGGGCGCCTCCCGGGCTACAGGTCGTCGCCGAGGACCTGTCGGCGTGCGGCGGTGATCTTGCGGTTGAGGGCGCTGTTCATCCGCAGAGCGGTGACGGTGAGGAGCAGGAACACGACGACGGCCAGGGCCTGGGTGACGGTGCTGACGATGTTGACGTGCCGGGTCGCTCGAACGATGACGTACATGATCACGTTGCCTGCGAACCATGCGCACCAGGTGCGGAGCTTCTCGGTGCGTGCGGCTGACTGGATGGCGAGGTAGTCGCTCATGTGTCCCCCCAAGGACGCTCGGTCTCGGGGGCATCATGCCGTGGCGTACGTGCTGTGTGGCGCGTGTGTGGCTGTTCCGTGACGTGTGTCCCGCTGCCCGACTCCGGGCCGTGTGGCGGGCGTTGGGGCGCCTGCCGGGGCTCGGAGTGCCTCGCCGGGCAGCGGGGGCTACTGGGCGCCAATGCCGACCAGGCGCAACGCGCGGGGGCGCGTGACCTTCTCGGCCTGGGCGAGGTCGGTGAGCGTGTAGAGGGGCCGGTCGCGCTCGTCGAGGCCTGCGACCGGGAGGTGGCCTCGCCTGCGCCAGTTGCAGATAGCGGGGAGCGTGACAGCGGCGGCGTTGGCGCTGAGGTTGCGGCGCCACTGGGTGGCGAGGGCGGCGGCCTGGGTGCCGGTGTAGAGGCCGTGGGACACGCGTGCACCTCCCGGGGATGTGCCGCAGCCCCGGGCCTGTGTGGTCCGGGGCTGCGGTTGCCGGGGCGCGAGCCCGGCTGTTCCTGCGCTGGGGCGGTTTCCCGCGTCCGTGAATTCCAGATGGGCACAGGTGTGCTACTGGCTACATATTCACGCTACGGAGCGATCTTTGTCCAGCAGGAAGAGCGTGGTCAGGCTGGCGGTCACCAGCGGAGGGCGATCCGCCGGCTGGCGTCGAGCCGGATGACACCGGCTTTCTCCAGCTGGGCGATCTGGTAGCTGACCGATCCGGTGCTGGCCAGGCCGACGCTGGTGGCGATCTCATGCTGTGTGGGCGGCGCTCCGTGCTCGATCACCCATGAGCGGATGCAGTCGAGGATGCGTTCCTGGCGGTCGGTGAGTCCACTCTCTGCCTTGTCCAGGTCCCGGACCCGCTCCTTCAAGGCGACCTTGGCGGATGGGTCACGTCCGGCGGTTGTCTCCCAGTAGGGGTGAGCGGCGAGGCGCACCAGGAGTGCCTGGAGTCGGCGGCGCAGTGGGGCGGTGTGGACGGGGCGGCGCTCCAGGGAGGCATACACGCGGTTCAGGTCGCGCTGGGCTTGGATCAGGTCGAGTGGAAAGGTGTGGGGGCCCATGGCCGGATTCAATCATGTGTTCGAATTTGGAGGCCAGGGCCAGCGCTCGCAACACATCCCGTCGAGACTCAGCCGGTGCCGCCACGCCGGTAGCCGCGCCGCCCTGCGAGCGCCGTGGTGGCGGTGGCGCCGAGCCAGCGGTTGACCCCGTCGGCGGTGTCGTCGGGTTTGGGCCAGCGGCCCCGCGCGAGGTCGGCGCGGATGGTGCCCGCCCTGATGCCGACGCCGGCGCTTTCGAGGTCCTGGGCGGTGTACAGCCGTGCTGGTTCGAGGGTGACGGCCTGGCGCTCGACGTGGTCGCGGACGAAGGCGGCGACGTCGGCGGCCGCGTACTCCTTGTACCGGCCGCGCTTCCCTGCCGGGGCGGGCCAGGCCTCGTGCTGGGTCCAGGACTTGGTGACGGTGTGGGGGCTCACGCCGTAGGTCTCTGCGATCTCGGGAGCGATCATGCCGGGCCGGTCTACCATGGTGACGGATTCTCCTTTGCGGAGTCTTCAACTGGATGGGGTCGACGCTCTCTCACCCCCGGGTGACTGGGGTCAGCGTCGGCCCCTTTTGCTGTGCTGTGAGAGCGGGTGGGGTGTGCCAGGTGGTTCCGGGAGGAGTGCCCGCCCCGGGCTGGGTGCTCGGGGCGGGCGGTGCGGCTAGGACTCGTCGAGTTCCCCGTCCTCGATCGCCTCGACCAGGGTCGAGAACCGCTCGATTGCGTAGGCCGCTGCGTCCAGCCTCCACGGTGCGGGTCCGGCCATCTGCCGGATGACGAGCAGCTCGTAGGCGGTGAACCACTCCAGGATGAGCATCACGTATGCCGTCCTGAGCTGTTCGGCCATGGGCTCGTCCTCGACGAGCTCGCGCGCCCTGTCGAGTGCGAAGATCGCCTCGGGGTTGGGCCCGCGTCCCGTGAGGATCTCAGGGATGACCACCGGGATGGGGAGGTCCTGCAGCATGTGCTGCAGGTGGATCAGCATCCCCATCACGGTCTCCATGAGGTCCTGGAGCCGCTCCTTGTCGCCATGATCTGCCATGGCTTCTCCTCTCTGGAATTTTCAACTGGCTGCCGGTCCGGGGCTCTCACCCCCCGTTCCGACACGTCTAATATTACAGCACTCGCACCTAACTTTGCAACACCTCCGGGCAAGGGAAGCCAGAGCGCCCCCCGGCTGGATGCCGGGGGGCGGGGCGGGTCAGCCGGTGTTGGTCAGGAGCCAGACCAGCAGGGGCTTGAGTGCGGCGTCCGCGTGCAGCACGTTCACGCCGACCCCTTCGGCCCTGGTCTCTTCGTACCTCGTCGCGCAGAGCGCGTAGAGGTCGATGGCGGCCAGGATGTGGACGCACCCGCTGAAGAGGCGCGTTTGCTGGTCCTCGCCCATCGGCTGGTCCTCGCCGAGTGCGGCCACCCGCTGGATCGCGGGAACCGCCTCGACGGCGGGGATGTGCGAGTCGACGGGAAGTGTGACGGGCACGGGGAGTGCCCGGCAGACGTCGACGAGCAGCGTGTACACGAGGGAGATCGAGTGGGCGAGCTGCGCCATGATCTCGTCTTCGCGGTCAGCCATCGGCTGTCCTCTCTGGAGTTTTCAACTGGTTGCCGGTCCAGGGCTCTCACCCCCCGTTCCGACACGTCTAATATTACAGCACTCACATCTATGATTGCAACACTCGGGGCATGGCTATGCCCCCGGAACTCGCCGTGTTCCGGGGGCTGTTGCCGTGCTACGCCACGCGCCAGTCGGACAGCTGGTCGTCGGCTCCGACCTCGGCGGTGAGGCGCTGGCCGGCCAGCTGGTCGACGGGCACGCCGGTCGCGGCCGCGATGTCTGCGGCGGGGTAGCGGACGGGCTCGGCCCGCTCCTCGGCGGGGACGTCGGCGACGATCTCGGCCTCGTCGCCGAAAAGCAGCAGGACGCGGACGGGTACGCGCTCGGTCATGGGGTGGGTCCTCTCGTGGATGGCGGTCCGAGTCTTCAGGACGCGGGCCGCGTGCTGGTCGTACTGGTCGGGGGTGAGCTGGTGGCCACAGGTGAGGCAGTGGACGTACCAGCGGCCGTCCGTGCGGACGAGGGTGCACAGGTCACAGGCCGGACACGGCGCGGCGCGCGGATGCTGCTGGGGCTGGCTATGGGTGAGGTGGCGCAGGCGGCGGACGAGGGTGTCCAGGGCGTCGTGGAGGCCTGCCGCGAGGGGCAGCGTGAGGGCGAACGGCAGGTAGGCGGTGAGCCATGCGCACCAGCCGGTGATCGATTCGCCGTGCCGGGGCGACGCCTGTTCGCAGGGCTGGAGGCGGGCGATGCCGTGGGGGTCGCGGTGGGCGGCGGGGTGGTGGTAGGCGATGTGTCCGGCCCAGGCGCCGAGGGTGGCGGCGATCGGGGGCTGGCCGTCGTCGTCAGCGCCTTGGGGGTCGTAGCGGCCGGGGCCGAGGAGCGCCAGGACGCGGAGGTCGACGGGCACGGGCGCGACGGCCTGGCCGGTGCCGCCCACACGTCCCTGGGCGGGCCGCGCGGAGCGGGCGACGAACTCCTCGGCGAGCAGCAGTGCCTGCGCGGGGATCTCGGCGAGCCAGCCGCGGAGTTCGCCGGCGTGCAGCTGGCACAGGTGCTGGCCGTCGGGTGCGGTGCGGGGGCACACCGTGCAGCTACTCACGGTCGGCCTCGGCGGCGTTGCGGCTGGCTGCGCGCCGGGCGCGGGCGAGGATGACGGGGTCTTCGAGGAGTTCGGGGATGGAGGCGCCCTCCCGGCCGGTGGCTACGTGTTCGCGGCCGAGGAGGAGATCGCGCAGCTTGTCGAACTCGGCCATAACCTTGGCGGCGTTCAGGCCCATCTGCCGCTCGGTCTCCTTGCCGAGGTCGGCGAGCTGGCGGGTGACCTCGTCCGCCAGGACCTCACGGACCTGGGTCTCTGCGAGTTCGGCGACGAGCTGGCGGGTGGCGCCGACGAGGTCACGGGCGGCCTTGCCCTCGTAGCGGAGGTCCTTGAGGGTCTCGCGGGCCTCGCGGATCTCGGCGCGCAGCTGGTCGCGCAGCTGCTGAAGATCCTCTGTGTGATCGTGCTGCGGGTCCATGATCGTTCTTTCCGGCCGGGGCGTCCGGCCATGGCTACTGGTTAGTAATACGGGTGGTCTCGCGCGCCTGCGATGTCGCAGGCGCGTGCGCGCGCGAGGCTCAGTCCTTCCGGGGGCGGTAGTGGTCGTAGAGGGCGTTGAGGACGCCGACGAGGGCGAGGAGGAGCACGGTGAGGGTGGCGATGATCGCGATGGTCCAGGCCCAGTAGGCGTGGATGAGGACGGCGAGGGTGGTGATCGCCTCGATGACGAGGGTGCCGTTGCTCATCTGTGGGTCCGGCGGGTGTGGAGGTTGTCGCTGGTCTCGGTGGTGAAGGCGGTGGCGCCGATGGTGGCGGCGAGGGCCCAGGCGTGGTCGCCGCGTATCCAGGCGGCGAGGCCTGCGAGGAGGCAGGCGAGGGCGAGCAGGGCGGTGACTGCGACGGCGGCGCGGCTGGGGGTGGGGCAGGTGCAGCGGGGTGCGGCGGCCGCGGTGAGGGTGGTGACGGTGTAGCCGTAGCCCTTGAGGTCTGCGGTGATGTGCTCGGCGGCCTCGGTGGTGTGGAAGGTGTTGGTGGGGTCGCTGTTGATCCAGTAGTTGTCGAGGGCGGCCGCGATGGCGTCCTGGGGTGTGGCGGGGAGGATCGGGTGGTGGGTCACGGGGTGGCTCCGGGGGTCGGGCGACGGTCGGGGACGGGGATGTTGTGCTGTTTGCGCAGGGCGCTGATGCGGTCGAACTGGAGGCCCGTGGCCGCCTTGACCTGCTTGTAGGTGGCGCCGTCGCGGAGCAGGGCGATGGCCTGTTCCTCCCGGGCCTGGCGCTGGGCGGGGGTGAGTCTGACCCGGTTGGGCGGCAGGGGGATGCGCTGCTCTCTGCGGACGCGTACGACGCGGGACGGCCCGACGTGCAGGGTGTCGACGATGTCCTGGTGGGTGTCTCCGGCGCGGAGCATGTCGGCGATCTGGTTGTCGAGCTGCTCGCGCCGGTTCATCGCGGCCGCCAGGGGGTGGGGCGTACGCCGGTGAGGGCGCGGCCGGCGGTGCGCCTGGCGGCGGCCGCGCGGCGGCGGACACGGGCACGGGCGACGGGGCAGGACGAGACGTGCGGGCGCCGGAGGACCTCGCGTTCCTCTGCGGCGGGGCGGTCGCTGCTGAGCTGGCGCGTCCAGTAGATCGACTCGCGCACCGAGACTGCCTGGTTGCCGGTGGGGTCCTCGCGCGGGTCCAGCGGGATGATCTTGCGGTGCTTGGTGGTGAGGGCGTACAGGACGCGTATCCCGCAGTCGTCGCAGGTGCCGTAGCCGGTTTCGGTCCGGCGGGTGGGGCTCTCGTACATGGCAGGTCGGGTCTCCGGTCGGGTCAGGCGGTGGGTCGGCAGGCGGCGCACCGCTGGAGTGGCAGGGGTGTGGGTGAGGTCCAGCCGCAGCTGGTGCAGGCGTGGGGGCGTGCGAGGCCCGTATGGGGCGGGTGGGCGGTGGTGATCTCGGCGCAGGCTTTGCAGGGGGCGCCGGTGTGGGCGAGGAATCCCCAGTGGCAGCCGGGCAGTTGGCAGCGGGAGCGCGGCGGGAGGACGGCGCCGAGGAGCCAGCGGCCGGGGTCGCGGATGTCCTCGGCGGGTGTCCAGGCGCGCAGCCGGGTGATCTGGTCGCGGATGTCCTCGGGCCAGGTGCCGGCGTCGAGTTGGGCGCCGATCTCACGGGCGATGCGGCGGACGGCGAAGACCGGGACGGTGGGCAGGAGGTCGCGTACGGGCTCCAGGACGGCCCAGACGCGTGGGCTGAGGGTCAGAGCGGGTCCGGCGTACGCGGGGCGCGCAGAGGGGCGCGCAGGGCGTGCCGACCGGAACGTGCCAGCGACCGCAGCGACCGTAGTGACCGAGTTATCCACAGGGCCCGGGCCCCACTTACGTTCATCTCGCCTACGGCGGAAAGCCCCACGCTCGGGCGTGGTTCTCACGTCAGTCAGTTCTGGGTCTTCCTTAGACGCGAGGGATCCGCCAGTCGTGTCCGCTGCCGATCCGCCATGTGTGTCCGGTGGCAGGGGCTCGTCGACGACGAGCCGGAGGGGGCTGTCGTGGATCTCGTACTCGTGGCGGCCGTGGTCCCCGGTGCGCCGGTGGACGGTGATCCATCCAGCTCCCTCGAGTTCGTTGGTCATGCGGCGGGCCGAGCGCTCGGTGACGCCCAGGAGCGCGCCCAGCTCGGCCGCGGTGACGGGCGTCCTGGTCGCCACGGCGTACGCGAGAGCGGCGTACAGGACGAGCAGCGGGTGACGCAGGGCCTTGACTGCGAGGACGGCCACGAACGCGAAGTGCTCGCCACGGTCGAGGCCTCGGGTGCGGCGCTCGGCGGTCTCGCCGTCGCCGGCCGCGTCCGTGCGGCGGACCGTGGTCAGCTCGGGGATGTCGTCCGGCCCCGGCGCGGACAGCTCGGCCAAGTACCGCTCGGCCGTCCTTTTGGAGTCGCCCATGTACCCGGCGAGGGTGAGCACGCCGGCGCGGCAGCCGTCAGCACGCTGGGCGAGCGCCGTGATCTGGGCGTGGTACGCGACCGCGCCCGGGCTGTAGCGGCCGGTGCCCCACACGCGCTTGGGGATCTTCACCTTCTGCCGGTACCAGGCCGGCTCGTCCAGTCCGCGCGCAGCACCACCGGCCCCACCGCTGATGCGGCGGGGCTCGGCGGGGCGCGCGGGCTGGTGCACGGGGTCCTAGCTGGAGTCGTCGGGCGGTCCGTCGCCGGAGGGGACGGTGTAGGTGGCGCCGCACGGGGCGTTGCGGACGCCGGGGAAGATGTGGCGGTGAACGGCGCCGCAGCCGCCCGGGCCGTCGCAGTGCACGGCGTACTCGGTGCGGCCCTGGGTGCGGATCGGCTCGACCGCGGCGGCCGCAGGGCCGCCGTAGGAGGGCGGATCGTCTGGCAGCAGCGCTAACTGCCGCTCAGACGCGCTCACTTGGGCACCTCGCCGGTATGTGGAGGCTCCGCACGCGCGGCCAGGGGCGGCAGGGTCAGCGCCAGCGGGCGCACCGGGGACCCCGGCGGCCAGTCGCGGATGTCCGGCCGCACGAAGAAGTGCCAGTTCTCCAGCTGCTGGAGCGCAAGGCGGGCCTGCTTCGGTGTGATGCGGGCCAGGTGCTCCAGACGGGTGGGCGCCTGCACACCGCCCGCGCACACGACACCCAGCTCGTCGGCATGGTGGGCGAGCACGAACGCGACGATCCGCGTGTTGCGGTGCAGCGGGCTGGACATGACGGCGCGTTCCCACTGGGCGCGGTCGTACGGCGGGGCGGGCTGGGCCTGGCGGCGGGCGAGGCCCTCAGGCGCGGGTGTGGATGTCATCGTTTCCTCACTGGTCAGTAGGGGCGGTAGCCGGGCACGGCCGGGCCGTGCCGGTCGCAGCGCCAGCCGCACGGGTATAGGCGGGCGTAGGTCAGGTCGTGCGGGCACCGGAGCACACCGCACGCACCCGGACGGCGGCGCCGACGGCGGCGGCGGGCGGGCCGCCCGCCCCGAGGGGGCATCGGGGCGGACGGCCCGGTCATCGGACGGCCCCGGGTGCGGCGGCCGGACTCGGCGCCGGCACCGGGCCGGAGGCGGGATTGCACCCGAGGACCGCGAGCAGCAGCGCCACGGAGAACAGGAACCACCAGCGGTACACAGCAACCTCGCCTTCGTATGAACGTTCGATACGGGGGGTGGGTCCGGCCGCCCCAGGGGGATGGATGAGCGGCCAGGCGGCCGGACCCGGCTCAGGCACCCGGGCTTCCCTCGGCAGGCGGAACCGGGCGGCGGGGGCGGCGGACGCGCGGGGGTCTAACGTCCAGATTCCCGGCGACGAACGGCCGGTCAGGGCGAATGGCACCGGTACGCACGCCCTGCCGGTAGCCATGGGCAAGGACGACGACGGCCTGGGAGATGAGGGCCTCGGGGCTCTTGCCGGTGGCGGCCAGCACCGCCAGATCGCGGCGCAGCTCCGGCCACCCGGCCAGGTCGATCGTCAGCTGGGTGTCCACCAACCGCCGCGGCACGGCCAGCGGCCGACGCTCCCGGCCACCCTCGGCCACCACCTCGGCCACGGGCGCAACCGGCGGCTCGGCCGGTGGCGCAACCTCGGCCACACCCGTGCTGGCCTGCGGCGCAGAATCGTCCACCGCCTCTCCGCCGTCCTCGCCCTCGGCCGGAGAGCCGTCGGCCACGGGCGCGGAGTGCGGCACCGGCTCGGCCACGGCCTCGGCCGGTGGCGCATCCTCGGCCGCCCGGCGGCCGATCTCGTCCAGGTCCCGGGTGACCGTGTCGCGCGAGAGCCCCAGCCGCTCGGCCATCTGCCGCAGGCTCAAGTCCGGCTCGGCCTCGCGCAGTTCGGCCACCTTGCGGCGGCGCAGGGCGCGCGCGTCCGCCGGCGTCACCGCGCACCGCCGATGTGGACGGGGCGGCCATCGCGCACGATCGTCAGCCGGTGCGGGCCCGCCTCGAACCACAGCCCCGACAGGGGGTCGGGGTCGTCCTCGACAGCGAAGCAGCCCACCATGCCCTCACGGAACTCGGCGTCCTCGGGCAGGGTGTCGGCGAGCAGCTGCATCGACAGGAACCCGTGCTGGCCCGCGGCGACGATGTACGTCTCGCCGAACGCGGCGGCCGTCCCGGCAGCCTCGTAGTGGACGTGGACCAGGTCGCCCGGGCGCACCGGGTACCAGGGCGCGGACTCCAGGTCGGCGCCAGCCGACATCAGGATGCCGACCTCGCCGACCAGGTCCCGTCGCCGCTTGGCGTCCTCGGCCCGGGCGAGCGGGCTCGCCTGCTCGTCGTCGCTCAGGGGCAGCTGCGCGGCGATCCGCAGGGCGAGGACGTCGACCTGCATGGCCCACGGCTTCGGGGCATCCGGGGTGGGCGCCTCGATGTGGGCGAGTGCGCGGCCGTAGATCAGGTCGGCGGCGGGCACGTCGTCGACGGGCTGCTTGAGAACTCGGGTGATGATCTTCAACGCCTCGGTACGGCGCATGATGCGGTCCTTCGGTTGGTGCCCGGGCCTGGCACGGCGGTTGTCAGGGCACGCCGTGCCAGGCCCGGAGAACGGAGGGGTCAGGCGCCGGGACGGCGCGAGGTGGCGGGGATGTGCTTGGGCGCGGGTCGCGGACGGCCCAGCTGGACATCACGGGCCAGGGCGCGCGCCGCACGGATGCCTCGGGCGCGGTGCAGCGCGAACTCGGCCTCTCCCGGCTGCCAGTTACGCGTCGGGGGCAGCAGCGGCACGCGCCGGCGCGGAGGCTGCACGACGCGGGCGGTCGGCTGCCGGTCGCCGATCGCGTCGACCACACCAGCCACCGCGAACAGGGCCAGCATGGTCAGCATGGTCAGCAGGGCGACGATGATCAGGATCGGGCCGGTCATCGGTTCGTCTCCCCGCGCTCGTCGTACGCGGCCAGGGCGAGGTGCAGCGCGGCCGCGTGCTCCCACCGGCCGGGGGGCGGCTTCTCGCAGTCACAGCGCAGACCGCACAGCAGCGCATGCATGCACCGCTCCGCGACCGTGTCCGGGTCGGCGAGGGCGTCGATGTCGGGCTCGGCGATGTCCGTGCCGCTGGACACCGACCAGCCCGCCAGGTGCGACCACTGCGCGATGACGCCGGCCGCCTGAAGCTCCTCGGGCAGGAGGTCGTCGTGACCGGGCAGCCACTCCAGCCGGATGAAAAGCTCCCGCTGCCCGTCGAGCGTCTCCACCCGCACGCCGGTCTCGACCGTGTCTGGCAGGACCTCGACCGCGCACAGCGCGCGGTGCACGGCCTCCGCGTACGGCAGCTGCGGCAGGGTGGACTCGCCGGCAGAAGCAGACAGCTGGGGGCTGTCGCCGGTGTCCTTCCCGACCGTGGCGGCCGTACGGGGCTCCTCGATGGCGCTCACGCGGCTGCCCTCGCTTCCGGCTGCTCGGCCAGACGCTCGCCGATCCACCGCGCGGCCGCGTTCACCGTGCGCAGTGGCTTGCCGCCGCGGCCCCTGCCGTCGTTGGCGTGCTCGAACCGGATGCGTTGCCCGCCGTACCCGAACTGGCCTCCGTCGCCGGGCACCGCGAGGGCCGACCACACCACGCCCCCACGGTCACCGCGGCTCTGCCCGATCTGCCCGACCACGGTGGCCTCCGTGACTTCCCGCACCTTGGAACGGGTCACCACGAAGTCGTGCGGCTCGGCCTCCCGCAGGCGGCCGACGTCGAGCCACGGCGTTCCCGGCCACAGCAGCAGGCCCGCGGCCTTGCGGGGCGGCAGCCCGTAGCCCAGGTGGGTGGTGCTGGTGATCGATTCGCCGGTGTCGTGGGTCGTCTCACCGGTGATCACCCGCGCGGCGCCGCACGAGTAGCACACGATCCGCACCACGGACTTGTCGAAGGAGTTGCCGTGCGCGCAGTCCTCATCGGGGCACTCGTGCCTCAGGGGCGCCTCGCCGTAGCCGACGTGCCGGTAGGCCTTCTCTTCCGTGCGGAAGGACACGTCCCACGCGGGCTTCGCGCAGCCGCGCCGGTGCCCGGGCTTCTCCCAGCCGAGGTAGCTGTCGAGTGCCGACGTCACACCACACCGCCCTGGAACTCGTCGACGTCGCCCCGCTCGTCCGCGAACCCCGCCTCGACCGACCCGGCCACCTGTGCCGCGTACTCGTCGGACGCGCCCGGTCCGTGCCGCGCGTCGAGGTCGTCGGCCGCCGTCTCGTGTCCGGCCCGGGCCAGCGCATCGACCACGCACACGTCGCAGCAGTACCAGCGCGGGACGTCGCCGAGGCTGGCGATCTGCAGGCGGGACCAGCCGAACAGGTCGGCGGCGTCCAGGTCGTGATCGGTGCCGCACCCCGGCGTCGGGCACTTGGCGCGGATGTCGCGGGCATCGGCGTCGACCAGGCTCGCGAGGGCCGCTCGCTGCGCGCCGTCGACGACGAGTTCGGCGCGGCCGCCGTATGACGAGGTGCACTCGACGACGGCCTGCGTGTCCAGGCTGCCCGCCTCGGAAACCTGGACGCTCCCCGTCCAGGTGAGCGTCATCGGGGGGCTGCCGTCGTACGCCGTCTTGGCGTACTCGACGGCCGCCGCGATCTCCGCGACCGACAGGTGGTGCCAGCCCGGGCGGCCCTCGATCAGACGGCGCACGGCTTCGACCTGGCGCTGGGCGCCCGCCATTTCGGCGAGCTGGCGGCCGCGCTCAGCGATCTCCACCCCGTCCTCGGCGTGCGCCTGCTCCGCGGCCGCGGCCGCGATGTCCTGGGCCCGCTGAGGGTCGAAAAGGAGGCCAGCGTCGGCCTCGGCCTGCGCCAACTCCCCTGCTGTGGCTGCCCCGTTGGTCATTGCCGCAGCGATCACCCCCGCAGCGGCCTGGACTGGATCGACGTAGGAGGCACCGAGCGGTACAGGGAGGACCTGGCCGTACGCGGCGAAAACGGCGGCGGTCTGCTCGGGCGTCGCGGCGGGTACGCGCTCGGGGGGCATGGGCCCCGGGGACTGATGGGATGATGCGGTCACAGTTGATCCACTCCTCGTGAAGCGGTGGCGTGGGTGGCTGAGGGGTCGTGCCGGGGTCCAGCCCGGGGCGGCCCCGACCTATGTGGGTCAGGCAGCTGCTGCGGGAGTGCTCGACGCAGCAAGCGGGTCATTGCGCAGCAGGACGGCCACGCGGCGGATCTCTGCCTCGGTGAGTCGGCATTTCGGGCAGTCGTTCGGGTCCGGCACCAGGTGCTGGCACGGCTCCTCGAACCCCGCCTGGAATGCCTCGTCGACAGACAGGCAGACTCGGCCGCTCATGCCGCCACGGTCTCGGGCATGAGGTCAGCGACCTCGCAGCCGAGTTCGTTGGCCAGCCGTCGCAGCACGGGGGGTGAGGGGCTTACACGTCCGTGCTCGATGGAGGACATGTGAGGGCGGGAGATGCCGGCGCGGAGCGCAAGTTCCTTCTGTTTCAAGCCAGCTTCGATTCGCTTCCGGCGAACCGACTCCGGACTGTGGGTCCGTCGGGGTTCCATGAGAGGAACACTACGGCGAAACTTCGAAAAACTTCAAGAAGCTTCGATGAAGTAGCCCATCAATTGCCAAAGTTTCTGTCAGTGAATCGCCCTCACCTGCGGGTATTCGCTAAAGTTTCCTGAAGTTTCGTGTGGGCCCTGACGGGAGATGGCCGTGGATTCGAGCGACCTGGGCATTACGCCTCCACCAGAGGCGGGGCTGATCCGCGTTGCCCGCATGGCGCGGGGACTCAGCCCGGAGGCCGCTGCACTCCAGACCCCGATCAGACTCGGCGGCGCCCGGTGGCGACATATCGAACGTGGGTACGAGCCGAAGCGGCCGCCCAAGAAAGTCCGCGCGCCGGACACCACGCTCGCCCACATGGCACACGTGGTCGGCGTCAGCCCCGATCGGTTGGCCGAAGTGGGACGAGAGACCGCGGCGGTCGTCCTCCGCGAGATCCTCCGCCAGCACGCCGAGGGCGACGATCAGGTACGGGAACAGCCGTACGCGGACATGTCCGATCGGCTGGAGCGGACGGCGTGGGAAATGCCGCTCGATGTGGAGCAGCGGAAGTTGATCGTCGACATGCTCCGGCAGGCCCGGGCGCAGGGGCAACAGGAGCGCAGCGCGTAACGACGCGTCATGGCCCGTGGCTTGTTCGTGGTCGTTGTGTTGGTGCGTGTCAGGTAGTGAGCTGGACGACCTCCGGGCCGCGCACCTCGCCGACGACCAGCCGGTCCGGCCGCATCCGGAGTGCCTGGCGGACGAGGTCCTGGAGCGTGACGAGCCCGGCACCCTCCTGGTTGGCGGGTCTGCTCTCCAGCCGTACGACGTGCGGATGGTCCGGTCTCAACTCCGCGGAGTCCTCGGCCAGGACGACCCGCTCCCCCGGTCCGACCAGCCCCAGCAGCGCGCTCAGCAGGGTCGTCTTGCCGCTGCCCGTTCCGCCGCTGATCAGGAACGAGAGCCGTGCCTCGATCAGCGCCCGCAGGATGCGGTCCCCGCCGGGCGGCACCGTGCCCGCCGTGACCAGCTCGCCGAGCGTGAACGCGCGGGGTCGTACGACACGCAGCGACAGGCAGGTGCAGCCGACGGCCACCGGGGGCAGTACCGCGTGCAGTCGGGTCCCGTCGGGCAGCCGGGCGTCGGCCCAGGGGCGGGCGTCGTCCAGCCGGCGTCCGGCCACCGCGGCCAGGCGCTGCGCGAGGCGTCGTACGGCCGCCGCGTCCGGGAAGGAGACGCCGGTCAGCTCCAGGCCGCCGCCCCGGTCGACCCACACCCGGTCCGGGGCGGACACGAGGACGTCGGTCACCGAGGGGTCGGCGAGCAGGGACTCCAGCGGGCCGCTGCCCACCAGCTCGGATCTCAACTGCTCGGTGGCGCCCAGCACTTCGGCGTCCCCCAGCACCCGCCCCTGCTCCCGCAGCGCCTGCGCCACCCGCGCGGGCGTCGGCTCACCCCCGCTCTCGGCCAGCCACCGCCGCACACCGTCGAGCAACCCCGCGGGCATTTCGGGCCCACCGCTCGCCCCGGCGCCACCCGAAGCCCAACGCCCTGAATCCCGCCCCCGCTCAAGCCCGAGTGCTCCAGTCACCGGAGGATCCGCCGAGGCACCGCCTCCAAAAGACGCGCCCCTCACCGCCCTCGCCGAACCGCCCCCGGGCAGCCCGCCACCGCTCCCCACCAGCCCCCTCATACGCCACCCGCCTCGGCCAGCGCCCGCTCGAGGAAATCCCGGCAGAACCGCGCCAGCGGCCCCTTCCCCGCCGTCCCCGGTGGGGACTTGCCCTCGTGCGGCCGTAGCAGCCCGGACTCCACGGGCACCTCTCCGGCCAGGGGCAGGGCGAGGAGGCGGGCCACCTCCCGGTCGTCCAGGCCGGGGGCGTACGGGCCGCGTACGGCCACGCGGAGGTCGCGCAGGACCATGCCGACGGCGGAGGCGACCCGGCCGGCCGCCGCGACGGCGCGGAGTTCGGCGGGGACCACCAGGAGGCCCACGTCGAGCTGCGCGAGGGCCTCGGCGACGCCGTCGTCGATGCGGCGGGGCAGGTCGACCACGACCGTGCCGCCGCGCCTCCTGGCGGCGGCGAGCACCGCCCGCACCGCCTGCGGCGGGATGGCGACGCAGTCGCCGCGGTCCCAGCTGAGCACCCGGAGCGAGTGCAGTTCGGGCAGGGACTCCTCCAGGGCTCCGCCGCCGACCCGGCCGCGCGAGGCGGCGAACGCGGGCCAGCGCAGGCCCTCCGCCGTCTCGCCGCCGAGGAGTACGTCGAGTCCGCCGCCCAGCGGATCCGCGTCCACCAGGAGTGTGCGCAGCCCCTCACGCGCGGAGGTGACGGCGAGCGCGCAGGCCAGCGTGGACGCCCCGGCCCCGCCGCGGCCGCCGATGACGCCCACGGTGAGCGCCGGGCGGCCGACGCCCTCGGCGACGTCGGCAATGCGGTCGACCAGCCACTGCTCGCCGTCGGGCAGCATCAGGACGTGGTCGGCGCCGATCTCGACGGCCCGCCGCCAGACCCCCGAGTCGTCCTGGTCCCGGCCGACCAGCACCACCCCGCGTCGGCGGGCGGCCCCGCGCACCCGTCGGACCGCGTCGTCACCGACCAGGACGAGCGGCGCGGTGTCCCAGCCGCCCCGGCGCTCCGGCACCCCGTGATGGACCTCGGGTGTCGCGCCGGCCGCCGCGCACAGACGCAGAAGGTCGTCGAGGAGCTCGGCGTCCTCGGTGACGATCAGCGGTCCGCCCTGTCGCCCTCCGGCGGCGGGCCGCGGATCGCCCGTGACAGTTCCGGCCATGTTTTCAATCCCCCATCGATGTCTCTCGCGTCACCCCTGCGGCCACGCGATTCCCAAACGTGCGGAGAACCGGCGATCGGCCCTCTTATGCACGGCCGACAGAAACCGGCCAAACGCGTCCGACAAACGGAACGGGCCCATGAACTCGCCGCGAGCGAGGACGCGTTGGAATCACGGTGCGGGCATCGCGGAAATCGTGTGGATCTTGGTCGAAAACTGTGGACAACTCAGGGCCTGTGAATATCGCCTTCACCCATACCGGTGACCCCTGTACTGGCCTCTGTGCGAGTTCCGCAGCGCAGTCCGTCGACTACGCACGGTGACGGGTTCTGGGCATGAAAAAAGGCGGCACCAGCCGCCTCGGGTTGGTCTCACGACCAGGCACAGGGAGCGAAAACGCGTCCGGACATGCGACGACCCCCACCGGGGGGGGAGAGTGGGGGTCGTCTTCACGGCCGACTCGGGGGGGGGAGGAGCCGGACCGCGTTAGCACGGTCGCGAACGATCCGTGACTTCCATGGTGTACCCGAGAGCCCTCTCAGGCAAACCCACGCGCCTCACCTTACGCCGAATGGGCTGCGCCTATGCTCTGGGTTGTGGAAAACCACTCCTTGCCCCGCACAGCAGCCTTCTTTGACCTGGACAAGACGGTCATTGCGAAGTCGAGCACGCTCACCTTCGGCAAGTCCTTCTACCAAGGCGGACTGATCAACCGCAGGGCCGCGCTGCGGACCGCCTATGCGCAGTTCGTCTTCCTCACCGGCGGCGCCGACCACGACCAGATGGAGCGGATGCGCAAGTACCTGTCCGCACTCTGCCGCGGCTGGAACGTCCAGCAGGTCAGGGAGATCGTCGCCGAGACGCTGCACGACCTGATCGACCCGATCATCTACGACGAGGCGGCCTCCCTCATCGAGGAGCACCACTCGGCCGGCCGCGATGTGGTGATCGTGTCCACGTCGGGCGCCGAGGTGGTCGAGCCGATCGGTGAACTCCTGGGCGCGGACCGGGTGGTGGCGACCCGCATGGTCGTGGGCGACGACGGCTGCTTCACCGGCGAGGTGGAGTACTACGCGTACGGCCCGACGAAGGCCGAGGCGGTCAAAGAGCTGGCGCGGTCCGAGGGGTACGACCTCGACCGCTGCTTCGCCTACAGCGACTCGGCGACGGACGTACCGATGCTGGAGTCCGTGGGCCACCCCTTCGCCGTGAACCCGGACCGCACGCTGCGCCGCGAGGCACTCGCGCGCGGGTGGCCGATTCTGGACTTCAACCGCCCGGTGCGGCTCAAGCAGCGGCTGCCCACCCTCTCCGTACCACCCCGCCCCGCGCTGGTCGTGGCCGCGGCGGTGGGTGCGGCGGCGGCCACGGCAGGGCTCGTCTGGTACGCGAGCAGGCGCAGGGCGACGACCGTTTAGGGCGGTTGGTGACCCTTTGAAGGTAAAAGTAAAGAACCGCGGCGAGGGGTTTCGCTTCCTCCGGGCCAGGAGTACAAAGGATTCAACGGCCCGCGAGACCAAGGACATCCGAAAGGATCACCTTATTACCGCATTTGGCCCCACGGACCGCGCATGAACACCGAGCACCCACGCGACGTCGACCCGTCGATTACGGGCCAGCCGCACCAGGTGACGGGCTAAGTTCCCGACCTGATGGGCAATATTTCGAGGACGCTTGGTAACCCGGTGGATCATGCCAGCGGCGGTACGAATCCTCGTACCGCCGCAACCCTGCGATCGCCCCCCAGTAGGGGGCCTTTTTCATATGAAAGCTCGCTCCTAGGCAGCGCCGCGCTGGAGCGCCTCGCACACCGCCGTCGACTCGCGCGCACCCAGCTCGACCGCCCGGCCGCAGTGCGCGATCCAGGCGGCCATGCCCTCCGGGGTGCCCGACACGTACCCGTCCAGTGCCGCGAGGTAGGCCGCGCGCCCCAGCTCGGCGTGGCCGACCTCCGCCGGGCAGACCGACTTCGGGTCGAGGCCGCTGCCGATGAGGACGATCCGCTCGGCGGTGCGCGCGACCAGGCCGTTGTGGGAGGTGAAGGGGCGCAGGGCGAGCAGTTCGCCGTGCACGACTGCGGCCGTCACCAGCGCCGGTGCCGAGCCGCCCGCGATGATCAGGTCCGCGAGTCCGTCCAGCCGCCCGGACACCTCGGCCGCGCCCGGCAACGGCAGTTCGACGAGCGGCTCGTGAACCGCCTCCCCCTCCTGTCGCGGCCGGCCGACCGTGTCGTCGTTGCTCGCGGCCGCCACCAAGTGCAGCCGGGCGAGCACCCGGAGCGGCGACTGCCGCCAGATGGACAGGAGTTGGCCCGCCTCGACGGACAGCCGGAGGGCCGCGCCCATGGTGCGGGCCTCCTCGTCACCGCTGAAGTCGGTACGCCGTCGCACCTCTTCGAGGGCCCAGTCGGCCCCGGACAGCGCGGCCGAACCGCGAGCGCCGCGCAGGGCCGCCTCGGCGGTGAGCTCGTTGCTGCGACGCCGCATGACCCGGTGCCCATAGACCCGGTCCACGGCCTTGCGCATGGACTCCACGGCCTCGGGAACTCCGGGCAGCGTGCCCAGGGCCGCGAGCGGATCGGCGGTCGCGTCTGTCGTACTCATGAGTACGACAGTAGCCATCCCGGAGGTCCGCCCCACGATTGAGTGGTCTTCTTCACGCACACCTGCCACATAGCGCAATGGCACGACTACGCTTCGTGAACATGAAAATTGCTTTCGTCGGGAAGGGCGGCAGCGGGAAGACCACCCTGTCCTCCCTGTTCATCCGCCACCTCGCGGCCACCGGCCGGCCCGTCGTCGCCGTCGACGCCGACATCAACCAGCACCTGGGCCCCGCCCTCGGCCTGGACGAGGCGGAGGCCGCCGCACTGCCCGCACTCGGCGAACACCTCCCCCTGATCAAGGAGCACCTGCGCGGCACCAACCCGCGCATCACCTCCGCCGACACGATGATCAAGACCACCCCGCCCGGCGAGGGCTCCCGGCTGCTGCGGGTGCGCGAGGACAATCCGGTCTACGACGCCTGCGCGCGACCGGTGGAACTCGACGGCGGGGCCGTCCGTTTGATGGTCACGGGCCCCTTCACCGACGCCGACCTGGGGGTCTCCTGCTACCACTCCAAGACGGGAGCGGTGGAGCTCTGCCTGAACCACCTGGTGGACGGGCGGGACGAGTTCGTCGTGGTGGACATGACGGCAGGCTCGGACTCCTTCGCCTCCGGCATGTTCACCCGCTTCGACATCACGTTCCTGGTGGCCGAGCCGACCCGGAAGGGGGTCTCCGTCTATCGCCAGTACAAGGAGTACGCCCGTGACTTCGGAGTCGCCCTGAAGGTCGTCGGCAACAAGGT
The DNA here is from genome assembly GCF_044763565.1 of Streptomyces sp. NPDC096013. NCBI lineage: Bacteria > Bacillati > Actinomycetota > Actinomycetes > Kitasatosporales > Streptomycetaceae > Streptomyces > Streptomyces sp. NPDC096013. The sequence goes on along the minus strand of NZ_JBIWGK010000011.1, from coordinate 127,098 downwards.
GCGGGACCAGGACGACCTCGAATTCCTGCGCGCCGAGGTCGGGGACGACCTGCTCGTGACGGTGGGGCACTCGGACTGGGTGCGTGCCATGGAGAAGGGCCTGCCGCCCCGGTTCGAGCTCCTGGAGGACGCCAACCGCCGCGCCCTGCGCCTGCTGGAGATCGCCGCCGACGCCACGTACGAACTGCGGGACTGGGAGCGCTACACGCGCCAGACGGTGCACTTCCACCTGAAAAACGCGCAGAGCTGGGGCAATGAGCGCACCGGGGCCGACCTGGCGGCGCAGGTCGACCCCGGTTTCGTGCTCGGCGAAAGCGTCACCGCCACCGCCACAGCCACCGCGTGACCCCACGCGCGCGGCGAGCCCTCCCGGTACTGCCTACTGCTTGACCGCCGGTGCCCCGGGGACGCCCTTCGGGGCCGGGGCGGGGCGGCCGGTCAGGAAGGACGTCCAGCCCGCCTTCGGTGCCTCGCCGACGTTCAGGCCGCGCAGCTTGGCCAGGGTCTGCGGGTCCTGGGCGTCCAGCCAGTCGGCCAGTTCCCGGAAGGACACACAGCGCACCTCGGACTTGTTGCACACCTTCTCGATGACCTCGTCGAGGGCACGCATGTAGGTGCCGCCGTTCCAGGACTCGAAGTGGTTGCCGATGACCAGGGGCGCGCGGTTGCCGTCGTAGGCGCGGTCGAAGCCCTTGAGCAGGCCGTCACGCATCTCGTCGCCCCACCGGTCGTACTTGTCGGGGTCGCCCTGGGTCTGCGTGCCGGACTGGTTGACCATGAAGTTGTAGTCCATGGTCAGCTGCTCGTAGGAGTGGCCCGGGAAGGGGACGAGCTGCATGGACAGGTCCCACAGCCCCTCCTTCTTCTTGGGCCAGAGCTGCTCGTTGACCCCGCTGGTGTCGTAGCGGAAGCCCAACTGGCTCGCCGCCTTCATGAAGTTGGCCTGGCCCTCCAGGCAGGGCGTGCGGGCGCCGACCAGTTCCTTGTCGTAGTCGAAGGGCAGCGGAGAGGCGTTCTTCATCCCGGAGTTGGTCTTCCAGGTCTTCACGAACTGCTTCGCCTGGGCGATCTCGCTCTTCCACTCGGCGACCGACCACTCGCCGACCCCGCCGTTCTTGCCGCAGAAGTGACCGTTGAAGTGGGTGCCGATCTCGTTGCCCTCCAGCCACGCCAGGCGCAGCTGCTTCACGGTGTCGGCGATGCCCTGCTCGTCGTTGAAACCGATGTCGGAGGCGCCCGGCGAGTGCTCCGGGGGCTTGTAGAGGTCGCGCTTGTCCTCCGGCAGCATGTACACACCGCTGAGGAAGTACGTCATGTTCGCGCGGTTGGCCTTGGAGACCTTGCGGAAGTGGGAGAACAGCTTCTGGCTGTCCTCGCCGGCGCCGTCGAAGGAGAAGACCACGAACTGCGGGGGCTTCTGACCGGGCTTGAGCCGCTCGGGCCTGGGCAGATGCGGCTGCGCCCCGGTGTACGACGTGGAGCCGTCCCCGATGAGGCGGACTCCGCTCTTGGGTGCAGGGGCGGGCGCCGCCTTGTGCGGACCGTGCGCTCCGTGCGGGGAACCGTTGTCACCAATCGCGCAACCGGCGAGCGACGCGGCACAGGCCGCGGCGATCACGGCGCCCGCGGTGATCCTCTGGGTGGCGGCCATGTCCGCCCACCTTCTTCCTTCGTTCGGACCGACGCCGCTCAGGGCGTTCTCTGGCGATGTGCCGGAAGTCCCGACAGCGCCGCCAAGGTCGCATGGGGCCGAAGGTGGGATTAGTACGACAAGCCGATGAAATTTCCACTTCACTCAATGAGGTGACTTATTAACCCATTTGCCCGCAATCTCTATGCCTGACCTTTACTCTGCATTACGATCCATTTACCGAGAGTTGAGAAATCCCGCCGCTGCACGCCGTGACCCCACGGCCGCGACCGACCCCCGCCATCGACGGGGACCACCAGTTCCGCGACCGCGCCGCCCCGGAGGAGACGGGAAGACATGTCAGCCTGCGTACCCACCCGCGTCACCGACTCGCATCAGAATCGGACGAAGCGCGCCCCCCAGCCCCACAGCCCGCCGCCGCCCCCGCCCCACCGTTTCCGGATCGCGGGCGCCGATGTGTCGGCCGCCATCGCGGTCTTCCTGATCGCCCTGCCCCTGTCCCTCGGCATCGCCCTCGCCACCGGCGCGCCCCTCCAGGCCGGCCTGGTCGCCGCCGCGGTGGGCGGACTCGTCGCCGGCCGGCTCGGCGGCTGCCCCCTCCAGGTCAGCGGCCCGGCCGCCGGACTCACCGTGGTCACCGCCGACCTGATCCACCGTTACGGCTGGCGTACGACCTGCGCGGTCACCGTCCTCGCGGGACTCGCCCAACTCGCCCTGGGCTGCCTGCGCGTGGCCCGCACCGCGCTCGCCGTCAGCCCCGCGATCGTGCACGGCATGCTGGCCGGCATCGGTGTCACCATCGCCGTCGCCCAGCTGCACATCGTGCTCGGCGGCACCCCGCAGAGCTCGGTCCTCGCCAACCTCCGCGCCCTGCCCGCCCAGTTGGCGGACGTGCACCCCGCCGACGTGGCGATGAGCGTGCTGACGCTGGCCCTTCTGCTGCTGTGGCCGCGTGTCCCCGGCCGGCTCGGGGACCTGATGCGCAAGATCCCGGCCGCGCTCGTCGCCGTCGCCGGAGCCACCCTCACCGCGTCCCTCACCGGGCTGAGCCTGGCCAAGGTCGACCTGCCGTCCTGGAGCAGTCACGCGCTGGCCGGACTGCCCGAGGGCCCGGCGCTCGGCATCGCCGCCGCCGTCCTCACCACCACGCTGGTGTGCAGCGTGCAGTCGCTGCTCGGCGCGGTCGCCGTGGACAAGCTGGTCGCCGGGCAGCCGGGGCTCTCCGCCCGCGTCGGCCGCTCCGACCTGAACCGCGAACTGCTGGGCCAGGGCGCCGCGAACATCGTCTCCGGCGCGCTCGGCGGACTGCCCGTCGCGGGCGTGGCCGTACGGAGTTCGGCGAATGTGCGAGCCGGTGCCGTGAGCCGGAACTCCACGATGCTGCACGGCGTTCTCGTATTGGTAGCCGCGCTGCTGATGGTCCCGGTGCTGGAGCTGATCCCCCTCGCTTCGCTCGCCGCACTCGTGATGGCCGTCGGCATCCAGATGGTGTCCCTGCACCACATCCGCACGGTGACCCGCCACCGCGAAGTCCTGGTCTACGCCGTCACCACCCTCGGCGTGGTCCTCCTTGGCGTTCTGGAGGGCGTGCTCCTCGGGGTCACCGTCGCCGTGGGCGTCGCGCTCAACCGCCTTGCCCACACCCGCATCACGCACGACGAGAAGGAAGGAGTCCATCACGTACACGTCCGAGGGCAGTTGACGTTCCTCGCGGTGCCGCGGCTCAGCCGCGTCCTGCATCTCGTACCCCAAGGCACCCACGTCGTCGTGGAGTTGGACGGTTCGTTCATGGACCACGCGGCGTACGAGTCACTTCAGGACTGGCAGAACTCGCACACCGCGCGCGGAGGCACCGCTGAGCTGACCGGACGGCGCACGGGAGTTCGCGACACCGAGCCGGGCCGCACCGGAAGCGAGTCGACACCGGCCGACCCCGCGACCGGCGCGACCGGCGCGATGAGCGGCACGACGGCCGAGGCTCCGGCCGACACCCCGACCGGCGCACCGACGACGTCCACCGCCTGCCGCTGCCACCCCTGGACGCCCTGGCGCAACCACCAGTGCGATCCCCGGCGTACCACCCCGGCCGACGGGCACCCGGCCGAGCCGACGGACCAGCCGACGGACCAGCCGAGGGACAAGCCGACGGACCGTCCCGCGCCCGGCACCGCCGAGCCGAGCACCCCCGGCACTCCACCCCACCCCGGAACCGGATCCCACCCCGACCCCGACCCCGGCACCGGCACCGGCACCGGCACCGGCACCCCTACCGCCACCGCCACCCCCACCGCCGGCAGTCAACTAGCCCGTGGCATCAGCGCGTTCCAGCGCGACACCGCACCCCTCGTGCGGGGCGAGCTGGCCCGGCTGGCCAAGGAAGGACAGCGGCCCTCGCAGCTCTTCCTGACCTGTGCGGACTCGCGGCTGGTGACGTCGATGATCACCTCCAGCGGTCCCGGCGACCTGTTCGTCGTGCGGAACGTGGGCAACCTCGTGCCGCCGCCTGGCGAGGAGAGCGGGGACGACTCGGTGGCCGCGGCGATCGAGTACGCGGTGGACGTGCTGCGGGTGAGATCGATCACGGTGTGCGGGCACTCCGGGTGCGGGGCCATGCAGGCGCTGCTCAACTCCGAGCCCGGAGGCGCCCGGACGCCGCTGAAGCGGTGGCTGCGCCACGGGGTGCCGAGCCTGGAGCGGATGGCCGACGACGACCGGCCCTGGGCGCGGCTGGCGGGAAGGGCGCCCGCCGACGCCGTAGAGCAGCTGTGTCTGACCAATGTGGTGCAGCAGTTGGAGCATCTGCGGGGGCACGAGTCGGTGGACCGGGCCTTGCGGGAGGGGGCGCTGGAGCTGCACGGGATGTATTTCCATGTCGGCGAGGCGCAGGCGTACTTGCTGACCGAGGCGGACGGGGGCGGGTTGTTCGACGGGGTGGGGGTGGCGGACATGTCGGCCTGAACCTGATTCACCCGGCGTCCGTGGGTACGAAAGACCCTCGCCACGCGTCTCCGGCCGCGGGTCCGATGACAGGTCTAAACCAATATTTCGACGACCCTTGTCATCGGACCCCCGGGTCTGATGAGCTGGCCCGGGACACAACGGACAACCTGGGAAAGGCAGATGCCGTGAGCAACGAAAGCCTGGCCAACCTGTTGCGCGAGGAGCGCACATTCGCACCCCCCGCGGACCTGGCGGCGAACGCCAATGTCACGGCGGAGGCGTATGAGCAGGCCAAGGCTGACCGGCTCGGCTTCTGGGCCACGCAGGCCCGCCGCCTGAGCTGGGCGCAGGAACCTACCGAGACGCTGGACTGGTCGAACCCGCCGTTCGCCAAGTGGTTCAAGGACGGCACGCTCAACGTGGCGTACAACTGCGTGGACCGGCACGTCGAGGCGGGCAACGGCGACCGGGTCGCCATCCACTTCGAGGGCGAGCCCGGCGACAGCCGCTCGGTCACCTACGCCGAGCTGAAGGACGAGGTCTCCAAGGCCGCGAACGCCCTGCTGGAACTGGGAGTCCGGAAGGGCGACCGGGTCGCCGTCTACATGCCGATGATCCCGGAGACCGCGGTCGCGATGCTGGCCTGCGCGCGGATCGGCGCCGCGCACTCGGTGGTGTTCGGCGGTTTCTCGGCGGACGCGCTCGCGACCCGCATCCAGGACGCGGACGCCAAGGTCGTCATCACCACGGACGGCGGCTGGCGGCGCGGCAAGCCCTCGGCGCTGAAGCCGGCCGTGGATGACGCCGTCGACCGCGCGGACAGTGGCGTGGAGCATGTGCTGGTGGTCCGCCGTACGGGCCAGGACGTCGCGTGGAACGACGAGCGGGACGTGTGGTGGCACGAGATCGTCGACCGTCAGCCGGCGGAGCACACGCCCGAGGCGTTCGAGGCGGAGCAGCCGCTGTTCATCCTGTACACCTCGGGGACCACGGGTAAGCCCAAGGGCATCCTGCACACCTCCGGCGGCTACCTCACCCAGGCCGCGTACACCCACCACGCCGTCTTCGACCTCAAGCCGGAGACCGACGTCTACTGGTGCACGGCCGACGTCGGCTGGGTCACCGGCCACTCCTACATCGTCTACGGCCCGCTGGCGAACGGCGCGACCCAGGTCATGTACGAGGGCACCCCCGACACCCCGCACCAGGGCCGCTTCTGGGAGATCGTCCAGAAGTACGGGGTGACGATCCTGTACACGGCGCCGACCGCGATCCGTACGTTCATGAAGTGGGGCGACGACATCCCCGCGAAGTTCGACCTCAGCAGCCTGCGGGTGCTGGGTTCGGTGGGCGAGCCGATCAACCCCGAGGCGTGGATCTGGTACCGCAAGCACATCGGGGCCGACAGGACCCCGATCGTGGACACCTGGTGGCAGACCGAGACCGGCGCGATGATGATCTCGCCGCTGCCGGGCGTCACCGCCGCCAAGCCCGGTTCCGCGCAGACCCCGCTGCCCGGCATCTCCGCGACGGTCGTCGACGACGAGGCCAACGAGGTCCCGAACGGCGGCGGCGGTTACCTGGTCCTGACCGAGCCGTGGCCCTCGATGCTGCGCACGATCTGGGGCGACGACCAGCGGTTCCTCGACACGTACTGGTCGCGGTTCCCGGGCAAGTACTTCGCCGGTGACGGCGCGAAGAAGGACGACGACGGCGACATCTGGCTGCTCGGCCGGGTGGACGACGTGATGCTCGTGTCCGGGCACAACATCTCCACCACCGAGGTCGAGTCGGCGCTCGTCTCCCACCCCGCCGTCGCCGAGGCGGCCGTGGTGGGCGCGGCCGACGAGACGACCGGGCAGGCGATCGTCGCTTTCGTGATCCTGCGCGGCACGGCGAACGCCGAGGACGAGAACCTCGTCGCCGACCTCCGCAACCACGTCGCCAGTGTGCTGGGCCCGATCGCCAAGCCCAAGCGGATCCTCCCGGTGGCCGAGCTGCCGAAGACCCGTTCCGGCAAGATCATGCGCCGCCTGCTGCGGGACGTGGCGGAGAACCGGCAGCTGGGCGATGTGACGACCCTGACCGACTCCACCGTGATGACCCTGATCCAGGACAAGCTCCCGGCGGCGCCCAGCGAGGACTGACCTGCGGATACGACGAGAAGGGGCGCCCGGCGGCGAACATGCCGGACGCCCCTTTCGCGCATACGGTGAGATCCGCAGGACCCGTCCCGCCACATGTGGGTAAAGTAAGAAAAGCGTCAAAGACGCGCCAAGGTGTGCCGGGAAGTCTGGTCGGCAAGTGCTCTGTGCTGCCCGCCACCCCGGAGGTCTCCCCGTGACCGCGCCCCGCCCCACCGCCGCCCGCAAAGTGCTGGGACGGCTGTCCCTGCCCGAGCGGAACTTCGTCGCGGACGCGCTGCGCACCGAGACCGTCGGCGGGGTCCTCCTCCTGATCGCCGCCGTCACCGCGCTGGTCTGGGCCAACATCCCGGCGCTGCACGACAGCTACGAGAGCGTCAGCCACTACCACTTCGGCCCCGCCGCCCTCGGCCTGCATCTGTCGGTCGCCCACTGGGCCGCCGACGGCCTCCTCGCCGTCTTCTTCTTCGTCGCGGGCATCGAGCTCAAGCGCGAACTCGTCGCCGGCGACCTCCGTGACCCCAAGGCCGCCGCCCTCCCCGTCGTGGCGGCCCTGTGCGGGATGGCCGTACCGGCACTCGTGTACACGCTCACCAACCTCACCGGCGGCGGCTCACTGGCGGGCTGGGCGGTGCCGACCGCCACCGACATCGCCTTCGCGCTGGCCGTCCTCGCGGTCATCGGCACCTCCCTGCCGAGCGCGCTGCGCGCCTTCCTGCTCACCCTCGCCGTCGTCGACGACCTGTTCGCGATCCTGATCATCGCGATCTTCTTCACCGCCCGGATCGACTTCGCCGCGCTCGCCGGCGCGGTGGTCGGCCTCGCGGTCTTCTGGCTGCTGCTGCGCAGGGGCGTGCGCGGCTGGTACGTCTACGTCCCGCTCGCGCTGGTGATCTGGGCGCTGATGTACAACAGCGGCGTCCACGCGACCATCGCGGGCGTGGCGATGGGCCTGATGCTGCGCTGCACCACCCGCGAGGACGAGAAGCACTCCCCCGGGGAGCACGTCGAACATCTCGTACGGCCGCTGTCGGCGGGGCTCGCGGTGCCGCTGTTCGCGCTGTTCAGCGCCGGAGTCGCCCTCTCGGGGAGCGCGTTGGGTGACGTGTTCACGAAACCGGAGACCCTGGGTGTGGTCCTCGGACTCGTCGTCGGCAAGGCGGTCGGCATCTTCGGCGGGACCTGGCTGACGGCCCGTTTCACCCGGGCCTCGCTCAGCGACGACCTGGCCTGGCCCGACGTCTTCGCGGTCGCCTCGCTGGCCGGCATCGGCTTCACCGTGTCGCTGCTCATCGGGGAACTCGCGTTCGACGGCGACCAGATGCTCACCGACGAGGTCAAGGCGGCCGTCCTCGTCGGCTCCCTCACAGCGGCCCTGTGCGCGACCGTGTTGCTCAAGCTGCGCAACGCCAGGTACCGCAGGATGTACGAGGAAGAGGAGCGCGACGAGGACCTCGACGGCATCCCCGACATCTACGAGCAGGACGACCCGGCGTACCACCTGCGCATGGCCGAACTCCACGACCGCAAGGCCGCCGAGCACCGCAGGATCGCCGGGGAGAAGGCCGCGGAGCAGCGGCACGGGCTTGCCGAAGTGGCGGGCGGGGCAGGCGAGGACAACGACGGTCCGGCATGATCTGACCAGACGGTACAAACACATGCAGATGAGGGAGTACGCGATGAGCGCACCCGACGGCAGCCCGGTCGGCGCCGAACGCAGCATCGGCCAGCTGTTCGCCTCGGCGACGACCGAGATGTCCGCGCTGGTGCACGACGAGATCGCACTGGCCAAGGCGCAGCTCAAGCAGGACGTCAAGCGCGGTGTCGCGGGCGGCGGCGCGTTCACGGTCGCCGCGGTGGTCCTGCTGTTCTCCCTGCCGATGCTCAACTTCGCGCTGGCGTACGGCATTCGCACCTGGAGCGGCTGGAACATGGCCCTCTGCTTCCTGCTCTCCTTCGCGGCGAACGTGCTCGTCGCGGTCGTCCTCGGGCTGGTGGGCGTGCTCTTCTTCAAGAAGGCCGCGAAGAGCAAGGGCCCGCAGAAGGTGGCCGCTTCGGTCAAGGAGACCGCGGGCGTCCTCGGCAACGCCAAGCCGCATCCGCGCCCGGCGATCGAGGACCGTGTCCCCGAAGCCATCGAGGCTGTGGCACGCTCGTCCTCATGACGGACCCCGCCAATCCTTGGGCACAACCTGCTTCGGTCGTACGGCTCGGCATCCCCGGCGGGCGCAAGGTGACCCACCGGGATGTCGCGGCCAACGGCGCGCGCTTCCACATCGCGGAGGTGGGCGACGGACCGCTGGTGCTGCTGCTGCACGGCTTCCCCCAGTTCTGGTGGACCTGGCGGCACCAGCTGGGCGCGCTGGCCGACGCCGGGTTCCGGGCCGTCGCCATGGACCTGCGGGGCGTCGGCGGCAGCGACCGCACCCCGCGCGGCTACGACCCCGCCAACCTCGCCCTCGACATCACCGGCGTGATCCGCTCCCTCGGCGAGCCGGACGCCGCGCTGGTCGGCCATGACCTCGGGGGCTATCTCGCGTGGACGGCGGCGGCGATGCGCCCCAAGCTGGTGCGCCGGCTCGCCGTCTCCTCGATGCCGCACCCCCGGCGCTGGCGCAACGCGATGCTCTCCGACGTCAAGCAGTCGGCGGCCGGCTCCTACATCTGGGGCTTCCAGCGCCCCTGGATTCCCGAGCGGCAACTCCTCGCCGAGGACGCCGAGTTGGTCGGCACCCTGATCCGCGACTGGTCCGGCCCGAACCTGCCGGACGACGAGGCGGTCGAGGCGTACCGGCGGGCCATGCTGATCCCGTCGACGGCGCACTGCTCGATCGAGCCGTACCGCTGGATGGTGCGGTCGATGGCACGCCCGGACGGCATCCAGTTCAACCGGCGCATGAAGCGGCCGGTGCGGGTGCCGACGCTGCATCTGCACGGCTCGCTGGACCCGGTGCTGCGCACCCGCAGCTCGGCGGGGTCCGGGGAGTACGTCGAAGCGCCGTACCGCTGGCGGCTGTTCGACGGGCTCGGGCACTTCCCGCACGAGGAGGACCCGGTGGTCTTCTCGACCGAACTGGTCAACTGGCTCAAAGATCCCGAACCCGATCGTTGACCGATGGATGACCTAAGCATTACCTGTGCGTGACCGATCCACTGCGCCCGGTATCCGGAGCTGAACACCTGTCCTACGAACGGCTACTTGCCTCGCGCATAGGCCAATTGGGGCCCCAAGGGGCGGTTATCGACCTTGGGGCAGGGGCAGACGTCGGGGTATGGGCTGGACGCACGACTACAGTGACGCAGCACGCACTCGCCGCTCGGACCACGGTCTGAGCTCCCACCAGGGGGGCGCCCCGCAACTCCAGGGCACAGACCTCAGGGTGGGGATCCCGCGCATTCTGCGCCGCCGGGCCCGCTGGGTCTCGGTACGGCTGCGTCATCCCCGAGGCTGACGCACCCACCTCCTCCAGGACACGCCTTTCCGTGCGCACACCTCTCACAGCGCGCAACTGTCGCTGTCCACCTGCTCGTTGGCAGTGCGCCCCTGGACGATGTCCGGCCGGATCTCGTCCGCGGTGAGCGCGTACCCGGTGTCGGGGTCGTCGAGGGACTTCGCGAAGACCACTCCGTAGACCTTGCCCTCGGGTGTGAGCAGCGGGCCGCCGGAGTTGCCCTGGCGGACGGTCGCGTAGAGGGAGTACACATCGCGGCGCACCGTGCCGCGGTGGTAGATGTCCGGGCCGTTGGCCGTGATGCGTCCCCGCACGCGCGCGGCACGGACGTCGTACGACCCGTTCTCCGGGAAGCCGGCGACGATCGCGCTGTTGCCGCTCCGCGCGTCCTTGGTCGCGAACTGGAGGGAGCGCGCCCTCAGGTCGGGCACGTCGAGTACGGCGATGTCGCGGTGCCAGTCGTAGAGGACGACCTTGGCGTCGTACTTGCGGCCCTCGCCGCCTATCTGGACGGTGGGTTCGTCGACGCCGCCGACGACGTGCGCGTTGGTCATGACGCGGCGGTCGCCGAAGACGAAACCGCTGCCCTCCAGAACCTTGCCGCAGCTCTGCGCGGTGCCCATGACCTTGACGATGGACTGCTGGGCGCGGGTGGCGACCGCGCTGGAGGCGAGAGCCGGGTCTGGCGGCTGGACGTCGTTGATCGGCTCGTTCGCGAAGGGGCTGAAGACCTGCGGGAAACCATTCTGCGCCAGGACCGAGGAGAAGTCCGCGAACCAGGTGTCGGCCTGCGCGGGCAGGGCCCGTGAGACCCCCAGCAGCACCTTGGAGCTGCGGACCTCCTTGCCCAGCGTCGGCAGGGTGGTGCCGGCCAGCGCCGAGCCGATCAGCCAGGCGACCAGGAGCATCGCGAGGACGTTGACGAGGGCGCCGCCGGTCGCGTCCAGGGCGCGGGCCGGGGACCAGGTGATGTACCGGCGCAGCTTGTTGCCGAGGTGGGTGGTCAGGGCCTGGCCGACGGAGGCGCAGACGATGACGACGATGACCGCGACGACCGCCGCGGTGGTGCTGACCTCGGCCTTCTGGGTCAGCGCGTCCCAGATCACGGGCAGGGTGTAGACGGCGACGAGACCGCCACCGAGGAAGCCGATCACCGACAGGATGCCGACGACGAACCCCTGGCGATAGCCCACGATCGCGAACCACACGGCGGCGACCAGCAGCAGGATGTCCAGCACGTTCACCGGTTCAGGCCTCGCCTCAGCACTTCGCGATCACTCCAGGTCGGTCGGGGGGCCGACCCGCCGCGCAGCGACAACCGGCTACGGCGTCCCCCGGGAAGACACAGCACGACGGACACCTTGTCATGACCGCCAGTCGAGCGGGACCTGCTTCTCGCGGTCCCACGGCCGCTCCCAACCGGAGTAGTGCAGCAGGCGGTCGATGACCCCGGCCGTGAAGCCCCACACGAGGGCCGATTCGACCAGAAATGCCGGACCCAGGAAGCCGCTGGGGTGCGTGACCGTGACTCTGTTGGCCGGGTCCGTGAGATCCGCCACGGGGACCGTGAACACGCGCGCCGTCTCGTTCGGGTCGACCACGCCCACCGGGGTCGGCTCCCGCCACCAGCCCAGCACCGGTGTCACCACGAAGCCGCTCACCGGGATGTACAGCTTGGGCAGCACCCCGAAGAGCTGCACACCGGCCGGGTCGAGCCCGGTCTCCTCCTCGGCCTCGCGGAGAGCGGCCCGCAGCGGTCCGTCGCCGGTCGGGTCACCGTCCTCGGGGTCGAGGGCGCCGCCGGGGAAGGACGGCTGTCCCGCATGGGACCGGAGCGAGCTGGAGCGCTCCATGAGCAGCAGCTCGGGCCCGCGCTCCCCGTCCCCGTCGCCGAACAGGATCAGGACCGCCGACTGCCGTCCCGCCCCGTCCTCCGGCGGCAGGAAGCGGCTCAGCTGGAGCGGCTCCACCGTCTCCACGGCGTGCACCACCGGATCAAGCCAGCCGGGCAGCCCGTCCTTGCTGAGACCCACGCCCTGGGTATGGCTCGCGCGTGTCATCCCCCACCCCCGTTCCCACTGATCAACGCCCGGTACCTCCGAGATCGTTCCGTCATCCGGCCCCCGACATCGTCGTCATACGGCACCCAGCGGCGGCGCCGGCTTCCCGCCCGCGTCCAGGTAGGCCTGCGGGGGGTTGAGGCGCTGGCCCGGATAGCCGCCCTTCTCGTACTTGAGCAGCTTCTTCGCCTTCTCCGGGTCGGTCTCGCCCTCGCCGTACGCCGGGCAGAGCGGGGCGATGGGGCAGGCGCCGCAGGCGGGCTTGCGGGCGTGGCAGATCCGGCGGCCGTGGAAGATCACGTGGTGCGAGAGCATCGTCCAGTCGCTCTTCGGGAAGAGCGCTCCCACGGCGGCCTCGATCTTGTCGGGCTCGGTCTCCTCGGTCCACTTCCAGCGCCGTACGAGCCGCTGGAAGTGCGTGTCCACGGTGATGCCGGGCCGCCCGAAGGCGTTGCCGAGCACCACGAAGGCGGTCTTGCGGCCCACACCGGGCAGCTTGACGAGGTCTTCGAGCCGGCCGGGCACCTCGCCGCCGAAGTCCGCGACCAGCGCCTTGGAGAGCCCTATCACCGACTTGGTCTTGGCCCGGAAGAACCCGGTCGGGCGGAGGATCTCCTCGACCTGCTCCGGGTCGGCGGCGGCCAGGTCCTCGGGGGTGGGGTACTTGGCGAACAGGGCCGGTGTCGTCTGATTGACCCTCAGGTCGGTGGTCTGCGCGGACAGGACCGTGGCGACCACCAGCTGGAAGGCGTTCTCGAAGTCGAGCTCCGGGTGGGCGTACGGATAGATCTCCGCCAGCTCGCGGTTGATCCGGCGGGCGCGGCGGACGAGGGCGGTGTGCGATTCGGTCTTCACACCAGCTGCCACTTTTGCCCCTTTCGCCGCTTTCTTTCCGTCACTCTTGCCGCCGTCAGGGCCCTGTTCGCCCACAGCGGAATCACGAGGTACAACCATCCGCCCAGCCCCCTTGGCCTGTGCTCTCACCGGCGATTTGGACACCCGGCCAGCCTAGAGCCCGGCACTGACATCCGCCCCGGACCCTGAAGATCAGCCCCCAATTGGACCCCTGCCGCTTACCTCGGGACACCTGTGCGGCATCCTTGTGACAGATCACACTGTTTGGACGGTCCGGCAAAACGGGGAGCACGGTCCCCTGGTACCAAGGGGGAACACCTTCCCCTGAGCAGGTCGACAAGGAGAGAACTCGTGGACGACGTTCTGCGGCGCGCCCCGCTCTTCGCGGCGCTCGATGACGATCAGGCCGCGGAGCTGCGCGCCTCCATGAGTGAGGTGACCCTCGCGCGCGGGGACTCCCTCTTTCACGAGGGCGACCCGGGCGACCGGCTGTACGTGGTCACCGAGGGCAAGGTGAAGCTCCACCGCACCTCCCCCGACGGCCGCGAGAACATGCTGGCGGTCCTCGGCCCCGGCGAGCTGATCGGCGAGCTGTCGCTGTTCGACCCGGGTCCGCGCACGGCGACCGCCAGCGCGCTGACCGAGGTCAAGCTGCTCGGCCTCGGCCACGGCGACCTCCAGCCCTGGCTGAGCGCCCGCCCCGAGGTCGCCTCCGCGCTGCTGCGCGCGGTCGCCCGCCGGCTGCGCAAGACCAACGACGCGATGTCCGACCTGGTCTTCTCGGACGTCCCCGGCCGCGTGGCCCGCGCCCTGCTGGACCTCTCCCGCCGCTTCGGCGTGCAGTCCGAGGAAGGCATCCACGTGGTGCACGACCTCACCCAGGAGGAGCTGGCCCAGCTGGTCGGCGCCTCCCGCGAGACGGTCAACAAGGCCCTCGCCGACTTCGCGGGCCGCGGCTGGCTGCGCCTGGAGGCCCGCGCGGTCATCCTGCTGGACGTGGAGCGACTGGCGAAGCGCTCCCGCTGATCATTCCGTGCGACGTCTCCGTATGAGTTCTTCGTACGGACGCGTGCTGCATACGCCTTCGAAGGGCCCCGCTCGTACGGCGGGGCCCTTCGTGTACCGCCGGGTGGGGCCCAAGGGGTGGGGATGGACGAGGACAAGGCGCCGGAGTCGGTCTGGAGACGCTCCTGGTGGCGCAGATCGGCGCGCCGGCTGTGGCGGACCCCCGACCAGACGGACGACCCTGGCGGCAGACCCCTGGGCCTGTGGCTGACGGAGGACACCGTCGTCGTCGCCCGCGTCGAGGGGGTGCGGGCCTACCGGACGGCCACGGGCGAGCCGCTGTGGACCTGGCAGCCGCCCAGCGGCCAGATCGTCGGGCTGGTGTCCGCCGACGCCCAGGGCGGCGAGGGCGTGGTGATGCACTACGAAGAGTCGCGCCGGGACGTGCGCCGCGTCGGCCTCACCACCCTGGCGGTCACCACGGGCGAGGTCGTACGGCGCCGGAAACAGGACGCCGCTCCCCTGGGGCACCTCCCCTCCAGGGTGGCCCTGGGCGGGGGCCTGCTCGCGACGGCCGGCGAGTCCTGGAAGGACTGGGAGACACGGCCGGTGATGCGCGCCCTGGACGTGGACACGGGCGAGGTCCGTTGGAAACACGAACTGACCGACCCGCGCGTGGAGAGCGCCTCCGTCATCAGCGCCAGCCCCTTCGTGGCCTCCCTGAAGACACGCGGCGCACGCGGCCGACGCAGCCTCCTCTTCCTGGGCGACGGCGAGACGGAAGCCGTCACGCTGCAACTCCCGGAGGGGTACGAGAAGTTCGGCGAGCGGGTCGCCGTGACCGGGGGCGTCCTGGTGGTGGGCCTCGTCCCCAAGGACCGCACCGAGCACGACCTGGGCAGCCCGCTCGGCGCGTACTCCCTCACCTCGGGCGAGCTGATCTGGCAGTGGCGGGGCGGGGACACCCACCACGACACCCCGCTCGCCCACCGCGGCTGGCTGCTGATCGTGCACGGCTACGGCGGCCGGCTCAGCGTGCTCGACCCCGCCGACGGACGGGTGGTGGCCCGGCGCGGACTCCGGGGCACCGCGTTCGACTCGCTCGTCGCCGCCTCCGGGGACCTCATCGCGGTGGGCTGCGAGGCGGGCGACTACAGCCACGGGCTGCGGGTGTTCCGCTGGAGATGACCACGCTCCCCCAGGCGGACCCGCTGGGGACGACCCCGCCCGGCGGCCGGAAAAGCACCCCCCGGGAGCCCGTCTCCCGGCACAGTGATCCCATGGCCGGAACCGTTCACCGCAGAGGGCTCGACGCCCAGGGATACATCGAGCGCGAGGGCTCCCTGGGCCGCGTCCCGCCCGCCTTCCGGCCGGTCGTCGCCGCCGCGCGTGACCGGCTGCTCGACGTCTACGGGGGACGCCTCAACAGCGCGTACCTCTACGGGTCGATCCCGCGCGGCACCGCGCGCGTGGGGCGCAGCGATCTGGACCTCCTCGTGGTGACCCGGCAGGAGCCGACCGAGGAGGACCGGGACGCGGCCCGGAGTCTCGGCGAGGCGCTCGACAAGGAGTTCCCGGAGATCGACGGCGTCGGCACGCTGCTGTACGGCCGGGCACGGCTGCTGAGCGAGCCGGAGACGTACGACCTGGGGTGGTTCGTGGCGTGCCTGTGCACCCCGTTGCTCGGGGAGGACCTCGCCGAGGACCTGCCCCGCTACCGCCCCGACTCCCTCCTCGCCCGGGAGACCAACGGTGACCTCGCCCTGCTCCTCCCCCGCTGGCGCGACCGCATCGCCGCCGCCGGGGACACGGACGGGGCCCGGCGCCCCCTGGTGCGCTTCATGTCCCGCCACCTCGTCCGCACCGGCTTCACCCTGGTGATGCCCCGCTGGAACGGCTGGACCAGCGACCTCGGGGAGATGGCCGAAGCCTTCGCCGCGTACTACCCGGAGCGCGCGGAGGCCCTGCGCGGGGCGGCGGAACTCGGACACGAACCGACGGGCGACGCGGACGTCCTGCGTTCCTACGTCGACGAGCTGGGCCCCTGGCTGGCCGAGGAGTACGCGCGCGTGCACGGCGTCAAGGCGTCACGCCCCGCCGACTAGATCAGGCCGTGTTCCTTCAGGTAGTCCAGCTGGGCCCGTACGGACAGCTCCGCCGCCGGCCACAGGGAGCGGTCGACGTCCGCGTACACGTGGGCGACGACCTCGGCCGGGGTCCGGTGACCGTTCTCGACGGCCGTCTCGATCTGGGCGAGCCGGTGGGCGCGGTGGGCGAGATAGAACTCGACGGCACCCTGGGCGTCATCCAGGACGGGCCCGTGCCCCGGCAGGACGGTGTGGACGCCGTCGTCGACGGTCAGCGACCGCAGCCGCCGCAGCGAGTCCAGGTAGTCCCCCAGGCGGCCGTCAGGATGCGCCACCACGGTCGTACCGCGCCCCAGGATGGTGTCCCCGGTCAGGACGGCCTGATCGGCCGGGAGATGGAAGCACAGCGAGTCCCCGGTGTGCCCGGGCGTCGACACGACGACCAGTTCCAGCCCGCCGACGCGGACCACCTCCCCCGCGCCCAGCCCCTCGTCCCCGAGCCGCAGCGCCGGGTCGAGCGCGCGCACCTTGGTACCGGTCAGCTCGGCGAACCGGACGGCGCCTTCCGCGTGGTCGGGGTGCCCGTGCGTCAGCAAGGTCAGCGCGACGCGTTTGCCCGCCTTCTCGGCCACGTCGAGGACCGTGCGCAGATGCCCCTCGTCCAGCGGCCCCGGGTCGATCACCACGGCCGACTCGGAGTCCGGCTCCGCGACGATCCACGCGTTCGTCCCGTCCAGCGTCATCGCGGACGCGTTGGGCGCGAGCACGTTGACGGCCCGCGCGGTGGCGGGCCCGCTGAGCACCCCGCCGCGTGGCTGACCGGGGAGGGCGGCTGCGTCGGTCATATCAGGGCGCCTTCCTTGGCGGTGGCGGGGCGAGGGGTGCCGTCGGTGCGGGTGGTCATGCGGACGCCCCACCCGTAGGGATGCGTTTCGTGAACTCCCCGTGGCCCGGCCAGGTCAGGACGATCTCCCCGGCCTCCAGACGGGCCTGGGCGAGGACAGGCGTGAGGTCGCGCCCCGGGGCCGCCGACAGGGCCTCCGCCGCGCTGCCGTACGGGATCAGCCCGCGCAGGGTCGCGATGGTCGGCGGCATCATCGTCAGATCGCCCTTGTCGTACGACTCCGCCGCCTCGCCCGGGGCGATCCACACCGTGCGGTCGGCCTCCGTGGAGGCGTTGCGGGTGCGCTGCCCCTCCGGGAGGACGGCCACGAAGAACCACGTGTCGTAGCGGCGGGATTCGAACTCCGGGGTGATCCAGCGGGCCCACGCGCCCAGCAGGTCGGAGCGCAGGACCAGGCCTCGGCGGTCGAGGAACTCCGCGAAGGACAGATCACGGGCGACCAGGGCGGCGCGGTCCGCCTCCCAGTCGGCGCCCGTGGTGTCGCCGACGACCGAGTCGGGGGTGCGCCCGGCCAGCAGGACACCGGCCTCCTCGTACGTCTCCCGTACGGCCGCGCACACGATCGCCTGGGCCGCCGTCTCGTCGACGCCGAGCCGGTCCGCCCACCACGCGCGCGCGGGGCCCGCCCAGCGGACGTGAAGGTCGTCGTCGCGCGGGTCGACACCGCCGCCCGGGTACGCGTACGCGCCCCCGGCGAAGGCCATGGAGGCGCGTCTGCGCAGCATGTGGACGACGGGGCCGGTGCCGGTGTCCCTGAGGAGCATCACCGTGGCCGCCCGCCGGGGCACCACCGGCGTGAGCTGCCCTTGCGTGAGCGCCCTGATCCGCTCGGGCCACTCCGCCGGGTACCACTGACCGTTCGCCATGGGCGGAGGCTATCCCGTAGCGCGCGGATGTTCGAGAGGCAACAAGACGTACCCCCTGGGCTGCGATGACATCCGATACGCCCGATCCCCCGCTCCAGGAAGGCGGCTACGGCCGATCACTCGTCCCGGGACGAGTGATTGCGGTCACGTGAGGTCATCGTGCGCCCCGGGACGGCGATCACCGGTGATCAGTCATCCGGAGACGGCGACGACGGCCAAGGCGGCTCGTCGTCCACCCGGGGCGGCGACAACGACCAAGCCAGCCCGTCGTGCACCCCGGGACGGCGAGAACAACCAAGCCAGCTCGTCGTCCACCCCGGGACGGCGAGAACTACCGAGACAGCCCGTCGTGCACCCCGGGGCGGCGACGGCGGTCAACTCGGCCCGTCGCCGCCCCGGGACACCGGCTACGCCTCCGTCAGCTCCACCTGGATCTCGACCTCGACCGGCGAGTCCAGCGGCAGTACCGCCACGCCGACCGCGCTGCGCGCGTGGACGCCCTTGTCGCCGAGGACCTCCCCGAGCAGCTCGCTCGCGCCGTTGACGACACCGGGCTGGCCGGTGAAGTCGGAGGCCGAGGCGACGAAGCCGACGACCTTCACCACGCGTGCGACACGGTCCAGGTCACCGGCGACGGACTTGACCGCCGCGAGGGCGTTCAGCGCGCAGGTGCGGGCCAGTTCCTTGGCCTCCTCCGCGGTGACCTCGGCGCCCACCTTGCCGGTGACGGGAAGCTTGCCGTCCACCATGGGCAGCTGGCCCGAGGTGTACACGTAGACCCCGCTCTGCACGGCGGGCTGGTACGCGGCGAGCGGGGGGACGACCGCCGGCAGGGTCAGACCGAGTTCGGCCAGCCGGGCATCGACGGCGCTCATGCCTTCTCCCGCTTGAGGTAGGCCACCAGTTGCTCGGGGTTGTTCGGCCCGGGCACAACCTGGACGAGCTCCCAGCCGTCCTCGCCCCAGGTGTCCAGAATCTGCTTCGTGGCGTGGACGAGCAGCGGCACAGTCGAGTATTCCCACTTGGTCATGCGGCCGACTTTAGCCGCTGCGAACCGGCCGCCCTCGGTCGCGTTATCCACAGCCTCTGGCTTGGTTCGGGCGCGGACTGGTTAGGCTCGAAGACGTGAGCAGGCTCCAGGTCGTCAGTGGCAAGGGCGGTACCGGCAAGACCACGGTGGCCGCGGCCCTAGCGCTGGCCCTGGCCACCGAGGGGAAGCGGACGCTTCTCGTCGAGGTCGAGGGTCGCCAGGGCATCGCGCAGCTCTTCGAGACGGAGACGCTGCCCTATGAGGAGCGGAAGATCGCCGTCGCTCCCGGGGGCGGGGAGGTGTACGCCCTGGCCATCGACCCCGAACTGGCCCTTCTGGACTACCTCCAGATGTTCTACAAACTCGGCGGAGCGGGCCGGGCCCTGAAAAAACTCGGGGCGATCGACTTCGCCACCACGGTCGCGCCCGGCCTCCGGGACGTCCTCCTGACCGGCAAGGCCTGCGAGGCCGTCCGCCGCAAGGAGAAAAGCGGGCGGTTCGTCTACGACTACGTCGTGATGGACGCCCCGCCGACCGGCCGCATCACCCGCTTCCTCAACGTCAACGACGAGGTGGCCGGCCTCGCGAAGATCGGCCCGATACACAATCAGGCGCAGGCGGTGATGCGGGTCCTGAAGTCGCCGGAGACGGCCGTGCACCTGGTGACGCTGCTGGAGGAGATGCCCGTCCAGGAGACCGCGGACGGTATCGCCGAACTCCGGGCGGCCCGGCTGCCGGTGGGCCGGATCATCGTCAACATGGTCCGCCCCGAGGTCCTCGACGCGACCGACCTCGAGCTCGTGCGGTCCGTTCCGCGCACCGCCGTGGCGCAGGCGCTGTCCTCGGCAGGCCTCGGCGGGGCCCGGCGCGGCGGCAACGCCGAGAAGCTGGTCGACCCGCTGCTCGCCCAGGCCGAGGAGTACGCCGCGCGGTACACGCTGGAGCACGACCAGCGGGCCGTACTGGCGGAGCAGGGCCTGCCGTTGCACGAACTGCCGTTGCTCACCGAGGGCATGGACCTCGGGGGCCTGTACGAACTCGCCAGCGAGCTGCGGAAGCAGGGGATGTCATGAGTCCGGACCCGGCCCACGCGCAGGACCCCGCCCGCGACCGCGAGACCACCCAGGACTCCCGCTCCCACCGCATCACCCACGCGCGCGTGCTCGACGTGGATCCGCTGATCGACGACCCAGAGACCCGCATCGTCGTGTGCTGCGGCTCCGGCGGGGTCGGCAAGACGACCACCGCGGCGGCGCTCGGGCTGCGGGCCGCCGAGCGCGGACGCAGGGTCGTCGTGCTGACCATCGACCCGGCGCGGCGACTCGCCCAGTCCATGGGGATCGACTCCCTGGACAACACCCCGCGGCGGGTGAAGGGCGTCGACGGGGACGGCGAACTGCACGCCATGATGCTCGACATGAAGCGCACCTTCGACGAGATCGTCGAGGCGCACGCGGACCGCGAGCGGGCGGCCGCGATCCTCAGCAACCCCTTCTACCAGTCGCTTTCGGCGGGCTTCGCGGGCACGCAGGAGTACATGGCGATGGAGAAGCTGGGCCAGCTGCGCGCCCAGCACGACTGGGACCTGATCGTGGTGGACACCCCGCCGTCCCGCTCGGCACTCGACTTCCTGGACGCGCCGAAACGTCTCGGCTCGTTCCTGGACGGCAAGCTGATCCGGCTGCTGACCGCGCCGGCCAAGCTCGGCGGGCGGGCCGGGATGAAGTTCCTCAACGTCGGCATGTCGATGATGACCGGCACGCTCGGCAAGCTGCTCGGCGGTCAACTGCTCAAGGACATCCAGACGTTCATCGCCGCGATGGACACCACCTTCGGCGGGTTCCGCACCCGCGCGGACGCGACGTACAAGCTGCTCCAGGCGCCCGGTACGGCGTTCCTGGTGGTCGCGGCCCCGGAGCGGGACGCGTTGCGCGAGGCGGCGTACTTCGTGGAGCGGCTGGCGGCCGAGGAGATGCCGCTGGCCGGTCTGGTCCTCAACCGGGTGCACGGCAGCGGAGCCGCCCGGCTGTCTGCCGAGCGGGCACTCGCCGCCGCGGAAAATCTTGAAGAGCCCCGCATTGTCGATCAGATGGGCGGGAAAGCTGGACTTCGTAACTCTCCCGACACGTACGGCAGTTCAGATTCGCCCGGTCCCAGCTCTCCCGGTTCCCAGGCATCGGCTCGTGACGAAGGCTCCCCCGCCACCACGGACGACGAGCGATCCGCCGACCAGCAGTCCGATGACGGGCGTTCCGTCGACCAGCAGTCCGACGACGAGCGATCCGTCGATCAACTCACCGCAGGCCTGCTGAAGTTGCACGCCGAGCGGATGCGGCTGCTCTCCCGCGAGCAGCGCACACGTGACCGCTTCACCGCACGTCACCCCGAGGTGGCCGTGGCCGAGGTGGCCGCGCTGCCCGGCGATGTGCATGACCTCGCGGGGCTGCGGGACATCGGGAACCGGCTCGCGGCCGGTCGGCCGGAGCTGCCCGAGACGAAGGTCTGACGCGCACCCCGGGGAACCGGACCCGGGGATGTCACCCCCGAACACACGCCCCGGGGATCGCCCGGGGTCGGCCCCGAGGGGGACCGGTGGGGGTCAGCCCACCGCCGCGTAGTTCTCGTAGATCTCGTCGTCGTCGAGGGGGATGATGCCGACCCCTCGTTCGTACTCGATACGCGCGGTCTCCAGTAGCCGGCGCCATGAAGTGACAGTGGGCCGCCTGCGCAGCAGTGCGCGGCGCTCCCGCTCCGTCATTCCTCCCCACACGCCGAATTCGACGCGGTTGTCGAGCGCATCGGCGAGGCACTCCGTGCGTACCGGACATCCGGTGCACACTGCCTTCGCCCTGTTCTGCGCTGCTCCTTGAACGAACAGTTCATCCGGATCGGTAGTGCGGCAGGCCGCCTGCGCACTCCAGTCGGTTACCCAGCCCATACCGGCGCCGTCCTCTCCCGAATCGAGGCTCCCCCACGGCGGCAGCGGCATATTCACCGCCGCCAGTTGAGGACGTTACGGAAGGTGGGCACAGCGCAACACCCCCTTCGGGCCCAATCTTGAATGGCCCGAACGGACTATGGGTAAGCGGCAGATCACCCGGGGGAGTGAGCTGGCGACATGCGCGACTATCCCGGCAAACCGGGACAGTTGACATGCGCCACAAGGGGCACCAGGTGACACAGGAGGCGGATTCGGACACGCCCCCGATAAAAAACAGGGAACGACCGGAACGATTCGGGGTCGCCGGACGTATTGATACGTGACCGCTCTGCTGTGACAGTTGAGAGCAGCTTAGGCCAACGCCTATACACGTGTCCGGCGAATGAGAACGTAGGCTGCCCCCATGCCAAAAAAGCGCTCGGGTGGTGGTCTGTCCCCCATGCAGCAGGCCGCCAAGTTCCTCGGTGTCAGTGTGCTCGCCGGTGCCGTCATGGCCGGAATCGCGATGCCCGCGGCCGGCGCGCTCGGACTCGCCGCCAAGGGCTCGGTCCAGGGATTCGACGACATCCCGGACAATCTGAAGAGCCCTCAGCTGAGCCAGCGCACCACGATCCTGGACAGCAAGGGCAACCAGATCGCCTCGGTCTACTCCCGTGACCGCACGGTGGTGGAGCTCAAGGACATCTCGCCGTACATGCAGAAGGCGATCGTCGCGATCGAGGACTCGCGCTTCTACCAGCACGGCGCGATCGACCTGAAGGGCGTCCTGCGCGCCCTCAACAAGAACGCGCAGAGCGGCGGGGTCTCCCAGGGCGCCTCGACCCTCACCCAGCAGCTGGTGAAGAACTACTTCGTGGAGGAGGCCGGTGACGACCCGACGAAGGTCGCCCAGGCCACCCAGCAGACGCTCGGCCGCAAGGTCAAGGAGCTGAAGTACGCGATCCAGATCGAGGAGAAGCTCGGCAAGAAGAAGATCCTCGAGAACTACCTGAACATCACGTTCTTCGGAGAGCAGGCCTACGGCGTCGAGGCCGCCTCCGAGCGCTACTTCTCCCGGCACGCCAAGGACCTCACCCTCCAGCAGTCGGCACTCCTCGCGGGCATCGTCCAGTCGCCCACGCGCTACGACCCGATCAACGACGAGGCCGAGGCCAAGAAGCGGCGCAACACCGTGCTGGCCCGCATGGCCGAGGTCGGCGACATCTCCAAGGCGGAGGCGGACGCGGCCGAGAAGACGGACCTCGGCCTCAAGGTCAGCCAGCCGAAGAACGGCTGCATCACCGCCGTCAAGGGCGCCAGCTTCTTCTGCAAGTACGTCGAGAACGTCTTCCTGAGCGACCCGGTCTTCGGCAAGACCAAGGAGGCCCGGGCGAAGATCTGGAACCAGGGCGGCCTGACGATCCGTACGACGCTGGACCCACAGGCGCAGGACTCGGTGCAGGCCTCGCTCAAGGACCACATCTACAAGTCGGATTCGGTCGCCGCGGCGGCCACCCTGGTCGAACCCGGCACCGGCAAGATCCTCGGCATGGGCCAGTCGAGGCCGTACGGCTACGGCAAGAACGAGACGGAGTACAACTACTCGGTCAACGCCGACATGGGCGGCTCGAACTTCGGCTTCCCGACCGGTTCGACTTTCAAGCCGTTCGTCGCGGCGGCGGCGCTGGAGCAGGGCCTGCCCGCCACGCAGCAGTACCCGGCGCCGTACTCGATGGACTACCCGAGCCCCGTCTCGACCTGTAGCGGCAAGAACTGGGTCAACACCGGCGGCGCGACGGTCGAGAACGAGAGCGAGTCGGAGCACGGTCCGTACGCGCTGAAGGAGGCGATGGCCAAGTCGGTCAACACCTACTTCGTGCAGATGATCTCCGACATCGGTCTGTGCCCCGTCGTGAGCATGACCAGCAAGCTCGGCGTCGTGCAGGGCAACGGCGACAAGATCCCCGAGGTCCCGGCCATCGCGCTCGGCTCGAAGGGCATCTCGCCGCTGACGATGGCCACCGCGTACGCGGCCTTCGCCAACGAGGGCACGTACTGCACCCCGATCGCCATCGAGTCCATCACCCAGAAGGTGGGCAACGAGGAGAAGTCGCTCGCCGTCCCGAAGTCCACCTGCTCACGGGCGATGAGCAAGAAGACCGCCGACACCGTCAACACCGTGCTGCGCGGCGTGGTCGACTCCGGCACCGGCCAGGAGGCCGGCCTCACCGACCGCGAGAGCGCCGGTAAGACGGGTACGACGGACGCCCGCAAGAACGCCTGGTTCGTCGGCTACACCCCGAACCTGGCCGGCGCGGTCTGGGTCGGCAGCCCCAAGCAGAACGTCGAGATGACCAACATCCGCATCGGCGGGGTCTACCACGACCAGGTCTACGGCGCCGACACCCCCGGCCCGATCTGGAAGGACGCCATGTCCGGCGCCCTCGAAGGCAAGCAGGCCCAGTCCTTCACCCTCGTCAACATCCCGGACCCCGCGAAGGACAAGGGCAACGGCAACGGCAACGACGGCGGCAAGAACAACGACAACGGCGGAAACAACAACGGGGGCAACAACAACGGCGGCCTGACCACCAACGGCGGCACCAACGGCGGCACCACCCCCAACCCGACGTTCTCCTTCCCCACCGGCTTCTTCCAGGGCAACGGAAACGGCGGAAACAACGGCAACGGAAACGGCGGCAACAGGGGCTAGCCCCCCACCGCCCGATCCGGCTTCTCGTCTACGACGACGGGGGCGCCCCTGGTGAAAAGGGGCGCCCCCGTCGTCGTAGCGAAACAGCTCTCGCCAGGCGGGCGGGTCAGCCGGCGAGGAGTTTCTTCACCGCGGCGGCGACGCGTCCGCCGTCGGCCAGGCCCGCGACCTTCGGGTTCACGATCTTCATGACGGCGCCCATGGCGCGCGGGCCCTCGGCGCCGGCCGCCTTCGCCTCCTCGACCGCCTGGGAGACGATCGCGGCCAGCTCCTCGTCACCGAGCTGCTTGGGCAGGTACTCGGCGAGGATCTCGCCCTCCGCCTTCTCCTGCGCGGCCTGCTCGGGACGCCCGCCCTGCGCGAAGGCGTCCGCGGCCTCGCGGCGTTTCTTCGCCTCCTTGGTGATCACCTTGAGGACCTCGTCGTCGGAGAGCTCGCGCTTCTCCTTGCCCGCGACCTCCTGATTGGTGATCGCGGAGAGCGTCAGCCGGAGCGTGGAGGAGCGCAGCTTGTCGTGCGCCTTGATCGCGGCGTTGAGGTCTTCCTGCAGCTTCGACTTGAGCGTGGTGGTCATGGGTTTGATTCTCGCAGGTGCGTGAGTGCGGGCGCCCGCAGATTTCGGTGGCCGCGTGCGGAGCCGTCGCAGGGAGGCCCAGGCGTGGCCTAAGCGGCCGCGCCCGACGGGCTGTCAGTGCGGTCTGACACGATGGCGGTATGCGCGCGCGATACGGAGTACCCCTGGGAATTGCGGCGGCCGGCGCCGCCGGTCTGGTCTACGCGGCGGGCTTCGAGGTCCGCTCCTTCCGGCTGCGGCGGGTGACGGTCCCGGTGCTGCCGGCCGGGATGCGCCCGCTCAGAGTCCTCCAGGTCTCCGACATCCACATGGTCGGCGGCCAGCGCAAGAAGCAGCGCTGGCTGCGCTCGCTGGCGGGCCTGCGCCCCGACTTCGTGATCAACACCGGCGACAACCTCTCCGACCCGGAGGGCGTCCCCGAGGTGCTGGACGCGCTGGGCCCGCTGATGGACTTCCCGGGCGCGTACGTCTTCGGCTCGAACGACTACTACGGCCCCACACTCCGCAACCCCGCCCGGTACCTGCTGGAGAAGAGCGCCGGCCGCCACGGCCTGAACGGCAACCCGCCCGTCACCGGCGTCGTCCACAACCCGTGGGAGGACCTGCGGGACGGCTTCGACGCCGCGGGCTGGCTGAACCTGACGAACACCCGGGGGACGCTCAAGTTCGAGGGCGTCACCGTGGAGTTGACCGGCCTGGACGACCCCCACATCAAACGCGACCGCTACGCCCGCGTGGCCGGCGGCCCGTCCGAAGACGCCGACTTCTCCATGGGCGTCGTGCACGCGCCCTACCTCCGCGTCCTGGACTCCTTCACGGCGGACGGCTACCCCCTGATCCTCGGCGGCCACACACACGGCGGCCAGCTGTGCATCCCGTTTTACGGCGCGCTGGTCACCAACTGCGACCTGGACACGGACCGGGTGAAGGGGCTGTCCCGGCATACGGCCGAGGGGCGGACGTCGTATCTGCATGTGTCGGCGGGGTGCGGGACGAGTCGGTATACGCCGGTTCGGTTTGCTTGTCCGCCAGAGGCTACGTTGATGACGTTGGTGGGGCGGGAGTAGGGGGTTTCCCGACGGGGGCGGATGTAGGGGGTTCCTCCGAGGGGGGCGGGAGTCGGGGGTAATGGGGGTGCGGTAGCGGGGCGTGCCTCGGGGGGAGGGGCGGGGAGCGCTTAAGGCCTGGGCGGACGTGCTGAGGGGTGGGTCGGGGTCGGGCGGTCCGGGTGTACCCGGAACAGGGCGGGGTCGGCGTGTAGTGAGGGGGCGGGCGATGGCGGGACGGGGGTCGGGGTGTTCCTAGGGGCCGCGTGAGGGTCGGACCGGGGTCGGTGCGGTGCGGTCGGGGCCAGTGCGGTCGAGATGGGTTCGGCCGGGGTCGTTGTAGCTGGGGTGGGTTCGGCCGGGGTCGATTCGACCGGGGTCGGTAGGGCGGAGGCCGGCGTAACTCGTTCAGCCCACCTATATCGCCCGATTAGTCCCGACTGCCTAGCGTGAGGGCATGACCGCCCCGATACCCAGGGACATCCCGGACCTCCCCGCCGTACCCGGCATGCCCGCGCTGATCGCCTCACCCGTTCCCGCCACCGCGGTGGTGGCCCCGTACTCCCGCCCGCTGACGGCGGCGTACCGACTGCTGGTCGCGTTGGTGGCGGCAGCGGCGGTGACCGTCGACCTGCTCCTCGGCAGCCCGATCCGGGTGCTGACGTACTTCACGATCCAGAGCAACATCCTGCTTGCGCTGGTCATGCTCGCCACGGCCCGCCGAGCGTGGACGGCCCGCCGACCGGTCTCCCCCCTGGTCACGGGCGCGGCACTGCTCTACATCACGATCGCGAGCCTGGTGTACCACCTGATCCTGGTGCCGCACGCGTCGAGCCCGTTCGCCATGACGGGCGGAACCGTCACGGGCTGGCAGGCGGTGACGAACCAGGTCCTGCACACGGTGACGCCGATCGCGGCGGTGATCGACTGGCTGTTCCTGACCGCCCCCGGCCGGCTACGGCTGCGGATGGCGGCGACGTGGCTGCTGTACCCGCTGACGTACCTGGCGGTGTCATTGGGCCGCGGCGAACTGATCCTCCCCGGCACACCGGGCCGCTACCTCTACCCGTTCCTGGACGTCGAACGGCACGGCTACAAGAGCGTCCTGGGCAACGCCCTCCTCCTCGGCCTCGCCTTCTACGCCCTCTCCGTCCTCCTCGTGGCCCTCGACCACGCCCGCCCGAACCTCGTCCGCCACCGCGCCAAAACCGGATTTCGTCTCCAGCCACCGGTGGGCTAAAGTAAACGACGTCGCCGCGATGAGCAGCAACACTCGCAAGATGAGTGGCGACATCGGGGTGTAGCGCAGCTTGGCAGCGCGCTTCGTTCGGGACGAAGAGGTCGTGGGTTCAAATCCCGCCACCCCGACTGCCAAATAGCAGTTCAGAGGGCCTGGTGTGTAAGTTGCACCGGGTCCTCTGGTGTTGTGCGTGGCTCTTTCCTCGGAGGCGGTGGCCAGCCGACGCAGGCCAGCAGGGCGCTGCCGTCCTCGGTGAGGAAGAGCAGGGTGGTCCGTGCTCGATCGGCAGAATCGATCAGCCCTGTGCGTACGGGTTGGCCGTGCTCTCGGATGAGCTGCACTGCCCGTTCCAGCCCAAGGGGTTCGCGTCCGCGCATACGCATGCGCTGAAGTCGGCCATTGAAGACTCCGGCGTGATGGCTTGCGGGCTGTGCCCGATCCGTCCGGCGTCTCTGTCCGGCCGTCCGTCACGCCCGTCGACGACAGCCTCCGGAGCGGGCTCGGATCAACTCGGGGTGCGCGCGAGCAGGCAAGGAGCCCTAAGCGTGTTGAGGCCACCCGGCATCATCGAGCGGTGCTGCTCGATGAGGAACGAGCCGACTGGTGCTGGCCGAGATCGACGGCGGTCTGCGAGGCAACGTTGATTATGACTTCCAGCTCCTGCGCCTAGAAGGCTTGCTACTCGGGTGGATCTTCTCCTGGGGAGCAGTCCGGGATCAGTCCGGGAGCGCCAGAGCGGTCGGCACCCTCGGCTGGGGGCAACGGCCCCCTCCTGGTCGATCGCGAAAACGGTCGTTTGAGCCGAAAACTGCCACCAGCGCCGCCGTAGCCCTTCAAAATCGCTGATCACGAGCGCCGACTGCGGCACGAAGCTCACGCCCGGAACACGGCAGCGAAATGAGATGCGTGGCAGCCATGAGTGTTCGGCTGTGTGACAACAACGCCGACGAACTATGGCCGACGAGCGCCAACTCCTTCGGACCATCTGCTCAGTTGAGAGGCGTACCAGACCAAGGCCGTGTCCTCGCTCGAGTTTCTTCGGGACGAAGGAACCCTGAGTTCAGAAGTCGCCACCCCACCCGCCACCCCACCCGCCGCGCAGCACGTCACGGAGCCGGTACGCACATGAGTACCGGCCCCCTCCCACCCCACGCCCCGTGTTCAGTACGTCAGCGCGTCCTGTGCGCTCGGCAGCCAGTAGGTCACCCGCAGCGTGTCGTCGACGTGGACGCCGTTCGTCGGCAGAGTCGGGGTCGCTGCCGGGCTGATGCTGTTGTTGTTGCGGTCGAAGAAGTAGACGGCGAGGGACTTGGCGGTGCGGCCGTGGGTGCCGGTGCCGTTGTCTCCGCCGGCGAGGGCTGCGCCGGCGTAGCCGGACTGGCCCGGGGTGAGGGTGGTGACCGCCTGGGGCTGGGACTCCTTCATCACCGGGGGCACCGACTGGGCGTCGTCGAAGTTGAGGGCGGGGTAGTAGTAGAGGTCGCAGGTCTTGGTGCCGGTGTTGGTGACCGTGAGCAGCATGTGGTTGATGGGGCGGGTAACCAGTTGGGCGGTCACCTTCGTGTTGGCGCTGCTGCACGGGACGCTGCTCGCCGAGGTGTCCGAGCCGGAGTTCGCGCCCGTCTCCGCGCCGGCGTCCGTTCCAGACCCCCCGCTCGTCCTCCCGCCGCTCGACTCGCCCCCGCTCGCCTTGCCTCCGTTCGAACCCGTCGTGCTGCCCGAGCCCTTGTTGCCCCCGGTCGACGAGTTGCCCTCCGTCGAACCGCCGGTCTGCCCCGTCCCGCCCGTCTTCTCCGGAGCCCGCGTCGGCGTCGGCGCCGTCGTGTTGGTCTGTGCCGCTCCCTCGTCCTGTACTCCCAGTTCGTCGTTGCAGGCGGTGAGGGAGAGGGCGGCGAGGGCGACGGTGGCCGCGGCGAGGAGGCGAGCACGGGGACGGGGACGGGCGGTGTACGCGGACATGGTGATCCCTTTCGGAAGCGTGGGAAAAGGTGGGGAATGGCTGAAGGTGGGCGGCCGGCCAATCGTTCGGCGGGCGGCGTGCTTTGATGACCGCAGCCTGTGCCGCTTTCCGTCCCACCCGCTACGGCAGCCGGGAGCTACGGGAACCTGGAACGTTCGCACCGGCTCTTACCTGGGGGAACAGTGACTCCCTGGAACGCGCGACTGGAATGGGGACACGGTGGCGGGGCCTGAGGAGACGGCCGATTTCGCGGCGCTGATACGGGAGCTGAAGGACCGGTCGGGGCTGAGTTACGGCGTGCTCGCGAAGCGGCTGCACATGAGTACGTCGACGTTGCACCGTTACTGCAACGGCGATGCCGTACCCACGGAGTACGCCCCCGTCGAGCGGTTCGCCCGGCTCTGCAAGGCGACCCCGGACGAGCTCGTCGAGGCCCACCGCCGGTGGATCCTGGCCGACGGGGCACGCCAGCGGGAGCGGAAGGCCGCCATCACCGGCACCGCCAGCGCCAGCGCCACGGCGAGCGCGACCGCCGCAGCGAGTGGGGCAGCCGCAACCAGCGGGGCAGCCACGACAACCCCGGAGCCGGGCACCGACCCCGGCAACCCCGCTCCCATCAACCCCAACACCCCTGCCCCCACCGAGGCCGAAGCCGAGCCCGAAGCCAACGCCCACGCCAACACCGGCACCGGCACCGGCACCGGCACCGGCACCGGCACCGGCACCGGCACCGAACCCCCCACCACCACCTCAGAACCCCCCACCCCCAACAAACCCACCCCCCACAACCGCCGCCGCACCACCCTCCTCGCCGCAGCCGCCGTAGCTGTGGTCCTCGCCGTCACCGCCCTCGTCCCCCGTCTCGTCTCCGGACACGACGGCAGCGGTGACCGCAAGCAGGAGGCCGGTTCCGTCACCTCCAGCGGGCAGGGCACCGGCACCGGATCGACCTCCACCCCGCCGAAGTCGACGTCGAAGGCGACCTCCTCGCCCTCGCCCTCCTCCTCCCCCTCCGAGTCCGCGAGGACAAGCGGCAACGCATCCGCGGGCACGGCAAGCGGCCTCGGCGGAGGAGGCGGAGGCGGCAGCACGGACCAGACCGCGGCCGTTCCGCTGACCGTCACGACCCGGCCGTATGCCTGGGAGAGTCCGTGCAGTCAGACCTACCTGGTCGACCAGGACGCGGCGAAGGTGCCGCCGCCGCCCACCGAGCAGGACGCGCCGAGCTGGGTGAGTGCGCTGGGGGCGGTGTCGGCCGGCAGTCAGTATCTGGAGCTGACCGTGCAGGGCACCGGTGAGGAGACCGTCGTACTTCAGTCGCTGAACGTGCGGGTGGTCGGCAGCGGGGCGCCGCTCGCCCGGAACGCGTACGCCATGGGGTATGTCGGCGTCGGCTGCGGCGGCGGGGTGCCCACGCGCTCCATCGACGTCGGGCTGGACGCGACCCGGCCGGTGGCCACACCGAAGGCCGGGCAGACCGGGCTGCCGTACAAGGTGAGCGAGAGTGACCCCGAGGTCCTGTACATCACGGCCGCCGCGGCCTCGCACGACGTGCGCTGGTATCTGGAGCTGGCGTGGTCCAGCGGCACCCGGCACGGGGTGCTGCGCATCGACGACCAGGGGAAGCCGTTCCACACCAGCGGGATGAACGGACGCCCGCGCTACGGCTACTCCCTCGACACGAGCGAGTGGGTACCACACCAGGACGACTAGCGAGCCGACACCCGCACTCGCACCCACACCCGCACCTGGCCAGTTCATCCGCCATCAGCCGGAAATGGCTCCTGCCGGCTCTCGCCCCCACAGCAGCCGACGGCCCGCGCCCCACGAACGGCAGCAGGAAGACGCGCCGCCGAGCTCGTCAGGTGGCGGCCACGGCCGCATGACCCCCGCGTTGACACGAACCGTCGCCGCACGTTGACTGGCAGCACGGCGCAGGGCAGTGGCCGGTGCACGGACGAATCCCAGAAACGCCTTCGGGCGGAACGGAAGCGACTCCCGATGATGTACGACCAGACACGCGCCCAACAACCCGCAGGCCAGAACAAGGTTCCCTCCGAGCGCCGCACCCCGGGCCCGGAGCCGCTCCTTCCGTCGGGCGAGCGGGACCAGGTGCTCCAGCGGCTGCGGCACGCGATGAACACCTTCGCGGACACCCCTCGCGACGCGTTGCAGGAGGCGGAGAGCGCCTACGACGAGGCGACCGCCCACCTCGTCACCGCCCTCGCGGCCCGCCGGGACGCCCTGCGCGCCACCTGGGCCGACCAGGACCCCGAGGCCCAGTCGGAGTCGGAGTCCGAGGAGTTCCGCCAGGCGCTGCGCCAGTACCGCGAGATCACCCAACGGCTTTTGCAGCTCTAGCAGTTGACCGGGCGGGTCGGCGGTCATCACGTCAAGGCCGCGGCTCTACGACGGCCCCGTGGCCGTCAACTCGGCCCGCCCGCCCGAGTGATCGCCCACCCCACCGCGGCTCCGTGGCCGTCAACTCAGCCCGCCTGCCCGCATGATCGCCCACTCAACCGCAGCCCCGTGACCGTCAACTCGACCCGCTCACCCGGGTAATCGCCCAATCCGCCGCAGCCCAGCGGCCGTCAACTCGGCCCGCCCGCCCGAGTGATCGCCCACCCCACCGCAGCCCCATAACCGTCAACTCGCCCCGCCCACCCGGTTAATCGCCAACTCCACCGCCCCGATCCGCTCAGCCAGCACCCCGAGTGCGGCGACCGCTCGGCGCAGCGGCTCGTCCTCCACCGCATCCCGATCCCGCACGTAGGCGGCCTTCAACTCACCCCACCGCACCGCCTGTTCGGCACTCAGCGTGCCGCGCAGTTCCCCGAGCTTCAGCAGGTTCGCCTCGGCGCCGGTCGTCAGGGTCTGTGCCTCGGCGGTGTAGTGGTCGTCCACCACGGCGGCCAGCTCACGGGAGTTCATCACCGGCTCGATGCGCTGGGCGATGCGGTTCATCGTGCGGTACGACCCCTGGAGCAGGAACGGCGGTTCCGTGCGGGCCGCGTCCGACGCCCCCGCCGACGCCATGTACGCGGAGTTGACCGCGAGCACGGTGTCCCGTGCGGTGAGCAGCTTCCCCAACACCGCGACGACACGGCCGAGTTCGGCGGGGTCGCAGGCGTAGGACAGCCGGTCCGCGCGGGCCGAGGGGTCGCCCTCCGCGAGCCGGATCAGGAGGTCCAGGTCGGTGCGGTCGCGGCCGGCCAGCGGGGCCAGCACCGGGTTGGAGGTCAGCGCGTTCTCGACGAAACTCAGCGCGAACACCGCCTCCTTGCCGGTGAGGACGTCGCCGAGGTTCCAGACGTCGGCACGGTTGGCCAGCATGTCGGGGACCCGGAACCGCCCGCCCGACTCGGTGTAGGGGTTGCCGGTCATGCAGACGGCGAACCGTTTCCCCCGTAGGTCGTATGTACGCGGTACGCCCTCCCACACGCCCTCCATCCGCCGCGTCGCATCGCACAACGGGATGAATTTCTCCAGGAGTCCGGGCGAGGTGTGCTGGATGTCGTCGAGGTGGAGCAGCACGTTGTTGCCGGCCGCGAGCGCGAAGTTGATCTTCTCCACCTCCTGGCGGGCGGTCGCGTTCGGTGCCTCGGCCGGGTCGAGGGAGGTGACGCCGTGACCGAGTGCGGGCCCGCTGACCTTGACCAGCACCAGCCCGAGCCGCTCGGCGACGTACTCCATGAGGGTCGTCTTCCCGTACCCCGGCGGCGAGACGAGCAGCAGCAGGCCACTCGTGCCGGTCCCCCGTCCCTCCCCCGTCGTGCCGATCTGCCGCGCCAGGTTGTCGCCGACCAGCGGGAGATACACCTCGTCGACGAGACGCCCCCGCACGAAGGTCGACATCACCCGCGGCCGGTACTCGTCGAGCCGCAGCCGGGCACGTTCGGCCGCCACGAGTGCCGTACGGCGGCGCTGGTACGCGCGATGACCGGGGACCTCCGATGCCCTGAACTCCTCTGTTCTGCCGAGGAATTCATCGATTCGGAGCGGCAGAACCCCCGCCTCGATGCGCGGATGGGTGCCCAGCAGTCCTCCGACCGTCTCCGTCAGCCGCGCGTCCGACTCGTAGCGCGGTACGTCCGGGCAGAGTTCGACGGCCACCGCCTCCGCGAGGTCCCCCGGGTCGGTCTCCGTGCCGGACGCGGTCGTGTACGCGGTCAGCCACGCCTCCACCAGCTGGCGGCGGGCGGGCAGGTCTGCGACGGCGCGCACATCGTCGTCGTAGGCCGAAGTCCCCACCGCGCGGCGGAACTTGTCGAGCAGGGTGCGGGCGGCGGCGCTGATCACGAAGCCCTCGGGGCCGGTGGTCAGCTCGTCGAAGAGGTACGCGGCGGCGGGCTCGCCCGTGTGTCCCGCCAGCTCGGTGAGGAAGTCGGCGACGGCCGGGGTCGGCCCGAAGGTGTCGCGGGCCCGCGCGAGCGACCGCGCCCGGCGGCCCCAGCCCGCCCGCTCCTCCGGGCTCGTGCCATGCGCCCAGAACTCCAACGCCCGCGCTCGGGGGCCGGGTTGGTGTCGCAGCAGGCCCGCGCCCTCGTACCGGCGGAGCACTGCGGCGAGGATCGCGGTCGCGTCATGGTCGTGCACACCGCGTTCGTAGCCCTCGTCGTACGACTCCTGCGCGGCCCGGCGGACCAGGGCGGCGAGGTCGGTTTCCTGGGCGAGGGCCTGGGCGCCGTGTTCGTCGAGGAGGCGGGCGGCGAGATGTTCGGCCCGGTAGACCTGGGGTGACTCGGAGGGCAGCGGGCGGTCCCAGAAGCGGCGGGTCTGCGCGAACTCCGGGTCCCTGACCGGGGTTCGGTAGTCGGTGCCGGTGAGGGCGAAGGCGAGGCCGTCGCCGGACGGGACCAGGGTGAGGTCGAGGGGCTCGGTGTTCACGGCGAAACGGTGGCGGCCCAGGCGCAGGGTCCGGCCGCCGTCCGTGTAGAGGTCGGCGCGGTCGCGCAGGGCGCGGGCCGCCTCCTCGCGGGCCGAGGCCAGCCGGCCGGTCAGTTCCTCCGCCCTCACCTGGTCGCCCAGGTCCCGCAGTTGGGCGGCCGTGCGGCGGATCTTCGTGACCATCGGGTCGGAGGCGAAGTACGTGCTGACCGCGTCGGCGTCGGTGAGCGTGGCCGCCCGCCGCACCACCGTCTCCAGGACGCGGACCGCCGAGGCGGCCAACTGCTCGGCCCTGCATGCGCGTTCGTCGGCCAGGGTCTGTCGGCGGGCGGCGAAGGTCTCGTAGATCTCGGTGCGTTTGCCGGTCAGTTCGGCGAGGATGTCGTCGAAGTCGGTGAAGCGGGCTTCGAGGTTCTCCAACTGCACCAGCAACCTGGCCAGTTGGGTGTCGCAGGACTCCGGTGTCACCGCGTCCGCGAGCGCGGCGGTCACCGACTGGCCCAGCAGCGCGAACTCGGCCGCGAACTCCGCCCGGCCTTCCCGGTCCTGGAGTTCCCTTCGCCGGGCGTCGAGCGTGGCGCGGGCCCGGTTGACCCCGCCCAGGACCTCGGCGATCCGCTCCAGGATGGAGGTACGGACCGTGGCGTCACCGATGTCGAGCCCGGCGATCACCTCGGTCACCGTCCGCAGCCCGTCGGTGAGTTCGTCGAGCCGGACGGACACCGGCGCCGCCTGCGCGACCGTGGCCAGCTCCCCCGCCTCCGCGACCAGCCCGCCGATCACCTCGTGGTGCCCGGCGAACGCGTCCTCCCGCCCCAGGAACGCGACCGCCCGCTGTCCGAACGCCCCGAGCTCCGCCTCCGCCTCGCCCGCGACCTCGTCGATGCGCGCGGTGTCCGCGTACCGCAGCTCCTTCAGCGTCAGCACGTGTCCCTGCGCGCGCCGGAGTTCGGTCAGTCCCGCGACCCACCCGGCCGCGTCCCGGGGCACCTCGCCCCGCAGCCGCCGCACCAGCCCGGTGAGCCGCTCGGAGGCCCCGGCGAGGGCGTCGGCGGCCTGGCC
Source organism: Streptomyces sp. NPDC096013 (assembly GCF_044763565.1). Taxonomy (NCBI): domain Bacteria; kingdom Bacillati; phylum Actinomycetota; class Actinomycetes; order Kitasatosporales; family Streptomycetaceae; genus Streptomyces; species Streptomyces sp. NPDC096013. The sequence goes on along the minus strand of NZ_JBIWGK010000011.1, from coordinate 91,702 downwards.
GGTCAGCGTCCGGACCGTCCCGAACTCGGCCAGGACCTGTTCCGCCGTGCCCCGCACCTCCTCCAACGGGCCGCCCAGATCGCCGAGTTCGGCTTCCCCGAGCCAGTGGTACGCGTCCGCCGCCCGCACACACGCGCCGACCAGCGCCTCGTACACCTCCGCCGTGGGCTCCATCCCGGCGACCGCCCCCGCGAGGGACAGACAGTCGGAGATCCCGCGCACGAGATCGGCGTTGCCGACCCTGGACAGTGGCCCCGAACCGACGGGTCGAGCGGCGGCGTAGGTGTCGGAGACATACGGGGTACGCCAGACCCGCACCGGATGGACCCGGCCCGGCTCCCCCTCTCCGTCCGCGCGCAGCACCGTCAGCACACCGTCGTCGAAGAGCGCCCAGCCCTGGCAGGACAGCGGGTTGGCGATCTCCTTGCGGATCATGTTGTACGGCAGCAGCAGGCTCCGGCCGGGCACCCGCGCCCGGTACGCGAACAGCACGTCCTCACCGTTGGGCGAGCGCACCACCCGCTCCAACTCCAGCCCCGTGGAGTCCACTTCGAAGGTCTTCCAGGCCCCCGTGGCCAGGCAGTACCCGCCCGGGAACACGATCCCCTGCTCCTCCGGCAGCCGCTGACACGACAGCCCGATCCCGTCGAGCCGTACGACTCCCCCGGTCAGCGTGTTGAAGACCAGATGGCGGCGGCTCTCCTCCTTGTAGGGGCGGACCCGCAGCAGCACCAGCGCCCCCACCCGCGCGTACCCGATCTCCGCGTCGGCCGCCGACTGCAACGGCTCGTCCACCGGCTCGGAGTAGATCCCCTCCCCCGTCTCGGTGTCGTCCTCCACCTTCACGGTGAGCAGGCCGCCGACCGTGCCCACGTACAGCCCGTCCTGGATGCGGACATGCGGATGCCGTCCGGGGACCTGGTCCTCGCGGGTGGTTTCCGTCCAGTCGATGTCGTACGGCGGCGGAAGGACGTGATCGCGTTCCCCGTGCGCGTCCAGGAAAGTCGCCGCCCGGCCGTCCTCCGTCACCGCCCAGCGCAGCACCCGGATGTCGTCGGCCTTCTCGCCGGTGCGGAAGACGGCGAGCAACTTGCCGTCGGTCCACCGGAGTTGAAGCAGCCGGGCCTGACGGTAGTACCGGTGCAGGGCCGTGAACTCCCGTACGAAGTCCGGGTCGTCGAGGAGTCCGGGTACGGCGTCCTCGGGCAGCCGGCGCAGGTCGTGGCGGTCGTGCAGGGCGAGGACGTCGGCGATCGCCGTCTCGCGGGTGACGCCGTGGGAGACCTGGCGGCCGAAGAGGAGGGTGTCCCCTACGGCGACCAGGTCGCGCGGTGTGGCCGGGTGCTCGGTGTCGAGGCGTTCGGTGCCGGTGAGTTCGAGGCGGGTGGAGCCGAACTCCTCGGTGCGGCGGGCGTTGAGCGCCTCGGCACGGCGGGCGAGTTCGGCGGCCTGTGCGGCGAGGCGGTCGCGCAGGACCTCGTAGGTGCCGCTGTCCACGCCGGTGGTCATGGGTCCCTCTCAGGTCTCGGTGGCTAGGCTGAGTCCGGAACTGCCGTCCCCTGTGCGGCAGTTCCGGACCGTCGGTGGGGTCAGACCGTCGATGGTTCAGACCGTCGCCGGGTGGCCGTTGAGCGCGGCCAGCGGGGTGTCCGCGAGGCCCAACTCGCCCGCCTTGTCGAGCAGTTGCCGTAGCTGACCGGCGTTCGCCGTGTCCGAGGTCATCAGTTTCATCAGCAGCGCGGACACGGTCAGGTTCTGCACGTCGGCGGTGGAGACGGAACCGAGGACGCGGGCGAGGTCGTCGGCGATGTTCGAGGTGCCGTCCAGCCAGGGACGCGCCAACGCCTGTGCCGTCTGGGAGTTGGCGACGAAACCGTCGACGCTCTTGCCGAGCGAGATCGACGACAGCAGCCGGTCGAAGAAGACCGAGTCGCCGCCGACGATGTCGATGTCGGCGTGCTCCAGACCGGTCGCGAGGACCGTGGCCTGCGCCTCGGCGACCTGCCGCTGCACATCGAGCCCGGCGAGCCGGATCTCCTTCTCGGCCTGGAGCCGCAGCCGGTACTCCTCGTGCCCGCGCGAGGCGTCGTCGAGGGCGGCCATCGCGGCGGCCTTCTCGGTGAGGCCCTCCGCCTCGGCCTTGAGCTTCTCGCCGATGCCGGTGGCCTCCGCGAGCGCGTTCGCCCGGACGCCCTCGGCCTGCGCGAGCACCCTCGCCTGCGCCCCCTCGGCCTCGGCGAGCGCCTTGGCCCGGGTCCCCTCGGCCTCCGCGCGCAGCCTGGCCTCGGTGCCCTCCGCCTCCGCGCGCAGCCGCGCCCCCGTGGCTTCGGCCTCGGCGCGGCCCGCCTTCACGGTGACCTCGGCCTCCTTGTCGCGGACCTGGACCTCGGCGAGTCCGGCCGCCGCCGCCTCCGCCTGGATGCCCTCGGCGAGCCGCAGCTTGGCCCGGGCGTCGAGGTCGGCGGACTTCAACCGGGCCTCGGCGAGCGTGAGTTGTTCACCGGCGCGGTGCTTGGCGGCGGCCTCCGCGGCCTCGGCGCCCTTGATGTCCTTGACCAGCTTCTCCTGCGCCTCCGCCTCGGCGGCGATGATCACCGACTGGCGGGTGCGCTCGGCCTCCTCGACCACCCGCAGCTTCTTGATGGCCTCCTCCTGCTCGGCGACCGTACGGTCCACGGCGATCCGCTCCCGGACCACGTCCGCGACCTCGCGCCGCTCCGCCTCGACCTCCTTGTCCCGGGCGATCCCGGACAGGCTCGTCTCCCGTTCCCTGGCGATGACTTCGAGGAGCCGGTCCTTCTCGATGCGCTCGTTCTCCACGGCGATGACCCGCTCGCGGTTCTTCTGCGCCACGGCGATCTCGCGGGCCTGGTTCTCGCGCTGGACGCCGAGTTGCTCCTCGGTGCGCAGGAACGCGGTCTGCGCACCGAGGCGTTCCTCCTCCTGCACCTTCGCGGTGGCGGCCTCCTCCTTCGCGCGCAGGGTCTCCACCTCGCGCCGCTGCCGGATCTCCGCCTCCGCCTGCCGGCGTTCCAGCTCCAGGATGGTCTCCCGGGCGTCGACGTTCTGCCGGGTGATCTCCTTCTGCTCGGTGCGCTGGAACTCGTTCGTGCGCACATGCTCGATCGTCGTCAGCTCGGTGATCTTCCGGATGCCCTGCGCGTCCAGGATGTTCTGGTTGTCGAGCTGCGTCATCGGCGTCTGCTCAAGGAAGTCGATGGCCGCGTCGTCGAGGTGGTAGCCGTTGAGGTCGGTGCCGATGACCTGGATGATCCGGTCCCTGAACTCCTCGCGCTTGGTGTAGAGATCGACGAAGTCCAGCTGTTTGCCCACGGTCTTGAGCGCCTCGGAGAACTTCGCCGCGAAGAAGTCCTGGATCGCCGCCGGGTCGCTCGCCGTCTGGGTGCCGATGGCCTGCGCGACCTTGATGACGTCCTCGACGGTCTTGTTGACCCGCACGAAGAAGCTGATATGGATGTCGGCGCGGATGTTGTCCTGGCAGATCAGGCCCTCGCGCCCGGTGCGCCGGATCTCGATGGTCTTCACCGAGATGTCCATGAACTCGGCCTTGTGCAGCACCGGCAGCACGACCGCCCCGGTGAAGGTCACATCGACCTTCTTCGTCTTCGACACGATCAACGCCCGCCCCTGCTCCACCTTCCGGAACAACCGGCCGACCACGAGGAGCAGGGTGAGCGCGATGAGCAGGACTACGGCGACGAACACACCGATGCCGACGGTGATGGCGTTCATGACATGGGTCCTCGTTGAGTGAGAGGGGTTGGATCGTGGTGGGTGGTGAAGGGGGTGTTGGGCACCCCGTGCGAGCCAACAGGGGCGGATTCCACGGCTGTTGGCGGACGCCGGGCGGCGAACACCCTGGGGTCGTGACCGGGGGGGCGGACGCCCGTGGGTCGACCGCCGTTGGCCCGTACCTGCGGGTCGTGGGCAACCCGCGTGGACCAACTGGGCTCAGCCGCGCTCCCGTTGGGGGCGCATCGGCCTATCCCGGCGTGCCGGGCGGAGCCAGCAGCCCCGAGCCCGGCCCCAGCCCGCCGTCCGGCGGATACGGGGTGACCCAGAAGAACTCGCCCACCTCGTCGTAGGCGTAGAGCAACCCCGTGCTGCCGCTGCCGAGCACGCCCGTCGCGGCGTCGCCGGCCGGCAGCCGGACCTGGACCACCGCCGCCGAACCGTCTCCCGCCCTGACCTCGGCCTGGCCGAACCCGGTGTCCACCCGTCCGGTGCGGATCGTGCAGGTCAGGCCGACGAAGTCCAGCCGCGAGGGTCCGGGTTCGTCGGGGAACAGGCGGTGCAGGGGGCGTACGAACAGCCTGGTCGCGCGCCAGGAGACGTACACCGTGCCGATCAGCACGGCCGCCCCGACCAGGAATCCGAGGGGCCCGGAGGGGACGAGCAGCACACTCGCGCAGTAGCTGATCAGCCAGCCGATGGCGACGAACAGCGAGAAGGCGAGGGTCACCGGGACCCCGCCCAGGCCCCAACCCTCGCCGTGAGCACGGGAGTTGAGGTGCATGTGAGCGTGTCCGTGCGCGTCCGCCGCGCCCAGCGCGACCAGCAGCCAGAACAGGACGACGACCACGAGCGCCGCGGTGAAGACGACGGTGGGGAAACCGGCCGCGGCAGCGAGAAACGCCCCCATGATCCCGGCCCCCCGTCCCCGTCCAGTGCCCGCGACGCGTGTCGCGCGTGCGGCACGCGTCAAGATTCCGGGGATGCGCGGATCGCGGTACCGGTGCTGGACACCTGCCGGTGTCCGGCACCGGTACCTTCCGCGGTGCTCCCCTGGCGCCATGGTGCACGCGGGGTGCACGCCCGCGCATTGCCGGAACCCGGCAGTGTTCATTAGGGTCTTGATGCCGGTGACGCGCTAAGAAAGCGTCATCGGGGCGTCAAGGTAAACGGGGGCGGAGTTGCCGGAGCGCGGAATACCTGAGCAGTATCTGGCGGGGTACGCGCGGCTCCTGGCGGAGGTCTCCGGTACCGGACGCCGTCTGACCCGGGCGGAGTTGGCGTCCCGCCGCACCCTGGGCGAGCAGGCCGCCGAGGCGGGCCACGAACTGCGTGCCCTGGTCAGCGCCCATCTCGCCGCGACCCGCGCCGCCTGGCCGCAGATCCCGGGTGCCGCCGACTGCACCCTCGCCGCGGTGCAGCAGGCCGTCGACGCCTTCGCCGAGGGCTACGAACGCGCGCAGCGGCTCGCCGTACGCCAGGAGGAGGCGGCGCGACGGGAGTTCATCGACGACCTCCTCTACGGCCGCAGCGACCTCGGCCGGCTCGCGGAGCGCGCCGAGCGCTTCGGTCTGCGCCTCTCCCACACGCATGCCGTCGCGGTCGTCCAGGGCCCGACGCCGTACGACGAGAGCGCGCCGGTGCCGCGTCAGGTGGAGCGCGCGATGATCAGCCGTTTCGGTGACCGCAACATCCTGCTCACCACGAAGGCCGGCCGGATGCTGTGCGTCGCGCCCGGCGACCAGGACGACATCCTCACCCACTTCGCCAAGCAGGCGTACGCCGCCGCGGAGGGCAGCCGCGCGGCGATCGGCCGGGTGCGGCCGGGTGCGGGCGGGATCGTCCAGTCGTACGAAGAGGCCCTGAACACGCTCGAACTCGCCGAGCGGCTCCAGCTGGAGGGCCCGCTGCTGCGCGCCGCCGACCTGCTGGTCTACCCGGTGCTCACCCGCGACCGGCAGGCGATGACGGACCTGGTGCTCGACGCGCTGGGCCCGCTGACCAGGGCGCGCGGCGGCCCGCGGCCACTGCTGGAGACGCTGTCGACGTACTTCGACAGTGGCTGTGTGGCCGCCGAGACCGCCCGCCGGCTGTCACTGAGCGTGCGCGCGCTGACCTACCGGCTGGAGCGCATCCACCAGCTCACCGGCGCGGACCCGGCCGACCCCGGCCAGCGGTACACGCTCCAGACGGCGGTGATCGGGGCCCGCCTGCTGGACTGGCCCGACAAGGAGCTGTGACCGGCGGGAAAGCAAAGAGCGACCTCGCGCCCGAATGGTTCTACGGCGGCGTGGTCGCTCGGGGTGTGCGGGGACGTGCGGGCGGAGGCGTCAGCCCAGGGTGGTGCCGATGTACGACGTCGAGTCCGGGCCCGAGTCCCCGGGGTTCTCCGCGGCGGGGGCCGGCGCGGGGGTGGCGGGCGCGGGCGGCGTCTCGTGGCAGGTGAAGCCGAGCCGGGTCAGGGCCCTGGTCACCTCGAAGGCGGTGAAGTCACGGCGGTCCTGCTTGGTGATCACCTCACCGACCTGCTTCACCGGGTACAGCTTGCGACTGATGACGGCGCAGGGACCGGTGACGGGCTGCTCCGGCCGGATGCCCTTGAGCATCTCCTCCACCTCGCTCTTCGTCAGATCGAAGGGGTAACGGGCGATCACGCAGCGCATGGTGCCTCACCAAGGGGTTCGAGCGGGAGGAGAGGGGAGGATTTCTCCTCGGGGAAAGCGAACAACGGCCGTGGAACGGCGGGTAAATGAACAGATACGAAAAGGGGCCCGCACCCAAGGTGCGGGCCCCTGTTTCGCAGTCTCGCGTGCTTAGGCGGGAACGATGTTCTCCGCCTGCGGGCCCTTCTGGCCCTGCGTGATGTCGAAGGTCACCTTCTGACCCTCCTGCAGCTCGCGGAAGCCCTGGGTGGCGATGTTCGAGTAGTGGGCGAAGACGTCAGCGCCGCCGCCGTCCTGCTCGATGAAGCCGAAGCCCTTTTCCGCGTTGAACCACTTCACGGTACCGGTGGCCATGTCTTAACTCCTAGGCAGTGCACGAGATCCGCACTTTACGAATCTCCTCCATCGCCGTGATGATCACCTGCACCGGATGTCCGGTTCAAAATTGGCAACCACAACTGCAACTGATGTCAGCCTAGCACGGAACCCATTTTCGCGACGGGGGAATTGGGCTCGAAAAGGGCCGCCCGAAACGGTGAATTTCTGTTTCGGGGACATCAGATTTTCTCACCATGGGACGAGCCGTGAAGGCCGTCGTGCGCATGCTGTCCGTCATGGACATGCAGCCGGTCGGGGGACCGCAGCTCCTTGTTGACCCGCAGCGCCTCGTCCAGCCGGTCCTCCAGGCTGATGATGCGGCAGGCGGCCTCGATGGGGGTCCCCTGGTCGACCAGTTCGCGGGCGCGGGAGGCCGTACGGAGCTGACGGCGCGAGTAGCGGCGGTGACCGCCGTCCGACCGCGTCGGGGTGATCAGCCCGGCCTCACCCAGTGACCGGAGGAAACCGGGGGTGGAGGCGATCAGCTCGGCGGCCCGGCCCATGGTGTAGGCGGGGTAGTCGTCGTCGTCGAGCCGGTCGGCCGCGGGCTGCTGGCTTTCTGCGGGCATGTACACCTTTCCTGCGGACCACCGGGGTCGGGACGGCCGCCCCCGGGAGACCTGGTTCCCCCGTGAGGGAACTCTAGTCGCACCGGTGGAATCCCTGTCGCGGCGAACACAGATGTCCTGACGCCGATCGGCGCGTTCAGAGGCTCAGGATCAGCACCCGGCAGGAGCCCGGAAGCCGTGGATCAAGGCCATTCGGGTCCCCCGGGGAGCCTCGTTCGGCGGCTCGCACGGGGCGTACGGGACGTATGGGGTCAGCCGCGGCGCGCGGCGCGACCTCCTGCCAGCCCCACGCGCGGTACGCCGCGAGGGTCGCGGTGTCCGTGCGGGGGATCAGGGTGACGCCGACGGCCGGGGCGTGGTCGGCGAGCAGCCGGCGCTGGAGGCGGCGGGCGAGGTTCCAGTCGCGGTCCTGGTAGTGGGTGCGCACGCGGAGCGGGACGACGATCCCGGAGACCGCGAAGAGCCCGCCGGTCAGCGCGAGGCCGTGCAGGCGCCGGGGCAGCCGGGCGTCATGGCCCTGCCACCAGGGGTCGGCGGCGCGGACGGGGAAGCCGTAGGCGCAGGCCGTCAGGGTGGTGTTCTCGGCGATGAGCAGGGTGAAACCGGGGCGTCGGACCTCGCCGGACAGGCGGCGGAGGAAGGCGGCGCGGTCGCCGTCGCGGCCGCCACCGCAGGTCTCCTCGTACAGGACGCCCAGGTCCTGGAGGCGGTCCTCGATCTGGCGGCGGCTGAGCGGTCGGACGCGGTCGCCCTGCCAGGGCGAGGGGCCGCGGTCGCGGGCGGAACCGGAGTCCGCCCCGGCCGCCGTACCGGCAGCACCGTCCCCGCCGGGGGCCGCGGTCGCCTCCGCGGCCGCCGGCCGACCGGGCACGTTCACGGTCATGGGCCGAGCCCTGCCCCGGGCGCGGACACGTCCGGCCCGGCGTCGTGGTTCGCCGGGAACGGCACCGGTGCGATCCGGCACACGAGAGATTCCCGGTCTCTTCACGGTACGCCCACGGATCGCGCAGGGGGGCGGCCTGCCTCCGGCGCGGACCCGGCCGCCCATGGCGACGCGGACCTCCGCACGGCTCCCGGCGTGGAGCGCAGCGGCCCGCCGCTCGACCGGGCGCGGTCGTCAACCTCAGGTGAGGTGGCGGGAGTTGGTCGCTCCGGCCGTTACTGGTTCCAGCTCTCGTCGTACGGGTCCTTCGGCGTCGGGACCGGTTTGGCCTGGGTGACCTGGAAGTAGGGGATCGGGCGGTTGTTGATGGGGTCCTTGGTCTGCCGGGGGCTGTATGTGCCGGTGATCTCCAGCCAGGTGTCGGGCTGAAGCACCGGCGGGACCTTGCCCGTCAGGGCGATCTTCACCGGCTGGGCGTCCGCGGCACAGCAGTTGAGGGCCATGCGGACGAGAAACGGCGACCCCGACCTGTCCAGCGCGACGAAGCCGGTGACCTTCAACTGCCGGGTGCCCAGGGACCGTCCGTGGTCGTAGACCGCGCGGCTCGCGTAGTCGACCAGGCCGATGGTGAGCGGGTTGCTGTCGGGGAGCTTGAGCAGGCCGTACGGCTGCTGGATGGCCGTGCCGGTGCGGACCGCGCTGTAGGAGCCGAGGGCGGGCGGGGCGACCAGGATGAGGGCGAGGAGGGGGAGGATCAGGAACCAGGAGATGCGGGGTTCGCGGTGGACGTGGCCCCCGTGAGCGCCGGCCTCGGTGTGAGCCTCCGTGTGCGCTTCCGCCTGGGCTTCGGCGTGCGCCTTCTCCAGCCGTGTCCGGCGCCACTCGTACCACGCCGTCGCCAGCGCCGTCACGATGAGGACCGCGCCGGAGAGCAGGAGGAGCGGTTGGAGGCCTGCCTTGACGTAGCGCAGGTACAGGTTGGTGAAGCCCGCGTGCAGCAGGGCCGCGCCGACCAGGAACAGGACCGCCGCCTGTGCCTGCCGGTTCACAGGAGCACCGCCCCGGTCACGACCGCGCCGGTGATGGCGAGGACGAAGGTGGCGGGTGCGAAGCGCAGGGCGAAGCCGCGGCCGAACGTGCCCGCCTGCATGGCGAACAGCTTCAGGTCGATCATCGGGCCCACCACCAGGAACGCGAGTTTGGCCGTCAGCGAGAACTGGGTGAGCGACGCGGCGACGAACGCGTCGGCCTCCGAGCAGATCGACAGCAGGACGGCGAGGATCGAGAGGGCGAGGATCGCCACCACCGGGTTGTCGGCGGCCGTGCGCAGCCAGCTCGCCGGTGCGACCGCCTTGAGCGTCGCCGCCGACATCGCGCCGAGCACCAGGAATCCGCCGGCCTGCATCACGTCGTGCCGGACCGAGCCCCAGAACGCGGCCCCCTTGGTCTCCCCCTCGTGCGGCTCGTGAGCGGGCAGGCGCAGCCAGTCGGTGCGGCCTAGGCGCGTCCACAGCCAGCCCATCACACAGGCCACGAGCAGGCTGCCGACGAACCGGGCGAGCACCATCTCGGGGTTGCGCGGGAACGCCACCGCCGTCGCCGTCAGCACGATCGGGTTGATCGCCGGGGCGGACAGCAGGAACGCGATCGCCGCCGCCGGGGTGACGCCCCGCCGCACCAGCGCCCCGGCCACCGGCACCGACGCGCACTCGCAGCCGGGCAGGATCGCGCCCGCCATGCCCGCGATCGGCACGGCCAGCACGGCGTTGTCGGGCAGCGCGCGGGCGAAGAAGGTCGCCGGTACGAACACCGCGATCCCGGCCGACAGCAGCACGCCCAGCACCAGGAAGGGCAGCGCCTGCACGACCACGGCGACGAAGACCGTCATCCAGCTCTGCATCACGGGCGCGGAGAGCGCCTGGCGGATCGGGCCCTGGGCGAGCACCACCACGAGCAGCACCATGGTGAGCACGAGGGGCGAGTTGAGCTGCCAGCCGTCCTTCGACGCCTTGGCGGGCTCGGCGCCCTGTGACGCCTGGGCGGGCGCGGCCGGTTTCGTGCCCGGTTTCGTCTCCGGTTCCGTGCCCGGCTCCGTTTGTGGGCCCGCCTGTGGGTCCGTTTGTCGGCCCGCTTGTGGGTCCGGCGGCGTCCCGGTGGTCGGCGCGGCTGGTTCGGTGGTGATGGCCACGGGTGAGATACCTCCGGCAGACGCCTGGTTTCGCGAGTTTTGCTCCCTGTCTCTGCATACGGCAGCCGGGGCACGGGTGTTCAGCGGAATACTGGAACCACCCGCCTCCTTGGGGCAGTCTTTCCCCTCGTGGCGAGCAGCGTTCCGAATCAGACCCCGCCGGGCGGTCCCCGTGCGCACATGCTGGTGTGCGGAGACGACGCCCTCGCGCACCGGCTCGCCGCCGAACTCCGCAGTGTCTACGGCGAACAGATCACCCTCGTCGTCCCGCTCTCCGAGGCCACCGCACGGCCGCCCGTCGTGGGCCGCGCGCGTGCCGCCTCGGCCGCGCTGCTCGACCGGGTCAACGCGGCGGTGGGCAGGACGGGTGCCAACGGTGGCGCCAACGGCGGCACCGTCTCCCCCGAACCCCCGCGCGGGGAACGGGTGTTGGAGGTCGCCGAGCTGACCGAGGCCGTGTTCGCCGAAGCCGGTGTGGAGCGGGCGACCGCGCTGGCCCTCGTCTATGACGACGACGAGACCAACATCCGGGCCGCCCTCACCGCCCGCCGCCTCAACCCCCGTATCCGGCTGGTGATCCGCCTCTACAACCGGCGGCTCGGCCAGCACATCGAGGAACTCCTCGACCAGGCCGCCGCGTTGGCGACCGGGGACGGCACGGGCGGCGGGGCGGGCGGCGGGTCCGGTACCGGGTTCGACGCGTCGACGACCGTGCTGTCCGACGCCGACACGGCCGCGCCCGCGCTGGCCGCGACCGCGCTGGCCGGGACCAGCAAGGTCGTCCAGACCGACGGGCTGCTGCTGCGCGCGGTGGAACGGCCGCCGCCGGCCCCCGGGGAGGTCGCCGACCCGGGGCTCGCCACGCTCGCCCTGCTCTCGGCGACCAGCAGCGACCCGGCCGGTGCGGACGGCTCCGAGGGCATGGGCGAACAGGGCCCACGGCTGCTGCCCGACGCGGCGGCGGTCGCTTCCGCCACCGGGCGCGGGACCGTCGTCCTGGAGCAGGTGTCGTACGCCGGACCGCAGTTGCCCGGCGGGCGCGGGGGCGGGGTCGTGCCCGCGTTCTCCTCGCTGTTCTCGCGGCGGCTGCGGTGGTCGCTGGCGGGCATGGTGGCGTGTGTGATCGCGCTCGCCGTCTCGCTGTGGCTGGTGACGCAGATCCATCCGCTGACCGCCTTCTATCTGACCCTGCTCGATCTGTTCGCGATCGACAACCCCGCGATCGGGGCACCTCTGGGGCGGCAGATCCTTCAACTCCTCTCCGGGCTCGTCGGGTTGCTGATGCTTCCGGTGCTGCTGGCCGCGGTGCTCGAAGCCCTCGGTACGTTCCGTACGGCGTCGGCGTTGCGCAAGCCGCCGCGTGGTCTCGGCGGGCATGTCGTGCTGCTCGGGCTCGGGAAGATCGGTACCCGGGTGCTGACCCGGCTGCGTGAACTGCACATCCCCGTCGTGTGTGTCGAGGCCGATCCCGAGGCGCGGGGGCTCGCTGTCGCACGGCGGCTGCGGGTGCCGGTGATCCTGGGTGATGTCACCCAGGAGGGCGTCCTCGAATCCGCGAAGATCCATCGGGCCCATGCGCTGCTCGCGGTCACCAGCTCCGACACGACCAACCTCGAAGCGGTGCTGTACGCACGGTCCGTGCGGCCGGATCTGCGGGTCGTGCTCCGGCTGTACGACGACGACTTCGCCACCGCCGTCTACCGGACCCTGCGGGCGGCTCACCCCGGCGCCCTCACCCGGAGCCGGAGTGTGTCCCATCTGGCCGCGCCCGCCTTCGCCGGGGCGATGATGGGGCGGCAGATTCTGGGCGCGATTCCCGTCGAGCGGCGGGTGTTGTTGTTCGCGGCGATGACCGTGGGCGGGCATCCGCAGCTGGAGGGGAAGACGGTCGCGGAGGCGTTCCGGGCGGGGTCCTGGCGGGTGCTGGCGTTGGACACGGCCACGCGGGACGCGGCGGAGGACGTGCGGCGGTCGGGGCTGGTGTGGGACCTGCCCGACTCGTATGTGCTGGCCGGGTCGGACCGGGTGGTGCTCGCGGCTACCCGTCGGGGCCTGGCGGAGTTGCTGGGGCGGCGGCCCCGGAATCGCGCGGGGGCGTGACGGTGCCCTGTACTTGAGCAGGTACCCGGTGCCGAAGCGGGCGTTGCCGGGGGCTGCGCCCCCAGACCCCCGCTTCGGCCCTGAAGGGGCCTCGTCCTCAAACGCCGGACGGGCTGGGTATTGGCGGCCCTGAGTTGGACAGGTGCCGGACGGGCTGGGTGTTGGCGGTCTGTCCTGGACAGGTGCCGGACAGGCTGGACTGGGCCGACCCGCGCTCGGAGGCCCCGGCGTCAGCTCCCCAAATGCCGCTCCGCGAAGTCCAGTTCCAGCTTCACCTGCTTGATGCGCTCGTCCACCACCAACGACCCGTGCCCCGCGTCGTACCGGTACACCTCGTGCACCGCGCCCCGGGACTCCAACCGCTTCACGTAGTTGTCGATCTGGCGGATCGGGCAGCGTGGGTCGTTCACCCCCGCCGAGATGTAGACCGGGGCGGTGACCTCGTCGACGTACGTCAGCGGGGAGGACGCCTCGAAGCGGGCCGGGACCTCTTCCGGGGTGCCGCCCAGCAGCGTGCGGTCCATGGCCTTCAGGGCTTCCATCTCGTCGTGGTACGCCGTGACGTAGTCGGCGACCGGGACCGCCGCGATGCCGAGGGTCCACGCGTCGGGCTGGGTGCCGATGCCGAGCAGGGTGAGATAGCCGCCCCAGGAGCCGCCGGTGAGGATCAGACGGGCGGGGTCGGCGAGGCCGGAGTCGATCGCCCACTCCCTGACCGCCGCGATGTCCTCCAGCTCGATCAGGCCGACCCGGTGCTTCAGGGCGTCGGTCCAGGCGCGGCCGTAGCCGGTGGAGCCGCGGTAGTTGACCCGGACGACCGCGTAGCCGTGGTCCACCCAGGCCGCCGGGCCCGCCGAGAAGGAGTCGCTGTCGTGCCAGGTCGGGCCGCCGTGGATGTCGAAGACCGTGGGGAGCGGGCCCGTCGCGCCCGCCGGCTTCTGGACCAGGGCGTGGATGCGACCGCCGGGGCCCTCCACCCACACGTCCTCCACCGGGACCGAACCGGGTGACTTCAGGCCGGGCGGGTCGAGGACCACCTCGCCCGTCGTCGAGCGCACGGCGGAGGGTTCCGCGGCGGAGGACCAGAGGTACTCGACGCTGCCGTCCGGCCTCGCCGTGGCGCCCGAGACCGTGCCGGGCGGGGTGGGCACCTTCTCCAGCTCGCCCGACGCGAGGTCGTAGCGGAAGACCTCGCTGCGGGCCTCGAAGCTGTGCGCGATGAGGAGGGACGAGCCGTCCGGGTACCACTCCGCGCTCACATCGCCGGGCAGGTCCAGGGACAGGTCCGTCTCGCCGCCCTTCACCACGTCCCACACCAGGGGCTCCCAGCGGCCGCGCCGCTGATGGCCGATGAGGAGACGCGTGTCGCCGTCCACCGGGGCGAAGCCGAGGACCTCAAGGCCCAGCTCCTCGGTGCCGCCCTTGGTGTCGTCCAGGTCGGCGACCGCGGTGCCGTCCGGGCGCAGGACGCGCAGCGCGGAGTGCATCGCGTCGCCGTGCTCCGTGTGCTCGATGGCGATCAGCGAACCGTCGTGCGAGAGGTCGCCGACGCCCGCCGACTCGCGGTGGCGGTAGATCAGCGTCGTCTCCTCACCGGTGCGGGCGAGGTGGATCGTCGTACCGTCCTCGTCCGTGGAGCGGCCCACCACCGCCGTTCTCCCGTCGCGGGCCAGGGCCAGTCCTGCCGGATAGGAGGGTTCCAGGCCCGGTACCGCCGGTTCGTCGGGGCCGCCCTTGAAGGGCTGGCGGCGCCAGACGCCGAACTCGTCCCCGTCCTTGTCGTCGAACCACCAGATCCACTCCCCGTCCGGGGAGAGCACACCGTCCGTCGTGCCGTTCGGCCGGTCCGTCACCTGGCGTTGCTCGCCCGACGCACGGTCCCAGGCGTACAGCTCATACGTCCCCGTCGCGTTCGACACGAACAGGGAACGGTCGGGTGCGTCCTCCGCCCAGTCGGGCAGGGACACGCGGGGCGCCCGGAAGCGCTTCTCCCAGTCCGGTGTGTTCTCGGACCCGTTGCTCTCAGTCATGGCCCCATACTGCCCGCCCACGACGACATTGCACTGGCCGGATCCTCAGCCTGTGGATAACTTCGACCAAGTCCCGGTCGGAGCATTGCCGACGCCTGGTGAACCCTCGGGCCGACCCCCGGGCCAAGGGCCCCGCGGGAGCCCCGTACCGTGGAAGGCGTGTACCGGTTTCTGCTGACATCGCGCTGGTGGGGCATCAACGTCTTCGTACTGCTCGCCATCCCCTTCTGCGTCTTCATGGGGTCGTGGCAGCTGAGCCGGTTCCAGGCACGCGTGGACAGCAGCCATCAGGCCACCAAGCAGGTCGAGACCGACCGCACGGAGACCGCGCGCCCCCTCGCCTCACTGCTGCCGGTCGACCAGAGCACCTCGGGCCGCCAGACCACCGCGACCGGCCGCTACGGCAAGCAACTCCTCGTCCCCGACCGCCAGTTGGACGGGAAGAACGGCTTCTACGTCCTCACCCTGCTGCGCACCGACACCGGCAAGGCGCTCCCCGTCGTCCGCGGCTGGATTCCCGGCGAGCCCGACGCGGCGAAGGCACCGGCCGCGCCCACCGGCGAGGTCACCGTCACCGGCTCGCTCCAGGCGTCCGAGACCCCCGGCGACAACGGCGTCAGCGCGCAGAGCGGCCTCCCGTCCGGCCAGACCGCCGCGATCAGCGCGGCCTCGCTGGTGAACCTCGTCCCGTACCACCTGTACGACGCGTGGATCACCCTCGACAAGGGCGACTCCGGGATGAAGGCCGTGCCGGCCACCGCGCCCGCCAACACCGGCCTCGACCTCAAGGCCTTCCAGAACCTCGGCTACACCGGCGAGTGGTTCGTCTTCGCCGGCTTCGTCGTCTTCATGTGGTTCCGGCTGCTGCGCCGCGAGGTGGAGTTCGCCCGCGACGCCGAGCTGGGCCTGATTCCGGAAGGCGAGACCGAGGACGCGCCGGACCAGGCGCGTGTCACCGCCGTATGACATCCGTCGCTGTATGACATCCGCCGTCCTCTGACATCCATCGCCTGACGTCCGCCGGGTGACGCCGGTCCCCCGTGGCCGACGGCCTTCGACCCCGCCCTTCCTACGACCCCGCCAGCACGCCCGTCCGGTACACCGTGCCCGCGCACGCGTTCGTCACGGTCGCCGTGACCGAGGGCGAGCCCGTCGACGGGGTGTGGGTGACCTGGACGCTGCCGTCGAGCGTGCCGTCCTCCAGGAGCTGGGTGGTCGTCCCGGTGTCGCCGGTCGTGGAACCGCTGCTCGTGCCGGCGTCCTCCGTGGGCGACGGGCTGGCCGTCGAACCGCCGGTGGTGGTGCCGCCGGTGCTGGTGCCGCTGGTGGGGCAGGTCTCGGAGGGCACCCAGGCGAACTTGACCAGGTAGGCGGAGCCCGGTGCCAGCACCAGCTGGGAGGTCTCCGTCGACGGGTCGGGCAGTCCGGCCGCCGGGTCCCCCGCGCTGTGCTGCACCACGGTGATCTTGGAGTTGTCGGCCGCGCCGATCGCGTAGGTGCCGACCGTGCCGGGGCCGCCGACGGTGCAGCTGGTGCCGGAGGTGTTGGTGACGGTGAACGTGCCGTAGACGACGCCCGACGCGTCGGGGGCGTCGACCGTCGAGCTGGACGAGCCGAGTTGTGCGGCCGTGCAGACGGCGGACGCCGTCCCGGCGCTGGCCGAGGGGTTCGCGCTCACCGTGCCGTGGCCGGGGGTCTTGCCCGCGCCGTCGTCCTTGTGGCCGCCGGGGTTCTCCGAGGCCCGGCCCGGGGCGCCGCCCGTGGTGCCGGCGCCGCCGTCGGGGCCCTTGCCCTGGCTGGTGCCGCCCTGTGCCTGGGAGCTGTTGCCCGCGATGGACGGGTCCGGGTTGGAGCCGGTGGAGTTCGAGACGTGCACGAGAGCCGGGATCGCGGTGCCGAAGAAGAGCAGGGTGGCGGCCATGCCGACGAGGGCCTGGCGCTTGCGGGCCCGGCGGGCCGGTACCGCCTTGCGCAGGTGGTCCAGCGTGCCGTCGCGCGGCTCGACCTCCTGGACGGCCTGGTGCAGCAGCCGCCGTAGGGCCAGTTCGTCGGGGCCGAAGCCCTCGGGGGCGTGGAGGTCGTCGGCGTGGTCGTGGGAGCCCTGTCCCGCTGCCCCCAGGAACCCCAGGGGTCCTCCGGGTTCGACGGGGGGCCGTTCCTCGATGTCCTCGGTGTCCGCGGAGTTCTCGGGGTTCTCCCGGTTCTCGAGGTTCCCGTCGAGGCTCGGCCCGGTGGGGCTCTGTTCGTCGGGGCCGTGGTTCACAGTTCCGTTCCCAGCGTGTGTTTCGTTCGGCTGTTCCCTGCGCGCCCAGGTCGGGCCGCGCCGGACGTCCGGCTCACGCCGTGCGTGCGAGCCGTTTCCGTTTCCGTCGGCCTTGTCGGTCATGCCGTGGCCTCCATGGCGATCCGGAGGGCGGCGATCCCGCGCGAGCCGTACGCCTTCACCGAGCCCAGCGATATGCCGAGCGACTCGGCGACCTGCGCCTCCGTCATGTCCGCGAAGTAACGCAGGACCAGGACCTCGCGCTGGCGGCGTTGCAGTCCCTTCATGGCCTTGATGAGGGAGTCGCGCTCCAGGAGGTCGTAGGCCCCCTCCTCCGCGCTGGCCATGTCCGGCATCGGCTTCGAGAGGAGCTTGAGGCCGAGGATGCGGCGGCGCAGGGCCGAGCGGGAGAGGTTGACGACGGTCTGGCGGAGATAGGCCAGGGTCTTCTCGGGGTCACGGACGCGTTTGCGCGCCGAGTGGACCCGGATGAACGCCTCCTGGACGACGTCCTCGCAGGACGCGGTGTCGTCGAGGAGGAGTGCGGCCAGGCCCAGCAGCGAGCGGTAGTGCGCCCGGTAGGTCTCGGTGAGATGGTCGACCGTCGTGCCGGCCGCGACGGCGTCGTCGACACCGTCGCGCTGGTTCGGGATGCGGGCGGGCCGCGCTGCGGGCATCGGCGCGATCACCGGCATGCCGCCGGGCGCACGGGATCCACGCGGGGGCCGGAGGGCCGTGCCGCGTGCCGCAGAGAAGTCGAGTACCTGAGCCACGCCAGTTGGACACGCTTCCCCCCTTGGGGGTTGTACGCGTCGGCCGTCACATTTACGTCAGACGGAACACACCGTCCACCCGACCGGCCGGCGCCACCGCCCAGCCGTCCGGCGACATCACCCACCCGTCTGGTGTCAGGCAGCGCAACCGGCAGTGCGTCGAACACCCTCATGCCTACCCGCTCTTCCCCTGTGTCACGAAAGTCCGGGGCGTCCCCACGCCCCTTACCGCGTCACCGCGCGCCCACCTGAAGGGCGTTCGCAAAGACGCTCCCCGCTCGCCGCATGGTTGCGGGAAGCGGGGAGTGAAATCTTCGGATGCGGAGGTGGCCGGATTCAAGGGTTACCAACCATTAATCCGACCACATCGCGCACGCCGATCCTACAAACTCGTGCGCCACTGGCCAGCGGATTTACGGTCGGGCAGGGCGAGTTGGGTCCGCGCTCAGGCCAGTTCGCGCGCCACCAGCTCGGCGATCTGCGCGGTATTGAGGGCGGCTCCCTTGCGCAGGTTGTCCCCGCAGACGAAGAGTTCGAGCGCGGTCGGATCGTCCAGCGCCCGCCGCAGCCGCCCCACCCAGGTCGGGTCGGTGCCCACCACGTCGGCGGGCGTGGGGAACTCCCCGGCGGCCGGATTGTCGAAGAGGACGACCCCCGGGGCCGTGGCGAGAATCTCGCGCGCGCCGTCGACGGTGACCTCGCCCTGGAAGCGGGCGTGGACGGTGAGGGAGTGCGTGGTGACCACCGGCACCCGCACGCAGGTGACGGCGACCGGCAGCGCGGGCAGACCGAGGATCTTGCGGGACTCGTCCCGCACCTTCATCTCCTCCGAGGACCAGCCGTCCTCGCGCAACGACCCGGCCCACGGTACGACGTTGAGCGCGACCGGCTCCGGGAACGGCCCGGTGTTGTCGCCCACCGCCCGCCGCACATCACCGGGCTTGGTGCCCAGCTCGGTGTGGGCGACGAGGGCGAGCTGCTGGCGCAGGGTGTCGACCCCGGCCCGGCCCGCCCCGCTCACCGCCTGGTACGACGACACCACCAGCTCGCGCAGCCCGAACTCGGCGTGCAGCGCGCCCACGGCGACGATCATCGACAGGGTCGTGCAGTTCGGGTTGGCGATGATCCCGCGCGGCCGGTGCCGCACCTTGTGCGGGTTGACCTCGGGGACCACCAGGGGCACCTCCGGGTCCATCCGGAAGGCACCCGAGTTGTCGACGACGACCACGCCCTTGGCGGCGGCGATCGGCGCCCACTGGGCGGAGACCTCGTCGGGGACGTCGAACATGGCGACGTCGACCCCGTCGAAGGCCTCCTCCGTCAGGGCCACCACCTCGACCTGCTCCCCGCGCACGGCCAGCTTGCGGCCGGCCGAGCGCGGGGAGGCGATCAGGCGGATCTCGCCCCAGATGTCCGCGTGCTGGGACAGGATCTGGAGCATGACCGTGCCGACGGCCCCGGTCGCGCCGACCACGGCGAGCGTCGGACGCGGGGTCGCTCCGGTGCTGGCCATCAGCGGCCGGTGCCTCCGTAGACGACGGCCTCGTCGCTGTCGGAGTCCAGGCCGAACGCCGTGTGCACGGCGCGGACGGCCTCGTTGACGTCGTCGGCGCGGGTGACCACCGAGATACGGATCTCGGAGGTCGAGATCAGCTCGATGTTGACGCCCGCGTCGGACAGGGCGGTGAAGAAGTCGGCGGTGACGCCGGGATTCGTCTTCATGCCCGCGCCGACCAGGGAGATCTTGCCGATCTGGTCGTCGTAGCGCAGCGACTCGAAGCCGATGCCGCCGCGGTTCTTCTCCAGGGCGTCGATGGCCTTGCGGCCCTCCGCCTTGGGGAGGGTGAACGAGATGTCCGTGAGACCGGTCGAGGCCGCCGACACGTTCTGCACGATCATGTCGATGTTGACCTGCGCGTCGGAGATCGTCCGGAAGATCACCGCGGCCTCGCCCGGCTTGTCGGGCACGCCGACGACCGTGATCTTGGCCTCGGAGGTGTCGTGCGCGACACCGGAGATGATGGCCTGCTCCACCTTCTGGTCCCCAATCGGCTCACTGCTGACCCAGGTGCCCTGAAGTCCGCTGAAGCTGGACCGCACATGGATCGGGATGTTGTATCGGCGGGCGTACTCCACACAGCGGTGGAGCAGCACCTTGGAGCCGGAGGCGGCGAGCTCCAGCATGTCCTCGAAGGCGATCCAGTCGATCTTCTTCGCCTTCGGCACCACGCGCGGGTCGGCGGTGAACACACCGTCGACGTCGGTGTAGATCTCGCACACCTCGGCGTCGAGCGCGGCGGCGAGCGCGACGGCGGTCGTGTCCGAGCCGCCGCGGCCCAGCGTGGTGATGTCCTTCTTGTCCTGGCTCACACCCTGGAACCCGGCGACGATGGCGATGTTGCCCTCGTCCAACGCGGTGCGGATACGACCGGGCGTGACGTCGATGATCCGCGCTTTGTTGTGGACCGAGTCGGTGATGACGCCTGCCTGACTGCCGGTGAACGACTGGGCCTCATGACCCAGGTTTTTGATCGCCATGGCCAGCAGCGCCATGGAGATCCGCTCTCCGGCGGTCAGCAGCATGTCGAACTCACGCCCGGCGGGCATCGGAGATACCTGCTCGGCGAGATCGATCAGCTCGTCCGTCGTGTCGCCCATCGCGGAAACGACGACGACCACTTGGTGGCCGTTCTTCTTCGCTTCGACGATTCGCTTGGCGACGCGCTTGATGCCCTCGGCATCGGCTACGGAGGAGCCTCCGTACTTCTGCACGACAAGGCCCACGTGCGCTCCTCGCTCAGTCCTGGTGTGTCGGCTCAGTTTAACGAGCGCCCGAAATTCGCTTCCGCGGTATCGCATGGTGAGATTCGGACGCCCAGGTCAGCGCATGCCCACTTACGAGCTGCGGGAAAAGTGCCGAGTGTCACAGGTGACCCCGAGGAATTGGTTTTACCGCACTAAGGTGCGCCGTGTGCGCGTACTTCTGGTGGAAGACGATGAACCGGTGGCCGAGTCGCTGCGCCGCGGTCTGCTGCGCTACGGCTTCGAGGTGGAGTGGGTCACCACGGGCACGGCGGCACTGAGCCATCCCGGTCCCTACGACGTCGTCCTCCTCGACCTCGGCCTGCCCGACACCGACGGCCTCGACGTGTGCAGGGCGCTGCGCGCCCGCGGCGACGTGCCGATCATCGTGATCAGCGCGCGCAGCGACGAGACGGACCGGGTGGTCGGCCTGGAGCTGGGCGCCGACGACTATGTGTCGAAACCGTTCGGGGTGCGGGAGGTCATCGCGCGGATAAGGGCGGTGATGCGCCGCGCGCAGCCGAAGGCGGTCGCGGAGGCGGCCGGTCCCGACGCGTACGGCAGCCGCCTCACCATCGACCGCAAGGCGGCCCGCGTCCGCCTCGACGGCGAGGAGGTGCCGCTCGCCCCCAAGGAGTACGACCTGCTGTCGTTCCTCACCGAGGAGCCGGGCGCGCTGATGTCGCGCGAGCAGATCATGGAAGCGGTCTGGGACGCGAACTGGTTCGGCCCGACGAAGACGCTCGACGTCCATGTGGCGGCGCTGCGACGGAAGCTGGCGGGCGCGGTCACGATCGAGGCGGTACGGGGGGTCGGTTTCCGGCTGGAGATCACGGACGGCGCGACGCCCTCATGATCCGGCAGCTCATCGTCAGCTACGTCCTCCTGGTGGCGGTGGCGCTGACCGCGTTCACCGTGCCCGTGGCGTTCACGCTGACCTCCCAACTGCGCGGTGACACCGAGCAGTCCGTGCGGCGGGAGGCCCGGACGATGGCCCTGCTGCTGAGCGGCGACGCCGCCTCGCGCGCCGCGCTGGACCGCATGGTGGTGGCGTACGCGCAGGAGACCCCCGGCACGGCCGAGGTGCTGCCGGCGGCGCGGGCCAAGACCGCGACGCACTGGGGCGACGGGGCGCTGGAGGTGACCGAGCCGGCCGAGCGCGACGGCCGGACCGTGGGCGCCGTCCGCATCACGTATCCGACCTCGGATCTGACCGAACGCCTGTGGCGCATCTGGGGTTTCCGGGCGGTCCTCGCGCTGGCGGTGCTGGCGGTGGCGGCCGGTCTCGGGGCGCTCGTGGCCCGCCGGCTGACCCGCCCGCTGCGTCAGCTCAACGACATGGCGAGCAGGTTCAGCGACGGCGACCTGACGGCACGCACTCCGGTGGCGGGCCCGCACGAGACGCAGACGCTCGCCCGCACCCTGAACCAGGCGGGCGAACGGCTGGACACCCTGATCGCCTCGCAGCGCATCTTCGTGGCCGACGCCTCGCACCAACTCCGCACCCCGCTCACGGCGTTGCGGCTGTCGCTGGACAACATCGCGGACGGCACGGACGACGGGTCCGTCCGCGAGGACGTGGAACAGGCGACCGCCGAGGTGGTCCGGATGAGCCGACTGGTCAACGGACTGCTGGTGCTGGCGCGGGCCGAGGCGAAGGTGACGGCGGCCGAACCGCTGCCGCTGAAGGAGATCGTCGCCGAGCGCCTCTCGGTGTGGAGACCGGCCGCCGACGAGCGCGGAGTCCACATCGCGCTCAGGGGGGAAGTGGCCGACGGCCGGCCGCTGGTGCTGGCCAGTCCCGGTCATCTCGAACAGGTCCTGGACAACGTGCTCTCCAACGCCCTGGAGGTGTCGCCGGACGGGGCGACGATCACCGTGCGGGCGCGATCACGGGGTGACGAGGTCGAGTTGGCGGTCCTGGACGAGGGTCCCGGCATGCCCGACGCGGACAAGTCCCGTGCCTTCGACCGCTTCTGGCGCGGTCAGGGCCTCACCGGGCGCGCCGGTTCGGGCCTGGGCCTCGCCGTCGTACGCCAGCTGGTGGCGGACGACGGCGGGACGGTGACCCTGCGGGACGCGCCCGGGGGCGGTCTGTCGGTGGTCATCACCCTTCGGGCATCGCCGAGGAGTGGTGGTTGACGATCAGCCACGTGCCGCCGCGCTTCTCGTACTCGTAGGTGTAGCGGGCCTCGACGACACGCTTCTTCCCGGTCTTCGGGTCGGTGAGGGTGAACTCGTAGATCCCGGTGTCTATCGCGGAGTTGCCGTCGAGCACGTTGACGATGGTCTCGACCTTCTTGCCGACCGGCCTGTTGGCCAGGAAGTGCTCGAAGTAGTCGACGATCTCGGCGTGGTCGGTGCGGATCTTGTTGGAGACGGTGGGCAGCAGCACGGCGTCCGGCGCGTACCGGGCGGCGACCTGCTCCGGGTCGCCGGTCCGCAACGCGCGGTTCCAGCCGTCGAAGAGGGCGGCGATCTGCTTCTTGGCGGGCTTGGCGTCCTGGTGCCCGCCACGCTCGGGTCCGGCGGTCGCGGCGACGGTGCCGACGGTGCCGAGGGCCAGGACGGTGGTGACGGTGACGACGGCTGCGCGCTTGCTCATGGACCGGCGGGTCATCTCAACTCCAGTGGTACTGGTGCCTCTTGGGATGACTCCAGACTGGCTTTCAGCTGGTTAGGGCCTGTGCAGCGGACGTACAGGGGTCGGCAAGGGCTGATCCAATTCACGCGCTGTGGCGGGCCGGGCACCGCCCCTGAATGATGTCGCCCCATGTGCGTCGCGGCGGGAGCGGCGGGGGTTTCATGAACGCGGCGGCGGGCGTGGGCAGGCCGCCGATCTCCCTGTACGCGGTCAACGCGGCTGGGCGGTACGGGAGTTCGTCCCCAACGCGCGGTTCTACGGCGTCGTCGTCAACGCCTTCTCGCCGGGCGGATTCCCGAACACCGGGCGCGGGCACTGGTGTTGACGCCGGCGCCGGCGGGTGGGCTCACGGCTGTGGGAAAGGGGGCCTGGGGGCTGTGACGCCCGCCGAGCCCCCTTCTGTCCGGCAGTGGTGCGGTTACTTCACCGGCCTGATGCCCAGCGGGCCCGCGATCTCCTGCGCCATGACCGCGCCCGCCTCGAACTCGAGGGTCTCGTCGCCCATGCTGACGTCCGTGTCCAGGCCGTCCAGTTCCGGGAGGGGCTGGTTGAGGCGGACGTGGGCGACCAGGGACTGGAGGGCGCGCAGGGCGGCCGAGGCCGTGGAGCCCCAGTTGGAGAAGTAGGAGAACTGCCACCACCACAGGGCCTCCGTGGTGCGGCCGGCGCGGTAGTGGGCCATGCCGTGGCGGAGGTCGGTGAGGACGTCGGCGAGGTCGTCGGAGATACGGGCCGGGACCGGGGCCTTGCGCGGCTCGTAGGGGTCGAAGACCTCCGAGTACACGTCGATCGGCTCCAGCATCACCGCGAGGCGCTCGCGGATCTCGTCCACGTCCGCCTCCGGGCCCAGGTCGGGCTCGTAGCGCTCGTCCGGGACGATGTCCTCGTGCGCGCCCAACCGGCCGCCCGCCAGGAGGAGTTGGGACACCTCAAGGAGCAGGAAGGGGACCGCCGAATCGGGGTCCTCGCCCTTGGCTACCTCCGACACGGCCACCAGGAAGCTCTCGACCTGGTCCGCGATCTGGACCGCGAAGTCGTCCGGGTCCTGCGCAGTGTCATGCAGCGTGGCGTCAGACATCTAGGAGTCGTCTCCCCTCGAAGGCGCGGCCGAGAGTCACCTCGTCCGCGTATTCCAGGTCGCCGCCCACCGGGAGGCCGCTGGCCAGGCGGGTGACCTTGAGGCCCATGGGCTTGATCATGCGGGCGAGGTACGTGGCCGTGGCCTCGCCTTCCAGATTCGGGTCCGTGGCAAGGATCAGTTCCGTGACGGAACCGTCGGCCAACCGCGCGAGAAGTTCTCGTATACGCAGGTCGTCGGGTCCGACCCCCTCGATCGGACTGATCGCGCCGCCCAGGACGTGGTACTTGCCCCGGAACTCACGCGTCCGCTCGATCGCGACCACGTCCTTCGGTTCCTCCACGACACAGATCACCGTGAGGTCGCGGCGCGGGTCGCGGCAGATGTTGCACAGCTCCTCCTGCGCGACATTGCCGCAGGTCGCGCAGAAGCGGACCCTCGCCTTGACCTCCATCAGGCACTGCGCGAGCCGACGGACGTCCGTCGGCTCCGCCTGAAGGATGTGGAAGGCGATCCGCTGCGCGCTCTTGGGACCGACGCCGGGGAGTCGCCCCAACTCGTCGATGAGGTCCTGGACCACGCCTTCGTACAACGGACTGCCTGCCCTTCCTGGAGTCGTGCGGGTACGTGCCGTACGTACCGTAGTTGGCCGCGGGCCGTCTTAGAAAGGCAGACCGGGGATACCGCTGCCGCCGCCGCCGAGACCCTGGGCCAGCGGGCCGAGCTTCTGCTGCTGGAGGGTCTGCGCGTTCTCGTTGGCCGCCTGGACGGCCGCGACGATCAGGTCCGCGAGCGTCTCCGTGTCGTCCGGGTCGACGGCCTTCGGGTCGATCTTCAGCGCGCGCAGCTCGCCGGAGCCGGTGACGGTGGCCTTGACCAGCCCGCCGCCCGCCTGTCCCTCGACCTCGGTCCGCGCCAGCTCCTCCTGCGCGTTCGCCAGGTCCTGCTGCATCTTCTGGGCCTGTTGCAGCAGCTGCTGCATATTGGGCTGGCCACCACCGGGAATCACGATCAGCTCCTGGTTTCGTACGGCTGTCAGTCATGGATACGGCTGCATGGGCGAAGGTTTTCCCCGCTCGGCACGAGCCTACGTGGTCCGGGCAGTCATCGCTTCAGCACTCTTTCGAGTGAGTCTTCACCGTGTCCTATACCTGATCAAGACCCACTTCCGGGCGGAAAAGAGGTGAAACCAGATCCTTCGCCACCCATTGGGCGGTAGGAAGGGTCCGGCACATCAGCATCAGATGTCACACGACGTAAGGGAGTGCCGGGTGGGTCAGCCCGAGATTCAGCCCGAAGGTGGCGATCTGGCCGGGCGGCCGTTCCCGCTCGGGGACTGGGGCGAGCCGACGGCCCGGCTGGACGAGCTGTACCGGTGGGTCGAGCGCGGGGCGCTGGAGACGGCCTCCTGCTATCTCACCGGCCGGGTGTGGAAGCGGCGCGGGGCGCGGGTGCTGCGCGCGGGCGCGGCGCTGGGCGCGGTGGCGGGGGCGGCGCTGCCGCTGCTCGACCTGACCGGGGCGGCGGGCGGGGCGGCACCGTGGGGCTATCTGGCGCTGCTGCTGGGGGCCGCGTGCGTGGCCGGGGACCGATTCTTCGGGATGACGTCCGGGTGGATGCGGGACGTGGCGACGGCGCAGGCCGTGCAGCGGCGGCTTCAGGTGCTCCAGTTCGACTGGGCCTCGGAGGGTGTCCGGGAGTTCCTGGGGCCCGCGGAGGGCACGGCGAGCGAGGCCGCGGACCGGTGCCTCGCGGTGCTGCGGCGGTTCTCGGAGGACCTGACGGAACTGGTCCGGGTGGAGACCGCCGACTGGATGGTGGAGTTCCGGACCGGGGCGGGGCCGCTGGGCATCCAGTCGGCGGTAGTGCCGGGCGGGCGGCAGGAGGGGACCGTGGTGCACGGCAGGTTCCCGATGCCGCCGGGGCCGGGCGGGGGGACGCGGCCGAACATGCCGAGGCAGCGGCCGCCGGAGCCCCGGTGAGTCGGCCGTGAGCCGGCCCGCCGGCTGACGCTAGGCGCAGAGTTTCAGGCCCTCCGGGGTCCAGCACGGGATGTGGCCGTGGGTGCGGATCACGTCCTGGCCGTTGCCCCGGGACAGATAGGTCAGGAAGCTCGACGCGAGGGAGTCGGCCGGGGGCTGGCCGTAGGTGTAGGCGTACTCGATCTCGCGGTACGGGTAGTCGCTCGTGCCGTGTTCGATGGCGTCCACGGACGGCGGGTGGCCGTCGAGGCCGAGGGTGTGCAGGCCCTTGGCGCCGGAGGCGAGGGTGAGTTCGCTGTAGCCGATGGCCCCGGGGAGTGCGGCGACCTGGGTCAACACCTGGTCCGTGGAGTCGAGTTCACAGCGGATGACCGGCGCGGTCGGGTCGTCCTTGTGCACGCAGTCGACGGAGGAGTTGGCGATCTCGCCGCGCTTCAGCACCCGGCGCTGGAACACCTGGCGCGTCCCGGAGTTGGCGTCCCGGCTGACCAGGTGCACCGCGAGGTCCGGTCCCCCGAGCTGCTTCCAGTTCCTGATCTCGCCCCGGTACAGCCGTCGTACGTCTGCGGTGGAGAGGTTCTTCAGGGGGATGCCGTTGTTGACGACGATCGCGAACACCGACACCGCGATCCGGTTCTCCCGCAGTTGCGGCATGTCGCTGGGCTTGGGGCCGTCCGACAGCGCCACGACGGCCGGTGAGCCCTTCTTCGCGGCGAGCCCGGTGGCCTCCAACTCCCGTACGCCCGCGGTCGATCCGTGCGGGTCGACGGTGATGTGCGCGCCCTCGCAGTCCCGCGCGTACTTCTTCGCGACCTCCTCCACCACCGGCGCGAACGCGGTGGAACCGGTGACGGCGAGGGTGCCGCGCGCGCAGCCGATCGGGGGCGGGGAGTCGTCGCGGAGCACGACGATCGCCGCGAGGGTCACCACGCACACCGTGAGCATGATGGTGATCAGTCGGGAGGCGCGGCTGAACAGGGGCGCCTTGTCGTCCGGGGTCGCGCTGCGGTTGGGGTGCACCTCGCCGTCGCGGATGCCGCCGATGAGCCGTATCGGGCAGCCGACGTCACCGCCGGAGAGCAGCACCAGCAGCTTGAAGTGGTCGCGGGGGTTGAGCGGGACGCGCGGGATGCGCAGGGTGTTGCCGTCGTAGCCGAGGCCGGCCGCCGGGGTGAAGTGGTCCATCAGATGGTCGGTGCCGACGGGCTGGGTGACGGAGACGCCGCGGATCGTGCGGTCGGTGAACACCGCGGTGAGGCCGTGGAGTTCGCGTCCGGTGTAGTCGTTGTCGGCGATGCTCTGGGAGCCGTCGTTCTCGATGCGCAGCAGGACGAGGGTGGCGTCGGACATGCCGGGGGCCTCGTCGAAGAGGCCGAGGCGTCTGTTGGCGCGGCCCGAACGGACGTCGTCGCCGATGGGGTTGTCCATCTGGACGCGGTAGCCGATCCGCTTGCGGCGCGGCACCCGGCGTTCGTACCAGACCATCACGCCGGACGCGACGATGCCGAGCACCGCCGTGCCGACGGCGACGACGTTCTCCGCGCTCAGCCACTCCACTGCGGGCCCCCGCTCCCCAGCCGGATCGTGGGGTCACGGTACGAGCGGCACCGGGAAACCCGCAGGGGGTCTTGGCCGAAGTTCGCGTGACGTTCAACTGGAGCCGTGGTGAAGGGAGTTGCCGGGACGTGCCGGGAGTGTTCAGCCCGACCTGGTGTACGTCAGCTTCTCGCCGGTGCTGGTGTTCACGCGCTGGAGCGTGCGGTCCGACAGCAGGGTGATCTCGGTGGCGGCGCCCGGGTTGCAGGACGAACGCGGCTGCCCCGAGGTGACGGTGGAGGCGCCGATCGCCAACGGGCTCTCACCGCCCGGTTCTTGGGCGAGGTCGGCGCTGAACTCGCAGTGGTAGCCGGGTCCGTCCGCGACCAGCGTCAGCACCGGGTCGCCCACCTTTCCCTGCCGGATGGTGAGTTGGCGGGTGTTGTGGCCGGTGTCGTTGTCGATGGACGCGTTCCAGGTGCCGAGATAGCCGGCCGGTACGGCGCCGTCGCCGGTCGGGGTGGCCGACGGGGAGGGCGACGCGCTCGGCTCACCGGTGCTCGGGCCCGGGGTGGTGGGCGCGGTGCCGGTGGCCGGGCCGCCGCCCGAACCGGCCTTCGTGCGGCTGCCGTTGCCGCCGTCCTTCATCAGCGCGTACACCGAACCGCCGGCGCCCAGCGCGACGATCAGCGCGACCACGACGAGCAGCGCGGTCGACCGCCCGTTGCGGGGCGGCGCCTGGGGCTCGCCGCCCCGGACCGGGCCGTAGGGCGGGGTGGGGCCGAGGCCGACGTCGTGGTTGTGGGGGTAGGGGTTGTAGGGCACCTGGCCGCCCCAGCCGACGAGTTGGCGGGCGGGGGGCTCCTGCGGGTAGCCATAGGCGGCCGGCGGTGGCGGGGGGTTGTAGGCGGTGGGCTGGGGGTGCTGCTGCGGGGAGCCGTAGGCCGGGTGCGGGGCGGGCGGGTTCTGGGTGCGGGGTGTTCCCGTCCCGTCGGCGACCGCCGTGGGGAGGGGGTTGTCCGGTGCGGTGGGCGTCGGGGAGGAGTCGTCGGAGGCGGGGGCGTGTTCGGGGGAGGCCTCGGAGGAAGCGGGGGTGGGGGTTTCGCGGAGGAGGGTTTCCGGTTTCTCCAGGGTGACGGGAGTGGCCGGGGGGACGGGAGTGACCGGGGGGACGGGCGGGACGGTGGGCACGGTCTCTTCGGCCGCCGCCGCGCCGTGCGCCTCCGGGTTCCGCAGGGCAGGGTTTTGGCCGCCGGGGTTCTGGGCGGTCGGGATCTGGCCGCCGGGATTCTGGACGCCGGGATTCTGGGCGGCCGAGTTCTGGACGGCCGAGTTCTGGACGCCGAGGTCCTGGCCGGTCGGGATCTGGGCGCCCGGGTCCTGGCCGGTCCGGATCTGGGCGCCCGGGTCTTGGCCGGTCGGGATCTGGGCGCCCGGGTCTTGGCCGGTCGGGATCTGGGCGGTCGGGTTCTGCTCGCCGGGGCTCCGCGTCTCCGGAGCCTGCCCCTCCGGGCTCATCCGACCCGGAGACGCCGACCCCGAGCCGGGCCGCTCCGAGTCGGGCCGGCCCGAGCCGACACCTTCCGAGCCAGCCCGTACCAGACCGGCACCCTCCGGATCGGCGTCCTCCGGACCGACGCCCTCAAAAGCTGCACCCTCCGGACCGCCACCGCCCGAAGCGGCACCCTCCAGACCGGCACCCACCGGACCAGCGCCCTCCGGAGCAGCGCTCTCCAGACCGACGCCCTCCCGACCGGCGCCCTTCGAAGCAGCACCCTCCAGACCGGCACCCACCGGACCGGCACCCTCCAGAGCGGCACCCTCCCGACCGGCGCTCTCCGGACCGGCACCCACCGAAGCGGCACCCTCCCGACCGGCGCTCTCCGGACCGGCACCCACCGAAGCGGCACCCACCCGACCGGCGCTCTCCCGCCCGGCACTCTCCCGAGTCGGCTCCTCCGAGCCCGGCGCTGGCGCCGTCGCCGTCAGAGGCATCCGTTCGCGTTCCGCTGTTTCCGGGTCCTCCGTGTCCAGCAACTTGACTGCGTGGCGGCCCAGTTGGGCGACGAGGGTGTTGGGGAGCCAGGGGTCGCGGGAGCGGCCGTCGGAGACCGTGTCGTCGGCGCCCGTGCGGTCGAGGATGTGGTGGAGGGTCGGGCGGGTCGCCGGGTCCTTGCGGAGGCAGTCGCGGACCAGGTCGGCGATGCCCTCGGGGACGCCCGACAGGTCGGGTTCCTCCTGGGCGATGCGGAACATCAGGGCGTGGACTCCGCTGCCGGCGGTGCCGAAGGGCAGGGTGCCGGTCGCCGCGTAGGCGAGGACGGAGCCGAGGCAGAAGACGTCGCAGGCCGGGGTGATGCGGTCGCCCCGCACCTGTTCCGGTGCCATGAACCCGGGCGAGCCGACCAGCGAGCCGGTGCGGGTGAGCCCGTCCCCGGCGAGTGTCTCCAGGGCCCGCGCTATGCCGAAGTCGATGACGCGGGGACCGTCGATGGTCACCAGCACGTTGGACGGCTTGAGGTCGCGGTGGACGATCCCGGCGGCGTGGATGTCCTGAAGCGCGTGCGCGAGCCCGGCCGCGAGGATGCGTACCGAACGCTCGGGCAGTGCCCCGTGGTCGCGCCCGACGACCTGTTGCAGCGTGGGTCCCGCGACATACCCGGTGGCCACCCACGGCGCCTCGGCCTCGGTGTCCGCGTCCAGCACCGGTGCCGTCCAGTGGCCGCCGACCCGCCGCGCGGCCCGCACCTCCTGCCGGAACCGGGCCCGGAACTCCTCCTGCGCGGCCAGATCCTCGCGCACCAGTTTCACCGCGACCGTGCGTCCCCGGTCCGAGCGGGCCAGGTACACCTGCCCCATGCCGCCGGCACCCAGCCGGGCCACCAGCCGGTACGCCCCGATCCGCTGCGGATCGGCCGCCCCCAGTTTCTCCATGGCCGCGCCGCCTCCCCCGAAATCCCCGGTCACACCCCTGTGCCCTGCGCGAGACCGACAATAGTGCGGGGACCGGGCCCGATGACCGGGGCGGTGTCTACGGTTCCGTAACAGGAGACCCTGGGCACCCTCCGCAGGCTGGGACCTTTTCTAACCGGTCATCCGCCCGCACAGCGGGTAGTTTTACCCCCAGCCTCCGGCGACCCCCCTGGACAACCTGTCGCGGAAAGCGGCCGACCGCAGACAGGACGCCGATACCGCTTCCGCATCGCGGACATTTACCCTCACCGCATGACCCCTCAGCCCCATCCCCAGGCCGGCGCCGCCGTGAAGGCCGCGGACCGTGCGCATGTGTTCCACTCCTGGTCCGCGCAGGAGCTCATCGACCCGCTCGCCGTGGCCGGCGCGGAGGGGTCGTACTTCTGGGACTACGACGGGAAGCGCTACCTGGACTTCACCAGCGGGCTCGTCTACACGAACATCGGGTACCAGCACCCGAAGGTCGTCGCCGCGATCCAGGAGCAGGCCGCGACCCTCACCACCTTCGCGCCCGCCTTCGCGATCGAGGCCCGCTCCGAGGCGGCCCGGCTGATCGCCGAGCGCACGCCCGGCGACCTGGACAAGATCTTCTTCACCAACGGCGGCGCCGACGCCATCGAGCACGCGACGCGCATGGCCCGGCTGCACACCGGTCGCCCGAAGGTGCTCTCCGCCTACCGCTCGTACCACGGCGGTACGCAGCAGGCGATCAACCTCACCGGGGATCCCCGCCGCTGGGCCAGCGACAGCGGCGCGGCCGGGGTGGTGCACTTCTGGGCGCCCTTCCTGTACCGGTCCCGTTTCTACGCCGAGACCGAGGCGCAGGAGTGCGAGCGCGCGCTCGAACACCTGGAGACGACGATCGCCTTCGAGGGCCCGGCGACCATCGCCGCGATCGTCCTGGAGACCATTCCGGGCACCGCCGGGATCATGGTGCCGCCGCCCGGCTACCTCGCCGGGGTCCGTGAGATCTGCGACAAGTACGGGATCGTCTTCGTCCTGGACGAGGTGATGGCCGGGTTCGGGCGGACCGGTGAGTGGTTCGCGGCCGACCTGTTCGACGTCGTACCGGACCTGATGACCTTCGCCAAGGGTGTGAACTCCGGCTATGTCCCGCTCGGCGGTGTCGCCATCTCCGGCGCGATCGCGGACACCTTCGGCACACGGCCCTACCCGGGCGGACTGACGTACTCCGGGCACCCGTTGGCCTGTGCCGCCGCGGTCGCGACGATCAACGTCATGGCCGAGGAGGGGGTCGTGGAGAATGCCAGGACCCTCGGTACGACCGTCCTCGAACCCGCTCTGCGGGCGCTGGCCGAGCGGCACCCGAGCGTCGGCGAGGTGCGCGGGGTCGGCATGTTCTGGGCGCTGGAGCTGGTGAGGAACCGCGAGACGCGGGAGCCGCTGGTGCCGTACAACGCGGCCGGTGAGGCGAACGCGGCGATGGCCGCCTTCGGGGGTGCCGCCAAGCAGCAGGGGCTGTGGCCGTTCGTGAACATGAACCGCACCCACGTCGTCCCGCCCTGCAACGTGAGCGAGGCCGAGCTGAAGGAGGGCCTCGCCGCCCTGGACACGGCGCTTTCCGTGGCGGACGAGTTCACGGAATAGTCCACGCGTCCCCGGACGGGGACCGGAATCAGCCCTTCCACGGAGTGGGTGCCCGCATCCGGGCAGGGCGGGAACCCGAACGCGTAAGGTGGCGTGCTCGTAGACATATACGAGTACGCCATCGAACGCGACGAGGGAGACGCCCCGACGATGCCCGGAAGCAGCGGCAGCGGCGCCGTGACCCGCAGCACCCTGCGGCAGCAGATCGCCGACGCGCTTCGCGACGAGGTCCTGGCCGGCCGGCTCCAGCCCGGACAGGAGTTCACGGTGAAGGAGATCGCCGAGCAGTACGGCGTCTCCGCCACCCCGGTCAGGGAAGCTCTCGTCGATCTCTCCGCGCAGGGACTCCTGGAAGCCGACCAGCACCGCGGCTTCCGCGTCCACGAGTACTCGGTGGCCGACCACCGCGGGATGATCGAGGCCCGCGCCCTGGTCACCGAGGGCATGTTCCTGGCCATGATCGAGGGCCACCCCGTCTTCGACCGCACCGACGACCCGCGCACGGTCGCCGCGCTCGCCGGGGTCCGCCGCCGCGGCGAGGAGGCCCAGCGCGCCGCCGACGCCGGTGACCTCTCCGTGCTGATCGGCTACGACCTGCGCTACTGGCGCGAGTTGAGTGCCATGTTCGGCAACCCCTACCTCGGCGACTTCCTGCACCGGCTGCGCGTCCAGTCCTGGGTGTGCACCGTGCAGCATCTGCGCCGGCTGACCGATCTGCGCGGCCGGCTGTGGTCCGAGCACACCGAACTGGTCGACGCCCTGGCGCGCCGCGACACCCCGGCCGCCCGCTCGATCATCCTCGCGTACAACACGCACTCCCTCGACCTCATCGAGCGGCTGGCCGCCCGGTGACCGGACCGGAAAGGGCCGCTCCGGCCGTGGACAGTGCCTGCGTGGACCTCAGCGTCGTCGTGCCCGCCTACAACGAGGAACGGCGGCTCGGGCCGACGCTCGACGCGATCACCACGTATCTCGCCGACAACGAGGGCCGCTTCGGCGAGTGGGAGATCCTCGTCGCCGACGACGGCTCCGACGACGGGACCCGCGAGGTCGTCACCTCCCGCGCCGACCCCCGGGTGCAGCTGGTCACCAGCCCCCGCAACCGAGGCAAGGGCCACGCCCTGCGCCTCGGCGTCGCCGCCTCGCGCGGCCACCGGGTGCTGGTCACGGACGCCGATCTGGCCGCGCCCATCGAGGAGCTGGAGAAGCTCGACAAGGAGCTGAGCGAGGGCCGCGCCGCCGCGATCGGCTCCCGCGCCGCGCCCGGCGCGACGATCGAGAGCCACCAGCACCCGATACGTGAACTCCTGGGCCGCGCGGGCAACTTCCTCATACGCCAGGCCGCGGTGCCCGGCATACGGGACACCCAGTGCGGCTTCAAGCTGTTCGAGGGCGACCGCGCCCGCGAGGCCTTCGCCGCCTCCCGCATCAACGGCTGGGGCATCGACGTGGAAGTCCTCCAGCACTTCCGCCGGGCCGACTGGGAGGTCGCCGAGGTACCGGTGCGCTGGGCCCACCAGTCCGGCTCGAAGGTACGACCCCTCGACTACGCCAAGGTCCTCACGGAACTGGGCCGCCTCCGCGCCCGCGCCCTGCGCCCCGCCGACGTCCTGGTCGTCGTCCTCTTCCTCCTGATGTCGGTCGGCCTCTACTCGGGCCGCCTCTTCGACCCGAACCACCGCTACCTGGTCGACTCGCTCCAGGACCAGAACCAGTGGGAGTGGTTCTTCGCGGTCACGGCCCACAACGTCGCCCACTTCCACAACCCGCTCTTCACGGACCTCCAGGGCTTCCCCGACGGCGTGAACCTCATGGCCAACACCGTCATGCTGGGCCTTTCGGTCCCCTTCACGCCCCTCACCCTGCTGGCAGGCCCCGCGGTCTCCCTCAGCGTCTGCATGGCGCTGGGCCTCGCGGTCACGGCCGCCGCCTGGTACTGGCTGATCGTGAAGCGCGTCGTACGGCAACGGGCCGCGGCCTTCGTCGGCGCCTCGCTCGCCGCCTTCGCCCCGCCGATGGTCAGCCACGCCAACGCGCACCCGAACTTCGTCATCCTCTTCATGATCCCGCTGATCATCGACCGCGCCCTGCGCCTGTGCGCGGGCACCCGGGTCGTCCGGGACGGGATCGTGCTCGGCCTGATGGCGGCCTACCAGATCTTCCTCGGCGAGGAGCCCCTGCTCCTGGCCACGATGGGCATGATCCTGTTCGCCGCCGCCTACGGAGTCCTCAACCGGGACGTCGTCAAGGCGTCCTGGCGCCCGCTCCTCAAGGGCCTGGGCATCGCGGCGGCGGTCTGCGCCCCGATCATCCTGATCCCGATCTACTACCAGTTCGCGGGCCCGCAGAGCTACAAGAGCGTCCTGCACGGCGACAACGCCGGCAACAGCCCCCTCGCGCTGCTCTCCTTCGCCGAACGCTCCCTGATCGCGGGCAACGAGGTCCGCGCGAACTCCCTCTCCCTCAACCCCACCGAGCAGAACGCCTTCTACGGCTGGCCGCTCGTCGCCCTCGCCTTCGCCATCGTCGTACGGCTGTGGGAGCACGCCCTCGTCAAGGCGCTCGCGTTCACCGCGGTCGCGGCCGCGATCCTCTCCATGGGCCCCAAGATCCGCATCCCGCTCACGGACACGGTCTACCCCGGCCCCTGGGCCCTGCTCGCCCACAAGCCGCTCTTCGAGTCGGTGATCGAGGGCCGGGTCGCGATGATCTGCGCGCCCGCGCTGGGCATGCTGCTGGCGATCGCGGTCGACAAGCTGGCGGCGACCCGGCAGCCCGGCACGCAGTACGTGGGCCTGCTCGCCGTGTCCATGGCCCTGATCCCGATCATCCCCGCGCCCCTGAAGGCCGTCGAGCGGGCGACGGTGCCCGCCTTCTTCACCGACGGCACCTACACGTCGTACGTCCGCGCCGGCGAATCGATCGTCCCGCTCCCCCTCGCCGACCCCGGCGCGGCGGAGCCCCTGCACTGGCAGACCGCCGCCGGCCTCGGCTTCAAGATGCCCGGCGGCTACTTCAACGGTCCCTACGGCGACGACCGCATCGGCATCTACGGCGCCCCGCCCCGCTACACCTCCAACATGCTGCGGGACGTCCGCTACACCGGCGTCATCCCGACCATCGGCAAGAACTGGCGGGCGCAGGCCAAGGCCGACTTCGCGTACTGGCACGCGGGCGCGCTGGTGATCGCGCCGCAGCCCAACGACGACAAGCTCCGCACGGCGGTGGAGAAGCTGGTGGGGCGCCCCGGTAAGTGGGTGGACGGTGTGTGGGTATGGGACCTGCACGAGGGGAGCTGACCCGGGCCGCACCGACTACTCTTCCCCCTACTCTTGCCTGACCACCATGCGAGATCCACGATGCGCAGCGAGTAACCGAGGAGCCCCCTTTTGGCCTGTGACCTGTGGCTGGTCCCGCTCGTCGACGTGTTGTGCCACACCCCCGACAACCCGTTCGCCGACGAACTCGCGCTCTACAACTCCCTGTTGGCCGAGGCCGGGCTCCCCCCGGTGCCGGTGTACCAGTACATGCCGGGACTCTCCGGCGAGGTCGCCCCGGTCGCGGGTTTCGACTACGACGCGCTGCACTTCCTGCGCCGGGCCTACCTGCTCCAGGTCTGCGGCCTCCCGGTGACGCCGGTCGACGAACTCGGCGGCGACTACGAACAGCTCCTGGAGATGTTCGAGAACACGGCCCAGCAGTCCCACCTGGTCTGGCACTACGACCACGCGGGCGCCTATGTCCCGGTCGACTTCCCGCACCCGCTCTCGAACGACGAACTCCTCGCGGGCGGGGGCCCGTTGGGCTCGTCCCAGACCCTGCTCCGCGAGCTGGAGTTCGTCGCCCCGACGATCGGCATCGACCCCGCGAACCCGCCGGCGACACCCGAACCCCCCGCCGCTCCGACGGAGTTGGAGGAACCGGCCGTCCCCGCGCCGTACGATCCCAGCCCGTTCGCCCGCGAGCGGCACGTGTGGCTGGGCCTGCACGCCGCGGCGACCCGCAGCCTGGCCCAGGGCTCGATGATCGTGTTCAGCTAACCGGCGGTCCGGGAGGAGTCCTCGTCCGCCGCCATGTCCTGTGTGCCGATGACGCCGAGCAGTTCGAGCTGGGCGGCGCCCTCGGTGCCGGGCGGGGCGGTGAACCACAGGAGGCGCTGACGGCCGTCCTCGCTGAACAGGCTGTGGCAGTCCAGCTCGATGACGCCCAGCGTGGGATGCACGATCCGCTTGTGATCGGTGCGCCGCAGGCCGACCTCCTGCGTGTCCCACAGCGCTGCGAACTCCGCGCTGCGCCGCCGCAGCGCGGCCGTCATCCCGGCGACCTCGCTGTCCCGGCCGCGGCGGGCGGCCACCGCGTGCAGGTCGGAGACGAAGACCCGCGAGTGGTGCGCGTGGTCCTCGGGCGGATAGATCGCGCGGGAGCCCGGATCGGTGAACCAGCGGTACGCGAACCCGGTGACGGGCCCACGCGGCTCCGGCGCCCGCCCGAGCAGCGCCACCGCCAGTTCGTTCTGTACGAGGGTCTCGTGCAGGTCGGTGATCACCTGGGCCGGGGTCGTCGTCAGCCGGTCCAGCAGCCCCAGCAGGGCGGGCTGGACGTGCCGTGCGCCCACGCCGTGCGCCGACTCCGGCAGCGGCCGGTCGGCGAGGTGGAAGAGATGGTCCCGCTGGTCGCCGCCCAGCCGCAGCGCACGGGCGAGCGCGGACAGGGTCTGCGCGGAGGGCTGGGCGCCACGCCCCCGCTCCAGCTCGGTGTAGTAGTCGGCGGACAGCCCCGCCAGCTGCGCGACCTCCTCCCGCCGCAGACCGGGCACCCGGCGCCGGGGCCCGACGGGCAGCCCGACGTCGGCCGGCCGGACGCGGTCACGCCGGGATTTCAGGAACGCCGCGAGCTCGGGAAGGTCCACCCGCCCATCGTGCCCTCTCCCCGAGGTCCGAGCCAGGGGCCGCCAACCCCCGGGTGGGCTCAGCCCTGGCCGGGCGGGTGCCGGGGGCGCAGGGTTGAGCCGTCCCGCACAGCACCACGAGGAGAGAGAGCACCATGCCTTTCGCCAACTTCAAGGTCCCCGCCGGCGCCCTCACCGCGGAGCAGAAGGAGCAGATCATCACGCGCACCACCGACCTGTACGCCGAGATCTTCGGCGACGGCGCCCGCGCCACCACCCTCGTCCTGGTCGAAGAGGTCGCCGACGCGGGCTGGGGCATCGGCGGCGGTGTCCTGACCCTCGCCAAGATCCAGGGCACCTCGCGGGAATGAGGCCCTACCGCACCTTGCCGAGACCCGCCTCGACCTCCTCCGGGTTCATCACCGGCACATAGGTCAGCTCGGCCCCCAGGTTGAGGAAGAGCGGCTCGCTGATCGCCGGAATGTCGGTCGGGTCCTTCAGATCGAAGAACATCAACGCGGTCCGCTTGCCGTTCTCCGCCGTGAAGTACGCGGCCTCGGGCTTGATCTGTTCCATGGACTCCTGGATCAGCTTCCCCAGGGTCCCGTTCCGGATGGCGTCGTTGGCCTTCTCGGTGTCCATGGACGCCTTCAGCATCATGCGCATCGCAGTCACCTTCTTCGGGTTGGCGTGCGCGAGACGGACACCGTCAGGATATGCCCGATATGCGGCTGATGTTCGATGAGCCTGGCGGGGTGCGCGCGGTACACCGTGCGCACCCCGCCAGGCTCGACGACGGACCGGGCGGGGCGGGGCGGTCGGGCTAGAAGACCGGCGTACCGGCCTGGGTCAGCTTCCAGTTCACCGCCGCGAAGTCCGCCGGGTCCAGGCTGCCCTTCGCCGTGACGTAGGCGATCATCAGATCGCGGACCTGGTCGGGGGCGCTGTGGACGGTCTCCGCCGCCGCGATGTGCGGGTAGCCGGAGCCGCCGTTCGCGCGGTAGTTGTTGACCGCGACGACGAAGACCTGGTCGTCCGTGACCGAAGTGCCGTTGTACGTCAGGTTCTTGATGCGCGAACCCTCGGCCTGGGCGATGTCGATGTCGTAGGAGACGCCCGCGGCCACGTCGTACATGTAGTCCCAGAAGCTGTTGGCGTTGGTGAGGGTCGCGGTGTCGACCTTCGTGCCCGCCGGGACCTGGTGGTAGTACTTCGCCGCGTACTCCAGGTAGTCCTTGAGCTGGGCGCCGGTGAGCTTCTTGCCGTAGAGGGTGTTGTCGTAGATGTAGAGGCCGGCGATGTCCTTGATGGTGACGGAACCCTTGGGGATGTCGGCCGTGCGGCTGAAGGGGGCCGCGACCGAGATCAGCGGGAGGGCCGCGTCGGCGGCCGAGAGGCCCGCCTTGACCGAGTCCATCTGCACCTGCTGGATGAAGTCCATGATCGGGACGTCCTTCCAGCAGGACTCCGCCGCCGAGAGGTCCTCGGTGCAGGTGCCGACCGCCGTGTTGACGTACTTCACGACCAGCTCGTGGTCCGCTTCCAGGAGCCTCTTGATCTCCGGGTCCTCGTCCACCGTGTTCGGGTTGAGGGTCTGCGCCGTCTTGCCGGTGATCTTCCACTGGCCGCGGACGAGTTCGAGCTCGAAGTCGAAGACGCTCAGGCGGTAGCCCCAGCAGTACGGCTCGGAGAGGAGGACGTCCGCGCCGGTCTGCTCGTTCTTCACCGTGTACGACGGGACCTCGACGTGGGTATGGCCCACGAGGATCGCGTCGATGCCGGGGACCTGCTCGGCGACGAGGTTGGAGGCGTTCTCGACGTACGGCAGCTCGTCGCCGTAGGACGAACTGCCGTCCAGGCCCGAGTGGTCGGTGAGGAAGACGACGTCACAGCCGAGCGCGCGCAGCCGCGGGACGTACTTCTTCGCCTGCTCGACCAGGCCGGGGAAGACCATCTTGCCGCTGACGTTGTCCTTGTCCCACAGCGCGATGCCCGGGTTGGTCAGGCCGAGGATGCCGACCTTGATGTCGGGGGCGCCGGGGACGCAGATGCGCTTCACCGTGTACGGCGCGAACGCCGGGCGCAGGGTCTTCGCGTCCAGCGCGTTGGCGCCGAGCAGCGGGAAGTGACACTGCTGCTCGAACTTGCGCAGGGTGTCGATGCCGTAGTTGAACTCGTGGTTGCCGAGGGCTGCGGCGTCGTAGCGCATGTGGTTCATGGCCGTGGCCATCGGGTGCTTGGCGCCGCTCGTGATGGGGTCCACGCGCGCGAAGTAGTAGCCCAGCGAGGTGCCCTGGATGATGTCACCGGCGTCGACGAGCAGGACGCGGCCCTCGCCCTTCGCCTCGCGCTGCTGCTTGATGAGGGTGGCGACGCGGGCGACGCCGACGGAGTTGCCCTTGCTGTCCGAGTACGCCTTGTCCGAGTAGTAGTCCCAGTCGAAGACGTGGCTGTGCAGGTCGGTCGTGCCCAGGATGGAGAACGACCAGGTCTTCGGCCGGGGACGGGGCTTGTGGTGGCGGTCGGCCGCCTCGGCCGGGGTCACCGCCGCCGTCCCCGCGACGGCCGCGACAGCGCCCGTGACGGCGGACTTCTGCACGAACTCGCGGCGATTCATGGGATTGACGGGCATTCAGGACTCCTGAAGGGGCGCAGAGGGCTGGTGCTGGCATACGGGGCGCGGCGGACTACCCGCGTAGATGTTGGCCTCCGCCCGTTACCGGCGTAACCACGGACAGCCCAAGGGCCGGTCAAGGATTCCCAAGACCGGCCCAAGCACCCCAGCCAACCGCCGCGCTAGATGAACGAGTTGATCTCGATCGTCTCCGTACGGCCGGGCCCGACGCCGATCGCGGAGATCGGCGCGCCGGACATCTCCTCCAGCGCCTTCACGTACGCCTGCGCGTTCTTCGGGAGGTCCGCGAAGGTCTTGGCCTTCGTGATGTCCTCGCTCCAGCCGGGCAGGGTCTCGTAGATCGGCTTCGCGTGGTGGAAGTCGCTCTGCGAGTACGGGAGTTCCTCGACGCGCTTGCCGTCGATCTCGTACGCCACGCAGACCGGGATCTCCTCCCAGCCGGTCAGGACGTCGAGCTTGGTGAGGAAGAAGTCGGTCAGGCCGTTCACGCGGGTCGCGTAGCGGGCGATGACCGCGTCGAACCAGCCGCAGCGCCGGTCACGGCCGGTGGTGACACCCCGCTCGCCGCCGATGCGGCGCAGCGCCTCGCCATCCTCGTCGAACAGCTCGGTCGGGAACGGGCCCGAGCCGACGCGGGTCGTGTACGCCTTGAGGATGCCGATGACCCGGCTGATCTTCGTCGGGCCGACACCGGCACCCGTGCAGGCACCGCCCGCAGTCGGGTTCGACGACGTCACGAAGGGATACGTGCCGTGGTCGATGTCCAGGAGCGTGCCCTGGCCGCCCTCGAAGAGGACCACCTTGTCGTCGTCCAGCGCCTTGTTGAGGATCAGGACGGTGTCGGCGACGTACGGCTTGAGCCGGTCCGCGTAGCCCAGCAGCTCCTCGACGACCTGCTCGACGGCGATCGCGCGGCGGTTGTAGAGCTTGGTGAGCATCTGGTTCTTGACGTCGAGGGCAGCCTCGACCTTCTGCGTCAGGATCGACTCGTCGTAGAGGTCCTGGACCCGGATGCCGACGCGGTTGATCTTGTCCGCGTAGGTGGGCCCGATACCGCGGCCCGTCGTCCCGATCTTCCGCTTCCCGAGGAAGCGCTCGATCACCTTGTCCACCGTCACGTTGTAGGGCGTGATGATGTGGGCGTTGCCGCTGAGCAGGAGCTTGGACGTGTCGACGCCGCGCTCGTTCAGCCCGTCCAGCTCGGAGAACAGGACCGACGGGTCGACGACGACACCGTTTCCGATGACCGGAGTGCACTCCGGTGTGAGGATCCCGGAAGGGAGCAGGTGAAGGGCGTACTTCTGATCGCCCACGACTACCGTGTGGCCGGCGTTGTTGCCGCCCTGGTAGCGCACCACATAGTCGACCGACCCACCTAGCAGGTCCGTCGCCTTTCCCTTGCCTTCGTCACCCCACTGAGCACCGAGCAGCACAAGTGCGGGCACGCGCGTACACCCCTTCCGGGCGGGGCATGTCCAAGGTCAGAGGCGTACGTGACACAGGTGTGCCTCGTACGCCCGCGACCCTCGTCGGCCGCAACCCGTCGGACCGGATGCCCCGGAATAGACGAAGCCCCTGGCGCAATAGCGCAAGGGGCTCTTGCACAAAGATGCTACCCGAGGAAGCGAGGCATGGCCGAGGTGGCGACTTTCGCGACTTCAGATCAGCTGCTGGTCGTCATCGATCCGGTCGCCCGGCGCGCCGACGCGGAGTCCGTCCGTATCGCGAAAGACGTGCTCAGCGCGGGTGCGGCGACGAAGGTGTGCCTGCCGGACGGGCCCGAGGAATTCGCCCGGGTCCTCGCCCGGCGGGGCTCGCGCCGCCCGGTGGTGATCGGCGACGACCGCGCCCTGCTCCGCGCGGTGTCCCTGCTGTACCGGCAGCGGGAACTGGCCGGATGTGCCCTGTCGATGGTGCCGGTGGGAGCCGCCCTCTCCCTCGCGGGGGCGCTGGGCGTCCCCACGGGCGCGGTCGCGGCGGCGCGCGCGGTGCTCGACGGGGTCGTACGGCGGAAGGACCTGCTCGTCGACGAGAGCGACGGGGTGGTGCTCGGCGCCCTGCGGATACCCTCGCTGCCGGTGCGGGCGGCTCCGGCGGAGGAGCGGACCCCGGTGCCGTCCGGTACCGGCCACGCGTCCTGGCTGCGGACCTGCCAGTCCCTGGTACGGACCCTGGTACCGCCCCGGCCGTCCCGGGAACCCCTCACCGGCGTCACCCGGCTCGGTCCCGCGCGGCTGCGGGTCGAGGTGGACGGCGTGACCCTGGTGGACCTGGACCAGCCGGTGGACGGCGTGTCCGTGACCCCGGGTGCGGCCGGCTTCGCCGAGGTGGAGGTGCGGCCCGTCTCGGTCGGCGCGGAGGCGTCACCGCTGTACGCGCGGGGGCGGAGCGTGACCGTGTCGGGGGCGGATTTCCGGTACCGGGCGGATGCGGTGGTCGGGGGGCCGGTACGGACCCGGACGTGGGTGGTTCGGGAGGGGGCCTGGGGGCTTACGTTGCCGGGGTGAGGTCCTGAGGTTGGTGGCGGGCCGGGGTGGGGTGGGTGGTTCCGGTTGTGTGCGGAGTGCGGGTCCGACGTGGCTGGTCGCGCAGTTCCCCGCGCCCCTGAGGGACCGGGGCGGGCGGGGTGTGGTCGTCCTGCGGCGCAACGGTGGCCGGAGGGACCGGCGGATGTACGGTTCAGCCGCCCTGGCCGGCGCTGCCGAGCGGGCCACCGACGTGGCTGGGCGCGCAGTCCCCGCGCCCCTGGGGAACCCGGGCGGGCGGGGTGTGGTCGTCCTCCGGTGTATCGGTGGCCGGAGGGACCGGCGGATGTACGGTTCAGCCGCCCTGGCCGGCGCTGCCGAGCGGGCCGACCTTGACCGAGGCGCCGGAGCCGTCGGTGACGGGCAGGGACGTGGCGCCCGGCCAGGCGAGGGTGACCGAGTGGGTCTCGTCCGGCGGGGTCACGACCAGCCCGGTGATCCGGACGCCGGAGCCGCCCGATGTGTTGAGCGGGTAGCTGACGGGGAAGTACGTCGACTCGCCGTTCTTGAGCACGGCCGACACGGTCCCCTGACCGGTGCGCTTCGCGGACAGCGTCCCCGCGCCGGTCTTCAGGTCGACGCCCGCGTACCCGGCGACGGTGCAGCCATGGCCGCTGCGGTTGGTCAGCGTGACGACGACGGTGCCGTCGGTGTCACCGCCGATGGTGCCGTCCTGCGCGGTGATCCTCAGATCGGCGGTACGGCACTTGCCGGTCTTGGCGCTCGCTCCGGTGCCCGAGCCCGAGCCGGAGCCGGAACCTGACGAGCTGCCGGTCCCCGTCGAGGCACCGCTCCGGTCGGAGGCGTTCGTACCCGAACTGCCGCTCGTGGAAGTGGAGTTGGCGCCGGAGTTGGAGCCGGAGTTGGACCCGGCCCCGGTCGACGCGGAGGAGGTGGACGACGGGTCGCTCTGCCCTTGGCCCGCGTTGTCGTTCCCGCTCTGGCAGGCGGTGAGCGAGAGACCGGCGGCGACGGCCAGGGCGGCGAAGGTGAGCTTGTGAACGCGCATCGTCTTGTTTCCTCGGGGTCGGTCGGCAGTGAGCGTTTCCGACCAGGAGGAGCGTCCGGCACCGCCCCGCCGTTCCCCCCGCCCCCCTCCCAAGACATGCCTGTTACACACACCTACCGACACGAAAACCCCGGTCACCGCCCACAGCCCGGCCCCGACAGGCGTTCCGGCCCCTGCCGTCAACCCGCCCGCGCCGAACCCCCGTTGGGACAAACCCGTGACCCACCCGGCGAACCCCGCCGACACGGGCCCCCTCCGGCCCTCACCCCGAGAGCCCCACCACCACGTCCGCGTCGTCCTTCAACCCCACCCCCGTGACCCCCGACTCCCGCGCCCTCCCCATCAGCCCCGCCAACTTCCCCGCCGCCACCTCGTACGCCATCCCCGACGGCGGCCGGATATTGGAGAGGCAGTTACGGGACGCGTCCGTCGTGACCCCCGGCACGGGCCGGTACGTCAGATACGCCCCCAGCGAATCCGCCGCCGACATCCCGGGCCGCTCACCGACGAACACAACGACCATCGCCGCCCCCATCGCACACGCCACGTCATCGCCGAGGGCGACCCGCGCCTGCTCCGCGAGCACCACCGGCGCCACCCGCCACACCGTCGGCAACAGCGCCGTGGTGGCCCGCACCATCGCCGCCCCGTGCTCGTGCACCGCCCGGCTGGACAGCCCGTCCGCCACGACGAACACGACGTCCCACTCCCCCACCGGAAGGTGCGCCCGGTCGGCGGCATCCAACCGGCGTCCCAGATCGGGCCGTTGGAGATAGGCCAGCCGGTCGGGCGCCGCACTGCGCACCCGCACGGTCGGCTCACCCCGCAGCGCCCCCGCCACCAGGTCCGGCCGGAAGGGTGAGTGCACGGCGTCCCGGGCCGCCGCGTGCGCGGCCTGCAACTCCAGCCGGTGCCGCGTGGGCAGCCCCGACCCGGCCCGCCCCAGCCCGATCCGCGCCTGCGTGTGCCGGCGCAGGGCGGGCCACAAGTCCCGCTCCGCGGAAGTAACGTGACTGTTCGTCATGCGGCCAGTTCCCTTCCGATCGCGGTCAACGGGTGGGCCGTGCCGGACACGTCCCGGATCGCGCCGCCCTCGCCCAGCAGGCCGATCGAGTCGAGCCAGGACTCGAACTCCGGTGCCGGGCGCAGCCCGAGGACCTCGCGCAGGTACAACGCGTCGTGGTACGAGGCGGATTGGTAGTTGAGCATGATGTCGTCGCCGCCCGGGGTGCAGATCACGAAGGACGCGCCGGCCACGCCGAGCATGGT
Organism: Streptomyces sp. NPDC096013; assembly: GCF_044763565.1. Lineage (NCBI taxonomy): Bacteria > Bacillati > Actinomycetota > Actinomycetes > Kitasatosporales > Streptomycetaceae > Streptomyces > Streptomyces sp. NPDC096013. The sequence continues at coordinate 47,153 of NZ_JBIWGK010000011.1, read as the reverse complement.
GAGCATCGTGGCGATGTCGTCGTCGTCCGCGTCGGCGTGGTTGGTGTAGCAGATGTCCAGGCCCATGGGCAGGCCGAGCACCTTGCCGCAGAAGTGGTCCTCCAGGGCGGCGCGGAGGATCTGGCGGCCGTCGTACAGGTACTCCGGGCCGATGAAGCCCACCACGGTGTTCACCAGGAACGGGTCGTAGCGCCGGGCCACCGCGTACGCCCGTGCCTCGACCGTCTGCTGGTCCACGCCGTGGTGCGCGTCGGCGGAGAGGGCGCTGCCCTGCCCGGTCTCGAAGTACATGACGTCGGAGCCGACGGTGCCCCGGCCGAGCGCCTTCGCCGCCTCGTACGCCTCGTCGAGCAGCCCGAGCGTGACGCCGAAGGACGCGTTCGCCGCCTGGGTGCCCGCGATGGACTGGAAGACGAGGTCGACGGGGGCGCCGGACGCCATCAGGTCGATGCTGGTCGTGACGTGGGACAGGACGCAGGACTGGGTGGGGATGGCGTACCGCTGGATGACTCCGTCGAGCAGTTCCAGCAGGTCACGTACCGCCTTCGGGCTGTCCGTCGCGGGGTTGATGCCGATCACCGCGTCACCGGAGCCGAGCAGCAGCCCGTCGAGGAGGGCCGCGGCGACACCGGCCGGATCGTCGGTGGGGTGGTTGGGCTGAAGGCGGGTGGCGAGCCGTCCCGGCAGACCGATCGTCGAGCGGAAGGCGGTCACGACCCGCACCTTGCGCGCCACGGCGACGAGGTCGGCGTTGCCCATCAGCTTGGACACCGCGGCCACCATCTCCGGCGTCAACCCGGGCGCCACGGCGGCCAGTTCACCGCTGTCCGCCGCGAGCAGCCACTCCCGGAACCCGCCGACCGACAGCCCGGCCACCGCCGTGAACGCGCCCGTGTCGTGCGTGTCGAGAATCAGCCGGGTCACGTCGTCGGTCTCGTACGGGATCACCGGCTCGGCGAGGAACGCGGTCAGCGGCACGTCCGCCAGCGCCCAGCGAGCCGCCACCCGCTCCTGCGCGGACTCGGCGGCCAGCCCCGCCAGCCGGTCCCCGGACCGCTCCGGGCTCGCGGCGGCGAGCAGGCGCGCGAGGGAGCCGAAGCGGTAGCGGTGGCCGCCGAGCGTGGAGGTGTACGTACTCATGCCGGTGACCGTACGAGGGGCGTGTTGCGGCCAGATTTCTAATGGTCTGGTTGACAAACATTTAACGTCCCGCAACCCTTGCCCGACTTATTCGGCCTACAGAGTTCCGGTTCGACACACCAGCCGAGCAGCAGGAGAGGAGCCATCCCGATGGCAGTGGACGAAGGAGTCGCCCCCGCGCCGGGCGTAAGCGAGGATGGCGCCGTTCACCGGCTCAAGCCCAACGCCATCGGCCTGCTGGGCGTGGTCTTCATGGCCGTCGCGACCGCCGCCCCGATCACCGCGATGACCGGCAACGTGCCCTTCATGGTCTCGTCCGGCAACGGCATAGGCGCCCCGGCGAGCTATCTCGTCGCAATGGTCGTCCTGGCAATCTTTTCCGTCGGTTTCACGTCGATGGCGAAGCACATCACCTCGACGGGCGCCTTCTACGGCTTCATCTCCTACGGCCTCGGCCGCACCGTCGGACTCGCGTCCGGGATGCTCGCCACCTTCGCCTACATGGTGTTCGAGCCGGCCCTCATCGGCATCTTCTCCACCTTCGCCACCGGAACCTTCAAGGACCAGACGGGACTTGACGTCCCGTGGTGGGTCTTCGCGATCGTCATGCTGGCCGTCAACGCGACGGGCACGTGGTTCGGCGTCTCGGTCGCCGAGAAGCTGCTCGTCGTCCTCCTCGGGACCGAGGTGACGGTCCTCGCCGCGATGGCGATCTCGGTCGCCCTGCACGGCGGCGGCCCGCACGGCTTCACCTTCGGCCCGGTCAACCCGGTCAACGCCTTCAAGGGCACCAGCGCGGGTCTCGGCCTGTTCTTCGCGTTCTGGTCGTGGGTCGGCTTCGAGTCGACGGCGATGTACGGCGAGGAGTCCCGCGACCCGAAGAAGATCATCCCCAAGGCGACGATGATCAGCGTCCTGGGCGTCGGCGTCTTCTACGTCTTCGTCTCCTGGATGGCCATCATCGGCAACGGCGAGGGCGAGGCGGTGAAGGTCGCCTCGTCGGCGAACCCGCTCGCCCTCTTCTTCAACCCCACCGAGCACTACGTCGGCCACTGGGCGGTCGACCTCATGCAGTGGCTGATGATCACCGGCTCGCTCGCCTGCGGCATGGCCTTCCACAACTGCGCCAGCCGCTACATGTACGCGCTGGGCCGCGAGGGCGTCCTCCCCTCCCTGAAGAACACGGTCGGCCGCACCCACGCCAAGCACGGTTCCCCGCACATCGCGGGCTTCGTGCAGACCGTGGTCAGCGCCGTCCTGATCGTCGCGTTCTGGGCCACGACCAAGGACCCGGCCAACGCGCTCTACGTCCTTCTCGCCATCCTCGGCACCATGGCGATCCTGGTGGTGCAGGCGGTGTGCTCGTTCGCGGTGCTGGCGTACTTCCGCACGAACCACCCCGAGAGCCGGCACTGGTTCAGGACGTTCACCGCGCCTCTCGTCGGGGGCATCGCGATGCTGGCGGTGGTGCTGCTCCTGGTGTCCAACATGAGCGTCGCGGCGGGCTCGGAGTCCGACTCGCCGGTGCTGAAGGCGACCCCGTGGCTGGTGCTCCTGGTCGCGGCCACGGGCATCGGCTACGCCCAGTACCTGAAGCGCCGGGCGCCCGAGCGGTACGCGCTGCTGGGGCGGACGGTGCTGGAGGAGACGAAGGAACGCTGAATCGCCCCGGGGGCGCGGGGAACCGCGCCCCTCAAGGGGTGTCGCCGAACCGTGCTTCCCGGTGCACCCGCCACCGCTCCATCATCGCCGCGATCTCCCCTTCGACGAACTCGAAGAACGCGAGCGTCTCCGCCATACGACGCCCCGCGGGCGTATCCGCGCCGAGACTCGCCACCCCCTCGCCCAACGCGGCCTCCCACCGCTTGAGCACGGCCTCGCGGTTGGTCAACGCCTCGTACCACTGGTTCCCCTGCACCCGGTACCGCTCGCGCCGCGACCCGGGTTCCCGCTCGCGGGCCACCATGTGCTGCTGAGCCAGGTACCGCACCCCACCCGACACCGCCGCAGGACTGATCCGCAGCTGTTCCCCCAGTTCGACGGAGGTCATCGCCCCCTCGTCGGAGGAGAGCAGCGCGGCGAAGATCCGCGCCGGCATCCGCTGCATCCCCGCTTCCACGAGCTGCGCCGCGAACGACTCGACGAACTTCGACACGGACTCCGCGTCACGCGCACCAGGTGTATCCGTCATGCCCTCACCCTAACCCGGGCTTCACACACTTCCTTAACTTCACAAATTTCTGAACGAAGCGTACGTTCTGAACCATGACGAAGGCAATCAGCGTCTCCGGGCTGCACAAGTCGTTCGGCACGACGCATGCCCTCACCGGTCTCGACCTGGACGTCGAGGCCGGCGAGGTGCACGGCTTCCTGGGCCCGAACGGCTCCGGCAAGTCCACGACGATCCGCGTCCTGCTCGGCCTCCTCCGCGCGGACTCCGGCGCCGCCCGGCTCCTGGGCCGCGACCCCTGGACCGACGCCGTCGAACTGCACCGCCGGGTCGCCTACGTCCCCGGCGACGTCACGCTGTGGCGCAACCTCTCCGGCGGCGAAGTCATCGATCTCTACGGCACGTTGCGCGGCGGCCTCGACAGGTCCCGGCGCGCCGACCTGATCGACCGCTTCGAACTCGACCCCACCAAGAAGGGCCGCACGTACTCCAAGGGCAACCGCCAGAAGGTCGCCCTCGTCGCCGCGTTCGCCTCGGACGTGGACCTGCTGATCCTCGACGAACCGACGTCGGGCCTGGACCCGTTGATGGAGGAGGTCTTCCAGCGCTGCGTCGAAGAGGAGCGCGACCGGGGCCGGACGATCCTGCTCTCCTCCCACATCCTCAGCGAGGTGGAGGAGTTGTGCGACCGGGTGAGCATCATCCGCAGGGGCCGCACGGTGGAGACCGGTTCCCTGTCCGACCTGCGCCACCTCACCCGCACCAGCGTGACGGCCGAACTGATCGGCGACCCCGGCAGGTTGGGAACCCTGGTCGGCGTCCACGACCTCGACATCCAGGGCAAGCGGGTACGGCTCCAGGTGGAGAGCGACCAACTCAACGCCGTCCTGCGCTCGTTGAGCGAGTCGGGCGTACGGTCCCTGACCTCGAAGCCGCCGACACTGGAGGAGCTGTTCCTCCGCCACTACCAGGACGCGGACGGCGATACGGGCAGCGGTACGGCCGCGGAAGGCGCGGTGTCCCGATGACCGCCGCCGCCACCCTCGCCGTACGCAGGGGCGGCACCTCACGCCAACTCGCCGGTACCGGCGCTCTGTTGCGCTTCAACCTGCGCCGCGACCGCGTGGTGATCCCGGCCTGGGTGGCCGTGACCGGCCTCCTCGTCCTCTCCCTCCCCGGCTCCCTCAAGAGCGTGTACGCGACGCCCGCCCAACGCGCCGACATCGCCCGCCAGATGCTCACCAACAGCTCGCTGCGTGCCACCTACGGCCCGGTGTTCAGCGACTCGCTCGGCGGTCTCACCGCATGGCGCATCGGCGGCTACGCCGCGATCCTCGCCGGGATCATGAGCCTGGTCGTCGTCGTACGGCACACCCGTGACGAGGAGGAGAGCGGCCGCCAGGAACTCATCTCCTCGGCGATGGTGGGCCGCAGCGCACCGCTGACGGCTGCCCTGCTGACGGCACTGGCCGCCAACTCCGCGCTCGCGCTGCTCATTTGGGGCGGTCTGGCAGGGCAGGGCTCGGCTGGAGCCCTCGCACTCGGACTCGGCATCGGCGGGGTCGGCATGGTGTTCGGGACGCTCGCGGCGATCGTCGCGCAGTTCACGGACAGCGGCCGTCTGGCGAAGGGCCTGACGGGCGGGCTGGTGGGCGCGGCCTTCGTCCTGCGCGCGGTGGGCGACTCGACCAGCACCGACGGTTCCTCCCCTGCGACCTGGATCTCCCCGATCGGCTGGCTGGAGAACCTGCGCCCGTTCGCGGCCGAACGCTGGTGGGTACTGGCCCTGTTCGCGGCCGCGACCTGTGTCCAGGGCTTTCTGGCCTACGAGTTGGCGGGCCGCCGGGATGTCGGCATGAGCTTCCTGCCCGCCCGCCCGGGTCCGGCCCACGGCCGTCTCGGCACGGCGGCGGCGCTGGCCTGGCGGCTCCAGCGCGGCAGCGTCCTCGGCTGGAGCCTGGGTTTCCTCGCGGCCGGGGTCGCGTTCGGCGGGATCACGAAGGGCGCGGCGGACCTGGTCGGCGACAACGCCAGGACCCGCGAGATCATCGAGCGGATGGGCGGCCAGTCCGGCCTCCAGAACGCGTTCCTGGCCACGATGGTCGGCCTGTTCGGCATGCTGGCCGCGCTGTACGCGGTCGCGTCGGTGCTGCGCCTGCACAGCGAGGAGACGGGTGGCCGCGCCGAACCGATCCTGGCGAACGCGGTGGGCCGTCTGCACTGGGCGGGTGGCCACCTGCTGATCGCCTTCGGCGGCGCGATCCTGATCATGCTGCTGAGCGGCCTCGGCCTGGCCCTCGGCCACGGCGCGGACCTGGGCCCGATCCTCGTGGCCTGCCTGGTCGAGGTCCCCGCGATCTGGACCCTGGGCGCTCTCGCGGTCCTCCTCCACGGCGTCTCCCCCCGGCTCGCCCCCGCGTCCTGGGCGGTGGCGGGACTGGCCCTGGCGCTCGGCTGGGTCGGCCCGGCGCTGAACCTCCCCCAGGCGGTCCTCGACCTCTCCCCCTTCGGCCACCTCCCGAAGCTCCCCGGCGGGGACATGGCCTGGGGCCCGGTGGTCGTCCTCACGGCGATCGCCGCGGCCCTGGTCGCCGTAGGCCTGACGGGTCTGCGGCGACGCGACCTCGTCACCTGACCGACGGCGGCGCGGGAAACCCCGGTGGGGGACAGCGTGCGCGGGCCGCCCGGGGATGTCCGACGGCCTTACCGGGCGCGGGAGTTGGGCTCGTGGGGCGGAGTCATGGTGCCGCTCGGCGACCGGGCACCGGAGCGACCTTGTCGAGGCGTCGCCGGGTCTCGTCCGCGTCGAGGGGCCCGCCATGGCCGGGGAGCAGGCGCCGCGGACGGCGGCCGAGCTCGGCCGTGAGCGCCCTGCGCACTCCGGCGGCGTCCTCGGTGAAGAAATGGCGCTTCGGGCTCCGCGGGCGCAGCACGCCACCGCGGACCAGGTCGCCGACGAGCGTGTCGTCGCCGACGCGGACGACGAGCGAGCCGGGGGTGTGGCCGCCGAACCGCTCGGCGTGCGCGTCGACGCCGTAGGGACCCAGGTCGAACGTGTCCTCGACCAGGATGTCGGCCTCGACCGGCCGGGCCTTGGCGCGGAGGACCACGGGCTTCAGCAGCGCACCGGCCGGATGGCCGACCGGGAGTGCGCCGATGCGCCCGGTGCGCAGGAGCTGTTCGTCGCCGAGGCCGACCGCGACCGGCACGCCGGCGTCCGCGAACGACGCCGCCGTGCCGCTGTGGTCGTTGTGGCCGTGGGTCAGGAGGACCAGGGCGATGTCGCGAGGCCGAAGGCCCTGCGCGGACAGCGCGTCGCGCAGGCGGTCGCCGTCCTCCGGTCCGCCCGCGTCCACGAGGACGGCCTGCTCGCCCCGCAGGAGGTAGGCGTTGCTGTTGCCCATGGAGAGCGGGGTGACGGTCGTGGCGCTCATGCGCCGCACCGCGACGCACCGGCACCGGCGCTCGTGCGGCCGTCGGCTGTGGATATACGAACGGAAGGGTCCATGACCATCCTCTGTCGCCCTACGCATGTAACTTTACAGCTGTAAGTAGAGCACGAGACCTTACGACTGTAAAGTCATCGTCATGGCTCCACCGGCAGCACGGCGACGCAACCCCCGAGGTCAGGGAGGTCAGCTCCGCGACGAGATCGTGACCGCAGCCCGCGAGCTGCTGATCGAGACCGGATCGGACAGCGCGGTCACCTTGCGGGCGATCGCCCGCAAGGTCGGCATCGCGCCACCGTCGATCTACGCGCACTTCGACACGCCCGACCAGATCGTGGAGGCCGTGGTCACCGAGACCCGCTCACTGCTGGTGCGTCAGCTGGAGACCGCCCGGGCGGGAGCGGAAAGCGCGCGGGAGAGACTTCTGGCCGACTGCCGCGCCTATCTCGCCTTCGGTGCCGAGCGGCCCGAGCTCTACGCCCTGCTGTTCTCCCGGCCGCGCCCCAGGGGCAGCAGCATCACGGAAGAACGCGTCGACCAGGCGGTACGCCTCCTCGCGCCCATCGTCGGCGAGACCGTCGCGAGTCAGCTCGCTCCCGCCGAGGCGTTCTCGATACTCCTGCGCGACGTCGCCGACGCGATGCACGACGGCACGTCCCGTGCGGAGGACCCGCTCACCACGGCGACCGCTCTCTGGGCGGCCCTGCACGGCCTCATCCTGCTCCGCGCCCGGATTCCCCGGTTCCCGTGGCCGCCACCCGGCCCCCTGGAGGACGAGATCATCGGCCGGCTCGCCTTCCCGCCCGCCCCCGCACCCGGCTGACCGCCGACCTGGGCGACCGGTCACCCGACCTCGACGCTCAGGCCCTCCAGCCCCCGGATCACGAAGTTCGGCTTGCGCTCCGGCTCCGCCGCGAGTCGCAGGGTCGGCGCCTTCTCCAGCAACGCCCCCATGGACGCGGCGAGTTCGATACGGGCCAGGGGCGCGCCGATGCAGTAGTGGATGCCCGCGCTGAAGCTGATGTGCGGGTTGTCGGCGCGGGTCAGGTCGAGGCGGTCGGGGGCGGTGAAGACCGCCGGGTCGTGGTTCGCCGAGCCGAAGAGCATCGCGATCTCCGCGCCGCGCGGGATCGTCGTACCGTCGATCTCGATCTCGTCCAGCACCCAGCGCTCGAAGAGCTGGAGCGGGGTGTCGTAGCGCATCAACTCCTCGACGGCGGACGGGATCAGGGAGTGGTCCGCGCGGAGGGCCGCCAGCTGGTCCGGGTTGCGGAACAGGGCCCACCAGCCGTTCACCGTGGAGTTCACGGTCGCCTCGTGGCCCGCGTTCAGCAGGAGTACGGCGGTGGAGACCAGCTCCTGCTCGGTGAGGCGGACGTCGTCCTCGTCGTGGGCCGCGATCATGCCGGAGATGAGGTCGTCGCCCGGGTTCTTGCGGCGGGCCGCGATCAACTCGCGCAGATACGCGGAGAATTCGTCGGACGCCCGGACCGCCTTCGCCGCCGTCTCCTCGGACGGGCTCAGTTCGTACATCCCGCAGATGTCCGCCGACCAGGGGCGCAGCGGGGCGCGGTCCGACTCGGGGATGCCCAGCATCTCGGCGATCACCGCGACGGGGAGGGGCTCCGCCACGTCCGTCAGCAGGTCGCCGCCGCCCTTCGCCACCAGGCCGTCCACCAGTTCGCCCGCCAACCGGCCGACGTACGGCTTCAGTCGCTCGACCGTGCGCGGAGTGAACGCCTTCGAGACCAGGCGGCGGATGCGGGTGTGGTCCGGGGGTTCCAGGTCGAGCATGCCGTGGTCGTTGAGGGTGTGGAAGGGCTCGTGCTCGGGCGGGGGTGCCGTACGGCCGAAGTCCTCGTGGGTGAAGCGGTGTTGGTAGGTACGGCCGAGACGGCGGTCGCGCAGCAGTGCCGAGACGTCCGCGTGGCGGGGGACGAGCCACTGGTCGGTCGGCGCGTAGTACGTGACCCGGCCGCGTTCGCGCAGTTCGGCGTAGGCGGGGTACGGGTCGGACACGAACGCCGGGTCCCAGGGGTCGAAGACGAGGTCGTCAGCAGCTGCCATGGACGGACGCTAACCCCTGGACGAGCTTCTGACCAGGGGTGTCCTCCGTGGCGTGCGCCGCCCCGGGGAGCGCGGGCTCACCCCGGTCTCACCAGCCTCGCCTCGTACGCGAACACCGCCGCCTGCGTCCGGTCCCGGAGCCCCAGCTTCACCAGGACGCGGCTGACATGGGTCTTGATCGTCGACTCGGCGACCACCAGCCGCTCGGCGATCTCCCCGTTCGACAGCCCCTGCGCGATGAGGACCAGCACCTCCGTCTCCCGCTCGGTCAGCTCCCCGTACGTCCCCTGTGCCGCGGCCGGCATCACCCGGGGCGACTCGGCCAGCTTCGAGAACTCCGTGATCAGCCGTCGGGTGACGGAGGGGGCGAGCAGCGCCTCGCCGGCCGCCACCACCCTCACCCCGTCGGCCAGTTGACGTGCCGAGGCGTCCTTGAGGAGGAAGCCGGAGGCGCCCGCCCGCAGCGCCTGGTACACGTACTCGTCGAGGTCGAACGTGGTGAGCACCAGCACCTTCGCCGCGCCGTCCGCCGCGACGATCTCCCGGGTCGCCTCGATGCCGTTCAGCTCCGGCATGCGGATGTCCATCAGGACGACGTCCGGGGCCAGTTCCCGTACGCGCTCCACCGCGTCGCGTCCGTTCACCGCCTCGCCGACGACCTCGATGTCCGGCATCGCGCCCAACAGGACCGAGAAGCCCTCGCGCACCATCATCTGGTCGTCCGCGATCAGCACGCGGATGGTCATGCGTCCCCCTCACTCGCACTCGGGACCGGCAGGAACACCGTCACCTCGTAGCCGCCGTCGTCCGCCGGGGCCGCCGTCATCTCGCCGTTCAGCATGGAGACCCGCTCGCGCATCCCGGTGATGCCGTGCCCCGCGCCGGGCGAGGGCTTCACCAGACTCGGCTCGGGCATCGGGCCGTTGACTATCCGCAGGCCCAACCCGCCCAGCACGTAACCGATCTCCACGCGGGCACTCGCACCGGGCGCGTGCCGCAGGGTGTTGCTGAGCGCCTCCTGCACGATCCGGTACGCCGACAGCTCGACGCCCTGCGGGAGTTCACGCACCGCGCCCGTCACCACCTTGTCGACGCTCAGGCCCGCGTCGCGCACATTGGCGAGCAGCGCGTCCATGTCGGCGAGGGTGGGCTGCGGGGCGTCCGGCGCCTCGTAGTCCTCCGCGCGGACCACGCCCAGGACCCGGCGCAGCTCGGTCAGGGCCGCCACCGCGTTCTCCCGGATCGTGACGAACGCCCGCTCCAGCTCCGGTGGCGGGTTCTCCACGCGGTAGGGCGCGGCCTCCGCCTGGATGGCGACCACCGACATGTGGTGTGCGACCACGTCGTGCAGCTCGCGGGCGATCGTCGTGCGCTCCTCCAGGAGGGTCCGCCGGGACCGCTCGTGGGCCGTCACGGTCTGCTGCGCGGTCACTTCCCGCCGGGCCTCGTGGCGTACGTTGCGGACCGTGACGCCGAACAGGAGCATGGCGGAGAGGAACAGCATCTGCGCGGTGTCCGAGCCGTAGGCATGGCCGCCGGCGACGGTGGTGGCGGCGATGCCGTAGAACGCCGTCAGCGCCCACATCCAGGCGGCCGTGCGCGGGCGGGTCCGTATCGCCACGATCGTGAGCACCGCCAGGTGGCAGACGAAGCTGCCGTTCCGCCACGGCCACTGGCCGGAGAACCCGGTCGCCAGGGCGGTGGCGACCGGGGTGGCGGCCATGGACAGCCAGAACGCGCCGACCGGCCGCACCATGGTCAGCAGCACCGGCGCCAGGGCGAGCAGACCGAGGATGACGTTGCTGCTCGCGGCGCGGGCCTCGTCGTTCGTCGCGACGTACATCGCGACCAGGCCGGTCATGACGATCAGGGCGTGCGGGCCCCAGGCCGCGTACTCCCGGGCCCGCCCCTTCAGACGCCTGGTCAGCGGGCCGTCGGCGGTGGAGCGGGCGAGCGGGCGGTAGGCGAAGGCGTCGTGGAACAGGTCCTGCCGCATTCCGCGCAGGGCGTCCACGGCAGCCCGGAATTCCGGGCTCCGCGGCTGATAGGCGTCGAACGTGCCGCCCTGCGGCGTCGTCTGCGTGTGGGTCGTCTCGGTCACCCTCAGAACGGTAGGCGGCGGGGCGGGCAGCCGTCGTCACCTGTGAGACGGGTCCTGGAGCCTCCGCCTCAAGTACTACGGGTACGACCGGGCCGGCCGGACGGGACCCGTCGCCAGGCCGTTCACCACGCGAGCTGGGCGATCTCCTCCGCCACCACCGCGCACGCGTCCGCCGCCGGGTCGATGAGGGGGAAGTGGCCGACATCCTCCAGGAGCGTAAGGCCCACGACCTCGCCGGACCTGGCCGCCGCGTCCGCGTAGGACTCGGCGACCGCCTGGGGGACGTCGAGGTCGGCGCGGCCCTGGACCAGGGTGGTCGCGATGCCGGTGGGCAGGAGGAGGGAGGGGTCGGCGTACGGGAGGCGTTCCGCGAACGTGGCCGGGCCGCCCAGGAGTTGGGCTGCCGCTCCGCCGCACACGGCCAGTTTCTCGGCGACCGTGAAGTCGGCGATCGGGGCGAGGGCTACGACACCGCGCAGCGGGGCGGGGGCGGCGGTGTGCCAGGGGGCGTCCTTCGGCAGGACGTGCCGGGCCGCCGCCCACAGGGCGAGGTGGCCGCCCGCCGAGTGCCCGGTGAGCACCGTGCGGCGCGGGTCGGCCTGCGGCAGCGCCTCCCGCACGAGCGCGGGGAGCGCGTCCAGCGCCGCGGCGATGTCGTCGAAGGTGTCGGGCCAGCGGCCCGCGACGAGGCCCCCGGCAGCGGTCTCGGCGGAACCGCCAGGACCGCTCTGCGCCGGGATCGAGGCGCCCTCCGCGGGGCTCGCCGGACCCCGCCGGTACTCCACATTGGCCACCGCGAAGCCCCGCCGGGCCAGGAAGTCCGCGAACGGGGTGATGTGCCCGCGGTCGTACGGGGCACGCCAGGCGCCCCCGTGCAATACGACGACCAGGGGTGCGGCCTCGCCCGGCATGCGTTCGCCGCGCGGGACGTAGAAGTCGATCACCTGGTCGGGGTGGTCGCCGTACGCGGCGGTGGAGTCGGGGGCGACGGCGGGGTGCGAGAAGGCCGACTCCTCTTCTGCGGCGGCATGTGCGGCGGCGTCCGGCATGCTCCAACCTCTCAGCGACGATGGGCACCTCCCAGGCTTTCGGCACTGGGGGAGGATTTGGATGGTTCGGATGTGACGGACCTGGAAAGACTGCGGCCGTGGGCGGGACGCTACCAGGCCGGTGACGTGCGCGGACACGCGGATGTCACGCTGGGTGAGGATTAAACGGTTCTCCTGTTTCGTTACGCTGACGCCGTGCCCGTCACCGCACTTCATCGGCACCTCACCGGCACGTCACCCGGCACTCCAAGGAGACCCCATGTCCGCCGAGCCCGGCCCCGAATCCGGCCAGGAAACCGGCCCAGCGCCCGGTCCGGAAGCCAGTCCGGAAACCGGTCCCGAACCCGGCACCCTGCGCCCCGGCGGCCGTACCGCACGCGTGCGTACGGCGGTGCTGCGGGCCGCGGGTGACGTGCTGGCCGAGCAGGGCGTCGACCGGCTCGACCTCTCGGACGTCGCGCGGCGGGCGGGGGTCGGCAAGACGACGGTGTACCGGCGCTGGGGTTCGGTGACCGCGCTGGTCGCCGACCTCCTCGTGGACATGGCCGAGCAGTCGCTGCCGCGCGAGGAGACCGGTTCGCTGCTCGGAGACCTGCGCGCCAACGCGCTGCTGGTGCGGCGCACCCTCGCCGACCCCCGGCAGGGCGCCCTGTTCCGCGCCGTCATCGCCGCCGCGACCTGCGACGACCGTACGGCCGATGCCCTGCGCCACTTCTATGAGGTACGGGTCGCCGAGTGGGCGCCCTGCGTCGAACAGGGCGTGGCGCGCGGGGAGTTGCCCGCCGGAACCGATGCCTCCCAGGTCGTACGGGCCGTGTCGGCGCCCCTCTACTACGAGTTGCTGACCACCGGGACCGCCCCGGACACCCCCGCCGCCGAACGCGCCGCACGCGCCGCGTGGGCCGCCGCCGTGGCAGGGGTGTACGTCACGAAGCCCACCGAAAAACTAACCGCTTCCGCGCCTTACGACGGTTAGATTCAGGTACAGCCTCTAGCGGACCACGTCTCCCAGCACCCGCGCCGCCCGCTCCACGTCCGCGAACCCGATGTACAGCGGCGTGAATCCGAACCGCAGCACGTCCGGGTGCCGGAAGTCGCCGACCACGCCCCGCTCGATCAGCCGCTTCATCACGTCCCCGGCGTCCGGGCAGCGCAGCGCGACCTGGCTGCCGCGCTCCGCGTGGGCGGCCGGAGTCACCGACTCCACCCGCCCGGCGGGGACGTACGACTCCACGCACCTGAGGAAGAAGTCCGTCAGGGCGAGGGACTTGGCGCGCACCGCCTCGATCGAGACGCCGTCGCCGTCCCACACCTCCAGGGCGGCTTCGAGGGCGAGCATGGACAGGATGTCCGGTGTGCCGACGCGACCGCGCAGCGCACCCGCCGCCGGTTCGTAGGCCGGCCGCATGCCGAAGGGCTCGGCGTGCGAGTTCCACCCCGGCAGCGGGGAGTCGAAGCGGTCCTGAAGCGAGCGGCGCACATAGAGGTACGCGGGTGAACCGGGGCCGCCGTTCAGGTACTTGTAGGTGCAGCCGACCGCGAGGTCGACCCCGTGCTCGTCGAGCCCGACCGGCAGGGCGCCCGCGCTGTGGCACAGGTCCCAGACGACCACGGCACCCGCCGCGTGCACGGCGGCCGTCAGCGCGGGCAGGTCGTGCAGGCGGCCGGTGCGGTAGTCGACGTGGTTGAGCAGCACCGCCGCCGTACGGTCGCCGAGCGCGCCCGGCACCTCCGCCGGGGTCACCGGCCGCAGGGTGCAGCCGGTCATCCGTGCCGCCGACTCGGCGATGTACCCGTCGGTGGGGAAGGTCGTCGCGTCGACGACGATCTCGTCCCGGCCCTCCCCCGCGAGGCGCACGGCACCGACAAGTGCCTTGAAGACATTGACACTTGTGGAGTCGCCGACGACGATCTGCCCGGCCGCCGCCCCGACCAGCGGGGCGATCCGGTCGCCGATCCGCTCCGGCGCGGTCCACCAGCCGCTCTCGTCCCAGGAGCGGATGCGCAGCTCGCCCCACTGCCGGCGCACGACGTCCTCGACCCGGCCGGGGACACCGGCCGGCAGCGCGCCGAGCGAGTTCCCGTCCAGGTAGACGCCCGCAGTGTCGGCCGCATCATCGGACGCGGTGTCGAGGACGAACTGCGCGCGTACGCCCGCCAGTTCGTCGACGGCGTCCAGCTTCTCCGCTTCAACGGCGAGTTCAGACATGGGACCGCGCCGTCCACAGCTCGGGGAACACGTTCTTCTGCGCGCGCTTCTCCAGCCAGGCCACCCCGGCGGAGCCGCCCGTGCCGGTCTTCGCGCCCATCGCGCGCCGGGTGGCGACGAGATGGTCGTTGCGCCATCGCCACACCAGCTCGGCGACATCCGTCAACGCCTCGCCGAGCCGGGCGAGTTCGTCGTCGGCGGCACCGGAGTAGAGGGCGGTCCAGATCTCCTCCACCTGCTCCGACGGCTCGTACCGCAGCGTCACGTCACGCGTCAGCACGGCCTCGGGTACCGCGTGCCCGCGCCGGTCGAGGAGCCTCAGCACCTCGTCGTAGAGGCTCGGTTCGTGCAGGGCCTTCTCCAGCTCGGCGTGCACGCGCGGCGCGCCCCGGTGCGGGACGAGCATGGACGCGGACTTCTCGCCGAGCAGGAACTCCATCCGGCGGTACATCGCGGACTGGAAGCCGGAGCCCTCGCCGAGAGCGGAGCGGTAGGAGTTGAACTGGGCCGGGGTGAGCTGTCCGAGGGGCCGCCAGGACGCGTTGAGCGCGTCCAGCTCCCGTACGGAACGCTTCAGCGCGTCGACCGCGACCGGCACCCGGTCCTCGCGCAGGGCCCGCGCGGCGGTCTCCCACTCGTGGACGATGACGGTGAACCACAGCTCCATGACCTGGGTGGTGACGAGGAAGACCATCTCGCCGGGGTCGTCGGAGCGGGTGTGCTGGAGGTGGGTGAGGACGTCGGCCTGGACGTAGTCCTCGTACGGGGTGGTCCCCTGGAAGTCGAGATGCGGGGCCTCGGGCTCCTGGGTTTCCTGAGCCGGCTGGGACATCGCTGTCTCCTGATGCGTACTCCGGGTAGCGGTCCGCCCCTGCCGTTACCGACACGGGGGCCCCGGTCCCCACCGGGCATCCTCCACAATCGTCCCCCGAGTCCGCAAGGTCCGCCTGGTCACACCAGGCGGACCTGCGTCAGAGCCCCCGGACTAGCCGAGCGTCTGGGCCGCCGTGGGCGAGGAGTCCTTCAGGAACTGCGAGCAGCGCGCGTACTCCTCCTGCTCCCCGATCGCCTGCGCGGCGCGGGCGAGGGCGTGCAGGGCGCGCAGGAAGCCGCGGTTCGGCTCGTGCTCCCAGGGCACCGGGCCGTGGCCCTTCCAGCCGTTGCGCCGCAGGGCGTCCAGGCCGCGGTGGTAGCCCGTACGCGCGTAGGCGTACGACTCCACGACGCTCCCCCGCTCGTACGCGTCGTCGGCCAGCCGGGCCCAGGCGAGCGAGGAGGTCGGGTACTTCGCGGCGACATCGGCGGGCGCCGTACCGCCCGCGAGGAGGTCGCGCGGGCCGGGGTCTTCGGGGAGGTGGGTCGGGGGCGGGCCCCCGAGGAGGTTCTCGTGAATCGTCATGGGTTCCAGTCTCCCCCAGCGACGGCGATTGCCCGGCATCCAGGTCCGGGCATCCCGGTCCGGGCATCCCGGCGCCGCACGCCGGCGAGCCGCTACTCCAGGCGCCCCTTCCCCACCTGGGGCTCCAGCGGCGGAGCCGTGATCGACCCATGGGTCAGGCACTCCGGGCGACGACAGCCCGGCGCCGGGCGCCGTACGGTCGCGAAGGCCAGGACCGAGCCCACCACCAGGACGCCCGAGCACCACAGCATCGCCCGGTCGAAGGCGTGGTCGAAGGCCGGGGCCGAGCGGTACGCCTCCGGGCCCATCCCGGCGAGCAGCGGCAGCGCGGCGATCGCGATGAGGCCGGCCGAGCGGGCCGCCGCGTTGTTGATGCCGCTGGCCAGGCCCGCGCGGGCGGTGTCGACGGAGGCGAGGACGGTGGCCGTGAGCGGGGCCACCAGGGTGACCATGCCGGTGCCCATCACCAGCAGCGCCGGTACCACGTCCGCGAGATACGAGGCGTCCTGACCGACCCGGAGCATCATCAGCATCGCCGCCGCGCACAGCAATGGCCCGACCGTGAGGGGGATGCGGGGGCCGATCCGCTGGGCCAGTTCGCCGGAGCGGGCCGAGAACAGGAGCATCAGGGCGGTCGTCGGGAGCAGGGCCGTGCCTGCCTGGAGCGCCGAGTAGCCCGCCACCACCTGGAGTTGGAGCGCGGTCAGGAAGAAGAAGCCGCCGAAGGCCGCGTACACGCAGAGGGTGACGAGGTTGACCGCCGTGAACTGGCGCGAGCCGAAGATGTCCGGCGGCATCATCGGATCGGGGCTGCGCTTCTCGACGAGGACGAAGGCGACGCCCGCCGCCACTCCCGCGACGGCGGTCAGCACCACGACGACGAGCGAACCGTCGCCCGCCTCGATCAGCGCGTACGTCACCAGCGCGAGCGCCACGGCGCCGAGGGCCGCGCCGAGCACGTCGAAGCGGCCGTGCTTGCGGCCTCCCCCATCGGACTCGGGGACGTGCCGGACGGCGATGGGGGCGCAGATGAGCGCTATGGGGACGTTGATGAAGAACACCCAGCGCCAGCCGGGCCCGTCCACCAGCCAGCCGCCCAGGAACGGGCCGACCGCCGCGCCGATGCCGCCGAACCCGGACCACAGGCCGACCGCCTTGGCCCGGTCGTCGGGGTGGAAGGAGGCCTGGATGAGGGCGAGGGAGCCCGGCGTGAGGAGCGCGCCGCCGATGCCCTGGAGCGCGCGGGCGGCGACGAGGACACCCACGTTCGGCGCGAGTCCGCACAGCAGCGAGGCCGCCGCGAACCACACCACGCCCAGGACGAAGATCCTGCGGCGGCCGTAGCGGTCGCCGAGCGAACCACCGAGGAGGATCAGACCGGCCAGCGTGAGCATGTACGCGTTGACGGTCCACTGGAGGGCGGCCAGATCGGCGTCGAGATCCTGGCCGATGCGGGGCAGGGCGACATTGACGACGGTGGAGTCCACCATGGCCATGCTGGAACCGAGGACGGTGGTCAGCAGGATCCACTTGCCCTGGGGCGAGGCGAGCCGGACATCGGACATGCCCCTAGGTATACAGCGAGCCCGGCGCCGTAGACAGACAGCGCCGGGCCCGTGAGTGATGCGGTGCGGGTTACTTGATCTTCGTGCCCGTGGAGCGCAGGTTCGCGCACGCCTCGGTGACGCGCGCGGCCATCGACGCCTCGGCGAGCTTGCCCCAGGTGCGCGGGTCGTAGGTCTTCTTGGAGCCGACCTCGCCGTCGACCTTCAGGACGCCGTCGTAGTTGCGGAACATGTGGTCCGCGATCGGGCGCGTGAACGCGTACTGGGTGTCGGTGTCGAGGTTCATCTTCACGACGCCGTTCTCCAGCGCGGTGGCGATCTCCTCCGGGGTGGAGCCGGAGCCGCCGTGGAAGACGAAGTTGAACGGCTTGCTGCCGGCCGGCTGGCCGTACTTCGCGGCCACGCCCTCGTTCAGCTCCTTGAGCAGCTCGGGGCGCAGCACGACGTTGCCCGGCTTGTACACGCCGTGCACGTTGCCGAACGAGGCGGCCAGCAGGTAGCGGCCCTTCTCGCCGAGGCCGAGCGCCTCGACCGTACGGATCGCGTCGTCGACCGTGGTGTAGAGGGAGTCGTTGATCTCGTGCGAGACGCCGTCCTCCTCACCGCCGGTCGGGGTGATCTCCACCTCAAGGATGATCTTCGCGGCGGCGGCGCGGGCCAGCAGCTCCTGCGCGATGGCGAGGTTGTCGGCGAGGGTCTCCGCCGAGCCGTCCCACATGTGCGACTGGAACAGCGGGTTGCCGCCGGCCTTCACACGCTCCTCGGAGACGGCGAGCAGCGGACGGACGTAGCCGTCGAGCTTGTCCTTGGGGCAGTGGTCGGTGTGCAGCGCGACCGTGACCGGGTACTTCTCGGCGACGATGTGCGCGAACTCGGCCAGGGCCACGGAACCCGTGACCATCTCCTTGGCGTACTGGCCGCCCAGGAACTCCGCGCCACCCGTGGAGATCTGGACGATGCCGTCGCTCTCGGCCTCCGCGAAGCCGCGCAGCGCAGCGTGCAGGGTCTGGGTCGAGGTCACATTGATGGCCGGGTAGGCGAACTTGCCTGCCTTCGCCCGGTCGAGCATCTCGTTGTAGACCTCGGGGGTTGCGATGGGCATCTGTCCGCTCCTTGGTATCTGCGGGTTGGCGATCTTCGCGATCTGCGTGCTACGGCCCTGACCTAGACCTTGGGTGCGACGTCATCGTCGGCCCCATCTTTCCAGACCCGGCCGGCTGGTGGCCCCCGCCGTCTCGCCCTGTGGATGACCCGGGCGGACGCGGGGGCGGAGGGCGTCAGTCCAGGCCCAGTTCGTCCTTGGAGTAGGCGAAGAGGTACGGCACTCCCGCGCCCTGCTCGATCTTCTCGGCGGCTCCGGTCGCCCGGTCCACGATGGTCGCGACGGCGACGACCTCGGCACCGGCCGCGCGCACGGCCTCGACGGCGGTGAGCGGGGAGTCGCCGGTGGTGGAGGTGTCCTCGACGACCAGGACGCGGCGGCCCTTGATCTCCGGTCCCTCCACCTGACGCTGCATGCCGTGCGCCTTCGCGGCCTTGCGCACGACGAAGGCGTCCAGCGTCCGGCCGCGCGCGGCGGCGGCGTGCAGCATCGACGTGGCGACCGGGTCGGCGCCCATGGTCAGCCCGCCGACCGCGTCGAAGTCGAGGTCCGCGGTCAGGTCCAGCAGCACCTGCCCGACGAGCGGGGCGGCCTCGCCGTCGAGGGTCACGCGGCGGAGGTCGATGTAGTAGTCGGCCTCCAGACCCGACGACAGGGTCACCTTGCCGTGCACCACGGCCTTGTCCTTGATCTGTTGCAGCACCACGCCGCGTACGTCCGTCATGCCTGTCAGCCTAGGGCCTGCCCGGCGGACCACGTCGGGCCGCGGGGTCTGGCACGCACACCTGCGGCGTTGTCGTCGGTCGCCGACGCTCCGCGTCGCCTCCCTCCTCCGCCTTGCAGTTGCACGCACCAGACCCCGCTCACCGGTACTCGAAGGCGCCGTTCACTGCAGTCGACGTGGTCCGCCGGGCAGGCCCGAGAGGCGCGTCCAAGTCCAGGTCATCGTGGCTTCCAGCGGCTCGATCGGGGTGACCAGGCGGGGCAGGGTGTTGAGGCCGTTCGGCGGGCCGGTCTGCGGTTCCACGCACACGGCGGCCTCCTGCTCGTCGTAGACGACGACCCACTCCTCCGGGCTCGTCACCTTCAGCTCCAGCTGCCCCGGCCAGGTCAGCGTGACGTCGACACCGCCCGGCATGCCGAAGCAGTCGTCCCAGGGGCCCGGTGTGCGGTCGACGCGCTTGCCGGTGGGGAGGTGGTCGTCGCCGCGCTCCTCCTGCCAGGCCGGGGTGAAGTCGACGGTCACGTCCTCGCCGCCGAGGTTGCGGTGGAACCACGGGTGCCAGCCGATCTGCGCCGGGAACGAGTCCCCGTGCGCCTCCACCGCCATCGTGACCGTCAGGGCGTCGCCGGTCAGCTCGACGGCCTGGGTGACACGGCCGGGGAAGGGCCACGGCTCGACCAGGTCGTATGTGATGACCGCCTCGTCGGGCGTGCGGCGGGCGGTGCGCCAGGCGCCGTCGCGGACGGTGCCGTGGATGGCGTGCGGCGGGGAGTTGAGGGGCATCTGGTGGACGGTCCCGCCGTCCAGGAAACGGCCGTCCCGAATCCGCCCGCACCAGGGGACCATCGGGAAACACCCGAACCGCTCGCCCTGGCGCAGGAGTTCGGTGCCGCCGATCCGCAGTCCTCCGATACGGCCGCCGTTGCCCGGCTGCACCGTCACTTCCGCGTCGCCCGCGGTCAGCGTGATCTCTTCGTTACTCACGGCACGACCCTACTGGGCCGATCGGAAGGGCCGACGGCGACCCGTCAACGGCGTTTGCGCAGCACCCTGTTGACCACGATCGCCGAGGCCACGACCAGCGCGGCGGCGGGGGCGGCCCAGCGGAGCGTGGCATTCGACGCGACGTTCTGCGGGGCGGGGACGGGGGCGTAACGGCCCCGCGGGGGCGCGTGGTCGACCTCCTCCGCGCTGCGGCCGATCATCGTGCGGCGCGCGTGCGCGGCTTCGGCGGGGGGTACGGGGGTCTCGTCGAAGGTCTCGGAGACGTGCGGGTCGTCCAGGCCGCCGATGTCACCGATGCCGGCGACGGTGTCGGCGATCTCGGGCATGCCGTCGACGTCATCGGGGTCGTCGACGTCGTCGGCCGCCTCGACGGCGTCGCGCGCATCGCTGTCGTCGGCCGCTTCGACGGCATCGCGCGCTTCACTGTCGGCGGGCTCACCTGCTTCCGCCGCCTCCAACTCGGGGGCGAGGCTGGAGGGTTCGGGCTGTCCCGGCTGCTCCTCCAGATCCGCCCCCAGGTTCTCCGCGAACCGGTCCAGCAGCCTCGTCGTCGCCGACCGCACCGCGTCCGGGGCCAGTTCGGTGATACGGCCGTCTCCGGTCGCCGTGCCGTCGAAGGTGACGGTGGAGCCGTCGTCCGCGTCGTGGACGCGCAGGGTGAGGGCGAGTTTGACGGAGCCGGTGCCGCGGGTCTCCGTCGCGTCGCCCTCCACGGCGTACGAACCGTCGTCCCGTACGGAGACGCGCAGCGCACCCCGGTAGGTGATGGAGTGGCTGCCGACGCGGACCTTCAGACGGCCGGCGACGGGTTCGGTGCCGGCGTCCTGCTGGAGGCCGGGGACTGCGCGGGCGATCCTCGCGGGGTCCGCGAGCGCGGATCGCAGCCGGGCGGGCGGAACCGGAACGTGCACCTCATGCTCCATGCTTGCCGAGCCTACCCAGGTTGACCGGGGGTGCACCTGTCGTTGCCGCGAAGTACCGGCGTGTTGACGCGGGCGTCCCCGGGGGTCGCGCGCCCCGACCCCGCTTGGCCCTGAAGGGCAGCAGGTGCACCAGCGGGATCAGTACCGCGGATGCGCCAACGGGATCAGTACCGCGGGTGCACCAGCGTGGAAGCCGCGAGCCCCGGCACCCGTGTCCGTTCCGCCGCCCGTTCCTCGCTCTCCAGTCCCGGCTCCGCGGGCGTCGCTCCCCGCGCCGCCAGCACGAACCCCCAGTCGCCCGGTGCCCGGGACGTGCCGGTCGTACGGTCGGGGCCCGCCGCGTAGCCCGAGGCGCGACCGCCGACGCGGTACGGGACGGGGTGGAGGCCGGCGGCGCGGATCGTGGAGACCACCGTCCAGAAGACCTGACGGCGGGACGCGACCGGGCCCGCGTGCACCGCGAGCCGGCCCCGGTCCGTGAGCGCGCGGCGGGCGAGGCCGTAGAACTCCTGGGAGTACAGCTTCGTGCTGGCAGTGATGCCGGGGTCGGGGAGGTCCGCGACGACCACGTCGTACGTCCCGGGGCGGACCGCGCGCAGGCGGTCGAAGGCGTCGCCCGTGGTGACGTGGACGCGCGGGTCGTCGTAGACGTGGTCGTTGAGGGCGGAGAGGGCCGGGTCGTGGCGGGCCAGCCGGACGACTCCCGCGTCGAGTTCGACGATGTCGACGCGGCGCACGCCCCCGTGGCGCAGCACCTCGGCGGCGGCGAGGCCGTCACCGCCGCCGAGGACGAGCACGCGCGCGTGGGGGCCGTTCATCGCGGGGTCCACGAGGGCCTCGTGGTAGCGGTGCTCGTCGCGTCCGCTGACCCGGAGGCGGCCGTCGAGGAAGAGGTCGAGGGGGCGGCCGTGGTCGCCGCCGGTGAGGACGACCTCCTGGACGTCGGTCTGGAGCGCGACGCGGACGTCCTTGCCGTAGATCGCGTGCCGTGCGGCCCGTTCGAAGTCGTCGACCAGGACGGCGGCCGAGGCGAGCAGGCCGAGGACGGTGAGGTTGGCGATGACCAGGAGCCAGCGGCCCCGGCGGGTGAGGTCGCGGCGGAACAGGCCGAGGACCAGGGAGCCGCCGGCGACCACGTTGACCGTGCCGGTGAGCAGGGTGCCGGTCAGCTGGCCCAGGAAGGGAAGCAGGAGGAACGGGAAGGCCAGGCCGCCCACCAGCGCGCCCACGTAGTCCGCCGCGAACAGGTCCGCGACCGCGCCGCCCGCGTCCTGGCGGCGGATGCGCTGGATCAGCTCCATGAGCAGCGGGACCTCGGCGCCGATCAGCAGGCCGATGGCGAGGGAGAAGGCGACCAGGAGGCAGCGCGGTCCCTGGGCCCACGGGCCGCCCCAGTTCCCCGTCCAGGCGAAGACCGCGTACAGCGCCATCGCGCTGCAACCGCCGATCAGCGCGAGGGCCGCCTCGACCGCGCCGAAACCGGCCGCCGCGTGCCAGCGCAGCCGCTTCGCCGCGAGGGAGCCGATGCCCATCGCGAAGACCATCACCGAGAGGACGACGGAGGCCTGGGTGACCGAGTCGCCGATCAAGTACGAGGCGAGGGAGACCAGTTCGAGTTCGTACACGAGTCCGCAGGCCGCGCAGACGAAGACACCCGCGAGCACCAGGAACCGTCCCGTACCCGGCCGCACGGGCAGCCGCGCGGGGCCTTCCCACGGCGGCTGGGTGCCCGGACGGGCCGGGGCGTGCGGTTCGATCACGCTGCGACGTTACGTCACATGATGGGCACGCTTCGTCACCCACACGTGTGGAATGTGTTTACGGCGACCCGGGTCGGTGCCGACGGGGGTCGTGAGGGCTCGTCAGGGCTGGCCGTGGCCGACCGGGGTCGTCGGGGCTGGCCGGGGTTCATACGGGCGACGGAATCGCGTGCCCCACCGCCCCCATCGCCCCCGTCGCCCCAACCACCCCGACCGCCCCCACCGGCACCCGTACCCCCACCCGTGTCCGGGTGGCGACCAGTTGGCCGTCCTGCGGATAGGCGTGCCAGGTGCGCCAGTGCACCTGGCCCTCGTACCGCTGGGCGAGCATCGCGGTGAAGGCGTGCGGGCTGCCGGGGAAGACCCCGGCGAGGCCGTTCGGATGGTCGGCGACGAGGGCCAGCAGTTCCTGGGCGCGGCCCGCGAACTGTCCCGGCGACAGCACCTCGACCCGGGCCGCGAACTCGTACTCCCAGTCGCCGACCCGCTTGGCCACGCCGAGCGGCAGCGGTGTGCTGGAACCCGGGATGCACGCGACCGTCTCCGAACAGCTGCCCCGCTCCTCGTCCAGGAGTACCTGGTGGGACGCGCCGAGCAGTCTCAACTGGAGCTTCGCACCGGCCAGTTCGAGATCGAGCGCGGCCAGGGCGGGCAGCGGCTCGCGTCCCAGGGTCCAGGCGAGGTCGGCCGCGCGCGTATCGGTGTAGGAGGTCTTCAGGGTCGTGAGCATGGATCGGCTCCGCTAGCACGCAAAGAAAGGGGAGGAGTGGGGTCCGGCACACCCCGTTCGACACCGGGAGAGGGGCCCGGCCAGCCCGTCAGCCCAGTCAGGAGAAGGTGCCTGCGGGCGTCCGAGGGGCTGCGTTGGGGCTGCGTTGATGTATTAGAGGGAATCATGAGCGATGGCGCCACCACAGCGTTTTTACCCAACTTCGTGGGGTTTCCATCCCTCAGGGGGCTGCACAGCTCAACTGTTCAACCAAGGCGTACGCCCACGCGTGTCAGGCGCACGCCGGAGCGGGGGGCGCGGGCGGCGGCATGACGGGAGCGGTGGGGTTCCGACCGGTACTTTTCGATAGCTTTCGATATGTTTTCGGGGGGTGGGGTTGGCTGGGGCGGGGGGTGTGTTGGGGGGTGGGGTTCGCTTGGCGGGGCGGTGTGTTGGGGGTGGGGGTGCTTCGGCGGAGCGGTGGGTTTGGGGGGTGGGCTTGGCTCGGCGGCACGGTGTGTTTGGGGTGCCGCGGTTGCCTCTGCGGCTCAATGCCGTGGGGGGCGATTGCCTCTGCGGTCCGATGTCTTGGGGGGCGGTGCCTTTGCGCTCCGATGCCTTGAGACGGGGCAGTTGCCTTTGCGGCTGGATGTCTTTGGGGGGTGCGTAGCCGACCGCGCCTGATACCTGCCGTGGTGCACAGTCGCCCCGCTCGACACCCCTCGCGGCACCCAGCCACCCCGCCCGGCCTCTCGCCCGGCACGTAACCGCCGTCGCCCGATACGACCAACGGTGCTGAGTCACCCCGCGCAAAACGCCTCCCGGTACCAGCCATCCCCCCGCAAAACGCCTCCCAGTGCCCGCCCAACCGCCGGAGGCGCCCCGCGCGGGATGGACCACCCCCACCCGAGACGCCCCACAACGCCCGACCGCCGCCCGCGCGAAGCGCCTCGCGGTGATCAGCCGGCCCCGCCCCCGCAGGGCCGGTCTCCCGGCGCTCGGCAACCCCCTGCCGATCCCCCCTCCGAGGCCGAGTCACCCCGCTCGGCAACCCCCTGCCGATCCGCCCCCCCCCCGGGGCCGAGTCACCCCGCCCGCTGCACCCCCCGCCGCTCAGTTCCCCCCGCCGCAGCCGCCCCCGCAGGACGACCCCCCGCCGCACGAGGAGCCTCCGCCGCAGGACGAGTGGCCGCCGCCGCAGGAGTGGTGGCCGCCCCCGTGATGTCCGCCGCCGCCCGAGGACGACGAACCCCCGTCCCCTGCCCACCAGCTGGTCGAACCGGCCGCGCTGCCGCCGGAGAGCCCCGACCGCCGACGCGATCCCTTGCTGAGTTTGTCCTTGCGCCCGGCGCGGACGACCGCGCCTACGAAAGCCACTGCGATGATCGCCAGGATGATGCCGATGAACATGGCCCCACCCTCCTTCCGATTCCCCCGAAGCGGCCCCCCGTGGGCGCCTCGGTTGGTGCGTGAAGCAGAGATGCCCGGCCGTCTCATCTGCCAAAGCAGAGTTGAGGAACTCCAGAGCTTGGGCGCAGGATGACCGGCATGACCTCCACCGCACGCCCCCTCCTCAACCGCCGGCTCGCCGAGTTCGGGACCACGATCTTTGCCGAAATGTCCGCGCTCGCCCTGAAGACAGGTTCGATCAACCTCGGCCAGGGTTTCCCCGACACGGACGGCCCCGAGGAGATCCGCGAGGCGGCGGTGCGCGCCCTGCGCGACGGACGCGGCAACCAGTACCCGCCCGGCCCCGGCGTCCCCGAACTCCGCACCGCGATCACCGCCCACCAGCAGCGCCGCTACGGCCTCTCCTACGACCCCGACACCGAGGTCCTGGTCACGGCGGGCGCGACGGAGGCCATCGCCGCGGCTCTCCTCGCCCTGGTCGAGCCCGGCGACGAGGTCATCGCCCTGGAGCCGTACTACGACTCCTACGCGGCCTGCATCGCCATGGCGGGCGGCACCCGCGTACCGGTCACCCTGCGCCCCTCCGAGGTCCCCCGCGACGGAGTCGCACACCGGCACTTCCGCCTCGACCTGGACGAGCTGCGCGCCGCCGTCACCGACCGCACCCGCCTGCTCCTGATCAACACCCCGCACAACCCCACCGGTACCGTCCTCACCCGCGAGGAACTCACCGCCGTCGCCGAACTCGCCGTAGAACGCGATCTGTTGGTGATCACCGACGAGGTGTACGAGCACCTGGTCTTCGACGGCGCCGAGCACATCCCGCTCGCCACCTTCCCGGGGATGCGGGAGCGGACGGTGTCGATCGGGTCGGCGGGCAAGACGTTCTCGTTCACGGGGTGGAAGGTCGGCTGGGTGACGGCCGCGGCCCCGCTGGTCACCGCCGTACGGTCGGCGAAGCAGTTCCTCACGTATGTGGCCTCGGGCCCGTTCCAGTACGCGGTCGCGGAGGCCCTCGCGCTGCCGGACTCGTACTTCGACGCCTTCCGCGCGGACATGCAGGCCAAGCGGGACGTCCTGGCGACCGGCCTCACGGACGCGGGCTTCGAGGTCTTCCGCCCGGCCGGCACCTACTTCGTCACCACCGACATCCGCCCCCTCGGCGCGGAGCTGTCCAAAGACGGCGACGGCTTCGCCTTCTGCCGCGCGCTCCCGGAACTCGCCGGGGTCGTCGCCATCCCGAACGCGGTCTTCTACGACCACCGTGACGCGGGCGCGCCGTTCGTCCGGTTCGCGTTCTGCAAGAAGGTGAGCGTCCTGGAAGAAGCGGTGGACCGGCTGAAGAAGCTGGCCGGCTGAGACCGAGGCACAACGGCCTGCGCCCGTCCACAGGCTGTGGACGGGCGCAGGCCGTGCGTCACGCGTCGTACGACGTAGGTCGTACGTCGTACCGGACCGTACCGTACCGGACCGGGCGGAACCCGGAGGACCGAGAAGACCTACTCCTCGTCGTCCTCGGGCTTCTCCGCGGCCTCGTCGACTTCCTCGGTGAGGCCGAGCTGCTCGACGAGCCAGCGGTCGAACTCGATCGCGGCGCGCACCCAGCTGACCGTCGAGGACACGAAGTGGTTCAGGTCGACGCCGGTACCGACCAGCATCTGCGCCTCACCGATGAGACGGACGGTGCCGTCGTCATGGGTGTGGCTGTAGACCTTGGGCCACAGGGTGCGACGGTTCCAGTCGTCGATGGACTCCAGCAGCTGCGGCTTGGCGTCGATCTCGTGCGGGCGGTCGTAGAACGTCCGCACCGAGAAGACGAGCTGGTCGTCCTCGCCCCGGAACATGAAATACGTACGGAACTGCTCCCACGGCGCCGCGAGGTCACCCTCGTCGTCGACGACGTACTTCAGCTCCATCTGGTCGAGGAGCTGCTTCACAAGGTCCTGATCCGGGACGACGGGGCCCGCCGGTCCTTGGGGGTTCGGCTCGGGCTGGCCCCCGAAGTTCGGAATCGAGGACGGGTCGATGCTCACCGTGTATTTCCCTTCGTACGGATTCCGCCATCCTCCCCCATCCGGGGAGGGGGGTGGCAACCCCTGCCGGGACTGTCCGCCCTGGGCTGACCTGATCCAGTCGGCCCAGGGCCCTACGGTGCCACCTACAGCGTCTTCCCCGTCGCCCGCCCCACGATCAACCCATCCCCGAACCCGTCCACCCGGACCGTGTCGCCGTCCTTGACCTCGCCCGCCAGGATCTCCTTGGCGAGGCGGTCGCCGATGGCGGTCTGGACGAGACGGCGGAGCGGGCGTGCGCCGTATGCCGGGTCGTTGCCGTTGTCCGCGAGCCAGGTCAGGGCCTCGTCGCTGATCTCCAGGGTGAGGCGGCGTTCCGCGAGGCGCTTGGCCAGCCGGTCGATCTGGAGGGCGGCGATGCGGCCGAGTTCCTCGCGGTTGAGGGCGGAGAAGACGACCAGGTCGTCCAGCCGGTTCAGGAACTCCGGCTTGAAGGACGCCCTCACCACCTGGAGTACCTGGTTCTTCTTCTCCTCCTCGCCGGTGACCGGGTCGATCAGGAAGTTGCTGCCCAGGTTGGACGTGAGGATCAGGATCGTGTTGCGGAAGTCGACCGTGCGGCCCTGGCCGTCGGTCAGACGGCCGTCGTCCAGTACCTGGAGCAGGACGTCGAAGACCTCCGGGTGCGCCTTCTCGACCTCGTCGAGCAGGATCACCGAGTACGGCCGCCTGCGCACCGCCTCGGTGAGCTGACCGCCCTCCTCGTAGCCGACGTAGCCGGGCGGGGCGCCGACCAGCCGGGCCACGCTGTGCTTCTCGCCGTACTCCGACATGTCGATGCGGACCATCGCCCGCTCGTCGTCGAAGAGGAAGTCCGCCAGTGCTTTGGCGAGTTCCGTCTTTCCTACGCCCGTCGGGCCGAGGAAGAGGAAGGAGCCGGTCGGGCGGTCGGGGTCCGCGATGCCCGCGCGGGTGCGCCGTACGGCGTCCGACACCGCCTCCACCGCCTCGCGCTGGCCGATCAGCCTGCGGCCCAACTCCTCCTCCATGCGCAGGAGTTTCTGGGTCTCGCCCTCCAGGAGGCGGCCTGCGGGGATGCCGGTCCAGGAGCCGACGACGTCCGCGATGTCGTCCGGACCGACCTCCTCCTTGACCATCGTGTCCTTGGCGCCCCCGCCGGAGGCGGCCGATGCCAACGCCTCCTCCGCCTGGGAGGCCTCCGCCAAGTCCCGCTCCAGGGAGGGGATCTCGCCGTAGAGCAGCTTGGACGCGGTGTCGAAGTCGCCGTCGCGCTGGGCGCGTTCGGCCTGGCCGCGGAGTTCGTCGAGCTTCTCCTTCAGCTCGCCGACGCGGTTGAGGGACTGCTTCTCCTTCTCCCAGCGGGCGTTGAGACCCCGGAGTTCCTCCTCGCGGTCGGCCAGGTCGCGGCGCAGCTTCTCCAGGCGCTCGATGGAGGCGGCGTCCTTCTCCTTGTCGAGGGCCAGCTCCTCCATCTTCAACCGGTCGACGGAGCGCTGGAGTTCGTCGATCTCGACCGGGGA
Source organism: Streptomyces sp. NPDC096013 (assembly GCF_044763565.1). Taxonomy (NCBI): domain Bacteria; kingdom Bacillati; phylum Actinomycetota; class Actinomycetes; order Kitasatosporales; family Streptomycetaceae; genus Streptomyces; species Streptomyces sp. NPDC096013. Next base: position 18,818 of record NZ_JBIWGK010000011.1, on the reverse strand, counting down.
GGAATCGATTTCCATCCGCAGCCTGGACGCCGCCTCGTCGACGAGGTCGATCGCCTTGTCGGGGAGGAAGCGGGAGGTGATGTAGCGGTCGGAGAGGGTCGCGGCGGCGACCAGCGCGCTGTCCGCGATGACGACCTTGTGGTGCGCTTCGTAGCGTCCCTTCAGGCCGCGCAGGATCGCGATCGTGTCCTCGACGCTCGGCTCGGCGACCAGCACCTGCTGGAAGCGGCGCTCCAACGCCGGGTCCTTCTCGATGCGTTCGCGGTATTCGTCGAGGGTGGTCGCGCCGACCATGCGGAGTTCGCCGCGGGCCAGCATCGGCTTCAGCATGTTGCCGGCGTCCATCGCGGAGTCGCCGCCTGCGCCCGCGCCCACGACGGTGTGGAGTTCGTCGATGAAGGTGATGATCTGGCCGTCGGAGTCCTTGATCTCCGCGAGGACGGTCTTGAGCCGCTCCTCGAACTCACCGCGGTACTTCGCGCCCGCGACCATCGCGCCCAGGTCGAGCGAGACCAGCCGCTTGTTCTTGAGGGACTCCGGCACGTCCCCCTTGACGATCCGCTGCGCGAGCCCCTCGACGACGGCGGTCTTGCCGACGCCGGGCTCGCCGATCAGCACCGGGTTGTTCTTCGTGCGGCGGGACAGCACCTGGACGACCCGGCGGATCTCCTGGTCCCGCCCGATGACCGGGTCGAGCTTGCCCTCGCGCGCGGCGGCCGTGAAGTCCGTACCGAACTTCTCCAGCGCCTTGTACTGACCCTCGGGGTCGGGTGTGGTCACCCGGCGCCCTCCCCTGCTCTTCTGGAACGCGTCCAGCAACTGCTTCGCACCGGCGCCCTGCCGGGAGAGTACGTCCCCGGCCGCCCCGCCCTTCGCGGCGATACCGATGAGCAGATGCTCGGTCGAAAGGTAGTCGTCGCCGAGTTCCCTGGCACGCTCGCCCGCGTCCGCGATCACCGCGAGCAGCTCACGGCTGGGCTGCGGGGGCGCGACGGTCGACCCGGTCACGCTGGGCAGCCCGGCGAGCACCCGCTCGGCCCCGGAGCGTACGGCGGCCTGGTCGGCGTCGACGGCGGCCAGCAGGTCGGTGATGTTCTCGTTGTCCTCTCCCGCGAGCAGCGAGAGAAGCAGGTGCGCCGGGGTCAGGTCGGCGTGCCCCCCGGTCACGGCACGGTTGCTGGCCGCGTTGATCGCGTCCCGGCTCCTGTTGGTCAGCTCGGCGTCCACGTTCCGGTACTCCTCCTCCTACGACCTGCGTGCGACCTTCGTGCACGGAATGACACGGTCAACGTGCACAAAGTTGAGTCTATTCCACTCAAGGCAGTGGTGGGAGCGATCCGGCGACTAAGTTCCGGAGACATGACCACCCACCCCGCCGACCCGGGCGCCCCCGACCCGTCGTACCTCGGCTTCTGGCAGGAACGGCACCTGTGCACCCTCACCACCCCGCGCCCGGACGGCAGCCCGCATGTCGTCCCTGTCGGAGTGACATACGACCCGGAGGCGCGCCTCGCTCGGGTCATCGCGAACAAGTCGAGCAGGAAGGTGGCGAACGTGCTGGCCGCCGGCCCCGAGGGCGCGCGGGTGGCCGTCTGCCAGGTGGACGGGCGGCGCTGGGCCACGCTGGAGGGCCGGGCCTTCGTACGCGCCGAACGCGACCGGGTCACCGAGGCGGAGCGCCGGTACGCGGAGCGCTATGGGCGGACGCCGTCGCCGAACCCGTCGCGCGTGGTGATCGAGATTGAGCTGACACGGGCCATGGGAAAGCGCTGAAGCGATCATTTCCGGCCACTACGGCGGGGGGCATACCCGCACATTCCGCACAAACTGCAGCGGCGTCACCGTGTTCAGGTCACGGTGACGCCGCTGCGGGGGGAAGCACCTGAGCGATCTTTTACGACGGGGGAATCGCGTCAGGCACTGCGGGGGGTGGCTGAGATGGTCTGGACGTCGGGGGCATCCGGTTCCACCAGCCGGTGGTCTCGCTGGTCAAGATTCACAAAGATCATTCCGTACCGAATGGCACATCGCACTGGCTGCGGCGCCCCCCGAGGCCGCCGCAGACACCGGTACGCCCGTACGTCCTCGTCCTCGTCCCGCGTCACGACGACCGGCTCACCGAACACGGTCACCATGAGCGAGTCACCGCTGTGGGGGATGGCGGTGGCCAGGTCGATGAAGTGCCAGCCGGAGCGGTAGGCCGTGGCCATTTCGCGACGGAAGCTGCGGTCGTCAGGAGGTGTTGTCATGTTAAGACCATTGGGTGTCGCCGGGTGTGGCCACAACGGCATCGCTGACGACCGCGTCGGCCCTCACCGCTGACCATTGGGTGTCCCCCGCTCGCATGTCGCTCTTCGCACCAGAGAGGCCACTCAGCGTTCCGAAGGCCACAACGGCGGAGAAGGCGGCGACAAGCACCGAGCGAAGCATTCTCTTACGCATAGTCGGCTTCGTCCTCACTTGAAGGTCCCCTCTTCCCCCGTCTGATAAGACGATGGCTCATTCAGGCACGTCATGACCACACAATGAGTGCATCATGTTCCTGCATGTTCAGGACCCTGGGGGGTGGAGATTTGACGACAAATCCGACAGAAGCGACACATCCCCACACCGTCGCTGAACTGTGTGAGGAGGGGAGGCGCGTATATGCCAACGCTCTGCGCACAGGACGGGTCGCCCGTGTGGATGTGGAGGCCGCTCCCTGTCTGATGGAGTTCGCCCTCCTGCACGCCGATCCTGACGACGAGAACTGGCTCCGGCCGGTTCCCCCCGCGGTGGCGCTGTCCCTGCGGCTCAACCCGCTCGAACGCGAGATCTCCGAGCGCAGACGCACGTCCATGGAGCTGGCCGAGGTCTTCGAGCCGTTCATGACGCTCACCGCGCAGGGCTCGGCCCCGGCGCACTCGATCACCGTGCTGGAGGGCCTCGACCGCATCAACGGAGCCCTCGACCTGGCCACGGACCAGTGCCGCAACGAGGTGCTCACGGTGCAGCCCAGCGTCCGCCATCCCGAGCGCCGGATCATCGAGGGCCTGGAGCGCGACAGGACCCTGATCGAGCGCGGCGTGCGCATCAGGACCCTGTACCAGCACACCGCCCGGTACATCCCCGAGCGGCTGGCCTACGTGGACCAGTTCGCCAACGGCAAGGCGGAGTACCGGACCATCGACGAGCTGGTCGAGCGCCTGATCATCTGCGACGAGACGGTCGCCTTCATCCCCATCCGGGACGACCGGCAGGTCGCCCTGGAGCTGCGCCACCCGGGGCTCGTCGGCTATCTGATCAAGGTCTTCGAGTTCATGTGGAGCCGCGCGGTCCCGCTGAGCGCCGGCAGTCCCTACGAGACCGCCCCCGACGGCATCACCGACATCCAGCACTCCATCGCCAAGCTGCTGGTCGAGGGCCACGTCGACGAGGCCATCGCCCGGCGCCTGGGCATGAACGTGCGCACCTGCCGGGCCCACATCGCCAAGCTCGCCACCGCCCTGGGCAGCGGCAGCCGCGCCCAACTCGGCTTCCTCATAGCTCAGTCGGGAATCCTTCAGAAGGACCAGCCGGCGCAGGAGGGAGACAGCCCGCCGTGACCGAGGCGCACACGCACGGAGCGGAGGAACTGTGCGCGGAAGGCCTGAGCCTGTACATCCGCGCGCTGCGCGACGGGCGAGTCCCTGCCGAGGACGCGGACACGGCACCCTGCCTGGCCGGTCTCGGACTGCTGCATCCCGACGAAGCCGATCCCGGGCGGCTGCGCCCGGTCGCTCCCGCCTCCGTGCTCCACCGTCTGCTGCGGCGGTCGGCCGAGCGCATCGCGGACGAGCGGCGCCGTGAGGAGCGCCTGGAGACCGCCTTCGCGCCGCTGCTGCGGCTCGACGGGTCCCGTACGGCCGCGGACTCCCCCGCGCTCACCGTCCTCGGTGACAAGGCGCGCATCAACGAGGCGATCACCGAGGCCATGGCGGACGCCACGGACGAGCTTCTCGCCATCCAGCCCAACGTCACCCCGCGCAGCGAGGAGGCCCAGGCCGTCGCGCTCGTCCGCGACCAGGCCCTGCTGGACCGCGGTGGCCGCATCCGCACCCTGTACCAGCACACCCAGCGTCACAAGCCGCTCGTCCTGGCCCGCTACGAGCAGCTGCGGGGCGACGCGGAGGCCCGCACCCTGGACGAGGTCACCGACCGGCTCATCGTCGTCGACCGCCGGGTCGCGTTCATCCCCGCCAGCAGGGACCGGAGCCTCGCCCTGGAGGTCCGCAACCCCGCGCTGATCGACTACTTCGCGACCACCTTCGACCGCCTCTGGCGCCTCGCCACCCCCATGTATCCCGAGGCGGTCCAGCGCCCGTCCACGAACGGCATCACCCCCCGCCAACGAGCCATAGCGAACCTCCTCGTCGAAGGCCACACCGACGCCGTCATCGCCGACCGCCTCGGCATGAACATCCGCACCGCCCGCGTCCACATCGCCAAACTCGCCGCCACCCTCGGCAGCGAGAGCCGGGCCCAACTCGGCTATCTCATCGGGCAGTCGGGGATTCTCGATCCGCCGGGGTGAGCTGGACCGGGACGTCCGGGTGGCGGGACGTGGGGCCGTCCAGGCCCACCTGCGCTATGCGGACGCCGAGTTGGGTGCGGCTGGCCGCGCCGAGGGTCTCCGAGAGGCGGGCGATGTGGGCGCGGCAGGTGCGGACGCTTATGCCGAGGCGTTCGGCGATCACCGCGTCCTGGTGGCCGTCCGCGAGGAGGGCGGCGATGGACTGTTCGCGGTGGGAGATGCCCTCGATGCCGGTGTCGGGCAGGGGGGCGGCGACCGGGATGGCGAGGCGCCACAGGCGGTCGAAGACGGTGACGAAGTACTCGATCAGCGCGGGATGCCGCAGCTCCAGGGCCATCGTGTGGTCGGCGTTGGCGGGGATGAAGGCGACCGTGCGGTCGAAGAGGATCAGGCGGTCGACGACCTCGTCGAGCGTCCTCGCCTCCACCGCGTCGCCCATCAACTCCAGGTAGTTCAGCAGGCCTTGGCCGTGGCGGGCCACATGGGTGTACAGGTCGCGCATCCGTACCCCGCGTGAGCGCAGGGCGAGGGCGCGGTGCAGGCCCTCGGTGAGTTCCGGTTCGCGACGGATGCCGCCGGGCTGGACGGTGAGGACCTCGCCGGTGCAGGCCTCCGTCGCGTCGTCCATCGCCGCCTGGATACGGGACAGCCCGTCCAGGACGCGGATCGCGGCACCGCCCTCCAGCGCCGCCGACGCCGTCGCGGGCGCCTGGATACGGCGGCCGAGACCGGCGTACCGCTCGAAGGCCGCGACCGCGGAGCCGACCCGCCGGTGGCTCTCGCTGACCTCGTCGTAGACCCCGCGCAGCAGGCGGGTCATGACCTCCTGCGGGGAGGTCGGCACCAGCCAGGCCATGTCGTCGGGGTCGGGGTGGAGGAGGGCCAGCTCCAGCAGGCACGGCACCGGTTCGGCGTCCGTGCGCGGCACTCGGCCCCGCCGTACGGCCCGGGAGTACACACGGTCCCCGGGGCCGCAGAGTCGGTCAGCACCGTGTGGATGCTCGTCCGTCCCGTGCCCGGCCATCGCCCATCCCACCCCCGCTTCCCGCCTCTTTGCAGCGCAACTATGCGCGGACCCGACCTGCTCCGCAACACGCCTCCCCCTCGAACAGCCCCCGAAAACCTCCGGTATCGCCCGCTATATCCCGGCCTCCGTGGCTCACCTTGCAACAAGCTGGGGGGTGTCCGGCCAGTGCCATCGAGCCTCTCGTCGTATCACTTTCCGCGTGAGCTGCCGGAAATCACTCAGAGATCACGGTGTTACGTATCGCACTTAACGTCCCCTCATGGCGGACATATTTGACGCATACGCATTGGCCGATGCGTGGGACGAGATGTTTGTGCGGCCGGGTGAGGTCAGAGCCGCCTATGAGCCGGTACTGGCGGCACTCCAGCCGATCGAGCCGAGTGAACTGCGCTTCCGGGCCGACCAGATGGCCCGCGCCTTCACCGACCGCGGCGTGACCTACGCCTTCGCGGGCGAGGAACGACCATGGCCCCTGGACCTGGTGCCGAGGATCATCGACGCGCTGGAGTGGGACCTCATCCAGCGCGGGGTGGCGCAGAGGGTGCGGGCACTGGAGGCCTATCTCTCCGACGCGTACTCGCACTGCCGCGCCTTCGAGGACGGGGTCGTGCCCTGGCGGCTGCTTCTCAACTCGACCCATTTCCACCGGGCGGCGCAGGGGGTCGAGCCACCGGGCGGGGTCCGCATCCACGTCGCCGGCATCGACCTCGTGCGTGACGAGGCCGGCGACTTCCGGGTGCTCGAGGACAACGTCCGGGTGCCGAGCGGAGTGTCGTACGTCATCGAGAACCGCAGGGCCATGACGCGGATCTTCCCCTCCCTCTTCGCCGAGCAGCACGTGGTCCCCGTCGACGGATACGCGCAACGCCTGCTCGCCGCGCTGCGGGCCGCCGCGCCCGCCGGCACCCAGGACCCGCGCGTCGTGGTCCTCACCCCGGGGCCGAGCAACGCCGCCTACTTCGAACACGCCCTGCTGGCACGGCTGATGGGCGTGCAGCTGGTCGAGGGGCACGACCTGGTCTGCCGCAACAACCGGGTGTGGATGCGGACCACGCGCGGCGAGGTGCCCGTCCACGTCGTATACCGGCGGCTCGACGACGACTTCCTCGACCCGCTGCACTTCCGCCCCGACTCGGTGATCGGCTGCCCGGGCATCATGAACGCCGCCCAGGCCGGGAACATCACACTCGCGAACGCGGTGGGCAACGGCATCGCGGACGACAAGCTCCTCTACACCTACGTCCCCGACCTCATCCGCTACTACCTCTCCGAGGAACCGGTTCTCCCCAACGTGGAGTCCTACCGGCCCGACGAGCCAGGGCAGTTGGAGGCGGTCCTCGACCAGATCGACCAGCTGGTCGTGAAGCCCGTCGACGGCGCGGGCGGCATGGGCATCGTCATCGGACCCAAGGCCGACGCGAAGACCCTCGAACGCACTCGCAAAGCCGTCGCCGCCGACCCGCGCGGCTGGATCGCCCAGCGCCCGGTCGCCCTCTCCACCTCCCCCACCCTCGCGGGCGAACGCATGGCACCGCGCCACATCGACCTGCGGCCGTTCGCCGTGAACGACGGCACCGACGTCTGGGTGCTGCCCGGCGGCCTCACCCGCGTCGCCCTCCAGGAGGGCAACCTGATCGTCAACTCCAGCCAGGGCGGCGGCTCCAAGGACACCTGGGTGCTCGCGGAGGGCCCCGCCGAACAGCCCGAACCGGCCGCCCCGGACGGCGCACTGCCCGAGGTGGCACCCCGCCAGCTCGGCCCCGACGGCAACCCCACGGTCGTACAGGAAGGGGCGCAGCAGTGAACGACGTGATCCTCTCCCGGATAGCCGAGGCCCTGACGTGGACGGGCCGCTACGTCGAGCGGGCGGACGCCACCGGGCGCATCCTCGACGCCTATCTGCACCGTCTGCTGGAGGACCCCTGGCGCGACGAGGACGCGGCCTGCCGGTCGCTGTACGCGATCCTCGGGGTCGACGCGGGCGGTCAACGCGTGGACATGCAGCAGGTGTTGGACCAGCTCGCGTTCGACGCCCGGTCGACCTGTTCCATCGAGGGCGCGCTCGGCGCCGCCCGCCTCAACGCCCGCAGCGCCCGGGAGGCCGTCTCCTCGGAGATGTGGGAGTGCCTCAACTCCACCTGGCACGCCCTGGCCGACCAGCGCCTCGCGGCCCGCCGCACCGGCCCGTACTCCTATCTCGAACTCGTGCGCAGACGGGCCGCGTTGTTCTTCGGGCTCGCCGACTCGACGATGAGCCGGGACGACAGCTGGCGTTTCGTCGTCCTCGGCAGGAGCCTGGAACGGGTCGACATGACCGTACGGCTGCTGTCGGTACGGGTGTTGGACGCGGCGCACGCGCCCGACTGGCCGACGCTGCTCAGCGCGAGCGGCGCCGACGAGGCGTACGCGCGGGTGTACGGCGGGTTCGGGGACACCCCGCGCGTGGCCGAATTCCTGCTCATGGACCGGGACTTCCCGCGCTCGGCGCTGCACGCGCTGACGACGGCCGAGGAGTGCCTGACCGCGCTCGGGCGCCAGCGGCAGGACCCGGCGCGCCGTCCCATCGGCCGGCTGCGCACCCGTCTCGAATACCTGGACTCGCACGCCCTGGAAGAGCAACTGCCCGCCCTCCTCAAGGACTTGCAGCACGCCTGCATGGACTCGGCGGAAGCGGTCGCGGAGTTGTTCTTCCCGTACCAGGGGCCCGTCGAGTGGGCCCAGGAAGGAGCCTGAGATGACCCGGAGGCTTCGCATCCGTCACACCACCCACGTGTCGTACACCCAGGCGGCCGTCTCCTCCCACAACGAGGTCCGGATGACACCGCTCACGCTGCCCGGCCAGACCACGCTGGACGCACGCGTGACCGTCAACCCGACGACGCCGACCTGGTCGTACTGGGACTACTGGGGCACCCAGGTCACCGGCTTCGACCTCATGGACCCGCACGCCGATCTCACGATCACCGCGTCGAGCCTCGTCGAGACGTCCCCGCCGGAGGAGCTCGGGCCCGCGCCCGACTGGCAGGAGGTGACCGAACGGGCCGCGAACTCGCGCCTGTTGGAATTCCTCGGCCCCACCGTCCGTACGACGGTCCCGCCCAAGCTGCTGAAGAAGGCGCGCAGGAGCGCCGTAGGGCTCGATCCGCACGAGACGGCGGTGGCGGTCTCCGCGCTGGTCGCCGACCGGGTGGCCTACCTGCCCGGCGTCACCGGCGTGAACACCTCGGCCACCGAGGCCTGGGAGCAGGGCGCCGGGGTCTGCCAGGACATCGCCCATGTGACCATCGCGCTGCTGCGGGGGCTCGGCCTGCCCACGCGCTATGTCTCCGGGTATCTCCACCCGGAGCGGGAGGCCGAGCTGCACCGCCCGGTGGCCGGCCAGAGCCATGCCTGGATCGAGTACTGGGCGGGCGACTGGTGCGGCTACGACCCCACCAACCGGACCCGGCCCGACGAGTCCCATGTGGTGGTCGGGCGGGGGCGGGACTACGACGACGTGACCCCGCACAAGGGGATCTACCGAGGAGTGGCGGGCGGGCCGCCGGAGGTGACGGTGGAGTTCACCCGGGTGGCATGAGCGCACGGCGGCGGGCCACGCCCCTCACCATGCCGGCCGGTCGACGAGTCGACGAACCGCGCCTCCGCGCCCGTGGGGCCGTCCGGTCGGCCCCACGGGCGCGGACGGCACCCTGTGCGCGGGGAACGACCACGAGCGCCTCCACGCCCTCGACGCGGCCACTGGTGGGGCACGGACGGCGCTTCACGGCCACGGGCCCGGTCCGCACCACCCCGGTCGTCGCCGACAGCGGCCGACCGGGCGCTACTTCAGCCCGATGGTCGCGCACGCGCTCTTGTAGTCGGAGGTGCAGATGTCGGAGATCTTGTAGATCCCGTCCGCGACCACCGTCGTCTTGATGTTGTCCTTGGTCAGCGCGACCACGGACACCAGCTGCGAGGGGATCTTCTTGTTCGTGGGGCTGTCCACGTTGTCACGGGTGAGGGCGTCGAACTCGATGTCCCTGCCCTGGACCTTGGCGACGGCGATCTTCGCGGCGGCCTCGGCGAGGTCGGGGTACGGCTTGTAGACGCTCATGTACTGCTCGCCGGTCACGATCCGCTGCACGGCGGTGAGTTCGGCGTCCTGGCCGGTGACGGGGGGCAGCTTCGTCAGGCCCGAGGCCTTCAGGGCCTTGATGATGCCGCCGGCCATCGCGTCGTTGGCGGAGTACACGGCGGCGATGTTGCCCTTGCCGAGCTTGCCGATCGCCTCGGTCATCTCCTTCTGGGCCACGACCGGGTCCCAGGCCTTGGTGTTGTAGCTCTCGGCGATCGTCACCTTGCCCTGCAACTCGGACAGCGCGCCGCCCTTGAACACCGCGGCGTTGGGGTCGGTGGGCGAGCCGTTGATCATCACGATCTTGTCGGAGGTGTCCACGTTGCCGCCCAGCGCCTCGAGCAGGGAGCGGCCCTGCACCTCGCCGACCAGTTCGCCGTCGAAGGAGACATACGCGTCGACCGGGCCCTCGGCGAGACGGTCGTAGGCGATGACCGGGATGCCGGCCGCCTTGGCCTTCGCCACCATCGTCCGGATGGCGTGCGAGTCGACGGCGTCGAGCACGATGATGTCGACCTTCTCGTCGATCATCTTCTGCATCTGCTTGTCCTGGACGGACGCGACGCCACCGGCGTTCTCGTACTCGGCCTTGCCCTTGTTCGCGGTGAGTTCCTGGATCTTCGCCTTCATGATCGGGTAGTCGAACTCCGCGTACCGCGTGTTCGTCTTCTCCGGCATGAGCACGCCCACCGTGATGTCGTTGCCCTTCGCCGGAGTCGCGTCCGAGCTGCTCCCCGAGGAGTTGAGGACGCCACAGGCGGCCAGGGGGAGGGCCAGCGAGAACGCGGCCACGGGTATGGCGATACGACGCATTGGGGTGCTCACTTCTGGTGCCGTCCGGACGAGGGTGCAGCATTGCAACCCAGGTGACTGAAAAGCCAACGCGGATGCGACCACCGCCGTCAAGCGGAACCACTTAACGAGATGGCAACGCCACGTTCCGTTCGGCATGTGGAGACCTCGCGAAATCACCTTCAAACACCCTTTACGGACCCTCCATCCAGCGGAAGTTCATGAAAGGGCAAAGATCGGCGCGACCGACTCCGCCCTCTCCGCGCCAGGCGGCATGCGGAAGGGGCCCGGAGAAAACTCCGGGCCCCTTCCGTGTGTGCGTGGACGTCAGTCCGAGGACTGCTGCCGCTTCGGCCGCCACACCACCAGCGCACTGGTCTGCTGGACCTCCTGGTACGGCACCAGGTCGCGCCGGTACGACGCGTGCACCGCGGCCTCGCGCTGCTGCATCGTCGCCGCCGCGCCCTCGACCGCCGACTGGAGCTCGGCGACGCGCTGTTGGAGCGCGACCACCTGGTTCTCCAGCTCGATGATGCGCTTGATGCCCGCCAGGTTGATGCCCTCGGTCTGCGACAACTGCTGGACGGTGCGCAGCAGTTCGATGTCGCGGGCCGAGTAGCGCCGGCCGCGCCCGGCCGTGCGGTCCGGGGAGACCAGGCCGAGGCGGTCGTACTGACGCAGCGTCTGCGGGTGCAGGCCGGAGAGCTGGGCCGCCACCGAGATGACGTAGACCGGGGTCTCCTCGGTCAGCTCGTACGGGTTGCGTCGACGGCCGTCCATCACTCTCATGCTCCCTTCGCGGCCTGGAACAGCTCCGCCCGCGGGTCCTCTCCCGCGGTCGCCTCTCTGTACGCCTCCAGTGCGTCACGAGCATTCCCCGTGACGTCCTTCGGGACACTCACCTCGACCGTGACGAGGAGGTCGCCCCGCGTGCCGTCCTTGCGGACCGCGCCCTTGCCCCGGGCGCGCATCGTCCGGCCGTTCGGCGTGCCCGGGGGCAGCTTCAGCGTCACCGGGGGCCCGCCCAGGGTGGGCACCCTGACCTCGCCGCCGAGTGCCGCCTCGGCGAACGTCACCGGGACCGTCACCGTGAGGTTGTCGTCCTTGCGGCCGAACACCGGGTGCGCGTCGACATGCACCATGACGTACAAGTCGCCCGCGGGTCCGCCGCGTTCGCCCGGTGCGCCCTTGCCGCGGAGCCGGATGCGCTGGCCGTCCGTGACCCCCGCGGGGATCCGGACCTGCATGGTCCGGGACGACTTGGCGCGCCCGCTGCCCTTGCACTCGACGCAGGGGTGCTCGGCGATGAGGCCGCGGCCCTTGCAGTCGGGGCACGGGTCGGTGAGGGAGAAGCCGCCGCCGGAGCCGCGCGCCACCTGGCCGGTGCCGACGCAGGTCGGGCACACGCGCGGTGTGCCGTTCTTGTCGCCGGTGCCCGAACAGGCCTTGCAGGGCTGCTGCGAGGACATCCGCAGCGGCACCGTGGCCCCTTCGATCGCTTCCGTGAAGCTGAGCGTGACCTCGGACTCGATGTCCTGGCCGCGCCTGGGCTGGGTACGGGTCGTGCCCGCGCCACCCCGGTTGAACAGGCCCCCGAAGACGTCACCGATCCCGCCGCCGAAGCCGCCGGCACCCCCGGCGCCACCGCCCTGGGCGCCGCCTCCGAAGAGGTCGCCCAGGTCGAAGTTGAAGTTGCCGCCGCCCGCGCCGCCCGGCCCCGGGCGGAAGCCGCCGTTGCCGAACAGGGCGCGGGCCTCGTCGTACTCCTTGCGCTTCTTGGGGTCACCGAGGATGTCGTTGGCCTCGGAGATCTCCTTGAAGCGCTCCTCGGCCTTGGCGTTGCCCTTGTTGGCGTCCGGGTGGAACTCGCGGGCGAGCTTCCGGTACGCCTTCTTGATCTCGGCCTCGGTGGCGTCCTTGGGGACGCCGAGGACCTTGTAGTAGTCCTTCTCGATGAAGTCCTTGGTGCTCATCCTCGACGTCCCTCCTTTCCTCTGGTGCTACTCGCCGTGCGAGTCCCGTGGGGTGCGATGTCAGCCCTCGTCCGGGCCACCGCTCTCCTTGTCGTCGTCCGCCGTCTCGGCGGCGTCCGAGGACTCCGCCTTGCCGGTCTGCGCGGCGCCGGGCTGCGGCTCCGCGACCGCCACCCGCGCGGGGCGGATGGTGCGCTCGCCGATGCGATACCCGGGCTGGAGGATCGCCACGCAGGTCGTCTCCGTGACGTCCGGCGCGTACGAGTGCATCAGGGCCTCGTGGATCGTCGGGTCGAAGGGCTCGCCCTCCTTGCCGAACTGCTGAAGCCCCATCTTCGCCGCGGCGGTCTCCAGGGATTCGCCCACCGACTTGAAACCGCCGACGAGTTCACCGTGTTCCCGCGCGCGACCGATGTCGTCGAGCGTGGGCATCAGTTCGGTCAGGAGGCTCGCCACGGCGATCTCCTTGACCGCGATCCGGTCGCGCTCGACCCGGCGGCGGTAGTTCTGGAACTCGGCCTGGAGCCGCTGGAGGTCCGCGGTGCGCTCGTCGAGCGCCTTGCGCACCTGGTCCAGCTGGGCCGTCAGACCGGCGATCTGTGCACTTGCGTCCCCTGCCGGGGCCGCCCCCTCCCCACTGCTGGAGGGGGAGGCGGCCTGCGGCTCGGCGTCGTCGGGGGTGGCGCCGGAGGGGACGTCGGGCTTCTCTTCGAAGCCCGGGGTCTCCTCCGTCACGCGGCACCGTCCTTGCGCTCGTCGTCCACGATCTCGGCGTCCACCACGTCGTCGTCCGCCTTGGGCGCCTCGGCACCCGGGGCGTCGCCGCCGGCGGCCTGACCGGCCTGGGCGTCGGCGTACATGGCCTGGCCGACCTTCTGCGAGACCGCGGCGACCTTCTCGGTGGCGGTGCGGATCTCGGCGGTGTCCTCGCCCTTGAGCGCGGCCTTCAGCTCCTCGACGGCGGCCTCGACCTCGGTCTTGACCTCGCCGGGGACCTTGTCCTCGTTGTCCTTGAGGAACTTCTCCGTCTGGTAGACGAGCTGCTCGCCCTGGTTGCGGGACTCGGCGGCCTCGCGGCGGCGGTGGTCCTCGTCCGCGTACTGCTCGGCCTCCTGGCGCATGCGGTCGACCTCGTCCTTCGGCAGCGAGGAGCCGCCGGTGACGGTCATCTTCTGCTCCTTGCCGGTGCCGAGGTCCTTGGCCGTGACATGCATGATGCCGTTGGCGTCGATGTCGAAGGAGACCTCGATCTGCGGGACACCGCGCGGGGCCGGCGGCAGACCGGTCAGCTCGAACATCCCGAGCTTCTTGTTGTACGCCGCGATCTCGCGCTCGCCCTGGTAGACCTGGATCTGCACGGAGGGCTGGTTGTCCTCGGCGGTGGTGAAGATCTCGGACCGCTTGGTCGGGATCGTGGTGTTGCGCTCGATGAGCTTGGTCATGATCCCTCCCTTGGTCTCGATGCCGAGGGACAGCGGGGTCACGTCGAGGAGCAGGACGTCCTTGACCTCGCCCTTGAGGACACCGGCCTGGAGGGACGCGCCGATGGCGACGACCTCGTCCGGGTTGACGCCCTTGTTGGCGTCCTTGCCGCCGGTCAGCTCGCGCACGATCTCCGCGACGGCCGGCATACGGGTGGAGCCACCGACGAGGACGACGTGGTCGATCTCGTTGATCGAGATGCCGGCGTCCTTGATGACGTTGTGGAACGGCGTCTTGCAGCGCTCCAGCAGGTCGGCCGTCAGCTGCTGGAACTGGGCGCGGGTGAGCTTCTCGTCCAGGTGCAGCGGGCCCTCGGCGGACGCCGTGATGTACGGCAGGTTGATCGAGGTCTCGGTGGAGCTGGACAGCTCGATCTTGGCCTTCTCGGCGGCCTCGCGGAGACGCTGGAGGGCCATCTTGTCCTTGCCCAGGTCCACGCCGTGGCCCGCGGCGAACTGCTTCACCAGGTAGTCGACGACGCGCTGGTCCCAGTCGTCACCACCGAGGTGGTTGTCGCCGTTCGTGGCCTTCACCTCGACGACGCCGTCACCGATCTCCAGGAGGGACACGTCGAAGGTGCCGCCACCGAGGTCGAAGACGAGGATCGTCTGGTCGTCCTTGTCGAGGCCGTACGCCAGCGCCGCGGCGGTCGGCTCGTTCACGATGCGCAGGACGTTCAGGCCCGCGATCTCGCCGGCCTCCTTCGTCGCCTGACGCTCGGAGTCGTTGAAGTAGGCCGGGACGGTGATGACCGCGTCCGTGACCTTCTCGCCCAGGTACGCCTCGGCGTCGCGCTTCAGCTTCTGCAGGATGAACGCGCTCATCTGCTGCGGGTTGAAGTTCTTCCCGTCGAGCTCGATCTTCCAGTCCGTGCCCATGTGGCGCTTCACGGAACGGATGGTCCGGTCAACGTTCGTGACCGCCTGGCGCTTGGCCACCTCTCCGACGAGCACCTCGCCGTTCTTGGCGAAGGCGACGACGGACGGCGTGGTCCTGGCGCCCTCTGCGTTGGTGATGACGGTGGGCTCGCCGCCTTCAAGAACGCTGACGACGGAGTTAGTCGTGCCCAGGTCGATGCCGACCGCACGTGCCATGGTTGATTCCTCCAGCAATGACTTGAGTGGAACGGACTCAAGTGTGCACGACACTCACCGCTGGGTCAACAGAGCTGAGTCGGGCGGACTCAACTCTTATCCGTTCCTTACACGCAACTGCGCCCTGACCTGCGTCGATACGGCACGCCGTCCCCCGTAGACCGAGACTTTAAGCAGCCCGAACACGACAACAAGGGCCCCACCCACCACCCACATGACGGCGGAACCGTCCACCCACCCGTTGTGCACGAGCACCCCGACGAGCACCCCGGAGAACCCTCCGATCGCCAGGAGGACCACCGCCCCCTGCGGAGTGAGCCCCAACCGCCGCAGCCGGTGGGCGAGATGGTCCGGCCCGCCCCGCAGCAGCGCCCGCCCGGCCAGCCGCCGCGACAGCAGCACCAGTACGGCGTCGGCGCTGGCGACGGCGGTGAGCGAGAACAGCACGCCCGCACCGTCACCCGGAGCGCGCCCGGCCTGGGTGAGCACGGCGGCCGAGGCGAGCAGGAACCCCGTGAACAGCGACCCGCACGCGCCGAGCGCGATCCGCGCGGGATGCCAGTTGTGCATCAGGAACCCGGTGAGCGCGGCGGCCAGCACACTGAGCAACACCGCGAGCCCGTCCATCACTTCCATCGCGGCACAGGCCCCGACCCCGAAGGCGGTGATCACCCCGATGGTCCCCGCGAGCCCGTCGGCGTGATCGAGCCCCTTGAAGGCACCAGCGACGAACACGATCCACACCACGGCCAGCGCCCCGCCTGGCACCCCGATCTCGCCGTACGGCACGACACAGGCGGCCGCCACGGTCGTACCGAGGACCAGGAACCGGGTCTTCAGCCGCCAGACGTCGGCGACGAGCCCCAGCCCGGCGACCGCGCCCCCGGCGGCCAGCAGGCCGTCGACGCCGTCGCCGAGGGGGGCGAGTCCGGTCCGGTCGCACGCCCAGGTGACCGCCGAGACGGCGAGGGCGACCGCCAGTCCCCCGAGCAGCGGAACGGGTCGGGTCCGTCGCCGCCGGTCGACGAGTCCGGCCCGGAGCGCGGGCACTCGGAGCAGTGCGGCGAGCAGGGCGGAGAGGAGGAGGGCGGTCGTGGCGGCGAGAATCCCGTAGAGCACGAATCCAAATTAGCCGCAAATGTACCAATTCAGTACGAATAACACGATCAGACCGTAACAAGCTTGAGAACTGCCCGGAGCAGGTCTTTTTAGGCGACCCTCAGCGACGCACGTCACCGCACGGCTGGCTACAGTGCGACGCAAGATAGGGGTAGTCTCGGTCGAACCGATTAAGTTACCGCTTAGTAATGTGCTGAGCGGTGATGCCATTGACCCCTCGCAGGCCCGAGGAGCCCTGAAATGCAACTCGCCGCGATCATCGTGTCGCTGGTTCTGATCGTGGTCGGTGTGGCGCTGTTCGCCCGCGCCGTCCTCCAGATCTACACCTTCATGCGACTCGGCCAGAACGTGCCCAAGGGCACCCGCACCGACGAGCCCGTCCAGCGCACCGTCACCGTGGCCAAGGAGTTCCTCGGCCACACCCGGATGAACCGCTGGGGTGTCGTCGGCGTCGCGCACTGGTTCGTGGCGGTGGGCTTCTTCTCACTGCTGCTGACGATCGTCAACGCCGTCGGCCAGCTCTTCCAGGCCGACTGGCTGCTGCCGGTCATCGGCGAATGGGCGCCGTACAACGTCTTCGTCGAGTTCATCGGCACGATGACGGTCCTCGGCATCCTGGTCCTCATCGCGATCCGCCAGCTGAACAAGCCGAACAAGCCGGGCCGCAAGTCCCGCTTCGCCGGCTCCAACTTCGGCCAGGCGTACTTCGTAGAGGCCGTCATCCTCATCGTCGGCGTGTGCATCTTCATGCTGCACGCCCTGGAGGGCGCCCAGCACCACGTGGACGCCTACGAGGCCTCGTTCTTCATCTCGTACCCCGTCGTCTCGGCGCTGCGCCACCTGGACGTCTCCACACTCCAGAACCTCACGTACTTCTTCGCGGGCGTGAAGATCGCGACCTCCTTCATCTGGATGATCACGGTCGCCCTCAAGACGGACATGGGTGTGGCCTGGCACCGTTTCCTGGCGTTCCCGAACATCTGGTTCAAGCGCAACGCGGACGGCGCCACCTCCCTCGGCGCCCTGCTTCCCATGACCTCGGGGGGCAGGGCGATCGACTTCGCCGACCCCGGTGACGACGACGTCTTCGGCGTCTCCCAGGTGGAGCAGTTCTCGTGGAAGGGCCTGCTGGACTTCTCCACGTGCACGGAGTGCGGGCGCTGCCAGTCGCAGTGCCCGGCCTGGAACACCGGCAAGCCGCTCTCCCCCAAGCTCCTGATCATGTCGCTGCGGGACCACGCGCACGCCAAGGCCCCCTACCTGCTGGCGGGCGGCGGCAAGTCCATGGAGGGCGAGGAGAAAGCCACCGAGGAGCAGCTGAAGGATGTCCCCGCCTCGGCCCTGGCGGAGGCGGAGCGCCCCCTGATCGGCACGGCCGAGGAGGGCGGGGTCATCGACCCGGACGTCCTGTGGTCGTGCACCACCTGCGGCGCCTGTGTGGAGCAGTGCCCGGTGGACATCGAGCACGTCGACCACATCGTCGACATGCGCCGCTACCAGGTGATGATCGAGTCGGCGTTCCCCTCCGAGGCCGGCACGATGCTGAAGAACCTGGAGAAGAAGGGCAATCCCTGGGGCCTGGCGAAGAAGCAGCGCCTGGAATGGCTCAAGGAGGTCGACTTCGAGGTCCCCGTCGTCGGCCAGGACATCGAGGACCTCACCGAGGTCGAGTACCTGTACTGGGTGGGCTGCGCGGGCGCGCTGGAGGACCGGGCGAAGAAGACCACGAAGGCCTTCGCGGAACTCCTGCACATCGCGGGCGTGAAGTTCGCGATCATGGGCGGTGACGAGAAGTGCACCGGTGACTCCGCCCGCCGCCTGGGCAACGAGCCCCTGTTCCAGGAGCTCGGCATGGAGAACGTCATGGCGCTGAACATGGCCTTCGGCGAGGAACTCGACGACGACGGCGCGGTGGTCGCCGCGTCGGCGAAGCCGAGGTCGGCGAAGAAGATCGTCGCGACCTGCCCGCACTGCCTCAACACGATCGGCAACGAGTACCCGCAGCTCGGCGGCGACTACGAGGTCATCCACCACACCCAGCTCCTCCAGCACCTGGTGGACGAGGGCAGGCTGGTCCCGGTGACCCCGGTCGAGGGCATCATCACCTACCACGACCCCTGCTACCTGGGCCGCCACAACAAGATCTACACACCCCCGCGCGAGATCATCGCCAGCGTCCCCGGCCTGCGCAACGAGGAAATGCACCGCCACAAGGAACGCGGCTTCTGCTGCGGCGCCGGCGGCGCCCGCATGTGGATGGAAGAGCGCATCGGCAAACGCATCAACAACGAACGCGTCGACGAAGCCCTCTCCCTGAACCCGGACATCGTCTCCACGGCCTGCCCCTTCTGCCTGGTCATGCTGACCGACTCCGTCAACGGCAAGAAGAACGACGGGGCAGTGAGGGAGTCGGTCCAGGTGGTCGACGTGGCCCAGCTCCTCCTCGACTCGGTCAAGAAGCCGACCGAGGACGAGCCCCCGGCGGGCACCTCGGAACCGGAGAACGCCCCGGAGCCCCAGCCGGTGAAGTAACACCCCGTTCGGCTACGACGACGCCCCGCGCCCTCACACGGCGGATTCTTGGGGTCCTCGCAACACCTGATGGCTTACGCGGCTGTCAGTAGATCACGCAGGCGCTCGGCTGGGGTTTTCCAGCCGAGTGTTT